>NZ_BQYK01000001.1:0-15137 GCF_023168145.1 Sporosarcina sp. NCCP-2222
GGATGTGCCCTGTTCAATCATGTAATTGAGTACGTCCAGTTTAAACTGTTGTGTGTAATTTGTACAAGACTTACTAAAAGCTTTGGCACCATGATATTCGTATTGTTTGACCCACTTAAGGATGGCTTTATGATCTGTCTCTAAAGACTTAGCTATTTCAATTGAACTTTCTCTGCCATTTAAATAACGATTAACTGCTTGTAACTTATCTTCTGCAGTAAATTTAGCCATAGAAAAACTGCACCTCCAATTGTTAGATGGTGTCTAACAATTGGGGTGCAGTTCATTGATTGGGTTTTCTGCTATCTTACTTGTCTATAGATTCTCAGCTTTTCAAGATTTTTCAGGTGTAATGCTTCCCGATTCAACTCCGTTAGTGACAGCTCAGTCACTTGAACGGGCTCCAAATCTTCTTCTCCTGCCCAGGCGGTAAAGAACTCAACAACAAAACTCCGATTAACCGCTTCTTTTACATAGCTTAGCAAGGTACTTAGACACTTCCTATCGAGCTCATTCAAATTAGTTTTGTTGGCCCCGAAATCACCTCCATTGGAATAGACTTCATACTGATAGGGATACGACAAGTTGTCAGGACCTTTTCCATCTAGAAGTTTCACTGTGATGGACGCCTCCGCTACTTCCGATTCAAATGTCAAATGCCCCTTCCCTGATTTCTTTTTCTCCTCTCCAAATACTCCGGAAGGTAGCGGAGATTTTGAGGATAAATAATAAAACTGTGTCATTCGATGTCCCCTCCCAGCTTCTGAATCCATTTGCTAGCAAATTTCACTGCATGGTATTTGAATATTCCATCATATGATATAATTTAATACAAAAATAAAGAAGGTGTGCAACTGTGAAAGTTGGAGTAGTGACAGATATTCATGGGAATTCTCCTGCCTTACATGCCGTCCTTGGAGAACTGGATAATCAGGATATTGACCATATTTACTGCCTGGGGGATATGATTGGAATTGGCCCTAATACAAATGAAGTACTTTGTACTTTGTTCGAAAGAGAGGATATTTCAATGGTCACCGGCAATCATGATGAAGCCGTTTTAGCTCTGCTTACTAATGATGAATATCCATCAAGCCATTCACATGCCAGAGAACATCATCAATGGATAGCAGATCGCTTGGACCAAGATTTCATCCATAAACTGAAGAGGCTGTCCCGTATTATTAGTCGAACGATCGATGGACATTCGATCCTGTTTACACATTATCACATCCAACCGAACAAACTAACAGCTCCGATAAGCAATGATCCGTTCAGCCGCATTGTGGAGCCAAGTCTTTCTCATGTCGCTGCTATGTTTAGGGACAACAAGGAAGCCTTAATCTGTTTTGGACATCACCACCCCGTCCACTTTTTTAACAATGAGAGGACAATCTATTTAAATCCTGGATCTTTAGGTTGAAACTCAAGACCGACAGCTCCCTATGCAATTGTTGAAATTACTCCCCAAAAAATCGATATCCACCTCGATGAAGCTGTTTATGATAATAAAACGTTTTTAGCTTCATACGAAGAATTGCGAGTGCCACAGCGTTATTTCCTTCTCCGTTCTTTTCACGGGAATCAACTTAACGTATAAAATACAATTTAGTTGAACTTCATGATAATTTCTTTATTAGGAAACTACCCTTATCTTAAAATTTATGTGCTGACGGAAAAGTAAAGAATGTTCATATTTAAAAAAGTGGATGTGATTTAAATTGAAAAGAAATATATGTTTTATTATTGGAATCCTGATTCTGGCCATCCCGATATTTTGGATCTGTAATATTCTAACTCCAGCACATGGTGATGAATCAGGAAATGGGAACCCAGCAATGTTATTACTCCCTATTCTTGCTTGTATGTTTGTTTATCTAGTCTATTTAACGGTAACAATATGTAAACATTTTAGTATGAAACCCGCTGTATTTACTATAGGAATGACGGTAACGTTACTTCACTTGGTCATTTCGTTACTTTACCAAAGAAGTTCTTTCTTACAATATAAATCTCTATTGGCGGAAACATATAAAAAAGATGTTGGGCATATAGATTGGAGCTACATTGAGACGATCATTTCTTTTATGTCCCTGCATGTTAACAGTCAATATTTTAATACAAATACTTATTTTATGTTTTTATCCTCTTCTCTCTTCCTCTCTCTACTGATCGTTTATAATAAGCAAGTGAAAAATCATTGATTAGAAGGATGGTACTTTTTAATGAATACATCAAAAAACACTCAGTAAACCTGAGTGTTTTTTGAGTACCACACTACGCCGCAGTCATTTCTCGGCAGAGAGCAGCGCATTTAAAACAGACTTCTGCGCAACGTTTGCAATGGTCGTGATCGTGCTTCTCACATTCTTCTGCACAGCGTTCACAAATAGTGGCGCAAAGTGACATGATGTCTTCGATAAATGGACTATTACGAGAAATTGCTTGCGCGGTGTATGCACAAATATCTGCGCATTCTCGATCAAGTCGGATGCAGCCCGCCATCATTTTGACATCCTCTTCCTTCAAGCATGCGTCATAACAAGAATTACAAGCCTCTAAGCACTCCAAGCAGATCCGATAACAATCAGTGTATTTAGACTCCATATGGTTCACCTCCGAGAAGTTTTACTCATTCTCTTCCCTTACAGAATCCATTCAAACCAATAGGAGCAAACACCTTTTATTATTTCACTCGGGAAACCGTCATTCCGTCACCGATTGGTAAAAGGATCGATTCTAATTTAGGATGATTTGCCACATGTTCATTGAACTCCATCATTTGCTCAGTATACCGTTTTTTCGGTTCAGCCAGCTCTGCCACCGAACCACCTGCTAAAACATTATCGGCCACAATGAGTGCTCCGGGAACTGCCAATTCGATACATGCCTCCAAATAGTTCTTATAGTTTTCTTTATCCGCATCAATGAAAATGAAATCAAATGTCGTCCCTTCGGCCTTTAATTCTTCTAAACTGTCAATGGCTGGACCCGTTTTGTAAGTTACCTGCTCTGCATATCCTGCCTTCGACAAATTTTGATGCGCCAGTTCAGCAAAAGCCGGCTCTAGTTCCAACGAAGTTAGATGACCAGCACTCCCGAAGCCTCTTGCAAGGCAAATACCACTGAAACCCCCGAGCGCTCCAATCTCCAGTACTTTTGTAGCTCCTGTTATGGCAACAAGCATTGTCAGTAGTTTTCCCGAAGATGGGGAGACAGAAATAGATCTCATCCCATTTTCCTTAATAGAAGCAAGCACATGATTTAGCACGTCATCAGTCGGCGCAAATAGTTGATCAATGTATGAATTAATGCTCTTCATTTTTGTTTTCCTCCTTTATCTCTTGTTCCATCGAGGCCTCTGATGCTGTCGTTTCTCCCTCCTGAATTTCAAAGAGATTTTTGTATTCGTCGATCACCAGATCAATAGCTTTTAACTCACCAATCAGTATTTGCTCGATTGATTGGAATTCGGTTTTTTTCAATTGGTCCGCAATTGTCCCCCTCTTTACTTGAAGGGTTTCTAAAAACGCAAGTACTCGTCCTCTTCGGAATGTTTTGGCACCGCCACGAGATGGACCGCCTTCTCTTCCTCTCCGTCTTTCTCCTTGTTGATGACCATTTCTCAAAGAATCAACCTCCAGTTGTATACAATTATATACTATTTTATTCATTGTATACAAACGCATACAAAAAGTAAATAAAAAACCTTGCCCAGAGAAAACTCTTGCAAGGTAAAAGGCGCTTATTAAAATTGAACGCAAAATTGCTCAAAACGATGTATTCCCGTACCATGACGCACGAGATTTCTATTTTCCAAATACTCCACTGCTGACTTCACTTCAGTAAGGATGCCAGGCTCCAAACCAATTGTATTATGGCCACCATAAATTTTCGTTACGTTTGGCATGCTTGTCAATTTCTTTAATGACTGCACTAGTGCAACCGGGTCGGTTGTTGGGAAAAATGCATAAACTGGTGTTTCATCATATAAAAGGTCTCCAGTAAATAAATAACCACGGCTTTCATCAAAAATGGATATATGACCTGGTGAATGACCTGGTGTATGGTATATCACTACATTTCTATTGCCGATATTTATTTCATCTCCATCTTGCAATGTCCCTGTAGGTTTTCCGGTGAACGGAGTGTATGTTTCCGGATTAAAAGTGGATGGCACAGGAATTGTGATATCTCTTGCCACATCCTTTCTGATTTGCTCAATCGACAGCTTTTTAATTCCGTTAATTAGCCAGTCCTCTTCTTCCGCATGAACGTAAATTTCTTTATACTCTCCATGACTCCCGATATGATCCCAGTGAACATGTGTAGTTAGGACAACGATCGGTAAATCAGTTAGCTGGTCGGTTATTCGTTTGATATTATCGATGCCGAGTCCCGTATCAATTAATACAGCCTTGTCCTTGCCTAACAGCAAATAAGAATGGACTTTCTCCCAATGCCCATATTCGCTAATCGCAAAGGTCCCCTCATCAATTTGAGTGACTGTAAACCATGAATCTTGAATTCTCATCATCCTCATTCCCTTTCCTGCTATCTTAATTTTCATTTCTAGCAAGTAGTTGTCATGGTTACCATATCACAATACGAACATGCGTTCAATTTTCTTCTAAAAAATTATTTTTTCATTGAATTAAAGTTAAATCATCCTCATAAAATAGTTCAAACATTTCAGATAACAAATAAAGGAGGCAAGGAAAATGGAAACTATCTTAGAAACAATTGTGGACTGGCTATGGGGATTGCCGCTCATTTTTACCGTGTTATTCGTTGGACTTTACTTTACGATCGGAAGTAAATTCTTTCAGTTTGGCTATTTACCGCATATTTTCAAAGCAACTTTCGGCAGGTTATTTACGAAGAAGGATCGTAATCAAGAGAAAGGGATATTAACCCCATTCCAGGCAGTGAGTACTGCGATTGGCGGAAGTGTTGGAGTCGGCAATATCGGAGGGGTAGCCACCGCAATAGCAGTTGGAGGTCCGGGAGCCGTGTTCTGGATGTGGGTGACCGCCTTTCTCGGAATGATGACAAAAACGGTGGAAGTTTCGTTAGCTGTCCATTATAGAAGTACGGATGAAAAAGGAAATCCTTATGGCGGGCCTACGTATTATATGGAAAAAGGGTTGGGTGAGGAGAAAAAGTTTAAGTTCTGGAAAATTCCTGCATTCCTATTCGGTATCGGCATTTTCACAACCTTTTTCATTACACTGCAAAACTACACAGTCTCCGAAGCGGTCAACTCAACATTTAAAATCGGCATGATACCTTCGTCGCTTATTTATGTCACTCTTATTTATGTCATTATTTATGGAGGCATTAAGAGAATCGGAGAAATCGCTTCAAAGCTCATACCTTTTATGAGTATCTTTTATATTTTGGCGTCATTATTTATCATTCTCAAGAATTTTTCTGAAATAGGCCCAGTATTCGGTTTGATTTTCGAAAGTGCGTTTTCCGGCATGGCAGCGGTCGGCGGATTCACAGGTGCGGTTATAGCCCAAGTGATTCGGATGGGTGTCGCACGCGCCGTCTATAGCAACGAAGCTGGATGGGGTACTTCCCCAATGATTCATTCCACAGCTAAGACAAACCATCCGATAAAACAAGGAATGTGGGGAGCAATTGAAGTTTTCATCGACACGATCGTCATTTGTTCGATGACAGCTTTCACCATTATCATTACCGGTGCGTGGTCTTCAGGACTGGATGGAGCCGCTCTGACTTTATCCGCTTTCGAAACTGGAATTGGAGAATCTGGAAGGATAATTCTCACCCTTTGCGTCTTTTTATTCGGTTTAACAACGACGACTGGCTGGTATACGTATTACGAAATCATCTTGCGCCATCTGTTCGGCGGGGAAAAAAAGATCAAAACCAAAAACAAGACGCTCAATTTTTATAAGTGGCTTTATCCGATTCCAGGGCTTCTCATGGTCGTATACGCGGTCGCCTATGATCTGCCAGGCAAAGCCGTCTGGTATTTCGCAGATATTACGACAGCCATCCCGACTTTTATCAATCTCGTCATACTTTTAATATTGAGCAAAAAATTCTTTGCCTTGCTGCGCGACTATAAGGCCAGACACCTAAACATCGGAACAGTCGATCCTAATTTTCATGTCTTCTATGAGGATAAATTGAAAAAGAAATAAGGCGGATTCCAGCATTCACACAATCTGAGCAACTCACAAGGTATAATAGTGAAAATGCCAGAATCGGAGATGAATTATGCCTACAATCGACAATATGCTCGCCATTCTATGGATGCTTCGTTCAAGTGAGAAAATCACAGCGCAACAAATTGCGGAGAAACTGGAGCTGAATATACGAACGGTCTATCGCTATATCGATACCCTTTCGACAAGTGGCGTGCCAATCGTATCTGAACCTGGTCATCATGGCGGCTATAGCCTAGTAGATCATTTTAAGGAAGCACCACTTTTTTTCGATGCTGAAGAGCAAACTTCCCTCATCCATGCGGCTCGCTTTGCCCAAGAAGCTGGCTACTATGGCGGGGATGCGCTCCAAAGAGCGATGGAAAAGCTCCGCAACTATGTGAATGAAAAACAGGAAAAACAAATAAACATGTACGCTTCCACTCTCGAAGTCATGAAGGGATACGGCTACCATTCAACCGAGTCATCTTTAAAGGATTTGGAACTAGCTGTTGCTAACTGTTTATCGGTAACCATTCAATATCCTGTAAAAGATAACGGACTGCCATTAGATCGGTTGATCGATCCGTACAAAGTAATCTTTTGGAATTCAAGATGGTACATCATCGGATTTTGTCATCTGCGGCAGCAAAACCGCAGTTTCCGAGTCGACCGGATACAAAGCTTAACTGTTACCGACCGATCATTCAGTATGCCGAAAGACTTTTCTCCGCAAACTTTTTTATGGAAAACCTTCTGCCGGCATTGCCAAGTGAAGGAATTGAAACTGTTTGCCTTGAAGGAAAGCCTAAAGTGTTAGACGATCTTTGCAGGCATTGGTTTTTAACTCACTACGTTCAAAAACGCGAGGATGGCCGTGCTGTCTTTCTTCTGGATTATGAGATGATTAATACGTTTGTTCCTTACCTTCTCTTACCGTATGGCACATCCATTCGAGTGATTGGTCCAATAAGTTTACAAAAAAAATTAATTGAGGTTCTAACCGAATTGCTTCATTTCCATCAATCTTCTTCCCTTCCCTGACAGTAGCTGTCAGGGAAGTTTTTATATAATGGGGCATATCAAATGGAATTGGAGTGTTTATTATGGAGCCAAAAAGAGCATATTTGTATGTATTTGACTCGATGTCTGACTGGGAATACGGGTATTTGATTGCTGAATTGAACTCAGGAAGATTTTTCAAAAAGGGTATGAACCCCATAAAAGTTGTGACCCTTGGATTATCAAGAGAAATGATTACGACGATGGGTGGATTGGTCATTAAACCTGAGTTCATACTTGATGAATGCACTTTTAGAAGTCAGGATTTGATTATCCTACCCGGTGGCAATACGTGGGGAGATGCAATGCATATGCCAATGCTAGAAAAAGCCACGGAAGCTGCAGAGCATGGCACACTGCTGGCGGCGATTTGCGGAGCGACCATTGGACTTGCGGATATCGGGTACCTGGACACAAGAAAACATACAAGCAATGATCTGGCTTATTTAAAAATGGTCAGTCCTCAGTATAAAGGTGAATTGTATTATGAGAAAGAATGCGTAGTTTCAAGCGAAAATTTGATAACCGCTTCGGGGATTGCCCCTTTGGAATTTGCCAGAGAGGTTCTGTTGTCTCTGGATGTCTTTCAGACAGATCCATTGACTGCATGGTATGAGTTAAATAAAACTCAGCAGCCGGAGTATTTTTTTCAGTTAATGAATACAATCGAGTAAAACAAAAAAAGCCTCGCGGCAACGCGGGCTTTTATTTGTTTTGCATATCTTGAATCATCCATTCCACAGCACTCGGCAAGTCCGGAAAAACAGCATCCGCAAGCGGGTCGGCCGTCCCGAGGAAGACACCTTTCGTTCCAGCTTTTTTGCCGGCCATGACATCTGTGTCCGTATCTCCGACCATATAGGATTTCGACAAATCCACGTTATATTGTTTTGCTAGATCCTCAATCAGCTTGCTGCTCGGCTTGCGGCAAGCACATCCCGATTTCGGTTTATGCGGACAGTATACTACATCATGGACAATAGCATCTTCCTTCTTCAATTCCGCTACCATATGGTCGTGTATTGCTTGAAGCTGAGTTTCTTTCATAAAACCGAGACCGACACCGCCTTGATTTGTCACGACAAAAATATAGTCAAAATGAGCATTTAGCTTTTTTATAGCTGCCTTCACGCCGGGTAGGAAATAAAAATCTCTCGGATGGTTAACAAACTTGACCCGGTCGGTGAGCACTTCATTAATGACTCCATCCCGATCTAAAAAAACCGCATTTTTCATTTGTTTCCCTCCTTGATGTTATCCGGAAAGCTCCGTTTCTCATGAATCATTTATTCGAGTTTACATAATAATATTATTATACTCCGCACAATTCAAGCTCGTATTTTACTTCCGCATTGTTCTTCAGCAACATTTCTTCGCTGATAACATCGCCTGTTCTTTTATCAACAGTTTTCCGCCAAATTTCGTTCCGCCGATAATTTTTACCATCCTGCTGATAAAAGGCATGCTCTTTTTCAATAATATGATAGGAAAAGGATAATTCAACGTTGGAATAAATGGCTCCCTTTAAATGACGATCTGTCAGCCATAATTTGATTTGAAATGTATTCTCCGTCTCATTTTTGAAACGCAAATCTACATAATTATAAAAAACGCTCGCCCCGCTGCCGAATGGCAATACACGGTCTTCGTCCGGAAAAGGATCGAAGCTATGATGATGTCGTTCCACAACTGTGAGCGGCGTATGCAGTGCCATCCAATACAATAAGTTGGCAAGCTGACAAACGCCACCCCCGATTCCAGTTTTCACTTCGCCTCTCGAAAGTTGCATTCCCTCAATATACCCTTTTGCCTTCGTTGCACGTCCAACAACTCGCCAAAACGAAAACACTTCTCCCGGTCGAATAACGATTCCATCAATAGCTTCAGCAGCTATTTTAAGATTAACCACTTTATTCTCCTGCAATCGTGGATCACTGCTGCCAAGCTTTCGCCGCAATAACGATTGGTGTTTCTTGCAAGTAAACAGATACGTGCTCTCATCTTTCCTTTTGGAAAACATTTTACGATCCTTCATATCAGCTAGAGAGCGGAAAAATCTTTTTTGTTCTTTCCTTGCATGATAAAAAACTGGATGCAATTCGGATAATCTCATGTTCATTCTCCCCTTAGCGAATCCTAATCATTCCTATTCGCTAGTTAGGCAATTGATTCCTTGTTATATATATTATTCAGTCCTTTAAAAATCGGGTGATGCACACGTTATTTCCGTCGCAAACTTATTCAAAATAACAATAAACTTCTTTAGCAATTTAGATATCAATCATGTAGAAAACGTCACTTACAAAAAAATATGCGGTTGCTTTTTACAACTACCGTTGTCGCTACTATGGCGTTTGAAATAAAATTGTCGGTGATAACAGTAGTACGGATAAAAGTAACGGTGTGTCATCAATCGACTTCCCATTTTATGAGCAGTCCCGCATGTGTCAGGCCGCCGCCGAACCCGTAAAGTAATAATAGATCACCATTCTTTACTTTGCCCTCTTCAATTCCAAGCTGCAAAGCTAAAGGGATAGAAACGGCTGAAGTGTTGCCAAAATATTCGACGCTTGTTAATGTTTTCTCTAAAGGTATGCCGGACTTTTCGCAGATTGACTCGATCATTCGCAAATTGGCGCTGTGCGGCACGAACCAATCGATTTCATCAAGACCGATATTTGCCTTACGTACTATTTCGCTTATCCCAAGAGGAAGTGTACGGGATGCCCATTTATATACCTCTCTTCCGTTTTGGACAATTTTTCCTGATGCACTTATAGACATTCCATTCATAGAAGAGGATAAGTTCGTCCGATAAAGTTGTTGGCCACCTTTACCATCAGTTCCCAAGTGACTTGCGATAAAGCTCGGTTTGTCTTCTTCTCTTTCAACCAAAATAGCTGCCGCCCCATCACCGAATAAAATACAAGTCGTTCGATCTGTATAATCTGTCACTTTCGATAAAGTTTCTGTTGCTACCACCAATACTTTCTGGTGAAGGCCAGACGTGATCAAACCGTTCGCCAGATGAAGCCCATACGTAAAACCAGCACACGCGGCATTGACATCTAACGCTCCTGCCTGCTTAATTGCAAATTGCTCCTGAATTTGGGAGGCTACACTCGGAAACACAAAATCAGGGGTTGTTGTTGAAACGAGGATGTAATCAACATCACTCAAGTCTTTGCCATGCTGATTGATCAAGCGGTCAATGGCCTTGAAAGCTAAAGACGAGGCAAACTCCCCGTAATCAGCAATCCTTCGCTCCTTCATACCCGTCCGCTGACGAATCCATTCATCATTCGTTTCGACCAGTTTCTCTAAATCCTCGTTTGTCATTCTCTTATCCGGTACATACGTCCCGATTGCTGTTATTTTTGCTTTGGATTGGTGCATTATAGACACTCCTTCTTATTATCTAATGTTAGTACCTAGTACTAATTGAAAGGTAAAAATTTTTATAGGTTCTTCTGAACGTTTTGGTATTTAAAATTCAAATAACACCAAGTATTAGTACTTGGTCTTAATATTAAATCAATAGAACCTATTATTCAAGTTGTACTTTATTAAAAATAGTAAAACTAGTCATCCTAGAAAGAATGACTAGTTTCAATTTGCTTGATTATTTTCAGCTTACTTTCCAGCAATAAAAGGCGTTTGACGGTAATAGATCTTCTCATCAATCTGGCCAACAAGAAAGTGTGCGATATCACCGTTTGTAATTTTGCTGCCAGGCATATCGATCAAGTTTTCCCGGATGTCTCCTTTTTCTGATCCTTCGACGACAAAGGGCAGACGGACAAGCGTCCAATCCAAGTCGGATTGCTTCAGAATATCGTGTTCTTTACGTTTATCAATCATCATTTTTGCAAAGAAAACTTCAAACAGCTTTGCTCCCAATCGATTGATGAAGCTTTTTTGGTCTCCATCAAGCGTCAGAGAGCCACCAGTCACACCAATATATCGTTGTATTCCATGGTCTTTCATGCTAACTAAAATGAGCTGTGTCACTTCACTATAGGATGGATCCGCCTTCGGGGGCTGCCCGAATGCGTTGATGACAACATCGCAGTTGCGAATCGTCTCCCGTATCGATTCGGCATCCAGTGCGTCACCAACTATCAGCTCCATGGAATCCTGTCTCTTTTGAATTCGATCTGGATTCCTGACGAGCATTCGTACGGCAAAGCCTCTTTCCAGGGCTGTCTCCGCTATGAATTTCCCCACTTTGCCTGTTCCACCAATGATCGCGATGCGTTTCTCATACATTCGAACTTCCCCCTTCTCAATCCAAGCTTTTTGAAAACCCGGAACTTCTCACGACGTACCCGTTTGCTTCGTAAAAGGAATGGGCCGCCGTTCGTTCTTCCCGGTTGCCGCTATTTAACGCGATACTATGACAATCGTTTCTTCGGGCCCATTCTTCTACCGATTGCAGCAGTAATGTGCCGATTCCGCGTTTCCGAAAGTTTGAATCAACGACAAATGCTAGAATCCTTGCATAACTGCCATCCCTTTCAAACTGATACATTTTGCAAATGCCTGCAAAACCAATCACCTTACCCTCATCCTCAGCGACTAAAGAATGGTAGGATGGCTGTTCCCCAAGCAACTTGAATCGTTCTTGAATTGCCTTGTATGAGCTTGGATAGCCCAGTTCTTTAAAAAGCTTTACAAGCGCTTCATAATCTCGTATCTCCAGGCTACGTATGACAACATTCATTAATTTTCCTCCTACCTAAGTATTTCAGTTTTGTTAGAACAATTCTGACATTAAGTATATGCAATACGGCGTCACAATCAAGAGGGATGTATATAGACCAGGTGTATAAGACTTTAAGATGATTGTCTGCAGTAGATGAATCGCATTGTGGAGCAGCACAACAATCAAAAAGGTTCCATATAAAATGGCTGCCCAGTCTGTTTCCATAAATTGCACTTTAATAAACGTAATGAACGAAGCAGTTAGGAATATGAAGAAATCTCGTTTTGCAAACTGATAGGAACTGATGTGCCAAAACTTCCAAATGGCATAGCCTATCTTACGATCCAAGCGTCTTACTTGATCCTCCATCCGGGTCGACCAGTTTTCCACTGCAATGATCTCTTCAAAATCATGAATCATAAAAATAATGACAAATAGCCAAATGGCATTTGTCAGTTCAATTTGAAACAAACCTCCACCACCTTGTTGTGATTATTCTCTAGCATTCTCTCAGACGAAAAGCCCCTCCGGTTAATCATAACCAAACGGGCTAATTACTTCCATTTTCAACTGGCGTATAATACTAAATTGAATTCTTCCTTCAAAGAAACCCACGATTCATACAGTATAATATAATATGCATATTTGTTATAACAATAAAAACATGCTCCTTTGCTTCATCATACAAAGGAGCATAATTTCTATTTAAAGCTATAGTTCCGTACTATATATCATTCTTTAGATTCTTTACTAGTTCCCCGTTTCGGTAATGAAACGCCAAGTTCCTCGAGTTTCTTGTCCGCTTCTTCCTGTGATAAAGTACCTTCCCTCATTTGTTTCATAATCCCTTGTACTTCCTGCTTCGTTTCATCATCCAATCCTTCGAACATTTCATTCGGTCTTTGCCCTTGCGGACGATCCATACCTCCTGGTGCGAATCCGCCGCCAGGTCCACCATTCCCACCTGTTGTCACACCTGACTCATTCAGCCAAGTAGCAGATTCTGAGATCTCAAAGCTGACCACTTTCGTGCCTTCTTGGTAGTTTGTTTCTGTATAGAAACCGTCTTGCACTGTTCCTGTTGCTTTGCCGCTAGAATAGAGCGTGTACGTTTCCCCTTTCTTCAGATTTTCGGTACTGATCAAAACGGACGAAAATTCAACCTTCGGTGCAAATGTCGCCATGCTGTTGCCTTGAGAATCAGCCAAATGAATTATAGTGCCAGCTGCCTGAACGTCAGTGAATGTCATTACAATCGAGTTCTGGCTCGAACTTTCTGAAGGGGCCAACGCCATTCCGGAGCTTCCTGCCGTCAGCAACGTGCCTCCGCTCAATTCAAATGTCTCGTCATAATCCAAGGAACCGTTGCCGTTGTCTGTCGGACCATTGACGATAACTGTCCCGCCCGTCATTTGAATAGAGCCATTCGAATCAAGCCCGTCTCCATCCGTGACGATGGAAATATACCCGCCTTGAATAACAAGTGCTTTGTTGTCCTCAGTTTCGCTCGAACTATCTGTTTGCTCATTCGTTTGTTGCTGTGAATCCCTATCAGGATCTGATTGATCAACAGCAGTTGCTTTTTTCTGCTCTCCCGGTTTACTTGGAGAATCGCCAGACGCTGGCATTTCTCCTGTATTGCCCGACGCATCCCCTGCTGCCGGCATATCTTCAGGACGTTCTGGCATTTGATTTCCCGGCATTCCAGGAGGCATTCCACCTCCGCCAGGCATCCCAAATCCTGAACTGTCATTCCCTCCACTCACATTAATGCCATCATCACTCGATACAATGTGAATGTCTCCATCGATAATCGTAATACGATTGCCTTCGATTCCTTCGTAGCTTTTCTGAATTGAAATCGTCCCACCAGCCGTCACAACAGAAGAGTCCGCATGGATACCATCGTCACCAGTCTCTATATCAAATGAGCCATCTATAATTGTTACACTGTCATTGCTATGAACTGCATCATCCAGGGAATCGATTGTAAATGTGCCTCCACCAACTGCGAGTTGAACTGCCGCCTTTATCCCTTTAGTACTTGGTGTATCTGAATCTTTTTCCGCACTTTCGGTCATTCCCCACGGATCTGGTCTTTGTTCACTTGCTTGGATAGAGTCGGGACTTCCCCCTCCTGTTTTTATTGAGAAGGTACCGTCCATTACATATAACGACTTGGCTGCTTGTACTCCGTCGTTGGCTGCTGTTATCTCAAAGTGCCCCCCTTGGATAGCAATTCCACCATTTTCTTTTTTCTCATTCGTCGATTTAATGCCGTCGCCGCCAGCTTGGATTGTAATGGAACCATCCTTTACGCCCACAACATCCCTACCGACTATGCCATCATCGACCGCTTCGACCTCAATTGTACCGCTAGTTATTTTCAGATCATCTTTACTTTTAATACCATCATTCATATTTCCGACAACGCGGAGAGAACCTGTCCCATTAATCGTCAAATTATCTTTACTGAATAAAGCCGCGTTTGGTTCCCCTTCGGACGACTCATCCAATACATACTCCTTTGCGTCTGTCAGTGTATTTAAGGTACCATCTTCTAAAGAAATGATCGTATTTGCCGCATTTTGAATAAAGACCGGAGCGGATATCTCCGACTTGATATCTACTCCATTAAATACAAGTCTCACGGTACCTTCATCTTCTGCATCTACAACGATTTGCCCGTTATCCCATGTTCCGCTAAGAACATACACACCGGAAGTTTTGATTGTCAGCTTCCCCTCGCTAGCCAATATTGACTGGGATTCGCTGAAACTCGCCTCGTTCCCATCAAGCTCAATATACGTCGGATTATCGTCCTTCCACTCACTGTACTCATCGGCTTCTTGATACGTAACCAATTTCTGCATTGCCTCTTTCATCTCTTCACTCGTCATGACGAGCGCCGACTCTTCCTGCGAACTATTTTCCACTTGTCCTTCATTGCATGCAGCTAGAAGAATCATGGAAAATGAAACAGCCGTCATTTTACTCCATTTGGATATCATTATCCAACTCCCTTTCCCTTGTACATTGATGTTCCATGAAATCATTATTCGTATCGAACCTTAATCCAACCTTAAAGTAGAGGGGATAAAATATTTTCTTGCATTCCGTTCATCCGTTCCTGTACTATTCAATACATAAATCCGGGGATAAGAAGGTGAAAGTGAATGAAGTTATTAGTC
>NZ_BQYK01000001.1:15238-97539 GCF_023168145.1 Sporosarcina sp. NCCP-2222
AACAGAACATATTCGACATTATCATTTTGGATATCATGCTCCCTCACATGAACGGCTACGAGGTTCTTCGGCAACTTCGTCAGAACAATATTACGACACCTGTCATGATGCTCACTGCGAAGGATGGGATTGACGATAAAATTCAAGGTTTTAAAGTCGGGGCCGATGATTATATCGTAAAACCGTTTCACAGGGAAGAACTGTTGCTCCGCTTGGAAGCAATTTTGAGACGAGTCGGTGGTTTCCATGAGGAGAATACCAGGACATTTAAAGAATTGAAGCTTGATTTAAAAATGAAGACCGCATCCATCGGTGATGATCAACTTCCAGTTAACGGAAAACAATTCGATCTCTTAGAGTACTTGATTGTGAACAAAAATACGATTTTAACAAAAGAACAGATCTTTGATCGGATTTGGGGCTTTGAGTCGGACACGTCCACTACGGTCGTTGAGGTGTACGCGAGTAAATTACGCAAAAACCTAAAAGCGCTAAATTATGATCGCTACATCAAAACATTTCGTGGGTTAGGCTATATGTGGACGGAAAACGGTGAAAATGATGCGTAAAAACAAACTGTTCCGGAAAGAGCAATTGAAATTCATGTTACTCAATTTAGTCGCCTTCTCCGTAATTTTCACTATCTTTGACTTCATTATTTTCCATGAAGTACAGCGTACGTTATTTTCAAAAGCGGATCGTGAATTGGAGTCGTTTCAGGAAATGATCACCGACCAAACATTTCCAAGGATCGACTTGCCAATGAGGGGAAAGGAGCCGAATCGTAATCTCTTGCCTGAAGGACGGCCTAACACGAATCCACGGATTATTGTCCTCAAATGGGATAATCAAGGGGTTATTGCGAATGAAGATGAAATTGGTACGTTGCTCTATGAAAACTATTTTCAGACCTATAAATTGGATCTGAAAAATCTTGATGTTTTAACAACGACAACCATTGATGATGAATATCATTTCAGAACGATCGTCTTTCAAAATCCATTGGACGGAAGTGCAGCTTACACTGAGCTCCTCATTAATATTGACGCGGAATATACGATTATTGATAATTTTGCTGAATTGTTATTGCTTTGTTCCATCCTGTTTATACTGCTGTCTATAACGGCCAGTTATTTATTGTCCAAAAAAATGATGAATCCGATTATCCGTTCATGGAACAAACAAGCCGAATTTGTCGAAAATGCCTCCCACGAGTTACGAACTCCACTGACCATCGTCCAAAACAAATTGGAGGCGCTGCTTGTGGAGCCGGAAGAAAAAATCTTGAATAAATTTGAGCATATAGCGCTCGGCTTATCTGAAACCAGGCGACTATCTAAATTGACATCTGATTTATTGACGCTGGCGAGAGCGGACTCCTCGGAAACCGAGTTAATGAAACAATCGGTAAAAATAGATGACTTAATTCTAGACGTGTGCAGTCCATTCATGGATATTGCCGACTCGCAGGACAAATATTTTTCCTTTCAATTACAAAGTGAGGCGACAATCGAGGCAGACGAAGCACGACTCCATCAATTGCTCGTCATCCTATTTGATAACGCACTTAAATATACTTCCAGCCAAGACAAGATCCATGTAAGAACATATAGAGAGGAATCTAAAGTAATCATTGAAGTAAGCGATACCGGAATCGGCATCAAGCCTGATAATATACAGCATATTTTCGACCGTTTCTATCGGGAAGATAAAGCACGCTCCCGAGAAACCGGCGGTACTGGACTCGGTCTTTCCATCGCGCAATGGATTGTTGAAAAACACGGCGGTACCATTTCGGTCTTGCAAAATCAACCAAGAGGCACAACGTTTAAAATCAAAATACCAAAATAACAGTAACGAAATCAGGCGTCGGGAAAACCTCTTCTCTACTCCTGATTTTTTTTGTGCACATTTCCTTAAGGTTTGTTTAAGGTTCGTCCCTAATAATACGAATTACCGGGGAAATGAAAGGAATGATACAAAAGATGGCGACGACATATAGAAAGAGTCTGCAAGGCCGAACAGAACTGAAACACGAGATTACCAAGATGGATTGTTTTATCCTGAGGAATCGGCTCAAGCACTACATGCAAACCGACCCGCATGTGAACACTCGAGGAACTTATTTCATCCGAAGTGTCTACTTTGATAACTTCGATAACAAAGTTTTGACTGAAAAGAAAGAAGGGTATTTAGACCGCGATAAATTCAGGGTTCGCCTCTACGATTACAATATGTCCCTACTTCATTTAGAAAAGAAAAGTAAACGGAATAACTTGACGTATAAACAGAAATGCCTGATTACCGCGTCTGAATACGAAAAGCTCCGGCATGGCGACATCAATTGGATGGAATTTGATTCGAGAAGTCTGCTGCGGGAATTATACATTCAAATGAGCTTATATCAGCTGAAACCAATAACTGTCGTGGATTATGAACGGGAGGTTTTCATCTATCCCCATGGTAACGTCCGGGTGACGTTCGATAGCAATATTAAAACGAGCTTCCGGAACAATGATCTACTCAACCCCAAACTGCCGATGGTCGAAACAGACACAGATGCCGTCATTCTGGAAGTGAAATACGACCATTACTTGCCAGACATCATTAAACAATTGCTTCAATTGGGCGACAGGCTGAAAGGGACCTATTCCAAATACCAAATCTGTCGGATGTATGGGTAAATAATCACTTCATTTAGGAACGATAAATTTACGGAGGAATCAACATGGACAACATAACATTTACAGATATATTCAAATCAAGTTTTCTTGAAAAGACTTCGAGTTTTTCAATCATTGATTCACTGCTCGGCTTGCTTGCTGCGTTTTTCATCGGGCTGTTCATTTACTGGGTGTATAAAAAGACTTTTTCGGGAGTCATCTATTCCCATACGTTCAACATTACGCTTATCGTCATGACGATGGCAACAGCATTAATCATCATGGGTATCTCATCCAATATCCTCCTATCGCTCGGTATGGTCGGAGCATTATCCATTGTTCGTTTTAGAACACCCATTAAAGATCCGATGGACATCGTTTATATTTTCTGGGCGATTGTCACAGGCATATTGTGCGGAGCAGGCTTCATCCCGTTAGCAGTCCTTGGCGCTGTCCTTATCGGCCTGGTGCTCTTGCTGTTTATCAACAAAGTGAAAGTTGAAAACCCTTATTTGCTTGTTGTGCGGTATGATGAAGCAGCGATTGAAGCACCGATTGAACGGGTTGTTGCCGAACACGCGCGCAAGCATTCGATCAAGTCCAAATCCGTCATGCCCGGCAGCCATGAAATCACCTACGAAGTTCGCATCAAACAAAATGACATGAATTTCGTCAACATCCTTTCTCATATCGATGGCGTCGAGTCTGCGATTATGTTGAGCTATGACGGGAATTTCACAGCATGAGAATAACCATATCCCCCTTCGGTTAATGAACCGGAGGGGGTTACTTATTTATGATAATAAACTTTGCTGCGCCACCACCAGATCATCCATTAGATAGAATGTATCTACCTCGCCAGAAAAACTTACTATAAAAACCTTGTAAGAAAATAGCAACAGCAAAGAGCCGAAAACCCAAAAATATTAGGTTTACGGCTCTCTTCTTCCACATTTTCTATTTTAGCAGTCTTGATAAGAACAAGTTCGTGCAGATCGTTGAAGTTACAGTAGGGTTACCTTTTGAAAAGTTGCAGTTATATGATTCTTTTTAAAAAATATGTAGTAGTTTGCATGTCAGAGCCCGTTCATCTTATTAGATAACAGAAGTGTGTACGAGGCTAGTTCTTCCTTCGTTTTGGTAGCAACATAGAAAGGCTCTCCGAAAGTGATTGTTGCTTTCCTCCATTTCAGCAGCTCAGGAATTGAAGAAGGGCCATCATATACGGCTGGAACAACCGGCACCTTTGCAAGATTCGCTATGGTGACCGCCCCCCGTTTTAAGGCGACATTTTCAGTCGTTCGGGTGCCACCCGGAAATATGCCGACGACTTCTCCATTCTTCAACAACTTAATTGGAATTTTAATGCTGCTTGGAGACGGATTCTCCCGATTAACAGGAAAAGCGTTCAGCTTCCTTAGAAAGGAGGATAGCAACTTGTTTTCGAAGAGTTCTTGTTTCGCCATAAAATGAATCGGTCTTGGCAAGCAAACTGCTAAAATGACTACATCCAACCAGCCTTTATGGCTGCACGTAACAATATAGCCCCCTTCAACAGGTAGCAAATGTTTGTTTTTGACTTCGTACTTCCCAAGCATTCCGAGAATCATTTTGGCGACTCTCAAAATAACTCTATACATTCGATCACCTTTTATCATCATGTTATAGTACTAGGTACTAATTATAGAGTAATAGGGACGTTTATTCCACTTAAATTCTACCGCCAAAATTTTTGAAGCGAGAAATGAATGGTTCTTTTATGTTGGTGGATTGCTTGTATGTTGATAGACGTGTACGATTTAGTGGACGAGTGCTCTTGCATGGGAAGTGGTCGCTTGGGTTAGTGAGTGAAATTGTATTGTAAGCTAACTACAAGTTAGACCTTCAGAAAATTTCTGAACCGCTCGATTAAGTGAGGTATCCGCTCGTATATTTCCCGCCCCTCTCGAATCAGCCATACAATCGCTCGTATATTTCCCGTACCGCTCGATTCTTCAGAAGACCGCTCGTAAATACTTCCGAACCTCTCATATATATCCTCTAACCGCTCGTATGTTTCCCGCAGCTATTAATAACCTGAACACTGCCCCATCCTTCTTAAGTTAGACATAATTTCCCTTTTTATAGATGAAAGTTTAGCTGCCATATCCATTTGCTTTTCACTCTGCGTATTGTTTTCATATTTACAGCATAAGCTCAATAGATTATTTACTCAAAAAAGATACAAGCAAGAAAAAATTACTCTTTTTTTCCGTAGTGTTTACTTTGATTTTACTTTCATTTACTAAGATCAATGTAAGAACTGTTATAAGTTATTCCAAATCTTAAGGCAACCTTAATTTTTCCTTAAAATTCAATGAGTATACTAAATTTCAGCAACATTTCATAATCGCAATCCGTCAATACTGTGCAAAAAAAATTTCCTTAAAGATTTGAAACAACTAAAATGTGCGTCTCAGGACTTAGAGTGAAATATTTCTTGGGACTGTTATTTGGAAACCGGTAAAGAGGTACGATATCCATTAGCTTTCAAATTTCACAAGGCAAATCTACATTGCATGATTAGAAAAGGAGGCGAAAGAGAAAGCAGCTTATTTGTGGGAGGTGGACAGATGCATTTCTGCAAGTGGAAAGAACATGAACTTTACCGTTTTATAGGACTTACCTTGTTTTATTTCATTATTTTGGTGCTGTTATTTCTGATTCACGGCTTCCATGACATGGATGCTGGAGCTTTTATTTACACAGAATTTTAGATAAAGGAGTTTATCCGATGGTTAGTATTTTAGCAGCAATAGAACAAATAGCTTGCAAGCATCCCGAGAGAACCGCCTACCGCGTTGATGATATGACTTTGACGTATCACGAGCTTTGGCATTTTTCTGATTGTGTAGCTCACTCTATTAGCAAACGAGGATTACAACGTCAGCAACCGATTATTGTGTATGGGCATATGTCTCCTTTTCAAATCGTTGCCTTTTTAGGAGCTGTCAAGGCAGGTCATCCTTATATTCCAGTAGATACATCCATACCACCTGAAAGACTTCAAGCAATTATTGAAGCATCCGAAGCAGAATTACTGCTTTCAACCGAACCATTACATACAAAAGTCTGTATTCCTGTTATGCCAGTTAACGATCTGACAGCTCAACTGTCCAACGAGACGCTGGAGCCAATTTCTTGGGTTCGTGATGAAGAAATCCATTATATTATTTACACTTCCGGTTCAACCGGACAACCAAAGGGTGTGCAAATAACAGCCGATAATTTGGCAAATTTCGTTACATGGATGCATGAGCACTTTACTTTTCAAGAATCCAGCGTTTTTTTGAATCAGGCTCCCTATTCGTTCGATTTATCTGTCATGGATTTATATCCCGCACTCGTTGGTGGGCATACACTTCATGCAATTTCGCAGGAGCAAATTACAAATCCAAAAGCATTGTTTGACTCATTAGCTGCATCGAAAACCAGCATTTGGACCTCTACTCCCTCTTTCGCCAAGATGTGTTTGATGAATAAAGAGTGGAACCAAGAGCTAATGCCGGCTCTGACTACCTTTTTGTTTTGTGGTGAAGTGCTTCCGCCTGCCGTGGCTAAAGAAATTATGCAACGCTTCTCGCACGCTTCAATCTATAATTTATACGGCCCTACAGAAACAACAGTTGCGGTATCCTTTGTACAAGTGACAGAGGAACTTCTAACACAGTTTGAGCAGTTACCGATCGCACCTGTAACTAATCAAAATATCTCTTTATGGGAAGATGGAGAAATTGTAATTTCAGGACCTACCGTTAGTGCAGGATATCTGAATGCGCCTGCTTTAACAGCAAAATCCTTTCATTTACAGGATGGTAAACGTACGTATAAAACTGGCGATGTTGGGTATGAGAAAGATGGATTTTTATTTTTTTCTGGACGTAAGGATTATCAGATTAAACTACATGGCTATCGTTTAGAAATTGAAGAAATTGAGAAACGAATTGAGAGTTTACCCCCTGTTTCAGATTGTGTAGTGATTCCAATCGAAAAAGATGATGAAATTGTTTCGCTAAGTTCTTATATTGTTCTTCATGAGCCTTTAACAGATTCGGCCTTTAAAATGACAAAGCAGCTGAAAGCATCGTTATCGGATTATTTACCGTCCTATATGATACCGAAATCGTTCAAATACATGGAGACATTACCGTTAAATCCAAATGGTAAAATTGATCGTAATCGATTGGCGGCTTGGGGAACAGTATGACGCCCTACGGAAATATTTTATTTTTCATCATCATAGGAATCTTATTACTACCAACAGTTATCGCAGGACTTCGAGGGAAACCGGCGAAAAACTATAATATTTTGATCTCCATTCTCATTTTAGCCCTTATTTTCGGCAATTCTCTAAATGGCTCAATTTCACTTATCCTTTTTACAGTCTTTCAACTGCTCTTAATCATTGGTTATCAACCATATCGCTCACAGAAAAATAACAGCTATGTTTTTATTAGTGCTGTGCTGCTGTCCATTCTGCCACTTGTACTTGTAAAGGTTCTTCCACTACTTGGACTTCATCATTTATTTGGTTTCCTTGGTGTATCCTACATTACTTTTAAATCGGTCCAAATGATCTTAGAAACACGCGATGGCTTACTTAAAGAGAAAATATCATTCATTGAGCTTGCTTATTTCCTCTTGTTCTTTCCGACTGTATCATCGGGGCCCATTGACCGTTGGCGGCGTTTTCAAAAAGATTTGCATACGATCCCTTCGGGTGAGGAGTATAAAAAACTGTTATTAAGTGGGATAAATTATATATTTGTAGGCTTTTTATATAAATTTATTTTAGCTTATTTGATCTATAATTATGCAATTGTCTTTCTCCCAGATCAAACGTACAACTATTTGACACCTTTTCAAGGTCAGATCGCGTATATGTATGCGTATAGTTTTTATCTATTTTTCGACTTTGCAGGCTATAGCGCGTTTGCTGTCGGGGTCAGCCGCATTATGGGAATACAAACGCCCGTCAACTTCAACCGTCCATTCTCGAGCCGCAATATCAAAGATTTTTGGAACCGTTGGCATATGAGCCTATCTTTCTGGTTTAGGGATTATGTCTATATGCGATTCGTATTCTGGATGACAAAGAAGAAATGGATAAAAAATAAATATACGATTTCCTATATCGGTTTCTTTTTATTGTTCTTTTTAATGGGGATTTGGCACGGCTTAGAATGGCACTATATCGTTTATGGGCTGTACCATGCCTTCTTAATTATCAGCTTTGATAAATTTGAACGTTGGAACAAAAAGCATAAACGTTGGCCGAAAAACAAATGGACTCATGCAATCGGCGTGTTCATCACTTTTAATGCGGTATGCTTTGGTTTCTATATTTTTTCAGGTATATTATTTTAATTTGGCTTTGCCTAACGAAAAAGGAGAATTTTAAATGGAAAAACAACAGATTTTAGACATGCTAGTGGAAATTTGCGAAGATGATATTATTTTAGAAAATCCAGATCTTGATTTATTTGAAGAAGGTTTGTTAGATTCATTTGGCACTATCAATCTATTAGTTGAAATTGAAAACCGCTTTAACATTTCCGTGCCAATCACTGATTTCAATCGGGAAGAATGGAATACACCGAATCGCATCGCAGGGAAATTAGCTGAGAGACAATGATCAAGAAAGGCTTTCTCTCCCTACTTATCGCCTTTTTTCTGTTTGCTGTTTTTGTGTTTTTTCCGAATTCCTGGATCAAGTCTTGGATTCCTGAGGGGCATGTAGAGCAAGCAAAAACAAGCTTGTCTCCCCTTGTTTTTCAGGGAATTTATTTGCAGGAACGGATGCTGCAGGAGCCGAATGTACTGCCTTTATACGGATCATCCGAAGTCAATCGATTTGACCCCTTCCACCCTTATAATTACGCGAAAGCTACGGATGCCCCGTACTCTACATTCATGATTGGGCGTGGAGGTATGCAGTCAATCACCCATTTTTTAAATTTTGCCGCACAGGAGGAAAATTTAAAGAATAAAAAAATTGTATTCATTATTTCACCACAATGGTTCACGAAAAAAGGGATGCCTGAACTACATCTGGCTCCTAACTATTCTTTATTACACGCCTATGATTTAGCATACAATGAGGATCTTGATGAAGAACTCCGCAACCGGGGAATGAAGCGCCTGCTTGAATTTGACACTGTAAATCGAGATCACCTGCTAAAAATAATCTATGAATACAAAATATCGGATGGACAGGAAAGAAGAATTATCGGTCCGCTTGCAGTGATGGCGGGACATTTCAAAAAGGCCCTCTTAGAAAAAAAGGACTTATATTATTCGCTTTTCCCTAAAAAACCTCATGAATTAAAAAGCAATGACACGCTAGTCTCAAATCAAACATTCGAGCAGCAATTGCACAATGCTGAAGAATATGGCAAAAAACGAGTCACAAATGATTTTATGATTGAAGATAAATTTTATAAACGACTTGAAAATTCCGGTATCTCCAGAATGAAAGGGATGCGTAAAAAAGAAGATTATACAAATTCCCCAGAATATGAAGATTTCCAACTTGTCATTGATGTTTTGAAGGATGCGGGTGCAAAACCGTTATTTGTTTCAATTCCTGTAAATGGCTATTGGTATGATTATAACGAGTATCCTGAGGAACGACGTCAGAAATATTATAATAAAATGAAACAAGTGCTAACAGAGGCGGACGTTGATTTTGTTGATTTTACCGACCATGAATACGACCCTTATTTTATTATGGATACCATCCATATAGGTTGGAAGGGCTGGGTATATCTTGATCGGGAGTTAGACCAATACTGGGCACGACCGTAAAATAAAAGACAGTCCTAAGTGATAAATCACTTGAGACTGTCTCTCTCTTTTAAGAAAAGTATTATATCCCACCACACTTAATTGCTCTGTAATCTTTTCAATCCTACTTGCTACTTCCATCCCGATTGATGTCGGAGAAAATATTCATGATTTCCTGTGCTGATTTGAAATTCAGTGCCCCGCTAGGTTCATCTGCAAAAAATACTCTTCGGTTTGTTTATCAAGGCTCTGCAGATTCCCGCATGTTTGAGCTGACTCCCATGTGTAATGTCCCGATTTTCAAGTCCGGAAATTCCTACCCTGTTCATCAACTAGTAGGATGTTTCGTTAATAAGAAAAATCCATTTTAGTTCTTTTGGTCGTTAAACTTTTCATTGCAATACGTGATGATATAAATCAAGAACTGCAAGAGATCGTCAATTTTCTTCTTCTTCGATTTATAATATCCCGTTTTCCCATCATCTCTCAGACTTATCACTTCGTTTAATATAAGATGCCATTTTTCTGGAATATGGTCGAAAGCAAATGTACACACTTCTGCTTTTGAAATGACCGCTCGTTCTTGTAACGTATAATATTGACGCAATACACCTGGAACAGACCAGAGCAACTCTTGTTCAATCAGTCGATTTGGCAAAAAGGCAGCGACTCGTTTATATTTCTTCAACATATTGACTCGTCCAGCCCAATAGGAGTTCATATTCCGGAGTAAAAATGAAGTCAATTCACTTTCTTCTACTTCTATGGAAAACGAAGTAATGTCTGGACCTGTCCAACGAATTCCTTTATTTTTCATCATCCACCAAGTGACTGGATTCATCTCATGCTTGCTCCGCATTGCTTTTCCGCCATTCACATAAAGGCATTCGCTTATCTTATTCGAATTCCGACCCACCTCATTATTAAGAATATAACTGCCATCCATCTCTATGGTCTGTTGGCGCTTTAATTCTTGATGGATACGGCTGATTGCTTGTACTTCCTCTTCACCTAATGGTTTGTTAACTACTGCCATGAAGTCAATATCACTGGAACCTTCTTGATAAGCATCTAATGCTATCGAACCGTGTATATACAAACCATCTAACGTTTCAGGTAATTTTTCTTGGAATAGATTTAGGTAGTGGTCTAATACATTTTGTACAGGTTTTGTTATTCTAGAATCCAAATCATCCCACTCCTCTTATGCCTCTTAATAAAGCAAGGAATTTTATGAGGATTGCTGCATCATGTAAACTTTATTTTACTGCCTCAAATGTAAAGGTTTGATCGTGGCTCTTCGGCATGGTTCCATATTGATAATCTGCCGACACCACTACATCCGTAAAACCGATACTTTGTAAAATAAGCTTGAATTCTTCCACTCCATACCAACGGATCGCAAATCGTTGCAACTCCGTTTGCATTAAGTTGCCGTTACGCCATTTTTCATATCTTAAATAGGACACTATGCTCTGTTGGAACAAGTCTGCTTCAATTAATTTTTCTTCCATCGTGATTGTGTCACCATCGGGTAAGGAAAACGTGGAATTTGCAACGACCATACCAATCTTTTTAAACTGTGCTTCCGGAAGAAACAGATCAAGGATCAATCTGCCGCCTGGTTCCAGATGTTCATACAATCGTTTTAAAACTTCCATAGCTTCATTCCGTTCTTCAATCAATTGAAAAGAACCAGCAGGAATCAGAATGGCCTCATATCGTTGCGTCATTGATAGCTCTTTTATATCAGCCTCATATAAGAGAGGTGCCAATCCTCGTTCCAGACATCTCTCACGGCAGGACAATAGCATATCGGCTGAATAATCAACACCTTCCACATGATAACCCGCCTCTAATAGAGGAATTAAAAAGCGTCCTGAACCGACCATCGCTTCCAAGATCGGACCTTTGCAGCTTTTTAGTCTCTCTATATAATAGGGAATCTCCTCGCCAAACGAATGGCCGACTGGCTTCGTAATATCGTACACTTCCGTACAAAGTTCTCCATAATAACTAAAAGACATTTTAAGACCTCCCATTTTGAATCAAAACTATAGCTAGTTTATTTGCTTCCTATCAACGATTCACAGTCCACAATATACAATAACAAGAACATTCTAACATATTTAACTAGCTAATACATCTCATGGCAGATCTATTCTATATCTCTCCATGCTTAAAATTTGACAAAAAAATTTATTTATGCTATAATTTACAATTATATAATATATGTGTATACTAAGGTTCTCCTGGCCAGGGGAATCTTTTTTATTGGGGAGGAAAAAGCAATTGGAGGATCAACAAGCAAGCTTTACTTCCGTTTTGACTGCTTTCGGAAGAGCCTACCATAGTCGTTTCGATGCACCGAAAATTTTTGATGACTTTCTTGTTAATGACTTGATCTCTGAGAAAGAATTCGAGGAGATTAGCCGCAACATGGTAAAAGGAATTGATTTTTTCAATCCATCTATTAAAGAAAAATATCAAAATTGTCCCGATAAGATTTTACGTTGGATTACTCATTTACAGTTGGCCCCCACTTCGATTGGCCGTTCAGCTTATTGCGAACAAGTCTTGCACAATGAGATTCAATTGGGCACCACTCAATATGTAATTTTAGGAGCCGGCCTGGATACGTATAGCTTTCGCCATTCAGATGTAAGCAGTTTAAATGTCTTTGAGATCGATCATCCCGCTACACAAGAATCCAAAAAATTTAGGATTCAGAAAGCCGGTTGGTCCATACCAAGCCACTTGCATTTTGTTCCTATGGATTTCAGTGAGGGATTTGAATGTAAAGATCTTTTAGAGTCTGGTTACTCACCAAATAAAAAAACTTTTTTCAGTCTGTTGGGGGTATCTTACTACCTGACGAAAGAGGACATTGCTGAATTGCTGAAAATGTTATTTGCGGATGTTCCAGCAGGCAGTTCGATTGTTTTTGATTATGCGGATGAACAGCTGTTTAACGAAAAAGGAAGATATAATCGTGTGCAACAGATGGTTCAACTAGCTTCTGCTACAGGAGAACCCATGAAGTCATGCTTTTCTTTCGAGGAATTAGAGCGGTTGCTGGAGGACGCTGGTTTGTTAATTTATGAACATTTATCTCCAGTCGATATTCAAGAGCAATTTTTTCAAAACAGATCCGATGAATTATCCGCATTTGAAACAATCCATTATGTACACGCCGTGAAACGATAAGTTGTCCGGAAGCCATCCGCCTGCTAGTT
Organism: Sporosarcina sp. NCCP-2222; assembly: GCF_023168145.1. GTDB lineage: Bacteria > Bacillota > Bacilli > Bacillales_A > Planococcaceae > Sporosarcina. The sequence continues at coordinate 27,963 of NZ_BQYK01000001.1, forward strand.
CGGTTGATGGCTTCTGGATTATTTATGCAATCGGCGTACCATTTGAAACAGGTATATCCGGTTTTAGCAACACCACGTCGCCTTCCTCCGGCACGCCTCCTAGGACTAACACTTCTGATTTGTACCCTGCAATCCGTCTCGGCGGAAAATTAACGACGGCGACCACTTGCTGTCCAATTAACTTTTCTGGAAGGTACCGCTTCGTTATTTGTGCAGAGGACTGTTTCATGCCAAGCTCGCCAAAATCGATTTTCAATTTGATGGCTGGGACCTTAGCTTCCGGAAACGCCTCTGCATGTGTAATGGTTCCGACCCGAATATCCATTTGTAAGAAGTCTTCAATTGTTGCCAATAGGCTTCGCCTCTCTTTCTATTTTATTCCTTGCCATAATCCAATCAATAAATAGATCGCAGTTCCCCAAATAAAAACAGCTGAACATTTATTAAACAAGATAAAAGTGCTTGAAGGGATCTGAATCCTTTTCAACAGGGATCCAAACGTAGCGATCCCGAAAAACCACAACCAAGATATTGCAATACAGGCCAGAGTAAAAAGAAGTCTGTCCTGCCCACTATATTTAACTGCGCTCGTTCCGATCACGCCAATTGTATCCAATAAGGCATGCGGGTTTAATAACGAGACGGAAAGCGCAAATAGGATTTGCCGTTTCACCGGCATCGCAACAGTTCCTTCCATATTTGCTGCCGGAGATGTCCAAATGACCCTTCCCATATACAAAAGGAACAAAATGCCTGCTACGATTAGGATAAGCCGCAGCCATTTGAATTGCAAAACGATCAAAGACAATCCTAAAATAGCAAGAACGATCAAGACAGTATCACAAATAGCAGCGGTGATCGCCGCAGGGAATGCTTTTAGGAGAGTCGGCTGTGTAACTCCTTGTGTAAAGACGAAAATATTTTGCACGCCGAGGGGCAGGATGAGACCGAACGCGAGCAAAATACCATGAATAATCGGTTCCATTCCTACCCTCCTTCAACCTGAATAAGAGCTTAAGTACTGTTATTAATTAATATTGTTATAGCAGCATCCGCAAATACGATTCAAAGTTCACACCGGCAACCGTTGGAATCTGCTCTTCCGATGTCGACTTGATTGCGGCTGATAAGAATCTTTCCGCGAGCTCCATCGTCTCTACGATATTCTGGCCGCGCATCATACCGCCCATCATAACAGAGGCAAATAAATCACCCGTGCCGGAATAACTCTTTCCGTTATATTCTTGCAGACTGTGATACGAGCAGGTTCTATCAATGTACATATTTCCGACGCATCTCGTTTCAGACAGGGCAGGCGGATTCAAACCGGTAATGATAACTTTTGCGTCGGTTTCTGATTGCAGCTGCCAGCCTGTCTCCTCAATGGCGAGTAAATAATCCTCTTTCGTTTTGTACGTTTGCAGGTTGTCAAACGACCGGCCCGTCAGTAAACAGCATTCTGTAACGTTAGGTGTAATAAGATCTGCACGCTTCACTAATTCCTTCATATAGCTAATCAAATCATTAGTAAATACATCATACATCTCTCCCCTGTCACCCATTACCGGGTCTACGAGGAGCGTTGTCTCTTCCTTGTAAAACGTATGTAAAAAAGAAAAGATATTTTCTATTTGCTCTTTCCCTGTTACAAAACCTGTAAGAATGCCATCAAATGAAACACCCATCTTACTCCACTCGTTTGTAAAATGGGCCATCTTCGACGTTAAATCCTCACAAAAATAACTAGGATATTCTGTCTGCGACGTTAAAATAGCAGTCGGCAAAGGCACTGGCTGCACCCCCATGACAGATAAGACCGGGATGGCAGCAGTGAGCGAGCATTTTCCGAAAGAAGACATATCTTGGATGATCGCAACTTTTTTCAATTGATTTCCCACCTAACTCTTCGGTACTTGCACTTCTTTCATCGTACCACAAGAAAGGGAAAGCAAGAATATAGAGAATCTGAATTTCTTTTCTCTCTATCTGACCTCTATAATTTTCGTCAAACTGGCACTTTTGTGATGGTCAGACATTCAGTACTATAAGAGTAATCAAAATTCCATAAAGTGAGGAATCGATGCGCCAATGCAAACATTACAACGTAAGAAAGAAACCATATCAAAGACAAATCATACAGTGCTAATACAACGCCAGACATCGACCCATACACGTACAAAGACGATGGACTTAGTGCTGACAGCCATTCTGTCTACAATTGTCTTATTGTCAACTGTATTCATAAACATCAAGCTTCCGATTGGCCAGGGGGGGCTAATCCATTTAGGGACAGCTGCACTTTTCATCATCGCCATTTTATTCGGTCCCAAAAAGGGAGCGCTTGCTGGAGCGATCGGGATGGGCTTGTTCGATATTTTTGGCGGATGGATTATCTGGGCACCCACGACCATCATAGCTCGGGCGCTGCAAGGCTATATCGTCGGGAAGATTGCTTGGTCGAAAGGTCATAGTGGAGGTAGTGTAAAACTTAACATTTTGGCAGCCGTTGCGTCCACACCTGTCATGCTGGCAGTGTACTATATCGGGCAAGGCATCATGTATAACAACTGGGTGGCGCCACTGGCATCCATCCCAGGTGACCTCATTCAAAGCGTTGTCGGTTTGATGATTGCTATTCCCCTTTGCGTAGCTTTGAAAAAGACACCTTTCTTCCGGCATAGGTAGTAATAAAAACAGTGATGAGAAACTAGTAGCTCTCTTCGCTGTTTTCATTTGTGAAATCTAAAAAGAACTACCATTCTATATGGTCAACAATTTCTTACGTAATAATCCATAGAATCAAGTTCCAACAAGATAAGAAATGATTGGCAGCAATAGGAAGACCGCCACAGTTTGAAAAAGTGTCAAAATCAAATCGTGCTTAAGGCTTTTTCTGCCTGGATAACGGTTCATCATGCGATGAAAGACCAGTAAAAGCATCCACCAAAATATGAATAGCAGCATAGTTGAACCTAGATTACTATAGAAATGAGAATACAAACGATTCCCCCCTTCCTAGAAAGATGGTTGTACGCTACTTAATTTTATCTTATTGTGTTTTAGCTAGTTTCTTCACTTTATATATAAATTCCTACTATATTTAATTGCACACTTTCTCTTATCTTGCACTATTATTTTTATAGGGCTACTATATGTAAACATTTCTTGAGACATATATGATCTTTGCGGGTAGGAAAACCTGTGCTTCCCTACTCGCTTTATTATTGATGGCACTAAACAGTCTAACCATCTATTTTTACTTATTCACTTCATAATGCAGTTCAACAAATTGATTAAACGTCCTCGTCCTTTTTAATGAAAGATTTAATTGGTAATCTCCCTCTCGAAATAGTGGTATCCCTTTACCAAGTATAGCTGGGGCAACTGTTACAATGATTTCATCAACTAACTTTTCCTCCAAGAATGTTTGTAACAATTCTCCTCCACCAACTATCCAAATGTTATTCCCCTCTTGGTTTTTCAGGTCGTTTATCAACTTAGGAAGATCGCTGCTCACAAATTCCACATTTTCTTTGTCTTCCACTACAGATCTAGTAAACACATAACAATCTTTGTTTACATAAGGGAATTCCTTTAACTCATGACTCATGATCCAATCATATGTTCTCTTTCCCATTATTACCGTACTCACCGTATCATAAAACTCCGAAAACCCATTATCCCCCTCACCTTCAACAGAAAAGAGCCACTCAAGCGATTCTTCCTTTGTAGCAATATATCCATCTAAACTTGAAGCAATAAACAATACTACTTTTCGTTTGTTCCCCATAAAAAATCTCCTTTATTCAAAATTTAACAACACTAGCTATTTTCAATGGAATTCGTTACTGTTCACGGTGAAAAAACCCCTCTCTACAAATGAAAAGAGGCTTACATTTCATTTTGTTTATGCATTTTTACTCATCCATTGACTCTGATATTTTTGAGCGATCAGGATAGCGCTGGCTGCCAAAATGATAAAGAGTGCAATAAATTGAGAAGTCGACAAAATCCCTACTTCTCCCCTAATAATATCCCCTCTGTAAAACTCGATGATAAATCTTCCTGCACTATAAAGGATCAGATAGGCATAGGCAACGATTCCTGCCTTATTTGTTCGCTTCGCCAAGAAAAGCAGCAAGAAACATACGCCAAAACTAAATACACTCTCCAGTATTTGCGTCGGAACTAACGAAACTCCATTTGGCGCAATATCGGAGTGTAGAAAGGTTATCCCAAACCAGCTGTTGGTTTCTGCACCATAACAGCAGCCAGCAAGCAGACAACCGATCCGGCCAAACCCTTGTGCTAAAGCAATGGATGGCACAAACAGGTCCATATACCGAAGAAAAGGCAGCTGGTATATTTTACTATACACAAACCCAGCCAAGATACCGCCAATGATACCTCCATAGACAACATAGCCTTCTCCGAGATTCAAAAGAATACCTGGATCGGAGAGGATATTCGGTATCTGGGTCATCCAATATAATAATTTAGCACCAAGAAATCCACCGAGCAGCCCCCATAAAGTCAGAGAGGTAATATGCTTTTCGTCAAATTGCTTTCTTTCGGCCCGATACATAAGAAGACGATAGGCGAAATATATCCCAATTGCAATCATTAATCCATAACCATATATGGTTACCGGTCCAATTGTTACAAGCTCATTGTGCAAAATCTTTCCTCCTATTGCTCAAAATACTTTACCTTACCATAGCCTTCCTTGTGGAGCGAAGTCAAAGAATTGCAGTGGCTCATAGCAATAAATATCAACATTACTGTTATTCAAGCTCCGATTTGTATATAGACAAAAGAAACTCAATGTTTTCTTGCTCGTAAGAATAGGATTCCCCCGACCGCCGGCCCCAAGTACCATTCAATTCATTTTTCGATTCATCATATAAATTCCATCCAAATTGAAGTGATGGATCCATATACATAGATGTCAACATTGATCCATGAATAGGAGAGGTCTTCGCTTGCTGCTCGCTTTCTAGATAGCTCAGCCATTCATTTGGAAAAGCTATCATGCCATACTGCGAGGATGAGAGGAGTACTTCCTTTTCCATCTGAATTCTAGGTACATATCGACCAACTTCATCTCCCCAACTATAATTCCGGTGTTGAACAGCGTAAAAAGATACCGATTGAGCTTGCTGATCCGGCCGGATATTCCAAACAATTCGATAGGAAGAGGGATCCTTCACGTTAACCTTCCATATTTTTGGCCTGCCTCCGCCATCCACTTCAGCTATCTTCCACTCCCGATGCTCCCATACCCAGTAGCTTAGACCATAATCATCTTCTGCCGGTATAACGAGATGACGCTCATCAGCTGGAAGTTTATCTAAAACGGTTGACACAACAGCTCCCGGAAAAGCTTTGTTGATTCTTTCTGTTACTTCTTGATCTGTAGGGAATGAGGAGGGACTTGAAAAGTAAAACCAATATATGAATCCGAAACATAAAACAAAGGCGACAACCGCTCCCATTACTAACCGCTTTTTCAAGTGCCGTACCTCCCTTGGATCATTAATTAATTATTTAGAGGAAAACAAATGGATTAACAACAGACTCCCCCTTCTAGTTTGCAATTGTTTTTGTAATTGACGTTCATAAAAAAAGCCTTTTTAAAAGCGTAAAGTAAAGATCCATTCCTTTTCTTACCGACAGAAAACCGAATCTTCCATTCGATAATAAAGCTGGTGTTTACGCGACGTGACTAATATGCCTCTTCCATCTTTCTCAATAAATGTGAGCGCATGCAATCCGCTACTCCATTTCGGCCCCACTCCTATTAATAAATATCGAAACCTTTCCTTTGTTCCGGACTCTGAGCCAACAAACGTTTCATAGTACCATTCTTCTGAAAAAAACGGCTCCTCCTTCGCCGACCTTATTTGTTCGATCAGTCGTTTTTCATCCAAGCAAGACTCCGATCCAGATGGATGAGTCGGAATAACGGCAGCCTTTTCTATAACAGCAAAGTAGGTCTCCAGCTTATCTTCCGGATAAACAAAATAATGGATTGGGATCGCGAGTAATTGAATGGCCAGGAAGAGATAATTTGCACCAAATCCCAGCCAGGCATACGATCGATAGGTAGCCCAACGTCCTTCTTTACGTTTTAAGATAAAAAATAAAATCCAAACACCTAGAGGCAAAATGGATAAAGAGATAAATGAATCATTAATTGGTATATTTATAGTAAAAGAAAATAAACCGAATAAGACGACCAGAATAATCGCAATAATTGGCGGTTTTTTTGATTGCTTTCTATAAAGTTGTGCTACCATTAATGCGAGTAAAGTGTAACCAGTTGCTTTCGCAATTAATGCTATTACATCCATGTTCAGATCATACACTACTGCCAAGCTGAACCCTCCTAATATCCCTACACAAAAAACCTCTTCAGACAATCTTATCCAAAGAGGTATCACTTCTCAAGTCTATTTCAAATTAATTTACTTTCTAAAGCTGCAATTCATACTCCTTCTTAATGACAAAGTAGGAACCGCGGATAGTGCCGGCCAGCTTTAATTTCTGTCTCGCGAACTAAACTTCCCTTCTAACACATTAGGCACTTCCATACCATCAGATAGCTTCAATCTCACAGCACGTTTCTTATTGTCATCCATGGTATACATGACATTGACACACGGGCCATCTTCACAGAAGACATATGCGATGTGAATGGTATCTACTTGAAAACGTGATGTCTCTAACGGTTTGGCTGCAAATTCGAGGTCCCGTTCATCTTTTTAAATTATGTTTACATAAGCAAGTGTCTCCCGGCTTTTACTTGCAGAAACTGTTATAAACTCGTGCTTCTATTTATTCATAAAGTACCTGGCTTCATTTGCACGCAAGCCAGCAATCGCTTCGGCGACCGGGGAAGATTCTAACCCGATGGTGGACACATTTTTGAAATCAACAACCTAGGACAACGCCTTCGCTCCTTCTTACGATTATTTCCTCACGACTGGAATCCACATTTCACCATAAACCATTCCTTCCCGATTCCCCATCTCAACAGTTGCATTCGGTCCTCCCACATAGGCATACTCTGTCACTTCTCCAAGTACCTGACCAAAGGCAACTCCTGTAAGTTGGTTGTTCAGTTCATCCGCTGTATGGGCTTCTCCTTTGACTACAACGTATGCTCCTTTTGGGAACTGGATCATTCTCGTTGCATTTGGTACATTCGTTTCAGTCCTAACACCTGCATAGTACATCATTTTATTGTTCACAGCTTCACTAACAGCAAACAGATAGTCGTTGGAAGCTACGGCTTGCAATGCTTCAAGTGTTCCATCTTGTCTGATCGCTTCCCAGAAATCAGACTTTTCCTTGTTTAATCCTGCAAAATCCGTATAATGGCTTGTCAGCTCAACACCAATCCCCACTACAGTAAAACCATCTTTTTGCTCAATCGCATATTCAACCATTTTCGCAACCACCCTTTTTGTTATTTCAAATGAGTTGTCTTTTCACTTGATAGGTTTATAATAATCGTTAATCATGTCAAAAAACGATACTGTTTTTGGAGGTCCCGATGAAGAAAGTGGAACGGATCAATACGATCATGCGATATATCAATAATCGTTCTCACTTCACGATTTCTGAAATAATGCAGGAATTTACTATCTCACGTTCAACTGCCATTCGGGATATCCGTGAAATTGAAGCAATGGGCATGCCACTGGTCGCTGAAGTCGGTCGGGACGGGGGCTATTCTGTCATGCATAATTCGGTCCTGCCCGTAGTCCGCTTCACCGACAATGAGGTGAAAGCCCTCTTTATTGCCTTTATGGCAACAAGAAATCAACAACTGCCCTATCTCAAAAGTCGTCAATCATTGGCAGAAAAATTACTAGGACTCTTGTCTGTAAATCAGCAAGACGATTTAGTCTTGCTCAATGAAATTTTACTTTTTCCAGGTACCAATCCGGCGAATCATGATTTATTAGAGCTATCCGACCTTCCCCATCCGATGCTAGAACAACTGATCCAACTGCTTTTATCCGATCGCTACTTATTAATTTCCACTTTGGAAGGAACGTATCCCATTTATCTTTTGCATCTTTATCAAGAAAGAAACCAATGGATGATTGAAGGTTTCCATTTACTAGATGAAAACAGAAAAGTATTTGCCGTAGATAAGCTCAAGCAGGTCGAAAAGTATTCGAACAGTAAGCGAATCGGCGAGAAAACGATTGCCAATAAAATAAGGACGCAAACTAATACGGACAATCTTGTCCTCGAGCTTGGACCGAATGCCATTGGCCAATTCAGGAAATACCATCCTATGAAAGTTACCCTTACCTATACGAGTCCTTTTCAATCGACAGCCTTGTTGAAAACATACATACAAATGGACAATGAAAATGAAATAGATGAGATGATAAATTGGCTGCTGTTTTTAGGGCGCGATATTATAATTAAAGAGATGCCTGAAGAAATGAGGCTGGCAATCCTACAAAGGCTCTGTACATTTTGAACAAACGAAATCAATTTGAAAGTTCCATTAACGAGGAAATTGTATGTTCCGAAGCTTTTTCGGATCTTAAAGGGAATACTTTATATTTCGTTGTGATGTGGAAATTTTATTAGCTACATTTCAAACTCACGGTAGCAGATTATTTTTACTTTATGTATCTTATCTTGTTCAAACATAAGATCTACAAATTTTCTCTTCACTACAGTATGCGCCACGTTTTAGGAATTGAAGTTTGATCATATGAGAAGGAGGGATTTCGTTGGTACAGAGTAAAACAAATCCGAAGGTTGATGAATATATGAGCAATGCAAAAAAGTGGAAGGAAGAGTCTGAAAAGCTGAGACAAATCGCTTTGGATTGCGATCTGACCGAAGAGTTCAAGTGGATGCATCCGTGTTATACATTTGAAGGAAAAAACATTGTGTTAATTCATGGATTTAAGGATTATTGTGCGCTTTTATTCCATAAAGGAGCTCTGATGGAAGATCCGCTGGGTCTCCTCATCCAGCAGACAGAAAATGTACAAGCGGCCCGTCAAATCCGTTTCACTCAACTGGAGGAAGTACTGGAAAAAGAAGAAATTCTAAAGGATTATATTAAACAAGCCATTGCCGTGGAAAAGGCGGGTTTGCAAGTGACAAAAAAGACAGAGCTCCACATACCGGAAGAACTGCAAGCCAAATTTGAAGAGATTGCTGACTTGAAAAAGGCTTTTGAAAAACTTACTCCCGGCCGACAAAGAGCTTATTGTTTCTATTTCTCCCAGGCAAAACAAGCTAAAACCCGGGAATCACGAATTGAGAAATGCATACCTGACATCCTGGCTGGGAAAGGCTTGAATGATTGAAATATACAAAATGCTAAAGAGGCAAGTGCTTGACGAAATGCACTTCCCTCTTTTGTTTGTTACAGAGAATCCAAATATGCCGGAAGATCTTCTTCAGAAATAACTTGCAATCCATGTCTCCTAAGTAATGCAGTTGTCACTCCGACACCAGCAATTTTCTTAGCACTAAATTCTCCATTGTAAATCATAGAGCTGCCGCACGATGGACTGGATTCCTTGAGGACGATTGATGTCACGCCCAACTCGAGGGCTTTTTCTAATGTCAGTCGGGCTCCTTTTAGATATAGGTCCGTGACATTCCTGCCAGATTTCTCAATGACTTCTGCTTTTCCATCCAATACATCCTCCCCATCTCCCCTGATAATTTCGGCAGGTTCTCTGGGGGTAGTAAAGCCTCCTAACAATTCAGGGCATACTATAATCGCTTTATTTTCCGCCAATAGTTTCTCAATCAAACCATTCGGACATCCTGTCCCATTATAGCGAACGGGCAACCCGGCTAAGCAGGAGCTGACCAAAATCAAACTGCTCACCTCACTTCATGTTCATTTCTTTACACTCGGATTGACAAAAAACAAACCTGTCATCCGGATCCCATATATGTTCATTATCAGCAACGTACCCGCGTAGCCAAAGTTCTCCATTGATCCGACGAAGATAAAAACCCTTTGGAAATTCATCACTCCCGTCCATAATCTCTGTTGCAATCGTGATGGAACCGTATGGAGCTCGTTGTGTTCTGGCTGGTTTGCCTGCTGACCCTTCTGGCTGATCAAGATAAGCTAGCCGTATATACAGACCCATTTCGACAGGACCGATTTGTAGCCCGAGCTGTTCTGCAGTTTCAAAAATTTGTTCGAGTGAAGCCCCTTCTGTTAATCCAAGATCCCTGACGCTTAGCTCGACAGTAATTAGCTGATATGTATGTTCAGAAAGGGTAAAGCGTTCATCTGAAAGTAATTGCTCCCCCAGTGCATTGATGTGAATTGCTTTCCGGTTCAGTTCCTCCATTAGCTGCCTTTTCGTAAACCCACCCATTTTTAGCTTTCGAATTGTCTGCGGACAATTAGGATAAATGCTCATTTACACCCTTCTTTCCAAAAGGTCATCTCGGTGAATATGAAATAACACATGCTTTCGCAACGGACTATCCAAAGATAGTTTTGGATGCTCAAAGAATTGTTTGAACTCCAGGCCAATCTTCTTCATAACATTTTGGGATGGCTCATTTATTTCAGAAGTAAAACTATAGACTTCCTCAAATCCCAATTCAGTGAAACCATAATGCAAACAAGCCCTAGCACCTTCTGTTGCAAATCCTTTCCCCCAAGCCTCCCTCTTGAGTCGCCATCCGATTTCGACGCAAGGGGTAAAGTCCGCCTCAAATGACGCCTTGTGAAAACCAATAAATCCGATAAACTCGTTTTGCTCCTTTTCTTCCACTGCAAATAATCCAAAACCGCATTCCTTTAGCTCCGCTTGAATTGCTTGGTTAAAATGAAGCGACTCCTCAGCAGTTAAGGTTTTAGGAAAATACTCCATCACTTCTTCATCTGTATTCATTTCACAGAATATAGCAAAGTCGTTTTCTTCCCAGTCTCGCAATCGCAATCTTTGGGTTTCCATATAAATCATTCAGTTACCTCCTTTGGATGCAAAAATGGAAGTGGGATTGGTTATCCCCCTTCCTTGTCTTTCAATTATAACTGAATTATTACTTTTAAGAATCATAATAATTAGAACTACTAGAATGGTGCCCTTTCTCTTTACTCTCCTTTTTACCTATTAGCAAACGTTGTGCAAGAGTACCTACCGTGTACACAATCAAAATTCCAATAGGCAATAACACTAATAAATAAAATAACTGCATTGAAAATATCCATGAGGCCATGAAGTTCACCTTCCTTTCTTCGTATTCTGATGAATTATTCTTGTTCAAGTCTCTTTACTTTTGCACAATAATTGACTGAACAAAATAATGAGATTCCGCTGTCTTCGTGGAATTCGATTTATCTGCAATTGCAATAAATGTTTGATCTTGCTCACAAACAAAAGTGTGCACTTCTATATAAAACATTTCAATCAAAATTATAAAATAAACCAATTTTACAAATTCATCAAAGAGGGATAAGATTGAATCATCAATACAAATCTACCAATTATTACATTATGAGAGGATGAGCAGAATGGGCTCAAGAATCATGCATCTCTTGATTGCGAATCAAATCGCGGAGCATTTATCAATCGAAAACAAAACTGCATTGTTGTTAGGAGGGATTGCTCCGGATGCGGTATCTCCAAAAGAACTGTCACATTATTTTATTGGCGCAACAGAAAAATACACTAGAAGCATAGATTTTAACGGCTTTCTCAATAACTATGATTCATCTATAGAAGACCCTTATCTGCTCGGGTATTACACTCATTTGATCGCAGATAATGTTTGGCTTCAAGGCTTCTATCTTTCATGGCTAAAAAATCGCATGAATGCCGACGAGAAACTCTATGAACGATATCACAACGATTTCCGCATGTTGAATGGCTTATTACTTGAGCATTATGGCAATCGAGATGAATTGCTGTATTATCTTCAGGAGTCTTACTCTGTCCCGGATCTTTTGGAAGTGAAAAGTATTGATATACAAAAGTTCATTCCTCATGTTATTGCTGATCTGTCATATGACCAAGGACTCGTAATCCAGAATAAACTGCAGGTTTTTACGCTCGAGCAGATCATAGGATATATCGAAACTTCTGTCGACATTGCTTTGCTTCAATTGGAACAAATAAAAACAACTATACAGTAAGTCCGCACTCTACTTTTCCTGGCGAACTCTTCTTCTATAAAAAACAAAGGCAGTCACTACTAGCAACACGGTGACGACAGAAATGATGATGAATAATGGATCGATTACGATGAAATAGGAATCTTTAATTTCGTACACTCAAACACCCCTTACCTATTCTTTCTATTTGCGAAAGATATTTAATTACCATCCTGGTCCAGTTCCTCTTTCGTTAGGAAATTTTCATCGCTAAAAAAGCTAACCGGTATAAAAAGGGCCTATTTTAGGTCCGTGAGATCACTGCCTATTTGGTAGCAATAAATGTCTTACTTTGGTTACGTTCTTATTGAATGATAAGTTTCATTATTATCACATTTTTCATTGCACCCTTATACGCAATTATGCCGGTATCTAACCCAGCGCCGTAACCATGGACTTTATTTACGTTGAGGAATCACTTGAAGATTAGTGGCTTCCTAACTATTGTAGCTTCTCCTAATAATAGCTAAAATGGAAGTAATGATAAGGAGTTGATGGTATGGGCGGATGGATGCTTACAGTTGCTGTTGTGTTCCTCATTTACGCCGTAGTAATAAAGTCGAAATCGAATCGATTGAAACGGCCTAGACGTTCTCCAAAGTTGAACCCGCCGATTTGGGCTGATCAGGCGACCAAACAACTTTTCAAGCAATTTAATCAAGCATGGACTAATGAGATAGAAAAAGTTGTGAATGAACGATACTGTATACAAAATGGCAGCTTGCCTCCATATGAAATACAGGCACGCTGGTACGAATTAAAGAAGTTCTTGCTGCTAGCAAGCTTTTCAAAAGGATTGCCCATGTTCTCCCAAAAGGTTGATGACATATGGCATCTATTTCTTGAAGAAGACACCTTGTATCAAAAGTTCAGTACTGAATTTATCGGTGAGCGAATTGAACATCATCCGCATGGCCAGCCGAAACACTTACCGGCGGAACGTGCATGGTTCGATATTCTGTATCTTTCCTTTTTCCCCATCTCAGATCATTCCTATTTATGGGGTGATTTTTTACAGGAGCGAGAAGAGCATGAAAGATGGATGCAAAATATTAAATACCAATCGTCACAAATAAAATCGGAGCTTGGCAAACGTCGTGCAGCGGCTCCTACGCTTGAGTCGATGGATGCATTTCTTGCATTTGCAGAGGATTTGATGGAGAGAAAAGATAACAGACTTACGCAACGAGTTCAACAACCTGAGGGCTATTGGTATGGAGCGGCTCTCTTCGGGGTTGGGACATATGGCGCAATTGAAATTGAAGAGCGAAAGAGCAAGCATGATGGGTATAATGGAGATGGAATAGGCTATGCAAGCGGTGTCGATCAAGACAAGGAGCAGGATGAGGATTGGCATGATCTTACCAGTCACGTGAATGAATATCAGCCTGGCTCAGATGTAGTGACCCAATCCACCCACTCCGGCAGCGGTTGCAGTTCCTGCAGCTCGTGTAGTGGTTGTTCATCATGAACAACCACCGTCTGCCAATGTATCACCACTAACTAACAAACACGCCAGGCGCCAACTTGTAATTAAGCTAGGCGCCTGGAAATTACTTTGCAGTGTCTCGTTTGCGATAGGCTTTTAACTGCAAAATAATATCTCTCGCAAGCAAAATAGCTGCCAAGTAAAAAAATACACTTAACATAATAGATAATACTTGGCCCGTCTCTTGAGAAAATATCTTGTAAGTTCCAAAGCACAGGCAGAACAGCAGGAGTATCAATTTCTTGCTAATCTTGTTATCCTGCCTAAAAAACAATGTGAGTTTACTCATATTACGCTCTCTTTCTATCGATGCTCATATTTTCCTTTATTCCAGCTTACCATTAATATCAATAAGATGCTTTAGTAAAATACATAGCTTTTTTCAAAAAAGATGACCTCAAACGTGCTGAGGTCATCTTTTCTCGCTTTCGCGGCTTTCTTAAAAATCGTTACCAAAATTAATGGAATCATTTTTCATAGCTCCAATAAGTCTCTGTCTCAAGTCGACCATCCATTTTGGTTCGTGTTCCCACGCTTCTTCTAAAGATCGCAAAAGACGAACATAACTGTATAAATCGGCAAATCGTTTACAAGCCGGTATCAAATCAAATGCGTCATTTGAAATGTCGAATTGCGATTGGTAGCCATCCAGAAAGCATTGTTTTTTCTGTTGAAGCAGTTCGGCCGAAATGCAATCTTCCAAACTATCCATCGCTTGTACGATATCCATTACATACCAGTGATACATGAAGTCATCAAAGTCGATGGCAAAGCAGGATCCGCTCGTTTCATCATAAAAAACATTATCAAATTCAAAATCATAATGAATCAGCCCATAATTGCTTGATTTCTTAGGGATTGAGTCAAAATAACTCCTCAATTTTTCCGTTTCCGCTAAAGCCGCCGTTTCATTTGGATACTCCATAAGTATCGTTTGTACCCAATCCAATACGTCTCTATACGACCAGCGTTTACTGACAGATGGTGTAAACTTGCTAGACAGCTGATGGAGCAACCCTAATGCCTCCCCGTACTTAAAAACGATTCCATCGTCTAAATCGGTGTTACCGATTTGCACGCCTGGTACCCGTTTAAACACTGAAGCGAAATACTCGCCCCAAGGCGTATCTGCTTCAACTAGCCTCTCTCCCTCTTTCGAAACAACCGCTTCCAACACACCATACTTTTGAGTCTTCAAATACGCAATGTAATCAAGTTCAGCCAATAAATTCTCGTGTAGCTTCTCTGATCTTGGAGAGAAACGCAACAACTGTGTTGATCCATCTTTCTGAAATGGATAGATGGCATTGGAGGAAACTCGATAATACTTGAACATCTCAAGTGATGATTCATCATATTCCCAATACCTCACTAGCATTTCAGCCAAATCGACATGATTAAATAAATATTTCAATTTCAACATTACAGACACTCCCTATTTTCTTTTTGGTCTTTGGGTACAAGCAGTCCTCCGTATTTCATTCAATTACCTCCCAGTAATTGAGAACGATCACCTGGAACTACATTTGCCTCACTCTTATAAGACCCTAAAAATAGAAAAAGCTACGAGGTAGAAAAAATTACCTTGTAGCTCAGATTCTGTTCTGTACTATAAGCAGTTTGACCTCGCAGTCAAAAAGCTACCTAGTAAAGCCGTAAGAGTGAGAGGCAGGACATGTAATTTTTAAGGTGATCTTCATTAAATTAGTCATTGCACTAACTCACTCCCTTCGATGTTGTTAAGAAAATTATACCATTTTATATAATCAGTTAGCAATAGTTTTCCTCATATTTCTTCTTTCTCGATATGCTTAATTAATCGCTCTAAAAATGAGAGATTAGAGGTTATTTTATAGTGCGCATAATCATCCACAAACTCGGCAAACACCTTATGCTCTGGCCCTATTAAATGTGATGCATCGATTTGGCACAGCTGCTCGCGCGATTTATTAATCTTGTCTATCTTTTTTTCTAATAAACCGATGACCTTACCGCGTTCGACATACTTCATATTAGCTAACCCAATGACCATATCCCCGATGTCTTCGGCACTTTCAAAAAGCTTATAGATCTTTATGGGCAGTATTTCCCGACCTTTTTCCGTTATGCCAAAAACTTGCTTGTCAGGTCGATGCTCTTCTTTTATTATTTCTTTCGCCTCAATTAAACCTTGTTTCACTAACGATTCAAAATGGTAATATAGCTTGCTTTCCGTCAGGCCATTTATCTTTTCCAACGGCTGCAAATCCGCTAACTGCTTTTTTAATTTGTATGGATACGTATCTTCCTCCATCAGCTGTGTGAGGATGAAAATTTGGATTGCCATTGCTTCAGCTCCTTAGGCAAATAATAGTTTTATTGTAACAAAACTAAGTATTTCCTTCAGCTCTCATTATCCAATCGCCGTTTCCGCTTCCTGATTTTCGATTAGGTCGACCGGCTTGTGGAGAAGCCAAACAATTATGATATTAAGAAGCATGGCGGCAAGGCCAACCACAGCTAAACCGATTAGATAAGGACTGGCGCTTGTACTGCCGAAAAGATTCGCAAAATAGGCCTGTACTGAATAATACATCGGCGTGATATGGCTAGCCCACTCATATGGAGCATACATCATATCTCGAGAGATCGTCGCGCCGTTTGCAATCGTCTGGACTAATAGGATGGGAATATTCAAGACCATTCCTGCTTCACCAATCAAAAACACAACTATGGCTGTGAAATTGAAGCATACCCAATAGTTTAGTATTTGTTGTGCCCAGATTTGTACGAATTGATCACCGCTCAGATTATTGATGCCTACTGCCATTCCTGCAGAGACGAGACCTGCCATTATTCCGACAAGGATTGCTGTAAATTGAACATAGATAAACAGCCGTGTTTTGGTCGTTTTACCGCGGTTTGCTCTAAATGCACCAACCAATTGCATGGCGGCAATCATTGCGCCGACATACAATGCCATCGTTAAAAACATAGGCAGCATATTATTGTGCATGCCGTCCGGTACATCATTGATTGTTACGACATGACCGACGTAGCTCTTTTCAATTTTAGTTGCCAATTCCTCCGCTTGCTCCTTAGGCACGTTAAGATTCATAAGAACCCCTTCTGCCGTCTGCTGTGAAAATTGCTCCTGCAATTGCGAATTAATTTGGGAAATAACTTGATTCATTGTAGAAGAAACAACTGTGGCACCCGCCTCATTCAACGTAAAATCTATGCTGGAGGGACCCGCATTATTTTGTAACTCGTTTGAAAATGTTGTAGGTATATGGATGACCAACGCCAGCTTATTATCTTCCAGCTCCTGCATGGCTTCTTTATTTGAAAGATTTGTTTTTATTTTGTCGAATGGCAGTTGACCAGCCAGACTCTCTTCAATTTGCTCACCAATTTGTCCAACATCATCATTGACTATCGCAATTGATAATTGGTCAATATTTTTAGGAATCGCCGTGTAACCAGGCAGAAAAATCCCCAACATACATACCGCATAGAAAATCCCCATAAAGATTGAGGAAGTGGCACCTTTACTCTTTATAAACTGTGTGAACTTCATGTTATACTTCCTTTCTCTTCTGGTTCAATTAAAGTACTCTAATTAAACTATGTAGGAAATTGTATAAAATCTGTTCGCTGTTTGCAAATAAAAAATTTATACGAAACTAAATTTGCTCTTATTTTATGTCCGTTTTATGAATAACAGCTCATAAAAAAAGCCATTCCAAAGAACAAGAGTTGTTCAATAGAATGGCTATAGCGTTTAAATCAATTAAATAACTTTATTTACATTTCTAAATCTGTAAAGGCATACGGAAGAAGATCACGGAGCGTTAACTCCAGAATGTCATTCTTATCATTCGTCAAATAGACAGGCATGTCAGGTGAACAAAATTCGGCCATCACTTGTCTACAAATACTGCAAGGCGGTAGAAAATCTTCTGTTTCTCCTGCAACTGCAATCGCTCGAAAGTCGCCTTTCCCGTAACCATTTGCGATTGCGGTAAAGATAGCTGTCCGTTCAGCACAATTCGTAGCTCCAAACGAGACATTCTCCACGTTCACCCCATTAATGACAGTACCGTCTTTCAACAACAGTGCCGCCCCAACTGGAAATTTCGAATAAGGCACATACGCTGCTGACTTAATCTTTCGCGCACTATCCATTAATTGCTCTTTCTTCATCTGATCCATCCTCCAAAATAAGAATGAACTTATCAAAAGTCCCCTAGACGCCAACAACTTGTTGGCAGGACTTCAATCTTATAGTAGTTTGAAATATTCGTCAACAATATTTTTTAGCAGTTATTCATTCAGCTTCAATCTTGGTATATTCTTTAGGGATAAATGGCCAGCGAATTATTGGCGCAACAAATGTAGTTTAGCTTTTATTAAATACAATATCTCCAATATCATTTTGTAGGTGATCTACTGTATCTGATAAAAAACCAAAGCTCTGTTAACCTTAGCTTACTTTATAATGAAGTCAAATGTAGGAATTACTATCTCAAAAAGGAGGATTTATTATGAGCCGTAACATTAAAGGGGTCTGTCGCATCTTTCACGAAGAAGAAGGTTGGGGATGGATATCGATGGAAGGTGAAGATGACGTATGGGTACACTTCAGTAATATTGAAATGAACGATTATAAATCACTTACAAAAGGTGATATCGTATCGTTTGACCTTGTCGAAAATCCAAATTTAAAAGAACAATCACGTCAAGCTATAAATGTTAGGAAACTTGATATAGATAAATAATTGGTGATCACACATCACGTGTAAGGAGCATAAAACATATAAACTCCATTCATGCCTTTTCAGAGAAGACCTAATTGACTACAAAAAAGACGGAATCGAAATGTAATGGCTCTCGATTCCGTTTTTGGTGTTTAACTAATTATATTCACTAATTCCGAACTATTATATATGCTAAATAAATAATGTAGACCACGGCAAGCACCATGCCTTCCCGCTTTCCGATTTTATAACCGGTCCTCGAGAAAATCAATAAAATTACAGTCAGTGCGATCATAAATACAACATCCATAAATACTTTGTCATTCACTTGTAATGGGGAGATGACAGCCGAGGCACCGAGTACAAATAAAATGTTAAAAATATTGCTTCCTACAATATTCCCGAGAGCAATTTCACTCTCTTTCTTCAATGCTGCTGAAATGGAAGTCACAAGTTCAGGAAGTGAAGTTCCAATCGCAATAATCGTAAGACCAACCAGTGTTTCACTCATACCAAGGGAGTAGGCGATTTTCGTACCATTATTTACAACTAAATCCCCACCGAAAATGATCGCTGCCAGACCTATTATTGTAATGAATATATTTTTACCCCAGCTACTATTTTCAGTGTCATGTTCATTCACTGCGTTTTTCCTGCTTTTAAGACCAACCTCAATAATATAGTAAACAAAAATACAAAGGAACAAGATGAAGATGAAGCCGTCACTTCTTGTAATCATGTTTTCGCTATACCCCTGCAATGCAACGTCACTCATAAGAATAAGCAAAGCCACACTTGCAAGTAGTGTAAATGGGATTTCCTTTTTTATGGTCTCTGCTTCCACTTTTAACGGATATAGAAAAGCAGTTAGACCGACAACAAGAGTGATATTGAAAATATTGCTGCCGACGACATTCCCCACCGCTACATCTGCATTTCCTTCAAGAGCAGCCAGAATACTGACTGTCGCTTCGGGAGAACTTGTTCCGAAAGCTACAATAGTTAATCCGATCAATATAGGCGGAACTTGAAGCAGCCTTGCAATATTAGAGGATCCATCAACAAAATAATTAGCTCCTTTTATTAACAGTACAAACCCGACAAGTAATAAAAAATATGCCATTGGTTCCCCTCCCAAGCGATTTCACTCATGATATCTGATCACTTACGTACGTACCCCGGTATGACAAATAGCTAACATCGGAAAGATCCAATCCTCAATACACGAAACTGTATCCGAAATTCTATGTTTTCGTATATTATGTATTTGTTTTTTACTCTTCTATATATAAATAATTGACCTACTTATAATTAGAGAAAGAGAACTTAAAAGCATTTTAAGCTCTCTCTACATTATCCTACTTCTTTGCTTTACCTACTATTGAAGCAATTCTTACTTGTTCTTCATTCTTATCCAAGTACTCAAAAAAACCGATTTGATTGCCCCAAGGGTCTGAGAACGTACACCATTTAGCTGATACTTCAGGTCTTGAGAAAATCTCAAAGCCATCAATTTGCAGCTGTTCAACAAGTCGAACCCTTTCAGCTTCCAAATTACGAACTCCTAAGCGCATGGGACCATTCCCCACCGCTGGAACTCCTTCTGACACCTGCAGCCAACAGCCAGGAATGATTTCCCACTCCGCAAATCCACTATGTGGAACAAAATCCGGCTCCCTATTTAGTAATATTTTATACCACTCTTGTCCTTCCCTCATGTCGGAAACACGTACTTGTGTAGTCATTTCAAAAATCATTGTATCCCCCCAAGTAGAAATTAATATAGCTTGTTATAACGAAAGCAATCGCGAATTAAAGGCTGTTTTTCTCCCAAAGTTCGATCAATCGTCCTTCTGGATCATGAATCCAAACGAACTTTCCAAACTCGCTGTTTTCTTCTTGCTTAGCAAGAGGCACTCCAACATTCTCCAGATGCTGAATCGTTTCGTTCATATTATGAACTTGGAAATTTATCATGACTTGCTGATCCGTTGGAAAATAGGGATCATTCTCTTCAAATAAAGAAAATACAGTCTCATTACCAATTTGGGGTGTAATTACTGTCCCATTCCACTCCGCTAGATTTAGTTGTAATACTTCGCCGTACCACCTTTTTACAGACTCCAAATTTTTAGTTCTCCAAAATACTCCACCGAATCCTTTGATCATCGTACTCAACTCCATCTGTAATAATTTTCAGTTATTAACTTCTGTTCCAACTATACTGCTTTGTTCGTCTGAGTACAATTCTCCAAAAATCACCTCATGCGAATAATTGCTGAGATGATTTACTTATTACTAGTTCTCCGTAAGCTTTTTTTGCCATACTCATTTCGCCCCCTACGGATGTATACTCGGTAAATCGATGTCCGTTCCCACTTATGAGCCTGCTGCTTAGTTTTATCATATGCCAAAACTTTTTGTCATAAACACTTGAGATACTGACGTATTTTCAAAACCTAAAGCTAATAGACAGGAAACAACACGGCCATTTCCTTTCAGGAAATTATATGTTGTACGTGTGATTGGACGGTCATATTCCAGAGCATGCGCCAGAAGCTTAGAAAGAGCGCCATCATTCCCATTTTCTCTTACTTGAAAGAGAGTGATGCCTTCCGCATCTTTGCCAAACACTTGTTTTTTTCGAATTAAACAAGCTGCCTCTACTTCGCCATTCGTCGTTATCAAGACGACTTCACCACCCGCTTTTGGCGTGTTACTCGAATCTGTTTGCCAAGGGACCATACTTGGAAATAAATTAGATCCAATCGATTGAACAGCCGGTATCCTTTGCAGTTCATAGCCTTCAAGATCCGGCAGCTGAGCATCCAAAATTCCGTTACCACGCAAAAACAGCAAATCATCCACTACTTGATATCCACACTTCTCATATAAAGCAATGGCTGCTTTATTTTCAGAGAGGGCTTCTAATGTTGCTGTAGAAACATGATGCTCTCTAAGGACACTCTCCGCTGCTTCCATCAATCCATTCCCCAGCTTCTTGCCTCTATATTCAGGAACGATACCCGTACCGCCATTCCAGGAAATCTTTTGTCCGTCCGCTTCTCTGATTCCCTGAAGTACAAAGCCAATCGGTTTAGCTCCATCAAATGCAACGATAGACAATGCCGGGGACAAGCCTTCATTTCCAAAACGTCCGATAAATGTGTCGAGAGATAAATTCATCGGCATCAAATAGCCCTCAAACCCACGATTAAAGAGGACATGTGCTTCCTCAAAGCTCAGTGAAGTCATCAATTGATACGTAATATTCATTGGCAATCCCTCAATTTTTATTAAGATATAAAAGGTTGTAAGAGTTGTTAAGAACGAAGTTAAGCAAACAGGCTAAGCACTAGGCATGAACCCTCGATCTAACTGTTTGGCCGACCCATTTCTCACTTCCACTTTTCCATATTGGACAAGCTGTTCCAAGCTGACACCAGCCCATCCACCAGGAACTTAAATCTGAAACCGCTATAGCCAGGACGGCATTTTCCATAGAACACGCTGTTTTATCAACTCTCCAATCCATATAAAAATGATATCTTGATATTCGATATTACTAGATTTCACCACCGAATATAAACGATAGGAATATTACAAACAAGACACCAAGCAAAATAGAAATTAACGATAGATATTTAATAAACCCTTTTTCTTTCTTGATGAATGCAATAATTCCAAGAGTTATACCTGTTAAATAGATAGCAAATCCTATCGGTATAGCAATCATAGACCACTTTCCAAAGGTTATATTAATAGGTGGAAAAATCATATACGCAATAAATATTCCAACTACAACAAGAACGATCGAATACTTACTATATTTCCTTCCCACTTTCCATTTCCCCCTTAATGAAAAAAACTGCCTTCAATCAACAAAACTTTGAGGTCTCTTCTACTTTCAAGATAGTAGTACGGGAGATTAAATAGACATGGCCAAAGATATCAATTTGGTCTCCCTTTACTCGTACAGCACAATCTTTGTTAGAGGCAAAAACATTCATTTCTCCTGACAGAGGAGACAGCTCGTCACGAACAAGCTCCATGTTATCTTCAAGATCAAAGTGTGACAGGATAGAAAAATCGCTAAGCCCGATACCGTCATAAACAGAACTTTTTGGAATGTCATAGCCTAAGTTTTTTGAGCATAACCATTTGGCAGACATGTTGATTGCGCCAGCGCTGGCCCCTAATACAACGGCTCTGCAGTTTCTAATGCATTCTGACAAGTCATATTCCATCAAAAAACGATTAAGATTAATAGTGCTTCCACCCAACAAGAAAATGACCGAAGCCTGTTGAATCAACCTTTGGGCGTCTTCTTTCTGTACGCGATAGTTAATTAAATGATACTCTTGAAATATAATGCCAGCCTGATCCAGCCACGAACGCTCAGTAGCACCATCCTCTTCGAATACAGATGGATTCGAGCTAATCATAACTACCGATTTTCTATCAGTTATATCCTTCCGTAATGCCTTGCTTAATTTCTCTGGAAAGAAAGTAGTAAACCAACCTAAATAGTAATGAGCTTTCATATGTACCTCCACAATTAAATGACATAGACGATAACGAAATGCCTCTCTCTGTCTTTTATCGATTAACGTAACAGACTTGGTATAATTATAGCAGATAAAACAATTTTCATAACATTTACAAGATAGTCAGGACATTTTATCCATTCCTTTACTTATCAAATAAAATAGCCGGTTCTTTTTGATAAAGAGCCGGCTTTTCGCCTAACGCTTATTTTTTTCTAAAATTCCTTCTTCAATAAACATGGCATTGTCAAGTATTTGTCCAATAGAGATACAATACATTACAGAAGGTTTATTTCCCTTTCAATTGCCCAAAGAGTTCTTCCACTTCTGCTAAACCAACGTCGTCATATTTAGTCAAAGTAGCCAGGTCTTTGGGAAGCTGCCCCACCCGTTCTATCTGGTCTTCTTGCAGCTGGTGAAAGAGACTGGGATGTCCATCGAATTCTTCCTCGGAGAGCGAAATATTCGCCAATGGGTCGGTAACGATGACATAATCCGACTTGTAAAACAGAATGAGTTTTCCTGGATGCCCAAGCTCCACCTCACGTCTGGCTGTTTCTTCTTTAATTAAGTGTTTCAATTCTGTAAATAACATCTCGTCATGTTCTTCACTAAACCCTTCAACATCCTCATGTAATCCTTCCAGATTATTCGGCAGCTCACTCATCACTCTCACTTCCTCTTCAGCTCCAAGTACAGAAAGGTAACTTTCTGACTTCTCGAATCTTTGAGGCAGCAGGAAGGCGTCCCGAAGAAAATGCGGGACTTCCAAGCTGCGGTCTTTATATACAATTGTGCGAACTGATGCGAGACCCGGCAGTGCGTCTTCAGGGGAACTTGAACTTGCAGCTGTCTCCATTTCTTCAGTGAGACCTTTATGTTGTTGAATGTTGGAACGGATTAAGGCTTCCATCTTTTGCAGCCGCTCTTCCAGTTCGGACACTTCGGTTTCATCACCTTTCCGAGGCTCCGGATCTTGATAAGCCGGCACTTTTATATCTTGAGGTGAGTATTTCTTCACATACCATCGAACGATCAAATAGATCGCCTCCCAAGAAAGGAGTGCCTCAGAATATCGGAAATTTCTCGTTTCGTGCGCAGCTGAGTTTCCGTTCATCCGCACTTGATGTAGTGCGTCAAGGACTTCCTTTTCCAACAAACCCTTCTTCTCCAGCAGATCAATCCTTTCTTTCAGTGTCAGATTATCTTCCCCTGACAGCTGTTCGGCAATCATCACCCGTTGGAGAATAGCTTCGACAAATGTCCGGGCATGCATCAACATGGTCTGTGGACTGGAATAAATACTCTTTTCAAGCCCGTTTGCCATTTGGGACAAATCATCGGATATTGGTTCTAGAAAATGATAAAAATAGGATGGGTTATTTTCCATGGTAGGCAGGTCTCCTCATGTTAGCGTTGTATTTACTACTGATCTTAAACGGTTCCCCTTTTCAAAATTCTATGTATATTGGGGCGCAATTTGCTTAGAAAGCAACTTATTTAATAGGCAATGCCTTGTAGTTTATTTTCCCCATTGTACTGCACCATTAAACAATCGGTGACCAGGGAGATTGGAAACGCCCATCTTACAGAGGGCATCCAATTGTATTGGTTACTATTCTTTCTTTATTCCTTTTCATGGAACGCCAAATAACTTGCAAAGTACAAATATATATTTGGGTTGCAAGTAACCGTGACAATAAGACTTTTTCGAGGACATAAGGAATGGGCAGATTAACTAGAGAGGTATTAGATAAAGCAATCGGTCATAAACTTTAGCAAGAAAACGTAATATGCACCGATTCTTAGCATTCCTCTAAAACGTATGTGGCTGATAAAGGTTAGATGGCAAGATTCCTACGAAGGGTCTTTATCACATTCAAACCGTCAACCGTTACCATCGAAGCTTCGAGGATGGATGCAGCAATCTCATGGAGTTGCAAGCAAATAATTGAACAAACTGAAATAAGAAGATAAATGAGGTGATTCTATTTTAGAAAAACTCAGGAGAATTAATATGAAAACTGCTGTATATATGGGATTTATTTTTTACTCTTTGACTATCTTAATCCACTTTCTTATTATAAGTAAAATTATTCCATTCACTTGGGTTAATGGTGGAAGGTCTGAATCGTTAGCTGAACAGTTACCAGTATCTATAATAAATATCGTTATTTCTATAATTGGAGTAGTTTTTACGTTAATTGTTAGCAAAATTAAACTATATAAATCCCTAAGAAGAATAACAGTTATATGTTGGTTTTTTGTTGTCCTTTGGTCTTTTGGATTTATTCAACAATTGTTTGGAACACCATTTGAACAAATGGTTTGTTCGATTGTATTGCTAATTGGAGTTATATCGAACCTGCGTATGGCGATCGAAAAAAAATCGATGTAACAATTTAATTAATAAATTTGTGAACAATTACACATAAACTATAGGGGCAGTAGTTAAGAAAGCGAATAATATAATCATTATAGAACTTCTACAAAATGGGAAGTTCTTTTTTGCTATCAACAACAAAAACTAACAAAGCTTAAAATAAAAAACCCTTTAGACAAAACACATCTAAAGGGCATAAAAGGCAATTCTTTTTTTATTAAAACTTATTCCACCGTCACACTTTTCGCTAAGTTCCGCGGCTTATCTACATCACATCCACGATGCAAGGAAGCATAATACGCAATCAGCTGCAACGGAACAACCGACACGATCGGTGTCAATAATTCATGCACCGGCGGCAAGACGAAGCGGTCCCCTTCCTCTTCTGTACCTTCCATGGAAATGATGCATGGATGCGCTCCCCGAGCAACGACTTCTTTCACGTTTCCTCTAATATTGAGGCTAACGGATTTTTGAGTTGCAAGTGCAAAGACTGGCGTGCCCTCTTCGATAAGGGCGATCGTTCCATGTTTCAGTTCTCCACCAGCAAAGCCTTCTGCTTGAATATAGGAAATCTCTTTTAGCTTGAGAGCACCTTCCAGGCTGACGTAGAAGTCTAGGTTGCGGCCAAGGAAGAAGGCGTTGCGTGTTGTTTCCAAGTACTCTTTTGCGATCTGTTCCATATCATCCTTCGAATCCACAAGGGTTTGGATGGCATTTGCCACGATGGAAAGTTCCTGTCTCAAATCAAAATCAGTTTCCCTGTTCAATTGTTTCGCTACAACGTACGCAGTTATCGCAAGTACCGCAACTTGTGCAGTGTATGCTTTTGTAGATGCAACTGCGATTTCCGGGCCAGCGTGAAGCAGCAAAGTATGATCCGCTTCCCGTGATAATGTGGAGCCCGGAACGTTGGTCATTGTAATTGTCGGATAGCCGAGCGCTTTAATTTTCACGAGCACTTGGCGGCTGTCCGCAGTTTCACCTGATTGGGTGATGAATAAAAACAACGGCTTCTTCGAGAGCAATGGCATGTTATAGCCGAATTCGCTGGAAATATGAACTTCGACAGGAATGCCTGCAAGCTTTTCAAAATATTGTTTGCCGATCAAGCCCGCATGGTAGCTTGTGCCCGCTGCGATGATGTAGAGTCGATCGGCGTCTTGAATCGCTTGGATAATCGCCGGATCAATTGTAAGTTCTTCTTGCCCGTTTGTATAAGCTGTTAATATCTTACGCATGACGCCTGGCTGCTCATCAATTTCTTTGAGCATATAATGCGGGTACGTCCCTTTTTCAATATCGCTCATGTCCAGTTTTGCTGTATATGGCGCGCGGTTGATGTCCGTACCGTCGAGTGTCATGATGCGGATCGCATCCTTAGTAACAAGGACAACTTCTTCATCATGCAGCTCGATGAACTGGTCTGTCAGCTGCAGCATCGCCATCGCGTCGGATGCGACGACATTGAAGCCATCCCCAACACCGACAAGCAATGGGCTGCGGTTTTTAGCTACGTAAATAGTACCTTGGTCTTCGGAATCGAGCATTGCGATTGCGTAGGAACCATGTAATAAGGAAAGTGTATGCCGGAATGCAGCTTCCGTAGCCATCCCTTCTTTGACAAACACCTCAACCAACTGCACAATAACTTCCGTATCGGTATCCGAATTCATTTTGACGCCTTGCAAATATTGCTTTTGAAGCTGAACATAATTTTCAATGACTCCATTATGCACCAATGTGAAACGTCCTGATTCGCTTTGGTGAGGATGAGAGTTTTTCTGATCTGGAATTCCGTGTGTTGCCCATCTCGTATGGCCAATCCCAGTCTTTGAGTCAATAGAAGGGTCAACGGCATTGCGCAAATCTGCAATCCGCCCTTTTTCTTTGATAACTTTTACACCGTCTGCAGTGAGCAGTCCAAGACCTGCTGAATCGTACCCACGGTATTCAAGTTTTTCAAGCCCTTTTAATAAAATCTCTTTCGTATCCTGCTCGCCAATATAACCGACAATTCCACACATATTGATTTCCTCCTCTTGAAGAAATGGCAAAGTTCACCTCGGGATGTCCGAAGTGTTTGCCTTTCACTTGTTAGAATAGCCTTCTTGCCTCATTGTCCGTCTGATCACTCAAATGTTTTGTAGGCAAAAGTTACAATCGGGCATTTCGATCGGGAGGCATCCGCCGAATGTTTCGATACTCCTCCACCTCGTCTGCTGGGATGTGGATCATCCGATTTCCCCAGCACTGGCGCTATAATTGGTTTCCATTTGGCCGCAAATTTCCCTCCTTGGCACAGGTCAGTAAAAACCGACCCGTTAATCATACAAAACTCGCTATTTTTTTGTCAATCTATAGAGTAAGTCCGATTATTCAGGTAGTATGGAAGTTATTTAAAAGGCATCTGTTAGTTTAACAACTTCTTTAAGTCAATTCTTGTATAGGTTTTAGCGTAAGTCGAACCATCAACATTATAATATATGGCTTTTTTTATATATGGATCTGAGATGGGATCATAACCGTTTTTACTAATTAACTTCAACATTTTGGGATTCTCTATTGGGTCTACACTTACAAATACTTCACGATGGCCGAATCTCATGGCTATATTCTCTCTATACGTAATCAATTCAGAGCCTATTCCAATACCCCGATACTCCTCCTTTACATATAAGTCGCTTAACTTAGGAAACAAAGATCCCTTTAATTTAAGAACTCCAAAACCTAATATCAGTCCATTTTGTTCAGCGACTGCAAAATATACTTCCTTCTTAGCAAATTGCCTTACATAATTCGAGAATAATTCTTTATTATTCCTTATCCGACATAAGCCAAGGATATCGTTATCATTCGCCAACCTTATATTGATTTCCATCTTAGTTATCCTTCCCTATTCCCATAAATTTAAAAGGATAGATAGAGCTTAGTAAATAAGCTCTTCTATCCTTTGCATTTTCTACTATGGAATTACCCCTTATCCTTTAACCGTTTCCCATTTATCAATGCGTTTTTGCAAAGATTTCCGCCATTCTTCTGCTAGTGGTTCAATGGCAACAATGCGCTTCATCGCGTCCACATCTTTTTGGCCACGGAAATAAATTTCATTGCAATAGGCAATGGAGATTTGATCCGGATGCTGTTCGATGAGTGTGATAGAGGAATCGCTTTTAACAAGCCCTTCCTTAATTACTCTGCATAGATAGCCGGTATAGCCTGTATCAATCATTCGCTTCATGATGAGCGGCAAGCCGGTCCGTTTGTTAATGGTGCTGCATGGCACCCTTCCTTGAGTCACTTGGATAACGGCTTCTCCAACTTGATAGATATCCCCTACATAGACGTCTCGTTCTACCATATTCATGACCGTTAAGTTTTCTCCAAACGTGGAACGGGGCAGAGGCCGTTCAAACTCATCCTCCCATTGAGCATAATGTTCGAATGGATAGATGCACACCGCCCGGTCCGGCCCCCCGTGAAAACGCAAATCCGCTACGCCGTCTCCATTGAATCCGTCCTTTGTCAAGAACGCCTCCGCAATTTGGTCCTTACAAATACCCGTTACCATTTCCTTTGACTCTTCGTAAACAACTGTTTTCGGTTTGCCGATTGAAAAAGTGACAATTTCCCGATTAACCAACATAAATCCCTCCACCATTTGATATGTATTTCATTAACTATATAGTATTTTTTCAAAATTGTTTAGGGAAAACTTGTATAAGATGAATTCACACCAATTCCCATGAGTATATATAGCAAGGAGTAATTCGATGAGCGAATATTAAGTTGATCATTGTCCACAATGCGGTGAAACAGAGATGAGACGCAGAAAACAAAGTGGCTACGGGAACGATTTCTCCCTGTGGAATATTAGGGTTTGGGACAGCCTTGATTCATTTGATATGTACCGATTGCGGATGAATCCTTGGAAGTTATGTTGATGATCATAGCTCTTTCCGAAAGATGGTGGAGAAGTGAATAAAAACGAACCGCCCCGGTGTTGGACGGTTCGTTTAAAATTTTTATCGATTAGACGATTCCGTCTTCATTTTCTTGCGATAGGAATGGCGCCAGATGTAATAGATAGTCCATGCGATAAGCGGAATCAATTGGACGATTGGATTGTATTTGTTTTGCATATTACAAATCCATACCAAACCTGCAATAAAAAACGGTACCATTATATACATATACATTCGAACTTCTTTGTTTTTAAAATTGCATTCAAATCTGCCAGCCATTCGTACTCACCTCACTATCTTTAAATTGATACGCGAACATCCCTTGCCATCTATACGAATTGCAACACAGGAAGTTTCATTTTTCTGTAAATTTTTCTACCACATAGTGATCATATAATTCCTTTTCGATGAAGACCTCACCGATCCACTGAAATCCACATTTTTCGACTACCCTTTTCGATGCAATATTGTTTGGAAGCACGACAGCGTTCACTTGAGTAACGTCCGTATGCGTAAATAAATAATTTACCAACCCTTTGACAGCTTGAGATGTATAGCCTTTACTGCTGTGCCTTGTGGACATTGCGTAGGCAACCTCCCTGTTTGGCACAGGTAATTCCTCTTTAATTCCGGTATTGCAAAATCCGATAAATTCGCCGGTTTCTTTTAAAATAATGCCGAGCTTTAAAAAATGCTGACCGATTTTAGGTACAGCCTCGAGGAATCGTTTGTTGTCTGGTATCTCATAATGCCTGACCCATTCCAGCCGTTGTTCCCTTGTGGATCGCCAATCCGGTAAATATTCATATACTTCTGGTTCTGAAGTCAATTGATAAATAGCGTCCACATCATCAATACAGAACTCTCTTAATAGGATATCCCCACAGTCGATTGTAAAAGTTTTTTCTTTACTCATACGAAGCTCCTTACTTTTGCTAGTTGGCTACTATTTGACAAACAAATTTCCCTAGATAAACCTATCAAACAGCGGTTAAAACCATCACTTACTTAAGCATTCTAACAGGATTACTTAAGATGTAAAAAATTGCCCCTCTATGCATAAATAAAGGGGCAATCCAACGATATTACTTTTTAGACTCTTCCTCAAACTCTGATTCAAGCCGCTTCATAAATTCCTCTGCCGCACTATACCCTTGCTGCTGCAAATACCAATTGTTGGCCGCTGCTTCAATGAGTCCTGCCACATCACGACCAGGCTGCAGCTGGATCTGGATATGCGGAATCGGAACATCCATGTAGTATTTGTATTTTTGATCAAGTTCCAGTTCATTATTAAGCGCATTTTCCTGCCATTCCGTCAGTTCAATGTCGAGTGCGATTCTCGTTTCCTCTTGGAAAGCCGCGCGGCCGTATAAACGAACTACGTTGAGAAGGCCAATACTACGCAAGGCGAGAAACTCTTTATTTTTCTCGTCATGGCTGCCAAGTAATGTTTGCGGGCTCAGTTTCTTTAGGACCACAATATCATCGGCAACGAGGCGATGTCCGCGTCCAATTAGGGTGTGTGCAGTTTCACTTTTTCCAACGCCCGATTTTCCACGAAGCAAAATGCCAATCCCTGAAACATTTACACAGACGCCATGAATAGCTATTTCCTGTGCCATCGCTTTGATGACATATGCATCGAGCTTCGCAATTAGCTCGCTCATGGAGTCCTTTGTCCGCAAAACAGGAATATGCTCCTCCGTGCAATACTGGCGCAGACCAAGCGGTTCTTCCTGATTGGACGTGATGATAATGCACGGCGGATCATAAGTCACAATATTACCGATCCGCATCTTGCAATCCTCATCCGAGAGCGTATGCAAGTAATTGATTTCATTTGTGCCAAGAATCTGGACATACTCAGTCGTAATGAAATCAAACTTCCCCATGAATTCCAATCCGGGGCGGCGAACTTTCGAATGCTTCAAAGGTCGATGCAATTCATTCTCCCCCACCAAAACTTCAAATCGGAATCGCTCTACTATATCGCCCACCGTAACTGTTTTCATAACCGGTCACCTTTCGTTTCACAATGAATTTGCCTTATTATAACATGGGCTGATCAAAATATGGTTTTCGATTTGACAACGTTGCATAAATTGGCTAGAAATCACTTAAGTTTTTCCTCTATGAAACCCATTTGTAAATGTTTGTTTATACAAACAGACATATAATTGAAAAATCTCTTACCATTATTATTTCTAAACGGGCTCTCGGTAACCAGCAGAGCATCTTGTCTCAGATGTTTAGACGGTTTTTATCGTGTTCCATATTTCTCAAACAATCAGTGATTTTCCGACTCCTAAACTAGCCTATCAGGCATAATTCTCAATTATTCAGCGTTTCATTTCGCAAAAATCCGTCTACAAAATACATACGAGCACCCTCTCTGCAGCCCGAATCGGTTTACGCAACCGACTTAGCGGCAATACTCTCCATAACGATTGCATTCTGACAGTCAGGAGGGTGTTGCTTGAAAACGGACTCCAAACATTTACAGCAATTAAAGAACCGTGAACTACATTATAAAAAAAATCTTTGGTCAGGTATTCTGTTTGGTCTTGGATTTGTTGCTTTTATTGATGAGACCATTTTTCATCAATTGCTGCACTGGCATAAGTTTTATGACAAATCAACGATAGCTGTCGGGCTGGTTTCAGATGGTCTGTTCCATGCATTTAGTTGGTTTGCGACAGTGGGCGCTTTGTATTTGGTGGCAGATCTCCGGCGCTTGAATGCGTTTTGGCATAAAGTGTGGTGGGGAGGAAAACTGATAGGCGGAGGAGCATTTCAGCTATATGACGGAACAATCCAGCATAAAGTGATGCGTATTCATCAAATCCGATATCACGTCGATATTGTCCCATATGATGTCGTGTGGAACGTAACTGCCATTATTATGATTGTTGCAGGAACCCTTCTGATTCGAAATGCCAAACAAAATCAACGAATGGTCAAAGGAACGGTACTCTATGATGCATAAAGAGGCAGCTTGGTCCCTGATGAACTTATTTTTTATCATTCCAGCATGTGCCGGACTTTTGGCTTATAGCTGGGCAGTATATAAAACGAACCGGGTTCACAGGCTTCGCAAATGGCCAGTTTACCGGACATTTCTATGGTTCGCGGGAATTTTTTGCTGTCTGGCTGCACTTGTCGGGCCGCTTGCCGTCCTTTCCCGCCATTCGTTCACTTGGCATATGGCCGGCCACCTCCTTCTTGGGATGCTTGGACCGCTGCTACTAGTTTTGGCAGCTCCTATGACACTTTTATTGAGGTCTTTGAATGTGAATCGCGCTCGACGTATTAGCAAGCTCCTTTCAAGCCAAGTGGCAAGATTTTATACCCACCCTGTCACAGCTTCCCTGTTAAACATCGGCGGCCTTTGGATACTTTACACAACCGGGCTTTTCCAAGCAATGCACACAAGCTTGCTTCTTCATACTATTGTTCATATGCATGTTTTCACTGCTGGTTATTTATTTACTATTTCCATAATAAATATCGACCCAGTGGCTCATCGGTATTCTTTTCGTTTTCGGACAGCGGTATTTATCTTGGCACTTGCAGGCCATGGAATCCTATCTAAGTACTTATACGCCTATCCACCTGTAGGGGTGGAAATAGAAGATGTACGTCTTGGCGCCATGCTCATGTATTACGGAGGGGATGCGGTTGATTTAGTGTTGATCATTATCCTCTTCCACCAGTGGTATCGAAAGAGCAGACGCAGGACAGTGTATGCTACCCTCACCGAGCATTAACAAGATGTAGAAAATAGTTTTAGTGGTTCCAACATCTTTCGTTCAGAGTTAACAATCAAAGCCTCCCTAGTTTTTAGAGAGGCTTAACATCCACATATGAACTAACAGTTTGATAGGGATAATAAGATAGTGCAAGAATCTACAAAACATTGCTTTATTCATAGGGAGTTTCTCTGAGATGCCCCTCCATCCTGTTCACTTACACGAATTAAGCGCTTTGCTTCATCCAGTTCGATCACCTGTTTCGGAAAGTGTTCATAAATTGGTTCGAGCTGGAGATTCACTTCCTCCAGTTCAGAGGTCTCAGAAAAAGGATATTCCCAAACTATCGTTTCATTTTCTGTTTTAAAAATGAAACGAAGCACTTGCATGGGTGTACGACCAGCCGTGTCTTCGTCAGATAGCAATGGCTCTTCGAAATGCTCATTTGACTGGTTTAAATATATCTTTCCTTCCCTGTTACTTTGTATTGCATCTTCAGCTAAAGCTTGAAAGTCTTGTAATGTTTCTGCCTTTCTCATGAATGCCACTCCTTCCTAAATCAATGAATTACTATACCTCTTTCCTCTTCTGTGAACTCAATAAACACAAATTGGATATATGTTAAGAGCCTAATTAATGCTATAATACGGTGTTCGGGAAACCTTTTAGCCAGTTAGCGCGTCTCATACAGAAGGTCAGATTTTGGCGTATAGTCTCTTATTTAGAGTTCATGCATATAAAGAATAGGAATTCATCATATTGAATGTTAGGTGGTTAGTTATGAATAGAATGCAAGCACGTAAAAAGAAACGAATGAAGAAAAAAGGCGTTATCTTCCTTTCGCTCCTTCTTCTCATTGGTGCAGGGGTCATTTTTTGGGTGTACCAATACAATCAAGGCTTTACAGAAGCCGTTGACAGTACAGTGAAGGACAAGGAATTTGATTTATTCGAAGGCGAAGAACCGAAATTCGGAGAAATCAATGTCATGCTTCTCGGTTCGGACGCACGTAAAGACGAAGATGGCCGGTCGGATACATTGATTGTAGCCAACTATAATCAAAAGACAGAAAAAGTCAAACTTATCTCCATCATGCGGGATACGTATGTTTCTATTCCAGGGCATGGCAAACAAAAAATGAATGCCGCCTTCTCTATTGGTGGACCGGAACTGG
Source organism: Sporosarcina sp. NCCP-2222 (assembly GCF_023168145.1). GTDB lineage: Bacteria > Bacillota > Bacilli > Bacillales_A > Planococcaceae > Sporosarcina. The sequence continues at coordinate 62,187 of NZ_BQYK01000001.1, forward strand.
TCAGACAAACATTAAAAGAGAACTTCGACCTAGATGTCCATTATTACGCGATCGTAGATTTCAATGGATTCCCGAAAATGGTTGATCTAATTGCACCGGATGGCATTGAAGTGGAAATACCATATACAATGCAGCACGGTATCGGCATGACGTTACAGCCTGGAAAACAGACATTGCATGGTGAACAACTACTCGGATATGTTCGTTTCCGTCATGACAAAATGAGCGACTTTGGACGGGTGGCTCGACAGCAGGAAGCTCTTTCCAAGTTAAAGGACGAAGCGGTCGGCTTCCATAGTCTCGTCAACCTGCCAAAACTCCTTGGTACAGCTGACGCGTATGTAAACACTAATTTGGATAAGAAAACGATCCTATCCATCGCAAAGGGCATTTTAGAAAATAAGTCGGGATCCCTAGATACGATGCGGATTCCGGTTGATCATTCCTTCGTCGATCGCGATGTCAATGTTGGGCAAGTCCTTGATATTGATTTTGAAAAAAATATCCAGGCCATCGACGATTTCTTGAATCCTACCGTGGATACAGCAGCAGATACGACAAAAGATGACCAATCCCAAGATTAACTTATGATGATACAGGCAAAGAGGACTTTCATGTTCCCTTTGCCTGTGTTTTTTTGAATAACAATATCAAATCTTTTTTATGTTAAAATGAAACAATCCGTAAAAACAAGGAGGTCCTTTTTTATGAAGTTGCATTTTCATCCGGTTTGGGAACAGACGCTGCCATCTAAAGGGAGAGCCGAACTGACGGCCGCCTTTACCGCCATGCCCCCTTCCCATTCATTCAACGCCTCCCCATACTTGATTAAACGAAAAAGAAACGGGGGTATTGTCGCAACCATCTTTCTGCAAAACGGAACTGCATACCCAATTTCGCTAGATCACGTTCAAGTCCAGCTAGAACAACAAAAAAAGAGGTTAGCGCAACATAATTTTGACGAGTCATTAATTATCCCACCTAATTCTACTATGCCTTGGTCTTTTGTCTTCCCTCCCGAGTCGACAGAAGATGGCGATATTAGTGAGCTGATAACTATAAGTATTGACTTGCTAAAATGAGTTAAAGGCAAGTATTGTGATAGAAACCTACCAAAGCCCTCGGCAAGCTCTCTCTAGTTAACATTGGAAAAACAAAAAAACCAGCGTCTGCTGGTTTTTTATTATTTCGGCACTGCCTTTTGCACGTTTTCCCCATCTTTGCGGAAGAAACCAAAAATCCCGACCGTCTGGACGACATTTGTGAACGCTTTCGGATCAACTTCTTTAATAATTTTCTCTAAATCATACAATTCATATCGCGTGATAACGAGATACATCATGTTTTTGTCTTCTTTTGAATACGCGCCTTTTGCAGGAAGAATCGTAATCCCACGCACCATTTTGTCATGAATGGCTTTCTGCAATTCATCTGCCTTGCGCGTAATGATCATCGCGGTCACTTTCTCATGTCGAGTATGGAGCATATCAATAACTGCTGTAGTCACATACAGGGCGATCATTGTATACAGTGCGTTCTCGGGTTCGTATAGAAATCCCGCCAGGACGATAATGACTCCATTTAGCAGGAGAAAGTACGTACCAATCGGCTTATCCTGCAGCCGAGAAAGAACCATTGCCACAATGTCCATGCCACCAGTAGAAGCACCCAGCTTCAGCGATAAACCGACGCCAACCCCAACAATGACACCACCGAAAACTGCATTTAAAATGATATCATCCGAAAGCGACAAAACCGGCAGCAATTCGAGAAACAGCGTTGCAAATAGGACAGATACGATACTGTAGATCGTAAATCCCCTGCCCACTTTAAACCATCCGAGAATGAAAACAGGGATGTTGAAGAGCAGCAGCAGAATTCCTGTGCTCACTGAAATATCAAAATGGTCCTTTAAAATACTGGATACAAGTTGGGCAGCTCCAGAAAAACCACTTGCATAGACATTCGCGTTAATCAAAAAGAAATTTAATGAAATCGCTAATAACAAAGAGCCGAATATGACGACTATGATCCGTTTCGCTTCAATAAAAAACATATATACCTCCTGCACCTGTATATCTTGCACTCATTAGGCAATTGAACAAATTGTAGCTGATTTACATACAATTTAACATGATCAATGAGACCCATTTCTAGTATAACCATAAAAAAACATCAGCAAGCGCTGATGTTTTTTCTCAATATCCTATTACGAATGGCTTTCTTGCAAGGCTCTCCGGTATTTTGCATAAAGTATAGTGGAAACTCCTGCAAGTATGACAATGGATACCAAGCCGGCCATGGCACCTTCGATATCCCATCCATTTACTGCATATCCGGTCGATACTCCAAAGACGATTCCAGTCATTATCGCAACCCATACGAGACGAATCATTCCAGCCACCCTTTCCAGTTCATGTCATGAGAATTATTCTCACTTCATCATAGCTTAATTGAAAGCATTTATCAATTAGAACTTTGAAAGTACTTATCCGGCTCTTACAAATAAGACACCTTCACCTCCACTAAGATCATATGAGAAGGCTGCTGTTCTTCATGAATCGTTTCGCAATTGAAGAATACGATCATTTACGAAGGCCTGAATAAAAAACTTTTCATTGTCATTTGGTTCTCGTTCATTTGCTTTAGTAAAGTTTTCGATCGAATGTTGCATCGAATCGGTCAATACCGCCTCACTTGCGGTAGTTAGTTCTCTCCAATACGTATCCATTTCTTCTACATCGCAGATCGACTCATGACCTAGCAAGAACCATTTTGCGTCGTATTTCTGAATATCTTCAATCATCGGCAACAACAATGACTGTTTGAAATGATATAAAGAATTTGTGGTCGTGCCATATGCACTGTCGCCTAAAAAAATCACCTTTTCATCCGGAATAAATACAATCGTAGAGTCGTCTGTATGCGTACTAGCTATTTGTTCGAGAAGACATATTTTATTCCCCAGGTCTATCGTGAGAGTATTCTCAAATATAATGTCGGGAGATGGCAAAGTAAAATGATCTCGTTCGGGTATATCTTCCTGTATAATTTTCCGGCAAAAATCACTCATTTTATTACTACTTACATAATGTTGGAGAGAATGATCATCAAACGAAAACATTTGCCATTGCTTTAAACGCCGATTTGTCTCACTGTTTACGATTATCGTTGCGTCCAACTCGTTCATTCCGAGAAAATGATCCCAATGAGCATGAGTAATCACCAAGTATTTGACTGGCGGAACATCTAACTTTTCAATTTCATTTATCAAGTTTTCTGCATGCTTTGTAGAATTGCCTGCATCGATTATCAGACTGTATTGTTCGCCACAAACCAGTCCTAATGTCGGACGCTCTTTATCATTTTGATTCGGTAAATAATATATTGTGTCGCTTAATTTTTTTAACATGTTCTCTCTCCTCAATTCTAATATTTTCTGAACAGAGAAAATCTACATGTATATTCTAAGTGCTATAAACTATAGATTTTCTCGGATTATTGGTGTTTTACCATTGGACTTGTACCTCCTTGGTTTAGTCTTATCAACTCTAGAATACTTTTTATTAATTTCTAATTAAATTAACCTGTATTCTTCCGCGTTCGTAATCATATTTAGTAAACTCACAAACAACTCTCTTTGTTCAACTCGCTGCCAATCTTCCTTTACTTCAGCTATCAACCACATGACTTCATCTAAAAATACATGTAGTAAACCTGCTTGCCACATTTCTTTTTCGTTTCTTGTCAAGGTTTGATGTACACTATATCCTTCGAGAAAGAGCTGCCATTCTAATGGCGTAAATACCCTATTTGGCGCTGAAGATAGTTCATTATGAAATAGTAATAAAGCTAGCGCCAAGTCAAATATTCGTGGAATCCACTTCGCATTATCAGGATCAATTATTACAGGATCTTTGGTAAATACTAAGTTATTTGCTTTATAGTCGTGAGGCGTTTCTATCCATATCAACGAAGCATTCTTTAGTTTCTCTTGATTTTCTACCGCTGTATATAATAGATTTCGCAAACCTTGAAAATCAAAATCAATCGTCGAAGTTGCAGCATTTTTAGCGATTTCTTTTACGTGTTCATCAACTTCCTCATAAGTAAAATCAAACACATCATATTTGTTTAAGTTAAACGAATTATCTCTTGAAGATAATAAATGAATCTTGCCAAGAAGCTCACCAGCTTGTTTTATCTCTGTTCCTACACCTCGATAAGTTGTGCCATCAATATAGGGATAACATATGTATACTTCTTCCTCTATTTGTTGTGGATTGCTGGTATGTAAGTCTACGGGTGTCACAATAGGTATGCCTGCATCCTTTAAATAGGTGGTGTATTTGATAAGATTTATTGCGCTTTCCATCGGATATTGTGTTCGTTTAACTATTTTATTGTCAATTTTATATACCGGTGAAAAAGCATATATGCTATCTTGCTCATCAGCCAGCTCAAAACCAAAATATCTCAAAAGTGGCGTACTATTCATTTCTGGTTCTCCTATATTAGCAAATTATCATACTTCCAACATTATACACAAAAAACTCTACATTTGATTAAAAATTTTCAGATACTGCTTTTCAGTGATCAACCAAAAATATTTCGATTCAAGAAACTCTTGTTTTCCGGAAAATCAGCGTTATAATTCTATTGAGTTAATTGACTAAATTACCAATATGGAGATGCAGCATGCGGACGTATAATGAAAAAATAAGTATTTATCATGGAATGGCGTCAACGATTGCGTTGAACTTTTCCAACAATTTCTTTCCAATTTTCGCCATTACCATTTTAGGGGCGACCAATTACCAGGTTGGGCTAATCAGTTCCCTTCCTCCGCTCATGGCACTGCTTATGACTATTCCAGCCGCTATCTTGCTGAATCGAGCTATTGCACAGAAAAAACTCGTTGCGATGTCGGTTTTGCTTGCACGGCTGTTGTTCATTTTGATTATTATGACGGTTTATTTCCCTAACCCTTCGCAAGCTTGGATTTTCCTTGTCATTATTGCACTTATGAGTTTGCCGAATACTGTGGCGAACATTGGTTGGCAGACGTTTATCAGCGGGTTGGTCGACGAATCAAATCGCGGCTCTTTTTTTAGTGACCGTAATCGGCTTCTAACGATTGTGGGACTGGTATCTACCCTGCTGATCGGATTGATCATGAAAGATGCATCATCGAATGCGACCGCGTACCAAGTACTCTTCGGAATCGCTTTTTGCTTCGGTTTGCTGGAAGTCTTTCTGCTTCTGAAACATGAGGAACCTGTTGTAAAAAAAGAAGGATCGATGAAGAAAAACAAAACAATGGATTGGTCTATTTTCCGGCACTCAAATTATGTTTGGTTTTTGATCGCTGCTTTATTTTTCAACTTTGCCTGGCAAATGGCATGGGGAATTTTTAATATTTATCATGTCCGGGTTGTCGGAGCGACCATTTTTTGGATCAGTATGTTCTCGGTCGGCAGCATGCTTGCTCAGTTTCTTTCCTTTCCTCTTTGGAAAAAATGGGCGGAGAGGCAGTCGAATACGTTGGTCTTTGTGTACGCTGCCATTGGGATGGCAACCACGCCATTTTTGACAGTGCTGTCTACAAATTTGTACTACATTACTCTTATCCAGACATCATCCGGCTTTTTCCTCGCTGGTGTTGTGTTGCTATTGTTCAATCTCCTGTTAGAACAATCGCCTGAACAGGTGAGAACCTATTGCATTACAACTTATAATGTATTGCTTTCACTTGTTGCGTTTATTGCACCGCAAATCGGTATTTGGCTTTTGGAACATCTGGGTGTCGATATGGCCATGTATATTAACTCTGCACTTCGATTCCTCAGTGCAGCATTATTCTTTGTCGTATCGAAGCGCTACGCCAAACAGAAAACGTCCGTATTGCCGAAAATCCACTAACCAAAAAAGAGAACCCGCAATTTTACGGGTTCTCTTTTTCATTTTCTTTTTTCATTTTTTCTCGTTTTTCATGAGCTCGGCGCATTTCGTCCATATCAAACTCCTCACCGAATTCTGCCCGCAAATTTCTGTCATAATCAAAGTACGGATGATTATCAGCCCATGGTTCTGAGTTCGTCTCTTGATCAAATACACTGGTTGCCATATAGCGGTGGAAAGCAAGCTCGCCTAATGCGAGTACTGCACTGCTTATGAGGGATATGAGCAAATGCCCGTCTGTAGCTGGAAACAGAAAGAAGCCCATCACCCAAATAATAACTGCACTAAGTATAAAATCTCCTGCTGCAGCCAGCGGGTTTCCGAGAAAAGGCATGACAAAAATATCTGCTGCATAACCTATTCCTGTTACAACGATGCTGATCAAAAGAGTACTCACAATAGGGACGTTATAAATGCCAGTCAAGATGATCCAAAGAATAGCAAGAGTCATGAGCCATTTGACAAAAAAACCTTTTACATAACTGCCTTCTCCTGAATACATAATACAATCTCCTCCCTATTAGATAGGCTGTCCATTCTCCCACTTTTTATCCATTGTTTATGCCATTTAAAAACAGAAACAATAAAAATCGACTTATATGAAAAAATAAAATTTAATCTCAAAATAAGTCTATATACTTAAATAAAACTAGGTAAATTTAATCAAATTCTTATTGATTTTACTGAATATGTTGCAGTACACTGTACCTAATGATAGCGTCACTATCATTTATAAAAAAACTAGAATAGTAAAGAATTGGGGGATTAATTATGCCTGCAAATAGACCGGCAACATGGGATCATGAAGTTGATGTCGTCGTACTCGGTACTGGAGGTGCTGCATTTGTCTCTGCTGTTTTGGCAGCAGATCAAGGTGCGGAAGTGTTAATGTTGGAAAAAACTCATCAAGTTGGCGGGACGACTGCATTTTCAGGTGGTGTACCTTGGATTCCGATGAACCGTTACATGAAAGAAGCAGGAATTGAGGATGACCGTGAATCCGCTATTACATTCATTAAAAGACTCACGCAAGGTAAGGAGCCGGATCCAAAGTTTATCGATCTTTTCGTCGACAATGGCCACGTCATGATCGACTATTTACATGAAAACACACCCGTTCGTTTTGCGACGCCAAAGGGCTATTCCGAATACTACGGACACCTTCCGGAAGCGTTGAAAAACGGTACGCGATCATTAGATCCGGAACCATTCGACTTGAACCAAGTTGGCGAATGGGGGCCGCTCGTACGCCAAAACCCTGTATTTCCTCCACTCACACTAGCAGAAGGCGGCGCAGTAGGCGGTATTGATTTTATGAAAATTGCGGAGCGGATGGAAAACAATATTGTCACAATGGGCCGTTCACTGATTGGTGCATTATTAAAGGGTGCCCTTGAACGCGGCATTGATATCCAACTGAACACACCAGGTAAAGAGCTTGTCCTTGATGACGAAGGCAAGGTCATTGGAGTCGTTGCTGAAAAAGATGGAGAAAAAATCTTCATCGGAGCACGAAAAGGCGTCGTACTTGCTTCTGGTGGCTTTGAATGGAATCAGGAATTGATTAAAACATTCCTAAAAGGCCATGTCACCCACCCAATGTCCCCTCCAGGAAACGAAGGCGACGGACTAATCATGGCAATGGAAGCGGGTGCCGCACTCGGCAACATGACGGAAGCTTGGTATTATCCGACAATGCAAGATCCGACGTTCGAGTATGAAGACCATGTTATGAATCAGACAGGCGGCGGGCGTTTTGGCCCGAATAGCATTATCGTGAACAAGCACGGAAAACGTTTTGCACACGAGGGCACTACATACAATGATCTACCTCGTTCGTTCTTCGAGTACGATCCTGTCGCACTTGAATATCCGAACGAAGCGCCAAACTGGATGATCTTTGATCAACAATTGAAGGATTCCCAGATGATTATCACGATGATGCCTGGCGAAGAGGCTCCTGAATGGGTCGATCGTGCAGATTCCTTACGTGAGCTGGCGGAGAAAATCGGTGTTAACCCAGACGGTTTGGAAGCTTCAGTTGCCCGATGGAATGAGCATGTGGAAAACGGTGTAGATCCAGACTTCCATCGTGGGACAACCCACTTCGAGAACATTCTTGGAGGCGGTGGAAACGCGGAAGCGAACCTAGGAAAGATTGAAAAAGGTCCTTTCTATGCGATACCTGTCCATCTCGGAGCACTTGGAACTAATGGCGGACCGCGCATCAATGAAAAAGGCGAAGTTATCAGCCTTCGCGGTAATGTGATTGATGGGCTGTACGCAGCGGGCAATGCCGCAATGGGTATTTTAGGTCCAGTCTACACAAGTGCTGGCGGAACTATCGGACCAGCCATGACAATGGGCTATATCGTCGGCAAAGAAGTTGGCGCCAAGGAAGCACGTGAAATCAAAGAAGCGGAAGCATTAGCATTATAATTACAATAGAAAGAGTGAATGAACATGCCAAACGGAACACATACAGTAGAATTGCAAGTACCTATCGAAAACATCTGGAACTTTGTAAGCGACATGAACAACTGGGCGCCTCTTGTTCCTGGATATATTGAGCACGAAATTTTAAGCGAAAAGCAATCTACATGGAAATTCAAAGGAGATTTGGGCTTTATGAAGAAAACCGTCAAGCTCCAAATTGACATTCTAGAGTGGATCGAACCATCAAAAGTCACATTTGACTTGAAAGGCCTTTCCGATAATTTCACGGGTGGCGGCTATTTCGAAGCGGAAAAAATCACAGATGCAGCGACACGCATGACTGGTCATTTGGATATTACGGCAGGTGGCATGATGGGTGCGATGATTAATACAATACTTAAGAATTTCGTGCCTGAAACCGCTCAACAGTTGACTGAAGCGATTGCTGGCAAAATTAATGAAATTGAAGGCGTCACTGTCTAACATTTCGAGTAGGATAACAAGTTTTGACTAGAGACTTAATTTCGAGTCAAAAAAGAGGGAAACCGATGCACACCGGTTTCCCTCTTTTTAATCGATTATATCCAACGAAAATTGCAATAGACGGCTAACCTCGCCTTTATACTCATCCATACCATTTCGGCTTACTTCCTGGAAATTTAACTTCTCCAGCATCCGGCGGGCACGTTGATTGGATTCATGTGTTTCTGCATGAAATGAACGGACTCCCCGTTCTTTCACGGCATACTCCATCATTAACTGGGATGCCAAAACGCCGATCCCCTTTCCCCATATCATTCGATTACCGATAGCAATGCCCAATTCAGCGCTTTCCTCTTTGCCTATTACTAAATCAGCATAACCGATTAATTGATCTTCGTATTCCAATCCCAGTCGAATAAAGTCTTCAGAAATTCCTTCTACGCATCGTGTCCACCAGCTGAGCATCTCCTCAGGTTGCCGATTAATTTCCCAACCATTCGCCAAACAGAAGAGCTCATCACGGCTCCACTCTGTAACAGTTTCAAAATCCTCCATTGCCAATCGCCTTAAGGAAACTGCAGGACCTGTATGTATCTTCATTTTCCCATTCTCCCGTCCTTTCAATTCACTGGCTTCAAATAGTCGAGAAAGATATCCCGAATCCGCAAGGCCTGTTCAATCGGTAAAATGACCATATCCCCCATCTGGACACTTTCAAAGAAAGATAGCTTTCGTGTAAACAAGCCAAATATATTCGAGATGGCCCCAAGTGTTTCCGCATTTGCCACATCGGAACGAATGGAGCCGTCATGCTTGCCCTCCTCAATGATTTTTAAAATTACGTTGGTAATATTTGCGTACGCCTGGTGGTAGTCTGCGATATCCTCCAACGGTTCCTGCGCAAATGCCGCGTACGTCTCGAACGCCTCGAGCAACTTCATATCATTCCACAGCACGGAGTCACTCACTTTAATGAAATGATTTAACAGCATTTCAAATTTCTCATAGCAGGTGCCTTCACTTTCGTAAATCCGATCAAAGGATGATAGCCTCTCTTGCAACAGCTTAACAATAACCGAGATAATTAGTTTGTTTTTCTTCGGAAAATAACGGAAGACTGTGGCGACACCAAGTCCTGCTTCCTCTGCTACGTCCTGCATGGTGGCCCATTCAAACCCTTTTTCTACAAACACTTTATAAGCAGCTTGTAAAATTTGCACTGTTCGTTTCTCTTTGAAAGTCATCTTACTCATTCCTTTTGACCTATATATACTTATCCTCCTATCATATCGCAACCACACCGTCTTGAACATCTACAACATCCGTCTTTTTCTTTGCATAAGTGAGACCCCTCAGCCAAGTTAGCAGTTTATAAACCTATCGATTGGGTAAAGACGGAAGAATCAGCAAACGAAGGGATTGATCTTCATGTTATTTTTAACAGAAACAGAACTGGAAGGTAAACAGGCGTATTACGGGGAAATATGCGAACATTTTGGAGACCAGGGATTGATATTGGGAAATTGGGATTATGACCAAGGCTTATTTGATAAAATATTGTACAAACAGGGCGGTGTGACCATTTACTTACGTTGCCCATTCGATGTCATTCAAGGGGAACTCGATCAACAAGATGCCCTTCTGCTATTTAAAAAACCATTTATTATTAAGCATATCCTTAATATTGGGCTCGACGAAGAAGAAAGCCCGGTTCTAACTGTGACTGGTTTGGAACAATTCCAGAAACCTGTCGACAAGGATGCCCCGATCGAGAAGAAATCCAGCTGGGCAGAAGATGGCGAGCAAGTGATTAGCAAAACACTTTCCGGCATGACTTTTGTGCCTATTTAAGAATCAAGTTACTATCCCTGCTGTCAAATTATATTAAAAAAGCATTCCATCTTTCCATGGAAAGACGGAATGCTTTTACTTTATGTCTCTTCACCGAAAGATTCTTTTTAAGAAAAATAAAATAAAGAAATGAAGAAGTCCTCCAACGATGCCATAAACAGCTGCTAGCAGGTACGTGAATGCCTCACTTGCTCCGAATACCCAAATTCCTGCAATACATCCTATAACTCCACCGCTACAAGCATAGCATATACCTTTCTTCCAAACTGACAGCGATTTACCTATATTAGAAAAGTCGATAAACAAGGAAATAGGAAAGACTCCAACCAAAAAGATAGGAAAGGTAAAAATAGCAGCCAAGATGAACATTGATAAAAAGGTCCAGGAACTTTCCAATATTAGTTGAGAATAAAAAGAGAAGCACACGGCGAATAATACGGGTGATAAAAAGGAAGCAAACAGGTATATGGCAAAACGGTCGAATGTTTCCTTATATGCATTTTCCATAAACTCTACCCCCTGTTGTATGTTTACTATTTTCTCCTTCGGGAATTTAATACAAAAAATGACGAGGTGACTCATATTGAAGGTAATCAGCAGGCTGGTAATCATCGGGATTCTGGCAGGCGTCCTACTTGCCGGTCTCTTGCAACTAGTGTATGTCGCCACGGGCAATAAAGCGTACACCCTCCTATATAATGTCGATTATATACCAATTCTAAGTAAATGGGAATCATATCCAATCATTGGAATTTCTTTTCATTTTGTCTTCTGTATCGCCAGTGTTGTCGGTCTTTATTTCATCCTGAGTTTGGTTCAATTGGAAAAGCGCATACTCCCCTACTTTCTTACCTATACGGCGGGCAGCGGCATCCTATATTTCTTGACAGCCTTGTCCGATAAACCGCCTGCGGCCAATGATGCGGAAGCCTGGCTTTATTGGACGCTCAGTCATGCGGCGTACAGCATACTTGTGGCTGAACTCGTCATTCATTGGCTCCATCGCCATAAATCACTTTCAGGTAAGACGCTCCATACGGAAACGTGAATTGTATTAAACATTTTCTGCTGCTACGGTGGCAGATTTTTTTATTTCGGTTTCCTCACTAATCATCTGCAATAAATGGTAGACTAGTACAAGGATTAGGGAATGAATCTTCTGAATGTACATCCTGACACTACCCTTCTCTACATTTGAGAAGTTTCAACACACATTGAAAAGGAGGAAGAATAGATGGCGGAACTCTGCCCGATCTGTCATGGCCCGAATCACTGTTGCAATAATCAGGATAAATCCATGGGATCGTGTTGGTGTACTGAAAAAACCTTTCCGGAAGGTGTTTTTTTGCTCGTGCCGGAAGAAGAAATTCGAAAGACTTGCATCTGCCAAACGTGTCTAGATAACTATATTCGCGACGAAGAGATGGAGTCGCATCGTTAACTAAGAAAGGAATCAACCATGCTCAAACAATTTTTCTCTTATTACAAACCACATCGGCGTTTATTCATCATCGACTTTTCAAGTGCTGTTTTCGTTGCATTGCTTGAATTGGCTTTCCCACTTGCAGTTCAGTGGTTCATCGATTCCCTGTTGCCCTCAGGCGATTGGGGACGGATTACGACAGTCAGCATTCTATTGCTGCTTGTTTATTGCCTCAGCACTTTTCTGCAGTATATCGTCAGCTATCTTGGCCATAAACTCGGCATCAATATTGAGACGGATATGCGGAGAGAATTGTTCGATCACGTTCAAAAACAATCGTTTCGTTTTTTTGATAATACAAAAACAGGCCATATTATGACTCGGATTACGACAGACCTTTTCGATATTGGTGAATTTGCACATCACGGACCGGAAGATGCATTCATCGTTGTGATGACCATCGCCGGGGCATTCGGCATTATGTATACTATTAATCCGGAACTTGCGTTAATCACGCTGGTCATGGTGCCTTTGCTTATCGTTATCGTCACCTATTGCAATAAGAAAATGAACGCTGCCTGGCATAATATGTATGGCAAAATAGCGGAAGTAAACGGCCGTGTCGAAGATTCTGTTTCGGGCTCTCGTGTTGTAAAATCTTTCACAAATGAAGATTTCGAGATGCAGCGTTTTAACCGGGACAACGGCAATTTCCGTTTAGCAAAACTGGTCGCTTATAAAGTCATGTCATGGACTACATCTTCCATTTATATGTCGACCCGACTTATGACACTCATCGTGCTTGTTGTAGGGGCTTGGTTCTTTATTAATGAAAAACTGACCTACGGTGAACTTGTCAGCTTTATACTTTTTGTGAATATATTAACGAAACCGATTGACAAGATCAGTGCTCTTCTTGAATTGTATCCAAAAGGGATGGCAGGATTTTCTCGTTTTCAGGAGTTAATCAGCCAGGAGCCAGAAATTAAAGATGCTACAGATGCGATTGATGTCCCTCATTTGAATGGAGATGTCAAACTGACTAATGTCACCTTTGGGTATGACAATAACAAACCAGTCTTGAATAATATCAGCCTATCGATCAAAGCTGGACAAACAGTAGCGTTTGTTGGTCCGTCAGGTGCTGGTAAGACGACGATTTGTTCTCTCATTCCAAGATTTTATGATGTTAATGAGGGTCGAATTGAAATTGACGGGCTTGACATCCGTCGCATGACACAGAGATCTCTTCGCAGCCAAATCGGTATTGTTCAGCAAGATGTGTTCTTATTCACCGGAACAGTGAAGGAAAACATCGCCTATGGCCATCTTGCAGCTTCCGATGAAGAAATTTACGAAGCAGCTAAACGGGCTCATTTAGAAGAGTTCATTGCTAATCTGCCGGATGGCTATGAAACACAAATCGGCGAACGGGGCCTAAAATTATCGGGCGGGCAGAAACAGCGTCTTGCCATCGCACGGATGTTCTTGAAAAATCCTCCGATCCTCATATTGGATGAAGCAACTTCTGCGCTCGATACAGAAACCGAACGGATTATTCAGCAGTCTCTCGAGGAATTGTCCGAAAACCGTACGACGCTTGTCATTGCCCATCGTTTGACGACAATCCGGAATGCTGACCGGGTGATCGTAGTGACCCCGAACGGCATTGAAGAAGAAGGGACTTATTCAGAGCTTGTCGAACAGGGCGGGACATTTGCCCGCTTGCATGCGAATCAAGTTTAAATCGACAAAAGTACCTATGGGAATTGGCCTTTAAAGGCAGCTCATAGGTACTTTCTTTTCTGCACAATGTTTTGTGAAACCGAGTTGAAAATGGATCGTATAATTACCAAGGGCAATCGGCTACGACTGATTGGGGTTAGGTCAGATCATGTTTGTATAGAGGGAGGTGGAAGGATGAATAAGCGAGTAGGGATGTTTCTGGTTATCCTGAGTTTGCTGATATCTGTCGGAACACTTCTAGACATTTCATCAGATTTTAACGCGGCCCTCATCGGGGTCTTTCTAATCGGATTGCCTCTTTACATACTTGGGCAAATGATTCGGGTCGGAAGGGATCAATTCAGGAAGAGCGGCATTCTCTACATTTGGGGGTTCATTTACTGTCTTGTTATCGTACCGGCGCTCTTTTTATCATTGGATGGCTATGAAGAGTTGAAAAGAGAGACGTTTGCCAATCAGCATTTTATCCTGTATGAATCTTATTCGGAAGCATCAGGTGCTGATCTTACCATCGGTTTTATAATACTTATATTGTTGATATTCACCTTTCCCTTCATGGATTTACCGAAAAGAGGAAAATGGATAGCCGGCTCCCTTTCTATCTTGATCGTTATCGGTTTTATTTCTTACCAATATATCATGTGGAGTGATTATCGCGGAATCCACGCGGAACAGGGTCTTCTTTCTCACAGTTGGAAAGGAGAAACAGAAACCATATCATATGATGACATTAGAGAGATTACAGTACTTCCTACAGTTAAATATGCTTCTATAAGCGACCCGACCGACGATACTTACTTTTACTGGAAGATGACCTTCTTAACGGTGGATAATCAGGAAACGACATATACTTTCCATTTAAGTGAGGAAGACATAAATATATCTACTCGAATTCAACAAGTTGCAAATGAACATCACATTCCCTTCGTTATTTATCAAATGAATAAAAAAACAAAGGAAGAATTCACCTTTCAGTTAAATTTAAACGAGCTCAATAAGGAACCGTTTTACTCTTTTTTCGGTGAAGAATGACAAGACCGCTTCTTTTGAAAGAGGCGGTCTTGATTGTAATTATTCGATTGCGGCTTCCGACTCCATCCACTCTTTGCCCTCTACATGCCTGGATACAATCATACTTGCGACAGTATCGCCCGTCGCATTCACCATCGTAGCCGGTGGATCAACGACAACACCGATCGCAGAGATAATCGGCAATGCTTCCAGCGGCAAACCGTACATCGTAACGATGACCATTTCGCCAATGAAACCTCCACCTGGAATCCCGCTCATGACAACTCCCGACAGCAAGGAAATTCCGATAGCAGTTAAAAATGTACCGATACCTGTAAAGTCCATGTTAAACACGCCGAATACAAAAGCGATCTTCAACATAGCGGATAAACAGGAACCATCCATATGAATCGTTGCTCCTAACGGCAGGACGGTTTCACGAATGTCTTTTGGTACCCCAATTTTTTTGGCCGCCTGCAAATTGACTGGCAGCGTGGCAAAACTGCTTCCTGTCCCTAATGCAGTAGCGGCAGGCGTTAAGATGTTTTTCCAAAAGCGGGCAATTCCTTTTCGTCCGCCTGCCAAAAACGCATAGAGTGTGAATCCAATCGCAAAATAAGCAAATGAAACAGGATAATACAGGAGAAATGCTTGCGCATAATCACCGATTAATTCGGCTCCGAAAGAACCAATCAATGCTGCAAAATAGGCGGCTAAACCAATTGGCGCATAATACATAATCAGCTTGATAACACGCATGAACACTTCCGAACCGCTTGAAAGGAACTTTGCCAACGGCCGCCCCGCTTCTCCCGCCAAACTCGTTGCCACTCCAACCAGCACAGCGAAGACGATGAGTGCGAGCATGTTCCTCCGGCTGAATAATTCAACAAAATCAGGCACAGTAAATGTACTGACTAATTGTTGTGACAGTGTTAACTTTTCCACTTGTTCCGGTTCAACTAATGGAATCGAAGTTCCTGTGCCGACCGGAAATACTAAGACCGCAATCAGCATAACAATCGAGGCGATAATTCCGGTAATCACAAACACAGTTATCATGGAGCCCATGATTTTCCCCAACCGTCTCATGCTTTCCATATTGGCAACTGCTGAAGTTATTGAAAAAAATACGAGTGGAACAACAACCATAAACAATAAATTCAAAAACACCTCGCCAAACGGTTTCAGAACACTTGCCTTTTCCCCGAAAATTAAACCAATTACCGAACCGATGACAATCGAAGCCAATAATAACATTGGAAACCGATATGCCTTCCATTTCACCCTGCATCCCCCCTTGTTCTTTTAGTACAAAGCTTTTCATAACTACCTATTCCAATAGAACACTCCACTGGCTGAAAATTCAGCGGGACCCGTCATCCAAACATGTCCGTCTGAAGCCCAGCAGATACTCAAGTCTCCACCACTTAGATGAACCGTTATGTCTTGATCGCGGTCGGCAAAGCCATTTAAAACAGCTGCCACTACTGCAGCGCAAGCACCTGTTCCACAGGCTTCCGTTATTCCCGATCCTCTCTCCCACACCCGGAAATTCATTTCTTTTGAATTAATAATCTCAACAAATTCCACATTTACTCTCTCGGGAAATCGATAATCGTCTGTCACAATCGAACCGATTTCCTGTAATGGAGCACTTTCTATGTCATCAACAAAAAATACCGCATGGGGATTTCCCATGAAGAGAGCTGTCACTTCTAATGTATGAGCGCCTAACGGGAACGATTCCGATATCACGTATGCATCATCTTCTCCTGTCATCGGGATGCTTCGCCTATTCAATACTGGCGGTCCCATATCGATCTTTACAATACTTTCTTGCCCGCTCTTCGAAATTACTTCCGCCTCTGTCCGCCCCGCTTTCGTATGAATGGCACATTTTGATGCCGTAACGATCTCTTGTTTCACTGCATATGCTGCGACACAGCGCAAGCCGTTCCCGCAGCTTTGACCTTCTGATCCATCCTTATTGAATATCCGCATACCACAGTCGGCTTTATCACTTGGCAGAATCAGGATCAACCCGTCAGAACCGATGCCTGTATTGGGATTCGATATAGCTCTTGCTAAGGGAGCAAGCCAAGCCTCCTGCAATGGAAGCTGGAAGGCATCGACATAGATATAACTGTTGCCGAGTCCATGCATTTTAGTAAATGGAATTTCTATTATCTCCAATCAAATCCTCCTCATTTATCAAAACCTTTTAAATAGTATAATATATCATCTTGAAATCTACTAGATGATCCGTAGCGGATGAGTTTGCCAAACCATTTTTCTGGGTATGATTTCTATTAGGAGGTAGTGCATATGCAGAAAGAGTGCGAACAGTCTATACTCACAAGGGAACTACAGCATCTCGCCGACGAATATCATGCTGCCCCCACCACTTTGAAGCCGGTCATCCTCGACGACATGGATTTGCTGTATGACGCGCTTGCATTGCTGGAGGATGGATGGCAGTCTTCCAGATAAGTCGATTGGTTTTGTAATAAAAAAGTCCACCTGATATACAGGTGAACTACTGATAAGCTTTCTTATTAAAACTCTCCAGCTTTCCAATTTTCTTCAGTAATATATGGATCGTCTTCATTTGCTATGATGAACTCAATCATCGAAGCATTCCGCAACATAAAACGATAACCATGTGAAGCGGTAATTGCATATTCCTGTTTTTCTTGAGAATCTGCTAGCTTCAGCTCTCCCAGAATGTCGTCCATCTCTTCTTCCGTCACTTGTGTATCAACGGTACGAATCAAAGTCATGATAATTTGTGTTGCTGTTTCATCCATCTCATCCGCACCAAACATGAGAGCCCGAACATCCTTTTCCCCTTCATTGCCCAACAACTGGATTTGATAGTCTTCGTCAAATTTAATATCTACAATCTGAAAACCTCTTCTCGGCTCGGACCACTCAGAATGATCAACCCGGTACTGAATTCCTACTTTTTCAGCAGCCTTATTAAAAGCTTCCTGGAACTGTTCTGCATTCATACCGAGTTGATCTTCTTTTAATTCTGAGGCAGTTGTCTTACTCTGATCGTCCTTTTCCGCTTTGTCACTATCGCTTTGAACCGATGTAGCATTGTCTTTCCCTTTCGCAGCATCCTCTTGTTTTTCATCTCCGCAGGCGGCCAATGAAGTACCCAAAATTGCGACGAGCACCATTGTGCTTAATTTCTTTATCATATGTATTCCACTCCTTTATTATTTCTACAACTTCCCCACTATACATAAACTATTAGATAAGAATCAATATAAATAACTGCCAAGTGAGTAAAAGGAGTTGAATAGACTAGAAGATTTGCTAATTATGGATGTCTACTTCATGAGATAAGTCCTACTAATAGTAAAAAGCACATCCTCATAACAAAGGATGTACTTTCTGCTCTATTTCGTAAAATCTATTTTCTTTTGCAAGGAGTAGACAATCATTCCGCCAACAGTCATGGATAGTAACTCGCCAATCCCTACAGTTAGCCAAGTCGGCCAGAACGGCGCACCATACATGACAGTCAATTGTCCGGCTACGGTGAACATAGAAAAAGCAAAAATAAGCGCAGTCACCGCAAATTGTAAAACCATACTTTTGATTTTCTTGGTCGCTGCGCGGCTGATCAGTAAAACAAGAAACGTAGCAATACCGCCGATGGGTACATCTAGAATCCACGTCGGAGACATGAAGTTGGCCAAAGTGACGCCAAGCGTCACCGCAATAATATACCGTTTGTGGAGCAATGCTAGATAATTGAACATTTCCGAAAGGCGGAGCTGAACGGCTCCAAAGCTGATGACCGAGAGCAGAAGGGTGACAGCGACGTATAAAGCTGCGACGATCGCAGTTTTGGACACCTCACTGACAGTGGATTGAGGGGTTTCCTTGAAGGAAGTCGTATTCATCATGATTTCTCCTTTGTAAAACGGCAGTCTTGCCATTTTAGTCATAACTGCGGCCAAAGGAAGTCAGATCAGTTATCTGAACGAAGTGCCGCAGTGCAAGCCGAAAAAGCTTACTTGGGTAGTATAACAGAAATCAGGATTGATGAATACGGCTATTTCGCAATCCACCCGCCATCGATCGGCACGACAGCACCATGCATATAATCGGACGCCTTACTTGCCAAGAACAGAGTGAGATTCGCGACTTCCGATGGCTGTGCCCAGCGGCCGGCAGGCGTCTCCTCAGCCACCCACTTTGCCATTGCCCCGTCCCCTTCGAAATCTGCAGCATTCATCGGGGTTTGGATCGCACCAGGCGCAATCGCATTCGCCCGGATACCAGACCTGCAATAATCATAATCTAATTGCTTTGTATAACCGACGATCGCATGCTTGGAAGCCGTATAAGCAGCCCCGCCACCGCCTGCGACTAAACCGGCAATCGAAGCCATATTGATTACCGTTCCGGATGACCGCTTTAGCATATGAGGCAACACACAATTTGTCACCAAGTAGGTCCCTTTAACATTAGTATCCATGATGCGGTCCCACAGCTCTTCATCCGTCTCAAGTGTCTTCGAAAAACTGTCCAGCACGCCGGCTGTATTCAATAAAATATGGATGTGCTGAAAACAGGATATCGCCGATTCCACAGCTTCTTGGATGTCCCGCTTGCTCCGCACATCACCTCTCTTATATTGAAAACGTGAAGGAAATTGTTGTCGGATAATTTCCAAGCCGGCCATATCTACATCCAGCCCAAAAACATTCGCCCCATTTTCTAAAAAGGCAACTGCCTGAGCTTGTCCAATTCCAGAACCAGCACCCGTAATAAATATCGTCTTTCCGGCAAACTCCTCGAATGTCATGTTGTGTCTCCTTTTTGTGGACTTTTAATTTTTTATTTAGCGCATCAATATTATCATTGCAATTCCAGATCCGCGCGATTTGTATAAGCTTGCTGATGTGCAGCGTTTGAATACTGGCCTGGAACGCCAAAAAAGCCGAAAGGAACGCCAATATAGTAATCTGAACGCCAATTAATCCAAATGAACGACAATGTAACCAAACGAACACCTGATCCATTGAAAAAACGCAGGAGATTTACCTGCGTTTTTCCATTTATGATTTTTAGAGTTACTTATCATTCTGTGGCGCTCTGCAAATAATGGCTCAGACCACTTTCCAGTCTTCCGCCAGCAGGTCGCAGACTGTCGGGGTGAACATTGTGTAGCCTTCCCCTTCTACGTTGATGACGAAATAGGGGTTTAATTTAAGTCCGTCAAGCTCTTTTTCGCCGACTAATTTCACGTAAAGCTCAGCTCCGCCCCAGCCTTCTCGGATAACTTTATCTCCAGCTTTCAAGCGAGGTAAGATTTCTTCAAACGTCATGGTCATCATCCTTTATTTATAGTTCCACTACAGAGTATATCGGTTACAAGACGCTATGACAAATTGATTCAACATAAATGAACGGTATAAAAGAAGGGATGACGTTAGACTAAAGTAGATGCTATGTCAGGAATAAGTTGGACGGCGAATGGGTATCCGATCATTATGGAAGTATTCGTTAGAGAGGAAGTGTATTGCATGGATGAACAACTTGGAAGAGAGGTTACACCTGAGGAAGCGGTAGATTCGATTGAGAATGCAGTGGGAACTTATCCAGGACAGCGGCGTGCCCATACGAAAGGAATTGCCTTTGATGCGACTTTTCAGCCGAACGGAGCGGCTTCCAGCTTAACAACAGCCAAGCATTTACAAGACGAATCGGTAAACGCGATCGTTCGCTTCTCCCATTTTTGGCCGACTCCGAATCCACATGAATTGCTCGTGCCAATCAAAGGGATGGCGGTGCGTTTTCTGTTGCAGGAGAATGTCTTTACGAACTTGGTGATGGCCAATGTTCCTGTATTTCTTACCAAAACACCGGAAGCTTTTATCCGGCTTGTGCAAGTCATGGCTAAGGAGCCGTTATCCATAACAGAAAAGTTGGAAGTTTTGATTAAAAAGCCCGAGTTTGCAACCATTCCTAAGCTGCTCAAGAGCTTAAAGCCGCCAGCCAGTTTTGCGACAGAAACGTATCATGCCCTGCACTCCTTCTATTTGGTCTCCTCTGAAGGAACCAGGCAAGCCGTACGCTTTTTCTGGAAACCGGTGAAATCTTCCAGTGTTCGTAAATCGTATGGTTCACGAATCGATTTGGAAACTGAATTAGTGAAACGATTGGAGGACGGGTTACCGGTTCAATTTCGCCTTTTTATTCAATTAGCCCAGCCGGAAGATCCAATAGACGATCCAAGTCTTATGTGGCCGGCTGACAGGCAAACGATCGACATTGGCATGCTCTCATTGAACTCGGTGAGGGAGGACGGAGCGGAATCGCTCGTTTTTGATCCGACCGTCCTGACAGAGGGCATCGAATGTTCCGATGATCCTATTTTGCACTTCCGTTCACCAGTCTATGACCTATCTGCTGCAAGACGTTTACGCCATATGTAGGAGTGACCCTTTATCTTTTCTTTCGTTTCGCCAAAGCGAGGGACAACACAATTCCAGCAGTCACAATAGCAGCCACTGTCACCTTTTTCTTGTCAGTCGTCCCGATGAACGAAACCCGTTCTGGCAAAATTTCATAGACACCCAAAGGCTTAATGGAGAAGGCACCGCCGCCCCCTTCTCCGCCTTGGCCGTCACCACCTCCGCCAAAGGCATATTTTACTTTTGCGACTGGAATCACTTTTTTTAATCCGAGTTCAATCGGTTCGCCATATACAAGCGTAACATCCTTACTAGCCGCAAACTTTTTGAATAGCGTTTTCACTGGTGTTTCAATGTATTTAGCAGTCTTCTCCCGCGTCATGAGAAACGCCCCCTTCCTCATGAGTGTATTCGCTTTGCCGCTAGCTAATTCCTTTGTATTTGGCGAATTCTTGAAAAGTGCAAACTGTAACGTTTCATAAATCCCTCAGAAATAGTCTATACCAACATTTATAGCTAACCCCTCAATCGCTTCACTTTTGAGATCCATTTCATTTCAATCCAAATTGCAGTTAGGCAAATGATCGTAAACGCACACCATAAATTCAACCGGGTATCCAGCTTCACAGTGAGTGTGCCTGCGCCGACTCCGAGGATAAACAGCATGATGCCAGTAGACAAATTGCGGCATTCCTCTCTTGCTTTTTTATCGTTTTGGAATATGACTTTATAAAGGTTGTTCATAAGATTTTTCGTATTACCCGTCATAATGCCATTATTCACCCCTGTTGTCCTGATTGTCCGGAACAAGGTAAGGACATAGCCTGCAAGTATTCCGAGAAAGAGAACCATCCATGAGTCAGGTAGAGAGGTCTGAAAATATGCCAGCAGCAATAATAGGACTGCTTCAGTCATTAAAAATACACGGTATTGCTGTAAACCGAGATAGGAATACTTTGATGAAATCGCTTCTCCACCAAAGACACCTAATGCGAAGCCTGCTAGCACAGATAAATGGCTCGCCGACTCCTGCCATTCACCCGAGAACAATTTCGCACCTAGCATGATCATATTACCTGTCTGTGCACTTGCAAACGTACCGTTTCGCACGTCAAATGTATATGCATCAATAAACCCCATTAAAAATGTTGCGATGATAGTCAAGCTTGTTTTAATTTGCTCGTGCTGTCCAGATTCCATATTCATAATAAGAGACCCTCCCTTGCCAAATGGTTCTCTTCTTGCTCTACCCCGTCTGTTGGAATCTATTCCCTCCAACGCGTAAGACAGAAAAAAACGCCCATTTACATGGACGTTTTGAAAATCAACCTTGGTTAAATGCGACAGCAATCTTCGCACCGACAACCGCATTATTTTTAACAAGCGCAATATTAGCGACAAGACTTTTTCCTTCTGTCAATTCTTTCACCTTTGCCAAAAGGAAAGGTGTCGTATCTTTCCCTTTCACACCATTCGCCTCCGCTTCTTTTAGCGCTTTAGCGATAATGCTGTCAATGAGCTCAGGTTCAAGTTCATCCTGTGCAGGAATCGGATTGGCAATGACTGCGCCGCCTTGCAAGCCCAAATCCCACTTAACTCGTAAAGTGTCAGCAACCGTTTTTTCGTCGTCTGCCCGGAAGTTAATTGGGAAGCCGCTTTTTCTTGTATAAAATGCAGGCAGTTCATCTGTTTCGTAGCCAATGACTGGAACCCCTTTTGTCTCAAGGTATTCAAGCGTCAAGCCGATATCGAGAATCGATTTGGCTCCTGCACAGACAACGGCGACGTTCGTTTGAGCCAGTTCTTCCAAGTCAGCGGAAATATCCATAGTTGTTTCTGCTCCACGGTGAACGCCACCGATACCGCCTGTTACAAAAATGCGGATGCCCGCTAGGTCTGCACAGATCATTGTAGCGGCAACCGTTGTCGCACCTAACTGCTTCGTTGCAAGTAGATAGCCCAGGTCCCGGCGGGATGCTTTTGCTACGTTTTTACTGTTGCCGAACATTTCAAGCTCTTCATCGGAAAGTCCGATTTTGATCATGCCATCAATTAAAGCGATGGTCGCGGGAACAGCGCCATTATCCCGAACAATCTGCTCGACTTCCCGTGCTGTCTGAACATTTTGCGGATACGGCATGCCGTGTGAAATGATCGTTGATTCCAATGCGACTATCGGTTTGCCTGCTTCCATGGCTTGTTTGACTTCTTCTGAGTATGAGAGATATTGATTCATTTATATTCCTCCATTTCATTTTCTAGTTGTGATACAGTCAATTCCGGCCTGACTGTGGATGGTGATTCCAAGGTTTTTGCAGCATTTACCCGGCCTGCATGGACAGCTTTGTCGTTTGGCCAGCCTGTCACAACACCATGCAGTAATCCAGAGATGAAGGCGTCGCCTGCGCCGGTCACATCCTCCACATGCACTCCTTGGATTGCTTCGGCATGCAAGATTTGTTTGGACTGACGATCTGCTGCCATCACACCTTCGGAACCACGCGTGACGACAACATGTTCGGCGCCTCGATCCAGCAAGGCGAGGACAGCTTTTTCCCAATCTTCCTTTGTATCGATTTGGATACCTGTGTAAGATTCGGCTTCGTCTTCATTGCAAATAAACCATGTCACCCCTTCGAGCGTATCCGGCATATTCGCCATTTTAGGCGAGGAAACCGGTACGATGGCAAGAGGAATTTCATGCCGAACGGCTAGCTGCCGTATGAATTCGGCAGTTGGCTTAGAGCAGTTCAGATCCATGATGACGAGGGAAGCCTGTGCAATATGCCGTTCATTCAAACTAATATAGTCCGGTGTGAGGCTTTCATAGACATTCATCGTTGCCATCGCGATAACGAGCTCACCATGCGGATCCAGAACTGCTGAATAGGAACCGGTCGATTCTCCTGGAAGCTGTTGGACAGCAGACAAATCCATAAAAGGTTCCGAATACGTTGTGATTAATTCCCAATCTGCATCTTGCCCCGCTACCGTCATCAATTTGACAGCATGGCCCAGCCTTCCTAAATTTTCTGCTATATTTCGCGCCACACCACCGATTGCGACTGTCGCTGTCGTTGGATTGGAAGTTCCCAATTGCTCTTCATTTTTTAAATGAAATTTCCGGTCCACATTCGCTCCGCCGATGCAAACAATTTTCTGCATCTCCGGGATGACATAGGCACGTCCGGTAATAATGCCTTTTTTCATTAAACCAGAGATTAGATTGGCGACCGCTGGGCGGGATAATCTCATCTCATCTGCAATTTCCTGCTGGGACAAAAACGGATTTTTCCGGATCAACTCGAGGACGAGCTGTTCTTTTTCATTCACCTTTCCGGCCTCCTTGCTTCATTACGCAATAAACTTTTGTTTACATTTTAAACTTTTGTTATGAACAATGCAACCCTTATCTTAGCGTTTACGCAAATTCCCTTTTGGATACACCCGTTGAATGAACGACAAAAAAGAGCCCTTCATAAGGACTCCAGCTTCATTTCTTATCAAAAAAACGTTTTCCAAGTCTTTCAACCCATCCGGGAGCCAGCCCATATAGCTTGCTAGTCCAGCCCATATAACCCGGCAAATTTATTTCTCTCACTGGCTTAGTCATCACTTTTACAACTGCTGCTGCTACCGTTTCGGTCGTCAATAAATGAGCCCCGACTGAATGTCGATACGTTCCGGTAGCATCCGCATGATCAAGAAATGGCGTATCAATTGGCCCCGGATGGATGGCGGAAACTTGTATGCCGTGAGGCGCAACCTCCATCCGAAGAGCATTTATGTACCCAATAAGGGCGTGTTTCGATGCCGCATACACCGAGGCTTTCGGCGTTGCCACCTTGCCCGCCTGAGAGCCGATAAAGATGATATGGCCATCTTTTCTTTCCAGCATACCGGGCATCAGACGTTTTGTCAGCTTCATCGGAGCCAGGACGTTTACATCAAGCATCACTTCAATCTG
Organism: Sporosarcina sp. NCCP-2222; assembly: GCF_023168145.1. GTDB lineage: Bacteria > Bacillota > Bacilli > Bacillales_A > Planococcaceae > Sporosarcina. The sequence goes on from NZ_BQYK01000001.1 coordinate 87,505, forward strand.
GCTGTCGGTCAGTTCGTGCGCCAGTGCAAAGGTGCCCACACCTGCAGAATGGATAACAATGTCGGGTATGCCGGCTTGTTCAATCAATTTATCGATATCACACGCATTCGCCATATCAGCAGAAATGACAGTCGCTCCTTCTTTCTTCAATTCAAGAAGAGCCTCGTTGGATCGTCCCGTAGCGATCAGATGATACTGCTCTGGCATCGCAAGGAGCCGAGTCGCTACGTTTCTTCCCACTCCGCTAGTTGCCCCTGTGAGGAGTACCGATTTACGCTTGCTCATAGAATAGAACGCCGCTTTCTTCCGTTTCCTGGATTTTCCCTTCAGACAACAGATAATCTACCTGGCCAATTGTCTCTGACAACGTCAATCCAAGTTCCTTTTCATAGACAGCCGGGAAAAGTTCCTTCGTCAATTCAAAAATAGTCTTCCTGCCACCACTCATCATGCCATGCACTTTGTGTGCCCGTTCTTTTTGCTTCGCAAGCCGGGATTGTATGAGTGGCTGAATGTCCCGCACTTCACTTCCATGGCCGCTGTAAATGATATCGATTGGCAACTCATGGATGCGCTGCAGCGAGGCATTATATTGCAAAAGCGACCTCGGACGCGGATCATTCGGGTTTGCTGGGGGCTCGATCAATGGGTTCGATGACACTTTTTCCAGCACCACATCTCCGCCGATCATCATGCGCTCCTTCTCATTCCAAAAGACGAGATGGCTTTGCGCATGGCCGAGGGCTTCCATAACCGTCCATCCAGGATGGCCGGGAAGTTCATCGCCTTCACCTAGCGTGCGGTTCAAAGTCCGGTCGCCCATTAATGCAAGCGGCCGCTTCATCTTCTCCACCCACGGTAAATACTGTTCAGGCACACCTTCTTCAAGGAGGCATTGTAAATAAAACCGATCATGATACTCCAAGAATTCTTGATCCCTCTTCAGCCAGAGATCATTATACGGGTGCCCGATCACATCCGCCCGGTCGAACGCGTCCATCCATCCTGCATGATCAGGATGGTGGTGAGTCAAAATGACTTGCTCCACGTCTCCGAAGGAGTATCCCGCATCCTTCAGTCCCCTTTTCAGCGCTTCATAGGCTTCCGGCGTTTTCGGCCCTGCGTCCACGAGTGATAATGTATCCCCTTTTATTAGAAATGCGTTCACATCTCCGACAGCAAATGGTGTTGGCAGTACAATTTTATGTATCATCTTAGAAACTCCTTTTATTCGTCAGAATGAATGGTTGTTCAGTCCATTGTACAATGTTTCCCCGATGCCGTCACTCTTCGGAATCCTTCCTAGCTTGAAACCTTTCAATCGGTCAATCGTAGTATGATATAATGAGCGCAACAGAAGGATGGAAGGGGTAAGTCTTATGGGTATTTTAAATTTTTTCAAAAGCCAATTCATCGAAGTGATCGAATGGACAGATCAGAACACCAATACGATGGTCTATCGATTTCCCGTACAGAATAACGAAATTAAGATGGGTGCCAGCCTGATCGTCCGTGAATCGCAAGTGGCGATTTTTGTCAACGAAGGAGAAATCGCTGATGTTTTTCACCCAGGGCACCACGTATTATATACACAAAACATGCCTGTGCTGACGAAATTGAAATCATGGAAAACAGGTTTCAATTCCCCTTTTAAGGCGGAAGTGTATTTTATCAATACGAAGCAGTTCATCGATCAGAAATGGGGTACATCCAATCCTATTATGATGCGCGATCGTGATTTCGGCATGATCCGCCTTCGCGGCTACGGCATTTATTCGTACCGGGTAGCAGAGCCTGTCGTATTTTTACGCGAACTGTTTGGAACAAATGGCTCGTATGAGACGCAGAGCATTGAAAGCCATTTAAAGAAAATGATTTTATCCGGCTTATCGGATCTGTTTGCAGAATCGCAAATTCCAGCTTTGGACCTTGCCATGCATTACGACGAACTGAGCGAGCGTGGACGGCAGAAAATGCAAGAGCGCTTCAGCCAGTTCGGATTTGAAATTACGTCCCTCTATATTGAGAATCTGTCCCTTCCAAAAGAAGTCGAAGAGGCGATGGATAAGCGTACGGCGATGGGCGTACTCGGCAATATGGCTCAGTATCAGCAATACCAGGCGGCAGAAGCGATCCGTGACATTGCGCAAAATGAAGGAGGCGGGCTTGCAGGCGCAGGTGCCAGCCTCGGCGCAGGGGCAGCGCTTGGCAATGTGATGGCGGGTGCCTTCTCAGCCCAACCTGCCACAGCTTCATCCACCGAGGAACAGAAAATCGCTTGTCCGCACTGTCAATCACAAATCCGGGCGACCGCAAAATTCTGCCCGGAATGCGGCCAAACGATACAATCTCCAAAGGTGCCGTGCATTAGTTGCCATGCGGAAATCAATGCGAACTCGAAATTCTGCGGGGAATGCGGCGCCAAGCAGGTGACAGAAATCAAATGCCCGGACTGTGGCGCAGCAAACTCACCTTCCGCCAAGTTTTGCGGCGAATGTGGCGAAGGCTTGAGCAATTAACATGCGGGTGGTGATCGTATGACGGAAGGACAATCGGAGGTTTTAGAGTCAAAGAAGCAAGAAGAAACCGAAGTACTGACGTGCGACAGTTGCGGGGCAAACACCGTATTCGATCCCGCTTCGGGTTCTATGAAATGTCCATTTTGCGGAACAGTAGATGCAATTGAGGCGACAAACCATAATGATATAGAACTTGATTTCAATGAAGGACTGGAGCAGGAGGATAGTAGCTGGAACAAAGAAAAACGTGTTTTCCGATGTGATAGCTGCGGCGCGGAGACCGTACTGGATCGGGATGCCGATGCCGATTTCTGCTCGTTTTGCAGTTCCAGCCATATAGCGAAGAGTGAGAATCGTCCGGGCATCAAACCTTCTCTCGTTGTCCCTTTCAAAGTGCCGCAGGAAGAAGCAATCGCGAAATTTAAGACATGGATCGGCAAACGATATTTCGCCCCATCCAAACTGAAGAATTCATACGAGCTGGATCGATTGAGCGGTGCGTACATCCCCTACTGGACCTTCGACTCCCAAACCGACTCTGCCTACACCGTTCGGATTGGTACCTATTATTACGTGACCGAGACGAGAACCGTATATGAAGATGGCAAACCAAAACAAGTGACGGAGCAAGTGCGGAAAATCCGCTGGCGGACTCAGCATGGCCGCTACGCTAAGTTTTTTGATGACGTCCTCGTGAAAGCGTCCCGTAATGTCGCCTCCGGGCTCATCAACAAAGTAGAACCGTTCCAGCTGGCACATCTAGTGGATTACAAAACAGAATACGTTTCCGGTTTCTTGGCTGAACGGTATTCGATCCCTTTGAAAGTCGGCTGGCAAGACGCCAGATCCATTATTGACAGCCGGATCCGAAGCGGGATCTTAAGCAAGGAACGCGGCGATGAAGTACAGATTGTGACCGTGTCGACTAGCTATGAGCGCATTACGTATAAGCACGTTCTGCTGCCTCTATGGATTTCTTCATTTCGATTCAACCAAAAAGTATATCGTTTTTTAGTGAATGGACAAACAGGAAAAGTGAGCGGCCAAGCGCCGGTAAGTATCTGGAAGGTGTCCTTTGTGGTAATTGCAGCACTTGCCGTACTAGCCGTTGTCTTGTACTTCTCTGATGCATTTTAACTTGTTGACTTTATTCTGAATATATGACATAATCGTTCCAATATTTAGAGCGTTGAGGAAGATCAATAGGATGGGTGAAGGATTTCAGAGAGCAATGTCATTGGCTGCAAGCGTTGCATCCCACTCCCCGTTCTAACCTGCTTCCGAGCTGCTATGGAAACATGGCCGTACCTTCCGCGTTAAGGAAGGATGAGTTGTGCCGCAAGTTGCGGCAAATGAAGGTGGTACCGCGGAAACTGACGTTTTCGTCCTCTCTAATGAGGATGAAGGCGTTTTTTTATTTGACACGGAAAGGGTGTTGGAAAAATGAATTCGATCGTATTTGTTGGTGCCGGTTCCATGGCCGAAGCTATTGTGGCGGGCATTGTTAAGCATGATGTAATGAAAGCGGAGCAAGTGTATGTGATGAATAAATCGGACGACGATCGGCTGAAGGAGATGAAAGAAAAATATGGAGTCGCTATTGTCTGCCCAGAAAGACGGGCGCTCAAGGAAGCGGATATGATTGTGCTGGCAACGAAACCGAAAGACATTCAACAGGCCATGCTGGAAATCGCTCCATTATTACATGACGGCACTGCTGTTCTGTCCGTTATCGCTGGTGTATCTATAGACACTATGGAAAACGGACTTGGCAGCCGGCCGATTGCGCGCTCGATGCCTAACACGTCTGCCACCATCGGCAAATCTGCTAGTGGCGTTGCCTTTAATCGATTTGTTGATGACACGTTACGTACCCATATTCTTCACCTGCTTGGATCCATCGGTATTGTAAAAGAAGTGGAAGAAGATGAACTGCATGCGGTGACTGCCCTATCCGGCAGCGGTCCCGCCTATATTTATTATATGGTGGAAGCACTGGAAGAAGCGGCAATGGCAAACGGTTTATCGAAGGAAGTGGCGCGGGAATTAATCGTTCAAACGGTGGAAGGGGCTGCCGCCATGCTGAAACAGACTGGCGGTGAGCCTGCAGTGCTTCGAAAAAATGTCACGAGCCCAGGAGGCACAACGGAAGCGGGTTTACGGACACTCGAGGAACGAATGTTCAAGGAAGCAGTCGCAGCCTGCATTAGTCGGGCAGAGGCCAGGTCGCGTGAGCTTGGCGCCATGTTTTGAGATTGGACTTTTGGTATACTGGAGGCAGAACGATCCTGCTAGTCAGCAAGGCATTCAAGGAGGTTTTTTCATGGCTTTATTGTTTGAACCCTATACAATCCGGGATGTAACGTTTAAGAACCGGATTGTCATGGCGCCCATGTGTATGTATTCTTGCGATCAGGAAGACGGCAAAGTAATGGATTGGCACAAAATTCATTACAGCTCGCGGGCTGTCGGACAAATCGGTTTACTTATCATCGAAGCAACAGCTGTCCTGCCAGAGGGACGCATCTCCCCCCAGGACCTTGGCATATGGAATGATGAACATGTCGAAGGATTAACCGAATTAGTCAGGATGATGAAACAGCATGGTTCGGCAACCGGCATTCAGCTGGCACACGCTGGCCGCAAAGCGACAGTAGACGGCACCATTTACGCACCAAGTGCAATAGCGTTCAGCGATCAATACAAAACACCTGCTGAAATGACAAAAGAAGAAATTGAAAAGACGATAACAGCTTTCAAAGACGCTGCCATCCGGTCTAAGAATGCCGGATTCGATGTAATTGAAATCCATGCAGCGCACGGGTATCTTATCAATGAATTCCTCTCTCCCCTCTCCAACCTTCGGACAGATGAATACGGAGGTTCAAGCGAAAAGAGGTATCGTTTCCTTCGTGAAATCATCGATCAAATCCGTTCCGTTTGGAATGGTCCATTATTCGTCCGCATTTCAGCACATGATTATACGGAAGGTGGCATGACACCGCAAGATTATGTGGAAATGGCAAGATGGATGAAAACACAGGAAGTCGACCTGATTGATGTCAGTTCCGGTGCAGTTGTGCCTGCAAAGATTGACGCATTCCCCGGGTACCAAGTGCCTTACGCAGAGTTGTTGCGCAAGGAAGCGGCCATTCCGACCGGTGCAGTCGGCTTGATTACATCAGCTGTCCAAGCGGAGGAAATCTTGAAAAACGGACGAGCGGACATGATCCTGCTTGCGCGTGAGCTACTACGGGATCCATATTGGCCTTACCGGGCGGCAAAGGAACTTGGCATTGAAATTGAAGTTCCAAAGCAATATGATCGCGGCTGGGTATTTTAATATACAGGTACTGCTATACTCGGGTGGAGAAAACGAATGCTTTCTCCACCCGAGTTTTTTGCGGTAGTCATACTGATCAACTTTTAGCTAGTGCTAAATAGCAGGAGTATTCGATACGGCATTTACTAACAATGTGATTAATTCATTAGTTAGTTCTTCTAACATAAAAAAACTGCATCCCGGCGGGATAGCAGTTGAATCCTTACAATTCAATCACACGACCGTCCTGTAATGCGTATTTAGAAAAATCATTAGCGATAAAGAGGTTCGGGAAAACGGCCTGTCCCTGCTCCAGCAGGAGTGCCAAATCACCTGGAAGAAAGCGTGCACTAATATGGTTGGCAATCAAGGCGTTCGCTCCCGCCATTTTCGCGACAGACGCAGCTTCTACGATAGTGGAGTGACCGTAATCAGCCGCTAACTTGCCCATTTCACTATCGAAGGTCGCTTCATGAATAACCAAATCCGCTTGCCTTGCCAGTTCGATTGAAGCCTCGCAAAAGCTGGTGTCGCCGAGCACTGTAAGGATGAAACCCTTTTGTGGATCCCCCGTAACATCTTGGCTTCGAACGACCGTGCCATCCTCCAAAATGATGTCCTCTCCTTGCTTCAATTTTTGTAATAATGGCCCTTTCGGAACACCTGCGGCGACCGCTTTTTCGATCAGCAGCTTTCCTAAGAGCGGCTTCTGTTCAAGCCGAAAACCGTAGCTCGGAATGACATGCTGCAATTGCTTTGCCGTCACGGTAAAGTGATCGTTTTCAAACAGTATGCCTTCTGTGATTTCATGGACACGCAAAGTGTATGTCAAATGGGTCTTGGTCAGGCGCATAGTAGTCATAAGCCACTCGTTCAAACCTGGAGGCCCGTATATATCGAGAGGTTCATCGCCGCCTAAGAAAGATCGAGAGCCCAGGAAACCAGGCAGCCCAAAAATATGGTCTCCGTGCAGATGGGTGATGAATATCTTGTTGATTTTTCTTGGTTTGATTGTCGTATGAAGCAATTGATGCTGCGTTGCTTCGCCGCAATCCACCATCCAATACCCCTCTTCTTCTGCAGCCAAATTAATGACCAGCGAAGAGGTATTCCGTTGTTTGGAGGGCATGCCTGCCCCTGTTCCTAAAAAGCTGACTTCCACTGCTGCTCCCTACCTTTCACCCAATCCGCGCCTCACTTTATCTGGACCAAATTTTTCTTTCAGCTCTTGCAATAATTGTACCATTCTCGCATCCTTCGCATGGTATTCAAACGTATCAAACGAAAGCTGTTCATGCAATTCACTGCGTGGAATGACCTGAGATACCGTGATGCCTAACAGGCGGATTGGATCCCCGTCCCAGTTGCGGCTAAAGAGTTCGGCTGCTTCCTTGTAAATAGCTTCGGCTGTATATAATGGATTCAAAACCGTCCGGCTCCTCGATTGATTTCGCCAATCCGCTGTCCGGATTTGAATTGAAATGGAGGTGCCGGCAAGCTGCTTTCTTTCCAGTCGTTCCGCAACACGCTGCGCTAGCCGCTTAAACACTTCCAAACAAGCTTGCTCGTCTGTTTCGTCAATCGGCAGCGTCGTAGAACTCCCAACACTTTTCCGTTCCTCAGCCGCATCGGGATCAACTGGACGTGAATCAATACCGTTCGCCCTATTCCTCAAGCGCATCCCATTCTTACCAAGCTCGCTCTTTATCAGTGATTCCTCTGCATTGGCAAGATCGCCAATTTTCGTTATGCCAATTGCTTTTAATCTAGCTTCTGTACTTTGCCCTACTCCATGCATTTGGATGACCGGAAGTGGCCATAGCTTGGCCGGAACTTCCCGTTTTCGCAAAACAGTAATCCCCATCGGTTTTTTCATGTCTGAAGCAGTTTTCGCCAGAAATTTATTCGGTGCTATTCCAATGGAACAAGGCAGATCCAGCTCATGTAAAATACGTTGTTGCATTTGTTCGGCTATTGAGACAGCGTGCGTCAAGCCGCCAATGTCCGTGATGTCCAAATACGCTTCATCGATGGACACCGGCTCAACCAGTTCCGTGTACGATCGCAAAATTGCGAATACCGCCTGTGATGCCGTAGAGTATTTCTCACGATCCGGCGGTACGATGACAAGATTCGGGCATAGACGTCTTGCTTCGCCAACCGTCATTGTTGTATAAATGCCGAGTGCCCTCGCTTCATAGGAACAGGTGACGAGTATGCCGCGCCGTTCTTTGGGGTTCCCGGCGACAGCCATTGGAATTCCCTTTAAAGAGGGATCGTGCGCCTGTTCAACTGAAGCGAAGAAGCTATTCATATCCAAGTGCAAGATCACTTTTGCCTGCGAGTTTCCGGCACTGTTCATATCGAATCACCCCGCTGCAAGAAAATGAAACCGGGCAATGGACTGCCCGGTACTGATTATTGTTCCTGTATAGATTGAGAGTGGACGTAATCACCAATCTCATCCATCCCGGCCAGTGTCTTGGAAAGAATGACTGGATCCACAATGGTAATCATCCGTTCATCCAAGTTGGCGACTGATGTAAAATATGGAGTTCGCGAATAAGCCATCAAACCAGAAGTTGTTAGGCTGCTCTCCGGAATTTCCATAATTTCCTTTGCATCCAGAACGACGAGACCGACATACAAGTCTTCAGTTTGTACGACGACAATCCGAACCTCCTGCATATTAGCAGCTGATTTGCCGTATAAAATTTTTTCGAAATCGAGTATAGGCACGAGTTCACCGCGAATTTTCATCAATCCAAGCATATACTCCGGAAGATGAGGAATCGGATTAATCTTTTCCATTTTCTCGATGGAAACGACAGAGTCAACTGCGATGGCATACTCTTCATTTCCACATTGTACGATGACTGCTTTAAATTCCGCCATTCTTATTCCCCCTTCGCAGCCCCTGCTGCCACCTTCACAATTTCTACGAGCAATTCTGTCAGCTTGTTCAATTCTTCTACAGGCATCCGCTCGTTCTTCGTATGAATCTCTTCATATCCGACCGACAGGGTAACCGTCGGCACGCCAGCCCCGTTAAATACATTGCCGTCACTGCCGCCCCCGCTCGTCAGTAACTCCGGAGTTCGCCCTACATTCTTAATGGCTTGGAGTGCCGTTTGAACAACTTCCGCATCTTCTGTGAAACGGAATCCGGGGTACATAAGCTTCACTTCTGTCGTTGCGTTTCCGCCCATCGCAGCCGCTGTCTGTTCAAATGTTTCCACCATATGAGCCGTTTGTTGCTTCAGCTTCTCTTCGCTAATAGAACGGGCTTCCGCCAAAATATGCACTTCATCACAGACGATATTCGTCGCCTGGCCACCCTCGAATCGGCCGATATTCGCTGTTGTTTCAGAATCGATGCGGCCCAATGTCATTTTCGCGATAGATTTCGCAGCGATATTGATCGCCGAGACGCCTTTTTCCGGTGCAACGCCAGCATGTGCTGTCTTGCCTTGAATCGTTGTCCACAATTTCGCTTGAAATGGCGCAGCCGTCACAATGCCGCCAACTTTGCCATCACTATCAACTGCATATCCGTATTTCGCTTTTAACAAGGATGGATCCAGTTCTTTCGCTCCGACCAAGCCGCTCTCCTCGCCAGCTGTAATGATGAACTGGATGTCTCCATGCTCGATCTTCTCTTCTTTCAACACTTTGGCCATCTCAAACAATGCGGCTAGACCCGCTTTGTCGTCAGCGCCCAAGATAGTTGTTCCGTCGGAGTAAATGTATCCATCCTCCTTGAGAACAGGTTTGATTCCTTGCCCAGGCACGACTGTGTCCATATGGCATGTGAAATATATTGGATCGGCGCCTTCAACGGTGCCTTGTAAATTGGCGATCAAGTTGCCTGCACCATGACCTGTGCGGGAAGCAAAATCGTCTTCCATTACCTCAAAGCCGAGCTGCTCCATTTTCGCTTTCAGCACTGGAGCGATGGTACCTTCGTGCTTCGTTTCGGAGTCGATTTGAACCAACTCGAAAAACTCGTCAAGCAGTCTCTTTTCATTCATTGTTAACAGTCCTTTCTATCCTTACAATGGAATATTTCCATGTTTCTTGTTAGGTCTCGTTTCCTTTTTGTTGCGCATCATATCGAGCGCCTGCAATAGCTTTATGCGTGTTTCGCGTGGATCGATGACATCATCGACCATTCCGTGCGAAGCCGCCACATAT
>NZ_BQYK01000001.1:97652-115404 GCF_023168145.1 Sporosarcina sp. NCCP-2222
TCACAGCGATTTCTGCATTCGGCCATGCATACACAACATCGGCGCCGATTGCTTTGGAGTTCAAAGCGACATAAGCACCGCCGAACGCCTTGCGCAAAATAACTGTAATTTTCGGTACAGTCGCTTCTGAATAGGCATACAAGATTTTCGCTCCGTGACGGATAATACCCCCGTGCTCCTGCTTAATGCCAGGGAAGAAACCGGTCACATCTTCAAACGTAATAATAGGAATGTTGAAAGAATCACAAGTGCGAATAAATCGGGCAATCTTGTCAGATGAGTCGATATCCAGTCCGCCCGCCATCACTTTAGGCTGATTGCAAACAAGTCCCACCGTTTCTCCTTTCATTCGGGCGAAGCCGACGACGGCATTTCGAGCGAATTCCGGCTGAACCTCCAAGAAGGTATTCGGATCAACAACGAGCTCAATGACTTTTCGCACGTCATAAGGGCGAATGGTTTCAAACGGAACGGCATCTGCCAAATCCGCGCGGTAATCGTCCCCTTCTCCAGTCTCCTGAAGGGGCGTTTTCTCCTCATTATTTTGAGGCAAGTAGGACAGCAACCGCCGGACGTCCTGTAGCACGGCCTGTTCATCCGGGCCACGGAAATGGGCATTGCCGCTAATGGAATTATGTACTTTCGAACCGCCCAGATCTTCCGATGTAATCTTCTCGCCTGTAACCGTCTCGATAACTTTCGGTCCCGTAATAAACATCTGGCTTGTCTTATCCGTCATGAAAACAAAATCCGTAATGGCAGGTGAATAAACCGCACCTCCTGCACAAGGCCCCAATATGACCGAGATTTGCGGGATAACCCCTGAATATACCGCGTTCCGGTAGAAGATTTCTCCATAGCCATCCAGCGACACAACACCTTCTTGGATTCGTGCGCCTCCTGAATCATTTAGACCGATGAACGGTGCACCATTCTTTGCTGCCAAGTCCATGACATTAGCAATTTTCATCGCATGCATTTCACCAAGCGCTCCGCCAAACACCGTGAAGTCCTGGGAAAATAAATAAACTGGCCGTCCATCAATCTTACCGTAGCCCGTTACGACACCATCACCTGGGCCAGCCAGTTTGTCCATGCCAAAATCGCGGGTCCGGTGCACGACAAAAGGATTCAATTCTACAAAGGTGCCTTCATCGAGCAGCAGATCGATCCGTTCGCGTGCGGTGAGCTTTCCTTTTTCATGCTGCTTGGCGATGCGATCATCGCCTCCACCTAATTCAATTTCACGTTTTTTATCGTATAATTCATTGATTTTATCGTAGATATCCATATTACTTGTCCCCTTTGCCACTTTTATCACATAGTTCGTACAGAACACCTAAAGAAGATTTGGGATGCATGAAGGCAACTTCTGCACCGCCAGCACCCGGTTTCGGTTCCTCCGACAGCAATTGGACGCCTTTCTCCTTTAATTCGGCCATTCGGCTTCGAATATCGGATACGCCAAACGCCACGTGATGGATGCCTTCTCCCCGCTTGGAAATATATTTGGCGACCGCGCCGTCTTCACCGGTCGGTTCCAATAATTCTATCTTAATGTTGCCTGCATCGAGAAAGGCGACTTTCACCTTCTGGCTCGGCACTTCTTCGATCCCCAGTAATTCCAAACCTAATGTATGTATATAATAGTCCAGCGCCTCGTCCATGCTTCTAACAGCAATTCCGATATGATCGACTTTTTTCATTGTCATTCCTCCCTCTTCCTATTGTAACGTTTCGTGAATAAATCCGCTACATGTTGAGTTCTCCTCCTTTTCTGTTAAAATGGAGGTATAGTACAGTGTAAGGAGACTAGCCCGATGAGTAATAAAAAGGTGCAAAAGATCGTCGTCTACCTAATGATCGCAGCCATGGTGGCTTCAAGTATCTTATTTGGCCTCAGCATGATTTTATAACTTTAAAGAAAAAAGAAGTCCAGCCCGCCATTAATGGCCAGGTTGGACTTCTTTTCTTATACTTCCTCGCAAAATTCCTCAAATTTACTTTGCAAATTCATGACAACAGACATCGGATCATGTCCTTCAATCTCATACCGGCCCACTTCCGCTACCAATTCACCGTCTTTCAACAATGCAAAAGAAGGCGAGGATGGAATGTGATCTTCTCCGAAATGCATCCGGGCTTGTGCCGTTGCATCTTTGTCCTGTCCAGCAAACACCGTCACTAAATAATCTGGACGCTTATCATAATGGATCGCATGCGCGGCAGCCGGACGGGCGATGCCCCCTGCACACCCACAAACGGAGTTCACCATAACGAGTGTCGTGCCTGGACGTTTGAATGCTGCGTCGACTTCTTCAATCGTCTTCAATTGCTCATACCCGCTCGTTTCCATTTCAGACCGTGCTTGGTTCACTATGTCATCCATATAGAAATTAAAATTCATTGTCATGCATCTTTTCCCCTTTCAGCTTATAGGCTTATCATAGCAGTTGCTTTTCTTTCTTGCAAAAGGAGTGTTTGGGTTTGGTGTTAGTGGAGGGAATCAAACATTCCAGTAAAATTTTATAAAAAATTGAAACTTTATTTCAAATCCGTCGTATAAACTAGTATACTTGCAAACTTGCAAGTAAATATTTTTTGGGGGTTAGTTACATGAGAAAGTTGGCAACATGGGCACTCGCGTTCGTTTTCATACTATCGTTCGCATTGCCTCAAAACACGGCATCTGCAGCAAGCAATGTAAAGCTTGTCGTTGATGGCGTTGAAGTGGATGGCTATGAACAAGCGTTCATGTCACATGGAGATGTTTTAATTCCAATTGAAAACCTGTTTACGGAAGCAGGGTACAAAGTGTCTAAGGACAAGTCCGGCAAGCTATCCGTAACGAATACGCGTCTGACTGTTGATTTTAATGCATCAGCGGGTTCAATCGAAGTGAACGGAAAGAAAGCGGATACAACATTCCCACTTACTTTGAAAAACTATGGTAACTATGTTTCAGGAGAGTTTTTATCCACGTTGGAAGGTTTTGAAGTAGAAGTAGCCGAAGACGAACAAACCGTATCAGTTACAACGAACCGTGTAAAAGATCTTGATAAATTCCTTGATAAGATGATGAATGCGGATCTGAAAAGCTATTCGGCAAAAATGAATCTAGATCAGAAAATGGAGTCGTCAGAAGAGCCGAAATCCATGAATATGATCATAGATATGGATATGGATGTCACACAAGAACCAGTTGCTATCCATATGAAACAAAAAATGACTGCTGATATCGATGGTGAGAAAGAAGAAATTACTAGCGAAGCATACATGACGGAAAAAGAATTCTATCAGTATGACGGAAACAAATGGATTAATTATGGCAGTGAAATAGGGCTAGGTCTTGAAGCGGGTGCTACTCTTGATCCAACCGCTCAATTGGAAATGGCTAAGATGTTCATGAAAGGTGTTCACGTTTTCGAATATGATGATGTGTATGTCATGGTTCAAACGTTAACAACAGAAGATTTAAAAGAATTGATGGACGAAGCTCTATCTTTGATCGGTTCTACTCTAGGCGGTTTAGAAATTCCTGCTGTTTCTGAAGAAGCAGTGGAAGTGACTGCAGAAGAGGCAAAAGTAGAAGCGACTGAAGAAGCTGTAACTGTAGAAGAGAATACAGAAACAACTGAACAAAATGAGCCGGTAAAAGAAGATGCAGAAGCATCTGAAACGACTGAAGAAGCAGTAACTGCTGAAGAGAATACAGAAACAACAGAAGAAAACGAACCGGCCACTGAAGAAACTGTTCTAGATGGCGATATTTTGGGTGCACTAGGCATGGAAATCGAGGAAATGTACTTTGTTACAACAATTGACAAGAAGACATTATTCCCTCAAGACATGAAAGGCACTACTAAAATTTCTATGACAATCGACGATGTTACAGTGAAAATTGTACAAACGTTGACAGGTACTATGAGCAACTTTAACGCTGTAAAAGCGATTGTGATTCCTGAAGAAGTGAAAAAGGAAGCGATTTCTTTCGAGGATTACATGAAAGAACTTGAAGCTGAATTAGAAAAGGAATTGCAAGCTGCAGAATAAGGAAGTAAAGCGGAGAAGGGTCAATCCCCTCTCCGCTTTTCCTTTGGCTGAAACAGTTCTTCTACCGCTCCCGCAACAGTCCATTTTCCTTCCAACAAACCTTGCTCCAGCTGGAGTACCTGTTCTTTTCTTCCCGGCTCCGCAAAGAACCGGTCGAGCAGATAATCCTGAATGGTGGCGTGGAACCAATCCTTTGTTTGTTCTTGCCGCCTACGGCTCCAAACTCCGCTCTTTTCCATTTCTGCTTGAAACTGCAGGATGGTCGTCCATACATCATCCAACCCCGTTTCTTTTAGGGAAGACACCGGCATGGCAGTCGTTGTCCAACCAGGGGATGCGGGCTGGAGGAAATGAAGTATTTGACGGTATTCCCGCACTGTTTTCTTGGCGAGCCGTTCATTTTCCCCGTCCGCCTTATGAACAATAATACCGTCCGCCAGTTCCATGATCCCTTTTTTCATTCCTTGCAATTCATCCCCGGCACCTGTTAGGACGAGCAGGAGAAAAAAATCGACCATGCCGCGAACGACTGTCTCACTTTGCCCGACACCGACTGTTTCGATTAATATGACATCATAGCCGGCTGCCTCACATAGTAGCATCGTCTCTCTAGTCTTCTTATGGACGCCGCCCAGCGTGCCGGACGAAGGCGATGGACGAATGAAAGCATTCGGATGCTTCGCCAGCAGCTCCATACGCGTTTTGTCACCGAGTATACTACCGCCAGTGACCGTTGAGCTCGGATCAATTGCCAGCACAGCAACTTTATGGCCAGCCTCTGCCAGCTTCAGTCCGAATGCTTCAATGAACGTACTTTTTCCTGCTCCGGGAACGCCGGTAATGCCGATTCGGATACTGCGTCCTGTTTGTGGAAGCAATTCTTTCAGTAATTCCTGGCCGGCCTGCTTGTCTTCTGCATGCGTGCTTTCCAGCAGTGTTATAGCTTTTGCGAGATGCAGCCGGGAGCCGGATGTGAGCCGTTCCGCCAGTTCCCCCTTTTCCAGCAACCGCTTCTTTTTGACGAACCGTTTTCTTGGACCGGAGACCATGCCGTCATGCACCGACTCGATGCCCCCCATAATATGCAAAGCACCGTCCTTGTTGTCGCTCACTCCATCACTTCCTCGTAACCGAGCTGGCGATAAATATCCTCAATCACTTTCTGTGCCGCGACGGGGATAACAGTTCCCGGACCGAAAATGGCAGAAGCCCCATTGGCACGTAGAAATTCATAATCCTGAGCCGGAATGACGCCGCCGACCACGATAAGAATGTCTTCCCGCCCTACTTTTTTCAATTCATCACGCAGTGCTGGAACGAGTGTTTTATGGCCTGCAGCGAGCGAGCTGACCCCAATAACATGTACGTCGTTTTCAGCCGCTTGGCGGGCTGTCTCTTCCGGAGTCTGGAATAACGGGCCAATATCAACATCGAAGCCGAGGTCCGCAAACGACGATGCGATGACTTTTGCCCCACGATCATGTCCGTCCTGCCCCATTTTGGCAATGAGGATACGAGGACGGCGACCTTCATTCTCCAAAAATTCCTCCGTCATTTCCTTCACTTCTTTGATCTCTTCCTGATTGGAGAAGTTTGAGCTGTAGACACCACTGACGGATCTGATGATTGCTTTATGGCGTCCGGAAACTTTTTCGATGGCATCAGATATTTCACCAATCGTTGCACGCACTCTCGCAGCTTCTACAGACAATGCGAGAAGATTCCCTTCACCTTTTTGCGCTGCTTCAGTCAGGTTTTGCAAGGCACGCGTCACTGCTTCGTCGTCACGTGTCTCTTTCATCTGGTTGATGCGGTCAATCTGCTTTTGGCGGACAAGCGTGTTGTCAATGTCCAAAATATCGATAGGCTCCTCTTTTTCAAGCCGGTATTGATTGACCCCAATAATTGTTTCGGATTTTGAATCAATTTTCGCCTGACGTTTTGCAGCGGCTTCTTCGATCTTCATCTTTGGAAGACCCGTTTCGATCGCCTTCGCCATGCCACCTAAGTCTTCAATTTCTTCTATTAAGCCCCATGCTTTTTCCATCAATTCAGCTGTGAGGGCTTCAACATAATAGGAGCCGCCCCAAGGGTCGATCGTTTTTGTCATAAATGTCTCTTCTTGAAGGAATAACTGCGTATTCCGCGCAATTCGTGCCGAAAAATCCGTCGGCAATGCAATTGCTTCATCCAGCGCATTCGTATGCAAGGATTGCGTATGCCCCATTGCAGCGGCATTTGCCTCGATCAATGTCCGTGTTACATTATTAAATGGGTCTTGTTCCGTTAAGCTCCAGCCAGAAGTCTGAGAATGCGTGCGCAAGGCAAGCGACTTCGGATTTTTCGGTTCGAAGGATTGCATCATTTGCGCCCAAATTCGTCTCGCTGCCCTCATTTTGGCAATTTCCATAAAATAATTCATGCCGATCGCCCAGAAAAACGACAACCTTGGAGCAAACGAATCGATATCGATGCCTGCCGCAAGACCCGTCCGGACATATTCCAAGCCATCCGCAAGTGTATAGGCAAGCTCAATGTCAGCAGTAGCACCCGCTTCTTGCATATGATAGCCGGAAATAGAAATGGAATTAAATTTCGGCATGTTCTTGGATGTATATTCAAAAATATCCGCAATGATCCGCATTGACATGTCTGGCGGGAAAATATACGTGTTCCGGACCATATACTCTTTCAATATGTCATTTTGAATGGTCCCGGCCAGCTGTTCGGGCTTCACACCCTGCTCCTCAGCGGCTACGATATAAAAGGCCATGACGGGCAGGACAGCCCCATTCATCGTCATGGAAACAGACATCTGATCTAGCGGGATGCCATCGAATAGGATTTTCATATCCTCGACCGAATCAATTGCCACCCCAGCTTTCCCGACATCACCAGTGACACGGGGATGGTCGGAATCATAGCCGCGGTGCGTCGCCAAGTCAAAGGCAACCGAGAGACCTTTTTGGCCCATTGCTAAATTGCGGCGATAAAATGCGTTGCTTTCTTCAGCAGTTGAAAATCCGGCGTATTGGCGTACGGTCCAAGGTCTTGACACATACATTGTCGGGTAAGGGCCGCGTGTATTCGGAGCAATTCCAGGCAAATCGTTTAGATGGGATACACCTACTGTGTCGTGTTCCGTATAAAATGGTTTGACTTCGATCCCTTCATTGGTCATGAACGGTTTATGTGCTGGCCCTCCCGTTTCCTTGGCATCCCGCAGGACGCGTGTTACGTCGACCGCTTGATAATTAGGCTTCGCCATTACGCATTCCACCTTTCCATCGTTCCAAAATACTTTGCATTTTTTCGATGCGGTTCTGCTTGGCATGCACAAATCCATTAAGCCCTAACGATTTCCATTTTGCTTCCGCTTGAGCATCATATGCTCCAGCCAAATCCACCAAGATACTCGCTGGCCAGTTCGCAAGCAATGGTTCCATAATTTCTTCTGTTGAATCGGCAGGCGCACAGATAATAACATAGTCCGGCTTTGTCATTTTCACCCACACAAGCGCTTCATGTACATCTGTAAATATTGGACTCCATTCACTTTCGATTCCTCCAGACGCCAGAAAACCGCTGACAAAATCAGCTCGGGGCTTTACAGCTTTCAGCGTCCCGAAATTCAAGAGTGCCGTTTTCGGCTGTTCCTCCTTAAACTGCTCCCGCAACATCTCATATGGCATTGCAAGCCGGTTCCACTTTTTCATGTGCTGGCAATCCTCGAGGTCATCCTTTTGAAGGTCTGCATATACATTTGTCCCTATGAGTGACTGAGTTGTTTGTTCTACTTCTTGCTGACGTTTTATCCAAAGCGACTTTAATTCGCCTGTCGATAAATATGCCTCTGCGCCCCCCATTTCCTCTATTTCAAGGAAGAGTTTCCATGCTCTCTCAACGAGCGTTTCTGTTAAGGATTCAATGAAATACGAACCGGCTGACGGGTCATTCACTTTATTGACATTCGTTTCCTCTTTTAATACCAGTTGTATGTTTTGCGCATACCGCAGTGAATTTGGCGTTGGACCAGACAAGATATTATGCGGATAGACAGTGATAACATCTGCGCCACCTAGAATAGCCGAAAAGGCTTCATTTCCCGCGCGCAATAAATTCACATTCGGATCGATTTTCGAGAACGAGCGCAAGGATGTTTCTGCAATAACCGGAACAGCTACCACCTGTTCTTCATGTGCATCTGCAAACGCTTGCCATAGTATTCGAAATGCACGAAGTTTCGCGATCTCCATAAAGAAATGAGTATCGATCGAAAACTTCACATAAAACGATTCACAAAATGCAGTGAAATCCTCTTGCGCTTCTGCTTGGCCAGCAGCCATGGAAAGGGCAAGCGCCAGTTCCGTCACTGCATCTGCACCGTCATGGTGAGCAAAGGACAAATCAGCACCTCTCGTGCGTAAGCCAGTATAACCGACGGGAAGCGTCCACTGTTCCGCCTGGACAACTCCCTTTACTTTTGATCGAATTTCATGGTTTACAAAATCAAACACTCGTAAGATTGGGTCATCTTTTTCCAACGAAAAGAAAAAGACCGGAAAGTCTACAAGCAATTCAGCGAGGGCATTAAGCTCTTCATCATTCCATTGAACGGCAGGAAAGCCACAGTAGACAACCGCTTCATTCCCTCTTCGCAATGAGCTTTTCAAACGTTCTACAAACTCAGCGCCGTTTTTGGCAAAGGTTGGCTGTGCCACCGTCCACCCCGGCTCTGGCTTCATTGCACGGATGATTTGTGAAGATTTAGCCGGTACAGGTTCCGTATATAGCGGTTGCAAGTCTATGCCTTCCCACGTTTTTGTAATCAATTTTTCAAAAGGCTTGCCTTTCAAAGATTCGGTGGCAAGCTTTTTCCAATCATCGAATTTGGGCGTATCGAATGTTCCGTTTTTCATTGTATGTATGGACATAAGGGCGTTTCCCTCCTAATCGATATCTCTACCATCTTTCTACTAGTGTACCTGACATCTCTTTCCTTTTAAAGCATAAACACATAGGAGCGCGGCTTTCGATTTTCATTAAAAAACGTGACTGCCGTTTTTGATTCAAGTATTCACATGAACTACTTGAAAATCGATCCCTTCATGAAAAATCCCCATGCTTGTATAGCGGCATGGGGATAAAAAAATTAATAAATGGAAGTGTTTTCTTTCGTTACGTTCTCTAATATATCCTTCACACGCGCAAGGAATCTTCCAGCTACAAGACCATCCAGAACACGGTGGTCGAGCGATAGACAAAGATTTACCATATCACGGACACCAATCATGCCGCCTTCCATGACGACTGGCCGTTTTACAATGGATTCCACTTGCAGGATGGCTGCCTGCGGGTAGTTAATGATTCCCATTGATTGGACAGAACCAAATGATCCTGTATTGTTTACCGTAAAAGTTCCGCCCTGCATCTCGTCGGATTTCAATTTACCTGAACGTACTTTCGATGCCAGGTCATTTATTTCACGGCCGATTCCTTTAATCGTCAGCTCGTCTGCATATTTGATGACCGGAACGAACAGTGCATCTTCGGTAGCAACAGCGATTGAAATATTAATGTCCTTTTTCTGGACAATTTTATCGCCTGCCCACATTGCATTCATCATCGGGAACTCTTTCAATGCCTGTGCAACTGCTTTGACAAAGAATGCAAAATACGTGAGGTTGAAGCCTTCCTTCTGTTTGAACTCAGCTTTCAGTGAATCCCGGTAGTTGACCAAGCTCGTTACATCCACCTCGATCATCGTCCAGGCATGGGGTGCTTCGTGTTTTGAACGGAGCATGTTGTTTGCAATGGCGCGGCGTACACCACTGACTGGTATTTCAATATCTCCAGCTGCAACAGGCACCGTTTCCTGCGTACGTGCAGGAGCAGCTTGGCTCATCTGCTTCGCCGGCTCAGCAATAACTTGGGAAGAGCTGGAGGAAGATGAGCTTGAAGATTCAGCTGCAGCAGTAGGAATCTGACCACTTTCGATCAGTTTCATCAAATCTTTTCGGGTGATGCGTCCTTCTTTTCCAGAACCATCGACTAGCGTAAGGTCGATGTCATTCTCCTGTGCCAACCGTAGGACTGCAGGGGAATAGCGGCCAGCCGCCTTCCCTACTTCACGCTTTACAGGGGTAGATGGTTTTTGTGAACCAGCAGCAGCTGGCATCTCTTTTGCTGGCTCTTCTTTTACCGTCTGTGTTTCAGCTGTTTGGGAGGCTTCACCGCCCTCCACTTCTATCGTACAGACGATGACACCCACTTCTACAGTCTCACCTTCTTGAACGATGATTTCTTTGATCGTCCCTTCAAAAGAAGATGGAATTTCTGCTGTCACTTTATCCGTATTTACTTCGGCGAGCGGATCATATTTATTCACTCGATCACCCGGCTTCACAAGCCATTTCTCTATCGTTCCCTCGGTGACACTTTCACCAAGTTTCGGCATTTCGATATTTTCAATAGCCATTTCTGTCAACCTCCTTCCGAATTAAAACTCTGCCAATTCTCTTGCAGCCTTTTCGACTTTATCCGGATTAACCATGAAGAACTTCTCCATTGTCGGCGCATATGGCATTGCTGGAATATCAGGACCGGCAAGTCGTTTAATCGGTGCATCCAGTTCAAAAAGGCAATTTTCGGCAATGATAGCCGATACTTCGCTCATGATGCTGCCTTCCAAATTATCCTCTGTTACAAGCAATACCTTGCCTGTTTTAGATGCCGCTTCAATGATCGCTTCTTTATCCAATGGATAGATTGTACGCAAATCGAGGATATGTGCAGAAATCCCATCCTCCGCCAAACGTTCTGCCGCTTGTAGCGCGAAATGAACACATAGGCCGTATGTGATGATGGTGATATCATCACCTTCCCGTTTCACATCTGCTTTTCCGATCGGAAGGACGTATTCTTCTTCAGGCACTTCCCCTTTGATCAAACGATAGGCACGCTTATGTTCAAAGAATAGAACAGGATCATCATCGCGGATAGCCGCTTTTAGCAATCCTTTCGCATCGTATGGGGTGGAAGGGATGACAATCTTTAATCCCGGCGTACTGGCGAACATGGACTCAACTGATTGAGAATGGTAGAGTGCCCCATGGATTCCTCCGCCGAATGGCGCCCGGATGACGATTGGGCAAGACCAGTCATTATTGGAACGGTATCTAATTTTCGCCGCTTCAGAAACGATTTGGTTGACTGCAGGCATAATGAAATCAGCGAATTGCATTTCGGCGATCGGCCGCATGCCGTACATGGCCGCTCCGATGCCGACTCCAGCGATGGCAGATTCAGCAAGCGGAGTATCCAGCGCACGGTATTCGCCGAACTGATCATACAGACCTGTCGTTGCTTTGAAAACTCCGCCTTTTCGGCCGACGTCCTCACCAAGGACAAATACGTTTTCGTCGCGCTCCATCTCTTCTCTCATTGCTTGGGTGATTGCATCGATATAGGAAAGCACTGCCATCACTCGTCGCCCCCTTCCTCTTTGTAAACATGGCGTAATGCATATTCCGGCTCAGCATACGGAGCTTTTTCCGCATAGTCGGTCGCCTCGTTTACAATAGCTGAAATCCGCTCTTCCAGTTCTTTTTCGGATGCTTCATCTAAGATGCCTGCCTCTTTCAAGTACGCTGAGAACTTAGGAATCGGATCAAGCTTCCGCTCTTTCTCAAGTTCTTCTGCATCCCGATACAGGCGATGATCATCATCCGAGGAGTGGGCAGTCAGGCGGTAGCAGACTGCTTCAATTAAGCTTGGGCCTTCTCCGGACCGGGCACGGTCTGCTGCCTCTTTTACAACTTTAAAGACATCAAGCGGATCTGTTCCGTCTACAGTGACCCCCGGCATTCCATAACCGACTGCACGATCGGAAACGTTCTCACAGGCCAATTGTTTTTCCAGCGGTACAGAAATCGCATATTTATTGTTTTCAACCATAACAATCGTTGGCAATTTATGGACTCCCGCAAAATTCATTCCTTCGTGGAAGTCCCCTTGGTTGGAGGAACCTTCGCCTAAAGTGACGAATGTGACAAAATCCTCTTTTTTCATTTTCGCTGCTAGCGCCACTCCTACTGCATGCGGAAGCTGCGTTGTCACAGGAGAGGAACCGGTAAGAATCCGATTTTTCCGCTGGCCGAAATGACCAGGCATCTGGCGTCCGCCAGAGTTCGGGTCTTCCGCTTTCGCAAAAGCAGAAAGCATGAGTTCCCTTGGCGTCATGCCGAAATGGAGGACAACCCCCATATCACGGTAGTACGGAGCAATCCAATCCTTCTCCTTATTCAAAGCAAATGCAGCACCGACTTGTGCAGCTTCCTGCCCTTGACACGAGATAACAAATGGAATTTTGCCTGCACGGTTCAAAAGCCACATTCTTTCATCTAGGCGACGAGCCATGACCATCGTTTCATACATTTGAAGCACATCTTCATTCGTCAATCCAAGTTCTTCATGACGTGAATGAGCCATTTTCAATTCCCCCTTTTCCAATAGGCCTCCGCTTTTTCCGGAATACCCTGCCAATTACATATGAATCGCTTTGCCGTCGACAGCGAGAGCCGCTTCACCCATCACTTCCGATAGAGACGGATGCGGGTGTACTGTAGAAGCGATCTCCCATGGTGTTGCGTCTAATACCATAGCCAGACCCGCTTCTGAGATTAAATCGGTAACATGAGAGCCAATCATATGAATGCCCAATATATCATCGGTCTTTCGATCCGCAATGATTTTCACAAATCCGTCTGCATTCCCGTTGACGAGCGCTTTTCCGATGGCAGCGAACGGGAATTTGCCGACTTTCACATCATAGCCCTGATCCTTAGCCTGTTTTTCGGTCAACCCTACGCTGGAAGCTTCCGGACTTGAATAAATACATTTAGCGATTTTTGTATAGTCCAGCGGCTCTACCGGCTGCCCTGCAATATGCTCAACAGCCGAAATACCTTCATGGGATGCGACATGAGCCAGTTGCAGACCGCCGATGACGTCTCCAATTGCATAAATATGGCTTTCTTTTGTCTGGAAGGTAGATTTCGTTTGAACAAACCCTTTTTCCAGTTGGATCTCCGTATTCTCAAGGCCAATCCCTTCCACATTCGCCTGTCTGCCAACGGAAACAAGCATCCGCTCTGCGGTGAATTCTTTTGTTTCTCCGTTCATGTCGGCTGAAATGGTAATGGAATCAGCAGTTTTCTTTAATGTATCAGGTAAAACTTTTGCACCGACCGCAAATGAGATACCTTTTTTCGATAGAATTTTTTTCATTTCTTTTGAGATGTCTTCGTCTTCTGTCGGGATGATGCGGTCTGCATATTCGATGACGGTCACGTCTACCCCAAAATCATGGAGCATGGAGGCCCACTCGATACCGATGACACCTCCCCCGACGATTAGAATGGATTTTGGCAATGTTTCCATCGCGAGCGCTCCGTCGGAAGACATGATTTGTTGTTCATCCAGTTCAAGACCCGGCAATGTACGCGGCCGGGATCCTGTCGCGATGATCAAGTTTTTGAGGATCAGCATCTCATTTTCCTCACCGCTGTTCATTTCGACAGAAATGGTTCCCGGCATTGGCGAAAAGATAGATGGGCCGAGCATTCTGCCTGTGCCTTCATACACATCAATTTTACCTTTTTTCATTAGCGACTTGACGCCATTATGCAGCTGATTGACGATTTCATCCTTACGGGCCTGCACACGTGCAAAATTCAAAGAGGTTCCGCTCGTCTCCACTCCAAAATGGGTAGCTTCGTTTTTAGCCAGCTGGTACACTTCTGCACTTTTCAGAAGTGCTTTACTCGGAATGCAGCCTTTATGCAGGCAAGTGCCTCCAAGTGCTCCTTTTTCCACTAGTGCTGTTTTCAGCCCCAATTGCGCTGAACGGATAGCTGCCACGTAGCCGCCCGTTCCTCCGCCAAGTATTACCACGTCATATTCCTGTGCCATTGAACACGGCCTCCTTCATCACTACCCTTCAAGAAGGATAGGTTTTTGCTTGTTCTTCCTGCATCAAAACGCGCAATGCGCCTTCAGCGAGTGCTTGCAGTTCATCTTCACCCGGGAAGACGACTACATCGGATATCCAGTCGACACGATCCGCGATGGATTGGACAAACGCTTTTCCATAAGCAAGCCCGCCTGTCAGGAGGATGGCATCCACTTTTCCGCTCAATACCGCAGCCGCACTGCCGATTTCTTTAGCGACCTGGTAGGCCATTGCCTCATAAATCAATTTTGCCCGATCGTCTCCCGCTTCGATCCGTTTCTCGACCGCCACAGCATCGTTCGTTCCGAGGTAGCCAACAAGTCCTCCCTTGCCGACGAGATTGGCCATCAGCTCTTGCCGGTAATAAGTGCCTGAGTAGCAAAGATCGATCAGATCGCCTGCTGGTACCGTCCCGGCACGTTCCGGGCTAAATGGGCCATCCCCGTGCAAGCCATTATTCACATCGACCACATGGCCGTGTTCATGTACGCCGACTGTAATGCCGCCACCCATATGAGTGACGACCAGGCGGAGTTCATCGTATTTCTTGCCAATTTGCTTTGCGTATCGGCGGGCGACCGCTTTTTGATTCAACGCATGGAAAATCGATTTCCGTTCAATGAGAGCGAAGCCTGAAATCCGGGCGAGAGGCTGAAGCTCATCGACGACTACCGGGTCCACTATGAAAGCTGGAACGTTCAGATCTGTCGCAATTTCGTTCGCCAAAATACCCCCGAGATTCGATGCATGCTGTCCGGAAACCCCTCTGCGTAAATCTTTGAGCATGGAACCATTCACGGAGTAGGTGCCGCCTGCAATCGGTCGCAGCAAGCCTCCTCTTCCGCAAATGGCTGAAAATCCATCAAGATGGAATCCATGTTCTTCGAGAGAGGACACGATCGCCTTTTTCCTAAAATCAAATTGATCGATAATCGAAGGATATCGAGAAAGCTCCTCTGTGGAATGGCGTATTGTACTTTCCATTACTTGTGCATCATTTTCAAATACGCCGATTTTCGTCGATGTGGATCCTGGATTGATAACCAGAATCTGAAAAATGTCTTTCGGCATTTTCAACCCTACCTTCGATTTGAGAACTGTCCATTATTTTTTGCGGCTTAGTACGCTTTTTTCATTTTGCAAAAATTGACTGCGAGACTTCGCGACCCGCGCAATACGCTCTTCCGCGAGACGGTCTGCTGCTACATATGTCGGGATGCTGTCACGCTTGGAGATAGCGAAAATTTGCTCGATTGTATCGTAAATTCCCGCCACACGTTTCAACGCACGCTCTCTATTATAACCAGCCAATTCATCTGCTACATTAATGACGCCGCCTGAGTTAATGACGTAATCCGGTGCATACACGATGCCCATTTCATGGATCATATCTCCGTGTTCCGAATTTTTCAATTGATTGTTTGCAGATCCAGCAATTACTTTTGCTTTCAATTGAGGAATCGTTTCATCGTTAATAACAGCACCGAGAGCACATGGAGCAAAAATATCTGCGTCTTGTGAATAAATTTCATTTGTATCAACTGCTACAGCGCCGAAGGCATCCACGGCACGTTGAACTGCTTCTTTGTTAATATCAGTGACAATTAACTTTGCGCCTTCCTCATGCAAGTATTCGCAAAGTGCATACGCAACGTTTCCAACACCTTGAACGGCCACCGTTTTTCCTTCTAGCGAGTCGCTGCCAAATGCTTCTTTCGCAGCCGCTTTCATCCCTTTGTAAACTCCAAAAGCTGTGACTGGAGATGGATTGCCTGAAGAACCAGCATCGGAAACACCCGTTACATAGTCAGTTTCCAAGTGAATCAAATCCATATCCTCTTCTGTTGTTCCTACATCCTCTGCTGTGATGTAACGGCCATTCAGACCTTCGATAAAACGTCCAAAAGCACGGAACAATTCTGGGTTCTTATCTTTTTTCGGATCACCGATAATGACCGTTTTACCGCCACCGAGATCAAGACCGGCAGCCGCATTTTTGTATGTCATTCCACGAGCGAGGCGAAGCGCATCCTCAATTGCTTCTTCTTCGGATGCATATGTCCACATGCGTGTACCGCCGAGTGCCGGTCCGAGTGTCGTGTCGTGGA
Source organism: Sporosarcina sp. NCCP-2222 (assembly GCF_023168145.1). Lineage (GTDB taxonomy): Bacteria > Bacillota > Bacilli > Bacillales_A > Planococcaceae > Sporosarcina. Next base: position 113,826 of record NZ_BQYK01000001.1, read on the forward strand.
TTGCAATGATTGCTTTTAGGCCAGATGCTTCGTCTTGACAGATGACAAGTTGTTCATAATCGTATTTCTCCATATATTTGAATAGTTCCATGATAATTCCTCCAGTTATCTATTTAATGTTGTGATACAAGTATTGCTAATGCGAGTGAATATAATTTGCTGTCCATACGATCCGATCGTGAAGTCAGCACGACAGGTGCCTTGGCCCCTTGGATCACTGCCCCCACTTTCGCATTTGCGAAGTACATGAGGGACTTATAGAGAATATTTCCAGCTTCTATACTTGGAACAAGCAGGATATCTGCATTGCCCGCCGTCTCTCCTTCAATCCCTTTATGCTTTGCAGCTTCACGTGATACAGCATTGTCAAGCGCAAGCGGTCCGTCAATGACGCAGCCATCGATCTGCTGTCTGTGATTCATCGCGACAAGGGCGGCTGCATCCAAGGTCGGCTGCATGGCTGGGTTCACTGTCTCAACCGCAGCAAGGGGAGCGACAATCGGCTTGCTGATGCCGCATGCATGCGCGGCCTGAACGGCATTGCGGACAATTTGAGCCTTTTCCGTAAGATCTGGCGCGATATTCATCGCCGCATCCGTCACAAATAAAAGCCGTTCATAACCAGGAACCTCAAAAGCGGCTACGTGGGATAGAATCGTCTCCTTCCGCAAACCGTAATCTCGATTCAATACTTCTTTTAGAATGGTTGCGGTAGGCAAGTTCCCTTTCATGAGAACATCCGCTTGACCACTGGACACCGATTGAACGGCCAGTTTTGCCGCCATTTGCTGATCTGGCGCGTCTTCGATTTCAATGTAGACATTGTCCAAAAGACGTGGATCAACTTTAGCTAGGACCGATCGGATTTCCTCCTTATCACCGAATAAGCGAAACGATGCAAGATTCCTCTCCAATGCCATTTTGACAGCTCCGAGCACATGGGTATCTGCAGCACTAGCGACCGAAACGACTGGCCGGGTTTCTGAAGCGGCTGCTTTATCAATAAGTGAATCGAGTGACGCCATTATTATCACTCCCTATCAAATCAATTTATATTTCTCCAGCTTATAATAAAGGGAACGGAGCGATATGCCTAAACGGTTCGCCGTAAGCGATTTGTTGCCATCATTCTCCTGCATCGCCTTCTCAAGCACAGCTCGTTCATAATCATCCATAATGGAGGCAAGAGTGCTTTTCTCGAGTGATACTTCCTCTTCTATTTTGGCATCATTTGAGAAGAGCGATTTCCGAATGTCCTCCTCCTTAATGGCTGCTGTGCCGGGCTGCATGTAAATCATCGCCCTGCTGAGCACATTCTCTAACTCTCGCACATTGCCCGGCCAATCATATTGAGCAAGCCGCTCCAGTGCTTCGTCTGTAATTAACTCTACATTCATGCCGAATTCCTGATTCAATTTGCCAAGCAGATGATTGGCCACTTCCGGAATATCGCCCTTTCTCGTTCTTAGAGGCGGAATGTGGATCGATAATCGGTTCAGATGATAATAGAGCTCTTCATTAAACTTGCCATCATGCATCGCCTTTTCCAGATTTTTCGTACTGGCGGTGATAATACGGG
>NZ_BQYK01000001.1:115533-163797 GCF_023168145.1 Sporosarcina sp. NCCP-2222
AGCAGTCCAGCCCTTCCTCCTTCATCGTCCTCATCCTCACCGAACAATTCCTTTTCAATGATGGCCGGGTCGATGATGCTGCAATTCACCCGGATAAAATTATAGATTTTGCGATCGCTGCCCGAATGGATAGCGTGTGCAAAAAGTTCCTTGCCTGTCCCCGATTCGCCTCGGAGCAGAACTGGGACCGAGGATTTTGCTGCGGCAACTTTAGCTTGTTCAATCGCAAGCTCAATATCCGGAGAACTTCCATTGATGTCTGAAAAGGTATATGTAGATTCAAGCTTCCTGATAATAGAGCGAGCCCAATCGAGCTCACGCATAAGACTTCTCATTTCTGTTATATCATGAATGACTCCCACACTGCCCATAACATGCTGGTCGACTATAATCGGAGCCACGTTAACAATGACATCCCGATTGGATTCTCCAATACGCATGTTGACACCACGCACAGGCTTTTTTGTCTTCAGCACTTTCATATGGATGCTTTCGCCCTCATTGATATCGACGGTAGCCGGCTTTCCGACCACTTCATCTTCAGATAGTCCGGTAATCCTGGTATAAGCAGGATTTACCAAGATGCCATTGCCTTTGTCGTCTACTACTGAAATGGCATCATCGCTCGAATGAATAATAGCTTCCAACATAGTTTTCACTTGTTTTAAGTCAGTAATTTCTTCAGCCAGCTTCAAGACTTCAGACACATCTTTAAACACAGCGAACGCCCCGATTTTTTCTCCTTCCGAAGTGAAAAGAGGGAATCTAGAGCTGACTATTTTCAACCCATTTGGCAGTTGGAGTTCCTCATTCAATTCGACTTTCCCCGATTTGAAAACCCTTACAAGTTTGCTTTCGGGAATTATCTCTTCAATTGGCGTGCCAATAATCCGCCTGCTCTGGACGCCAAGCATCCTGCAAGCGCTTTCATTGATAAAATCAATTTTCCCTTTTGCATTAATGCCGATCATCCCTTCTTCAACTGAATTGAAGATGAGCTGCTGCTTATGAATCTCAGTTTGGACTTGTTGTATAAAATGATTCTTCTCGTTCAATAAATGAACGATTAAATTAGCCACCGAACCAGGCACAAGCATAGTTCCCGGCGGTTTGCGTTCCATTAATGCCGGAAAAACGGCAGGGTCACCTGTAACATCAAAAACGATGTTGACTGGTTCCTTTAAAAACGGTTCCCATTGTTTCCCTGTTCGCACACCAAGCTTCTTGGCAAGTTGTAAGCTAGGAGCATTTTCATCCTGATCCACAATTGCGAACACTTGCATGAAATCTAATTTGCTAATGAGATGCAATAATGCGGAGCCGCCATTCCCTGCTCCAATAATAAGAACTTTTTGCAAGGATATTCAATCTCCTTTAACAAGAATGCAATCTTTTGCAAATCCATTTTTATCATACACCATAACTCCTTTCTTGACAATAATTGATGACACGGTAAAATTAAAATCGATAAGGAGTTGTTAACAATGGCCCGTTTGGCGGCGTTTATCGTCCTTCTCATACCAGGTCTGATGGCAGCTTTTGGCATCAAGCTGATGAGGGATTCTTTGTTCGGGATCTTATTCAGTCCGTTCCCGTTTATCTGGTTGCAGTTTTTGATCGGGTTTCTCTTGTTCGCTGCTGGTCTCGGCTTCTTCGCCGGCTTTCTGCTAAGGCGCGATCGAAGAAAAGGACGGGTTCAGGAGAAGTTTCAGGAAAAGCGTTGACCGGTTAAAAGGTATTACATAGGCTCTGCTGTGAAATTTAAAAAAGCAGTCGGATATCAATCCGACTGCTTTTTTACGCGTTATTCCCTTTTTGGACGACAAAACGTTCAGGATAATCTGTGATCCAACCTGAAATTCGTCCATCTTCTTGAAGGGATGGCTCCTTCCCTGTGACTCCATACATTCTAAGAATTTTCCCTGAGTCAGTCAGCATCTCTTGGAAAGGATGCTTCCACAGCCTTTTATGAAAATGAAAACTATCGACTTCAAAGCCATTCAGGAGTTCAGGCGTAAGTTGACGTTTCTTCAGCAACAAAGCCGTTTCCATCTTCGGCTCCAACACTTTAACTTGTTGAAGTATTCCGTAATCAAAAGAGGAAAAATGCACATGATCCAGCAAAGAAGCCATTTCCAGAATACCCGGGAGTGATTCTGGATTCTCTACAACTGTTTCCTTCAATTCAATGTTCAATGCGAGTTGATGCAATAAACAGAATGACACTGTTTCTCTTAATGTAGGGATTTGACTGCCGAAGAACAACCGCCAAAACCTTTTTCCGACCCGGATCTGCCGAAGTTCATTCGAAGTCATCGACGCTATAGACTGCCGCCGTCCGGCCACTCGCTGTAAACCTGGATCATGGAGGACGACCGGCAAACCATCACTCGTGATTTGGACATCAATTTCCAGACCATCCGCACCAAGGTGAACAGCTTCCTTGAACGCCGCCACGGTGTTTTCAAACCGATGCGCGGATGCACCACGATGAGCGAAAACGAGTGGTCTAGACATTGAGCACATTATCAAAGACTTCAAAGACACCCTTTGCCGTCTTTGTCAGCGTCGTCGATTTAGTTCCAATATGAATCACTACCCCCGGATAAGCCTCTTTGGATACTTCAATCTTAGGAGGAATCGCATTTCTAATTTTCCTCATACCTAGTTGAATTTCTTTATCGAGCTCCAACATTTTTTCGTGCCCTGACTCGATTGACTGCTGCACCTTCTCAAGCGCATCGGCTTGTTGACCAGCCAGCTGGTCAGCCATTGCTTCGAACTTTCCGGAATGCTCCTCGAGCTTGCGTGTGGTCGCCTGAATTTCCTTCAACTCTTGAGCCAAGTGCTGAATTTCCTTATAAATCAAGTCTTTATCCACTCCTCTGGCATGGAGATGAGTCGTACGTTCATGCTGGTTTCCAGCGTATGCACAACCAATCGTATACATGGCTTCGATATGGCCGCCGATTATTTTACCCCGGTTCATATCCACATGTACCCGCTCCGCCACCACTTCACACCCGAGCATATAGAGACCGACATGGACATTAGAAGCGAATATTTTGCAATTGTTTGCATGTTTAAGAAAGATATCTCCCTTCGCCTCAATGACAGACATGCCGCCGCCGAAGACGCCGCCCTTAATGTAGAGATCTCCCTCGGAAGAACAAATTTCTTTTGAGTTCGTCACACCTTCTTTGCCTTCGATCGAAATATCCCCTGTGGCATTGACTGAATATCCTGCCAGGACCGTACCAAGTATACGGACTGCTCCATCGAATGTAATGGAACCCGTTTCAGGTCCAACATCTCCATTGATCACTAGCTGGGCTCCTACGCTAATAATTCCATGTTGAAACTCCAACGCACCGCTATGAGATGCGCGCAGGACGATTTTATTTCCTTCCTCCACTTCAAAGACTGATTTATTATCGTATTCCAGTCTGGCATCACTTCCTCTAGGAGCTGGAATCTCGTTGCCGAGGATATCCGTTCCAGGCGATCCTTCTTGCGGCAGGATTTTTTCTCCGAGCCAATCACCTTGATGAATATGTGTGACAAAATTCATCTCATAATAGTCTGCTGACCCATCTTCTCGAATAACTGGCTTCCGCTCCGGACGATCCAAATAAGTGATTTTTGCGTCCGCCCCTTGGACAGGCTCTTTGCCGATGGCAATGGTAATTGGCGCACCCGGAATGAATGGCACTGAATTTAGTGATACCCTGCCAAATCGTATTCCGAGATCATCTATTTTCTCCTCTGCCTGACGTAGCAGTTCCTCGCGTTTACTTTCAAATTCCTCCATTGTCACATTTAAAAAGAGTTGCGCCTTCATTCGATCGGACTGGACCTCTATTTCCATCAACGGAAGATAAGTTCCGATTACGTGTTCTTTTTCCACTTCTGTAAGCGCTTTCTTCAGGATAGGGAATGATTGGATCTTGATTCTTGGATGTTGTTGGATGATCCGATCGAAGGATTTTATTGGGAATCCTCCTTTTTTCAGGCGTAAAAATACATTTACTTCATCTACAACATACAAGTCGAAGTAATCGTTCTCTTGCAGCAACATTCCTCACCTCCAATGTTTATATTCATTATAATCGATTTACCCGACTATTTGGATAGTTAAAAGGATACAAAGCAATAAAAGGAAATTCTTTGTGTTTTTCAATCATTGACTACGATATTTATAACAAAAAAATAAAACCAACGAAAACGCACACTCGTCGGCTTAGAAAAAGATTAATAAATATATTCATAATTGCTGTTAGCTGGCCATATGCTCAATACGAATCTTATCTGCAATCATCGCAATGAATTCACTGTTTGTAGGTTTACTTTTTAAATGGTGAACTGTATATCCAAAGGTTTTCGAAATAACATCGTAATTACCTCGATTCCATGCAACTTCAATTGCATGCCGAATCGCGCGTTCCACTCGTGATGGAGTTGTTTTATATTTCTCAGCAATATCCGGATAAAGGACTTTAGTAACAGATCCAAGCAAATCCACATCCATATATACCATTTGGATCGCTTCTCGAAGGAATGCATAACCTTTAATATGGGCTGGGACGCCAATTTCCTTGATGATGGAAGTGATTGTCGTATCAAGCATTTTCTGATTAATTGGGCCTTCATCTGAACCAGAATTTTCCTGACTCGTTTGTTTTGCAGGTTTTTGCGTGCCTGCCACTTGAAATATTTGATTCACAAGCCGATCGAGTTCAAATGGTTTTAACATGAAATAGGAGGCTCCCAAACTGGCTGCGTGTGACATGACATCTTCTTGGCCAAACGCCGTCAGCATGATGACATGCATATCACTGTATTCTGCATCAGCTTTCAACGTTTCAAGCACAGCGATGCCATCCAGATGGGGCATGATAATATCGAGTAATAATATATCCGGGACTTCCTCTTGTAACATTGATAAACAGACTTTGCCGTTGTGCGCAGTCCAAATAATTTCAAATTCAGCCTGGTTTTCAAGAAAAGTCTTCATCGTCCGAACCAGTTCCTTATTGTCATCCGCAATTGCAATTTTTACTTTCTCCATTCCAATCCCCCTAAATAATGTCCATATTGATTTTATCGTCCTGTGCTTAGGAAATTTTCGACAAAAGCTTGAAGAATCCTCTCATGAACTAAAAAATGCATCTTATGTATTATGATTTCCCTAAAATTCGACTAACTTCACCGTTTTTCCGAACGCAAGAAAATGCTGTCATTATGTAAAGCGGCAGGAAGGAAAAAGCATTTTCCTTCCTGCGCCTGTCACCTTACAGCTAAATTGCAACCAACTGGATAGCTGAATTCGCCTCAAGCCGCGATTACTTTTCACCATTCCGCATTGTGACAAGGAAAAGACCTGCTCCTTTTTTGGGTTCGTCCACAAACATATGGGTAACGGCCCCGACAAATTTTCCATTTTGAATGACAGGGCTTCCGCTCATTCCCTGCAAAATGCCTCCTGTTTCCGCAAGCAATTTTGAATCAGTCAATATGAAATGGAACTGCTCTTCCTCGATTTTAGTGATTTTGATGCTGAATTTACCTACTTCTGTTCCTTTGACGGTAGTATAGATTTCAGCTTCCCCGAGTTGAAGCTCAGACGGTTGCATAATTTTTAAAGGAGCGGCTAACACTTTCTTTGAGGCATCATTCCACGTTCCGAATATGCCGTAAATTCCATTGGTCTTGATTTTCCCTAAATAATCCCCATCTTTAACGATGGAAGATATTTTATAACCCGGTACTCCCGGCACGCTTTTCTTTATTTGTTCGATTTCCGAAAGATAGATCGCTCCATCTGTAAAGGAAGGTGGAGATTTCAATGAGCTATCGACGATTTGATGGCCTAAGGCCCCGTAGGTCCCTTTTTGAGGGTCAACATACGTTAAAGTACCTGTCCCTTCCGTACGGTCTTTCAAAAACGGGAAAAGGCGTTTAAGGGCATTTGAGTCGGCATTCAATTCGCTCTCTTCGCCTTCGCGAACAATGAGCAAGCGGATCTGTTCCTGTTTAACCTTTGGTAAGATGCCTTCAACATCTTGAACTGTTTTAATTTCTTTATCGCCTAGCTGGCGGATGGAGTCGCCGGCTTTCAACCAAATTTCGTCATTTATCAGCACGTCACCCGTTATAAACACGCCGGACAAATCCATTTGGATGCCGATGGACTCTCCCATCGGAATGACTGAACCGCTTTCCGCAGCAGCTTTGTCATAATGATATGGCAATAAATATAACAGTGCGGCAAACGAAACAGTCAGCTTGAGTCGTCTATTCCATCCCATAGTTCACCTCCTCATTTAAGATACTTATGGTATGTCCGTTCGCCGGGATGTTATAAGAGGGTAATTCAAGCAAAACGACATGATTTACGTACGGCCAATGTAATTATCCATAATAGGATGCGGTAAAAGTACATACACTATCCATATGATTTATTCATCGAAGCCATAAAACGTAGCCAGGTAAACGATTTGCAGGCAAAAGAAAAAACGTACATTTGAGTATGCACGTTTTCTCACGGGTACCAGCCAATTTAAGGACGAAATGCTTTTTTACGATTGTCTGCCAGGGACAGCAATTCATCAGCATGCTGCAAGGTCAATTCAGTAATTTCCGCACCAGATAACATTCTGGACAACTCTTTTGTCCGGTCCATTCCTGTAATTTCAGAAATGGCTGTTGTCGTACGGTCATCCTTCACTTCTTTTTTAATAAGATAATGGTGATCCGCCATTGCAGCGACTTGCGGTAAGTGTGAAATGCACAGGACTTGCGAATGCGTCGCAATCATGGCGATCTTTTCGGCAATGGCTTGTGCGACCCGTCCGCTTACACCTGTATCCACTTCATCAAAAATAATCGACGTAATTCCCTGATGTTTTGAGAAGATTGTCTTAAGAGCCAGCATGATCCTGGACAATTCTCCACCGGATGCAACTTTAACGAGCGGTTTCATCGGTTCGCCGACGTTCGTTGAGATAAAGAAAGCAACATCATCAAAACCGTTCATATCAAAAACGCCCGGCTGTTGGGTCACCCTTACGTCAAAAGTAGCTTTTTCCATATGAAGCTCTTTCAACTGTTGCAAAATTGCGGTTTCCAACTGCTTTGCCGCATCTTTCCTGATTAAGGAAAGTTCCATAGCTTCCACTTCAAGATCTTGGACTAGCTGCTCCAGCTTTTCCTTTCCTTTTTCCAGCCGTTCATCCCGATTTATCAATTGATCCAATTCATCAGCAATTTTCTCACGATACAGCAAGATATCTTCTACAGTGCTGCCATATTTACGTTTCAGCGTAAGAAGCTGCGCCAGCCGGCTTTCCACAAAATCCAAACGTCCTGGATCAAATTCCATTTGGTCAATCAAATTCTTTAGATCATGGGCTGTATCCTGTAAAGTATAGAAGCTGGTCGCTACCGATTCGGCATGTGCAGCTAGCGATGTATCAACCGAGGCGGCATCTTCCAAATCGCTCATCGCAGATCCTACCCAGTCCAATGCATGCATGTCTCCGCTAATCGATTCATAAGCAGTATTTAACCGTTCAAAAAGACGGTGAAAGTGCTGTAATTTGTTTTGTTCAGCCTCTAACTCCTCTTCTTCTCCAATGACAAGACCAGCTGAATCAATCTCCTTTAATTGGAAGGAATAGAGGTCAATTCGCTGGGCCACCTGTTGTTCGTTCTCTGTGGCTGCCTCCAGCTTCTTCTTCAGCTTCATATAAGCTGAATATAACTCCAAATAATTGACATGCGCCCTTTTCAACGCATCCCCCGCAAAATGGTCTAGCAAATAGATATGGCGCTTTTCCATCATCAATTCCTGATTGTCGTGCTGGCCATGAATATCAATTAGCTGGGCACCGATTTCCCGAAGTATGCCGATTGTGACCAGCTTGCCATTAACTCGGCAAGTTGATTTCCCATTGGCATTCAAGTCGCGGCGTAAAATAATCATACCCTCGTCAGATTCGATACCAGCCTCCTGCAATTTATAAAAAACAGGATGATTCGGGTCATCCAGCACAAATAATCCTTCGAGCTCGGCTTTTGGTGCCCCATGGCGAATGAATTCTGAAGAGCCCCTTCCTCCTGCAAGCAATTGAACAGCATCGATTATGATCGATTTGCCGGCACCCGTTTCACCTGTCAATACAGTGAGGCCTCCATCAAATGTCACTTCAAGATGTTCGATGATGGCAAAATTCCGGATCGATAATTCCCGTAACACCACTTGTCCCCCCTTTTGCAGCTAAGTAATACTGACCCTAACAGTACTGAACACTTTCGTGAAGCTGAGCCTTTACCGTTTCTCCATACAAGCTCAGCCGAACAACGCATAAACGAACGCAGTTCTCGTCCTTAACGCGAAAGCCGTCATGTCCCCTCTTCCTAAAAAAGAGGAAAGTTTGTTCAGATCATGGACAGTAATCTTTCCTTCACTTCCTGCGTTACTGTTTCATCCCTGCAAATGATCATGCACGTATCATCGCCGCAAATGGTGCCAAGCATTTCATCCCACGATAAATTGTCAACCAGCGATCCTACAGCATGCGCGTTGCCCGGCAAGGTCTTCAAAACGATGAAATACCCTGCACTGTCGATACTAATGAAAGCATCCGCCATCATCCGGCGGAGCTTATCTTCAGTATTGAATTTATGGACCTGCGGCAAACTGTATTTATAACGGCCATCCGGCAAAGGCACTTTAATGAGATGCAGCTCCTTAATGTCGCGCGACACTGTCGCCTGCGTGACATCTACGCCTGCACTTTTCAGTTTATCGACCAGTTGGTCCTGTGTTTCCACTTCATTGTTTGTAATAATATCTCGAATGCGGATATGCCGTTGTCCTTTGTTCATACTCATCACTCCGATAACCATAGTAGTGCGGCTTTTATTCCATAAGACGAAAAACGCGCAAGTTTGCGCGTTACGTCAATTCATCATGTGCGGTTGCGATCAACGCTCTGAAATTTTCTTCTTCAAAACGGGTTGCCGGGTGTTCTTCTGAACGCAAGTGAAAAAGAAATTCTATATTCCCTTCCCCGCCCGTTACCGGTGAATATGACATTCCGCAAAGAGAGAACCCTTCTTGTATCGCAAGATCGGCAACTTTTCTTAATACATCCAAATGGATGTTTCGGTCTTTGACAATTCCCTTTTTCCCGACGTTTTCTTTTCCAGCCTCAAACTGTGGTTTCACGAGGGCGATGACATCGCCATCCTGTTCCAAAATTTGCTTAAGAGGAGGAAAGATTAATCCGAGGGAAATAAACGACACATCAATGGTCGCGAACTGTGGACGTCCCATCTGGAATTGATCCAGGGTTGCATGCCTGAAATTTGTCCGTTCCATAACCGTCACACGGGAATCCTGCCTGATTTTCCACGCCAACTGATTCGTCCCGACATCAAGAGCATAGCAATGCGCAGCACCATTTTGCAGTGCACAATCCGTGAAACCTCCGGTTGAAGAACCAATATCCAAAATGATTTTTCCCTCGACAGATACGTCGAACTCCTCTAATGCTTTCTCCAGCTTCAATCCGCCCCGGCTGACATATTTCAAAGCAGACCCTTTTACGATCAAGGGAGCGTCAACCGAAATCTTTTCTCCCGGTTTATCCATCCTGGTCTCGCCTGAAAAGACGAGACCTGCCATGATGGATCTCTTTGCTTTCTCACGGGTTTCCGCTAACTCACGTTCGACTAGCAGGATATCGACCCGTTCCTTTCGTGGGCCTGTCATACGATTTCCCTTTCCGTCTTCTGTTCAAGTATGAAATCTTCCATCATACGGGCCAGGTTTTCGGATGTCATGCCGATTTCCTCAAGAAGTTTATCTACATTGCCATGCTCGATAAATTGGTCAGGTATACCCATTCGTCTAATTGGCGTGGGACCCTTTAGCGTATCATGTGCATATTCGATGACAGCGCTTCCGAACCCACCTGCCAATACAGCTTCCTCCAAGGTGATGATCGGTTTGCCTGCCGCGAATAAATAATCAAGCATTGCCGTATCCAACGGTTTGATAAACCTTGCATTCACCACTTGCACATTTATGCCTTTAGCAGCCAGTTGCTCCGCTGCATCCAAAGCCATCGGGATTGTCGTACCGAATGTCAGAATCGTTCCATCTGTCCCGACACGCAAAACTTCCCACGTACCGATTGGAATTGTTTTAAGTTCTTCATCCATTTGAATGCCAATTCCATTGCCTCGTGGATATCTCATAGCGATTGGACCCTGGTCGTATTCCAATGCAGTTTTAACCATATGCTGTCCTTCATTCTCATCTTTAGGCATCATGAGCACTAAATTCGGCATATGGCGTAAAAATGCGATATCGAATACACCTTGATGCGTTTCGCCATCCGCGCCCACTAGGCCGGCCCGGTCGATTCCAATAAATACATTCAAGTTCTGTCTTGTTATATCATGCAGCATTTGGTCATACGCCCGCTGCAAGAAAGTCGAATAGATCGCGAGAAACGGCTTCATTCCCTGTGTCGCAAGGCCTGCTGCCATCGTGGCGGCATGTTGTTCGGCAATGCCAACATCAAAGAAGCGATCTGGAAACTCAGCTGCGAACCCTTCCAATTTCGAGCCAACCGGCATAGCCGGAGTAATGGCAACGACACGCTCATCTTTCCGGGCAATTTTCCTAACGGTTTCAGAAACAAGACTGCTCCATGCAGGGCCAGCCGACACCGATTTTACAAAATCACCCGTTTCAATTTTGTATGGGCCTGTGCCATGCCATGTGCCGATTTTATCATCCTCTGCCGGACGGTAGCCTTTTCCTTTCTTCGTAATGATATGAAGAAGGACTGGACCTTCCATCTTTTTCGCATATTGCAGATTCCGTTCCAAATCATTGAAATCATGACCATCGACAGGACCTAAATAAGTAAAGCCGAGTTCCTCGAAAAATACACCGGAAACGAGAAGATATTTCAAACTATCTTTGACACGTTCCGCAGCTGATGCGACTTTTCCTCCAACGGCCGGAATCTTTTTCAAGATATATTCCAACTCGTCTTTTACTGAATTATACTTCCCAGCTGTACGGAGCTTTCCTAACACAGCATGAAGGGCTCCGACATTCGGTGCAATGGACATTTCATTATCGTTTAAAATAACAGTCATATTCGTCTGTGTATGGCCGATATGATTTAATGCCTCAAGTGCCATTCCGCCAGTTAAAGCACCATCCCCAATAATAGGGATGACATAATTCTTTCCTTTTTGAATATCCCTAGCGGCCGCCATACCCATTGCGGCGGAAAGGGATGTCGAGCTATGCCCAGTCTCCCAAACATCATGCTCGCTCTCCAGCATCTTTGGAAAACCGCTGAGCCCTTTGAACTGACGCAAGGTATTAAAATCACCGGCTCTGCCAGTCAAAATTTTGTGGACATATGCCTGATGCCCTACGTCCCATATGATTTTATCTTCCGGGCTATCGAACATCTTATGAAGCGCGATTGTCAACTCGACTACGCCAAGATTCGGTCCGATATGACCACCGGTTACAGATAAATTCTCAATGAGGAATTTTCTGATGGAAGCTGCAAGCTCCGTCAATTGGTCCTTATCGAGATTTTTAACGAAAGATGGATTTTTAATCTGAGTGAGATCCATCATTATCACGCACCTTCATTAATTGATTGCCACGATTCCAACAGCGCTTTCTTCATTATACCAAGAAGGGTTCCCAATACAACATATTGGTCCGAAGGGATGAGATAAATTCAAACGTTTTCCGCTTCAGGCATTGCGATCGACAATATAATCAGCGAAAAGGCCTAAAAGCGGCTGATCATCAGTAAGGAATTTTATTGATTCCAAAGCCGAATGATGATGCTTACGCAAACGATCTTCTGCTCCTTCGAGCCCCAGCAACGCAGGATACGTCGATTTCTCTCTTTCAGCATCGCTGCCGGCAGTCTTTCCAAGCTGTTCGGTAGTAGCGGTGATATCCAGAATGTCGTCTTTTATTTGAAATGCGAGACCGATATTTTTCGCATAATCCTTCAGTTTTTCAATTTGCTCCTCGTTTGCTTTAGCCAAGATGGCACCGGCTTCTATGCAAAATGAAAGAAGCGCGCCAGTCTTGTGCAAATGCACCGTCTCTAATTGGTCAAGTGATAGGGAGCGATGTTCCCCTTCAATATCAAGCACTTGTCCGCCGACCATCCCACTTGGTCCGGAGGCATCCGCCAGCAAGGCAATGATTCGAAGAGCATCTTGCGGATGGGTATCTTTCAATGTTGATAATTGTTTAAATGCCAATGTCTGCAACGCATCGCCCGCCAACACTGCGACTGCTTCGCCGTATACTTTATGGTTCGTCGGCTTACCTCGTCTAAAGTCATCATCGTCCATACTCGGCAAATCATCGTGGATAAGCGAATAGGTATGGATCATTTCAACAGCACAGGCTACGGCTACTGCATCTTCAGAAGTTGCCTGCAGATCTTCCAGTGTGGCTAGAACGAGCATTGGCCGGATCCGTTTGCCCCCCGCTTGGATGGAATAGGCCATGGACTCTTTCAGTGAGGAAGGGATTTCTGCTTCCTCCAACATACCTTCCATCGCTTGATCAATTATTGGCATCTTTTCATCTATGAACCGTTTTAGTCTCTCATTCATTGGCTTCGGCCCCTTTTTCCGGATTGAACGGTCTTTGCTGCCCTTCAGGATCAATGACCGAAATCAATTGCTTTTCCGCATCTTGCAATTTGCCATGGCAGTATTGCGAAAGCTCCATTCCTTTTTTATATAGAGATATCGCATCCTCCAAGGGCACATCACCAGTTTCCAACCGCTGGACGATCTCTTCCAATTTGAGCATCGCTTCCTCAAAACGAAGATTTTCGTTTTCCATTTATTTCTCCCCCTCTTCGTTCAATCGTACCGATTTTACATCTGCTTCCACCATGCCATCTTGGAGCCGGATCTGTACCGAATCTCCTGCTTGAAGCTGAGCCGCTTTGTTCACGACCTGTCCTTCCTGATAAGTGACCGAAAAACCCCGTTCCATGACCTGGAGTGGATTTAACGCTTTTAACATCCGGATGGACGAGGTGAAACGCTCCTGTCGAGTTTGAAGAAAGCGATTCGCAGCCAGATTCATTCTTTCCGTATGCCGGTCGATATTTCGCCGTTCCTCGCCGATCTTTTGGGCAGGTGAATAAAATGCAAGGATTCTGTCCAATCGTTGATGTTCCATCTTCCGTTTCGTTGTGATTTCTCTCCCGCTTCGATAGAGCCTGTCCTCTAAGACACTCAATTTCTCAGTAAACGGCCGATAGAGCCTCTCTGGAAACTGGAATGGATAAGAAGTTTCACAGACAGACAGGCGTCTTCTCTCATGTTTAATCTGATTTGAAAGCGATAGATATAGGGACCGTTTTCTCTCTAAAATCCGTTCAAATAGCTCCTCTTTGGAAGGGACAGCCATTTCTGCTGCCGCGGTAGGTGTGGGAGCTCGGCGATCAGCCACGAAATCAGCTATTGTCGTATCGGTTTCATGACCGACCGCACTAATAATTGGAATTTTAGAGGAGAATATAGCTCGAGCCACAATTTCTTCATTAAAAGCCCATAAATCCTCAATGGACCCGCCACCGCGGCCAACGATTAAGACATCAATGGAACCGAAAGATTCAGCTTGAGCAATTGCTTTAACAACAGAAGGAGCTGCTTGAGGTCCTTGCACAATTGCTGGGAACAGAATTATTTCAGCCAACGGGTACCGACGGGCTATCGTTGAACAAATATCCCGGATAGCTGCACCGGACTGGGCAGTGACGACACCGACCTTATTGGGTAAAGGAGGCAATGGCTGTTTCCAGCGAGGATCAAATAATCCTTCTTTCCCTAGACTTTCTTTCAGCTGTTCAAATGCCAAATAAAGAGCACCAATACCGTCCGGCTGCATCGTCTGGACATACAATTGGTATTGGCCACTCGCTTCATAGACATTGACATCACCTGTCAACAGGACATTCATTCCTTCTTCAGGTTTGAATTTTAATTGGGAAGCATTGGATCGGAACATTGCGGATTGAATCCGGCTCTTGTCATCTTTCAAAGTGAAATAGATATGACCGCTCGGATGGACTTTGACATTCGATAACTCGCCTTTAACGAAAACATTCCGCAAATGCGGATCGGCGTCAAATTTTCTTTTTATGTATTTGGTTAATGCGTTGACAGATAAGTATGGAAGACCGGTCATATCAGTTTTCACCTCCAAAAAAGAATGGACAAGGTAATGGCTTCCGCATTTCGAGCGGAAAGCATCCGCCTTCCGCTTGCTTTTGCTGCATCAGGATTGGCTTTTGCAAGCCTTCTCAGCGCTTAACAATGTATTTTTCAATAGCATTGTAATGGTCATAGGACCTACTCCGCCAGGGACGGGCGTAATAGCTGATGCAACATTTTTCACTTTTTCATAATCGACATCCCCACAAAGCTTGCCGTTTTCATCACGATTCATACCGACATCGATAACGACCGCGTCTTTTTTTACATGCTCAGCCGTAATGAATTTTGGAATCCCGATGGCGACAACTAGAATATCGGCTTGTTTTGTATAACTGGGTAAATCTTTTGTTCTGGAATGACAATAGGTGACAGTAGCATTTTTTTGGAGCAGCAATTGACCCATTGGTTTGCCAACAATATTGCTTCGTCCGATGACTACGGCATGTTTCCCCTCGAGATCGACGCCGGATCGTTCCAGCAGAGCCATGATGCCATGTGGAGTGCAGGGCAGGAATGTCTCTTGTCCAATCATCATCTTTCCAACATTTACAGGGTGAAATCCATCCACATCCTTCGCCGGTGTAATTGAACCGATGATCAAATCTTCATCTATATGTTTCGGCAACGGTAACTGCACAAGAATTCCATGAATGGTTTCGTCCTGATTCAATTCTTCCACTTTGCCTAACAGCTCGTCCGTCGAGACTGTTTCAGGAAGTTCGATGAGGACTGACTTCATTCCGACTTCAATGCTCGACTTTTCCTTGTTTTTCACATAGGTTTGCGAGGCAGGATTATCACCTACCAAAATGACCGCAAGTCCTGGCTGGCACCCTTTATGCACCAGTTTGCCGACACTCTGCTTTACCTCTTCCCTAATAGCCTTGCCGATTACACGTCCATCAATCACTTTGCCAGTCATCACTGATTCCTCCAGACAATAATTATTCTTGTTCTTCGAATTTCGAAAGAACACCGTTTACAAATCGTCCTGATTTTTCATCTCCGTACAGCTTACAAAGCTCGATTGCTTCGTTTAATACGACTTTATGCGGCACATCTCCGCCAAACAGCAATTCAAAAGCTGCCAAGCGCAATACAGTCCTCTCAATTTTCGGCAACCGGTCCAACGACCATTTTTCCAATTTACCAATCAACTGTTCGTCAATTTCCGACAAATGCTCTACAGTGCCGCGCACCAACTTTTCATAAAATGGATCAATCGGCCGTTCTACTACATAAGCAATCGCCTCATCCGCGGTCAATTCGGTATTATCCAACTGAAAAAGCGTCTGTACCGCTTTTTCCCTGGCTTCTCTTCGTTTCATTCAGTCTTCTCCTCCACTACTGTATATCTCGGGCTTAATCATAGCATATCCTACGAGTATTTATATAGCATAACAAGTTGAAAAGCATCATCCGAAGACGATGCTTTTCTTTGCCCGGATTTCCATAGGACTGTTCGAAGCGCAGTCATGGATGCGATGAGTGCATCCCATCGTCCGGCATGCACTATTTTGTGTCCGATGCCACGTCGAAGTCGATGCCAGTAATGTGGACATTCACTTCTTTCGTTTCGAGCGAAGTCATATGGTAAATGGCATGACGAACTTGTTTTTGAATGTTTGTTGCGACTTCCGGTATGGAATGGCCGTATTCGACGACACAATAAATATCAACCTTCAATTCTTCGTCCGACCAATCCGTTTTAACGCCTTTGCCATGGATCACCTTGCCAAATTTTTCAGCAACGCCTGTGGCAAAATTGCCTTTTGTCTTTGCTACGCCATCCACTTCATTTGTCGCGATACCGACGATGACTTCCAGCACTTCAGGCGCTAGTTGCACACGGCCAAGCGCCGCATGTCCGTCCGGATCTTTTCCGACAAATGATGGGTTTGTCTTTTCTGCCATACCAAATCTCCTCCTCGGATATCATGCTATGCCAAGGAATGCCGAAGAAATCGGCATCTCCCTTATTTCATCACATCATATTTTTCAAGAAACTTCGTATCAAAATCTCCTGACTTAAAGACCTCGTGGTCCATTAAGTTCGAGTGGAATGGAATCGTCGTATTAACGCCTTCAATAATAAATTCTCCAAGCGCACGTTTCATCCGGGCAACCGCTTCTTCCCTCGTATCACCATGGACGATCAACTTAGCAACCATCGAATCATAATACGGGGGAATGGAGTAGCCAGGGTACATCGCACTGTCCACGCGGACTCCGAAGCCTCCAGGAGCCATATACATCGTCACTTTCCCCGGCGATGGCATGAAGTTTTTCTCTGGATTCTCCGCGTTGATCCGGCATTCAATTGCCCAACCGTTAATTTTAATATCTTCTTGCTTGTATGCCAGCTGTTCACCTGCCGCCACGAGCAATTGTTGTTTAATTAAATCAATGCCAGTGATCATTTCCGTGACAGGGTGCTCTACTTGAATTCTCGTATTCATTTCCATGAAATAGAACTTTTTATTAATATGATCGAAAATGAATTCCACTGTTCCTGCCCCGCGATAATTAACAGCTTCAGCCGCTTTTACTGCAGCTTCTCCCATCTCTTGGCGCAATTCAGGTGTAAGGGCCGGTGACGGAGCTTCTTCCAGAAGTTTCTGCATGCGACGTTGAATGGAACAGTCCCGCTCACCCAAATGGATCGTGTTACCATGCTTGTCGGCTAGCACCTGCACTTCAACATGTCGGAACTCCTCAATGAACTTCTCCAAGTAGACACCTGGATTGCCAAATGCGGCAGCTGCCTCTTTTTGAGTGATCTTGATACCTTTTACAAGTTCCTCTTCATTTCTTGCGACGCGGATCCCTTTACCGCCGCCACCAGCTGTCGCTTTAATAATGACCGGAAAACCAATTTGTTTCGCGACTTCTAAACCTTCGACTTCATCAGCAACAATACCGTCCGATCCAGGTACAATCGGAACTCCCGCTTGGCGCATCGTTTCTCTGGCAACGTCTTTTGTACCCATTTTTGAGATGGCCGCAGCAGTCGGTCCAATAAATTCGATATTCACTTCTTCGCAAAGCTCCGCAAAGCTCGCATTCTCCGCGAGAAAGCCGTAGCCTGGGTGAATGCCGTCACATCCCGTTAATTTCGCAACGCTGATGATATTGGAAAAGTTTAAGTAGCTGTCTTTGGAAAGCTTTGGTCCGATGCAATACGCTTCGTCTGCAAGTTCAACGTGAAGGGCTTCCTCATCTGCTTCCGAAAAGACTGCCACTGTTTTAATTCCCATTTCCCTGCATGCCCGAATGATCCGTACTGCGATTTCACCACGATTTGCAATTAGCACTTTTTTCATTTGAAACTCCTCCTCAATTCTCTTTGACGAGGAAGAGAGGTTGTCCGTATTCGACGAGCTGCCCATCTTCCACAAGAACCTCCACGATTTCTCCGGAAACTTCTGCTTCAATTTCATTAAACAGTTTCATCGCTTCAACGATGCAAACGACAGTATCCGGTTTCACTTGATCGCCTTTTTGAGCATACGGAGGTGCGTCAGGCGAAGAGGCTTTGTAAAAGGTTCCTACCATTGGCGAAGTAATTTTGTGCAAGGAAGCATCCTCTTGCACTTTCTCAACTGGAGCTGCAGCGGGCTGTTGCTCTTGGCTTTCTGATTGCGGCGCAGCAACAGGTGCTGCAGCGGGCTGTTCCACTACTGGCTGCTGAATTGGCGCATACTCAGTTTTTTGGACTTGTGGGGCGACAGTCACTTGTTGGACGCCAGCCTTTTCAAGTTTGATTTTTGTTCCTTCAGATTCAAATGTAAATTTTTCAATAGATGATTGATCGATCAATTTAATTATTTCACGAATTTCTTGGATTTTTAACATGACTCGATTCTCCTGACTACGATATATTTAGAATCCCTTCCCCTTTATTTTAGACGTTTTTACGAAAGAATGAAATAGATAAAGGTTATTATGTACGACAGAAACAAAAAAAGACCCTAATAATGGGCCTTTTAATAAAGTATTGCCATTCATTCTTGGCAAAGTTTGAGAATTGGAGCATACTTCTTTTGTATAAACAGCTGTCATATACAGCCTTTTTATATTTTGAATCCTAAAATGCTCAGTTTCCAGTGAAGTCTACTTTTACTTGGCGAGTATCATCCCAGCTCGCCATAATGTACTTTGTGATTTCATCTGCCAGTTCTTTCGAATGGCCTTCTTGGGCGAGCACAGTCACATCGACCTTGCCGTTATCTTTACGGACGAACACTTCCGGATAGCCCAGCGCTTTGATTTGCATTTCCATTAATGCTTCTGCTGACGTTTGTTTCGTCAGATCCTCCAGCGCATTAAAGGCTTCATTTTTCTCCTCGACCGTGTAATCTGAAGAAAGTGTCTTTGCCTCTAATTGTTCCTTCAACTTGCTTCGCTCGTCCAGGACTTGCATCCGCATTTCTTCAAATAGGACAGACTCGGCAAAGACTGGCTTCGTTTCGTCTTTCGTGTTGGTCAATGTGATGGCATCAGAATCTTTATCTCCAAAAATCGCGAGCCCATCAAACTGCATCGGCGCTTCTCTGTTTAAATAATAGATGGAGATGACCGCTACCAGGCTGAGTAATGTTAAAAACCATACTGTTCGTTTATTCGCTTTCAAGTTGAGTCCCCCTTTTCTTCATTTCTTCGATGACAATTCGATGTTCAGGCAGCTGCAGTACCGATGAAAGGATTTGCTTCATTCTGCTTTTCATCCTCATATCATCTGCCCCCTCCGCCACAACTAAAATCCCTTGCAGCGGATTGCCTGTCTTATTGGAACGGCCGGACAGTGAAAAATAGTCCGAGAGCGGGTCGGCAGGCTTTACGCCTTTTTCATAATGAGGATAGATGATCACTTCCCCAATCCCTTCAATACTCATCAACGCCTTTTCAAGTTCTGCATATTCCCGGCTCTCCTCCCCCTTTCCTTTCTCCCCCCCAAACGATCCTAGTGTCGTGTTGATGAATATGATGACAAGAACAACAATGGAACCTAGCAATAAAGGAAATGTTTTTCTTTTTGTTTTCTGCATTTCATCACCATTTCATTTCTTTGAGCCGGATATGGGTAGTCATCTATGTTTAACAGTATGCTTGGTCACCACAGGCTATGACCAAAAATTGTGGAGAACGAATGAATTATCCAAATGCCCATTGCAATTTTCATGATATCTAGAAAATCGTCTTCCAGTTCATCTGGGAGCAATAAAGGCAGCACGACAGATAGAACCGACAACAGCAATATTCCACTCATAAACTGTACGATAGCAACCACTCATTTCACGCTTGTCATTAATTTGATAATGATTATCGAAAAGATTGCTGTATAGATAAACGCAAATGCGACCAAAAAGGAAATCGCACATAGCACAAACAGCGTCTTCCCGATATCATCAAGCGTCCCTGTAATATCTTCATTGGCAAACGGTTCAATTAAAGCTGCTGTCCATCGGTAGAGGAAGCCTGTCACCAACGTTTTCAAAGTCGGTAGGAGAGCGACCGTCCAGACGGTCATAATCAGCCAACCTCCGATGAAGACGCTGGCTCCCGATGTATACCGCCCCATCGCCCCGAGACTGTCGGTCATCAGTGATCCAATGAGAGGGATATTTTGTTTAATCAATTCTTTGATCGGCTCACTGGTGACGCCGGATAGTGCCCAGGACATCGTCCCGCCTGTCGTAATGAAAATGGCATAGGCTGCAACAATCGCGGAGACAGCACCGAGCAGGCCTGTTCTCAGCAAGTCCGACATCTTGGTAAAAGGCATGGACGGCTGAAGGCGGGAAAGGATATCAAACAAGAGTGCTGCGGCAAGTACCGGAATCAGAATCTTTTCCGAAAGAACGACTATGCCGTTCGCAAACAGCAACATGGCCGGTTGAAAATTAAGTAAACCGAATGTTCCGCCAGATGCGACGATACTTGCTGTAAGAAGTGGATAAACAGAAATGAATGTCATTGCGACTGTATGGGTAATCTCTCGGATGGCGATAAACTGGTCAAATGCAGGCCGTAGCACGACGGCAATTACGACTAAGAATAGTAGCAGCCTCGTCCACTTGGAAAAGGCGGGAAATAGAAAATTAAGCAACAGGACGATGAAGGTAACGAGCAATACGATAATGAATGAGGAAAGTACAGTGCTAACAACAGATAAGAAAAATGACAGCATAGAATTTTCTTCCGTTCATTTAGTAATGAGTGATGAGAGTGTATCGATCATTGCTTTCAAATGAGGGATCCATAACGTCAAAATGACAATTTTCATTGCCAGCTGCGACAAAGAGGCGATCGATCCGTAACCTTCCTCTCTTATATGCATCGCTACCAATTCAGACAGAATAAAGAGTAAGGCACTGCCCACGAGCAATTTGACATAAGGACCCGGCATAATACCGAATAATCCAATGATGGTTTGACCAAACGGCAATAGGAACATGCTGAAAATATAGAGCAACAGGATAAAAAAAATGGCTGCATACAAAATCGGTTTCAATCCTGGCGCAACATACGCAATAATGAGCAGAACAACATAAACGACAATCATCTGGAATAATGTGAACATTTACATCGCCAACGAAAGCCATTGGAAAAACTCAGCGATTTCCGCAAAAAAGATTCGCAGGAAACGGAGCATTTCAACCGCAATGTATATGTAAGCAAGAAAGAAAAGGAAAAACGAGAATTCCTTTTTTCCTGTTTGCTCAAAAAATACATGTAGAAAACCGATGACGAGACCAATGCCCGCAATCCTTAATAAATCGCTCAATTCCAAACGGTTTCCCCCTCCTGTTTTAACGTATGAGGCATGGGCAGGAAATATGAGACCGTCTTTCACTAAGGAGGTTCCTCTTCGAACAAAAAAAACACTTCACACTCCATGTGTCAGGAATGCAAAGTGTTTTAGTACAAATTATGCTCTTGAAACGTATTCGCCTTCTTCAGTATTAATGATCAATTTATCACCTGTGTTAACGAAGAATGGAACTTGAACAACGAGGCCCGTTTCCATTTTTGCAGGTTTTGATCCACCGCTTGCCGTGTCGCCTTTAATGCCTGGTTCTGTTTCAGCAACTTCTAATGTAACCGTTGATGGAAGTTCAACACCAAGCACTTCATCTTTGTATGAGATGATATGCACTTCCATGTTTTCTTTCAAATACTTCAATTCTTCTTCGATTTGGTTGGATGGCAACTCAATTTGTTCATACGATTCGTTATCCATGAATACATGGTCATCTCCGTTTGCATACAAATATTGCATACGGCGGTTGTCGATTTGTGCTTTTCCAACTTTCTCACCCGCACGGAACGTCTTTTCGTTCACGTTTCCAGAACGCAGATTACGCAATTTGGAACGGACGAAAGCAGCTCCTTTACCTGGCTTAACGTGTTGGAAATCAATAACGCGCCAAATGTCGCCGTCCACTTCAATTGTCAAACCTGTTTTAAATTCGTTTACTGAAATCATGCTGTTTCCTCCATTTTGAACATTATAGGATAATTAATTCTTTCGTTGAATGCGTCAAGCGTTCATTTCCGGTTTCCGTCATGATGATATCATCCTCAATACGGACGCCTCCAATGCCTGGCAGATAAATGCCCGGTTCAACCGTTACAGCCATATTTGGTACGAGCACCGTTTCCGAACGGAAGGACAACGCAGGCCCTTCATGCACTTCAAGACCAATACCGTGTCCTGTGGAATGGCCGAATGCATCGCCATACCCTTTTGACTTGATATAGTCGCGAGCCACGGCATCCGCTTCAATACCTGTCATACCCGGTTTGATCTGTTCCAAAGCCAACTGCTGGGCAACACGTGTCACTTCATAGATTTCCTTCAATTGCGCAGACGGTTCACCAACTGCCACCGTCCGTGTGATATCAGAAATATAGCCATTATACAATGCACCATAGTCAAGTGTCACTAAGTCACCCGACTCAATCACTTTGTCCGAAGCAACGCCATGTGGCAATGCCCCTCGAACACCAGAAGCGACGATAGTTGAGAAAGAAGAAGATTCCGCCCCTTGCTTCCGCATGAACATTTCCAGTTCATTGGACACTTCCAGTTCCGTCACGCCCGGCTTAATGAATGTGCAAATGTGAGCGAAAGCATCATCTGCAATTTTCGCAGCCTGCTTGAGGATTTCGATCTCCTCAGGGGTTTTCACCATCCGAAGTGTCTCAATGATGCCAGAAACCGGACGTAGGTCCGTATTCACTTTCTCTTTATACAACTCATACATGCCGAATGAAACATCGTCTTTCTCGAATCCAAGCGTATGGATATTCATTGATTTCACTTGCTCTGCAACTTCTTCAATGATCGTTTTCTCATGTTTAACGATGCGGAAGCCTGATACTTGCTTGGCTGCCTGTTCCGTATAACGGAAATCGGTAATAAACACAGCATCCTCTTTTGAAATGACTGCAACACCTGCAGTCCCGGTAAATCCGGTGATATAACGACGGTTGTATGGATTGGTAACGAGTAATGCGTCCAACTCTTTTTCTTTCAGCAAATCTCTCAATTTCGCCAGTTTCATAGTTTGACCCCTTTTCCTCGGAGAAGGAACGCCTGGAGGGCAAGTTCGTAGCCATCTGTGCCAAAGCCCGATAATTGGCCAATGCAAACAGGGGCGATGACGGACGTTTGTCGAAATGCTTCCCGGCTATGTATGTTTGAAATATGGACCTCGATGACCGGTACAGTAACCGATGCCACAGCGTCACGCAGCGCGATACTATAATGGGTAAATGCACCCGGATTGAATATGATGCCATCGACGCTTTCATCCTCCGCATCATGAATACGGTCAATCAAAGCGCCTTCTGAATTCGACTGAAAAAACTGGACTTCCACTAGAGAATCGCCCGCAACATCCCGCAGCTTGCGTTCCACATCCTCTAGGGTTTCCGCCCCATAGATCCCCGGCTCTCTTTTTCCCAGCCGATTCAGATTCGGTCCATTCAGAACTAGTACTTTCACCGACGCACCATTCCCCTCATCTTTTTCTTTCCCATTTTATCATATCGTTCCATTGTCGCAACCTATTTCGTTGCTTCTTTCGGAAGTTTCTTCATAAAGACCGCAGTCCCTGTGATAAAACGGATGGCCACTGCCACAATCGCCAAAAAAGGATAAGAAATGGAACGGAACCCTTCCATCAATGTCGTAGGTACGAGAATGCTCCATTCAATAGCAAGTGCTAGGATGATGCTGACAATAAGCGAAGTAAGGGTGGGCGGAATCGAACTTGTTAAGGAAATCAAGTAATAGAAAATGATTGTAACGATAAATAACAAAATAAATAACAGCGTCCACTTCCAAATGGCGCTAGAGGAACCAAACAGTTCCCAACGGTCTGCCCACCCGATAGGCGACCACTCGATAAAATGAAAAAAGCGCAGGCCACGCAATGCGACTAACATGCCTACTGAAGCGACAAAAGCTGTCCAAATCATTGTTTTTGTTTTCATTAAGCATCCCTCCTAATAGAAAGTGTCGGGACAATCAAGAAATTTTAAACCTATTCTGTGGAGTCCTTGACGCATTTTTAGTACAATAGAGAAATAATTAAAGGCGGGACAAGTTCTAAATCAGTGTACCTGTCAATTAAGAAGAAGGTGTGGGGAGTCCTATGAGCAAAAAGCAAGCACCTGCGTACGGTGGCCAAGCCTTGATAGAGGGTGTCATGTTCGGCAGCCGTGATCATACTGTAACAGCAATTCGCAGGAAAGATAGTTCCCTTGATTATTTTTATCTGCCGAAAAAACAGAAGCCACTCGCGCAAAAACTAAAAAAAATTCCTTTTATCCGCGGCATCGTCGCTTTGATTGAGTCAGCGGGAATCGGTTCACGACATTTGACTTTCGCCAGTGAACGGTATGATGTGATGCCTGGCGAGGAAGTCGAACAAGCACCGGAGGAAACATCCAAACTTACAATGATCCTTGGGGTCGCCGCAGTTGGTGTCCTATCGTTCTTATTCGGGAAATTTGCATTCACACTCGTACCGGTCTTCTTGGCGCAGTTGTTCGAATCCATAGCATCAGGCAAGACTGCCCAAATATTGCTGGAGAGTTTCTTTAAATTAGTCCTGCTTCTCGGTTACGTTTCGTTAATTTCCATGACTCCTCTCATTAAACGTGTGTTCAAAT
The DNA here is from genome assembly GCF_023168145.1 of Sporosarcina sp. NCCP-2222. Lineage (GTDB taxonomy): Bacteria > Bacillota > Bacilli > Bacillales_A > Planococcaceae > Sporosarcina. The sequence goes on from NZ_BQYK01000001.1 coordinate 140,026, forward strand.
ACCACGGAGCGGAGCACAAAGTCATCAATGCATATGAAAACGGGCTGCCATTAACGGTTGAAAACGTACAAGCCCAGTCGCGGCTCCATTACCGATGCGGCAGCAGCTTTTTATTATTCACCGTTATCGTCGGTATGTTTATTTACTTCCTTGTCCCAACCGATCCATTATGGCTACGGATTGTCAATCGAATTTTATTGATCCCCGTTGTCCTTGGCGTGTCGTTTGAAGTATTGCAGTTCACCAACTCATTACGGAATATTCCGGTCCTAAAATATTTAGGCTATCCGGGATTATGGCTGCAATTGCTAACAACGAAAGAACCGGAAGACGACCAAGTAGAAGTCGCCATCGCTTCTTTCAACAGACTGCTCGATATTGAAGAACATGGCATCGAAAACGTGGAAGTCGTCCAGCCGGTTGCAGATTCTTCTTCATCTTCCGTAATTCAAGCAAATTAATGAAGCTGCAGGTTTACCCGAAAAGGGAACCTGCAGTTTTTTTGTTGATGAATACGAGGGAATTTCTTGATTCAGCAGAAAGGTAGTGCTGGCTGCGAGCGCTGGGATTGTGTTGCTTATTTCTCTTATACTTTCTTTTGCATACTTCCGCCAACCGCTCGTTTATCTCCCACAACCGCTCGTATAATTTTTCATTCTCTCGAATCTCCCCTTCTACCGCTCATATATCTCGCGAACCGCTCAATTCTCTCCTCAACCCCCGCGTATCCTCTGGGGAACCGCTCGTAACCTTTTGATCAAATAAAAAAATCAGGTGAAGAAAAACCATTCGTTTTTCTCCACCTGATTTATGCTATTTTACAAACCGCATTTCAATTGTGCGTTACAATTTGTGCATGTGTTGCATCCACCGATTTCTTCTACTGTCCCTTGTCGGCAAACCGGGCATGTGTCCCCGACTTCTGAACCGATCGTGACGTTAGTAGAACGCAAATCTTGGATTGTGTTAATGAGGACGACTTTTCGCTGCTCAACGATTTCCTCTTCCATCGGAGTTGTTTCCATAACGTTCTCTTCCGCTTTCAGCGTGAGCACCTGGGAATCCCGGCTGCCATCGACGTATACCGTACCACCCTTTGCTCCGCCTTTATAAAGACGCTCATAAACGCTCTCCACTTGCTTCACGCTGTATCCTCTAGGTGCATTCACTGTTTTGGAGATGGAGCTGTCGATCCAGCGCTGGATGATGCACTGAACATCAGCATGCGCTTCTGGAGAAAGGCTCATGGAAGAAACGAACCAATTTGGCAAGTGATCCGGATCTGCTTCCGGATTCTTTTTCAAATATTCTTCCACTATGTTCGCTTTCACTTCGATGAATTTTCCGAGACGCCCACTGCGATAGTACGTGAAGGAGAAATATGGCTCCAGTCCGGTCGATACTCCGACCATGGTGCCCGTAGATCCCGTTGGTGCCACTGTCAGCAAATGCGAGTTCCGGATACCATGTTCCAGCACGGATTGACGAATATCTTCCGGCATCTTCTTCATAAAGCCAGTTGAAATATACGCTTCACGCAACGCTTTTGTTTCCATCTCATCTTTCCCAATCAAGAATGGGAAGCTCCCCTTCTCTTTGGCCAATTCGATGGATTCACGATACGCAGTCGTCGCAATCGTTTCAAACACTTTATCGACCAGCTCATTGCCTTCAGGAGAACCGTATTCCTTTTCGCAATAAATTAACAAATCAGCAAGACCCATGACACCGAGGCCGACACGGCGCTCTCCTAAGGCTTGGACTTTATTTTCTTCCAAGAAGTAAGGAGTGGAGTCGATGACGTTGTCCTGCATGCGGACGCCGACACGTACTGTCTCTTTTAATTTTTCATAGTCAACTGTTTTTGTTTCTTTATCTGTCATTTCCGCCAAGTTGACCGCAGCCAAGTTGCATACAGAGTATGGTGCAAGAGGCTGTTCCCCGCATGGGTTTGTTGCGACAACCTGTTGGCCATAGGCTTTTGCGTTCGTTTCTTTGTTGGCATTGTCAATAAAGAAGATGCCAGGTTCTGCGGAATATGTCGCACAAATATTGATTAAATCCCAGAGAGCACGGGCTTTGATCGTCCGGTAGACACGCACTTCATGGCCTAGCCTTTCCCATTCCCGGACATCTCCGACCTTGTGCCACTCCTCATTGTACATTTCCATTTCTTCAGCGGAATAATTTTCCACAGCCGGGAAGCGCAGTTCAAAATCTGCATCTTCCTCAACAGCTTTCATGAAATCATCTGTCAATGTTACGGAGATATTGGCACCTGTTAAAAATTCAGGATTATGAACCGTATACGTACCGCCATCACGAAGCTTCATCTCCGCATCACGCAAGATCGCTTCATTGAAGCCGCCCATGCCAGGGATTGTCCGATAGTTCAAGATTCCTTGGTACATCGCTTCCTCTTGTGCTGTCAGCGGCTTAAACTTCAACTTCTCGTTCGCCAGCTTTTTGATTAATTCTTCTTCCGTATTTTCCAGAAGATAACGGAGGATTCGTGGATTTTGCATTTTCGAGATAATAAACTCGCAAATATCCGGATGCCAATCAGCAAGCATGATCATTTGAGCACCGCGTCTTGAACCGCCCTGCTCCACCAAATGCGTCAATTTTGCTATATCGTCCAGCCAAGAGACAGAACCGGAAGATTTCCCGTTCACTCCCCGAGCTAGTGTATTGCGCGGTCGAAGCGTTGATCCATTCGTCCCGACCCCGCCGCCGCGGCTCATGATTTCCATTACTTGTTTCCGATGATCCGAGATTCCTTCACGGGAATCTGCCACAAACGGCATAACATAGCAATTGAAAAAGGTAACTTCTGTATCGGAGCCCGCACCATAAAGAACACGCCCAGCAGGTACAAAATTCAACTTGGACAATTGTTTGTAGAACATATCGAAAGATGACTTCCGCTGTTCTTCCGTTTTTTCAACCGATGCCAGTCCTGTTGCATTTCGTTTGGCAATCTGCTCATAAAACACTTCCAAAGGCTTCTCGATGACATCCAATGGACGTGTCACAATGCCCTTCTCCTGTTCTTCTGGGTCATCGATTGAAGAACGGTACTCACTTTCAATCCAAATATCCGCCTTGCCCGATTTTTTATCCAAGCCCACGACAAAACCTAAGCCCCGCGCTGGAAATTTCGGGTCTTCCTTCACTGTGAGGACAACAAAGTCACCCACTTTTAACGTTTTCTTTTCAGTATCCTTGAAAGAATATCTATCTATCATGACAAGCCGCGAAACACCGCTATGCTCGATTTTCATATCGTCCGTGATCGGGTGGACTTGCGGGAATTTCGCAATATCCGCGTTCAACTGTGCCTTGTCCAATTTCGGCTCGTCGTGCTTTGAAACAATGACCATGCTTGCGTCCTCCTTCGAATTAATCCATAAAAACACAACATGTTGTATTATGTATATAACCTAATCTACTACATCTTGAAACTACGTTCAACGGAGAAAAATATTCTCACAACTAGAAAACCGATAACGTCGGTATTCGTCGAAAAAAAATGAAACGAAAGTCCGATTTTTACTTTCGATAGGTCCAGGAATCCGCCAAATATTTCGTTCGTTCGATCTCCTTGACATACTCCAGTTGTTCATCCGTTAATTCTAGCGGTATAAGCGTCATATCAAGCGCCTTCTCAAACCCTGTTGCAAAGGCTGGTATGCACTCTTCTACTGAGATCGGACGATTTGTCAGCCGGTCAATGGCAACCGCCTTTTCCGGCAATCCTTTTCGCATACGCTCCCGCGCCTCTTCCGACTCAAATTTAAATAGCGAGACAAGCTTATCCTCATCCAAGCTGAGTAAGATCGCGCCGTGTTGCAGAATGACGCCTTTTTGACGGGTCTGGGCGCTTCCTGCCACCTTCTTGCCTTCCACAACGAGCTCATACCAGCTTGGTGCGTCAAAGCATACTGCACTTTTCGGTTTACGCAGCCGTTCATTCTGCTCCTCAGTAACCGGTACAGAAAACTCAGCTTGCAGTCCAAGATTCCGGAATCCCTCCAACAGGCCGCCCGAGATAACCCGGTAAGCTTCTGTCACTGTCTCAGGCATGTCTTCATAATCTTCCCTTACGATGACACTGTAGGTCAGTTCATGTTCGTGGAGGACGCCCCTTCCGCCTGTCGGCCGTCTGACGAAGCCAAGATTATGCCTCTCTACGGCTTCCATATCAATTTCTTTTTCCACGCGCTGAAAATATCCAATTGACAAGGTGGCAGGCTGCCATTCATAAAAACGCAGAACCGGTCCAATCTCCCCTTTGCTATGCCAATCAAGAAGCGCTTCATCGAGCGCCATATTAAAAGATGGCGAACACTTTCCGGAATTAATGAAATGCCAAACCTCTTTTTCCATACCGATTCCCCTTCCAATCAACAATGTTGCCGACCTAGAAGTGGAAAAATGCCCATGCTTTATACGCAGCGGCATCCCTTGTCCAGGTCGGCGAATTATTCTTTTATGCTTACCGATTCATTACAACGAATTTCATTTTATCATTCTCATTGAACATGTGCTACTTAATCTTTATAATGGACTTATAGAAAGAAAGGGGAAAATCGAAGTGGATTTATATATCTTAGGGGCGGTCGTCCTTCTCCTCATCCTCTACATCGTTATCACGATGTTACGCCTGCGAAAAGCGGTCACAAACTTGACGCAAGAGGATTTTATCAACGGATACCGGAAAGCTCAGCTTATCGATGTGCGGGAACCGAAGGAGTTTGAAGCGGGCCATATTCTCGGAGCGAGAAATATCCCATACTCCCAGTTCCGGCAGCGTTATAAAGAAATCCGTGCGGATAAGCCCGTCTACTTGTACGATCAAAACGGCGGCAAAAGTGCAAGAGCCGCTCTTTTCTTGAAAAAGAAAGAGTATACACAGCTCTTCCACCTCCAAGGCGGATTCCGTACGTGGACAGGCAAAGTTAGAAGTAAATGATGGCAAAGTTCTTCCTTCGGGAGGAACTTTTTCTATTGCAATAAATTCCCCCATGCCTGTATCCCTCCTGACAGCCTCCTTAGAATCCATGACAATAACCCGTCCAGACGGGTTGCAAGCCGCGTTCGAGCTTCCTCGCGCCTCCTAGCAGGCATCCAGTCTACCTAAAGCTAAACAGCCGACAGTTCCATATTTCATTATCGGCAGATTTTTAAATAAACCTTCAGGAACAAGCAACACAAAAAAACTGCACGTCAAATGTTTGCTTGGTACAAACATTTGACGTGCAGCTATCATGCGAAGCAGGTTAGGCGTTAACCAGTTCCTCTTCTTTTTTCTTAAAACGAAGCACCGGATGACGTGCTGCTTTTGTTTCGTCCAAACGGTTGACGACTGTTGTATGAGGCGCCTCTTGGACAATTTCCGGCGTTTCTTCTACTTCCTTGGCAATTTGGATCATTGCATCGATGAAGGAATCAAGCGTTTCTTTCGATTCAGTCTCAGTCGGTTCAATCATCATGCCTTCCTCTACATTAAGCGGGAAGTAGATTGTCGGCGGATGGAAACCGAAATCAAGCAGGCGTTTTGCCATATCAAGTGTACGCACACCGAGTTTCTTTTGACGGCGTCCCGAAAGAACAAATTCATGCTTGCAATGCTGCGGATATGGCAGATCGAAATACGGCTCCAATCTTCGCATCATATAGTTCGCATTCAATACCGCATATTCCGTCACTGCCTTCAACCCATCCGGCCCCATAGAGCGGATATAAGTGTAGGCACGCAAGTAGATGCCGAAGTTTCCGTAGAACGGTTTCACACGGCCGATTGATTGCGGACGGTCATACTCGAATGTATAGCTGTCCCCTTCTTTGACGAGAACTGGCTTCGGCAAGAACGGAGCCAAATCCGCTTTCACGCCGACTGGGCCAGAGCCCGGTCCACCGCCGCCATGCGGGCCTGTAAATGTCTTATGCAAATTTAAATGAACAGCGTCAAAGCCCATATCTCCAGGGCGTGCTTTCGCCATAACGGCGTTCAAGTTTGCACCATCGTAGTACAGTTTTCCGCCGACACCATGAACGATTTCAGCCATTTTCAGAATATCCTCTTCAAAGAGTCCAAGGGTATTCGGATTCGTCAGCATGAGGGCAGCTGTGTCAGGACCGACTTTGGATTTCAGATCCTCGATATCGACCAGGCCGTTGTCATTTGACTTCACTGTAATTGTATCGAATCCTGCCACCGTTGCGGAAGCAGGGTTTGTGCCATGAGCAGAATCAGGCACAAGTACTTTTGTCCGGTTGAAATCGCCATTTGACTCGTGGAATGCACGGATCATCATGAGCGCAGTCCATTCACCATGTGCACCAGCAGCTGGCTGAAGTGTCACTTCGTCCATACCTGTAATTTCAGAAAGATGTTCCTGCAAGTCATACATGATTTCCATAGCGCCTTGAACAGTAGCTTCATCCTGCAACGGATGGATATTCGCAAAACCAGATAAACGCGCCACCGCTTCGTTAATTTTCGGATTGTACTTCATCGTACAAGATCCAAGCGGATAGAATCCAGTATCCACGCCGTGATTCCGATTAGAGAGCGCAGTATAGTGTCGCATAATATCAAGCTCGGAGACTTCTGGCAGTTCTGCCTCTTCAGAGCGGATATAAGTTTCAGGCAACAAGTTTGTCAAATCGACTTCCGGTACATCCAATTCAGGGAGGCTATAGCCAATCCGTCCCTCTTTTGATATTTCAAAAATCAGCGGTTGATTTTCATTACGCATGAAGGGCCTCCATTTCCTGCACGAGCGCATCAATTTCTTCTTTTGTCCGTTGTTCTGTCACAGCGATCAATGTGTGATTCGCGAGTTCTGGATATGTGGAACTAAGGTCATAGCCGCCAATCATTCCTTTATGGAATAACTGCTCGTTCACTTCAGCTACCGGCTTTTTCACATCCACTACGATTTCGTTAAAGTGGACGTTGCCAAATTTAACATCAAAGCCCGCTTTCTCGAATGCCTCTTTTGCATATCTTGTTTTGGCAATGTTTTGATATGCCATCTCCTTGACGCCCACTTTTCCAAGTGCTGTCATCGCAACAGATGCTGCAAGAGCATTCAGTGCTTGGTTTGAGCAAATATTAGACGTCGCTTTATCGCGGCGGATATGTTGCTCACGCGCTTGAAGCGTAAGAACATAACCTCTTCTTCCATCTTCATCTGTCGTCTCTCCAACAAGACGTCCAGGCACTTTTCTCATTAGCTTTGTTGTTGTAGCAAAATATCCGCAGTGCGGCCCGCCGAATTGTTCTGGAATGCCGAACGGCTGGGCATCGCCTACTGTAATATCCGCACCAAGTTTGCCAGGAGGCGTCAAGACGCCAAGCGCAAGTGGGTTGGACGACACAATGAATAGTCCGCCTTGATCATGTATAATTTTTCCGACACTCTCGATATCTTCTACTTGGCCGAAGAAGTTTGGATATTGGACTAGGACCGCTGCAGTATCACCATCGATTAACTGTTCTAACTTCTCCATGTCCGTAACACCATCTTTGTGTGGAATGGTGACGACTTCAATGAATTGGCCAGCTGCATAAGCTTGCACTACATCCCTTGACTCCGGATGGACTGTTTCGGAAACAAGCAGCTTTTTACGGCGGGTATGGCCAGCCGCAAGCGTTCCTGCTTCTGCAAGCGCAGTTCCACCGTCATACATAGAAGAGTTAGCGAGATCCATGCCTGTCAATTCACAGATCATTGTCTGGAATTCAAAGATCGCCTGTAGCTCACCTTGAGAAATCTCCGGCTGATACGGCGTATAGGCAGTATAGAACTCAGAACGGGAAATTACATGGTCGACAATGATCGGTTTATAATGATCATAGACACCGGCACCAAGAAACGATGTATAGTGGCGGGAATCAGCATTTTTGCTTGCCAAATGTGACAGTTCTTTCATCAGAGCCGTTTCCGATTTTGCCGGTTTAATGTCTAATTCACCTTTAAATCGTACTTTTTCTGGAATATCTTCAAACAATTCATCCACAGTTGCGATGCCGATGGCCGCTAGCATTTCATCGCGGTCCGTTTCCGTCATCGGAATATAACGATGCTTCATATCCACAAATCCCCTCTTCATTTCATTATCGTTTATAAAATGGTGTTGCGATGACAACCGCTTTCAGACGTTTCGAACGGATTTCGACTTCGACTTCATTTCCGACTTCTGCCTGTGACGATTGAACAAGGGCGAACCCGATGTTCTTTTTTAAAGTCGGTGACTGTGTGCCAGTCGTCACTTCTCCAATTTCCTCGTCTCCAACAAACACTTTGTAACCAGTGCGCGGAATCCCTTTGTCAATCATTTCAATGCCGACTAGTTTTCTAGGAACACCTTGTTCCTTCTGGGAAGCTAACGCCTCTTTGCCAAGGAAGTCGGATTCTTTATTGAGTTTGACGACAAACCCAAGTCCCGCTTCGAGTGGAGAAATATCTTTGGATAACTCTTGTCCATAGAGAGGAAGTCCGGCTTCAAAACGCAATGTATCACGAGCTCCTAAACCTGCCGGGAGAACCCCTTCCTCTTTTCCTGCTTCAAGAACAGCCGACCATAACGCGACTACTGTGTCTGGCGAACCGTACAGTTCAAATCCATCTTCCCCTGTATAACCGGTTCTCGAGACGAGCACCTCATGTCCCGCCACGTTTACCCCTTCCTTGAAGCGGAAAAACTTAATTTCTTCCAATGGCTGGTCAGTCAACTTCTGAAGGACCTCTTGTGCTTTTGGTCCTTGAAGAGCCAACAAACCAAACTCATTTGATTTATCCTCTATTAGGACATCCTCTGTGGCATGCTTTTTCATCCATTCCACATCTTTATCGATATTGGACGCATTGACGACTAAAAGATAATCGTTCTCTCCTCTTTTATAAATTAGGAGATCATCCACTGTACCGCCATTTTCATAACACATCGCTGTATACTGGGCTTGCCCGTCCTTCAACTTGGAGACATCATTTGTTACAAGTTTCTGCAGAAATGCAAGCGCCCCTTCTCCCGAGACAAAAACCTCTCCCATATGGGACACATCAAACAGACCGGCTTGCGTTCGCACCGCTTCATGTTCGGCTTTGATTCCAGAGAATTGAACTGGCAGCTCCCAGCCTCCAAAATCAATCGTTTTGCCTCCATATTCCGAATACGCATCGAAAAGGGCCGTGCGTTTCAACGATTCAACCATGCCAATTTCCCCCTAGTCTAATAGTAAAGTAGAGCTCCGAACAAATCGGTTCTCCCGATGTTCGGTTGTGCAAGCAATATGCAGCAAGGCGATCGCGCTGACAATTGCCAGCCCGCTGCCCACGAAAAAAGACAGAAGTCCCCTATGGAAAAGGAACCTCTGTCCGTGTACCTGAAAGTTTGACCTTGCGGCTTTCCTCGTTGGTGGCCGATCGAATCGGCGCTCTCCAGAGATGCGTCATGAACGGGTCTTTTTACCTGAGAGATTCATAACTTTCGTTATTTGCTCCTTCGGCGACGCCTAATACGTGCTCTCCCCGCTCAGTCATCCGCGATATTCAATTGCTTGCACAAAATGTGTAAGATTCCGACGAATCAGTACCCTATTGCCTTATATCTTAACATTTCACATCTGCATACGCAATCATTTTTAGCATCACGTATTTTTCACGAACGTTTAATATATTTCTTTTATAAACGTTCGTGTTTTAAAGACTCCCCATCGAAACCAACACAAAAAAGAATTTAAATTGCCTATCAATATTTCCCGCTCATTCCTCGTGTTCCTTCAGTCTGCCAATCTGAAACGCTATGTAGTCGGCTATTTCATAAATGGAGCGGCCCGCTGTCTCCACTCTAAAATGAGCGCTCTTTAAATAATGCGGCTTGCGCTTGAAATACAGGCTTTCCAGTTCTTGACGGGTTGAGCGCTGGACGATGGGACGATTTTTATCCGTTGAGATACGTCGCCATATTTCATAGAACGGCGCATTTAGGAAGAAGACCAGTCCTGTGTCCCTCATAATACGCCGGTTCTCCTCTCTCATCGCTACACCTCCGCCTGTTGCAATAATGCAATACTGATCCGGAAAGCGCCGCAAGAAGTCTGTCTCCATCTCTCGGAATCGCTCTTCACCATAAGTCTCAAATATTTGCGGAATCGTCATCCCTGTATCGTTGACGATTTCCGCATCCATGTCGAAAAAAGGCATATCAACCATATTGCTTAATCGTTTGCCAATGGCACTTTTACCACTACCCATGTATCCGACCAAGTAGACTTTCTTCATATTCATCCACCCTATTTAATGTCTTGATCAATTCCTTTTCGTAGTATTGTTCAAGAGAATCGTAAGTTTTATATAAATTACTATGCCACGAAACGAGGGTAAAAAGAAAGAGGCTGACAAAAAATAATAAAATTAATGCAGCCGCGAACAGGGAGCCTTTCTCATTCCGGAAATAGCCCAATCGCAAATCTCCTTTCCTTTATTTTTTCATCCAACGTAACAATCGTCAACCGGACCATCTCCTCTTCAAGGCTAAATTGGAGGGAACGAATGTTGGTGAAAAGCGGGATATGGCCTTGGAAGTCTACTGTTCTACGGATGACCGTCCCGCTTAGGCTAATCGTTTGCACGCCTCTTTCGTTTACATACATCAAAGCCTGACCGTCAGCAGACAAACTGATTGATTCAACGTGAGCGAGCGATGTTTGCAGTTCCGCTGTGAAAAGTTCCCATTCCGTCGACGCAGCAGTCCCATAATGCTGCTCAATCGTCTGCTTCCAATAAAAGAACAGGACGAGCAAATGCAAAAAAGTGAATGCTATGATCAATTGAAATAAAGAATCCAATAAGGTATAACCCGATTCCCTCTTTAGGAGCCGTAACATGAGATGATATCCTCACCCTTACTCAAATAGCTGACACATATAGACGTGCCATGGATGCTCCACTCAAAAGGCGTTTTTTCTACTTCCTCAACTCCCGACAATGTGCCATAGGCAGAATGGATGATTGCTCCCTGGAATGCCGTCCTGGCCGCCAGCATGGATTTCTTCTTCTCCCCTAATTCCACCGTCATGTTCGTTGCGAACGGCAGCAGTGACCCGAAGATGATTGTTGTTAGAAGCAGAACAAGCAACGCTTCCGGCCAAGAATATCCTTTATCGTTCATATAATATGATCCTCCCATACTGTAATTGGAAGCGCAGCTCAACCGTTCGCTTCGACAAATTCAATGTTATCGTTCCCGTCTCCCGAATTTGCCCATTCCCATTGAATTCAAGACGCCGCATGGCCCCCGTACTGCTAATGCGCATGCCAGGGGGAAAATCGATCCGATCCATCTCCCCTTCGATGTTGGATGAGATAATGTAAGTGGCACCATTATTTTTCAAAGTCAATTCAGTCGGATATCCACTCGCCAAGGAATGCGCCTGCATCTTATAAACCGAGGCAATGAACGCCTGCAGAGCCTCTTCCTCGGCCCGGCCAGACAACCACTTTTCACTAAAAGGAAGGGCGAGCACCGTCAGAATACCGACGATGCTCAGCACCAGCAGAAGTTCCAAAAAAGTGAAGCCCGCTTCCTTACTCTGCATCTGCATCCCCTGCGTGTCCGGGCAGAGGATCTGGCTTTACTTCGCCTTCAGAAGAAATGTTCAATTTCCTGCCGTCCGGGCATTGGAGGTCTCCGGTTACATACCCTTGTTCCTTCAAGGAGTCCAAGGTTGGAAACTCCTTCTTGTCCATCTTATAGGCTTGTACTTGTCCCTGTACCATTTTGACATACGCATCGCATCCTTTTTCATCGATGGAACGCGAGTGTTTCGTAACGTTTGGAAGGGCGATAAGCACTAAAACAGAGATGATTAATAGAACGATCATCATTTAAAACACCTTTTTCCGTCATTTTCAGACCATCAAATTTCATTTCCAAAGAGCTGACTTACGCGGTTTGAAGATTGATTTATTTGCTGTGCCTTTCAGTGGAATTCCGTTTCTGTGATTTTCTATGTGGTTGACCTCTAAAAAAATCACGACTGATTCATTAAAATTGTGATTCCTGAATAAAAAACCACATTGCAAAAAAACTTTCTATAATATAACCGTGTATTGTAGATAAGAAAACAGCCGCCTACTCACTCGAGTCTGCGGCTGTTTGTTATTTGTTTTTATTTCTGAGCTTCTCCATAAGACTATTGACTTTAGTTTTCATTTCTTTCGTTTCCTGATCTAGCACTTCAATAATTATATCGTCTTCAATCAATACGATGTCCCCTTCTGTTAGAGAGCCATTATATTTATTAACAGGAATTAATAGTTGTTTCTCTTCTTCCGGGGATTCTACAAACACATAAACCGATTCTTCAATACGATCAAGCGTATATTTTTTTGTCATTACTCGCACGCCCACCCGTCTTTATCGCGATCCATTTTAGACTGATATGCTGGATGTCCAATTTCAACTCCACCTGGATACACCTTTCTAAGTTCCGTACAATTTTTAAAGTTTGTTTGAAGCACCGGAGCTGGTGAAGGTTTTGTCACAGGTTTAGGTGCTGGCTTTGCCGGCTTAGGAGATACAGGCTTAGCAGCTGGCTTTGTACAACTATTGGAGACAGATTTTTTCACTCCATCAGTAGTTACAGTAATATCACAGTCAACTGCGGTTTTATATGTTTTTGCACCAACTTTTTTCAAACGAGCTTCAATTGCAGCGTGGGGATGACCATAACTGTTATTTCTGCCGTAGGACAAGATCCCAATACTTGGTTTAACATTGCTTATAAACCTTGCTGAACTACTTGTATTTGAACCATGATGCCCCATTTTCAAAACGTCTGCAGTGATATTATCATACGAATCCATAAGATAATTCTCGATTTCTACGCTTGCATCAGCCATTAACATGAAATCCACTTTTTTATATCCGGTTCTAATAACAATAGAAGCATCATTGCTATCTTTCGCTAATGGATCTACATATAGTACTTGCAGATAAAAATCAGAAGTGAAGTCTCCTAATAAGATTTCGGCTTTTTCCGGTTCGACATAGTTAATATTTTTATTGTCGACTAACGTTAACAATTCAAAATATGTTTGAGTAGTATGCTCTCTACCGCTGTTAACAAAGTTTGTAACAGTTAACTTGTTTAAGACTTCTATCAGGCCGCCGATGTGATCAGCATCCGGATGTGTCGCTACTACATAATCAATTTTTTTAACACCTTTTGATTTCAGGAAGTCTACAACATGTTTACCTGCCGATTTAGGACCACCATCTACAAGAATATTTTTGCCGTCAGGTGCTTGGATTAGTATAGAATCTCCTTGGCCGACATTAATAAAATGAACTTTCATTTCCTTGGGAGCAGCATCTGTTGATACTGGAACCAATCCGACTACCAATGCAATGGCTAGTAAATATAAAAAAAGTCTTTTCAAATCCTTACCTCCTATACCTATTTGACTACAATCATAGTATGGAAAGGATTGGATGTCCACAAGATTAAGATATATGAAATAGTTAATCCACTGACTGGACTGATATAATCTCTTCAATGGAAATATTCACATCCCCAAATGGATCAGCCAGAATGATTGCTTGATTATGTATGTCAATTTGCTCTACTATACCACGGTGAGGAATAATTCGGCCGTCTTTCCAAGTATGGATTCGCGCTTGGCACTTACGTTTGAATGCCAGTTCGAGTTCCTCTTGCAAAGCTGCTAGATCCCATTCATTCAACTCCGGCCGTTCTTTACGACCGTCCTCTGCCTGCCAGTCACGCAATTGAGCAATGTGTTCCGGCAACATCATAGCAGTCCATTTTATGTTTCCGCGGTCCCTAATATCTCCTTTTATCTTCATTAAATTGCCCTTCTCTCTCTGTCGATTACAGGAACCAGTGCAAGAACACTCTCTATGGAGAACGTTCGCTTAGATTTTCTCAAATAACAATACGCTCGAAACGACACCTCTCCTACTTGTAGTACTTTTATTCGCCGCCTGCTGATCGTTCCATCCGCTGCCATATACATCATATACAGTTCCTCGCCATATCTTACCGATTTATCTAATGTTTTACGCACACTTGTTCCCTCCTTGCAACCATTATAGGGAATGTTTGTTCGTATGTAAATGGAAATAATACCCAATCTGTTGAAGGACAGACTGTTCCGTTATATGTAGCTGATGACTTAACCGCTGTTGCATCAAAGATAATTAAAAATAAACACAATTATTAAAGGTGTAACCGAACTATTTGTTGAACTTATATTTAAAGCAATAAGGAGGATACGGATTTTATGAGAATAAGAAAAGCAGTTATAAGTGATGTGAAGGGCATAGCAAAAGTTCATGTCGATAGTTGGAAAACAACATACAAAGACATTATCCCAGATGACTTTTTGAACAAGCTTTCATATGAACAAAGGACAAAATTGTGGACTCAAAATGTGATAAGGAAAGATAATTATATTACTGTAGCAGAAAATGCTGATGGGGAGATTGTTGGTTTTGCAGATTGTTGGAAAAGAGAGACCAATTCTGTTCCTTTTTCTAGCGACATAACGTCTATTTACTTACTTGATCACTATCAAGGAAAAGGTATTGGTAAGAGATTACTAAAACAGCTTTTTATTCATTTCAAGCAATTGGGGATAAAAAATGCATATGTAGATGTTCTTGAAGAGAATAACACACGTTATTTTTATGAGCATTATGGAGCTACGTTGCATAGAACAAAACAAATAAAAATTGGTGGAGTGGTATTAAATGAGTTGACTTACGAATGGTGTGATGTTGATTGTGTTTTATCAATGCTAGAAAAGTGAATTAGTAAAAATAATTAGTTAAAAAAGGCGCTACACCAAAGACATAGCGCCTTTTACAGTCATCTTTCGATGTGGGTTCATCTTATTAAATTAAATGCAGTGCATCAAATTATTACTTATTAGCTCTAATTAGGGCGCCAATAGCAAGGGCAGCTACATCCCCATTTTCTGCTTTACCCTCTTCGAAATTTTTAATCCAATTTGCAGAGTACCCTGCTTCGACTGCGGCTTTCACTGCAATTTCGCGCTGCGCCTTGCTACCGAGAAAAGTTTCCCATTCCTTTTTTAGTGTACCACTAGAGAATTTCAATTCGTTATCCTCCTTTTTCACATCAACCAAAAACTTCTTCCATAGCTTTTCATCCGATACAAAAGGTGCCGGGCATCTCTTGCCAGTAATATCGTAATGACGATAGATCGGCAGCACGCCGAATTGCTTCTGCAGCTTTTGAATGACCAGGATTGTCCGTGCTATCGTATCTGGATGAATCGTACCGTCTTTCTCCATACACATCTCAATGCCAATCGTGTTGAGGTTAGCATTACCTCCTGGATAATACCCAGCTGTCGCTTTCAGTGAAGGAATTAATGGACCTTCTTTACGCTCATTGGCATGGAAAGCGACTTCTGTGAGCGGAATGATTTCTAGTGACTTGGTTCGATCCACAAAAATATGAGCTGATGCATAACGCCCTTTCAGATTGTTAAAATAGGAAAAATGATTTTCTGCTGAACCTCCATGATTTGCCGTGTAATGCAGAACGAATGCTTTAACGGGAAGCAGCTTATAGCCTGGCCGGCTAAATTTATTCTTAGCAATATGCTTCGTTTCATAGTTAAGGGCAACCACCTCACTTCCCACCTTTCTTGGCTAAGAAAGCCTTAAAGAAATCAATAAACGGATCCATCGTCTTGTCATCTTCGGCCAGTTTAAAATGGTTTAGAATCGAATTGATCTCACTGGCCAAATATCCAATGTACAGGACATACAATGCACTAATACCCAATGGGTCTGGCATTAGCAGAGCAACAGGGATTGAATAAACAAGCAAAATAAATAAAAGCAACTTACGGGCAATACCGTAAATCGCTTTTGCGCTTGAAAACTTCATTTTCGGATTCAGCTTGGCATTGAGCCAGCCAATTGTAAAATCAATGATATTCGCTCCCATGATCAGTGCTAGAATGTAAATCAACTTTGTATTATCCGTCTCCAAAAACCTCGATAGCCATTCAATCATTTGCATATATCTCACCCTTCATCTAATTTGGTAAATAAAAAGAACGCCCCGAAGGACGTCTGCATAATTAAATATTTTCTCGTAATGTCTGTTTATCTTTCTCAGATAGAGGACTCGTTTGTACCTTCTTTAGTAGCCTCTCTTGAAACTCATGGTATGTGACCAAGCCATTATCAATTAATATATCTCTAATCACCTGAATCGATAATTGTGACTTCGTTGTCGCTAAATCTTTTTTGTCCACAGTTCTCCTCCTCCTCTATCTCCATCATTCGACATAGAAGTAGGAAAACCTTTTGTTTATCTGAACATTTTAAACTCCGCATCAAGAAAACGCCCAGCTATTAGCTGGACGTTCTTCTACGGGTTAATTACCTGATGGACCAAATCTCGCTTTGTAATTTGGGATACTAATTTGTCTCGGTTGTTTCTTAGTTGTTCCAGATTATCCTTCACTTGATTTCTCTGAAATTCTCCTATTCCTGAATACAATAGAGTTTTATGCTCAGAAATGCGAGCCGTTATTTCATTGTAAGTTGCAAGTACTTCATCGTCGGCTAATACATCGTATGACATACCAATAATCACCTCCTTTTCTCCCTTTATATTAGATAATAATTAAGAGAAAACAACTGATAATTGGTTTAACGATGTCGTACGATGTTTTACTTCTCCGCTTCGACCTGTTCCGCCATGTACTCGGCAACAGGAACCTGATATCTCTCAGGCAAGCTCTCAATCTCCCGTGATCCAGCCTTAACCAACAATGCGTAAACAGGAATCATGTAAGGATATACCATTACTTAGCACCCCCTTTCAATGCTTCGATTTCCGTGGCCAACTGCTCGATTTGCTCCTGCTGGCCTGCAATGGCTTCCGAAAACATCAGCGTTTCTGGTTCAACCTCCACCACATCGGGGAAAGCCGGCTCCAAAGGGCCATGCGTCCCATCTGTCAATCTACGTCTTACTAATTGTCCGCTCATTGTGTCAACGCTCCCGTCAATTTGATGATTGGCTTGTCGCCTGTCCACGTCAGTTTGATGACGATGTTTTCAGCAGGCATGGCGTTTCGGAACGTGAAGAAGTCTTCCGTTAATCCGGTGCCGTCCGGTGCCGTTGTATCAAGAGTAAGTGGAACAAACTTCTCTTGTTCGGCCCCATTTGTCATGCTGATCTCCACGGTGACTTCTTGTGCCAAGTCCCGCAAAATCCACATTAAAACGCCATGAGCTGTACCGGCAGGAGGGTAAATTTTATACCGCTGCGTGGTCTTAGCCAATGGCGTTAGATTTGCGATTCTTGGAATCTGTATAGTTCTCGACACTTTAAAATCATGTGTATCAATAGCTTCAACAACAATAGTGTTCATGCCAAATTTGAGTTTCGACAACGGTACGTCAAATGTGAAAGGTCCAGCTGGGCCGCTATGAATTTGAACGGCAGTACCTTCATTGATACGGTATTGAACTCTCACATCGTTTCCATCCGGATCCGCTGACATTCCTTTAATAGTAACCTTGTCGCTATCAATGAGGCCGGATGCTTCTGTGATCGGGTCGATGGACACTACAGGGGGTCGGTTAGGAACGACAAAAAACGTTCGAGTCTCGACCGCTGATTTTCCACCTTGGTTGTCTTCCGCCCACACTTCCAAAGTATACGGCGTGCCCTCTTTGAGAGTTTCTGTGATGGCCGTGTCGCCTCGATGCAATTTACCAGATTTGAAGGTTAGCGTTTCCTTGTATGGGATGGCCGTTCCGTCAGATAGCTTCGTTTCAATCCCCCTTGCAACTCCGCCTATTAACTTGTAATAGACAATGAGCACATCCCCAATGTCAGGCTCCAGAGCAGATCCATCAATGATAAATGAATCGTTTTCATAGAGCGTTTTGTTGTTATCAGTATAAAGAGTAATTGTCGGGATTTTATTGTGCTGAACAGTATACACATCGGAGTAAATGTAATCCGAATAGACGCTGCTCGTATTCTTGGCCCGGACCCTGAATTCGACTGTTTTGAGGCTCTTGTCCTCTGTCACTGTAAAGGCACGTGTTAAACCGTTGGTATGCGTTCCTACGTCTGCCCATGGATTTTCGTTGTAACGATATTGGACTTCATATGTGCTGATTGATGGAGCAGTCGATGCGCCAAATGTAAGGGTTAGGGCTTGCTTCGGCTCCAAGATGGCGCCGGCTTCTGGTACTGTAAAGGGTGCCGGTGGCGCAATTGATGCGTTTACACGGCTACCGCGCACATACCAATATCCATCTGAGTATCTTCCATTGCCCGGATAAGCCCCATCATCAGCTACAATGCCTGATTGAACTAAAGTACCGGCTGAAAAACTTTGGTTTAATGTCGCACCGGACTTAGTGGATCGATCAGCCTCCGATTCGTGGAGTTTACCGTTTTTAGTTGCAACAATTCTATTCAACGTAGACCCATTTACCATGTACCCGATGTTTCCGGATGCAATAACTTTGCCATACCATGATGTGCCCGCGTTGGCGTATTGTCCTGTTGCTTTATCAAAAGTATACGAAGACCAGTAGTCGTGCCAATAATATATATCTCTGTCTTGTACCACCCACGATGGTTCGCTGTAAGTATTAGTAACTTTTGTAGTGTACTTGTTGTAATAATACTTAGGTTTCGCAACCGTATAAGCCACACTCTCTGTATATGGCGATTCCAACGCCCCGGCATCCACTGCCTTAACACGCATTTTTAGCGAGGTTGCTGTCGGAATTACATAGGTGAAACTAGGAACTGTAGACTCTCCGACCTTCGCGAATGCTCCACCGTTAATAGATGCCTCCCAAATGTATTTTGAAAGGTTGCCCTCTGCATCGGATGATGCGCCAACCGCGAATACTTTGGAATCACCGATTTCTAAATCACCAGTCGGTTGTGTGAATGCTCCTGGCTTGGATGGTGCGGTATTTATCGCCTCCTGCTCAACAGTTACCTCGAACGGTCCCGCTGATGATATAGGTAGCGCCCCACCACCTAGCGCATAAATTGTGGCTAATGTTACGCCATAAGCTTTTATTGTGATTCTAATACGATGCGTGTCCAGGTTACGAACAGACCCGATATTATATATGCTAGGATACATACCACCGAAACTTATCTGGAAATTGTAGATATCATATTTCGTTACGGTTACACTCGTATACTGTCTTGCCTCCCCAACCGTCCACTTACCTATATATTCATATGCCATGTTATATCACCTCCACCGGACCGATAGAAGAAGTACCCCACTTACCGGAGCTAACCTTTCCATCAATAATTTGTGTCGTGCTTCGGGCAACCTTCGCCCCTTTTACATATGCTTTTTTCAGAGCTTCGACTGTAATAGAATTGGAACCAACTGCTGTAATCATAACGTCCTCGCTGTTTGTGCCGTCGAATACCGTTACCTGTGTAAACGGTAATAACCCGGTCACGTTATCGACTGGCAAGGAAGTAGCTCCGATTGAAACGGCTGTCGTGATAGTAGCTGATGTATTTATACGCTGCAGCTTAACCGGATCGCCATCAAACGGATCCGCAAACGTACCGGAGTTGCCCGGGGCCTTACCGTCAATCTCTGCATTAATTTCCAGACGTAGCATGCGATTTTCATGACTGTCCAGTCGCTTATGGGCCATTTCGATTCCCTGCTCTTGGTAATTTTCACGAGCAGCTGAATGCGTTGTCCCCTCCTGGGAATACTTCGGTTTTGGAATCGGCTTGTTCGTGAATGGATCCAGAATGTAACGTCCTAGGTGATCCTTCAGATACTTGATGTTTCCGTCCTCATCCTTCTCGTAAACGATGTTTCCTTGCTCGTCCATTTCGATGATTGTATCTAGCCATTTCTGAGGCACGTATACATATGGTTCAGCCACCGACAACACCCTCCTTTATCTCAATGGCAAGGAAGAAGGTAATCATGATGCCATGCTCCCCCTTATTAATCGCCATGTTCTTTTCCTGTATGGACCGGCCATGCATATCAATCAGCCGCGCCTTCGTCACATTGCCTTTGTCCGTATCCAGATAGACAAATTTTTTTAATTGATTCCCTTCGATGTAGGATGATTCATGAATGGGAAAATCTCGTTCAACCCCATCTATCGTGACCTTGGCACCGACGATAAGCCGGTCCCAAAATTTCAGTGTTTCTTCTTCGAGTAGCGACAGTGTCATACAATCGCCTCCTTGTCGTTAATGACATATTTAAAATTGCGGATGGCCGGCGTGATCCGCTGATCGGTAGTCGTGAGTACTTGCCGAATGTATAGCTGCTTGCCGACTAATGATGAGTATTTTTTCAACGGCAAAGAACCACCGTTTGTTAGCTTCGACCAGTTCACTTTGTCAAAGCTATATTCAACGATGGCTGATGTTCCTGGGGGCGTTTCTTCCGTCCAGGTGAATTTGCTGTTGAGGTAGGTGCCGGATTTATATAGATCGATTTCCAAGAGCTTGATGGTTTCTGGATGGTACCAGACAATGCCGTCTTGGGGGGCTGGTTGCCATTGCGTTGAACTACTACCCTTTTCGAATTTTATGTCTGCTATATATATATCGAATGGTGATGTATATGAGCCACCAATCATAAAGTTGAATCGCCCTTTTGATGTGTCATCGACACTACGAAACGTATATGAAATTTCTTTCGGCTCCGTTGATATGGGGGTTATGATTGTCCCTATCTGTGGATTGTTGTTTCCACCGCCCGCTTGGTGTATCAAAAAATTCACCGATGGACCCGTGACTGCATATGCCAGAAAACTAATAGTATACTCAGTATTTGGCTCGAATGAGTTTATTACTTGTGAGACACCCCTAAAAGACCCTACTCCACTTGACGTCAATCTTACCCACTTTTTACCTAGCTTCCCGTCCACAACTCCACGGTTGACTGTATCCCCTCCCCAGTTAGCCCAGTAAACCAAATCTGAGTGAAAGCCGCTATTAAGCAACAAATTCCGATTCTCCCACAAATCCACCCGCTCAAGCCTCAAATCCTCCGCTTTGCCCTCCAACCGCACAAACGGCTCATCCCGTGCCACAAACGTCCCCGTCACCGGATAAGGGACGGGATTGGCGTAGGTTTTGGATTCGGCTGCCGCTGTTGCTTTGGATGCGATGCCGTTGATTGGGGCCGTGCGGAAT
This sequence comes from Sporosarcina sp. NCCP-2222, assembly GCF_023168145.1. Classification (GTDB taxonomy): domain Bacteria; phylum Bacillota; class Bacilli; order Bacillales_A; family Planococcaceae; genus Sporosarcina. Next base: position 161,287 of record NZ_BQYK01000001.1, read on the forward strand.
GTGCCGGTGACTGGGTATGGGACGTTGAAGGTGTATTGTTTGGTCTTGATTATCCCTGTTACTCTTTCAGCCAAAATAGATATCATATAAGCAAGATGGGCAGGCTTAGCCTCTTCCACGTCTCGATGGATATCTGCAGTTATGATGACATTCTCTGAAGGAATTTCTATTGTGAATGAATATTCGCCCCGGTCTTCAATTACCTTGGCATTTCGATTTTGCACATGGACATTAACAATCTGCTCCATCCGGTTTCTGGTTATCGGGAAATATTTATTGAGTTCAAAAAGAACCTTCTGGATACGCTCAGCATCTGAAAGGTTCTTATTTGTCTTTATTCCCAACATGCTTTCCCAATAGCCAACTGTCCAAGTAGCATGCTGAGGATACATTTCATGTTTGAGATTTTTTATAACTTTTGTTATCTCATCCATCACACGCCCATTCGCTTCAAATACAGCAAGAGCAAGCTCGTCTTTATCATAAACCGGGGTCACAGACTCCAACATGGCCCGTCCTGTTTCCGTAGTTATATTCATGTTGCAATGACCTCCCCAACAACCGCACGCTCTCCTATGCCTAATTCGATGTTTTGAACCGAGCCGTTTAAAAGAAGTCCACTATGATCCGTTATTCCTTCCGTTCCTACAAGAACAGCGACAACTTCGGTCCATTTAACAACCGACTTATCAGCGAAGTAATTATTCAAAACCGTCTTGATGTTTTCAATTACACCTAACAAATCATATCCCTCTGACAAGGTTACAGATACGCTCAAATTAATTGGGACAGTTGTTATAGTATCAACGGTCACTAATGCACCGATTGGCGCAAGGCCACCACCTTGATCACCATCGGGTGCGATATGCTCTTGAACTGCAGCAATAAGTTCTGGCGTTGCCAATTGACGGTTATTATCAGTGATTAGTACTTTCACTGTCTTTGGCCCAGCCCAAAGAGGTATGACAATAACATCCCCAACACCAGGTACTTCCTTTGCCCATTTCTCATAATCTCGTTTCGCACCACTTAAAGGCTTGTTTCGATGCCTATCCAAAATTCTTTCTCGGAAAGAATCATCATCTTCTTCATCCGCTCCTCCTTCTATGGGCAAGACGTTAGTAAGGGCAGAAAGACCAGAAATTGATTTTGCAACTCCTTGAATTGATCCTGCCGGAATGTTTCCAGAAGAACCCGGCTCAACAGCCTTGACTTGTAATGTTATTGAGCCCGTATCATTAACGACCCCACTTTGAACAACTTCAAACAACAAACTATCTTCGTTATCATCACCGATTGTTGTAACGATCGTTCCAATTGGAATGGTGGTTCCTATCGCTCCTTCAAAGGTAACTTCCCCTGTAGCAGATACGGCCGGCCTTCTATAAACGCCAACAGGATCACCGTGCAAATCAAGAAATGGCCCCACGGCAAACTGCGGGAATTTCATCATCAATGTCAAAGAAAGTTCATACCCAACCAGTTTATCCTTAATACGAGCAGTCGGACGAGTGTGATCCCAATACATTCCTCCTTCTGCTGTATCAATATTTTCTGGCGCCCACCGTATCATTTTCTGATGGGTTTCCTCTTCTGTTTCTTGTAAAAACTCAGGCAGCACGAATTCTTCCACTCAATTCACCGCCCCTTCTAATTTCTACGTAATCAGTACCGTACACGCTTTCTAAATCAAAATGAATCCAACAGGAATCACCTTCCCATTCAAAGGAGAAACCACCTACCGAGACTGTTCTTTCATCAACCATGAGCGCTTCTGTGATGGTTCGTTTAATTTCGCTCTCAGCGATCGGCCTAGGATAATCAGCTGCCATGATTCGCTCGAATTCAACCCCAAAATCATCTGTATACGAAACATATTTGTAACGCTCTGTCAGACAACATTTGACCGCCCAAAACCTGTATGCATCAATAGGACCGCCTTTCACTGCCTTGCCGGTTCCTGTAACAACCAGACGTTCTTGGTCGTAATCAAATTTATAGGCATACACATCTTGAAGTGTTTCCACTTCCTCGTCTGCCATTAAATCCGGTGCATCAAACGATGGATAAAGTTGATTTACCATTTACATCACCTGCCCTACAACCACAAATGTATGACCGTCTTCAATCGGAATACATAGGACGCGATCTCCTGGACGTAAAAGGAGCTCCAAGCGATAGTCCTCCACGAACGTATCATATTCCTCGTCTGGTTGCTGAAACATGTTGACGATTGGCTCCAATACCTCATATTCCGTTTCCGGTATTGGTCTGCTAAATCCATCGACATGCAAATTTAAATTACTATCCAATGTACCGAGTACGGGATATCGGATGGCTTCATTCGTGGCTTTTTCAGATGTTCCTGCCATAAGCCCAGCCAGTTCAGTAACAAATGAATATTTCGCCATCTTATCTCCCCCTTAACTTCAAAGTCATCATTCGTGTCTGTGTATTTCTAGACACACTTTCTACAATACAATCACCATTAATGGTGCCAGAATTTATTTT
>NZ_BQYK01000001.1:163924-178410 GCF_023168145.1 Sporosarcina sp. NCCP-2222
ACTGTATAGAACATCTTGAATCACTCCGAATTGCGTGTTACCTTGCACAGTTACACTTATCTTCGGACGTTTATCCTTATTGGGATCTTCCTTTTTCAAAGCCGTTGCCTTCACCGTCTGAACCTTGGCTTTTTCCCTTTTCTCACCTTTGGCCAACTTCTTCTTTTTCTTCGGTTTGGGCTTCGGTTCGTTTCCGTAAATCTTGACCTTCGTGACAAGATTCTCGATTGAGCGCTCGTCAGAACTGGTATTTACCGTTACATCGGTGAGTTCGTAAACCGTCTTATTAGTTCCCTCACGAACTATCTCAAACTTTCCTGCTGTTGAACGAGGGATAAATCTTCCTCCGCCCTTCTGCCTTGCTTCTTTTAAACGACTGCCAATGGTTTCGCCGATGTAGCCGTTATACATTCTCCTACCAAGGGGGATACTTGGCCCGTCAATACGTCCAAGCGGAATGCCTTGTTCAGCTGCGATTTGCTTAATGCTCGCATCAGCTTTCATCCCTGATGGAAAGAAATAATGTTCTTTCGAAATCATTGTGTTAAAAGATGGATCGTACGCTGTGAATTCAACAGTATGATTTTCAGCGTTTGTTTTCCAACGCTTGATGGAACCGCGAAAGATTTCCTTCCATCCGTTTCCGTCTGTCGATTCGAGTATTAAACGCTTATCCAAAAAAACGTGCTGATGAATCCAACCATCAGCACGTTTGACATTTTTCATTTGAACGGAAAGTCTTGCGGCCATTTCTCCGTCCATTTCCTCGTGAGTACATGATTCGATGAGTTCCGTGATATTTATTTTTGAACCGTCAGGAGGAAGGAGAGTGAGCTTATAATCGACTTTTGTTAAATCAATCATGTCAACCACCTCTCTGGTATCGTTAACTTTTCTCCTGGATAAATTAGATTGGGATTACCACTCTTTAGTTTGCCTTTATTGGCAGCCCATAGCTCTGTCCATTTATTCGCGGAACCACAATACTTCCGGGCAATTACAGATAAGTTTTCTCCCTTTTGAACCGTAACGCTTTTAGGCTTCGGCTTTGTTTCCCTTGCATTCTTCTTGCTCGACGTATTTGGCTTCACTTCTTTAACAGTGAAATCACGAAACTCGGTAAGCGAAAGAGAGTACCGAACGTCCCCAAATCCATTAGGTTCGCTCGGCTCAAAAGTAGAAAGAAATACAGGAATGTTCCAATCCGTTTCAGTCACGATGAACCTTACCTTCTTCCCGCTTGCCCCTTTAGCTTCAGTCCATTTACGGAGTGTTGAGATAATCTCCTGCGGTGTAAGCTCACTAGCGAGATCCGGTATGGCCGTCTGGAACTCACCCGGTAGAAGCCCTTCCAGTGAAAACCGAGTAGGCAAACGTCCACGCGGCAATTCAATTGTTCCTAGTGCAATCGGATCAAAAACTAGCACTTTCGTGCCAATCGTAGCTTGCATCCTTTCAGGAGCAATCGGCAAAACGAGTGCTTTATTATTCACCGGATCAACAAACGAAAATTGCATCCCTGCACCTCCTATGCATATCGGTTCACTAAGGCTTCACGAAGCTGGCTGGCAAATTCAAAGCCGAACTTCTCTAGGGCCTCTCGAACGATTGTCTCTATATTTTCTTTGCTGAATAAGCCTTCTAATATGATGGACATTGGTCCTAACTCCACATTTACATCAATTTTGTTGCTTGAAGCCTGTGTCGATCCAATTGGCGTCGAGTAAGTAGAAGTGTCCACAAGTGGTTCAACCGACTTCCCTACTAATCCTCCGTTGGCATACGGTCGAATACCTAGCATCCTGCCAGTCCGTTCGTATAGCTCCATTGCTCGACTGCGACGGCCACTAGATAAAGGGATAATCATTTCAGGACCAGCTTCACCGACCAAACCAAAGTGAGGTTGGTTAATGTAACCACCATTTGCATATGCACTTGTTTTAAGGCCTGTTTTCTTTGAACCACGGTTTGTAAATACTCTAAGGGCTGCGCTTGCTCCGGCTTTAGTCAAATTAGCTTTTTCGGCGACAGCACCTCCGACACTTGCAGCACCTGCCTTTAGCAGGTCTAGTTTTTCGCCTATTTCCTTTGCGATTGCACCAAATCCAGTTCGCAATGGTCCAAATACATTCTCTTCGAACCAGCCAGATGCTGCACTCCAGGCTGACTTAACTAAACCGTAACCTTCTTCGAATTTTTCTCCAATGGCTCCTCCGATAGCTTCAGCTCCTGCAGAAACGGGGGACCACACATTTTCTTCGAACCAGTTTGCTGCAGGTGTCCAGATTGACGAAACAATGCTTTTAGCCTCTTCAAAACGACTACCAAACCAATTACCGACAGCTTCGGCGCCTACTGAAACTGGAGTCCAGACTGTTCTCTGAAACCAATTAGACACAGGAGTCCATAAAGTCATAAGCTTTTCCTTGCCAAAATCCCACATTCCAACAGCAGTATTCAGAGCATTGATCGCTAAATCTTTTGAAGGGGTCCAAACAGTACTACCAAACCAACCTGAAAAACCGGACCATTTATCTTTGATCCAGTCTCCTGCCTCTCCGGCCTTTTCTTTGATTGTATCCCAGTTATTTGCAATCCACTCTCCACCAAACGAGCCGCCAATTCCACCGACTACTCCACCGATGGCTCCGCCAATTGCTGTACCGACACCAGGTACCACAGAACCCAAAGCAGCACCAGCCAGTGCCCCACCTTTAGCTCCTGCAAGTCCTCCCGCGAGTCCGCCGACTATTCCGGCCCGCTCGTTTTCACCCGCCGATGCTACAGAAATGAGTCCTAAACCCGCACCTAACAGCGGCACCTTTTTGAGTAATTTGTTATTACCCAACTTACTCCAAAAGCCTTTTGGGGCAGGAGGAGGTTTAGCTCCAACCATCCGCTTCATGGCTTCTGAGTACGCATCCCCTTTTACGGGAGTTTTCGTAGCGACCACAGTAGCAGCAGTGTTAGTGATAGGTGGTTTAGCTCCGATTTTCCCAAGCTTACCACCCATCCACTTGCCACCTTTTCCGAGCGCTCCACCCATTTTCAAGAAAGGTGCGAGTATCATGCTTCCCGCTGCACCCGCAAGAGCGGTCGCTGCCGTTGCACCACCGATTGACTTTGGTGAAGGATCCTCAAATGCATTCTTCCACAAATCACCGATAGTACTTAGTCCTTCCGTAATTCCGAGGACCACACCATCAAAAATAGCCTTTCCGATAGAAAGGCCAGTCTCAGATGCCCATGGTTTTCCGGTAGACTCCCACCATGAACTAACCGCGGGCTTGCCTTTATCCGTCCACCATTGGTTTATGTCGGAAAGAACAAAACTTACTTGTCCTTTAAAATCAAGATTCCGGAAATCATCGTTATTTAAATAACGATCGCGGATAAAGTTGAATCCTGTCTCTAATTTTGAAAAAGCCCACTCAGATGCTCCTTCACCGGCACTTCTTATGGTTTCTTTCCATCGTCCCCAAGTATCCTGGTTGTTTTCAAGCCATTTGTTGATAGCGTCCAGACGCGGCTTCATCGGTTCAAGAAAACCTGTACCGAACGAACGGAAAATTGAACTACGGTATCCTTTCAATGTTGAGATTATACCTTCGGACGTCTTAGCGAGTTTATTTGCCCCGCCTTCGAATTTCGTTGCTAATTGCTTTAGGACACCTGCATAGCCGATCCTATCAAATTCTTTCTTTGAGAATTTGACATTGAACGCTTTTAGTCGTTCCATCTCGCCCATTTGCGCATCTGCCAAAGCTTCCATTGCATCGGAAACTGTTGCATCGGGAGTAAGTGCCGACATGTCGGAAGCAAGCCTTAATAAGTCTTTGGCTTGTTTAATATCGCCGTTTGAAACTCCGATGCCACGAGTAAGCGCCGGGAACAACTCAACAGAACTAAAAGGAGTGGTATCTGCAAATTGTCCCATCCACTTAACAAGTTCTTTGGCCTGTTTAACATTCCCGCCCAACCAGTGAGTCATCGAAACCTCGTATTGCTCGAAACTCATAGCCGCGCCAACAGTAGCTTCCTGTAGTTTGTTTATACCGACAACCGATAACGCTATGGTGATTACTGCAGGTATACTCGTAATCATCCGCCCTATGCCTCGTATAGTACTTGAAGCCATGTCAACGGCTCGAAGGATAAAGCGATAATTACGGTTTGCGGTACGGCTTATGAATGACGAAACACTTAATGCAACTCTGGATGCTTGGTCGACTGCTCTAAGTGTCACCGACCAACGACCATTAGTTAAATCATCTAATCGTTTATTAACCCTTCGGGCGGTTCTTTCGATAGCACCTTCGAACTTCGTTACTTGTTTTTCAGCAGACCTGATTTGTCTACTGTAGCCATCTGATGCTTCAATGGGTATTTCAATTCGATAAACTTCCCGCTTGGCCATTCTTTATCGACCTCCCCTCATATTCAGGAGTGCCGCTCGTTCCTTCGCTTCTTTTTCAAGTTGGTAGCTCATCGCTTCGTATGCGAAGTTCTGTACGCCAATCGGCTTTTCAAGAATTTCATCCGGTAGTCGTCCCGTTCGAACAAAAATTTCGGACAGGAGGGTTATTCGTCCTCCTGCCCTGATGAGTTTTTTAATAGTTCATTTCCTTCTGAACCAAAACCGGACAAATCATCAATGATTTCAATAACCGCGCTCTTTTCTCCGGCTTTTAAAATTTTATCGATTAGGTCAATACCATTAAGTACATTGGTTTGTTTCCATGCTTGTTTGTTATTCCAAAGCTTGTCACGGTGTTCCTTGACTGTGGCATGATATATCAATGAAGATCGGAATCGAGGGACATTGGTTTCCTCAGGAACTTTGACTCCCCCAAGATTTTTCGCTTTCTTAAACTTCGTCGCTTGATCTTGCAAGTCGTTGTACTCTTTTTCGGATAGGCCACGCACATCAAATTCAAATAGCGTCCTGCCGTTTCGGGCAATTTGAATTGTACGTACATCATCCTGATTGTCTTCGTAAGCATCCAAAAGACCGCGAAGGAACGAATCCTCCACGGTCAACAATTCTTCTTGATTCAATTTTTCTTCCGTCATTTATAAATCCCCCTTTTATTATGCAGAGCGCAATACGCCTGTAAAATTGAGCACTTCACCGCGGTTTCTTGACCTCAAGCGTGGCATGATTTTCATAAGAAGCTGCGCATCACGGACAATTGTTTCTGTAAATGTGATAGTAACTGAGTACGTGTCCGGGACTGCCCATGTAATTGCTTGTCCTGCTGGATTGTAGTCGACATTTGTGAAATCGATTTGCATGTTCCAAGTGTTGACTTCGGCTAGGAAATTGCCATCACCATCGTACAACTCACCATCTTTGCCAGTTAGGATATTACGCGGATCAAATTCTCCTGCATCTAATTGTTCCTGAATCTCCGGTGGTAAGTTTGCACGAAATGTCCATTCACGATTAAGCACATCACCAGGAGCCACGTTCGCAAGTGTCACAGAGCCGTCTGGAACACAATTACGGAATATATAGCGACCATTACTCATTCTTTTTCATCCCCTTCTCAATACTGGAATCCGAATGCAAGGTAAGCTTTTTCAAGCCCATCAAGATCGACCAGGTTATTAAACTTGAACCAAGCAGAATCACCTTCTGGAGCATTGTCTGGATCAACAATCATTTCGCCAGATGCAAGTGCTCCTTCACGGATCATCTGACCAATCTCACCATTTGCGAGAGTAATCAACGTTTGCCTGCCATCGTCCCAATTGTCAATATTATTCGCCATCGCTTTATGGACCTTATTTGTGATTCGGTCAATAAGTTCATAGCGTGTACGCACACGTCTTAGCTTCTTCCATCCCTCATCCTCATCTTCACCAAGCGAGACAAGTGTGTTGATACCATAATCAATTTGAGGGATGCCATCTGAATTGAGAGAGAACGCCATCATGCCATTACGAGCAGCTTCATCATATTGACTAGCAGTTAATTCTCCGTGGATGCCTGTTCCACCTGTAATGGTCCGCCCTGTCAAACTGGATTTGTATGAACCCGATATGAATTCACCAAGGACCCGAGCGGCTGCTGTGGCACCTTCCAGAATACCTGTGATGGTTTCCACGCCGTTCCCGATATATGCAACGGCAAAATCATTAAATGACTTTGCATGCGAAATGCGTGTTTCGAAAGGGACACTTGGCTTCTCTCCAACAAACATTGTCATGCGATATCCCTCACGGATTTTCCGGCGGACGAATGCATGAAGTGCGGCATGAATCGCCGGGTCTTCCGAATCCACTGTAATGGAATCAAAGAATTTCGTCTCTGTCGCCCCGAAAGAATTTGTATAATCCTCTGCTATTGTTTCCGGATCCGCACCGCCAGTCATCTTTTGATTTAGAATACCGGTGAGCTTACCGTCTCCCGTGTTGGTTGCGGTTAAATATTTACTGCGTACCAGAACTGCTGCCACTAGAGAACTTGCTTCATTCTCTCCAGCTACGAACGTAAGGGACTCAATTTGCCGGCCGCCTTCATACAAAAGCAGCTCTTTTTGCGAGGGATCAAGAGCATCCCGCACAGTCACATAAAATTCTCTTGATGTCGGGTAAATTGTACGCAATTCAACAGATTGACCTGCACCGGCAGTCAATGAAAGAGACGCTGATGTTCCACCAGCTCCAATACGCACAGCATGAACAAAATATGCGCCACCTTCGAAAATCTCCTTTACTACATCAGCCCCGGTTCCGGTTCCAAGCTTTTCTTTTACTTGGTCTCCGTTTTCGACAGTGATTACACTTCCTACTGGACCCCAATTGGATTTCACTACCGCCGCTCCGACGCCAAGTGGACGGGAGTAACGTCCATAGCCCCCAGCGTTATACCAACGTGTAAAAACACCGGGACGTGCTTTTTGTTCCCCCAGCTTAAACATTGCTCCGATTGCCATTTAATTCACACCTTCCTATTCTTAAATTCTTCGATGGCCTTTGTCACCTGACTACGGGATAGTTTATCGCCATCCACCAGTGACAAAGCGCCCGCCAACACTTCTGGCATGACGCCAAAAGCAGAAGGGGACGCTTGGATTTCAGCACGAGTATAGAGCGTTTCACCAACCACCGGCTTGTTCTCTTTAGTAGCTTCCTGCGGCGCAGATTCAGGGACAATACCCTTTGCTACATCTTCCGCAGTCACCAATTGCTCCTTTATTTTTTCATTCGACATGTACTTCTCCTCCTCTCTCGGAATCAAAATAAGCGTGTTTCAAGAACGGATAAACTTCCGGTTCTCGCAGCACGCCGAATTTTACTGTTAATTTTATTTGTCCATCTCGGAACGGATCGTAGCCATCGTCTGCAGACACTTCAAGGAAACGCATCTTTGAATGGTCCGACATTCTTGTCACGTGATCAATAGCCAACTGACGGACTATCCGGTCGACATAATGCCTCCGGATAGATGCATCAGGCGTTATGACATGACCGTTGAGTTGCATTGTCACCCATGCTCCCCAGTTCATCGGCTCAACTTTTGTTGTCGAATCGATGCGCCAATATAGTGCTGGCGTTGTGTCTGAAGGCGACCATAGCAACGGATCGAGTTGCATCATTGGGAACCGTTTGGTCGACCATGCCTGCAGTGCACTAACGGGGTCGGGTTCAATCGGTTGATGAAGCAACCATGCCAATGAATATATCTGAAAGCGCAAGCCCCGAGTCAAAGCATCCCAATCCTCGTCGACCGTATCCTCTGACGCCGTTCCAATGTACTCTGCATAGTGAGGGACACCAGCAACATCAAAACGCTTCTGGTGCAAAGCAGATACCACTTCTTTTGAAATGGCATCCACCTGTTTGAATGTCGTGCGTTTGACAAACGGCCATACCTCATACATAGAGGTAAAGTTCGAATATGCTTCCCCAGTATCTTGAGAGCCTTCCCTCAGCACAAGTGATGGTTTAGGCATGTCAGGACCAGCTGCAGACGGTTCCCAAACCTCTCCATTCACGGAAGGAACATTGGCGACCAGGATAGTCCTTAGTTCATCTCTCAATGTCAACCCTCCCAATACTTACGGACAGCGCGCTTGATCTCCGGCCACTGCTTATCCGCTGTTGGTCTAATGATTGGTTGAGCAGGCATACCTTTGGTTTGTTTTGCGAAAATCACTCGGCCACCCATCGTGAACCGTAATGCGTTTGCATTCTTAGGAACAATTGGAGATCGATGCGGACCGTATAGGCCAGTCCCCTCTTCCAAATAAGTTCCGACCATAGAACCGTGTGCCAAAAATGCCATAGCACCTTTGCTCGTCTTTTCACCGCCACCATGAATAGCTCTTCTTGTATTGCCTGTACGGTCTTTCCACGAAGCATCACGTTTTGCCTGCGCTTCAAGGTTTTTACCGATGCTAACGGCTAATAAATGCAATCCGGCTCTCTTGCGATTCAAATGTTCTTTCGCTTGATCTCCAAGCGCCATATTACATCACCCTTTCGAGCTCACCTTGGTAACCCACTATTTGACCGTGGATAGTTTGTGGATATATAGCTTTAACAAGGAACTTCATGCCCATCGCTTCGAATTCGTCCTTAACTGTCGTACCTGCTCGAATATCCGCTTCATAATCTGCTAGTAATCCAAAGTAACGATCAACTTGCTTTTCTCCTGCAAGAGTCATCACTTTTTGAACAGTGTTTGAATTTGAAACAAATATACGGACAACAAAAGGTCCAGCCGTCGACTCGGTTTCCCCAATGTGTCCGTCCATTTTCTTCTTTTCGGTTCGTTTGATTGTGATATAACTTGGGTTTTGTTCGATGTTCCACTTCGTATGCTTTCGCCGCATCTCAACAAGATTCTTCATCACATCACATCCGGCGTTTGGAATTTAAGAATTAGGCTGCCAGTATTCTCTTCCTCGACGACCAATTCCTCCGCCTTGTCAGCGTAGTGCTTTGCCATGGCTAAGGCATAAGATGAACGGTCTTTGATCGAGGTCAATTCATACTTTTCGTTGCCGGAGGAGTAACCTTTGATTTCTTCATCGAACAGCCCGGCTTTAATCGTCCATATTTCTGCGGCCAATGAAAAGACGTTACTGTGTTCCAAAAACATTAACGCCAGTTCCTCATCCGTGAATAGAGGTGATTCCCCCACTCCTACTGGAATGGGGTCATTCACCATGAGCCGTAGCCGTTTGACATCCAGTACAGTTGGCTCCATTTATATCCCCACTTTCTTATTGGCCGGGAAACTCGATTACTTGGACGTTTTCTTCTACTGCTGCAAATACACCCCTCCAGAAGTCACCAACAATCTGCGCTTCCACCAATCGAGACAGGTCGCCAATAGTGGAGTTAACTTGCAACCCTTGTTTTACAAGCTCCTTGAATCCGCGCTTCGGACGGATGAGGAATGCTTTCCCTTGTGGAACACCTGGATACGCATATTCCTTCCGCGCTACATTCGTGTCCCAACCATCGTAATAGATGATATCGGAAATGCCTGCTGTCGCTCCATACGGCGTTGCCTGAATCGTCATGCTGCCGAGCGCGTCCTGAATATCCTCTTTATCTGCCGAGTTGGCGAGAAGGACTGTCCCCGGGCGTTTGGCAACACGAGCGTCTTTGAGAGCCTGACGTAATGTCGCGCGAAGAGAAAGCATGTAATGTGCGCCTGTCTTGTTTTCAAGCGCCTTGCCAAGTTCATTTGTGTACTGTGCCGCCGTTTTGTTCGCGGCTTTGTAGTTATGTTGAATGATCGGGCCAAGATGCAGATGATTCAGTAGGGCATTATGAGCTTCCCCGAATGCACGGTTCATGATTTCAAAGTTGAACATCTGATTAAAGATTTCCATTTCCTTTGTGTACTCAAAACCGGCAGCATATCCCTTGATGCGCGCAATTGGTCCACTCTCCGCTTGCAAGGAGCCGAACTTTACTTCTTCACCTTCCAAGTGTTCGAAGAAAATAACAGCACCAGACTGTGCCCATTTCGCTTCAAATTCCTTCGGGAAGTTTGGATCAGTAAGTGTTTCATAAATTGGTTTATAGAGAACAGGTACTTCCTCGCGCCCAAGTTCTACATCAAGGACCACTTTCTGAACCAATTCCTTACGAGCTGTTTCAGAAGTCATCATCTCACCAAGCGGCTTGTCATAATCAATGACTTCCATCTCGCCATTAACAATCTTTTTAGGAACGGTCTCCTGTTTTCCGTTCAAAACAAAAGGAACCACAGTTTCTACGGTTCCTTGACGACGCTTTTCTTTAAGTTCTTCAATCGAGTGTGTGCGAATTGTCATGTTTAATATCCCCCTTATACCTGTGGTCCAAGAATGAACCAGATAACGTTATTTTGGTCTTTGCCTTGTGTAACACGTCCGACAAGTCGATTTTCTCCTGCCGTTCCTGCTTCTGGCGTGAATTTGCCAGCTGTGAAATATATCTTGTCTCCGGCGTTGAATGCCTTGGTCGTCTGGATCTGATCCGTTTCATATTCAGCCTGTTCGATATTCAAAATGACTTCTGACGTTTCTCCTGAACCTGTTGTCACTGACTGCATAGCCGTTCCAAAGAAGCCGTCCAACTCATAGAAGCCGCCTGCGACGATTGTTGTATTAGCCGGAACCGATACTCGGACACTCTTTCCATCAGATACTTTTGCTCGATAAGATTGATATTTGGTTGTTGGATATGCTCTTGCTTCTGGCATGTGTAATCTTCCTCCTTAAAGCGATACGCGCTTTGTTTTTAATTGGTTTGTCTTTTGTGTGCTAGAACTGCCGCCAACGCCTGCCGGCTTGTCTGTATGGTAATTGCTGATAATTGATTTAACACTTTCGTCAGCGAGGAAATTGTCCATTTCGCCAGCAATCTGTTCTTCCGTCATTTCCGGTTTGATTGCATTAGAATGGTATGACCACAACTTGCCGATAACGGTCTTCGGATCAGCAATATCCTTTCGGACGGCATCGGAAGTAACCTTCTTTTCCATCATTTCGCCAACAGTCTTCTGAAAGCCCGCTGTTTCCTGCTCCTTCATTGCTTTAGCTGCATCCTCTGCTACTTTCACAATATCCATTTCACCAGATACACCAAGGGCAGTCTCAACCTTCTTTAATGTATCAACGGAAGCCGTGATACCTTCAAGCCACTTCTTGTCGATATCGGCTGCCACGTCCTCAGGCTTCCATCCCATTTCCCCCGCAATCATTGGGACTGTAATTTGTTTGTTAGCAAGCATTTTTTTCAATGCCGCCAATACTTCTTCTGGATTCATTGTTTTTCCTCCCTCATCTTCCATTTCTCCTGTCGGACCCTCACCATCGAGACCCCACATCTCCCCGCTCATTGCAACGATACGGGTATTCATCCCCGCACGATCAAGCGGTGTCCAGTCAATTGACAACGGTTCATACCCTACGACATTTGTTTCCCCTGCTACCTTTTGAATTTTAGGCATCCCGAAAATAGAAACCTGTTTAATCCGACCCGACTTAATCCAACGTTTCAGGTCTTGCGCCGCCGCATCCACGACGCCACGAAAATAAGCAACCTCTCCTACCATCTTCGCGCCAACCCAATGGGTGACAGGAGGTAAGAATTGATTGCTTACTTCCTCGGGCTTCTGGTGACCGAGGAAACCATTTAAGGTGTTGCTGTTTACCGCGTCGACAATATCCCTCAAAGAATTTGCTGTGTAGTTCCACCCACGCTTAGACTTAGAAGCAGGAATCTCTACCACCACCTCTAATGGTTCTGGATCCCCTTTCTTCAATTCGTCCACATTGACGGATGGAGCTGTAGGGATATCATCGATGCGCATCTCACCAGCTAAGTTGCCGAAGAGCTGAAAGATTTTCTTTTGAGTTTGCGACATTTCGCCGCAGATGATTGGTACATTCATGTTTTCACCACCTTTCAATCGTCTTCAATGCTCTTCTGTAAATCTCTGAAATACTTTGCTTGTTCCACTTTCACTTGCTTGGTCAACTTCTTTTCTGCAAAATGCCTATCAATCATTAAGCAAATGCCTGTAATCAATTGAATTGCAAGAAGAATTAGTATCCCATAAAAAAGTGATAGGTTTAGTGTAACGGTCATTTAAAACTCTCCTGTCTTATAAACAGTCTGATACCACTTTTCAATATCTTGATGTGTCAGAGGATTAGCCTGCCATTCGATTAAGCGATCTACAAATGAATCCAGCTCCTCCACAACCTCCGACAACGTACACAAGCAGTTTGGATGGGCTGGATATTCCGGCATCTCATGTAGACGATATACACCGGGACCAAGCCCATTGTCTTTCGATGCAATCTCTTTGCACTTGTCACATGTGTTACCGCCGTTCGACGTGCTCCATCTTATCCCTTCGTTTGAAGGGTTTATTTCTGCTGCCTGCATGGCCGCTTCCCCGAACGCTGCTGCCATTTCTGTCCGGGCAAGGCGTAATGATTCATAGCACATATCCATCGGGATGTTTCCTTCAAGACGAGCAATCATGTCGGGATACTGAGAAACCAGTGACTTGGCACCATTCCTCACGAAACCCTCAAGCATTTCCGCCACTCTGTATGGATGCTCCCCAGCCGCAATTGCTTCTTGGATGATGGCGCCCATGCTTTGACGGGCAACTCTGCTCTGTCCCCATATGCGATCGGAGAGGGTGAGTCCTTTTATTACTCTTGTTTGCATCGCTTCAACAGCTGCAGCATGTTTGCGGAAGTACACCCGCTCGATTGGTTTCCAGTCTATTTTGGCTTTATTCAATATACGAAGAGTTGCCTGTTTGGATTGATGCATCCCTGCTTCCACGCTGATAACTAAGCCACTTCTGAATAGTTCGCTAAGAGCGTCTTCAATAGACATGGCGCTTTCAGCAAGCATTGCATCCAATAAAACAGGAATCTGCGATGTTTGTCCTTCACGTTCCAACCGCCTAATCTCTTTGGCAAGGTCATCGGCAGCCCGTTGGAAAATTAACCGAATATCACGGTCTTGCTGCAGAAGAAGCTCAATAAGCTTTTTTCGGGCTTCAAGTGATAAAGTGCTGTACTTAGATAGATTGGTAATATCCATTTATCAGCCCGCCTTTCTGCCGAGCGTCTGATTAATCCGGTTCAATTGTTCTTGAAGACTTTCTTCATCGGGCATTCGCGTACGATTAAGGCGCGTCTGCATTATTCGGTCCTTTTCGCTCTCGCCTTCTTCGGCTTCGTATTCGTTCATTGTGTCAATTAGTGTTGCTAAATAGTTGATTGCCGACTTCTCGCTAATAATGTTGGTGTTCAGCGCTGCAACCAACGCATTAACAACATTCAAAAGTTCCTCACTGATCTCTTTTGATGTTCGCGGGTCGATGTTCACCCATTGCAATTCAGTTGCAAACGTTCCGAATGATGCGTTCTCGGCATGAGAAGTCATAGCAAGGACAATACGAGCAAGCCGCTGCCAGTTATCCGCAAAGTGCTCTCGTTTCCGCTCAATGGAGCGAATAAGGATTGGCATTTGTTCTTTTACAGAAGACAAGGAAGATGGTGTATGAACACCGAAAACAAATTCAGGTGTTTCCGAAGTATCGACGATGCAATAAAAAAGAAGCTTCAAGAGCTCTTTTGCATCACCTGTTGCCGACTTAACTTCAATGAATTCGGCATCTTCTTCATCTGCCAGCATTAATAGTTCATGGCCGTCTAAATTGAGCGTACCGCCTTTTCTGGCAAACTCAGCTGAATCAGTCACACCGAAGTTATTCCGCAGAAACTTGTCAACGTTTTTTAACTTGAGTTTCAACCGCGGTGTACTATGCATCTTGCTTCCCTTCATGGCATGAAGCATGACATCGTGATAGGCCTTCAAAAACGGTTCGATAGGCTCCAAATCAGATTGCCCGTATACACCTTCATCACCCTCATTCTTAAAATGTACGATCGGAATGAAGTCCCAAGGAGTCTTTTCAATGCCCTCTTCAACATCCGGCGGAGTGTCACCGTCTATTTCAATTTCTCGTTCCCCACGACGAATACGCTGGGTTATCGTCGCTTTCTTTTTATTTCCGTTCTCATCTTCCCAGTTATGAGAAGAAACAAGTACATATTCCTGCACGACTCCGGTCAATGGATGACGAATAATTTCCTTCACTTGCCCAGGAGGAATGAAGTTGTATACCAAACGGATTGGTTGCTCTGGATATAGCGAAAGGTCTTGTTCCTCTTCACGTGTGATCCACACATAGCAATCACCGTCCCGCAGGCTGTCTCTGGTCGTCCGCTGCATATTGGATATATTGGACTCAAAGAAGCCGTCCAGCACCTCTTGTGCATCTTTGTCGGTGCTCTTAAAAGCAGGAACACCCATAAAGCTGACGGTATTATTAATGACCGACTTAGCAAAGCCGGCGCCCAGCTTATAATCATCATGAGTATTGTAGTAGAGCTGTTTAGTCAACTCATAGTCAACCTTGCTGCTATCCAGCTTGTATCCCG
>NZ_BQYK01000001.1:178519-188242 GCF_023168145.1 Sporosarcina sp. NCCP-2222
ACCCCCCTCATTAGTGCTGCAGTGTAGTCATCCATACGGACGCCACTGTTTTCCTTCGTGAATATTCCATAACGTTCAGCGTCCATGACGTGGTCATTCTGCTTCACCGGCTTGTCCTCTCCTCGCTTGGCCGCTTTCTCGTCCCATACATAGGAAGACCTTTCACGAAGTAAATTCGTGCAACTTCGATGCGTATAGCAGCGACCTTCTGATATCAATCGAGAAACCATACGGATACCGTCAAGCACCGCATTGTCCGCCTTGGTAACCGATAGTTCACCCTTTTCCTCAATCAACGCAATAAGAGACGCTGCAGAAGGGTCAATAATCACCTCACGGGTGAACCCTTCGCAAAACGCCTCAAGATCGTCGTAATATGCATTATCGGTTTTTTGCTTCCCCTCCGCCCTACCGTCGTAATAATACTCTTTGAGGTTGTAGTAGGTAGCAACGCCGCTTGTATCGTAATGAATCCCTTGTAAGACGAACGCAGTCGGGTTTTTTGTTCCGTAGTCAATCGTTACCTGGTAGTCATGGATATCTATCGGCCATTCATCAATAACGTGGTCATCTTCATTGAACATGTCATAGATAATTCCTTCAGCCAGTACCCACAATCCGAGTATGTAACGCTGAAAGAAGACCCCGGAATACATTCGGTAGAAACGTTCTTTGACTCGCTCAGATAAAGACAAATTATCGTTCATGGTGAAATGCAGGACGAAAATTTTCTTTTCCTTCGCCTTGTCGATGAATTCTGTTTTGAACCAGTGATATGGACCGGCCGGGTTACAGTTCACGAAGACTTTCCCGCCCTGTCCATCTGTTTCGGCAGAACAACGACCGATTGCTTGGTCTACAAACGAACGAGGGAATAGGGCAACTTCGTCAAGATAGGCACCCGCCGCTGTCAACCCTTGCAATGTGTCTTGGCTGGATTCATTGTTAGCACCGAAAAGGTAATAGGTGTTCGTACCAATCTTTACATATGGATCGCCAGAACGATGATAGTGATAGTCGATGCCTTTCGCTGTCAGTATTTGAAACATTGGTTCAAGTACGTTTCGCTTTAATGCACCCATCGACTTTCCTGCGATAATGAAGTTTTGGTGTCGATGCTTTGCGAGTGACCAAGTAATGAATGAGTCAATCATTGCAATGGTCTTTCCAGAACGAATAGAACCATGACAGATGATCATGTCATAGTCTCTGTAAGGACTCTTGTCCGTCCACCACATCAAGAGTTTCTTTTGCTTTCGGCTGAATGGGCGGAACTTAAAAGACGTGGACTTCTTACGCTTCATCGTCCATCACCTCATCAGCGAACACATCACCCGCTTGAGCATTAAGAGCTTCCTCGTAGCTGCTTCCTTGTGCGTGTGGATCACCCTCGGTATCACCGCGGAGGTTACCGAGTTCCAACTTGCCTTTCTCAATGTCGACTTTGAGCCGTTCTTCTTCGAGGCGTCGTTTGTCATCAGTGGACAAGAGGTTGGTGTACTTCGCCAACATTTCTAATGCTTTCATCTTGTCGGCCAGCTTAACAGAAATACCGTCCTTGCCCTTCTTGACTTCTGTAATGAGTGTGCCGTCAACCTCCTCTGCATTTCGGAAGTTAACAAAGTTATGGATGAAAGTGATCTCCTTGCCCTCATCATCAAGCATTGGCTCTCCTACTTCATCTTTAGCTACCACGTTTTCAGAACCGAATCCTACAAAATCGGTGATGTCTGCGAAAGCGATGTCGATGTATTTCTGTAAAACATCATCCACACTTAGCTTCTTCTCCAGTAGCCGTTCATTACGCAACCGATCTATCTCTGCAGAAATCTCAGCATTTCTAAGCAGCCTATATCCGTTACTCATCGCTGTAGTATAGGCACACTTATAAGCCTTTTGATAAGCCTTTGTCGCATTGAAGTATTTAATGTAGTAAATACAAAAAAGCCGTTGCTTATCGGTTAAATCATCCGACTCTACAACAGGCTCGAATACCTCTTTTTTCGGTTGCATCCTTTTCGTAGGGGTTGCAACCTTTTGTGTTTTGGTTGCATCCTTTTTAGGAACACCCCTCGACCATCCATCGCGACTCTTTCTACTTTTCAATGTTCCTAGCTTTACATCATGCTTCTCAGCTAATGCGGCAAGCGTTATTTTTGTCAATTCCCACTCTCTCTGAATCTCTTCCCAATTCGGCATTTCACATCACCGCCGCCCCCTTTGATTTTTAGGTATAGAAAAAAGCACCCCGAGGGATGCTATAACTTCAACCAATCTCTTATCTCTTTAAGGCCTTTGTATGCTTTTGCCCAAGCATTGTTTTCAGCTAAATACGTTTCTCCTTTTTCTGTCAAGTAAACAGTGGAGCCAAATGCATAAGGACGATTGTCAGCATACATGACACCGGAAATATACTCTTCACTCTTCAGGAAATTTACAGCATCATCGAAAGTTTCTTCATCGACCCCGAATTGTGCCTCTGACAGTTCTTTGTTGCCTGTATCTATTTCCTTCAGTATCGCAAACCTTAGTTTCTTTTTGTCCATATATACTCTCACCTCCCCTTGCCGACACTATTCGCCAATATCAGGGAAAATCCTTCAATTATTTCATCATTTCACATTGCTACTCACTCCTTTATTTACAGATAGAAATAAATCGCTTTCCCTGTTTGGGAAGCAGTTCGTTTTGTCTTTTATGTTATTTGTTTTTTTATTTTCTTAATAGTATTTATTTCTTGTTCAACTGTCTCTAAAAAACTTACGCTTAACTGATAATAATTCCTTTCTCTAAATGTATCCCATTGCATCTCTTTCTCGTTATCCATTTGTTCAATTTCAAACTTGATGTCCATTATTGAATTGTCAATTCTTGATTCTTTTACTACCCAATCCCAGGGAGCAAGCTGTTGGACATTTAATATTTCTTTTTCAAGTTCCAACTCTTTAATTTTTATCTTTAAATTATTTCTATCTATACTTAGAACTCGTTGAAAGTTTTCATAAAAATCCTTTAGGTCGAAAAGATTGAGTTCTAATTCGGTATTATCGATATTTAATGCATTCCAATTACCTTCGTTCAAACTATCTAACTCATGTTTTATTACATCAAATTCATGATTGGAGAATGAACTTCCTCTATCCTCTTTATACCTACTTCTTATATCATCTAGCATCTTTAGATTTCTAACTATTTTTCTCAACTCAAATTTCACTCTAACCAATCCATGTAATTGATTGATTAATCTTTTTCTTTCTTCATTCTCTCTAAGATTCTCCAATTCATTTCGAGCTATGATTAATGCTACAAACGCTCCAATTATCCCACCAGAGTAATTGCCAAAAAAACCGACCCATGAACTTTCATCCCCAATAGTATATTTCCCTGTAGGAATGTTTAAGATCATCCCTAATATCATAGGCGTTAAAATAATGGCCGAACCAATTTTGATATAAAATAACCTTTTTTTAATCTTGTCCATAAAATCGTTCATAGTCACACCTCCCAATGACATCATTCGCCAAGAAAGGTGAAAATCCTCCTAATTATTACTCGTTATGTACGGGGATTGTAGAGGGGGCTGACTCGTTCGATCGCACCCCTCCTTCAAAGGTTCCCCTCATATATGCAGACTTCGTATATCACGCGTATATCACGGAATCTTTTTCTACTCTTTCTTTTATCTTCGCTTTGGCTCGTCTAATAGATTGTTGAACCATACTTTTACTGACTCCAAGCTCGTTTGCAATATCGCTCATGCTTCTCTTTTGGGCAACATGAAGGATGTAGCATTGTCTCTCCCGTAAGGAGAAAGAAGATAAGATATCTGCAAGGATTATTTTTTCTTCCCTTGTCATGTACAAGTGTTTCTTGTTAATGTCCTCCGTTTCCAGCTGTTCCGCTATATCGGGAATCAGATCGATGTTTTCATACGAACGCCTTTGATAAACTGCTTTCTCGTCTGCTCCACGATAAGTCCCCGGCTGCCGTCCGGTCTTCATCCAATCGAGTGAGAACGTCATGGATTCAATCATGCTGTTGATATGCTTTAAATCCTCTCTCTCAACAGGGTTATTTCTATCTATGGTATCCGCTCTTCTAATCAAATCTTGCCGCCCTGTTGTATACTCCTGAATCAATTTATCCGCCCAACTTAGCATGAAAGCCCCTCCTATCTCTGTCTAAACGCTCCGCCTTTCGCTCTCCCGTATGTCGGTCTGTTGGTACCCATTAATTCAGCCCATTCCCTCGATGTGAACTGCTCCTCCTGCTTGTCCCTTGACTTGGTACTCTGCTTTCTTCCCGCCCCACCCTGGGGACTGTGAAAGCCCTTTTTCTATCAATTGATCTTGCAACGTCCTCATTTCCTCACTCCCTATTTTTGAAATATAAAAAAGAGGACAACAAATGACGCAGCGCAATGCTGTCATCAATGTTGTCCTCTGGTTGGCCAGTGGGACTCTATTTAATTAATTTATTTTTGTGGTAGTTTTCTCAACTACATTATAAGAATAAAAAACCTCTTGAAATTCTTTGTATCTTAAAGCATTATTGGTAACCACCAAAGTTCCTTCGAACTGGTTGAACAAGTTTACATAGCAAAAAATAGTGTTACCGTCTTGTTTTATAAATGCAGTGTAACCTTCTTCAATCACTAACTCACCTATAATAGGTGATATAGGTTCTTTTTTATTTACTATATTAGCGTCTCCATATAACCCTTCAACATCTAAGCTGGGACTAATTATATATTCCCTAATTTTTTTAGCCATTGGATCGTGAAAATATTCGTCTCCCAAAACTAAGCTAGCAAATTCATAAATAATTTTTAATATTGCCTTTCTAAATAAGTTGACATCAGCTTCTAATTGCACTATTATTTCTGGTTTATCTAATATTACGGTCGGTATAATAGTTTCTATTTCTGGCTGCGTTTTTTCTGGTCGGTTAATTCTTTTTAATGCTTTATTTACAATCTCAGGGACTTTATCTCTATCCGATCCATCGACTGAAATGGTAAGTCTATCCCCAGTGGATGATTTTTTTACACTTGGAAATAAATAAGGCGCTCTACCATCCAATCTCACTTTTACTGCTCTTGTAGGATCATCCTTCAAATAAGCTTTGGAAAATGGATTTGGTATGTGTCCTTTCTTTCCTGCCAAGCTATACTTTGCTCTTATAAATTGCATTAATGGATGATCGACTAAATGAAAGTCAACTTTTTCCCCTAAAAAGTCATTACATTCTTTACAGACGTTCTTGATTATTAATTGTCCACCCAACGAATCGGGAAAGACGTGTTCAACACTCGATTTTTTGTCCAAACCACAAAAGATGCATTTTATTTTATCACTCAAAACTCTTCCCCCCGCATACACTTAACCTACCCCTGATGCGTAACAATCTTAAATTATCCGCACTTCTGAAAACAACAAATGACATCGTGTTGCGCTGTAATTAAATGCTGTCCTCTGGTTGGCCAGGTTGACTATTTCATTTTTTTATTATCCTCGTTATAGGCTCTGAGATATTCTAGTACTCCTTCTTCAATTTCAAATCCTTTATTATTATTGTTGTTATTTTTATGATTGTAATACTTTCTATAATCAATCTTATTACCTTGAAGTTGATTGGTTATACTGTTTTGGCTTTCCAATAAACTTTTTATATCTCTTAACTGTGATGTCAGCTCCTGATTATCATTCCCACCTTCCTTGTTCTGCAATGCCACAACTGAATTTAATTTCTCGATTAATTCGTTCGCTCCTTGTTGCTTGCTCAACAAATCCGCCATTTGAACTTTAATAAGATTATTATTTTCCATATATTCATTTTGCAACTCATTAAATTCAGCAACTGCCTTCTTTAATTCCTCTACACTGTTTTTAACATCAAATATATTATTTCTTTGTCCCGCTACGTCAATTAGCGTAATTATAATCGCTATGACAGCCAATAATATAGAACTTAGCGTTGCTGCAAAAGCGAGTAAAGAACCCGCATAATTAGAATCAGCGAATATATATGACACTAACCATATAACGACTCCTGCGAATATTATAGATAGATATACAAAATGCATGACACCTATTGTTTTCCCGATATTTTTATCGCTACTCAAAAGTCTTTCCCCACTTCCTTTTTCATTCACTTGAATACCATTTGAAATGTCTTGATTTCCCGTTTGTTCTTCACTATTTTTTAGAGTTAGCAGTTCTTTGAGTTTAGAAAGATCTTTAATTTTGATTAAGTATGAACGTACATTTATTAAAAACAACCATGACACTACACCTAAAACAACTATGAAGTAGATGACTCCGATTATTGCATTTAATTCATAAAATATTCGGGTTAAAAATAATCCAATCGCTACAAATACCCCCATTATAGTTATAACAACCGTTTTTGACTTTTCATACTCCAAAGTACTGTTTACGTTGGCTAAAACATATTTCTCTTCTAACTTATTATTTGATGAAGACCCATTTTCAAAGGTGAAATTATATTTTTCACATAAGACACTAATCTCTTCATCCAATGTCTCTTTCTTCTTCAAAACTCTTCCCCTTCCTCGCGCCTCATCCGCTTAACCTTCCCCTGATGCGTAACAATCTTATACTCACCATGCTCTGGTAATTCTCTCACCTTTGCTTTTCCCTCTGAAATTACCACAACACAGTTAGCAGGTAATACCATTGTATCAAGAAATAGTTTACCATGTAAGTCTATTTGCGCATCTACTATTTTCATAGAATGTCCCTCCATGCTATAATGAAATTGGTAGGATCAGGAGGGACACTCCTGGTCTTTTTTATCACAAATCCAATCGAGAAACGAAATCATGTTTGATGGATTGGATGCCTTTAATTGGGCAATTAATTGTTTTGTTTTTAACTGGCTTTATAGTCGTAATGTGAAAGATTTATTGTTACTATTGCTTTCACATTAGAAATAGATTATTATTTTCTTGAAAGGCAGGGGATGTTTTATGGAACACTTTTTGTTTCCATTTGTGTCTTGTTACCTTAAAGACACGTACAGCAAAACAGCAACCTCCTTTCTTTTCCGTAGTATAAACAAACTTATTTGATTGGATTGTAGTGGTGAAGTCTTCCTTCTCTAGATGTATAGAGAAAAGAAGTCTTTTTTATTTTTCTCGATAACTTGTTATTTATTTTCAATTTATTGCATCAAGTTATTAATTCCAGCTGAACAGCACTCAATCGTCTTTCCGCTATTTTGATATATTCCGGATTCAACTCGATCCCGACAAAATCCCGGCCATACCGCAGAGCTACTAATCCGGTCGTTCCGGATCCAATGAAAGGATCAAGCACAACTCCATCTACAGGAGCTCCAGCTAAAATACATGGTTCAATCAAGTCTTGCGGGAAAGTAGCAAAGTGAGCTTCCCTTAATGGTTTAGTTGATACACTCCATACAGATCGCTTATTTCTCTTTGGCCGTATTGCTCGAAAAGCATCCTTTCCATATTTCCCTTCGAACGATCCTCGCTTTTTATCTTCACGCCTATTTTGCTGTGGTGGCCCGAATGCCCCTCGAGATCCCCTAGGAGGATCATCTACCGGACGATAGATTGCTTCCTCCTTGATTGCCTCGTGATCGTAATAATACGACGGTGATTTTGATAACAAGAAAATGTATTCATGTGCCTTGGTTGGCCGATCTGTTATACTCTCCGGCATTGGGTTAGGCTTGCTCCAAATAATGTCCGATCTCAGATACCAACCATCGGCCTGTAGCGCAAAGGCCACTCTCCACGGAAGGCCAATTAAATCTTTGGGTTTTAATCCATTCGGGACGTTATTTATTTTGGTTTCGTGGCCTGCAGGCTTGGGAACGTAAACGTGTTTCTGCTTATCCGTTACAGACCATGCACCTTTCCCGCTGCCGGCATATGCATCTCCAAGATTGAGCCAAAGAGTGCCGTCATCCCGCAGCACCCTATTAACCTCACGAAACACTTCAACGAGAGCCGTTACATATTCATCGACTGATCGTTCTAACCCGATTTGCCCGTCCACTCCGTAATCCCGAAGGCCCCAATAAGGGGGAGAAGTTACAACCGTGTTCACACTCTGATCTGGTAGTCTCTTCAACACTTCAAGACAGTGGCCTTGATGGATTTTATTAAATTCCATTTCGCACCCCCTCACTTGGAAATACTGAGTTATTTATACGTCTGTTGAACCTTAGCGAGTTTCCCTGCGCACTCAAAGCAAAGTCTGCTTACAACTTGTCGTCCACTAATTTCAATTACTTCGTCATAGGGATAATCCAACCCCATCCCATTCGGTTTCAATTCACTTATATCGCAATAGCTACAAGAACCGACTTCACTTACTTTTTTGATTCGTGCTTTCATGCCAAACTCTCCTTTAGATTTTACTGCTAAACGTTGTTTGTCTACTCCACACCAGAAGGTACGTTCTACACTTTCTTGTACACAAATATTTAATAGCTTATACTTAATTGAATATTTGAATTGGGGGTTTATAAAATGCTGTCTAACAGTTTGAAAACTTCAATCGACCTGGTTGAATACACCACTGAATACTTTGAATATCTATCGGACTACTATTTACCAGAAGAACAACTTCAATTCACCAAAATGCCTTTAGAAAAAATTAATGAAACAAATATTTCTAAGACTGCTAAACATGTCTTAATTCTTGAAAATGGAGTTCCTGTAGGCTATTTCGCTCTCGAAGATGGCGAAAAATTATCAAAGTACAGCCAGAATACTAATGCTCGTTTGCTGACAGCATTCTCAATTGATTTTAAAAATCAAGGAAAGGGATTAGCCAAGATCGCGCTGCAACTATTACCTGAGTTTGTTAAAAATACTCTTTCTGAAATTGATGAAATTGTTCTTGGTGTAAACCAGAATAATGTGCCTGCTTATAATCTTTATTTAAAAACAGGCTTTATAGACGAGAATGAATTTTATCAAGGTCCAAAAGGTCCTCAACATATTTTGCATTTGAGAGTTTAAACAACAGACCTAGAGCTTTTTAAGCTCTTTTTTTGTACATAAAGATATAATTATCATCCGCCTCATCCCACATGCTTAAGGTAATGCAGCACATATCCATTCTCACTTTTCACCTGATCGCAATACAATTTGAAATCATTATAAGGAATCGATTTCCTCCCGCCCTTCTTGGCGCGCTCCCAAGCCTCCTGTAGCCGTCCAAACGGAAGAAGGAATACTTCGACGAGTTTCGTAAAAGAAACGAGAAGGAAGGCGTGTGCGCCTTTTTGGTACCATGATTTGAGTAGATCGTATTGATGCTCTGAAATATTGCTTAGCGGGAAACTGGTCCTGCTAGATGTCTCCTTGGCATCGAAAACGATGGCCCGGCCGTCATGTACGCCAGAATAATCGACCCACTCGGGTTTTTGCGTGTAACCCGTCACCCTGCCCCGGACATTGCTCTGAATTTGTACAGGAGTAGGAACCTTTCGTATGTCAGCCACGCCCTTATTGCGATACTGAGTATTCGTTATATCGACCATCCGCTCCAAGCTGGCACCTCTATTTGCGTGCGATCTGCTGTATGTTTTCCTCATCGTGCCACCCTCTCCTGGTAAGCCAATTCCTCATCTATCGTGATTTGTCGCTTGAGGAACTCCGCTTCGGCCTCATCGTGCTTCTGTTTACAAACCGGGCCATATCCCACTGCGATGCTCTTTGGC
>NZ_BQYK01000001.1:188360-215993 GCF_023168145.1 Sporosarcina sp. NCCP-2222
CCACCCTTGCTGTCGCCAACATGGACAACAACGAATGATAACCTACCTTGGATAAGTCCTCGCCTTTCAATGTTTCATAGATTCCAAGCCTGTTAAGTTCCTGAATCAAATACCCCCGCTCCGTCTCTCTGGACGGATTCACCTTCGCTCCAATCATGCCGATCTCTCCTCAGTCATTTGATTTGCTTTCGCCGCTGCCAAGTTAGCCATGAGCTTGTCCCAGTCTGCTTTAAGCTGCGACTCCGATACTTCCCGTGTCGGTTGAACGTTGTATATGCTGCCGCATTGCATCCATTTAGGCATTGGAATCAGCCTCCTGGAGTACCTTTATCCCTTCCGTCGTCGGAATATAATAAGCTGAATCCGTATCCCATCCAGGCCGTTTAGTTGCATAGCCCTTATCAACCAAGTCATTCCAGCTTGCATTGTCGAAATCGTCATAAAATCGATTGCCGCTATTTACTGCATGACGCATATTCTCAACTTGTACTTTATCCATCAACTTCAATTTTTCACTCATTTCGCATCCTCCTATTCTCCAAATAAAATCTTTTCAAATTCCGCATTTTCCTGTTCTGCTTCTTGATCCCGGATGGATTCTTCCGGCATATAAATTTCCATAGCCATCTTGTTGATTCGCTTGTTCACCCGGCCGCCCGGATAGATATTTTCTAGGTCCTGAATCGTCACGTTCGATGTGAGGATCGTCGGCTTTTTATTTTCCATCCGATAGTCCATGACATCGTAGATGACGCCCTCTTCAAAGCTTGTAGCGCCTTTCAAAGCCAGATCATCGACGATTAGCAATTCGACCTTTCGGAACGTCGCTACCACATCGGATGCATTCGTTTCTTTAGAGCCGAATGTCTTCTTCACCTGACTAATCAAATCCGCCGACTTGATAAAAGCGATGTCTGCTCCGTATTGCTTGATCAGTGCGTTTGCAATACTGGATGCCAGCCGAGTCTTCCCTGAGCCTTTCACACGGCTATACAGATACAATCCTTTGCCGTGTTCCTTCATGATTGGATAGTTCTCAACGAAATTGACTGCTGCTATCTTGGCAACTTCGGCTATATTCCGATCTTCATCGGACGTGTAAAGCGAAGTATCAAAAGAGTGGACAGTAGCCCGGCTGAAGATTGGTGGGATACCGGACAAGTCTAGCTTTTTATCAATTTCACGCTGCTTCTGCTGTTGCTGATAGCAATCGCATTCCTTTTTGCACTCGTCCATAACGTTCTTTTCATGACGCTTTGACCAATCCTTGATCCAGATAAACCCCGAGCCATCGCATTTACCCATGGGGCATTTGTCAGAAGGAACAGTTAGTATTTCGATTGGATCCAATGCCAGCGAGTTTCTGGCGTCGTTCATTCGCTGCATTAATCTTGGATTGGATTCCATCATCTTCTGCAATACTTGTCCTATTTGCTCCATAACCGGCAGCCTCCCTTTCGTTCGCGGCTTCATGAGCCTCTACATCTCTCGCTGTTTTCAAATTCCTGCTTTTCCAATTCCGCAGTATCCCATTCAGGTAATTAATCAACTTTTTGGGTCTGGCTTCTACGGATTTTTTAAGAGCCAGTAATACGAGTTCTGAATTATTCTCGTCAACCATGTGCTGAAATTCTTCAGCGAAGTGAGGAATAATCGGTCCTACGTTTTTTTCATAAAATCTGATGATCTCTCCAAAACCTAAATCTACGACGACAGACGATCGATTAATTTTTCTAGGAGTTTCAGGAAGAGGAGTTTCTGCAACATCTGTTTCCGCTGCATGTTGTTGTTTACTTTCCTCTTCTTTACTTTCCTTTACTTTATTTTGTGTACTTTCTGCATCATTTCCATCGACTACTTCTCCGTTAATGTCTACATTTACTCGGTTAATGTTCGCATTAACTATTTTGGAGTCATTAATTAACATATATTGGTTGACCAGCGTGATGTTCTTGCGTCGTTTACTGGCTTCGAAGTACCGTTCTTGGATGCCATTCGAAGTCAAAATCTTGTATTTCTCAAAGAGCTTTTCGTCGAACAGCCCATACTTAATGCAGTCATTTACTATGTCATTCAGTAGGTTAATGTCTACATTTACTCTTCTGGCGAATAGTAATTGCTCCATTTCGGTCCAGTCGTAGTAGTAGCCTTCCTTGTATATTCGCATCAATAATTTGATCACTACTGCAAATCCAGTTGTTCCATGCAAGGCTTCGACCAGCTGGATCTTGTCATCCTGGTCGATGTCCACGTCTAACGGAAAGTAGTCAAGGCCCAGCTTTTGTGGTCTCGCCATTACAAATTCCTCCTTTTATTTAAGAGAGGGGTTGCCCCCTCATACCAATTCTCCAATCTCCACAGTGTCTTTCAGCTGCTTTGTCTTTCTGCAATAAGCGCATTTCTCACATCTGGAAGGAGCAGTTTTTCCTGCTTTTAATTCAATATACCGATCCATCATGTGCTCCACAAAATCCAATTCAAACTGGAACCGGCTGTCGTCAAAGTGCAGTACCGCTTTATCCGGTGGATCCTCTTTCGTGACTGCCACAATATACGGGGAATAGTAAGCTCCCGTGTTCTGATGGATGATTTCTCGATACATGGCCATCTGCAACACATAATCCCACGCCTCTACAAAGGATACGTACTTCTGATACTTGTCCGACCAGAAGCGTTGCTTGAGGCTCCTGGTGGTCTTTAAATCAGTGAAGGTGTTGCGAGAATGATTGATAGAATCAATCTTGCATTTCCATGGGACACCGAATAATTCAGCAGTGAGAATGATCTCCTTCTCACCTTCCATAGCAAACATGGCGAATTTGTCGTTCTTGATCGTTTCGATCATCAGGTCAGCCAGCTCGAAGTCTGCGTATTTTCCACCGCCGCGCTTTTTGAAGATGACGTCTGAATTTTCTTCATTGATTGTCCGAAAGGCTTCATCACTTTCAAAGGCAGCGTGTGTATAGGAGCCAACCAACAACGCATTACCATATGATTCCTCAAACTCCTCGTTAATCTTGGCGAGCGCCTTTGATTCACACTCCATGAAATCTTTGAACTGGGAAACCGAGAAGTACTCCCGGTTCGCCTCAGAAGAGTGGTAATTCGTCTGCGTCAGTTGCAGGGGCTTCGCCAGCGTCATCTGTCTTCACCTCTTCTGCATCTTTTTTGGATTCTTTCTTCTCACCAGCTTTCGGTTCTTTTTTACCTTCATCCTTGAAGGATTCAGCCAAACCGCTTGTCTGTTTTTTCTTGGCATCTTTATCGAACCAATCATCAACCTTGCTCATTCCGTCCTTCAGTGAATTGAAAATTTGGACCAAATCAATCAGATCGCGCTCTGTAAACGCATCTATGTTATATCCGAATCTTTTTTCGATTTGATCTTGTGTCACCCGATGTTGTTCTTTAAAGCCTTCCAGCGCTCTTGCTAAACGGTCTTTTAGCGGACTTTTGTTTGCACCAGATAACGTTCTGTTACATTCCTCAACCGCCCGGTCAACGATATCGCCGGGAATAATGCCTAGAATGCAAGCCCTTAATCTTCGCGCACCATTGTTAGCGACCATTTCATAAATATCTCTCGGATCAGTAAGCTTGGTAGCGCCGTTTCTTGTGTGTCTTATATGGGGAACGTAAAACACTTTCTCTTGCCTAACGTTCGTCTCTAAGTCCCACGCATAAGCCAAAGCGACCGATTCACCGTTTTTCTGTTCTAATTCTTTGATTCCGAAAGATAAGTTGCCCCAGTTTTGGGCTAGCACCTCAGCCAATCTGATGGATGGACCTTCAACGCTCGTGCCGCCGCGTGGATATCTATAAACGGCAGCTTGCGCTAGAGCGGGGCGCTTACAGTTATCTAAAATGCGTTGTTCGGACTGAAACACATTTCGCGGAAACTGACGGGCCATGAAAATTTGCCCTTTTACCTCTTCCATTTCGCGTGATGCAGTAGCTTGTCCAAGAACATTACCTTGTTGGTTTTGTTGGTATTGCATTGATAATTCACTCACTAGAATCCCTCCTATTGATTTGTGGGGAGGTACTTATGTATAATGGAAACGTATATTACTCATAAGTACCTCACAGATCCGCTGCCCTACAGCGGGTCTTTTATTTTGCTTCGTAAAACACTGCACCTACGACTTCCTGCAAATAATCCCGAATGTTATCTTCCAGCACGACATGGCCGCTATCCGTGGTGATATATTTGTCACCTTTTAAAATTTCTGAACCGAAGTAATCTTCGACAGGATGATTAGTGATGGGAAAGTTCGTATCCCGGTATCTCTCATAATCCAGATAATCAATATGGGGATATCCTGTCGCCATTGCTGTCAAAATATCTGGATGGTCCATCAGATCGCCTCCTCGTAATGAATGATTTCAGCAGATTTACGGACTGAGTACACGCTAACAGTTGGATACTGCTCGACGAACTGTGTCACTGCTGCCAGTACATCATCCTTTGCTGTGTAAACGGTGTAGGGATTTTCCTCACCCATTGAGCGAATTTCCCATTGAAATGACTTAGCCAATCGATTCACCGCCCTTTTTAACTAACCTCGGCTCCCAATCCTTAATGACTGGCGCCAACTTGACCTGACACTTGCCGCAGAACGTCCGGTTCTCGATCCAAGCGTAGTAGACGATTTCGCCCGGTCGGAAATCCCGTTCACACTCACCACACATGTTACTCAATGCCTTTTTCACCTTATCTTCCTCCTTTTGATCCGCGGCAGCATTAGATACAGGAGAACGAAATATGGTGCCGCAATAATTAATGCTTGAAACTTATCTTGCAATGTAAGCAACTTCCCATCCCCTTTCCGATGGATTGAATCCCATCAAGAAGCCCATGAGTTTGCCGTGGGGTAGATTACGGAGGATGGTTGTAATCGCTTCTACCTCTCATGGACTTCTTGACAGGAGCCAAGGCCCCTGTGGTATAGTTGGTTCAATAACATTTCCGTTCAGCCGATTTGACGCTACAACGTCAGTCGGTTTTTTTGTGTCCAAAAACTACTACTTGAGCGTTCACTCCCTGACACATTAACTTCGCTACTAAGAACTCCATTTTTTCTTCATCGGATTTTTTGTTCTTGAGCACCCGCACTTTTTGCATTACTCCATATAAATGCGCCGATCTAGTTGTTGCTTCATTAACGTTGTCCGTCCATATGGCCCGTTCTATTTCAGCAATTTGTTGTAGTGCCATTGTTTTTAACTCCAAGACTTCTTCAATGTCCTCTGACTTGTAATCTTCCAATCTCATATAAAGCCTCCTAATTTGATAAATCCAATAATACCTGTCCCCATCGTCGCCAAAATATTTGCGAGGATCGTAACTCCTTCCACTCCTGCCATATAAGCAACCAAAACATCTTGTGAATTGGTAACTGTTGCCCACCTGTGGAATACAGAAATCAATGGTTCCTTATAGTCGTTCTCATACTTTGATATGTCTGATTGATTGACGTTTAACTGAAACGCCATTTCTTCCTGATTCCAACCTTTCCTTTCACGACATGCTCTTAATATTGCGCCGTATTTCATTCCATCACCCCCTTATTCCGAATTGGAATACTCATTCATTGAGGGCTGTTGTACTCTTTAGATGTAGACCTCCAAAACCTCCGCAACAACAACCACCGACAAGACCTCTCACCAGCCGGGGTCCCTCCCCCGGCCCTCATTACGCCGCTCGTCTTGGTATCCATGCCTCGACATACCAAATGGCCGCTTGTAGATCCTGCCTCCGAACATCTTTGTATGAAGCAACTCCAAACCGATCTTTAATTTCACGGTATAGCTCCCGAAATAGTTTTGGCCTTACCTGGTCATCTCCGCACAAAGCATAAACCCTTGTTGCAACCGCTTTTTGCAGTCTTCGTTGCATGCCATAATCCAATGTCAATTGGTTTTCCAGTTTGTCTTGCAACTCCTCAACCTTGCCTTTGATCTCTTCAACCTCTTGTGCTGTCTCTAGCGTTAGTTGCATGGAAGCCATAAGCTGTTCTTTTGGTGTCAGCCTCTTCGGTGTATGTAACTCCTTCTCCATTTCTTCAAA
The DNA here is from genome assembly GCF_023168145.1 of Sporosarcina sp. NCCP-2222. GTDB lineage: Bacteria > Bacillota > Bacilli > Bacillales_A > Planococcaceae > Sporosarcina. The sequence goes on from NZ_BQYK01000001.1 coordinate 194,431, forward strand.
GCGTGTGACATACTCAGCAGTGAACAGGACACCCTTCTCACCTGTCATCTTGTTGGCTACCATGTCGCAACCCTTCCGAGTAATTAAGAAGCACGGCCTTACCTCTTTCTTGGCATCCTGATAAGTGTGTGGAATGAAGAAATCTAACGAGCGCAATCCTGCGCCGGTTAAAATTCCGATGTAATTCCGGATAGTACGAAGCAATTCTTTGTGCTGCTGCTCTACCATTTCAGCTACTAATCTACTCTCCGTGACAAGTTGACCATCCATTGAAATAACCTTGAGTTGATTCATTGAACATCCTCCTAACTTCCAAAGTGATAAACCAAATCGTAATTGCTCCGAATCTTAATCCACTCCAGCAACTGATCTGTCACGATCTTTGCGTGACCAAAATCATGCGTGACTGGAAATCCCTGAATTTTAGAGGCACGGTAAACTGTTGTATAACTAACCCCAAGCAAGTCGGCCGCCTCTTGTATTGATAGTAAGATTGGTAGTTGGCGCTCTCGCAATGCTTCGCCTACTGCTTTTTTCACCTCATTACTGATGATTTCTTGTAATTCTGCTGCATTTACTAGAGTGACACCTGACACTCTTCTCCCTCCCTCTTCGTCTCTCACACCCACCAACAAGTTCCCGACGACATGGCGTTACCTATTGGCGCGGCTCACTTCTTAATGGATAGGTTGTGGCCTGCTCCGCTCGTTCGGAGGCTTGTTGCTGGGTGTGAGGATTGCATTTAATTAAATTGCACTTTCTGCAATTTCGTCATCAAAAAAATATTCAACGGGCTTTTTAAAAAAGGATGCTATAGCATGAATTTCTTCTGCCGTAAAAGATTGAACGCCAGATTCTTTTCGATGATATGGATAAAGATTGCTCAAACCAATGATACCGGCCATGTCGCCCTGAGACAGCTTGTGTTTATTTCGCAATCTCTTGATTTTATTTAAGTTCACTTTCTTCATTATCAGCGCTCCTTTCTTGCAATTTCTGCAATTGATTAATTTAAGTATATATTGCAATATATGCAATGTCAACTATTAGTTTGCATTATACGCAATTTATATTTGCAATTAATGCAAAAGTGATATATTGGAAGTAATAGTGGTGTGGAGGTCTTATATGTGACTGAAAATGTATTAGGTAAAAGAATGAAATCACTTAGAGAAAGAAGAAACTTGAAGCAAAATGTCGTATCTGAAAAATTAGGCGTCAGCCCCTATCAACTTTCCAGATATGAGAGTGGAAAAACAAAGCCCGATCCTGAGATGATCGCCAGCATTGCAAAATACTATGATGTCACTACCGATTACCTCTTGGGAGCTTCAAACACCCCACGACCGATTGTGGTAGCCGGTCAAGAAATCAATCTAACATCAGAAGAACTTGAACTCTTCAACGAACTAAAAAAACACCCGATCATGCTGCATGACTTGGCATCTGATCCAGAACGCAAGGTAAAAGAACTTATCAAGCTATATAAGATGAAGAAAATGTTTTTGGAAGATGACGATGAAGATCTCGGAGATGGTTTTGGCACGTTGAAAGATTAATTTTTTTTACTAATAAGTAATAATATGCAAAGTGAAAAAGGTAAGTAATTTTCGTTTTTTCACCTTCTATGAATGTTGAATCCATTGTGTTTTCAATTAATAAATAACAATAAACAATATCCGCGGTGATAAATCCGCGTTTATTTTTAACATTTCAGTAGTAATATTTCACTAAGTTGTATTCATGAGACAAATTAATTAGTTGGAAGGTGATTATTTGTTGGCAGTTTTATCATTCCTGTTGTTGACTGCAGGTATTGTGTTGTTTGTAGTCTTTTCTATCCTTTGGTTAGTAAAATTAATTCTCAAAGCACCCTTTTCAAAAAAGAAATACGTTATCTATACATCTTCTTCTTTTGCTCTTATTATTTTTTCTATAATTCTAGGCGTTTCAACATCTGAGCCATCAAAAAACTCAGATGTTGAACGAAAACTCACTCAAAAACAAGATACTGCTGCGGCAAAATCAGTTGTAGACGAGAAAGAGAAAGCAAAGATTAAAGAACATGAGAAGAAAAAAGCTGAACAAGAAAAACAGCTTGAAGAAGAAAAGAAAAAAGAAGATGAGAAGAAAAAAGCTGAAGCAAAAAAGAAAGAAGAAGCTAACAAGAAACTTAAGGATCAACTTAACATAAAAGGTACATTAAAAGCCAAGGCTGAAAAAGGAAAAATTACTGTAACAATTGATACCAATATACCTGACGGTGGTTTGCTTGAAGTATCAATAATTGACGGAAATTTTAACATCCGTAGTGGATTCATTAAAGTGAAAGATGGACGAGCAGAAGTATCGTTTGATATACCGTCTGATTGGAAGCCTGCCCATTTTGCAGCTAGTACTATGTTCCGTTTCAATCTTGATGATCACCCGCAACCTGAGTCTATTAAGAATATTTATGGTGACACAGGTGAAAATATGGTTGGCGACTTGACTTCCGAAAACCACTTAGGTGGTAAGAATGCAGTTTTTAAAACTGTCACGGTTGCCTACCCAAGTGAAGACGCAATTGCAAAAGCACAATCCGAAGCTTTTGATGATGTCATTAATGAAATGAAAGAAATTAGTAATGGAGTAATTGTAGACATTACACCTAAATATGGAGAATGGGACATAGTTGACGTTGTAGTCAGTGACAGCTGGTACTACTCCAAAGAATATGAGAAAGAAAGATTTGCTGAACAAATCGGCGAGATGGTAATGACAATGGTTAACAATTCCGGCAAGTATGATGGGGTTGTGTCGGTATATTTTGTTGACATCTATGGATCTGATCTAGCAACTCCTAAAATGTTAGGTGGTTGGAAGATAAAAAAGTAAGGCAGTGATTTTTTTTGCAACTACGACACCAACACAATGACTACTGGGAAGAGCGTGCCGAAAAGGTACTCTCCCACTTTTCATATATATACCCGGATGATATTAACATCTACGACATTTGCTGGCGATATGGAATCCGGATATTGCCGCTTGACCGCCCCTTCTTGGAACATTATAAAGTTGAGCTGGTTGAAGGATTGAAAGCCTTCTCTATTCCCAGCAATAAGGGTGGGCGTCGAGGATTTATCTTTATCAGGGAGGGATTGAATGAAATTGAGAAGAAGCTGCTCATTGCAGAGGAGTTTTGCCATCTGTATGCGCACCACTCCCCTCAATTGAGCGTGGACAAGTATGTATTGGCTAAGAATGAGCAGCAGGCTAAGCGGATGTCTGCTTACTTGTTAATGCCCCAACGGTTTATGGGACAAGTATACGCCGACTCGATAGACGAGGCTGTGCTGATCAGTGATATAGCAGACTACTTTTTGGTGACCGAAGAATTTGCGAATTATCGAATGGAATTAATTTTTAATCATAAAGTTGATGGTCTCTTGGCTTATAAAGGTAGAGTTGGAACGATTGAATGGATGAAATAATTAGTTGTAATTATGAGAATAAGATGAAATAGTATAGGATTTTCAAATTGTATCTTAGGTCTTGTATCCACTGCAAACAATAATAGGGCAGCAATAGAATTCGCACTAATTTTAAATAATGGAGGAATTTGAAAAATGGTCATACAAGAATTTGTTTTTCAAGGGGATTATGGTTACAGGGATAGTTATTTACCGCTGTTTAAAGATCTTTTGAATGAATATGGTAATGACTCACTTACTGGGTTTACCTTTTATGTTAATAATATCCCCTATAAACTTGAACTTTATTTTTCATTTGTATTTGAAAATTCAATTGAGGCAATTAGGGATTTGAAAGAAAGATGCCAACTTTCCGGCCTCTGGCACTCTCCAAACATCACGATATCAACATTATTAAATGAAGCTAAAAATAGGCGTTTTGATATAATTTCATCCGTCACATTTGAAGATTTTTCACTCATCTACTCCGGTGCTTTCGCTATTCCTATTAAACAAGAATTCTACGATAAAGGATATAATTGGCATAATAAATTAAATGGAAAATCCCAAATATTTATCAGTTACTCACACAAACAAAAAAAGGATGTTTTCGATTTAATATCAATGATAAATAGGTTAGGCCCATCAGTATGGGTAGACGAACAACAAATAGATTTTGGTGAAAATATTTTACAATCTGTTACTAAGGGGATAAATGACTGCCCTATGTCGATAGTTTGGATTACCAATGATTTTATTAATTCTAAATTTCCGTTACATGAATTATCCACATTATTACATAAGAATATTATGGAAGATACTCGTGTGATTTGTATAGTTGATTTTGATGTAGATATTCTCAACTTACGCGAAAAAGGTTTCCAAATTGATACTATTAAGTTCCATAAAAGAGTAAAAGATGAAACAGTTGCTGATACATTTAATGGCATAAAGACTTCAATTTCGAATTATTTAAATATCTGGTAGAAAGGAGCAGCTTATTTGCAAGAGGAAGAGTACATTAGCTCAAGAGTAGATGAACAAATTAATTGGTATGACAAGAAAAGTATTTCGCACAAAAAAGTCTATAAAGGTTGGAAAATAACACAAATTATCATTTCTGCTTCTATACCTTTTGTTGTTGGATATGTTGAAAACTTAAGCTTTTTAGCCGTTGTAGTTGGGCTGATGGGTGTTGTAATTACTTGTATAGAAGGCGTTTTAACACTCGGCAAGTATCATGAAAATTGGATTGAGTATCGAAGTATTTGCGAGACTCTAAGACACGAAAAGTATATGTATTTAACTAGGACAGGCGTTTATAAAAACAAAGGTTCTTTTACAAATTTGGTCGAACGTGTTGAAAGTGTTATTTCACAAGAAAATGTTAACTGGGCTGCGTTGAATTACGAGGATAACAAAAAAAATGGAGGTAATTAGAATGGCGAAAAAAATATTTATCAGTTATCATAGCGACATTGAAGGTACTAATCACAAAAATCTATTGGCTGCATGGTCTAAGAACGATAATGGTCACTTCGATATCAAATTCGATGATACTTCCGTTGGTGTTTCAATAAATTCCTCAAATGCAATATATATAAAAACGGTTATTAAAAACAAGATGGCTGATAGCGCCGTAATAATATTTTTAGTAGGAGAAAATATGCATAAAAGTGAATGGTGTAAATGGGAAATCGATAAAGCGGTTGAATTAAAGAAAAAAATAGTGGCCGTGAAAATTAAAAGCACTTACACCACCCCGATAAACTTGTATGGTATTGGTGCGACTTGGGCAATGTCATTCACTTATGACGCAATAAAAAAAGCGATTGACGGTTAATCAATCGCTTCATAAGTTGCTAAAAATATTTCAGGCTTTACGGGGTATTGTTCTCCCTTTATGCCAGTAACAATCCAATCTCCTACTTCAGCTTTCATCGTACCTTCTAGTGTTTCAATGAATGCAATTTCATCTGTACGGTAAGCTGATACGACTATAGGTTTCTTTCTAAATTGTTTAGTAGTCAATGGGCACCAGCCTCTCTTCATTAGATCTCACTACACCCATTTTAACACAAATAAATATAAAGAATAAAATATCAAGATAGCCTTGAAAAAGGCTTTTCTTTTAATCATTAAAAGAACATACGTTTCTGTAAGAACGAAAGGAGAAATAATTATGTATTGCCGAACATTAGACAATGGTAAATGGGTATGCACTGTGGACGCTACACCTAACCCGTTAACAGGAGAGCGCCGACAAGTAACACGACGTGGTGCTACAAAAAAGGAAGCGATGAGACGCGCTCAAAAAGCAGCAGATGAATTATCGAAAGAACGACAAACGGCCAAGAGAACTGTTTTAGAGGTGTATGATGAATGGCTGAGTGTTTATAAAGAAACTGTCAAAGCTTCGTCTGTCAAAACTAGAATGGTAGCTCTTAAATCGTTTATCGATAAGCATGGTAAACACTTAATAGGTAAACTGGAGATCAATGATATACAAAAGTACTTGATTGAGCGACGCGATACTGGAATCTCTAACCATCACCTGGCTGGTACTCGCACAGCGCTAAATTTAATGTTTGATTTTGCTGTAAAAAATGACTACGTCGAAAAAAATATTGTGAAGGATACTGTGGTTCCTAAAGCTAACAAGAAGTCGCAGCTCCTTATCAATGCCAAGAAAAAATATCTTGAGAAGGACGAGATCCAGAACTTCTTAGCTGGGGTAAAATCCTCTGGAAGAAGGAACGCTTATCCAATTGCTCTCACAATGCTCTCTACAGGCTTGAGAGTCGGCGAGGTGCTTGCACTCACATGGAATGATATCGACGTGGAAAGACGTGAATTGGTGGTAAATAAGACGTTGTTTGAGAAGGCTGCGGATGAAGGTGGTTTTGAATTTGTGCCTCCTAAGACAGAGGACTCCAATCGGACGGTATCGTTTAACCAGAAGTTAGCAGAAGAATTAAAGAGAAGGAAAGTGCAATACAACAAAGAAAAGCTGATCGGCTTGCGAGATCCGAATTCAGAGTGGTGCGATTTAGTCTTTACGGGGAGAAATCAGCAACCTGTTCGAGCTGTCACCATCGGTAGCGTGTTTAATGCCATCTACAAAGCGTACGGCATTAAAGATGTAAGTGGTACACATATTTTGCGACACACGCATATTACGATGCTTGTGGAGGCTGGTGTGGACTTGCCTGTCATTATGGAGAGAGTTGGACACTCGAATATTAATATAACCTTAGAAATTTATACGCACGTCACGAAAAAGATGCAGCAGCAAAGCGACGATAAAATTAATGAGTATTTCCGCCAATTTGTCTAAACCAAAAATAAATGTGGTTTTTGTGTGATTTTCTCCGAGGCTCAACTGCTAATTGCCCCCTACCAATACTGTAGTTGAGCCATTCATAGTTTTGTAGGTTTGAAATGATCATCATTTCTATCAAAGTAAATCCTTTTTCATTGGAAAACAAAACTGATTCCTCCTCACATCGTTTCAATCATTCCGTACACCGGCAACAATATCGCCAGGTATGCGAGCAAAATGCAAATGGCAAGTAGCGTAAATAAGAGAGGCTGGATGACGGCCAGCCATTTTGAGATGTCTGATTCCAGCGTTTCGAATGCGTGGGCACTGTAGAGGATTAATTCCTCCGCAAGATGGCCGGTGTCTGATCCATGCTTTGCAAAAGATGCCAAATTAGACTCTAGCCCGTCAGTCAAAAGGACAGCCTGTTCGAACGGGATGCCCTGTATAAGATACTGCTTTAATTTGCTTGCCATTTCCGCAATCAATCCGTCTAATCGCTGGTTTTCCAATATGGCCAACGCCTCCTGGATCGGCAGGCCACTCCTTAGCAACGAGCCAATCTCTCCGGTCAATTCGGATGTTTTCGTTTTCTGCAAAAATGAACCTATCACCGGGATTCTTACCAGTTTCCGAATTTTCTCCCCCGGTGTCAGTTTGGCATACCATTTTTTAACGATGAAAAGCCCAACAGTCATCCCGGTAAAAGAAAGGAGCAGCACATCTGGAATTTTGCCGACTATGAGCGGCAGGAGTGAAGTAAAACTCATTTCTGCTTGTCGTGTTTGTGCTAAGGCTTGAAAATTTGGAAGGAAAAACTGTCTAAACAGTAGAAGAAGGAAAGCCATAAAGATGAAAAGAAAAGCAGGATACATTAATATCCGTTTTAATCTTTTATCCCGTAATTCCTTCAACTCCAATCGCCTGGCCAGTTCTATAAGAGAGATAATTAAGGTTCCATCCACTTCGGACATCGCAACCGGCAAAAGCACAGTGCGTTTAAAGCCGATCGCTTCCAGCACCTGGGTCACAGTCAGTCCAGACCGAAAGGCATTCTCTGCTACGATCAAGATTGGTTCATAATCACGAACATAATGAGGAAGCAGAATGACGATACTGTCGTGGAACGTATATCCCTGATTTAATAATTCCGCCAAACGCCGTAAAAAGGCAGCTTGGTTCTCAAGCACTGTCTCTTTTCTACGGAATCTCCATTTCATTAGGACCGTTTCACGAATGGTTTGCCTGGTTCGTAATTCAAAAAAACATTTTCACTTTCTGTGGGTCTCACCATTCTTCCTCCTCTCCCTACATATTCTTTGATTCGTTCCAACTGTTCAGCGTCCATGATGTCAAATCGGGCAGTCAAAGAATGCTCCGCTGTTTCAATTAATCGCTGTGAGGAAATGCAAACGACGGTTTGTCTCAATTCTTCTAGAGATACACCGAAATCCAACATTCGATAGAAGCAGCCGACGGCATCTTTGGCATGGACTGACGTGACGACTAAATGGCCGGTCAATGCCGCTTGGACAGCTGTTTTCGCAGTCTCGGCATCACGAATTTCACCAATCATGATGACATCTGGCGAATGACGAAGTATAGCGCGCAAACCAGCAGCATACGTCATGCCTGCCTGTTCGTTCACTTGGATTTGCAGCAAATGGGAATGATTGTTTTCGACTGGGTCTTCTAATGTGATGACATGGCGTTGCAATACATTGACACAATGTGCCAGAAGGGAATAGATAGTTGTCGTTTTGCCGCTCCCCGTCGGACCGGTCACCATAACGAGGCCCTGCTCATTTGAAACTGCATGTCGCAACTGGTCAGCCCATTTTCGTTCTTTACACAAGTAGTCAATTGGAACGATGCGATCATGCTTCTGCAAGCGGATAACGACACTTTCTTTGAGATGTATGGATGGAATGGTTGATATTCGGAACGAGAAGTTTTCATTGTTGAATTGTTTATGGAATGAACCGCTTTGAGGTTTTCGCCGATTACTAATATCGAGCGAAGAGAGGTATTTGTAAAAAGAAATCATACGGGCCGCTAATTGGAGGGGAAGTGTACCGGTCCGCTTCAGTTTTACGCCAAGTTTGAAAGCTACTTCATATTCATCATCGTGGGGTACGAGATGAATATCTGTCACGTCTTGTCCAATGGCCGTTTCCAACAGAAGAAAGCACTTCTTTTCAATCATATTTTGCTGGTTATCCATTCAACACCCCTCTTTCAATGACGAAAGATCGCTTTCCGTCTCACAATCAGTATACATGTCTTCCAAGGATTAGGGAATGATATTTGGCAAACTCGAATTATCAAGGGCTGAAATCGCCCAAAACGAAGTTTTCAGAGGCTCTTTAGGCGCAAATCCCGATTTTCGCACAACATAGCAGAATACACCATTTTGTCACAATGCCATTCGATATAAGTTTACATTTGCAGAGAGTATCCTTTATAATGATGGTGAGATCATTGTATTGTTTTACGTTAAGGAGGGACGCACGTATGGATAACATGTTCAAACTATGTGGTTTCTGGACAGGGGTATTCGCAGTTATGTTCTTTGTAGGCGGCATGTTGCCTGCATCGCTCATCTTCGTCGCTAGTACGATTTTCTTCCTGTTGCTTGGATACTTGAATCTTACTGAGCGTATGTATATGTACATGTTCGGGGCTTACTTGATGATTTTCATGGTCGGATTCAGCTATTATGCTACTTTCATTCACGTACCAGGTGCCGGCCACGAATGAGCGCGTAAAAAAACAGCCAAATGGCTGTTTTTTTTATTTCTTATTTCACCTTACTCGAAACCATGCAAGAATGGATTGGTATCTTCCTCTTCACCCGGCGACGTATACGATCCGTGTCCTGGAAACAGGAAACAATCCGGATCCAACGTCAGTATTTTCGAATGAATGGAGTCCAGGAGCGTTTTTGTATCGCCACCTGGTAGATCGGTGCGTCCTATGCTCCGCTGAAACAGTGTATCCCCTACAATTGCAAACCGTTCCTCCGGGAATGAATAAAGCACACTGCCAGGCGAATGTCCAGGCACATGGCGGATTTCCATCGTAAACGATCCGACACGCAGCTCTCCCTCTTCACTAAGCAAGCGATCCGCTGGTCGATTAACAATACGCGGAAGACCTGGATAGCGCGCAGAACCGTTTAGTGTTGGATCATTCATCCATGCCGCCTCTGCTTTATGAAGGTACACGGGAATATTATAATGTTCTCTTATGTCATCCACTGCGCCAATATGGTCGAAATGGGCATGTGTCAGCAAAATCGCAATCGGTGTCAGCTTGGCGTCTTGAAGGATTTTTACAATTTTCTCTGCTTCTTCACCTGGATCGAACAGCAAGCATTCCTTTTTATCATTTTCAATAATATAGCAATTCGTCTGAATAGGACCTAACGGATACGTATGTACTTTCATGAATAAATTCCTCCTCTTAAAATCATATTACTCAAGTTGGGGACCGAGTTCAAACAATCGTCATGAATTAACCTCGACAAAAATCATAATAGCCAGTACAATAGAAAGGGAATATTGTGCTAATCGGCATTCATTTTTTCTTGTTTGAAAGGAGTGTCTACTACATGAACATTTTAATGGTTATTTTTGGTCTTGTTGCTATTTTGGCAGTGGTCGGTACAGTCCAAGGCTTCAAAGAACGCAATATTTTAAGCATTGTTTTCAATTTGGCCGCAGTTGTCATCTTCGGTGCCTTCACCGTTGCGACAATCGTTTACCAAGGTTATCCGCCGAAACTTCATTAATCATCCGAACGATTTGACGGGTACGAAAAAACATCCTTCTTCGCTGAAGGATGTTTTTTATTGTTCCAACCACTTAGTCAATTCCTTCTTCGCAAGATCTAATACGTCCTCTCCCTCATAGCCGGTCAGGCAGTAGGTCCCTGCTGGAGAACAGTGTAGTGGGCCATCAGGTACATCTTCCATCAATACATTGACTTGGCCTCTTCGGATATCTGCCAACTGGAAGGGCGCGGTCATTTCATCCAGCTTTCCACCGGCCGTGGGGACCTTCATTCGAACTTCATCGGCAGACAGCCAGTCCATCTCCGGCATGACAAGACCTGAAAAACTGGATACCGCAGGCATTTCGACTTTCCCCACCAGCTCGCCTTCTCCATTTCTCATTTCCAGCAAGACCTTCTCCTCCTCACCCGGCTGCATCGTTAGGAGTGAATCAAAATACGTTTCAAATTGGACAACGCCCGAAATTCCTGTAGCGGAAATTTCTTCCGTCTTGATATGGTAGGCAGAAACTGCTCCATTTCCACCCAAAGTTAAGAGCTGTTCTGTCCCGAGCCACTTTGGAAATGGATCCTCCAGTGATATTGAGGTCATCTCTTCTTCGTGTCCATCAAAATAAAATAGGTCAAATGACCAATCATCGTGAAAAGCTGTTAATAGGACAAGTTTTTCATCGATATCGTTCCATTCAATCGACAGTTCCTTTGAATCAATCGTCAACTGATGAAGGACGGTTCCATCCAGCGCAATAATTTTGACTGTCGCAGAATCCGAATCATCGCTCGTATGTATGAGAAGGTATTTTTTGGAGGGATGGACAAGTACGTCATTGATAAAAGAATCTTCCCGGTCAATCAACTCACTCTTCCCTGTTAACCGATTAAAACTTTTGATCGCATATGTATTCTCTTCTTGCTCAACATAGACAATTTCCCTATCCGACAGCCAGTCCACAACATACTGGAAATGCCCAGGCTGGACCTGCAATGTCTGCAAGGTGTCTTCTGCCGTTTGATCCGTCTCGTTTGGCAGTTCCGTCTCTGCATCCGTCTGCACATCAGGCGGTCCTTCCTTACTAGTGCATCCCGTTAGAACGAGTCCAAGAATAATAAGCGGGATGAATTTTTTTATCAAGACTCTTCCTCCTCCCTTCCGCGAATTGGTAAAAAAAATCTGCACGGCATGAGTCCGTGCAGATCATAAACAATACTTACTTATCGTTCAACCGCTTCTTCTCTTGGCCATCTTCGGTGAATCGCAGCAAGTCTCCATTAATAATCAAGTCGGAATATCCGAGTTCAGTCGTGGCCCGCTTGATATACGGCTCACATACCGATTCATCCGTTGGCTCTCCAGTCTTGACATCGTAGCAAACTTCATGCGCATAAACCGCATCGTCTGTTACAAAACGGCCATCACGGAAAATGACGAACGGTTCATGGTCTTTCGAGAAAACGTCTGCTCCCATTTGCATATCTTCTTTTGTATCAATGCCAATCAGATGCAGAATAGTTGGCCGTAAATCCAATTGACCCGCCAACTCATCCATTACTTCTCCTTTACCGTAGCCAGGAATATGGACGAACATCGGCACTTTTTGCAATTCCGCATTGTCAAATGGTGTAAGCTCTTTATCCAAGTACATACCCATCGCTTTATTATGGTTTTCTGAAATACCATAGTGGTCACCATACATGATAATGATGGAGTTGTCGTAAAGTCCGCTCTGCTTCAAATCATCGAAGAACGTCTTCACCGCTTCATCCATGTAACGAACCGATTGGAAGTATTTGTTTAATGTGTTCGAATTCGAATCATATGCCGGAATCAGCATATCTTCTTCATCCAAATCGAATGGATGGTGATTCGTCAGTGTAATCATTCTCGTTGCGAAAGGCTGCGGCATATCTTTCATAATTTCGACCGATTGATCGAAGAACGGGATGTCTTTCATACCCCAGTTAACCGCTTGACCTTCCCCGATCTGATAACTTTCGACGTCATAGAATTTTTGAATACCAAGGGCCTGGTACATAATATCACGGTTCCAAAAACTGCGGTTATTCGCATGCATGACACTCGTGAAGTACCCATTCTGGCCAAGTCGTTCGGATAATGAGTTAAACGTATTGCCGCTATTCGTAAAGAAAACGGCTCCGCCATTGCGGCCATACAGAGAGTTTTCCAAAATAAATTCGGAATCTGATGTTTTCCCAAGACCTGTCTGGTGATAGAAGTTATTAAAATAGAACGTATCCGGATCCTTCGTCAATTCATTGAGGAAAGGCGTCACAACATGCCCGTTCATTTCATTATTAATCACAAAGTTTTGCAAGGATTCGAGCGAAACAATAATGACATTACGGCCTTTTGCAACGCCGAACATGTCAGGGTTTGGCTCTGCATAATTAGCATTAATATAGTTGGCTACTTCAGTCAGTTCACTGCCATCCGCCAAAGCACGTTCCGCATGTGTTTTGGATTGAATAAACAAATCGTAAAGATGGTAGTTATAGGTACCAATGTTTTTCACCAGCAGCTCGCGATCGAAGCTTCTTGTCAACAGTTGAGGTCGTTGCGCTTCTGACAGGCCTAGGTTAACCATCAGCACGGTAGCGGCTACAACAAAATACAATTTCCTGCCGATTTTGCGTCCAGAAGACAGAGAAACTGTGTCTCGCACCTTCATAAACTTGATAGCCAAGAGGACGATGATCACATCACTAAAGAAAAAGATATCCGTCCAATGAAGATTCGCTGTAACGGAGGAAGACAAATCACCAAAGTTGCTCGTTTGAAATAATAATGGCAATGTTATGAAATCACTAAAGAAACGATAAAATACAGCATTGGCGAACATAAGAATCGAGGTGATCAAGCTGACTGAAAAGATATAGATGTTCCGTTTCTTCCTGCTCTTCATGAAAAGCGCAATTCCGTAAATGAATAAAAGAAAACTGAGCGGGTTCATGAAAAGTATGAACTCTTGCATAACATTGTCAATCGACATATTAAAGCTTGTATGGTAACCAAAATAGGTTGTAATCCACGTTGCAACGATAGCAATAAGGAGTACGGAATGTTTGGGCCAGGTTGCTTTTTTCATTCTTTCTCTTCCTTTCTAGCCTTGTTAAATCTAATGTACTCATCCAACCATTTGTACTAGCACTGTCTATATAGACGGAATACATTCCAAAAAGTTTCATTTTCGAACAAGAAACTTCCAATTGTTTTATGGAAATATATCATTTGTTCCGTAATTCAGCCCGTAAGATCAGTATAGCTTTCAAGTAATCTTCTTTCATAATCAAACCGTTATCATGCAGTTCTTTCAGTTCAGCCGTCATCATTTCCAGATCAGACTGCGAATCGCCTGTATAAATGAACGTGCCGAATCGTTTCAGAAATTGTAAAACATCATAATAGCTTTTCATATTCATTCACGACCTCACAGAGCTGATAATGCCTTCTTCGGTAATAATGGTATCGACAGGAATGTCATGAGATTCCACCGGAATGCGCTTTCCTGTCTGGCATGCAAAAGCCAATGAAACAAGATCTCCTGCAAACTCCTGCAAATAGCGGTCATAGTAACCGCCGCCAAATCCGATTCGGTACCCCTCATTTGAGAATACGACGCCCGGCACAATCTGGAGATCTATATTTGAACGATCGACTGCAATTGTCTGCTCGACGATCGGTTCCTTCAAATTCATGTAAACCGTCTCTAAACAATCAAACGATGTGATTTCCCTGAAGTCCATCTCTCTTGTAGACGGCAAGCATCTTGGCACAACAATTCGTTTTCCCAAGCGCCATCCCTCTTCTATAATCGGTCTCGTATCCACTTCCGGAAAACGAGAAAGTGTCACACCAATTGTATGGGCACGTGCAAAATAATCCGATTCAATGAACCTCTTGCAAATGGCAGCAGACTTTTTTTCGTACACAGTCCGCTCCATCTCTTTTAATAGGCTCATGACCTCTTTTCGAGCAACCGACTTACCCATTATCTTATTCCCCCATTTCGAAATAAAAAACCAAAACCCGTGAAGGTTTTGGCATGAGCATTATTTCGTTTCACGGTGCAAAGTTTGTTTCTTGTCACGTGAGCAATATTTTTTCATTTCAAGGCGTTCCGGATTGTTACGCTTGTTTTTCTTCGAAATATAATTACGCTCTCCACATTCAGTGCAAGCAAGTGTAATATTTACGCGCATTGTTGTCCCTCCCACTCATTGCAATATACATTTAATCTTTATATGAGCATGATTTATACGACTTTTCAATTGTAACATATTTGCTGTAATTGTCCAGAGGAAAGTTTGAAATTTCATTAGCCCTTTGGTTGTGGTACTATGGTGGAAAAGGTTTATTTTACCGGAGGAATACTAGTGGACAACCTAATATTGCTTTTGTTGATCGTTGGCATCATATGTGTTTTGCTTTCTTTCTTTTTTGGACGCTCCTCCCATAGACATGCAGAGGATATCGAAAACATCTCCATCAGTTTGCACCAGGAAACAAATCAGCTGAAAAAAAGGCTGAAAGCAGTCGAAGAGGAATTGATGATCGGCGGCGTAACACACGTCAATCCAGGCATTGGCCCCAAAACAAAAACTAGTTCAAAACCCGTTCATGAAATCATTGTCAATCAAATTCTCTCACTCCACTCTCAAGGATATTCAATTGCCGACATTTCAAAACGCTCTTCCCTTCCAACTGAAGAAGTAGTCGAAGTGCTGCGCATGAGAGGGGTTAGATAAATGCTGCGGGATATTTTTAGATCGGCAGGCATCGGCTGCCTTCTGGCAGGCGGCATTCTTTATTTTGTAGGCCCCACTTCAACAGGCGGCCCTCAAGTCAATGAAGCAGGGAAAATAAAAGCCCTAGAACAGGAGCTGGAAGCGGTAAAAAGGGAACTGGCGACCGCACAGCGAACCTCGTCAGTCGACCAGCCTACAAATACGCAAAAGGACACCTCCGCTAAGGATGCTGCAACCTCTCCTACAGATGGCCAAATGACTAAAACCATTCTTACCATCGAGCCGGGAGCTGTTTCCACTAAGATCTCTTCGCGCTTGGAACGGGCTGGCATTATTCAAAGTGCTGCGGAGTTTGATCGCTATTTGCAAGAAAAAGGGTTATCCGGCCGGATTCAGGTCGGCGAGTATGAGGTCGATTCTACTATGGATCTCAAGACCCTCGCTTCCATCATTACGAAGGCAAAATAAGAAAAAGCGTCGGACGTTTTACCGTTCGACGCTTTTATTATCCTCTTCCTTTTTTTCTTTCTGACGGTCAATCTTTAATTCCGAAGTGACAGGCTGCTCTTCCGTTAGCCTCTGTTTCTTAAGCTCGAAATAGATATCCAGTGCTTCCCGTGCGATTTCATTGCTCGTATGAGGATATTTGCTACGATTTGTTGAGATATTTGGAATGACAACTGAAAAAGCGACTTCCGGCTCTTCGACTGGCGCATAGCCAATATGGGTCAAGTTGACAGTCTTCGTTCCATATTTACTGCGGTCCGTACCATCATAGTATGCCGACTGGGCTGTCCCCGTCTTCCCTGCCACTGTGTAGTCCGCACTCGCAAATAAATTAGGTGCTGTTCCCCGAGGGCTATACGTATATAGCATCCCTTTTTTCACTTGTTCGATCTCTGCGTCCGTATTCGGAATTCTGTTGAGGACCGATGTTCCGGATTCTTGAATTAATGGACCGAAAGTTTCTCCATCAGGAGACGGTTCACGTACCTCTTTCAACACTTTCGGCGCAACGCGATAACCACCATTAGCAACCGTGGATACATATTGGGCTAATTGCAAAGGCGTATAAGTATCGAACTGGCCGATTGCAAAGTCAAGCAATTTACCTGAAATGGTCTCTGTGCCTGTAAAACCTGCGTATTCACCTGGTAAGTCGATGCCAGTTTTTACGCCAAGCCCGAAAGAAGCATACGACTGGCGTAGCCGTTCGAATCCTTCAATGTTAATAGGGAGCCCTTTATGCGGACGGTAAACCGCATCTCCAAGAGCCATGGCAATTTTAAACATGTACACGTTGGAGGACTTTCCGAGCGCTTCGATGTCACTGATGGCCACTCTGCCGTTTTGGTTGAAAAGGGAGCGTTTTACCTGGGAGCCAATATAGATAGGTTCGTCTATTTTAACTTCCCCGATTTTAAGTACGTTTTGGCTGTATCCTGTCAGAACGGTTGCCAGCTTGACAGTGGAACCAACTTCATAAGCGGAAGTGAACGTTCCAAATGCGTAGTCCCGGACTTCCCATTTGCCGGTTTGTTCATCTTGCACTAGTTGTTTACCGACAAGAGCAAGCACTTCCCCGTTATTCGGATCCATCATGACGAGAAACGCACGATCCAGCAAGCCGGATGTACTCATTTTTTTCAAATTTAACAATTTGTCGGAGACAAGCTGCTCGAGTGCTTCCTGCAAATCACTATCCATGGAAAGGACAAGGTCTTTGCCGGGCTCTCCTTCTCTGACCGTCTTCGTCTCAACCACACGGCCAGTCCGGTCCTTCACGTTTTTGACAATCGTCTTTTGGCCTTTCAGCAGCTCTTCGTAATACTGCTCCAAATAACTGACTCCAACTCGATCATTCCGTGAGTAATCCCTCGCCAGGAAATAGTCGAGGCGGTTTCGAGGAATCCCTCGGATCGGTGTAGTTGTCGATCCAATAATCGTATTATCGGATAGTCTCACCCTCTCCCAATCGGTTGTCGTATTGACGCCAGGCAGTTCACTAAGTCTTTCAGAAACCGATGCGAACTCTCGTTCCGTCACATTGCCGCTTTTAATAATTTGTGGTGAGTATGCGTAACCCGACATCATTTCTCGATAGATTGCCAGCACTTCCAATTCATCTTTTGAGAAGGAATCCAATTCTTCTTCGGTAATTCGTTCACGCGTCAATTGGTTAACGATTTTCTGAATCTCTTTATCCGTCATTTGTTCATTTTTTTTACGAATTTTAGCTACTTCTTTTGCGGGAACTTTCTCAGCCGCTTCTTCGGGATGGAGCAGAATCCAATAATCCCGCTTATCCCCGATGGTGACCCGTTTCGTGTCCTGCTCAATCAGTTCGGCAAGTTTTTTGGCGATTTCAAGCATTTCCGCAGATGTGGTGGATGTTGTCTTCGTATATGTAATGGCATTCTTCGGTTCATTATCAACGAGCACTTTGCCTGTCCTGTCGTAAATCCGGCCACGCGGCACACTCGTATTCACCGCAATATCCTCCGTCCGTTCGAGTTCGCGTTTATAATCCTCGCCTTTGACAATCTGTAAATATCCGAGACGGAGAATGAGTAAAGAAAACAGAATGAATATAGAAAAAAACAAGAAGTTCATCCTGAACGCGATATGCTTGCGCTGCCGTATTTTCGCCTGATCTGTTTTGCGCATCGGCTTTTTCACCAGTCTCCCCCCAATCGTTCTTTTCATAAAACCTATTGCATTATATCATTCAAAAAGAAAAAAGCATACATCTTGACGAACAAGATGCATGCCAGGTTGCTATAATCTATTACTTTTCGAAACGCTTAGCAACTTCATCCCAGTTGATAACGTTCCAGAACGCTGAAATATAATCAGGACGTCTGTTTTGGTAGTTTAGGTAGTATGCATGCTCCCAAACGTCCAAGCCAAGTAGAGGCGTCTTGCCTTCCATCAATGGATTGTCTTGGTTTGGAGTCGAGATGACTTCAAGCTCGCCATTGTTAAGTACAAGCCATGCCCATCCTGAACCAAAGCGAGTAGTAGCTGCTTTTGCAAATTCTTCTTTGAACGCGTCAAAGCTGCCGAATTTCTTTTCGATCGCTTCCGCTAGCGCTCCAGTTGGTTGACCGCCGCCATTTGGCGAAAGGATTTGCCAGAAGAGAGTATGGTTTGCATGACCGCCGCCATTGTTGCGGACAGCAGTGCGAATATCCTCAGGAATTGCATCCATATTGGAAATTAGCTCTTCAACTGATTTGGAAGCCAAATCGTCATGTCCTTCCAATGCGTTATTCACATTAGTAACGTACGTATTATGGTGTTTTGTGTGGTGGATGTTCATCGTTTCTTTGTCGATGTGTGGTTCCAACGCATCGTATGCGTATGGCAGTTCTGGTAATTGGTAAGCCATTTGTCCATTCCTCCTCAATAGATTCAATAATTATCCTACGTATTTAACAGTATCAAAATTAAGAAATCCAATCAATTGAAATGAACTATTTGGCAACGAATAGAATAAATATGGCAATCATCACAAGCATAATGCCACCTTTTACTAGAACAGAAGTCAAAAAACCAACAAGTGAACCGATACCCGTCAAAAGAGATTGCTTCAATCCTGAGCGGGAGACTATCAACTCTGCAAGGACAGCTCCGATAAATGGGCCAAGCAAGATTCCTGCAACTGGAATGACAAACGGACCGGCAAGCAGTCCGATTGTACTTCCCCACATACCGGCTTTGGATCCTCCAAACCTTTTGACACCGACCAGATTGGCCAATGTGTCCGCAGAGAAAAGAAGGACAACAAAGAGGATTTGGATAAGCCAAAACAACCAATTCATTTCGTCAAAGGACACAATCCAGCCATATAGCAGAAATCCGCCAACAATGAATACAACTGATGGAATGATCGGATAGATCAATCCAGCGAACGCCACTAGAAAAAAGATAATCGCGACAATCCAGCCGATCCATTCCATACAAATCGCTCCTTTTTTATGCCCGCTTGCCTAGTACAGCTTCCGCTATGTTTACTGCGTGGTCGCCAATCCGCTCCAAATTGGATACGATATCGACGAAAACGATACCCGCCTGTGCGGAGCAATGACCGCCGTTCAAACGGACAATATGGTTTTTGCGGAACTTTCTTTCCATCTTATCGATCAAATCCTCTTGCTCTGCCACCGCCCGGGCAAGTTCCGTATCATTCAAGTCGAGTGACTTTACGGCCTTTCCTACTGTTTCAATTGTCAAAGTGAACATCTCAGTCAAATCATCCAAAGCATCCTCTGTCAGTTTGACGCGATTCATTTCCCTGAAATCGATCAGTTCAATAATATTTTCGAAGTGGTCTCCGATCCGTTCAATATCCCGTACCGTATCCATCAGCATGACATGTCGTGCTGACTCAATAGGCGAAATATTAACCGCTGAAATCTCAACTAGATAGTCTGTTATTTTTCTGTCCAGATTGTTGATCGCATCTTCAATCTGATATGCGGTTTCGGCATGCTTTTTATTGCTAGTCTTTAGATATTCAAACGTCTCTCCCAAGCCCTGTACTGCAAAATCACCCATGCGGATAATTTCTTCCTTCGCTTGTCCGATTGCGACAGCTGGAGATTGTGTAATGAAATTTGGATCCAAGTGTTTCGGCTTATATTCAATCGTAACATCTTTGCCCGGAATAAGCTTCGTGACGAAATATGCCCACGCGCCGATTAAAGGAAACTGGATAATCGTATTGGCGACGTTGAATGAACCATGTGCAAATGCAATTTGCATTTTGCTTTCCAAATTCAACACGCCGCTGAGCCACTCGACATACATCGTGAATGGATAAAGTAAAATCATGAAAATAATCGTTCCGACAACATTGAAAAGAACATGAGTCGCTGCTGCGCGACGTGCCGCAACAGATGCACCAAGCGCTGCAAGTATCGCAGTAATGGTTGTTCCTATGTTATCACCGAATAAAATCGGCAACGCCCCTTTTAAGTCAACCAAATTCTCCGCATATAATCCTTGCAGAATACCAACAGTTGCACTTGAACTTTGGACGACCAGTGTAAAAACAGTTCCTGCTACAACGCCGAGCAATGGGTGATCGCTCATGGATAATGTAATATCCGTAAATGCCTCCAATGATCGGAGCGGCTTCATACCATTACTCATCAGTTCCAAGCCTAAAAAGAGCCCTCCAAAACCGAAAATGACTTCCCCTAAGCTTTTAATCGAACTTTTCTTAATGAAGAAAATGAGAAATGCACCGAACGCCATAATCGGAAGCGCATATGCCCCAACATCCAGGCCGATAATGAATGCCGTAACGGTCGTCCCAATATTGGCACCCATTATAACACCGATCGCCTGTCTAAGCGTCATAAATCCGGCGCTGACAAGCCCAACTGTAATAACAGTCGTTCCTGAGCTTGACTGGATCAGAACAGTGACGATAATACCGCTCAGCACGCCCATGAACGGATTGGTCGTAAAGCGGTCTAAGATGGAACGTAGCCTGTCCCCTGCGGCCTTCTGCAGACCATCCCCCATATATTTAATAGCAAAAAGGAATATCCCCAGTCCACCAACGAATTGGAAGATCATTTCTTGCCAATTTACCTCCATTAACACGTCAACCTCCATCATCCTGAATATGTATCGATTCCATTATGTTGATAGTATTAACGAATTGTAAATAGAACGAGGAGAATCTTTACATAGCCTTTACAATTCGTTCGACAAAAGACATCAATCTGTCGAATTTACTATCCATCATTTGACCCGCTTGCTTATGGTAGACTATTTATAGATAAAGGAGGAGCACAATTGAAATTCCATCAACTGTTTCTAGCCGCTTTAAAGGAACCAAAAAAACTTGCGGCTTTCAGACTGTTGCCGATTGGCAAAGTCATTCAATATGTTTTTCTGTTCATTGGCATTTATACAGTTATATCATTTACTAGATTCATTTTCGGAGATGTAAGTCTTTTCGAGGCTTCACCAGAACTGATGGAATACAGCCGAACGATCGGATGGCTACTCTATCCGATAGCGTTCGTCTTACAATTTGTCATAACGACGTTTTATATTTTCGTCAGAATAAGCCTTTTCGGACTAGCCGGGCTGTTAATTGCCATGCTTATGCAGCGCAAAGCGGAATATCGCCATATTTGGAGGACCGCGGCAATTTCTGTAACTGTTCCGCTTCTTGTCACGTTAGTGCTGGATTCATTTCCGGCATGGCA
>NZ_BQYK01000001.1:216091-285367 GCF_023168145.1 Sporosarcina sp. NCCP-2222
GCGCATATATTTCCCGCAGGGGGGATATATGATGAGAACTTTACTTGCGGCCATTATCCTGTTTCTTATTTTTCACATTCTTAAAGAGGATCTGACAGACGGCACGATTCCACTCGCTTCTTTCTTTGCAGAGGAAATACCTTGCGAAGAGGACAAGCAGGCTGTCATCCAGGTCAAGACGATTGATGGGGATACAATTGAATCACTGTTCGCTTTATATCCGGATCCAAACCTTTCGTTTGTAGAGCGTTTATCCACTTTCTATTCCCTCAATCCTTACTTACAAAACCAGGAATTGATTGGCGGACTGTCAGTCAAGTTGCCAGTGTCGACAAATTCCGTCAATCTATGTGAATAAAGCAATTCCAAGTACTGTTCCTTTCTTTTTATCAGGTTGATTGATAAAATGAGTAGGTAGATACGAGTTTTTAAGGAGAGAACATAAATGAGTGAAATGATACACAGATCGAAAACACGTCCCGTCAAAGTCGGCAATCTGACAATCGGCGGAAGCAACGAGCTATTCATTCAAAGTATGGCGACAACAAAAACACATGATGTGGATGCAACAGTCGCGGAAATCCTGCGCCTCGAGGAAGCCGGATGCCAAGTTGTGCGGGTCGCTTGCCCTGATGAACGGGCAGCTTATGCAATCGGAGAGATTAAGAAACGTATCAACATCCCTTTAGTTGTAGATATCCATTTTGATTATAAATTAGCATTAATCGCCATCGAGCAAGGAGCGGATAAAATCCGGATCAATCCAGGAAATATCGGACGCCAGGAAAAAGTGGAGGCGGTCGTTAAGGCAGCCAAAGCGAAAGGGATTCCGATCCGTATTGGAGTTAATGCGGGCTCCTTGGAAAAACACATTTTGAAAAAGTACGGCTATCCCACTGCGGACGGCATGGTAGAGAGTGCCCTGCACCATATCAAGATTTTAGAAGACCTTGATTTCCACGACATTATCGTTTCCCTGAAAGCATCGGATGTCAATTTGGCGGTGGAAGCATATAAAAAAGCCGCTGCTGCTTTTGATTATCCATTGCATTTAGGCATCACGGAATCCGGAACTTTGTTTGCTGGTTCCATTAAAAGTGCTGCTGGACTTGGAACATTGCTTTCAGCCGGCATCGGGAATACACTGCGCGTATCGCTCAGTGCTGACCCAGTGCAGGAAGTAAAAGTGGCGCGGGAATTGCTGAAAGTGTTCGGCCTTTCATCCAACGCGGCAACATTAATTTCTTGCCCGACATGCGGCCGGATTGAAATCGACTTGATTTCCATCGCCAATGAAGTGGAAGAGTACATTTCCACTATTAAAGCCCCTATTAAAGTGGCAGTGCTTGGCTGTGCCGTCAACGGACCTGGTGAAGCACGTGAGGCAGACATCGGTATTGCAGGCGCACGCGGCGAAGGACTTTTGTTCATGAAAGGGAAAACAGTCCGTAAAGTACCGGAAGAGACAATGGTCGAAGAATTGAAAATGGAAATTGATAAAATCGCAGCGGAATACTTCGAAAAGAAACGTCAAGAGGAATTACAGCTTTCAGGTGGATCAGTTGAATGAGGCGATTCCGTCTAGGCATCGACATCGATGGAACGGTTACCTGCCCGACATCGCTGCTGCCACATATTAATGAACGGTTTGGGTGCAATCTGGTGCTCGATCAAATTAAAGAGTACGACCTGACAAAAGCGTTTGATGTCGAAGAAGCCGAGTTCTACGAGTGGTACCGGCAGGCGGAGGAGCATATTTACAGAACCTCCCCTGCCCAAGAATTTGCGAAAGACATCTTATCCAAATGGCAAGAGACATTTGAACTGTTCTATATTTCCGCTCGCGGTGAAAATGTCATGGATTGTACAGTGGATTGGTTTCAGCGAGAAGAAATTCCGTATGACCATATCGAGCTGATTGGCAGCCACCATAAGATTGAGGCCGCCAAACAATTTGGTGTCCATTGTTTTTTTGAAGATAAGCATGATAACGCGGTCGCTCTTCATGAAGAGCTGAACATCCCTGTGTTTTTATTTGACACACCCTATAATCGTTCCGCTATACCCGAGGGAGTCATTCGGGTCACAGACTGGAACGAAGCAGATCAATGGTTGAAACGCCTCTTCCCGATTAAACAAACAATATAAGAAAAAGGGTTGGACCAGAAAAGTCTTTCTGGCTCAGCCCTTTTTTCGTATTTTATTTACAGAGTGACAAACAGAAAGCAACAGCATGTTCACCCTTCTTTCATAGAAAAAAAAGATTACAGGCAAACTCCGAAGTTACTAGGTTCTCTACAATCTAATTGGGCATGTGCTCTCCAAATAAAGGAGAGCACATGCCCTTTTTTCTTTAAGTTATACAAATTGGACATTTGCCGTATATCTCAAATTTATGGCCTTCCACTTCATAGCCTGACAGCTCATCGGTTACGATTTCCATGGGACAATGGGAAATGCTTCTCGTTTTGCCGCATTCCGTGCAAATAAAGTGGTGATGATGATTCTTTGCATCACATTGCATTCTAAAATGCCGTTCGCCATTCAATTCGGTCTCTTCCAAAATCTTAAGTTCGGAAAACGTCGCCAAATTACGATAGATTGTGTCATAACTGATTCCGGGATTGTCCTGAGCCATAAAATTACGGACTTCCATGGCCGACATATATTTGTCATGCGCTGCAAAATATTCAAGCAGCGTCTCTCTGTTTTTTGTCCGTTTAAATTGATGTTCGGATAAGATTCTCCATGCTTCATCAAGTGTCATACCACATCCGCCTCCCCTTTTGTTCTGACCATTTTCTGCCACGTCTTTTTAAAGAGTAATACAAGCAATAAAATGATGACTGATGTAATAACGATTGTACCACCAGGCGCGATATCCAAATAATATGCGGAAACCAAACCAATCAGGACAGACAATTCACCTATGGCGATCGAATAGAGCATAGCCCCTTTAAAACTCTTTGCCAATTGGATTGCAGCAGCAACCGGCAATGTCATCAAAGAGGAAACAAGCAAGATCCCGACAATCCTCATGGAAGCCCCAATGACAAGTGCTACGATAATCATAAAGATTGTTTGGATCAATTTCCCCTGCACGCCAGAAACTTTTGCATACTCCCGGTCGAACGAAAGGGCAAACAATTCCTTATAAAAGAAATAGACGAATCCGATGACACAAAGCGCAATAAAAGCGACAATCCCTAAGTCTTGCCGGCTTACCGCAGAGACTGAGCCGAACAAATATCCGACAAGATCCGTCCCAAACCCCTTGGCGAGGGAAATAAAGATTGCACCAACTCCGATGCCTGCTGACAGGATGATCGGGATGGCCAGTTCCTCGAAATGACGATAAGCCCCCCGTAGCCGCTCGATTAATAAGGAGCCGCCCACCGCCGCGGCCATTCCTAGATATATAGGATTCAGCGCCGACAAGAACAACACCTGCTGGCTCAAATACAGACTTCCCGCTATCCCGGCCAGGGCCACATGGCTCAATGCGTCCGCAATAAGCGCCAGACGCCTGACAACAATAAACAAGCCAAGCAATGGAGCGATGATACCAATGATAATACCCGATAAAAATGCATTTTGAAGAAATTCATAATTAAAAATGGCTTCGATCATCTTTCCGCCTCCCGATCACTTTGATGGACTCTGCGCACTGGATGTCCATACCAGTTGGAGATGTCGATATCGTCCATCTTCTTATAATCAGACTGTACTCCATGGAAATGAATCGTCCGATTCAGGCATGCGACATGCGAGGCTAGATCGGTGACAATATCAATCTCATGAGTCACGAGGAGAATGGCAATTCCATGTTCACGGTTGAGCGTTTGAAGCATAGAATAGAAAGACGCGATATTTTGCTGGTCGATCCCTACTGTCGGTTCATCCATAATAAGGAGATCTGGTTTTCCGACGAGCGCTCTGGCAATGAAGACCCGTTGCTGTTGGCCACCGGAAAGTTCACCGATCGGGCGGGAATGATATGGATCCATCTTGACAATTTTTAAAGCTTCCATTGCCTGCTGATCGTCCCTTTTTGTAAAGCGCTTGAATAAGCCGGTCTTACGGGTCAAACCACTTCGGACTACTTCTAAGACAGTGGCCGGAAAACCCGAATTAAACGCATTCGACTTTTGGGAAACATATCCGATCCGCTCACGCTGACGAAAGGATGACATCTCTTCGCCAAACAGTTTGATCGAACCGCTGCTTGGTTTTATCAAACCCAAAATAAGCTTGATCAGCGTAGACTTACCCGAACCATTCGGTCCAATTAAGGCCCAAAATTCCCCTTCCTTGACTTCTAATGATATATGTTCAAGGACATCCGTATGGTCATACGTAAAACTGACATCCTTGCATTCAATAATTGTATTCTTCATAGACAAATCCCTCTCTATCAAAACAGGCGGTATCGCGTAAACCAGCCATAAACTATCCACAAATGAATAGTAACCGTTACGATTTGTTGCCTATGTAGTATAGCGGAATTTCGGTCTTCTGACAACATATTGAGAAGGAATGGTGTAATTTGGAATTACTTCAGTTTATCAATCAATTGAAAACGTGCAGCGTTGAAGAAGCGCAACAGCTAGCCAGTACGCATGGCATTTCACTAAATGCAGAGGAAATCCAAGCGTTACGGCCCTTGTTAGATGAGATTTCGTTTCACTGGCTGTTTTCCGGCGTACCGGAAAGCTTTATCACCAAAGTGAAGCAAGCAGTCGGGGAGAAAAAAGGAGAAGAATTATTTAGAAGTTATTTGGATTTGATGTAACCGGATTAGAGGAGTAGAGCAGAATCTTTTTACGGATTCTCCTCTACTGCTTTCTAATGAATAATAACCGGTCATTTAGTTGTTCTAGAGTTGCTTCAAACAGTTTGCAATTCACTTTGGAATGTTTTTGTCCGGAGCATTTCAATCTCTTTTTCATATGGAGCCTTTTTATTTTTGGCATCTGTCCCAATGAATGGAGTTTCCAATATTTTTGGAACCGATTGAAACTCTGGATGATGGACGATATAGCATAAAGGCTCAAACCCGATATGGCCGAAGCCAATGTTCTCGTGGCGATCCTTCATAGCGCCGCATTCGTTTTTGCTGTCATTGACATGGATAACGGAAATTCGGTCTTTGCCAACAATCCGGTCAAATTCATCCAGAACTCCATCAAAATCGTTTACGATATCGTATCCCGCGTCGTGCACATGGCACGTATCGAAGCAGACAGACAAGCGCTCATTGTTTGAGACGCCGTCGATTATCCGCGCGAGCTCCTCAAAATTCCTGCCGCACTCGCTTCCTTTTCCGGCCATCGTTTCCAAGGCGATCCGCACAGTTGAATCATCGGACAAGACTTCATTTAATCCCTCAATGATCTTGGCAATTCCAGCTTCTGCACCTGCCCCTACATGGGCACCTGGATGAAGTACAATCTGATTGACTCCAAGGGCCGCTGTCCGCTCGATTTCCTTCTGCAAGAAATCCACTCCCAGGCGAAAAGTTTCCGGCTTGGTCGTATTGCCGATATTGATTATATACGGTGCATGTACCACAATATTTGACATTCCATTTTCTTGCATATGGAGCTGTCCGGTCTCAATATTCAATTCCTCTATCGGTTTTCTTCGCGTATTTTGAGGAGCACCTGTATATATCATAAACGTGCTTGCCCCATAACTTGCAGCTTCCTTGCTTGAACCGAGCAACATCTCTTTGCCGCTCATCGATACGTGGGATCCTAACAGGATTGGTTGCTGTGTCATTTTTTACGTTTCAATCTCCTTTCCCTCTTTTTGAAGCTTTCCATCTCTCTGGCCATTTTCTTTTTATAGCCCGGTTTCACTTTATCCGGCTTTCTGACATAGGAAGCCGCTTTCCGATCAAGATCGTCCGTTTCTTTGACTCTTCTTTTTCGTGCATGGCGCTCCTTCACTTCTTGCCATTCGCCGTTCTTTATATCTTCATGGATAAATGGAATGCCTAATTTTTCAATTTGCACAATTTTATCATCTTCAGAAGGCTCGTATAACGTAATGGCGATTCCTTCTAATCCAGCACGCGCCGTCCGGCCTACCCGGTGAATGAAAAACTCCAGATCCTCCGGCAATTCATAGTTAATGACATGGCTGACGCCTGGAATATCTATACCTCTGGCCGCCAAGTCGGTCGCAACAATATATTGGAATTCCAAATCGCGCACTTGCTTCATCATGCGCGTTCTTTCACGCGGCGTGAGATCTCCATGGATACGGCCAGCTTTGATGCCATGTCCCGAGAGGTAATCAGCTATTTCATCCGCATGTTGCTTTGTATTCGTGAAAACAATAGCTAAATACGGATTAATCCCGTTCAAAACCTGCAGCAGCTTCTTCTTCCGGTCCATCGAACGAACCGGAACGAGCGAATAATGCATGCCTTCTGTTAAAGGTTTCCGTTTGCCAATTTGGATATGGACCGGAGAATCCATATATTTCGCAAGGAAGGGCTTCAGCTTTTCAGGAATAGTAGCTGAAAAAACGTACATTTCCAGATTAGCTGGCATCCGTGCTGCAAACTGATCGATATCTTCAATGAAGCCCATGTCAAATGCCAAGTCGGCTTCATCAATTACGAGAATGGAAGCTGTGTGGACTCCTAGTGCTCCATTATCCGCCATATCTCGAATCCGACCTGGCGTTCCGACGACAACATGTGGAGCCGACTTCAGTTTACCGATTGTTCTCTGCTTGTCAGTTCCACCGATCAGCAAAGCGCTCCGTATTTCCGTTCCTTCTGTCAGTTTGTTCAGCTCTGTGAACAACTGCGTCGCCAGCTCACGTGTAGGAGCCGTAATGACAGCTTGGAGCTGCTCAGTATCTATCTCCATTCTCTCGACAATCGGAATAAGGAAGCTATGCGACTTTCCTGTTCCGGTATGTGCTTGGCCAATTGCCTTCGACCCTTTGAGAATGAGTGGTATCATCTCTTTTTGTATTGGTGTCGGTTCGATAAAACCGAGACGGGAAATGGCATCCCGTAAAAATGGTTTAAATTGATAATCTGTATATTTAGACATTGTATGCCTCCTAACATACTCTTATTGTAGCATGATTCCGTTCCGCCGTAAGTGAATTTCGCATACTATATAGCGTGAAGGTCAAAACCAATGAAAAGAAAGGGGTTCATAATGAGATATCAATCCTTCTATCCATTCATGCGGCAACAGCAGTCATCCCCAATTGCCATGAGACCATCCGGGTTTGGCCCACAATTCCAGCCCGGAAACCAGCCAATGCCTCGACAGCCTTTCCCAGGCCCAGGCATGGGAAATCAATTTGGCGCCGCAGGCCAAGGAGCACCTGGTCAAAACACATCCAAAATGGAGATGTACATGCAGACTGCAAATCGTTTCATGAATACGGCGCAACAATACGCTCCGCTGATCCAGCAATTTGCTCCCATGATTCAAAACTTGCCGGCGATGTGGAAATTATATAAAGGGTTCCAATCGATTCCATCAGCCGGCACTGCCGCGCAAGGCGCAGCAAACGCAGCAGCGGCGGCAGCGCCAAGGGCAGCGGCCCGCGCTGCTGCAGGGGTTTCCACACCACGCATTTTCCAGCCTCCAACGATATAAGTTTGAAACTCCGTTCAACTCCAACTATAATGGACATAGAGCCCATTAGAGGAGTGAGTTTCGATGAAAGTATTAAAGATTTCCCCGAGGGGCTATTGCTACGGGGTTGTCGATGCAATGGTAATTGCAAGAAATGCAGCGCTCGACAAAACATTACCAAGGCCCATTTATATCTTGGGCATGATTGTTCATAATAAACACGTTACTGATGCCTTCGAAGAGGATGGAATTATCACACTCGACGGCAAAGACCGCCTTGATATCCTGAACAAAGTGGAAACGGGCACCGTTATTTTCACAGCACACGGCGTCTCTCCTGAAGTTCGTGAACTGGCCCGCAGGAAAGGACTTGTCTCGATTGATGCAACTTGTCCGGATGTCTCTGTCACCCATCATTTGATAGAAGAAAAAGTGGCAGAAGGATACGAGATTATATATATCGGGAAAAAATATCATCCGGAACCAGAAGGCGCAATCGGCATTGCACCGAATGCCGTTCATTTAATTGAAACGGTAGAAGATGTTGAGAAGACGACGATTGACAACAAGAAGCTGCTCGTGACAAATCAAACGACTATGAGTCAGTGGGACGTTGCCCATATTATGGATGCTTTGAAGGAAAAGTATCCACACATTGAAGTTCATAAGGAAATTTGCCTTGCGACCCAAGTAAGACAGGAAGCTGTCGCTGAGCAAGCAGGAGAAGCTGATCTTCTAATTGTGGTGGGTGATCCTAAAAGCAATAACTCAAACCGCTTGACACAGGTGTCTGTGGAAATCGCCGGTACACCAGCTTATCGTGTTTCCGATGTAGCAGAAATTGAAATTGACTGGTTACACGGGGTCGAAACTGTCGCCGTTACTGCCGGAGCTTCCACCCCGACCATTGTAGTCCGGGAAGTGATCGCGTTTCTGGAGCAATTCAATCCAGAAGATCCTTCTACACACAATCCGGAACGCAAATTCAAACTGGAAAAGATACTTCCAAAAATCAAAAATCCGACTCCTGTTAATCGAATCGAGCCTTACGCAAAATTATAATGCCGTACAATCATCTGGAGAAGATGAAAGCTGCCTTTTCTCAAAGAGGAGGCAGCTTTTTAATTTACTCGAATGAGTGCATTTCCAGACTATCTTTTATACGAAACGAAAAGGTTCCGTTTGAATGTCGGAAGGAATGAACGTGACATCGAACTTTTTATCCGCACAGAGCTTTTGCATATAGTCCGCTACCCCGGTTATCATGACTTTTTCTACGTGATGACCTGGATCGACAATTGCCAAATCTATATTTTCTGCATCTTGGGCAGTATGGAAATCCATATCTCCAGTTACGAAAACATCTGCGCCTCTCCGTTTCGCAGAATTGATATATTTGGGCCCGCTGCCGCCAAGAACTGCGACTTTCCGGATCGGCTTCTCCATATCCCCGACAATTCGGACAGACGGGACATCGAGCGTCCGCTTAACATGCTCTGCAAATTGAGCAAGTGACATGCTCTCCTGTAGTTCGCCGACTCTTCCTAATCCCAGTTCATTTGTCCTTTGATCGAGCACAAAAAAGTCATATGCGGGCTCTTCATAAGGATGGACGGCCAGCATTGCCTTCAACACTTTTGTACGCAGAGTTCCAGGCATCACAACTTCGATCCGTTCTTCGGCCACTTCCTCCAATTTCCCGATTTCCCCGATAAACGGATTTGCTCCTTCGGCAGGAACAAATCGTCCAGTTCCTGTCGTTGTGAAGCTGCAACCGGCATAATCACCAATCGCCCCTGCGCCAGCCTTCGCCAATGCATCCCGGAGTCGATCCGCATGATCAACCGGACAAAAAACAGCCAGCTTGTACAAAGGGTCGTGAATTGTTGGCTCCATAACAATCGTGTTTTCCAATTCTAAGCGAGCCGCCAGCAAATCATTTACTCCACCGGGTGCTACGTCCAAATTAGTGTGCGCCGCATACACAGCAATGTCGTTCTTTATGCATTTTTCTATCAAACGTCCCTGTGGCGTATCCGTCCACAAAAACTTCATTGGTTTGAAAATGGGCGGATGGTGGGCGATGATTAAATTTGCCCCCTTCTCAATCGCCTCTGATACGACAGCTTCATTAACATCCAGCGTCACCAATACTTTTTTGACTGGCCGATTCAACTGCCCGATATGCAGGCCGACAGGATCCCAATCTTCCGCATACCGTTTTGGCGCCCATTGCTCAAAAAGGGTGATGATCTCATGACCGTTCACTTTCTTCAATTTGACAGCACCTTCCCTACCATTTCAATTTTCGATTGCAATTGAGACTTCTTTGCGAAAGCTTCGTCCGAATGTCCTGCATTTTCGATAGCACGGAGAACCCGTTTCCATTCCTCCAGCTCCCGCGTCCACTTTTCAATAAATACTGGCGATTTTTCAGCCAGCAAAAAAGGACCGACAAGCAGTTCCAGCTCAGAAAACGTCCCCTGCCCCTGTTCTAGCACGAGGATTTCATAAATCTTATCGTCTTCTTTCAAAATACGCTCATCCACAAGTGTCCAGCCGTTGTCCATGCACCAAGAACGGATTGCGATCGCATGGATATTCGGCTGTGCAATGATACGTTTGACGCCTTCCAGCCTTGCCTTTCCGTCCTCCAGTATTCCGGCAATCAAAGTTCCGCCCATTCCGGCTATAGTAATTGTCTCAACGTTATCTTCCGCCTGCAATGCAGCCAAACCATTTGCAAGCCGAACCGTAATGGCATTCGAAAGCCCTTCCTTTGCTACATTCGCCACCGCCGATTCATACGGCCCTTTGGCCACTTCTCCTGCAACAGCGCGATCAATGGCACCAGTCTTAACAAGGTGGCACGGTAAATAGGCGTGATCGCTGCCAATGTCAGCTAATACGCTTCCTTTTTCAATAAATGAAGCGACTGTCGCTAGTCGTTCCGATAATTTTAATGGATTCAAAAAACCTCCACCTTTCCTTTTCCATTGTATATTATGTCGTTTTCCGTTGCATCTCCCGACATTAAAAAGAGCCACCGGATATGCTGCTGCACATCGGGTGACTCCTTTTCTCATTTAAGCGTTAAGATGTAGTCTGCCAACTGATCAATTTGCTCATCGGAAATTTGACCACCGAAAGCAGGCATGCCGCCTTGACCATTCTTAATGATTTCGTGAATCTTTTCCTTTGATTCGGATAGACCATGAAGGTTTGGTCCCGCTCCACCAGTCAAGTCTCCACCGTGGCAAGCGATACATTTTTGTTGAGTGAATCCTTCTGGATCAAACTCTTCAGCATTAGACGCCGTTTCTTCCGTTTTTCCTTCTTCATCCGCCCCAGCAATTTCTTTCTTCTGATCGACCCCGTAAAGAGACATGAAGAAAATGAGTCCTAATCCAAGCGCGAATATCAGGATAAATGGTACAACAGGATTGTTTTTCAATGAATTACCCTCCTTCACCAGGATCTATTCTGTAAAATTATACAGTGCACAACTATTATTGTACTGTATCCGGTGAAAAACTGAAAGAGTTATCCATGCAGAATTCGCTCTTTGTGACAATTTCGACAAACTTTCGACTGTTTTCTTTCCCTTCAGGAAATGACACCGATTTGGCGGGCTATAACCATCCGTTGAATTTCTGAAGTACCTTCACCGATTTCCAGAAGCTTTGCATCTCTCATATAACGCTCCACCTCATACTCCTTCATATAGCCATAGCCGCCATGAATCTGGATTGCTTCGTCAGCAACTTCCATTGCAATCTCCGAAGCATACAACTTGCACATGGCCGCTTCCTTCGTGAACGGCCTTCCTTGATCTTTCAACCAAGCCGCTTTATACACCATATTACGGGCAAGTTCAATTTTAAGCGCCATATCGGCGAGCTTGAATTGTGTCACTTGGAATTCCGCCAACGCTTTGCCAAATTGCTTACGCTCTTTCGCGTATTTCAATGCTTTGTCATAAGCAGCTTGCGCAATCCCTACTGCCATCGCACCGATGCCAATCCGGCCTCCATCCAATGTCACTAAAAATTGTCGGAATCCCTCGCCTCTCTTGCCTAGAAGATTCTCCTTCGGTACCCGAACGTTTTCGAGTACAAGTTCCGTAGTATTTGAGGCATGAAGTCCCATCTTTTCATAGTTATCAATCACTTTAAATCCTTCTGCGTCAGTCGGGACGATAATGGCGCTGATCTCTTTCTTTCCATTTTCCATTCCGGTAACTGCCGTCAGCGCCAAATGCTTCGCATGACTTGCGTTTGTAATATACACTTTTGATCCATTAATAATGAAATCGTCCCCATCTTCCACTGCAGCCGTTTGCGTTCCCCCAGCATCCGAGCCTGCATTGGGTTCGGTTAATCCGAATGCGCCGAATGACTCCCCAGTACAGATCGGCGTCAAGTATTTCTCTTTTTGTTCTTCCGTCCCGAATAAATGAAGCGGAGTCCCTCCAAGTGAAATATGGGCCGAGTATGTAATCCCTGTGGACGCACACGCCCGGCTTAGTTCCTCTGTCACGATAGCAAAACTGATTGTATCTGCTCCCGCACCCCCATAGTCTTCAGGAAACGGCAAGCCCATCATTCCCATTTCCCCCAGCTGCTTAAAAATTGATAAAGGAAACGCCTTCGTACGATCTCTTTCGATTGCACCAGGTGCGACCACTTCGTCTGCGAATTCCTTCATCGTCCGACGAATCATCAATTGCTCATCAGTCAAATCAAAATTCATCTGTTCCATCCCCCTTGTTGTGAACGCTTACATTCATAGTATAACGAATAGAATAACAACTTCACAACCAATCTGGTATTATTTCATAGCTAATCGAACAGCGAAGGGTTCGATTTACCGTATTTCTGGGTTTTACTGAAATTAAGGCAGCACTTATGCTCTAAACGCTATGCTTTTTGTCTCAAAAGCCGTTCTTCGTGGCGGCTTTCGCTCCAATCAACGGATGTTCTGCTAACAAGCAACTTACGTCAAGAAAATTAAAATGTTCAATACCCTCATGCAGAGTGTACAAGTGACTACATGTAGTTACTCATCCATAAAAAAATGTATCTAATGTAGGTAGCGCAACGTAGACCTCTTTGGGAATAGCTTTAACTGAAGACACAGCAAGAAAAGTCGAAGCGTAGTACGGCTTAGCTAGCTAAAACAATTGCGTAGAGAGCAACGGATGTATAAGCTCAGGAATAATATTAATCGAACCCCTCGCTGTTTGATTGGCTTCATCCAAGCCTTTGGAAAGCGAAGTTGCTCTCCTGGCAGACTTGATTATTGATTTCTATTCATCCTGGGGTAACTTTGTCTACCCCGACATCATATGTCGAGGAGTTTAGTGAAAAAATTAACCTTGAAATCAACGTAATATATGGGAAGAGCAGAGGAAAATATTTAGTATAAATCATTAGCAGAAGAGTTGAATAGTGCAGTAGCCATGCAGGGAGTGGCTCTTTTAAAAATAGATATCTTGCAGGAGACATTTGAGGTATTATTAGCAAACCTTATGTAACCAAGGCATGCCGGCATGAGGAAAATCCACTGACATAAGAAAAAATCGGCTTCCCACAGAAAACTACATGGAAAGGAACAGGAAGCCGATAATAAGCAGCAGCCCGACTGAACCGGAAATCGTGAAATATAGTAATTTTAACAATCTGCCGGCAAATAGCCATAGCACGCAATTCAAAACAAGCAAACCAAGCAATAATAATGTTTCATTTTCGAAAAACAGCAGCCAAACTTTTAATGACAAGCCAAGCAGCAAAAATGCAGAAAGTATGTATAAGAGCGAAGACAACCCGGCCTTGGCGCCTGCCTTACCAATTGAAAGGATTAAAAAAATGGATGCCAATATCGCCGCAGCAGAGATGGAGGCAATAGGGAAATCCCGAAGTACAAACATTCCACCGAAAGCTAAAAGCGCCAAGAAGCACAGCCCCGCTAATTTAACCCATTTTGTGTTCTTTTCACGTTCCAAAATCCCTTTGGAGCTCTTTGTGTCTTCCTCTTCGTCGCCTTCCCCGCGCGCGTATAACGTGATGAGAAAATCACAATAATGTTCTGGCAGCAATTTGTTCTGCTTCCAATATTGAATTTCTGTTATGATTATACGCTTCCGTTGAGCGTTCATTTCCAAATCCCCCTTTTATCGCACTTTCAAACAGGAACTTGCTTTCTATCTCTCTACTTTACACTAAAAGACAAAAATCGCCAGAAAGGCAAATGCAGCAGTCGTTTCCTGAGCATTTGACCGGCAGGAGGGATCAGCCCCTCCTTTCCTTCTCATGGTGCCGGCTAAAGCTGCCCCTGCAAGCATATCGCCTGTTCTAGCGATTATCATAAATCCGGGTTATGGAGAACCTTTAGCGCAAATCCTTCCGACAAGGAACAATGTCCGATCAAGTCGACATTATTCGAGGAAGTCTTTTAGGCGTTTGCTTCTGGAAGGATGGCGAAGCTTGCGCAACGCTTTCGCCTCAATTTGACGAATCCGTTCACGTGTGACGCCAAACACTTTACCTACCTCTTCTAAAGTACGGGTGCGTCCGTCATCTAATCCAAAACGCAGACGAAGTACGTTTTCCTCTCTGTCTGTCAAAGTATCCAGGACATCTTCCAACTGTTCCTTTAACAGCTCATAGGCAGCGTGATCAGATGGAGATTGTGCTTCCGAATCTTCAATGAAGTCACCGAGGTGGGAATCATCCTCTTCACCAATTGGCGTTTCAAGCGATACAGGTTCTTGAGCGATTTTCAAGATTTCACGAACTTTGTCAGCAGATAGATCCATCTCTTCGCCGATTTCCTCTGGAGATGGCTCCCGCCCTAAATCTTGTAGCAGTTGACGTTGGACACGGATCAATTTGTTGATCGTTTCCACCATGTGAACAGGAATACGAATCGTTCGCGCCTGATCGGCAATTGCCCGAGTGATCGCCTGACGAATCCACCATGTCGCATACGTACTGAATTTGAAACCTTTTGTATGGTCAAATTTCTCAACAGCTTTAATAAGACCCATATTTCCTTCCTGAATCAAATCAAGGAACAGCATGCCGCGTCCTACATACCGTTTTGCGATACTAACGACGAGCCGCAAGTTGGCTTCCGCCAGTTTCTTTTTGGCGTTCTCACCCTTTTCAACGATTTCGAGAAGTTCTGCATCCGGCTGGTCCATTGAAGCAAGCTTTTCTTCCGCTTCCACACCTTCTTGAATGGCAACGGCTAATTTGACCTCTTCGTTACCAGTTAATAGATCCACACGTCCGATTTCTTTTAAATACATGCGGACCGGGTCATTAATTTTTACGCCAGGCGGCACACTTAGATCGTTCAAATCAAATTGTTCGTCGTCCGCGACTTTTTCCACTTCTTCTTCCTCATCGTCTTTACGATCCATCTCGATGCCTTGCGCTTCGATTTGATCAAGAAATTCTTCGAACTGATCTGGCTCCATTTCAAAGACGGATAGTTTATCCGTCACTTCCTCCAACGTCAATTCACCATTCTTCTTACCTGTTTCCAATAAACTTGCTTTCACTTCATCCAACGTCATATCGTTTTCCATCTCTCCAGCTCGCTCTTTTTTTTCCATAATACCCGTTCCTCCTTAATACACCGGAATCTGGCCTACAATGCCGATAATGATTTCCGGAGCTGTATAATATCCCTGGCCAGCTCCAGCGCCCGGGTATGATCATTCATTTTTTCCGCTTCTTTTGATTGGTGCAGCATTTCATCTATTTTTCGGATTACCCGTTGTTTTTCCAGATGTTGAATACAATCTGTGACTTCCTGATCTGCATGGTCGGGATCGCGTTCCATCATTGCTGCTTCCATCACAATTTTACGCATTTCCCTGTCTTCCAATGATTCAGCGAACCGATTAAAATCCGGCGTGCTATATTGTTCATAAAAACCGGCCAACCTCACGAATACGGCGTTGTATTCATCACGGATGAAAAGCTCGCTGCCTTCCGCTCGCAGCCGATCAAATATGACTCCATCGTTCAGCAGGTGTGCTAGCAAAATCCGTTCTGCCCGATCAGCGCCAGACACTTTCTTGACCTTTGGCATCGGCATCTCCTGCATACCGCCGGTAGATTGCTCCTGTTTTTCTTCCTTCGCCATTTTGCCGACTTTTTTCATCAGCTGCTCGTTTAATGCCTGCTCGGAAACACCAGTTTCAGTTGCCATTTGCCGGACGAGGAGATCTCTCTCGATCGGTGATACCTTGGCAGCCAGCTCGTCTAAAACTTCGTGGATATATTGCAAGACGTCATTTTCATGTGTCAGGTTCTTTCCACGTTTGGCATACGCTAAAATAAACGACATATACGTATGGGGATTTCCTAGAATCTTTTCACGGAACGCTTCGCCACCGTGTGTTGAAATATATTCATCAGGATCCATCTTCCCAGGAAGCAGAGCTATTTGTACGGAAAGTCCCTTCTGCGCAGCCAGGTTGGCAAACCGCTTGGCCGCCTCCCATCCCGCATTGTCTCCATCGCAGCAAATCATCAGCTGGTTGGCAATGCGTTTTAATTTCAGTAGATGCATTTCCGAAAGAGACGTACCCATGACCGCTACACTGTTCATCACACCGGCCCGTTCTGCAGCTATTGTATCCATGAAACCTTCAAATAGTATTACTTTACCCGTTTTCCGAACATTAAGACGAGCTCGATGAAAATTATATAGTAATTTGCTCTTTTCAAAGATAGGAGTTTCCGGACTGTTCAAGTATTTGGCCTCGTCTTTTGAATTGGAGAGGATCCTGCCGGAAAAACCGACAACATTCCCATTATCGTCATGTAATGGGAACATAATACGTCCTCGAAACCTGTCAAAATAGCCTGTCCCATCATTTTTCATAATACAAAGGCCGGCTTGTTCCATTTCCTTCATATCAAATTTCTTACGGATGAGGAGATTCGTCAAAGTCTCCCTGTCTTCCAGTGACCACCCGATTCCATACTGTTCGATATGCTCCCGGGAAAATCCTCTTTCCTGCAAATATTGTAATGCTTTTTCCCCCTCTACAGTATTAAGTAGTATATGACTATAGAAGTTTGCTGCAAGTGCGAGGGCTTCCTTCATCGAATGATGCTCATTTTTTGAAGAGCTTGCAGCATGTACTGACTGGACGTCTACTTCAATGCCTGCCCGGTCAGCCAGCTTGGATACTGCTTCGGTGAAAGAAGTGTTTTCAATGTCCATGACGAATGTGATTGCATTTCCGCTCGCTCCGCAGCCGAAACAATGAAACAGATTCTTATCTTCGGAAACTGAGAATGAAGGGGTGCTTTCACCATGGAATGGACAAAGCCCAAACCAATTTCTCCCTCTCTTCGTCAGTTGGACGTACTCGCCGATCAAATCAACGATATCAGTCTTTGAACGTACATCCTCGATCGTTTCCTCTGGTATTTTAGTCATTTCCATCACCGTTTCCCTCTATCTACTTGATTTCGAGATAGATTTCAAAAATCCTGCTTATTCGACAAAAAAATATTATGTTTTCCATAGGGTTGGCTTAGTCTTTAAAATTAAATCCAAAATAAACGGCTAATTTACCGCCATGTTAAAGGAGACCGGGGAAAACCGGCCTTCAGATGGATAACTATATCATTTTTATAAGACAGCCGCAAAACAATATTGTACACAATCCACAAAAGAAGAACCAACCATTTTGCCTAGGCGGTCCTTCTTCTTAGTATTCATTCAATTTACTCGCCTTTATTCGCACAATCATGCAAAATCACATTCGCTGTTTCTTCCACTGCCCGATTCGTAACATCAATGACCTTACAGCCAATTTTGGCTACAACTTTATTGAAATGATCGATTTCCCGTTTAATCCGTTCGATTTGGGCGTAATTAGCATCGTCCTTTAAACCAAGGGTAATCAGGCGCTCTTTCCGGATTGAATTGAGTTTTTCTGGTGAAATGACGAGTCCGTAGCATTTGGATGGGTCAATCCGGAATAATTCTTCGGGAGGATCCACTTCAGGCACCAAAGGGACATTAGCCACTTTGAACGTCCTGTGAGCCAAATATTGAGAAAGAGGCGTTTTAGATGTGCGTGATACGCCAACGAGAACGATATCCGCTTTCAAGACGCCCCTGGGATCTCTTCCATCGTCATATTTCACCGCAAATTCAATCGCTTCTATCTTTTTGAAGTAGTCTTCATCCAATTGACGGACGAGCCCAGGTTCTTCAAATGGGCTTTCACTAAGTTCCTCCTCGATCTTGTCAACGATTGGACCGAGTAAGTCAATGCACTTCAAGCCATTTTCCATGCACTCCTGTTTAAGACGCTGCCTCATGCAGCTTTTCACCAATGTATAAATGATAATGGCATTTTGTTTCTTGGCCAAATAGGCGATTTCGCGTAACTGCGATTCATCTTCCACGTGTGAAAACCGTTTCATCGATACCGTTTCAAGATCATGCCTAAACTGGCTTGCTGCCGCCTTGGCGACAAGATCTGCCGTCTCGCCGACCGAATCGGAAACGATGAACAAAGTTAGTTTACTCATTGGATCACTCCTAGTTCCCCATCATTATAAATCATGGTCGTCGGCCAAGGACAAAAAGGCAGCAGTAATATTTGTCTTCGTGATTCTTCCCACCACTTCAAGGCCCCGCTCTTTCTCCACGATGACAGGCAATGAATCTATTTGTTGTTCAATCATCTTTTTCGCCGCATAGAGCAGTGTGTCCTGCTTTTTGCAGTATGTAATGTTCGGCATTCTTGTCATGATGACATGCACCGGAATCTTATCTAATTCTTTATTTCCTAAACTTGTGCGCAGCAAATCTTTCCGCGATAAAACACCTGATAAATGGGAATCCTTATCAATTACGAAGAGCGTCCCGACATCCTCTAAGAACATTTGGCAGATAGCATCGTATACGGAAATGTTTTCGGCGACAACGACAGGCATTGATTGGAAATCGCCTACTTTCATGCCAATCATCCCATCACCGACAGATTGGGCAGGCTTTTTGCCTGAATAGAAATAACCGACTCTCGGCCTTGCGTCCAAGTATCCTGCCATCGTCAAAATGGCCAGATCTGGACGGATGGTTGCCCTCGCCAAGTTCAGCCTTTCAGCAATCTGCTCCCCGGTGATCGGTCCATCCAACTGGACGATCGCGAGTATCTCGTTTTGGCGCTTATTCAGTTCCAATATGAATCACCGCCCTACGCGTTCATTTGTATATACCTGACTAGTATAGCATTTCCCCAATAGAATTCCTATCACTCCGCGTGAAAACGGAGTATATGAAAGAAAAACGATGAAACGATTGCCTGTCTGCACAAACCATGCTACACTTGTACTCATAATCCATAGGTGAAGAAAGGTCAATAAGTAGTGCCGCACGAAGCGAACGGGGATGGTGAAAGCCCGTAATCGGCATGAAACGGCAGCCTGGAGCCAAGAACGTGAACGAAAGAGGGCTTTTTTGAGCCAATCGGGGTGGAACCGCGGGTCTACGCACTCGTCCCCGGACAATTACTGTCCGGGGATGGGTGCGTTTTTTGCGTTTTACCAAACATCCCACTGGCATGAATACCTTTTTGTTCACAGGCTCCTGCCAGCCAGCCTTCCCATTCATATCGCTGAATGGATTAAAGCGGGACAGTTTAAGATGTTCCGCAGGAGGTTGAAAGGCAAAATAAGAATTGGAGGGATTTGCAATGCTATCAATGGATCAAATTGTCAACTTAGCAAAACAGAGAGGATTCGTCTTCCCGGGGTCTGAAATTTATGGCGGTCTCGCAAATACATGGGATTACGGCCCACTTGGGATTGAACTGAAAAACAATGTCAAGAAGGCATGGTGGCAAAAGTTTGTCCAAGAATCCAAATATAATGTTGGATTGGACGCAGCCATCCTGATGAATCCTAAAGTGTGGGAAGCTTCTGGCCATATTGGAAATTTCAATGACCCGATGATTGACTGCAAAAAATGTAAAACACGCCACCGTGCGGATAAGTTAATTGAAGACGCACTTGAAGCAAAGGGCATTGAGATGGTGGTCGATGGCCTTCCTTTTGAAAAGATGGAAGAGTTGATTGCGGAACATCATATTGTCTGCCCAACATGTGGTGAGATGGACTATACAGGCATCCGCCAATTCAACTTAATGTTCAAAACATCTCAAGGCGTGACGGATTCGTCTGCTAATGAAATCTTCCTCCGCCCGGAAACAGCACAAGGGATTTTCGTTAACTTCAAAAATGTACAGCGGTCCATGCGAAAGAAAATGCCGTTTGGTATCGCCCAGATCGGTAAAAGTTTCCGTAATGAAATCACACCGGGCAACTTCACGTTCCGGACGCGCGAGTTCGAACAAATGGAACTGGAATTCTTCTGCAAGCCTGGCGAAGATATGAATTGGTATGAATACTGGCGTGAATTCTGTAAGAAATGGTTGCTTGACCTTGGGCTAAGCGACGAAAACGTCAGACTGCGCGAGCATAGCGAAGATGAACTCTCTCACTACTCTAAAGGAACGGTAGACATTGAATTCAAGTTCCCATTCGGCTGGGGTGAACTATGGGGTATCGCAAACCGGACAGACTTCGATTTAAAGCGCCATATGGAGCATTCAGGCGAGGATTTCCATTATCAGGATCCGGTCACAAACGAAAAATACGTGCCATATTGCATCGAACCTTCCGTGGGTGCAGATCGTGTGACACTTGCATTCCTTTGCAACGCATATGATGAAGAACAGCTTGAGGGCGACGATGTGCGGACAGTACTGCGCTTTCATCCTGCTATCGCACCTGTCAAAGCGGCAATTCTCCCACTATCCAAAAAACTCGCGGAAAGTGCGGAAGAAGTCTATGCGGAGCTTAGCAAACATTTTGCAGTCCAATATGATGACTCCCAATCCATCGGAAGACGGTACCGCCGCCAAGATGAAATTGGAACACCTTTCTGCATAACATACGATTTTGATTCAGAAGAAGATCGCCAAGTAACAGTACGCCATCGTGATTCTATGGAACAAGTGCGTATGCCGATCAGCGAAGTGAAGGGTTATATCGAGGAACGCTTGAAATTCTAATCGAATACATTCAGCCATGCAATGATCAGTATTCTAATAATTTCGATCGTTAATTGAGTCTCTTAACAAAAACAACCGGAAACGGAAGGTTACTCACCCTCCGTCTCCGGTTGTTCTTTTTTTTCAGGCAGGACGCCCGGCATCCGCTCCAGCTGGTCCAAAAAATTTCTCGACTTTAACCGGATACCGACCTGCTCGTCATAGATCGTTCTCACAATCTTTTTCATAAACTGCTTTGTCGTCTTTTTCAACTTCAGCGATCCGACCTGCTCGATCGGTACCGTGTAAAATGTACGGATCAGACGAAGTTGCGTCGGAGAAAGCCGAACAATATACGGATCGATATGAAAACAGCGGTGGCAGAGAAACCCAATTTCCTGAAAGGAAAAAGCAAACTCCCCTTCCGTCGCCCCGCAATTAGCGCATTGATGGACGGTTGGATAGACCCCTGCTATGGGCAACATTTTCCACTCCACAAAAAGAGAAATCGCTTCCGGGTCATATTCTTCATTGATCGCATGCAGGGCTTCATACAGCAGGCCGTAAACATTGCGCGTGGCCTCGCGATCCTCTGTCAATTTATCGATAAGCTCCACGATGTAGCTGGCGTACGCAGTCGCCTCCAGGTCCTCCCGGATGAAGCGCATCGAATCGATCGTTTCCCCTTGCTCCAGCGAACCCATCCCTTTTCCGGTCTTAAGTAGAAAAGAGCCATGCGTGAAATTTTGGGTAATGGCGGACAAACGGCTGGCAGGCTTTTTCGCTCCGCGGGCCATGGCAGTCAATTTCCCCGCTTCCCTCGTAAAAATCGTCACGATTTTATTGGCCTCGCCATATGGAATGCTTTTCAGAATGATTCCTTCCCACTTGTTCAGCAAGGCCATCACTCCTTTATGGTTTAATACTCATCTTCCCTGAAACCGAATTCACGCAATTGTCCTGGCTTATTCCGCCAATCCTTCTGCACTTTGACCCAAAGTTCTAAAAAGACTTTCGAGCCGAGCAGCATTTCGATGTCATGCCGCGCTTTTGTCCCAATTTCCTTTAGCAAAGCTCCTTTTTTGCCAATCACGATCCCTTTTTGAGAATCACGATCGACGACAATGGTCGCCATCACATTGACCATTCCCTTGGCTTCGTCCCGTTCAATCTTTTCAATAGCAACCGCCACGGAATGTGGCACTTCCTCACGTGTCAAATGAAGCACTTTCTCACGAATCAATTCGGAGATAATGAAGCGCTCAGGGTGATCCGTCACTTGATCATCCGGATAATATTTAGGGCCCTCTGGTAGATATTTTTCAAGTGTCTCCATAAGCCGCTCCACATTGTTTCCGTTTAAAGCGGATAAAGGAACAATCTCTGCAAATTCGTATTCCGATGTGTACGTTGTAATAATTGTTAGCAATTCATCGGGATGAACTAAATCAATCTTATTAATGACGAGGAAAACCGGTGTTTTCGTAGTGCGGAGCAGTTCTATGATAAAACGGTCTCCTGAACCGATCGGCTCATTGGCATTCACCATGAACATGATTATGTCCACTTCTTTCAATGTATTGCGAGCAGATTTCACCATGAAATCGCCTAACTTGTGCTTCGGTTTGTGGATTCCCGGTGTATCGATGAAAATCATTTGAGACGTATCCATCGTGACGACCCCTTGCACTTTGTTTCGGGTCGTCTGCGGTTTATCGCTCATAATGGCAATCTTCTGTCCGACTACACGATTTAGAAAAGTGGATTTCCCGACATTTGGACGGCCGATGATAGAAATGAAACCGGACTTAAACGATTTATCGGCTTGTGGCATATTCAAGATCCCCTTTCGAAAAAGCACCAGGCAATAGCTCGGCCACTGTTGTTTCAAGAACTGCACCGTTCATATTTGTCAAATAGACCGGCATATGTGGACCGCAAAACTCCGCAATTACTTGGCGGCAAGCACCGCAGGGCGAAACTGGGCCTTCCGTATCTCCCACAACAGCTAACGCCTTAAACGATGTGACTCCTTCTGATACAGCCTTAAAAAATGCGGTCCGTTCTGCACAATTGGTCATGCTGTATGCGGAGTTCTCAATATTGCACCCGTGATATACCGTGCCGTCCTCCGCCAGCAAAGCAGCCCCAACCGGAAATTTCGAATAAGGCACATATGCTTTGTCCCTCGCTTTTTTCGATTCTGCCATTAATTGTTCCTTGTCCATACTTCAACACCTCTGTCCTAATTATGAAAACCATTTTGGGATAAAAAGAATGCAACCTATAATAGCACTGGCCACGGCATAAATTAATACCGCGCCAGCCGCCAAGTCCTTCGCTTGTTTCGCCAGGGGATGGTACTCTTTCGTTACGAGATCGACGGTGCGCTCGATGGCAGTATTCATCAATTCAAGCGCAAGCATTCCACCAATCAACATAACGACGAGGATCCATTCTGTACGTGATAATCCAGTTAAGAGACCGCAAATGACGACAGCCAAACCGGCAGCTACATGGAACTTCAGGTTGCGTTCTTTCCCAATACCTGTTATAACGCCTGTCCACGCATATTGGAACG
Source organism: Sporosarcina sp. NCCP-2222 (assembly GCF_023168145.1). Lineage (GTDB taxonomy): Bacteria > Bacillota > Bacilli > Bacillales_A > Planococcaceae > Sporosarcina. The sequence goes on from NZ_BQYK01000001.1 coordinate 239,382, forward strand.
ACTTAATGATAGTTCCGAGCATGCCTGCTCACCGCTCTAAGCCGAAAGATGATAAAATCTCTTTTTGCCGGCCGAACATTACTTTTTCCTCTTCCTCGTTCAGATGATCATACCCAAGCAGATGCAAGAATCCATGAAGCGCTAGAAATCCAATTTCACGTGTTTCGTCATGCCCGTACTCGGCCGCCTGCCTTTTGGCCGTTTCCACAGAAATGACAATGTCGCCTAAAACAACTGGCATATCATCTTGGGCAACAATGGCCACTTCTCCTTCGCCCATTTCCTCCAAAGCGAACGAAATCACATCTGTCGGCGTATCTTTCCCCCGGTATTCTGCATTCACTTCACGAATGCTCTCATCATCCATGAATGTGACAGATACCTCAGGATGCCCTGTTAGCTGTTCCATTTCCGCTGCATGATTCAATAAATTTCGGATTAAGTCCTCAATATCTTGACCAACAGTTCCCGTTTCATCTTCAAAATAAAATTCAAGCATATTTTCGCCTTCCTTTGTAATCATTCCGGATATTCGATCCGGCTATGAAAAATGCCATTCAACGTTTCACAAATAACCGTTTCCACTTTCTTCAGTTCCTTCACGGATAAGTCACATTCATCGAATTGGCCATCATTCAATTTGTCATTAATTATTGCTTTTACGAGGGCCGCTATCTTTTGCGGTGTAGGCTCCTTCATAGACCGTACGGCCGCTTCCACACTGTCAGCAATCGAAATAATTGCAATTTCCTTCGTCTGCGGTTTCGGTCCAGGGTACCTGTATTCATCTTCCGAAGCAGTCTCGTCCATCTCTTTAGCTTTGACATAAAAATATTTTAAGAAGCTCGTCCCATGGTGCTGTCGGGCAATATCCACTATTTCCTGCGGCATTTTATTCTTCTCTAAGATCTTCGCACCGTCAACTGCATGGGAAATAATGATATCACGACTTTTTTCAGGGGGCAATGAATCATGCGGATTTTGGCCACCATGCTGATTTTCAATGAAAAAACCTGGTCGAACCGTTTTCCCAATATCGTGATAGTAGCTCCCAACCCTGGCAAGCAATCCATGAGCCCCTACTGACTCACAGGCGGCATCTGCAAGATTAGCGACCATGACACTGTGATGGTACGTTCCCGGCGTTTCAGTCAGCACCTTTTTAAGCAGCGGGTGGTTCGGATTGGAAAGTTCAATCAACCGCATATCAGACAGCAGGCCGAACGCAGTTTCAAAGAACGGCATTAACCCGATTGTCAAAGCACCGGAAAGAATTCCCGAAGCCACTGCTGCAATGAAATAGAAAAGCCACTCGGATAAATTATAGGTGGACTGGGTCATCATCAGATAAAAGCCGATGAAGGCCATATTGGTTATAGAAACCCCTAGACTTGTCCGTAAGATGTTAGACCTTCTTCCGTCTTTGCCAAGGAAATAAAGACTGATCAAGCCGCTCAGAAGTATGTAGAGCGCTATTTCCATCTGCATGATCGCAGCGAATCCCTCTTGGAGCATGATCCCTGCTGTCGCTGCTGTAACAACCGTGACCATTAAAGCAAGCCGCTCGTTGGTCAGCAGCTTAACAAGCATTGGAGCAAGCGCTGTTGGAAACAGAAAGGCGATTTGCACATCAAACTCCTTGTCGATCATCCCGATTAACTTCATCAAGAGCACGAGAAAGAGATAGATGGAGTAAATGATCAAAAGCGACTTCTTCTTTACATTGTTTTTCCCATTCCACGTATAAAAATGCAAATAAATGATCGAGGAAACAAAGATGACAAATAAAGCTAAGCCGATTAATGGCTTAGTTGAGGATTGATTGGTCAATAGACCTGTCAATTCCAGCTGTCGATAAATTTCCTGATCGATGAATTGGCCTTCCCTAACGATAACTTGTCCTTGCAGAATCCGGGTCGGCTCGACTGCACTCATTTCCTGCTCCCGCCGTTTTTCAGTTAGCTCTTCATTTACTTTCTCTGTCTCTGTCACGAGAGCACGAGCTAACGTAATCATCGTTTGCAGCTCTCCAGGCGGAATGGCGTCTGATAGCCTGATTTTTCTCTCCACTTCATATCTGACTGAGGCGAGGTCGGTCGTGCGGATCGGTTTCTCCAATTCCCCACCGATAATGCCAACGATTGCCTTCTGTATGCTTCGAAGAGTACTGACGTCCTGCTTCAGCAGACTGAGCAGCGCATCATCCGTTAAACGCAAGCTCGGTTCTTCTTCCTCCAGCTTCTGCAATTTGCTGCGGATTTCTTTTAGCCTGTCCTTTTGGCTGATGATCGGCTTGTCCTCATGATCAACCGACAAATTTTCGGCTTCTTTCACTTGGATGAGAAAATCAAACAGTTGACCGGCGATCGCCTGCCTTGTTTTTGCCACTTCATCAGAAAATTGATAGACGGGCGTCACTTCCTTGGCAATCCGTTGTCTCTCCTGCTCCGTCTTTTCCGCGTCCTCCACTGTTTTCAAAGATCGAAATGTCTGCGGAGAAACCTGGAAGGCGGATAACTCGTACGTCTCCTGCTTCACTTCCCCAAACATGAAAGCGAAAAGAAGTAGCGCTGATAAGGATACGACAAGAATAGAAAAATATTTAAATTTCAGAGAGTTGAACACTTTCCCGATGGACCGGAACACAGAATCCTCTCCTCCCTTCTCTCTATCTATCAATTGATTTGGTTAGATAAAAAGCAGTCATCTGAATGACTGCTCTCATAACGGAGATAAATTTTTTCACTCACAGCGTAGCCGGCAAGCGGCCGGTACCTGACCAAAGTTTAAAAAAACTGTTGTTTAGGCAAGTACAGGCCGCCAATCCAGACTGTGCTGATTATTCGTTTTCGTACGCTTCGATAATCTTTGCGACAATCGGATGCCGCACAATGTCGCCTTGTTCTAGGAATTGAAAGTGTATTTCAGGTACCTTTTTCAAAATGGTCTCCGCAGCGATCAAGCCCGATTCAGCGCCTCTAGGCAAATCGATCTGCGTTTTGTCGCCTGTAATTACCATTTTAGACCCAAATCCAAGCCGAGTCAAAAACATTTTCATTTGAGCTTTTGTCGTATTTTGAGCTTCGTCTAAAATGACAAACGCGTCGTCTAACGTCCGGCCCCTCATATAGGCCAATGGCGCGACTTCGATAACGCCACGTTCAATGAACCGTTCCGTCTGCTCCGCACCTAATACATCGTGCAGGGCATCGTATAGAGGGCGGAGATAAGGATCTACTTTTTCCTTTAAATCACCCGGCAGGAACCCGAGGCTCTCGCCCGCCTCGACAGCAGGACGGGTTAAGATGATCCTTTTTACAGAACCATTCTTTAATGCCTGCACTGCAAGGACCACCGCCAAATAGGTTTTACCTGTGCCGGCCGGCCCGATACAGAAGACAAGGTCCCTCTTGCGGATTGCCTGTACATATTCACGCTGGCCAATCGTTTTGGCTCGTATCGCTTTCCCTTTTGCCGTGCGGGAAATTTCTTCATCATATAACTCTGCAAAATATTCAATCGTCCCGTTTTTCGCCATCTCGATGGCGGAAGAAACGTCACGTAAGTTTATATTGATACCTTTTCGGATCACTTTCAAAAGCTGTTCAAGCAAATATTTGCCCTGTAGGATTTTTTCTTCATCACCTGAAAGGGAGATAGTATCTCCTCTCGTCATAATGGAAACATCCATATTTTCTTCAATCAGTTTCATATTCTGGTCAGAAATACCGAGCAGCATTATGACATCGTTCGGTTCTTCGACATGAAGTTGAATCAGTTGTTCGCTCAATTTTTCAGTCTCCTTGGGATATCGGTCTTTTTACAGCGATATTGTCGTTTACTAAAAACAATATAGTCCCACTAACTTTATCATCTTGGAATGATACATGTAAAATATTTTCATCTTTTATTGTCAGACTGGGAGATGATTCTGACAGTATTTTATGTTTCAACAATGGCAAAAGGATGGTTTCTTCCATTCCTTCTTCAAGTTCAAGCTGATACGCCATATCTTCGCGCTGCCTGTTGGTTTTCAAAACGGTTTGAAAGGAGTACTTGTTGTCCTTAATAATGACCGGCCACCGCCATTTAAATTCCACTGTTTCCTCTCCGAGCATTTGAAGGTTAATCTGACGTGGAATAGTGAACGTGTATTCCGACCAGTAGTCTGCAAAAACGAAGCCGTCTGCCCCGACAAGCGATCTTTTATCCCCCTGTTCCAGTATCCCGGTTGCCAAAATGTCACCCTTTTTCACCGTTTGATGAATATGGGCAGCTCTCTCACCGCGGCTTAATTGAAAATTAGTGATAACACCGCCCGTACGAGCAACAAGATTGGCAGGAGGACCTTCCTCCACTGCTCTCTCATCCGTTGTTGGGGATAGCATAGGGATAATAGTCAGCTTCGTTCCAGACCGGCTAAAACGGACCCAGGAGAGCTCAGGATCGTCCGCCATAAGCAGCTGTCTGATTTCCCCTTCATCCGGCAAGCGGGAGAGTGGCTTCATCGTGACGATCGACGATGCGAGGAGTTTCGATTCAATCCGTTCTGCCACTTCCGGCCGATCTGATTCCACGTCAATGCTCCATAAAAACAAAGAAGCGACCAGGGGAATGACGCATGCGACAAGAAAGCGATACGAAGTAAACAATCTGCTCTCCACGGTTTCATTGCCGATTGGAGTAAATTTCGCTTTCACCCCGAACCGGCGGCGATTTTTACGTATGAAGCTTATCCCTTTCGAATCCGTAATGAAGTGAACGGCTGCCCCCTCATGGGAAATAGACAGGATCTTAATTCCCGAAGCAGCCAATTTTCCAAGAAATTTGGAATAATCCGTTTTCCCATTCAGCGTGACCGCATACCGTTTACGAATCATACGCGTCATCCTTGCCTTTCCCCGGCTGTATCATCATTTTTTCCAGTGTTTCAAATGTGATCACAGCCACTTCTTCGGCCAGTGTTTCAATAACAATTTCTTGTCCTGTCATGTCGATGACAAAGTTTTCGCTTCGTATCGTACATGCGGTTCCGCTTAATTTCACCAGATCATACGGTCCGGTAATGCGGATGGAAGAGTAATTATCGATCAGGACAGATGTATCCATCTTGAATAGTTTTCGCATACACAAAACCCCCTATCCTAATCGTATGTTCAGGATAGAGGGCTGATGATTACCGTTTTGCTTTGGGCGGTCCTAATATTTCAGAAAATATGATTCCTTTTAACAGATCCTGTTCATTCTTTGGAATCATATGCTCAGGTTCCATTACAGTCAATTCCTGTGCCTTGCGGCCGCCGTGTGCCGACAACCGGCCAGTCCGCTCCTCGCGTTTCGGCGTTTCTTTCCGTGCTGAAAACGCTGCTGGCTGAGCCGGCTTGGCCGTCGGTTTTGGTTGGACTGCTGCAGGCTGTGCGGCTGGCCTCCTAGTCTCCATACGAGTCTGTGGGGACTCCACTGTCGTCTGTCGGCTAGGCGGCTCGTCCGGTGGATTTTGGAATTCCCGTTGGAGCTCTTGATACATCTCCTGGGACATTTCCTTCAATTTCTTAAAAGGATCGGAACCCTGCTTCTGGGCAGTAAAAGGTTTAACTTTATTCGACTCCTGTTTTTCCGGCTTTGCATCTGCGCCTTCTGGCTTCTTTCCCTTCAAAAAAAGGCTGATTAAACCAAATATAATTAAAGGAATTAGACTTTCCAACGTCTGTACATCCCCTTTCTGCGAGATGACATGTCATCCATTACTCTTTCGGCGCATTCGGGTTTTGCTGGTCTCCGCCAATTTTGCTGATGGAATCGCGCATGCCTGTATCCGCTTGGATGTTCTTATAGTTCATATAGTCCATAATTCCGATATTCCCTGTGCGAAGTGCTTCGGCCATGGCAAGCGGTACTTCCGCTTCGGCGCCGACCACTTTCGCACGCATCTCTTGGACTTTCGCTTTCATTTCTTGTTCGTTCGCAACAGCCATCGCACGTCTTTCTTCCGCTTTCGCTTGTGCGATATTCTTATCTGCCATCGCTTGTTCTGTTTGAAGCTCAGCACCGATATTCTTGCCAATATCAACGTCCGCGATATCGATCGAGAGAATTTCAAATGCTGTACCTGAGTCGAGACCTTTTGCCAATACGGTTTGGGAAATCAAATCCGGGTTCTCCAACACTTTCGCATGATCGATTGACGAACCGATTGTCGAAACGATCCCTTCACCAACACGGGCAACGACCGTATCTTCTCCAGCACCCCCGACGAGTCGGTCGATATTCGCACGGACCGTAATACGGGCTTTCGCTTTTACTTCAATACCGTTCATCGCAACACCAGCGATAAATGGTGTTTCAATAACTTTAGGGTTAACTGACATTTGAACCGCTTCCAATACATCACGGCCCGCCAAATCGATCGCTGCTGCGCGCTCGAACGTCAATTCAATGTTCGCACGGTGTGCGGCAATTAACGCGTTCACGACACGGTCCACGTTACCGCCCGCCAAGTAATGGCTTTCCAGCTGGTTAATGCTGACATTCAAGCCTGCTTTATGCGCTTTGATCAACGGGTTGACGACACGGCTCGGAATAACCCGGCGTAGACGCATCCCAATTAATGTGAAAATACTTACCCGTACACCAGCCGCCATTGCGGAAATCCACAATGCGACAGGAACCATCGTAAAGAATATGGAGAGTACGATGATAGCTACTACAACGATAGCGATGGTAACAAACATACCTCCGCCAGCTAATAAACCTGCCATAATAAATTTTCCCCCTTTTATTGGTATTCCCTGACAACGATGCGGGAACCTTCCACCTTTACTATCATAACATCTTTCCCTTTCTCGATGTAGCTTCCTTCCGACACGACATCAATCCGTTCACCATCCAGGTTGACCGTGCCTGAAGGACGGAGCGGAGTAATTGCCACAGCTACCTTGCCCATCAGTTCGGTGCGATTGACGTTGGAGACATAGCCGCTCTCCGTATCGGTCGCATCCATCAAGACCATCTTATTAAGAAGATGGAGCTTCCTGCCAAAAAACTTCATAATGATCACCATCCCTATGACTGCAATAGCAATCGCGATCAACACGGAGATCGCCATATACATCGGATTGCCACCCGCCAAAATGATACTTACGACTACTGCTACCGCCCCGAGGACACCCGCGATGCCACCGGCCAAGAAGAACTCCGCTATGATGAGCCCAACCCCGATGATAAACAGAATGAGCGCTTCATAACCGGCAAGGCCCGCTACAAGATGGCCAAAGAAGAACAAGCCAAGTGAAACAAGAGCCATTGTGCCCGGCACTCCAAATCCGGGTGAGTACAGTTCCAGCACAAGACCGAGTCCTGCGATTGACAAAAGGATTGGCACGACAATCGGATTGGTAATAATGCGGGCAACCGATTCGGCGAATGTGACATTCGTTGAAACGACTTCAGCATTTTCTAGGCCTAATTCATTTAAAAGCGCATCAAACGAACTTACTGTCCCTTCACTATAGCCGACTTCCTTTGCTTGGGAAGCGGTCAAAGTAAGAAGCTTGCCTTTTGCCGCATTATACTCAGGAAGATCGATGTCCGGATCTGCCATCGCTTGTGCAATTTGAGTATCATGACGCCCGGAAGATTCAGCGGCGCTAATCATCTCAGCCACCCAAAAACTTTGGGTTTTCACGTCTGCCGCATTACCAGCTGTGCCCTCAACTGCTTGGGCAGCGCCGATTTTCCCTGTAGGCGACATATAGATTTGGTCTGCATGCAAGGCAATATACGCACCTGCCGAGATGGCTCTGTCATTAATATACGCAATGACTTCCATATCTTTACGCTGGTCATCAATGAGTTTGCCGATTTGACCAGCCGCATCAATGAAGCCGCCAAGTGTATTGATTTCCAGAATAACCGTCCCGGCACCCGCTTCATTCGCTTCTTTGAACGAACGTTTCAGAAATGCGTGCAAGCCTTTCTCCACATCATTCGTTATCGGCACTTTGTATACTTTCACGGCATTTGCATCCGATTGACCAAGCGGGATGGAAATGGCCGAAAGAAATAAAACGAGCAGAAGTAGAGCCCTTACACTTTTCCTCAACTCTCCTCACTCCTTTCACTACTTCCATTATACCTCTTCTACGTCACAACATGACCGGAAGTTTCATTTCAATAAAATAAATTATGAGAAAAGACACAAATAAACCGGAATATCCAAAAGGACATTCCGGTTTACGTATAGATTCAAAGTTTCAATAGTAAGTCAAGGTAGTATTAGTATTTACGCTTACGAGCAGCTTCGGACTTTTTCTTCCGCTTTACGCTTGGTTTCTCGTAATATTCACGCTTTCTTACCTCTTGTATAGTTCCACTTTTGGATACCGTACGTTTGAAGCGGCGAAGAGCATCTTCAAGCGATTCATTTTTACGAACGACAGTTTTCGTCATATCTCTTGTCCCTCCCTCCGAGCACACTTCGACACAAGGCAGTTGTCCTTGTACTAAAAAAGTATATCGCACAATTAGTATATGGTCAATAAAAAACTTTCCATTTCCTTCGGCAAAATTTAAAAGATTTTAAGTAAGAAAACGCGGAAAGCTTGAGGGCTTATCTACGTACCTTATTTTCACTCATAAATTGGTCAGTTGAAGGCGACAGAATTCATAAAATTGAGCCTGCTCAGTAATCGCTGTCAGATTTCAAGCCATTCATAATTTGCACGCCTGAGCTCGCACCGATCCTTGTAGCCCCTGCATCGATCATCTGTTTCATATCTTCAAAGCTGCGGACTCCTCCAGAAGCCTTCACACCCATCTCAGGACCCACGACGCCTCGCATCAGCTTGACATCCTCAGCTGTTGCCCCGCCTGTCGAGAAGCCAGTCGATGTTTTAACAAAGTCGGCACCTGCTGCGACGGATAGCTCGCATGCTTTCCGTTTTTCATTGTCTGTCAGAAGAGAAGTCTCAATAATGACTTTCACGATCGCTTTCCCCTTCGCCGCTTCCACGACAGCCTCGATATCTTGGCGGACCTGTCCGTCATCACCGCTTTTTAAAGCGCCGATATTGATAACCATGTCGATCTCCTGAGCGCCTTTTTGAATAGCATCTGTCGTTTCAAACGCTTTTACTTCAGAAGTGCTCGCGCCAAGCGGGAAACCGATGACCGTACAGACTTTGACATCCGAGCCCTTTAATATTTCGGCTGCTGTTTCGACCCAAGTCGGATTAACACATACCGAAGCGAAGGAGTATTGCTTTGCTTCTTCACATAGCGTAACAACTTGATCCTTCGTTGCGTCAGCCTTCAATAAGGTGTGATCTATATAGGCAGCATAATTTGTCGTATTCAAATTGAATACCTCCCTTAAGTAATGCATAGCCCTTTCACTATAGCAAACAACGCATCCGCTTGCACGTGAAAAACTGTTAATCCCACGGTGGGTAAACGAGAGCATACATAACGGTATATTAATTCGTGTTAATGAATGGAAACAAATTGTTGATATTACAACTTAGTGATTTATGATGAGTGGATTTCCATTCCAAACGGACGCTTTCCGCAGGCACGGCTTAAGCTAAAAAAATCTTATGTCAAACAACAAAGTATGAAGGTTAGATAAGGTTACGTGTTTAAATAGCGACTAGGTTGGTAAATTATTCAAAAACGTAGAGTATGGCTTCTACTATCGGTGGAAAGGGGCTTTGAATGCTTAAAATAAATATTTTGTTTATTTTGACACTCATTATTAGTTCCATGTTAACAAAATTTCTAAGAAACAAATACAACATTATTGACCCGCAAAGGATTAGATATGTGAGCAATACACATCAGTGGGTAGAAATACCATTAGTAGTGTTAGGGGTCATTTTCATTTTTCTTTTTTGGTTTATTGAGGTTCCGGTATTGTTCTATATAGCAATTGCTATTTTTACTGTTGTATCTTTATTCCGTGCTTTTGTAGAATATAAATACGAACGAGAAGAAAAAGAATATATTATTACTCTTTTAGATTTTGGAATCTGGAGCATATCCATGGGTGTTTTACTAGTTTATTATATCAGTACACTCGACTAACAATGCTGATTAAAGAGTGAGAGATATTCGAGTACTAACATGAATTATGGCAAGTAAAAATGCACAGATGTACTGTGCATTTCAGACTGTAGATAAAAGGGCAGGAAATCAAATTGATTTCCAACCCTTTTCCTGTTTTTTTAGTGTTTCTTGAAAGAACGAGCCCTACTACAGTTCTATATTCCTTATAATTACTCCATGGCTGGCGCTACATGTCCAGCTGGCCAACTTCTTAAGATCTCAGGCAGCAAAAATCAGCATCGCCACTGCATTTACAATTTTTTTATCCCCCGTAAGGTTGTCCATCGAATGCCATGCTTATCTTTGGCAACATCAAAGACACGTTAAATCGTCTTTTTGCGCTTACAGCATATCTCTTTTGTCTCATCGTGATGTCTCAAGTATTCGGCTACATACAGGTAATCGTGCCAGACATGCCTTTGAATATTTTTCTGCTGAATCTTACTCTGTGTACATTGACTGATCAAAGGGCAAGATGCACAAATGGATGGTATCGAGGGATTCTTCGTCATCATACCCATCACCTCATTCACTTAATAGGAAACACCGTTGATTGGAGCGGAGAGCGGCGACTCCTGCGGGAACAGCACGAGCTGAAGACCCTGGACTGAGCACAGCGAGGGAAGCGGCTGAAGCCGTGCCCGCGGAAAGCGTCCGCGCGCAGCGCAAATCAACATTGTAGCTTTACCTCTATATAAAAGAAAAGACTGTAGGCAAACTCCATTATTTCTCGAGTTTGTCTACAGTCAGAAACGCACAGTTGAACTGTGCGTTTGTTTTATCTGTTGTTGATTGTTGTTAGAATCAGATGCTAATTTAGGTGCGTATAGGTGCATTTTCTTCACATCAACCAAACCCGTTAGGCAAACACCGCAGTTCTTGGTGTTCGTCTACAGCATGACTGTGTATTCAGCTATCAAACAAGAGCTTCTTCGGTGTCGATGACCCGGATGAATTGCCCTTCATTGTATGGATAGCCTGCTTTCGCAATTTTCACTTTGACGATTTTGCCAACCATCGATTCATCAGCCTGGAAAACAACCTTCAAGTAGTTGTCCGTATATCCTTCGTATAAACCGCTGGCCGGGTCAAGTTTATAAATCTCTTCCGGAATGACTTCCAATACTTCGCCTTCGAATTCCGAGGCATATTCCTTCGCCAATTGATCGTTCAGTTCGATGAGGCGGTGAACGCGCTCATTCTTTACCTCTTCATCAATTTGGTCCTCCATCCGTGCAGCTGGAGTGCCTGTCCGTTTGGAATATGGGAAGACATGCAGTTCAGAGAATCGATGTTCCCGAATAAAATTGTATGTCTCCATGAATTCTTCTTCCGTTTCGCCAGGGAAGCCGACGATGACGTCGGACGTGATTGCCAGATGCGGCAAAGCCTCGCGCAGACGATCTAGCCGTTCTGCAAAGAATTCCATCGTATATTTCCGTCTCATCCGCTTCAATACCGTGTTAGAACCGGATTGAATAGGAATATGAAGATGACGGACAACGATAGAAGATTCCTTGAGGACTTGAATAACTTCATCCGTCAGCTGGCTCGCTTCGATTGAGCTGATCCGAAGACGTTTCAAACCTTTTACTTGCGTCTCCAAATCACGCAGAAGCCGGGCCAGATTGTAATCCTTCAGATCCTCCCCGTAACCGCCTGTGTGGATGCCTGTCAAAACAATTTCCAAATACCCTGCATCCACCAATTGTTGCGCCTGGCGGATAACTTCTTCCGGCTCTCTGGATCTCATAAGACCACGAGCCCAAGGAATAATACAGAATGTACAGAAGTTATTGCAGCCTTCTTGGATTTTCAATGATGCGCGGGTCCGATCTGTGAAAGCCGGTACATCGAGTTCTTCGTATACCCGGTTTTTCATAATATTGCGAACTGCATTGATCGGTTGGCGTTCAACACGGTATTCTTCAATTAATCCCAAGAGCTTTGTGCGGTCTTGCGTACCGACAACAATATCGACGCCAGGGATGGCCATAATTTCAGCCGGAGATGTTTGCGCATAGCAGCCTGTTACACAAATGACTGCATCCGGATTTTTCCGGATGGCGCGCCGGATGACTTGCCGGCTCTTTTTATCTCCTGTATTTGTTACTGTACAAGTATTAATGACATATACATCAGCATTCTTTTCGAAATCGGTTCGTTCGTATCCAGCTTCTTTGAACAGTTGCCAGATTGCTTCCGTTTCGTAATGATTGACTTTGCAGCCTAATGTATGGAAAGCGACTGAAGACATCAGCTGCTCACCTCTTTCATTCAAATTCGTAAGACATGGCGGACAATACATATAGCGGCGCTGTCTCCGTACGCAAAATGCGCGGTCCGAGTGAAACGGATAGGAAACCCGCACTCTTCAGCAATTCCGCTTCTTTTCTTGATATTCCGCCTTCCGGACCAAAAACAACAAGTACCGATTGTTTATGATACACGTTTTTCAAGCGGTCTGCAATCCTATTGGGCTCATTGCTTTTAGCATCTTCCTCATCGGCTACAAGTAACACATCGTAGTGGGACGCCTCAGCAAGCAGATTTGTAATGGAGACAGGTTCTTTCACTTCCGGGATGACCGTCCGGTGGCATTGCTCAGCGGCTTCTTTTGCGATTTTCTGAAGCCGCTCCACTTTTTTGCCGCCTTTTTTTGCATCCCATTTGACGATGGACCGTTCGGCTTCAAATGGCAGAAGAGCTGTCATCCCGAGCTCCGTTCCTTTTTGGACGATATAATCAAGCTTGTCGCCTTTAGGCAATCCGCAAGCGATTGAAACGGAAACCGGCATTTCCCGGTTTGGGAGAAGGCTATCGGGGTTCCGTTTCACCCGGACACCTTCCGTTGTTACTTCCAGTATGCTCGAAACATAAGCTTCGTTTTCAGAAACAGCTATGATCGAATCTCCAGCAGACATACGCATGACGCGGCTAATATGTTTCGCGTCTTCCCCTTCAATCCATGACTCGTCGTTCTGGTCATCAAATGGAGTAGTTAAAAAATACCGCTGCACTCTGTCACTCGCCTTTCTTCCGGGCAATGATGGCAACCCAATCTTCCATCAGGACGGTTTCCACGATTTCAAATCCCTTGTCGACGAGATCATCCCGTACCAGATCTCTCTTTTGGGCAATTATGCCGGAAACAATGAAAAGGCCGTCATTTGGCAATAAAGAATAAGCATCTCCTGTAAATGTCAGGATGACCTCCGCCAGAATGTTAGCAACGATAATATCTGCAGGCTCTTTTACAGTATCCAGCAGATTGCCGTGAGCAACTTCCACAACATCAGACGCATGATTCAATTCGATGTTTTCTTTGGCGGCCTGAACCGCCACTTCATCCAAATCAAGGGCGTGTACGTGCGAAGCGCCTAGCATCGCAGCTCCAATCGCTAACACGCCGGAACCGGTTCCGACATCAACTACTCTGCAGCCTTTGGTTACATATTTCTCTAGTGCTTGCAGGCAAAGGACTGTTGTCGGATGAGTCCCTGTTCCGAATGCCATACCTGGGTCCAACTCTATGATCAGTTCATCCGTTACAACAGGTTCATATTCTTCCCACGTCGGGACAATTGTGAATCGATTTGAGATTTTTACTGGATGATAATACTTTTTCCATGCAGTAGCCCAGTCCTCTTCATCCACTTCGTTTGTTTGAATGGTATTATCGCCAATGTCGATGCCAAACTGCCTTAGATTCTCGATGGATTCTTTTATTTCTCCAACTGTTTCAATCAAGAAACTATTTACAGGCAAATAGGCTTTCACAATAACGCCTTCCGCTGGAAAATCCTCTCGATTCAAGTCATAGATTTCGCCAAAACGGTTTTCGTGTACTCGATCTGGTTCATTTGAATCCTCGATGACTACACCGCTTGCCCCGGCTTCGTGCAGAATATTAGCAACCGCTTCAGTCGCCTCATGTGTCGTATGGATGGAAATCTCTGACCATTTCAACTTCGTTCAACCCTTTCAATCGCCTTTTATTGTCCGCTTGATTTTATCAAAAAGTGAGCTAGAATACTCGTCTGGGGAATTGCCGTCGATGGAGGCAAATTCTCGCATTAATTCTTTTTGTTTCTCTGTCATCTTTTTAGGCGTCACGACTTTCACGATAACGTGCTGATCTCCCGTTCCATGTCCATGGACATTTTTGACGCCTTTCCCACGCAGACGGAAATTGGTCCCTGTCTGTGTGCCAGCAGGAATTTTCAATTTCACATTTCCATGAATGGTTGGCACTTGTATTTCATCGCCTAATGCCACTTGCGGGAATGTCAGCGGAAGCTCCAAGTAGATGTCATCCTCTTCACGGACAAATTTATCATGCGGTTTCACGCGGAAAACGATGTATAGATCGCCAGCCGGTCCTCCGTTCACACCTGCTTCGCCTTGTCCTGAAACCCGAAGCCGCTGCCCATCATCTACGCCAGCAGGTATGGTCACCTTAATTTTTTTCCGTTTTGTTACACGGCCAGAGCCATGGCATGTTTCACATTTCTCAGGAATGATTTTCCCTGTTCCTTGACAGTGTGGACATGTTCTTCTGTTCACCATTTGGCCAAGCGGCGTGTTTTGGGTGACGGAAATCTGCCCTGATCCTCCACAGTGCGTACAAGTTTTTACTGATGTTCCTTTTTTCGCGCCTGTACCGTGGCATGTTTCACATTCTTCCTCACGGGGCAATTCGACCTCTGTCTCTTTTCCGAATACAGCTTCCATGAAATCGATGGTCATCGTATATTGCAAATCATCGCCTTTTCGTGGAGCGTTCGGGTCGCGACGTCTTGTGCTGCCGCCAAAGAAAGTGCTGAAGATGTCCTCGAAGCCGAAGCCATCCGCTCCTCCTCCACCGAATCCGCCAAATCCGCCAAATCCCTGGTTTGGATCCGCATGGCCGAATTGGTCATATTGCGCACGTTTTGTATCATCACTGAGCGTTTCGAAAGCCTCTGTCACTTCTTTGAATTTCTCTTCGGCTCCCGCCTCTTTATTCAAATCGGGATGGAATTGCTTCGAAAGTTTTCGATACGCCTTTCGAATCTCTTCTTTTGTTGCCGATTTGGAAACGCCCAATACTTCATAATAATCTCGCTTACTCATCATTCCACTCTCCCAAATATCTTTGTCATGCCGAATATACGAAGTAATAATATGCTTCTTGAACAGTACATCGTCCGACGAATTCCCTATATTGTACCATGCAAAGATGTTATCCGTTACCCTAAAGCGAATGGTTTCCGTATGCTAACAAACGAAAAAGTCAAAGCCGGAAGCTCGGACTTTGACTTTCCCGTCATCTATCATCTCAATTTTTCTTGTCGTCATCCACTTCTTCGAAATCCGCATCGACAACACCGTCATCTTGCGGTTGGCCAGTAGCATCTGCACCGCCCTGTGCTTGTGCCGCTTGCTCATAAAGCTTGACGGATAACTGTTGAACTAATTCTTCCAACTGTTGTTTCTTAGCACGGATTTCATCGAGATTGCCGCTTTCAACTGCTTTTTTCAACTCGTCCTTCGCTTCTTCGGCTTTCTTCACTTCGTCCTCGGCTACTTTCCCTTCCAAGTCCTTAAGTGTTTTTTCTGCCATGAATACAAGTTGATCCGCTTCGTTCTTCAAATCAACCTCTTCTTTGCGGCGTTTGTCTTCTTCCGCATTCGCTTCTGCGTCTTTTACCATCCGTTCGATTTCATCGTCGGATAGGCCTGAGCTGGACTGGATTGTAATGTTTTGCTCTTTTTGTGTACCAAGGTCTTTAGCTTTGACAGTCACGATACCGTTCTTATCGATATCAAATGTTACTTCAATTTGTGGAATGCCGCGTGGTGCTGGCGGAATATCCGTCAATTGGAAACGGCCAAGTGTTTTATTGTCCGCAGCCATAGGACGCTCCCCTTGAAGCACATGGATGTCAACAGCCGGCTGATTGTCAGCAGCAGTAGAGAATACTTGTGATTTGCTTGTCGGGATTGTCGTATTGCGGTCGATCAATTTCGTGAACACACCGCCCATTGTTTCGATACCAAGTGACAATGGAGTTACATCCAATAGAACGACATCTTTTACATCACCGCTGATGATCGAACCTTGTACTGCGGCTCCCATTGCAACCACTTCGTCCGGGTTAACGCCTTTGAATGGCTCTTTGCCTGTTTCTTTCTTGATGGCTTCCTGAACCGCAGGAATACGTGTCGAGCCGCCGACAAGGATGACGCGGTCAATTTCAGAAGGCGATAGGCCGGCATCTTTCATCGCTTGACGAGTCGGCACCATGGAACGTTCTACAAGTTGCGCTGTCAATTCATCGAATTTCGCACGAGACAAGGAGAGTTCCAAGTGAAGCGGGCCAGCTTCTCCTGCTGTAATGAACGGCAATGAGATTTGTGTATTGGTTACGCCAGAAAGATCTTTTTTCGCTTTTTCAGCCGCATCTTTCAAACGTTGCATAGCCATTTTATCTTTTGATAGATCGATTCCATTGTCTTTACGGAATTCTTGTACAAGATAATCGATGATTACGTCATCGAAGTCATCTCCACCAAGCTTGTTATCTCCTGCTGTTGAACGGACTTGGAATACACCGTCTCCAAGTTCCAGGATAGAAACGTCGAATGTACCGCCGCCAAGGTCATATACGAGGATCGTTTGATCTTCTTCAGTTTTATCAAGACCATATGCAAGGGCTGCAGCAGTCGGTTCGTTTATGATTCGTTCAACTTCAAGACCTGCGATTGTACCCGCGTCTTTTGTTGCTTGACGTTGTGCATCATTGAAGTAAGCAGGCACAGTAATAACTGCCTTCGTCACTTTCTCGCCGAGATAATCTTCTGCATACCCTTTCAGATACTGAAGAATCATCGCAGAAACTTCCTGAGGTGTATAATCTTTGCCTTCCGCATGCTCTTTATAATCAGTTCCCATATGACGCTTAACGGACATGATCGTATTTGGGTTCGTGATCGATTGACGCTTTGCCACTTCCCCTACTTGGCGTTCACCATTTTTGAACGCAACAACCGATGGAGTCGTACGGTTTCCTTCCGGATTCGGGATAACTTTTGCTTCTCCACCCTCATATACTGCTACTACAGAGTTTGTAGTTCCTAAGTCAATACCAATGATTTTGCTCATAATCAAATTCCTCCTAAAATAATCCGACATTGCAATAGTGTAATGAACTCTACGTCTTATATCTTATTCGTTCACTTGGACCATAGAGGGCCGTAGAACGCGATCTTTCAACTTATACCCTTTTTGGAGTTCCTGAAGCACGATTCCGGAAGCTTTCTCCCCATCGTTTCCAGTCATAACAGCTTGATGGAAATTGGGATCAAATTCCTGGCCAGCAGCCTCGATTTCCTTCAACCCTTCTGACTTCAAAGCATCTAACAGGTTCCGATATACCATGTCCATTCCAGTCATAAGTGATTGTGTCTCTTCCGATTTCGCTTCGATATTGAGAGCTCGCTCAAAATTGTCTAGAACAGGCAGCAAATTTGTCATCAAACTTTGAGCCCGGTACTTTTGCAGAGACTCTTTGTCCAGATTAGCCCGTCTCTTAAAGTTTTCAAAGTCTGCAAGCAAGCGAAGCTGTTTATTTTCTTCCTCTTCCAGCTTGGACTTCAACTCTTCGATGATTGCTTCCTTTTCGTCTTTTACTTCCGTTGGTGCTTTGCTGACCTCTGGTGACTCAGAATCTTGGTCAACTTGCGCTTCTTGAGCTATTTCGTTTTCAATTGAAGCGGCGGCCTGCTCATCAGCCAGAACCTCTTCCTTTTTTTCTTCGTTCATCATACATTCCTCCTATCCGTTCCGCCGCCAATCATCAGATTTGCAAGCGCTCTAGACAAATCACCGCTCACTATATCAAGCAACGTGATTACCCTGCTATAATCCATCCTTTTAGGACCTACAATCGCAATGGCGCCTTCTATGTTATCGCCTGCAGAATAATTGGCAGTGATGACACTACAATCGCCCATTGCATCATGATTATTCTCAGAACCGATGCGGACATGGATTCCTTTTGTCTCGTCTTGGAAAAAGGCAAGAGCAGGAGCTCCATTTTCCATCAGTTCGAAGAACATCTTCATCTTGTCGATGTCATGGAATTCAGGCTGTTTCAGCATATTCATTTTACCGCCAAAGAACAGTCGCTCTTCAGGCTTGATGGCTGTTGCTTTCTGAAAAGAAGCAAACAATTCGCCCGCTTTGTTCACATGCTGTTCTAATACGGATTTCGCCGCTGATGCGAGCTTTATCTGTAAATGCATGAGTGGAGTTCCTGTCAACCGATCGTTCAATATATTGACCATCTTTTCAATGTCGGATGCCGACAATCCCTCCGGCACGTCGAATACCCGGTTTTCCACATGACCGCTGTCTGTGACGATAATCGCAACCGCTTTGGTTTCATCCAATGGAACAATAGAGAACCGTTTCACTGAATGAGCCGTCACATCAGGTCCGAGCAAAATAGCCGTGTAATTGGTCAATTCAGATAAGATGACCGCAGAATTACGGATCAATTCCTCCGTTTCCATCACACGATTTTGAAAGATAGATCTAAGTTGCATGCTATCTTCCACATTCAATTTTTCGGGCTGCAACAGATGATCGACGTAAAACCGATATCCCTTTTCAGATGGCACCCGGCCGGATGAAGTATGGGTCTTTTCTAAATACCCCAGCTCTTCTAAATCAGCCATATCATTTCGTATTGTAGCAGGACTGAAAGGAGCCTCTGGTTTTTTTGATAACTGCCTTGATCCGACAGGTTGTGCGGATTCGATGAAATCGTTAACCGTCAGTTGCAAGATTAGCAATTGCCTGTTTGTCAACATGTTCATCACTCCTGTTAGCACTCTTTAAATGTGAGTGCTAATTCTACTCATAATTTAACAAATCTCTTCTAACGTGTCAACGAATTGGCTTCTTCATTTCAAAAAACGCTGAAACACTTCGTTACCTCTATAAATTCCTAGCTGTGACAATTTATAAATACTGTTTTCGCGGGTAAGTAAACCTTCCTCGATGAGCTTGCCAAGTTCTGTGCCGTACACATCTTCCAGCCGCTCCCCAAATTTTTTCTGAAAACCACTTTCCGAAACTCCGGTCATCATCCGAAGACCTAAAAACATCTCTTCTTCCATCGCTTCGCGAACGGTTACTTGATGGGAATCTAATAATGGCCGTTGTCCGGCATCAACTTTTTCCATATATTTTTTCAACGGTCCAAGATTGGCATAACGGCTGCCTGCTAAAAAACCATGCGCACCAGCCCCAACTCCCGCATATTCATCATTTTGCCAATAAATCATATTATGGATGGATTCGTGGCCAGGCATTGCAAAATTGCTTATTTCATATTGCTCTCTTCCAGCCTGTTTCATGCGTTCCATTAACATGCCGAACATTTCTGCTTCCAGGTCTTCCCCTGGCAATGGCAGTTTTCCCTTGTTCATCAAATTATAAAATACTGTTTTCGGTTCAATGATGAGCGAGTAACCAGAGTAATGGGGAAGGTCAATCGCAAGGGCGCGATCCAATGTATGTTCCCATTGTTGAATTGTTTGTCCGGGCAGTCCGTAGATCAAGTCAATGCTGATATTTTCAAAACCGACTGCTCTCGCCTTCTCAATCACCTTCTCTGCATCATGTGATCCATGAGTCCGGCCTATTTTTCGAAGCAATTCATCATCAAAGGATTGAACGCCGATGCTGAGACGTGTCACTCCGCCTTCCTTTAACACCCTTAACTTTTCTTCTGTCAATTCGTCTGGGTTTGCTTCAGTCGAAAATTCAGTTAAGGTTTCTACATCTATATACATACGGATAATATCCAGCAAACGTTTCAATTGCCTCTCGGATAATGCGGTCGGAGTCCCTCCGCCGAGGAAGACCGTTTCTGCCTGATTAAAAGAAGCACCTTCCCGTTTCAAAATCGACAGCTCGTTTCCAATCGATTCTATGTATTCATCAACCGGCTGGTTGTTAAAAAAGACTTTATTAAAATCACAGTAATGGCAAATCTGATGACAAAATGGAATATGAATATAAATCCCCCTCATCGAACTGCCTCCTTTCATGGCAAGCCTTTCGGCTGTTGCGCTCCTCATTTTATCATTACCTTACCCTGAAAGGATACTATCCCGCATTCGGTACTGGTTGTCTTTCTCAGTGAATGGCCTTCATGCCTTCTAATAGGAATTTCGCATCTTCATTGAGATAATATTTGACGTCCGGTCTCATCAAAAGATCCGTATTATTTTTAGCCGAAATACGAAGTCCACGCAAATCAAACTTTGACGCATAGACATTAATCGCCTGGATAATGTTCATTTCTATCCGATTCAAAGGCTTCACTTGAGTTTCATTATCTGCAAGCATATCAAGCAATGCTCTCGAATTCCCCCGTAATAAATGCTTATTCTGAAGCAAAAGCTCTATGTTGTCCTCAATATATTTTCTTGCTGATACGAGATCCAGTTTATCCGTAGCCTCGTTAATTACTCTTATTAATTCCCGAAAGTCCATTAGTCATACCCCTTAGTACAAAGTGTCTATTTTTATTTGCAATATTATAGACTTAAATCCTATGTAAGAAAAGGGAAACGCACTTGGTAATGGCATGGAAAGCCGTCCTTCCTCTTGTTCCGTACAATGAAAAACGAGGCCCCGAAGGACCCCGCTACAGCAGTTAACCTTAATCTTCATCCATTTTCAAGACTGCCATAAATGCCTCTTGAGGAACTTCCACGGAACCAACTTGCTTCATCCGTTTCTTACCTTCTTTTTGCTTCTCCAACAATTTTCGTTTACGGGAAATATCTCCGCCATAACATTTTGCTAAGACGTTTTTCCCGATTGATTTGATGGTAGATCGAGCAACGATCTTTTGGCCGACTGCGGCTTGCACCGGCACTTCAAACTGTTGGCGAGGAATCAGGGACTTCAGCTTCTCGACAATTGCTTTGCCTCGTTCATAGCTGAAATCACGATGCACAATGAAACTGAGTGCATCGACTTGTTCTCCATTGAGCAGAATATCCATCTTTACTAGCTATGACTGCTTGTAGCCAATTAATTCATAGTCAAGGGAGGCGTATCCTTTTGTACCTGATTTCAGTTGATCGAAGAAGTCATAGACGATCTCAGCCAACGGCAGTTCATAAATGATATTGACACGGGACGCGTCCAAATAATTCATCGTGACGAAGTTCCCCCGCTTGTTTTGGCAAAGCTCCATGACCGACCCAACGTAATCATTCGGCACCATGATGGAAGCTTTTACATACGGCTCTTCCACGTAATCAATCTTTTGTGCATTCGGCATCATGGACGGATTATCCACTTTCACTTCGGAACCGTCCGTCATTACGACGTTGTAAATAACGCTCGGTGCAGTGGTAATCAAATCAATTTTAAACTCCCGTTCAATCCTCTCTTGGATGATCTCCATATGCAGAAGTCCAAGGAAACCACAGCGGTAGCCGAAACCGAGCGCTTGCGATGTTTCCGCTTCGAATTCGAGGGCGGAATCATTCAACTCCAATTTTTCAAGTGCTTCCCGCAAATCGACGTAACGGTTTGAGTCAATTGGATACAAACCACAGAACACCATCGGATTCATTTTTCGATAACCTGGCAGCGGCTCGCTCGCCGGTCTCTTGGCATTCGTTACTGTATCCCCGACTCTTGTGTCGCCGACATTTTTAATCGATGCGGATAAGAAACCTACGTCCCCAACAGTCAATTCATCGCGAAGCGAGATATTTGGTGTAAAAACACCTGTCTCAATAACTTCAAATTCTTTGCCCGTTGCCATCATTCGGATTTTATCTCCAGGACGTACAGTTCCTTCGACAATACGAATATTGACGATGACTCCTTTGTACTGGTCATAATGGGAATCAAAGATCAACGCTTTGAGCGGCGCTTCTGGATCGCCGGACGGCGCTGGTACTTTCTCGACAATTTGTTCTAGAATGTCTTCGATTCCGATACCCGCTTTTGCTGAGGCGAGCACAGCTTCCGAAGCATCCAGTCCGATAACATCCTCAATTTCTTGTTTTACCCGTTCCGGATCTGCTGCCGGCAAATCGATTTTATTGATAACCGGCAATATTTCAAGATCGTTATCCAGGGCTAAGTAAACATTAGCCAACGTCTGTGCTTCAATGCCTTGCGCCGCGTCAACGACTAGGATAGCCCCTTCACAAGCTGCAAGGCTTCGGGATACTTCATATGTAAAATCCACATGTCCCGGTGTATCGATCAAATGGAAAGTATAATCTTCACCATTTTTTGCGGTGTACGTCAATTGAACCGCATTCAGTTTAATAGTAATACCGCGTTCCCGCTCTAAATCCATCGAATCCAACGTCTGTGACTTCAATTCACGGGAGCTAAGCGTTTCCGTCTTCTCTAAGATCCGATCGGCTAACGTCGATTTCCCGTGATCTATGTGAGCGATGATGGAAAAGTTTCTTATATTCTTTTGACGTGCCAATCTCTCATCATGATTCATTGTGCAGTTCACTCCTATTTTAGCTATTTGCATTATAGCAAATAACTGCGCAACATGTTATAAATTCTTATCAAATCACAATAGAAGTTGATTTATTATTCCACGCCAAGCGGTTTAATCAGGAATGACAGCAGTAAATCAGCTCGTCTATGTAAGTGGCGATGCGTACCCCTAAAGACAAAAAAGACGGAGAAGATGCATTCCTCTCCGTCTTTCCTGCTATTCGGCCTGTGCCGAATCCATGACGTGCCCGATTGCTTCCGCCAGGACCGCGATGGTTCGATTTAATTCATCCTCTGTATTGCCGATTCCACCCAATTCAACGAGAATGATCGATGGATCTAGATCTTGATTGTATTTTCCATCGACTCCCGGGCCGCCCTTCGGAATAAGATCTTTCGTAATTCCTGGCACCAGTTTATCCATTTCACGTTTGACCAATAGGACATTTTCCATGTTCTGCTTATATTGCGGATGATCTGTCCCGAGGACAAACGCCACTTTTGCGTATCGCTGCCCCTCAAATTCTAATGTCGTCTTTTCCTGACCGACCGAATCCCGGTGAATATCGATAACAAGATCGTATGGTTGTTGTTCTATCGCTTTTTTAACATGAGGTCTGATTTCAGCATACGACCTGCTATAAGGAATTCCTTTTTTTCGCATTTCCTTGCTGTTATCAATATCAATTGTGTTTGCTTCGATCCCGTTAATGGCTAACTGGCTCTTCAGCTTTGCGCCCAGCTTCATGACATTCTCGGTCTGATGAGAAGTGGAGACGATCCCATCAGCCGCTTTCGTCATCGGTTCATATGCTTCATGGGAATGTGTAAAATATAGTAATACATTCGCTGCTTTTGTTTCTTCTTTTTCCGGTTCGACTTCTTCCGTGACATTTGACGCGTACACGATGAACGCATTGTCTTTCATAATTTTTGTCGAAGTCACGGACGTCCCTTCAGGAAGAAATTGCATGACGATCGGGAAAAGGAAGAGAATGGCTATAGCGGCAATCCAGATTTGCATCGATTTTTTCAATTGGCATCCCCCCGTGCTCCATCTATATGCCCGGGGGAATCTATCAATGACTAGATTTCAATTTATCGATCCAATTGAAAAGCGCTCCAGATAAAGCATCGGCGTAGAGATAAACCCATGCATCTATTTCTTTCGGTGAGATAAAGGTATTCAATTCACGGTTCGATAATACTTCTTCGAATAAATGAATTCGATCCTCATGCGGCCATGACGACCAATCACCGAATATTGGAATGAGCTTGGAACGGTCCGCGTCTTTGTTCACTTCGTATAACCAGTTCGATACGGTCAATTTTGAAGATGGCCGAGATTCATCTTCAATCTTAGAAGCGATATAACTGAACATTGTATCGATTGCATCCGCAATTAATACAGGACCATCCACTACAGTGGGAATACCGATAGCAACAACAGGAATCCCCAGCGTCTCTTTAGACACTTCCTTGCGGCTGTTCCCCACACCTGAACCCGGATGGATGCCAGTATCCGTCATCTGGATGGTCCTGCAAAGCCTTGAACTGTCCTTTGCGGCCAATGCATCGATAACGATAAGCAAATCAGGCTGAATCTTATCAATGACTGCTCCGACAAATTCAGCTGTCTCCAAGCCGGTTTGGATGGTGACGCCAGGAGCGTATACATACACTTCCGCCCCATCATTTGAGAAATATTTCGGCACAATTTCCTTCATCCGATCCATCGTAAGTGGCCCAACCGCATCGGGCGTCACTTCCCGATTGCCTAAACCGATAAACAGAATTTTCCCATTAGCAGGAAGGTGAACCTCCTCGAGCATATCATCCAATTGTTTCATCAAAAGCTTCGTCATATCTTCTATGCCCTGAAGGTCATCGTAACGTAATGTGGGCATAGTAAGCGTAACGTAGGATCCTGCCTTCTTTCCAATCCGTTCTTCTGCTTCAGGCAAAATTTTCACTTTCGTTACAATAATTCTGCCTTGTCTCGTTTCATCAAACAAGACATCTTTTGTCTCTTCAAGCGTCTCTTTTTCTTCCTTCGACTGATGGCGAACCATCTCATCGCCTTCTACAACTAAATCTGTCCGATAAAAATCATACTTTCCCATTTTGTCATCACCTCTGATTCAGTTTGCACGACGTGTCAAGGAAATATTCTTTGCATATTTTTATTGCGTTATTGCAGGCTGTTTGCTAAAATGTTAATGTTGTAAAGAGAATCCGGATCATCTTGGAAACACTCTTGTCTTACCTGAAATTGGAGGTGAATGGAATGCCAAACATTAAAGGTGCTATCAAGCGCGTAAAACAAAGCGCTGCTGCGAATGAGCAAAACTCTCAAGTGAAAGCTGCAATGCGTACAGCAGTACGTAAAGCTGATACTGCGCTTATCAATAAAGAAGAGAACGCTCCTGAACTTTTGAAGGACGCGGTTAAAAAATTGGACTCTGCTGCACGCAAAGGTCTTATCCACAAGAACACTGCAGCTCGTCAAAAAGCTCGACTAACGAAAAAAGCGTTGTAATAACCAGTCCGGGGAAGTGCCGGACAACAGAAAGACAAGCTGTCTACGTCGCAATCATTGCTTTGTAGACAGCTTGTTTTTTCTATGATCTTTTGAGCAGGCTCCGTTCTACAATCGCACCGGTTCCATAAAAAACAATTCCAATATTCGTTCACGCTTGCCGCTTGAAGATTTGAGCTTGTAGTCAATTTCTGCCAGCTTCGATAACAGTTCCAGCAACCTGTCCATCGTCGGCATTTGTCGATTTTCCATCATCAGCTTAACTCGATACGGATGGACATTCAACGTCTTCGCAATTTGTTGTCCATGATATCCTTTACGCTGCAAAGAAGAAACATGAACCATTAATCTGATCTGGCCGGCCAAAAGCGAAGTAAGCATAATCGGTTCTTCCCCATTTCGCAACAGATCATGATAGATCGAAATAGCCTCTTTCACTTTTCCAGCCAGGTACGCATCCGTCAAACGAAAAACATCCATTTCCGGCGTCCGAGGCACAAGCTTTTCAATAATATCCTCTGTAACTTCCCCTTGGTTACCCATAAACAAAGCGATTTTTAATAGTTCGTTTGACAGCATGAGCATGTCATCACCTGCCCAGTCGACTAAGAGCTGGGATGTTTCTGCTGAAATTTGAACCCCATTAGCTCCTGCTTCCTGCTGTATCCACGTAGTCAAGTCGCGTCCTGTCAACCGAGCCGCTTCAATTACTTCAGCTTTCTGCAATATCGTTTTCGTCACCCGCAGACGCCCATCCAGTTTCTCATAAGGTGCGACAAACACGACGATTGCGGTTGGCGAGGGATTCGAGAGCCAACTTTGTAGATATTCTAGATTATGTACCACTTTTTCCTTTGATTTATCAGACGCTTTCAAAAAGGAAGCGTTATTCGCGATAATTAATTTTCGATCTTCCAGGAAAGGGAGCGTATCCGCTTCTTCCAGAACAATTTCCACAGGGGTCTCATCCAAATCGTATCGGATAATGGACGATTCCTCTATATCAGGCATCGCTTTCACAATCCGTTTAATCGTCGAGTCGAATATATGCTGCTCCACTCCGGTTAACAAGTAAACAGATGCCAGCTGCCCTGACTCGATTTTTTTCCATTGTGCATTTGCCATGATCCCACCTCCATCTGTACCTCATTATAACGCAAACCTGTCCCTCTATGAACAATTTGTGTCGTTTGTTCAAATCAAGTCATATAAAACGGATAGTTATGGATTTTTCCATTCTTATCATCTATACTAGAAAGGAATCAGGAGGTGTAGCAATGCATGATTTCGAAAAGGACGTTCAGTCCAAACGCAATGATTTAATTGACTCAGGAGTCGGATTCGTCGTAGCTTTCATAGGATTCTCCGCAATTTTCGTTATTGCTACAATCGTCGACTTCGTCGCACGCTAATACATGCGAAAGAAACGGACAACTGCGACCCAAATGGGCCACGGTTGTCCGTTTTGTTTAGTGCATCGCTGAAATGACGTAGTCGCCGCCCCGGACAGTAACCGTGATGGTGCCCTTCTCCGCAGTAGACAGGACAGCTACCCCATATTTATGAAATTGCTCCAACACTTCTGGATGCGGATGCCCGTATCGATTGTTCCTGCCGGCTGAAATGATCGCCGCTTCTGGAGACAGCAATGCGATAAATTCATCTGTGCTGGATGTCCGGCTCCCATGATGGCCCGCTTTCAGCAGAACGCGTCCAAAATTTCTTTTCCTGAACTTCCGGATAAATTGCTCCTCCCCTTCTACTTCCATATCTCCCGTAAAGAGAAAAGCGAGTTCTTCCATCTTTAACAGTAGTACGAGAGAGCTATCATTGCCCTTGTAACGACCTTTTTCAGGACTCAAGTATTCAAAATGTATCTTTCCCTTTGTCCACCCCGTCCCTTCCGAAGCTGAAACAATCGGAATACCTCCCTCCAACGCCATACCGAGGATGGGTGCCATTGTCTGTTCCCATTCACTGTCTGGAGGTATATGGATTTCCTTAACTTTCAGTTCCTCGATCAATTCGTCAGCTCCTTCAATATGGTCGCTGTCTGCATGTGTAAGTATCAGTTTATCTACTTTCGTTATCCCCTGCCCTTTCAAAAAAGGAACTACAATATTCCTGCCGACTTCAAAAGAATTATCAGGTGTTTTCCATGATGGATCACCAAAGGATACAATTCCTCCTGTGTCAATAACATACACCGACCTTCTGTGGGGAAGCTGGAGCACGATGCTGTCACCTTGTCCGACGTCGAGATAGGTGATCTTACTGTCAGGACTCAAATAAGGTTTCCATTGAATCAGCAATACCGGCAAAATGAATACTACTATGCTCTTCTTCCAGTGCCATTTCTTCTCCGCGGCAATGAAAAACAGCAAGGTACAAACGACTGCAAAGCATGCCAAAAGCGGGTCCGGCCTGCCAGGTGTCCATAGCTGAAAAGGCAAACCTGCTACAAACATCGTAATGGAGCCAATACCGATTCTGATTGGTGTATAAAAGGCAAACAAAAATGTCGCTACAGGCGGCACAGCCAAAGATGTTATAAAGAGTAGCAAATTCATTGGCAGAATAACGACAGAATACAATGGCACGTAAAAGAGATTAACAAGAAAGGAGGAAATAGAAATTTCATAGAAATGATACAGCAAAATAGGATACAAGGCGATTTGTGTAATAGAGGTGACTAAAAAGGAAGTGACCCATGCAGATTTCCCTTGTAAAAGAATTCCTGATGAATACACAAGCGAAATAGCCGCCGCGTAGCTTAATTGAAAACCAGGCTGAAAGATAACGTGGGGAGCAAGCAAAATGAACAACGCCGCACTTGCAGCCAGCGCATCGTCCATCCGCATCTTCAGTTTTCCGTTTGCCGTAAGTAGCAATAGTACGGTAACAGAAACAGCTCGCCACACAGAAGGGGCTCCTCCGGCCAGCACAGCATAACAAGGCAGCAGCACAAGTAAAAGGGTATCGACGGTTTCCACACGAACAGAGAGGCGAATCAGCAGATGACGTATCAAGAAAGTCATTAACCCTACATGCAGGCCGGATATCGCGAATAGATGAGTAATGCCCAAAGTACGATAAGCAGCAGATAACTCGTCATCCATACCGCTGCGATCCCCAATCAGAAGTGCTTCTGCCTCAGTTTGAAGTGAAGCAGGAAAAGCTGTCTGTATATGCAATTTGGCAAGGTATCTCCATTCTGACAATTTCACCAGTGGACCTTTCGCCGTACGGCTCTCCATGAGCTGGTCCACTTCAAATATGTCGGCAGCTCCGTTCATTTTTAAATACCGCTGCATATCGAAAGAATAGGGATGGGATGCAGGAGCTGGTTCGGTGTAACTCCCGCTGCCTGTAAAGATATATAAGGGAATATGAGCACGAAGAAAACGCACTTTTTCCTGCTCGTTCTGAAAAGTATAAGTTACATAAACACGTTGACCTGCAGTTGTTTTGGCAAAGCCTTTCACTTTGCCACCGTCGATTTTAACGGAATCCGACCAAACAAAAGAGATCGTATCAGATCGATATTCAGCTTTCTTTGGAATGGAAATGGAAATGAAATAATAGGAGGAAATAGCTGCAAGAAAAGCGAGGAGCAAAGTGAGAATGCGCCGTTTCCCGAAGAGGAGTGCGGGTATCAGGCAGGCATTCAGCCAAAGCAGTTGAGATTGGCCGTATGCCGCAAATGCGGAAACGGCCACTGGGATGGCAAGATAAATAAGACGAACTTCTAAAAGCTTCCGCCAAATAAGTCATCAGCCCTTTTCTTTAAAGGGACAAGCTCTTCATGGTCAATGCCGCAAGAATCCATCTTTTGCAACAATTCTTCGATTAGCATTCTCTTCTCATCATAAGCGAAGTCGATGGAACGTTCATCGAAAGGAATATGCTTGATTGACACGCCGGACTGATTGAATAGCTGAATGGCATATTCATCATTTTTGTAATCCTTGGCATAATACACATGCTTAATGCCAGCTTGGATAATGGCTTTGGAACATTGCAAACAAGGGAAATGCGTCACATAAAGTGATGATCCGCCGACCGGACTGCCGTATTTGGCACATTGCAGCAGGGCATTCATTTCCGCATGGATTGTACGAACACAATGATTGCCTACGACATAACAGCCATGGTCAATGCAATGGTCGCCTCCGGAAATAGAACCGTTATAGCCTCCTGCAATAATTCGGTTGTCACGCACAATGGTTGCGCCAACTGCTAATCGCGTGCAAGTGCTTCTAACGGCAAGTAAATGGCATTGTGCCATGAAGAATTGATCCCACGTAATACGCTCCATATGTATGCCTCCGATCATTTTTCAATTATTATTTTACTGAAATGAACGATTCCAATTTTTCAAATGTCTTCAGGCCTATGCCGGACACTTTCATTAAGGAATCCTTGGTCGGAAAAGAACCTTGCTCTTCTCGGTATTGAAGAATAGCTGCAGCTTTAGATGGGCCGATGCCTGGAATGGTCATCAACTCCTGTTCGGTGGCTGTATTGATATTGACAGTTCCAAAGTCTTCAGAACCTGCAGCTTCCATCACAAGCAACTCGGCTGAAAAACTGTCCACCATTTCTCCTATTGCAGGAACGTAAATGACCAGTTCATCTTTCAGCTTCATCGCATGGTTCAATAGCCGGGAATCTGCATCCTGCAAGTATCCGCCAGCTGCTTCGATTGCATCAATCAGCCGGCTTTCATCCGTCAAGGAGTAGACACCCGGGTATCTGACCGCTCCTTTTACATCCACCATAACAGGCGACGGCTGCATAGCATCGATCGTTTCCATTTCGTTCACTTCATCTATTTCGTACGTTTCAATCAATTGAGAGATTAAGAGTGTACCATTGGCCAACTGATCATCAGTAGCCTGTCCTCGGGGTAAGAACAATAGAACGGTAACAATTGCGACAGCAAGTAAGGGGGTTAAAAGTTTACGCCATTTGCTGGATACGATCGATAAAAACGGAATCTTCCCCTTTCATCACGGCATCCATATGGAGTCATCTTTACTATAAAGGATTCCTGTTTAAAACGGAAGTCCCTATTTCCTTACTTGAAAAAAGATGCGCTCACTCTCTTCGTGCGGCGGCTCGTCTTCCCAATCTGCAAAAATCCGCTCGATTGTAAATCCCGCTTCATTCAACATTTCGACATAGGTGTATGTGTCAAACGTCCTTTGGTAATGAGCTTCATCAAATCGGCGATACATGCCGTTGTCGTTTCGGACGAAAAATGCCAGCTCCGAATAGACGGAATGCTCCTCGTCCCCTTCTTCGGTTTGCCATATGTATGCAATTCTGCCGTTATCGAAAACAAAAGGAGCCTCCATGAAAACGTCATCCGTCTTATATGTCGAATGAACATCAAATAGCAGGACGCCGCCTACTTCAAGCAAATCATAAATCTTGCGAAAAGTTTGGGCGACATCCTCTTGCTCCTTCACATAATTCAATGAATCTATTGCGATAACAGCCCCGTCAAATGTACCTGGTATATCCATTTTCTCCATGGGCTGTTCGAAGAAAGAAATTTCAAGATTCAAAGAGCCCGCCCGCTCAGACGCGACTGCGAGCATATCGGCCGAAAGATCGAGCCCCGTTACAACGGCGCCTTTTTTCGCAAATTTAACCGATAACAGTCCTGTGCCGCATCCGATATCAAGAAGCCGTTTACCTTGAAGAGGGCCCATTGCTTCCTCTGCCAAATCGACATATTGGTCATACGGGATAACATCCATCAATTCATCATAGACGGACGCAAAATGTTTGTAGCTGTCATTCATGCTCATCGGCCATATCGAGCATTGGGGCATCTCCCCATAGTTTTTCCAAGTTATAATAACCTCTCTCATCCCTGTGGAATACATGAACAACTACGTCACCTAAATCCACTAGAACCCAACGGCCATTGTCCATACCTTCCACCCGTTTCACGTCATGGCCGTTCTCGGATGCTTTCTCCGAAACTTCACGGGCAATCGCTTGCACTTGCCGCTCGGAATTGGCATGGGTAATAATAAATTGGTCGGCAATCAAAGAAATCCCTTCCATGTTTAATACGACGATGTCTTCGCCTTTCTTATCGTCTACTGCTTTATATGCTATTTCAAGTAATGTCGGCATAATGTTTGTCCTCTTTTCTTAACGATCTCTAATTTTTGGCGGATCATCCGCTCTTGTTGTTTACTCCTGTTTTTGGACGTGCTCGTTATAACACTCAAGCGAATCAGGATAAATCGTCGCCTGCTGCGCAATAAGATATTGGAGCGAATGAGAAATACTTGCTTTCATCGCATCATCCAAGGACAGCTGCGCGATAAGGCGCAAATCCTCCACACCAGGAAAATCCCTGCCAGGCTCGATCAAATCTGCAATATAGATCAGTTTTTCGAGGTCTGACATCCCTCTCCGTCCAGTCGTATGATACATGATCGCATTCAAAATATCCTCATCTGCAATTCCGAATTCCTTTTTGGCAATGACAGTTCCAGCCGGAGCGTGCCAAAGCTCATGTGGATAGGAAAGGTAACGCCTGTCAATTCCGTTGTCTTCAATAATTGACCGTAGCTTGTCCCGCTCCATCGCTTTTGCAATATCATGGCAGAGGGCCGCAATTTCCACTTTTTCCTGATCGACGGAGTAAAGGCTTGCGAGAGCTGTTGCAGTTTCTGCCACTCGGAATACATGCGCGGCGCGTATAGAGGGAAGCCTCTTTTCAACTTCTCGTTTCAGTTCCTCAATCAACATACAAACCCTCCTGTCTGATATACGTTTCTACAGGTTTCTGGAGAAGGAATTCAACTGTTCTACCCGTACGGATCCGATCACGGATCACAGTAGAGGAGAGATCGATTTGGGGGATTTCCACCATTTCGACAGGGAACGTCGTCTTTCCTATAGTACCCGGTCTCCCAACGCCGACAAACGTTACAATCTTTACTAATTCCTCGATTCGATGCCACGATGGCAGCATATCGATCATATCGCCGCCAATAATGAAATAGAACTTGGCTTCCGGCTCTTGGTTGTGCAAAGCTTCTATCGTTTCGTACGTATAGGAAATCCCGCCACGATCCACTTCAAACGAAGAGGCAGTCAAACCAGCCGCACCATAAATCGCGAGTTCGACCATTTGCAGTCGCTGTTCAGGTGATGCATCAGAAGGATTAAGCTTGTGAGGAGGGATGGAAGTAGGCATCAGGCGCACTTCATCCAACTCCAATGCATGCTTCACTTCGTTTGCAATGATAAGATGACCAATATGGGGCGGATTGAACGTCCCTCCAAGAATTCCGATCCGTTTCATGCAATTTCTCCTTACGGAAGGTTGATCCGTTTCTTTACTTTCGATTCTTTATAAAGAACTAAGATTTTACCGATGATCTGTACTACCTCGATCCCAGCCGCCTCAATTTTTTCCGCAACCTCGTTCTTATCCTCTTCACAATTTTGCAGAATACTCACTTTTATTAGCTCTCTTGCTTCCAGTGCCTCTTCAATCTGTTTAATAATTGCATCCGTCAATCCACCTTTTCCAATTTGAAAAATCGGCTGTAAGTGGTGCGCCTCACTGCGCAGATAGCTTTTTTGTTTTCCAGTTAACATCATATTCCTCCGAGCTTTTTCGTAATAATATCAATCATTTGTTTCGTATCAGGCTGAACTCCAGTCCATGACTGAAACGAACGCGCTCCTTGGTGAACGAACATGCCAACGCCATTCATTGTATGGGCGCCCGCCTCACGGGCCAGTTTCAAAAATTCCGTTTCCAACGGGTTATAAATAATATCACAGACAATGGTGCCAGTTCCGATTTGTGATGGATTAATCGGGGTGCCGCCTGACGAGAAGTTCATTCCAACGGAAGTCGTTTGAATAACAAGACCGAACCGAGCCAGCTGCTTTTCTGCTTCTTCTATCGAAATGGCTGCAGCATGCAATTCCTCTGCCAGACGTTCCGCTTTATCAAGCGTACGGTTGGTACAAGAAATCGGTCCATATCCTTCGGATACAAGTGCATAGCCGATGCCTCTAGCTGCACCTCCTGCCCCAATCAATAAGACCTCTTTCTCTTTCCCTGATTCACCGAACTGTTCCTCTAAGGAACGGACAAAACCGATACCGTCCGTGTTCATCCCAAACAGCGAACCATCTTCCATCACCCTTACTGTATTAACAGCATTCATTTGTCTGGCAAAAGGATCGATTTCATCTAGGTACTCGATAATTGCACTCTTATGGGGTACTGTTACATTCCAACCACTGCAGCCAAGTTCCTTCAAGCCTTCCACCGCATACCCTAAACGTTCACTTGTTACATGGACCGGAATATAGGTTGCATTAATTCCGTTGTCAGAGAACCATCGTCCATGCATCTCGGGAGACATGGACTGGGCAATCGGATCTCCAATAACCGCAAACCACTTTTTCATAAGCATCCTCCTATATGAGCGAAGGCCGTAATTCAACATTTACACCACGTGGTGCATGTACTGCGATTTTCACGTCAGGATGTGGAACTGTAATCCAACCAAGGCCGGAAATGACAATGTCAGTTTTCGGCTTCTTGACGGAAAACTCATGTCGCACTAGAGGCGGCAACGCATCGATCGATTCCTCGGTCGGAGGTGAGAGCAGTCCGCCGAGATGGTCCGCAAATAACTGATCGGCATTTTCAAGTTTGGTCCTGTGAATAGGAAGACTGTTTGATACGTGTATCGTAAAGGAGGAACGATCACCACGGATGAAATCGAACCGTGCCAATCCTCCAATATATAGTGTCTGCTCAGCATTTAATTGAAAGACTTTCGGTTTTAATTCCTTTTTCGGGGTAATCGCCTTTAAATCATTCGGCCCTAGATAGTGCGCCATCTGATGGTCATTTATAATGCCCGGTGTATCGTATATTGCTTTGCCGTCGTCCAACGGTATCTCGACAAGGTCCAAAGTAGTGCCCGGAAAATGAGAAGTCGTAATGACATCACCCATTCCGGTTGCATTTTTGATGATCCTGTTAATAAAAGTGGATTTTCCGACATTCGTACAGCCTACGACATAAACATCCTTGCCACCCCGGATTTCTTCGATGGCAGCGAGCGCCTCTTCCATTCCTGTCCCTTTATATGCAGAAACAAGTAAAATCTCAGCAGGCTTCAGTCCAAGTTTTCTCGATTCCTCACGCATCCAGTTCTTTAGCTTGCCCTCTTTGACCGACTTAGGCAGGACATCTGATTTATTGCCGACCAATATAATATCTTTATTGCCGACAAACCGATGTAGACCTGGAATCCAGCTGCCATTGAAATCAAAAATATCGACCACTTTCACCACGATGCCATCCTTTTGGCCGATCCCGTTTAAAATGGCCAGAAAATCATCGCCCGATAGCGAAACTGGTTGTAGCTCATTGTAATTTCGCAATCTAAAGCATCGTTGACATAACACTGTCTCTTTTTCCAATGAAGCTGGCGGTGTATACCCATCCCCTTTCGGATTTTCCGTCTGGATCGGCACGCCGCATCCTATACATACTAGTTGTTCCAAGCTTATTCCTCCCACTCCAGCATTCCACGGCGCTTAAGGCCCTTCATAATCCGCCTCTCGACTTTCCGATTAAATCTTGTAACAAAGCCGTCCGATTTTGCGACTGGTATGACAAGAATCGTACGGACGCCAAAACGATTTCCTCCCAGTATATCCGTCAACAGCTGGTCTCCTATCATGACGACTTCTTCCTTCGGCAGGCCCATTAGGCGAAGTGCCTTGCTGAACCCTTTGCCCAACGGTTTTTTCGCCTCAAAAATAAAAGGAATCCCGGCAGGCTGACAGAATGTACTGACACGAGGTTCATGATTATTTGATACTACAATCACTTTCAATCCTGCATCCCGCATCCTATTCATCCATTCGATGACTTCTGGAGTCGCTTCGGGACGGTCCCATTCGACTAAGGTATTATCCAAATCCGTCATGATTCCTTTAATGCCCTGTGCTATTAATGTGTCCGGTGTAATCTGATATATGTCTTTTACATATTCTCCCGGTAAGAATTGTTTGTACAAAAAATATCCACTCCATCTGACGATTTCAAAATGATTATAACATATCCATCCTTTTTGCATGCGTCTCATCTTCCCTTGCAGCCGTGGGAATCGTTCATCTCGACAGTGCTATCCGCCGTCCTGTTCGCATATGCTGTCATACAAAGACACAGGAGGTGGACCGATGAGCGGATTTGTCATGGCGCTTGTCCAACTGTGGCTTGAAATTCCGGCAGTAGTCGGATATATCCGTGGGCAGGCATTCCGTCGTCCGCTGTCTAAAGCGGAGGAGGCCGAGTGCTTACAACGTCTAGCAGAAGGAGACGAAAGCGCTCGGGATGAACTGATTGAGAGAAACATGCGCCTCGTTGCACACGTCGTAAAAAAATTCCATCCAAAACACGAACAACTGGACGACTACATTTCCATTGGAACCATTGGACTCATGAAGGCGGTCAATAGTTTCACACCGGACCGAAAGACAAAATTGGCTACGTACGCGGCCCGTTGCATTGAAAATGAAATACTGATGTTCTTGCGCACGCAAAAGAAGGTTCAAAAGGATGTTTCCCTTTTTGATCCGATCGGCACAGACAAAGACGGCCAGTCCTTGCAAATTGCCGATCTGCTCCAAACGGATGAAGAAGCCCCAATTGAAACAGTTGAACAACAGGAACAAAGGGATCGTCTTTATCGGCATCTCGGCAAGCTTGACAGCCGGGAACTTGAAATTATCCAGAGGCGATACGGACTACTTGATGATCAACCGATGACCCAAAAAGAAATCGCCGAACAATTGAACATTTCGAGAAGCTACGTTTCCAGAATTGAGAAACGTGCGATCGTGAAACTATACCAGTTATTCAAACATGAATATAATGAATAAACTTCACAACATCCTCACAACATCCTATACTGCGAGACGAGAGGAAAAGGCGTTCCAACCGCGTGTTCAATCCGCGAAAGGAACGCCTTTTTCCTATTGCAAATCCAGACATCATATGTTTTCTCCGTCTTGCAGTTGGCAGCTGGATCATTCAATCAGTCTGTGCTGACTTCACGCATAATAATTACTGAAATGACCGCTGTTGCAACGAAAGCTCCAGTCATCAAGAAAAACATAAGAAAATCACTCCTCGCTTGTACAGGTTCTTCAATCCATCTTACCATAACCGTCTTACAATTTCGATATCGCTTTCCTAACAATTTCCGACGAATGTTTGGCAGCCGTCGGTAAAAATTCATCAAACGAGATGGATGATTCTTTTCCTGCAATATCCGAAAGTGCCCGAATGACAACGAATGGCATATTAAACTGATGGCAAACTTGCGCAACAGCCGCCGCTTCCATTTCCGCAGCAATCATATCCGGAAACGCTTCCCTCACTTGTTCCACCCGAGCCGGATCGCTCATGAACACGTCGCCCGATGCGATAAGCCCGATGGCATACGTATGGCCGCCCACTTCCACGACCGCCTCTTTGGCAATCGCAGCTAGTTTCTCATCCGACATAAAAGCGGCGGGCATGCCAGGAACTTGACCAATTTCATAGCGGAAAGCCGTAGCGTCGACATCATGATGTCGGACTTCATCCGAGATGACAACACTGCCCACGTCCAGCGTTTCGGAAAAACCGCCTGCCGAACCGGTGTTAATGACGACATCCGGCTGATGCAGCTGAATCAGCAATGTCGTCGCAATCGCCGCATTCACCTTACCTATACCGCTTTTGACAAGCACGACATCCTTCCCATCCAGCTTCCCTTCAATAAATTCACAATTCGCTACCGCGGCTGATGTTTTGGAAGTCATCGCTTCCCTCAGAATTTCCACTTCCTGCTCCATCGCTCCGATGATTGCTATTTTCATGCCATTCCCTCCACTCAATAGTCAAAATCCAATGTGCTTAACTTATCCATTTTAACAGGTTGCCAGCCTTGTCCGTCAACCCATTCAAGATAAACTCTGTACAATTGGGATTTATCGCGAGTAGAAACGATACCGACCGACTTCTGTGGTCCGCCGCCGTTTTTGATTTTCCAAAAAATCATGGAATCCTCCGAAAGGCCAGTCGCATAAGCAAGTGCTTTCTTTTTCTCATTCCAGTCCACTGATTCTCCATCATACGATGACACATGTTCTCCACTTTGTGCGGTACCAATTGGTGCCCATGATTCGTTGACAACCGTTTCTGTCACAACTTTCTCATCGGTCGGTGTCACGGACACCAGTTTCCCGTCTGCCTCTTCGTCTGACACTGTCGTTTCCTGGTCAGTTTCGTTCTGTCCATCGGCATCTGAAGCGTCAGCGTCAGATCCCGTTTCGCCAGCAGTACCATTTTCATCCACACTGTTCTGCTCGGAACCGTCTTCCGGCTGCTCTTCTTCCATGCCAGAATCATCGGACTCATCTTCAGCAGCTCCGCTCGTCTCAATGGGTTCTGAATCCTTTTCCTTCGTTTCATCCTTGCCTCCTATGATGATAGAGGCCCCTACGATGATAATGAGTACTACAACAAGGCCAATCAAGCCATTTAATATCAAATTGGATCGACTTTTATTCCGTTTCCGATTCACCCTCGAAAAATTGGGATCTTGATTTGGCATAAAATCCTCCCCTTTCCTTCTCAAAAGGATACTACTCTATCTGACTCTTTTTCAATCGAATAGGTTTCATTTAATTAAATTTCAATGATTGCAACAGCTCCGTAATCGTTATCCAGAAAATTTTTAGTAAGAGAAGACAATTGCCCAGCGCTAACAAACCTCTCAATCTGAACAAGGCTAGGCCCTTCCATTAGAAAAAGCGATGGGACCTGTATCAAATGTCTCATCGCTCTTCCATTAAGCTTTACCAAGCTGATTATTTAATTTCTACGATCGTTACGGACATTTCTCCGCCCGGGGTCATGATTTTGACTTCGTCGCCTTTCTTTTTGCCGATCAGGCCTTTGGCAATTGGCGAATCATTCGAGATGAGACCTTCAAGTGGATTCGCTTCCGCAGAGCCGACAATGGTGTACGTTTCTTCATCGCCATCTGGTAATTCCTTGAATGTAACCGTTTTCCCGATCTGTACTTCGTCATTGTTCAATTCATCTTCTGTGATGATTACCGCATTGCGGATCATTGATTCCAAAGTCGAAATTTTACCTTCCACGAAAGCTTGGTCTTCTTTAGCGGAATCATATTCCGAGTTTTCAGATAGGTCACCATAACTACGGGCAATCTTTATCCGCTCTACTACTTCTTTACGTTTTACAGTTTTCAAGTATTCCAATTCTTCTTCCAGCTTCTTTTTACCTGATACTGTCATTGGGTATTTTTTTTCAGAAACCATTTCACAACACTCCTCATAATCCTGTTCATAAAAACACTATGCCGCTCCTACGAGAGGTATGCGACATAGGATTCGTTTCTATTGAATTCTGAACCCATCATATTACAATTTGGTTCCAGATTCAAGAATTGTTTTTATTTTCGTCACCATTAGATCAATTGCAACTTCGTTATGACCGCCTTCCGGAATGATGATATCCGCATACCGTTTGGTCGGTTCGATGAATTGGTTATGCATAGGCCGTACGACCGTCAAATACTGGTCAATTACGGAGTCGATTGTTCTTCCCCGTTCCTGGATATCCCGCATTAGCCTCCGAATGATCCGCAAGTCTGCATCCGTATCGACAAACAGCTTAATATCCATCAATTCCCGCAGTCTTGGATCTTCCAGAACCAAAATACCTTCGAGGATGATGACATCCTTCGGCGAAATTTCTATCGTTTCATTTGAACGAGTATGCAGCGCATAATCATACACCGGCTTGGATATGGATGTCCGCTCTAACAGCATTTCGACATGTTCGATCAAAAGATCGGTATCGAATGCGAGAGGATGGTCGTAATTGGTCTTCAGTCGCTCCTCGAATTCCAAATGCGACTGGTCCTTATAATAATAATCCTGTTCAATAACGACGACAGAATGTTCCTTGAATACATTGTAAATGCGGTTTGTAACGCTCGTCTTGCCGGACCCTGAACCACCGGCGATTCCGATGACAAGGGGTTTTGTTCCGCTCATGCATGTTCCTCCTTTGTCAGGAATGTTTTTTATTTTTTTATTGCGATTAAAATGCCATCTCCTACCGGCAGAAGCGTCGTTTCGTAGTCCGGATGGGACATGATCCATTTAGTGAATTCTTTCAAGTTTCTAATCATCGTCCGATTCCGTTTCGGCAGCTCCTCATCCGGTGTCAATACTGCTCCATGCATGAACATATTGTCACAATAGATGATGCCGCCCGACTTTATAAATCCCGCGTATTTTTCAAAGAACCTTTTGTACTGACCTTTTGCCGCATCAATAAAAAGTGCGTCATAGGCCAAATCAGGCAGTTTGTCATCTTCCAAGAGGAGCGCGTCCCCTTCGATAATGCGAATATTGTCCGAAACTTTGCTCCGTTGGATGAAGTCGACTGCCAAACGGTAGCGATCAGCGTCCCGTTCAATCGTCGTTATAGATGTTCCCCGCACAGCCATGGCCATCCGGATTGCGGAATAACCGATCGCACTTCCGATTTCCAAAATGGCTTTCGGACGCTGAATGCGCAGCAGGCCAATAAACGTATCAATCCCGCTACGATCCATAATTGGCACATTCTGCTTTTGGGCAAGGCTTTCCATTTCCGAGATTAACGGATCTTCCGCGTCGCTTAAATCTGCAATGTATTGATTATAGTCGCTCATGCTTTCCACTTCCATTCATACGACTTTCCCTTATTCTTCAGACAAATATTGAGCCCGTTTCTGTAAATGCTCGTCATATGTCTTGGAAAAATGGTTAGTGCCTTCCTTATCAGCAAGGAAATAAAGATAGTCTGTCTCTGCCGGCTCCACGACTGCTTCGATGGAGGATTTTCCTGCTCCAGCGATTGGCCCTGGCGGCAGGCCTTGATTTTGGTACGTATTATATGGATCCTGCACTTCCAAATCAGAATAGAGGACCCGATCTTTATGAACACCTAACGAATACAGCACGGTTGGATCGGTCTGCAATGGCATTTTGGCATTCAAACGATTATAAAAGACACTCGCAATCGTTTCCCGATCCGCCTTCGCAGTAGCTTCCTTTTCGAGCAATGAAGCGAACGTCAACAGCCAATGGACGGATTTCTTATTAGAATCCAAATAGCCATAATACGGTGTGATAGCTGCAGATGTGGCGTCCAGCATGCTCGTGACGATTGTTTCCAGTGAAGGCTTTTCCTCATAGAACGGATAAGTTGCCGGGAATAAGTAGCCTTCAAGCGGATGCTTGATTTGCTCGCCGCGAATTTCCTCCGTCAATAAGTTTGGATATTTGCCCATGAAGTACTCGATGGTCTTCTCATCGTCGATATACGCCATAAATTCTTTTTCGGAAATACCGGTCTTTTTCTCAACAATTTTACCAATTTGATCTAACGTCAAGCCTTCCGGTACCGTCATCGTAAACACAGGTGTGCGGTACACTTTACCTGTTTTCAAGCTTTGAATCAACTCATCGAGCGTCATGGCTTTCGTCAAACCATATGTGCCTGCCTGGAATTGCGATTCGTTCTTGAACTTCGCGTAATACTTGAAGACACGGGCATCTTTAATGATTCCATTCTCTTCTAATTTTTTGGATATGGTATTTAATCCGGATCCGATTGGCACTTCCACTTCAATTATCTTTTCCGAATCAGGATCGACGGGCTTCAGTGAATCCACTATGTACTTGTATACCGCCCGGCCTCCGATCAATCCGACCAATAAAACGATCAAAGCGATGGCAAAGACGATTCGCCTAACAATTTTCACTTCTTTTTTCTGCTCTCTCATCCGGTCGAGCATGATGTCCTTTTTCGATTCCTTCTTTGATTCATTTCCCATCCAGAACGTCACCTCTTTCCTGTACGAATGCTCGTTGCCAAGACATTGAAGCCGACACCATTAAACGCATGAAAAACGGAATGGTCTGCACCATTCCGTCCCGTGCACATATGATTATTCTTCGTCTTCCTCCGCAAGAAACGTATTCAACATTTCTTCGATCATATCCCATTCTTCATCCGTTTCGATTGGCATCAATTCACCATCTTCATCATTTTCCGATGGGATGAAAGCAGACGCATGAATTTCTATTTCTTCATCATCATCGATGTTCTCATTTTCACCTAAAATATGATAGAGCACATACGATTTTCCGAAATCTTCCGAGTCGAATGTAAAAATAACCTCACATACGTGCTCTTCTCCGTGCTCATCTACGATTGTCATTGTTTCTTGTCCATGTTCCATTCCATCACCTCATCTATTTTTTGAATCAAGATACCCTTGAAGTATCATGACCGCCGCCATCTTGTCGATGACGTCTTTCCTTTTTTTTCTGCTGACATCCGCATCGATCAACATCCGTTCAGCAGCCATTGTAGTCAATCTTTCATCCCACAGGACAACAGGCAAGCCAAACTCCTCTTTCAGCATTTCTGCATACTTTTCGGAAGCTTCCCCTCGTGGGCCTACTGAATTGTTCATATTTTTTGGATAGCCGACTACGAAAGCGTCGACATCATATTCAGTGACAAGCTTTTTGATTCTTTCCACACCAAATTGGCCGGCGTTTTCATCGATTTTAACTGTCTCGATGCCTTGGGCTGTCCATCCAAGAGCATCACTGATGGCCACTCCGACCGTTTTGGATCCGACGTCCAAACCCATCGTTCTCAAATTGGGCGCCCTCCGTTTTCCCGGATATAAAATTTCACAAGTTCTTCGAGAATTTCATCGCGCTCCAACTTACGGATCAAATTCCTTGCTTCGTCGTGGCGAGGAATGTAAGCCGGGTCGCCTGAAAGAAGGTAGCCGACAATTTGATTGATAGGATTGTACCCTTTGTCGTCCAGCGCCTTGTGCACACGGAGCATGACTTGTTTCACTTCCTGCTCCATCGATTCCTCAGGGAAGTTGAATTTCATCGTCTTGTCGTATGAATCCATAATCGACACCCCGCTTTCCATTCATCCGTTACTAAAAATCGGATAAGTTTCCTTTATCCATTATACATGACATGCCTTTTCCGAATCAATCGCGTCCTTCGGCGATTGACCCGGAAATGCATTATCGATCAGTTGACGGATTTGACATAATCATACACGGATTGAAGGGCTTCATCAAGTTTAGAAGCATCCTTCGCACCCGCCATCGCCATATCTGGACGTCCGCCGCCTTTTCCTCCGCATAATGAAGCTACATGATTGACGATTTTACCGGCATGTAAGTTCCCAGATTTTAAATCGTCTGTTACACCTGCCGCAAGCATGACTTTGCCCTCCGAAGCTCCACCAAGAACGATGACACCTTTAACGACTTTTTGTTTCAGTTCGTCAATCATCTGGCGCAAGCCGTTATTGTCTTTCACATCGACGCGTGCAGAAATGACCGTGACATCATCGATTTGTTCTGCGTTTGCCAGAATATCTGTCAGTTGGCTGTTGCCAAGCTTCGCAGCCAATGATTCATTCTCGCGTTGCAATTCTTTTAAATCAGCCAAAGTTGCGCCGACTTTAGTAACGATGTCCTTCGGATTCGCTTTTAGCAATGCAGACGCATTCGTCAGCAAAGCCTCTTCTGCTTTGAAAGAAACATAAGCATTTTTGCCAGTCAAAGCTTCAATCCTGCGCGTGCCTGCTCCGATGCCGCCTTCCGACTCAATTTTGAAGAGACCGATTTCAGCCGTTGTTGACACGTGGCAGCCGCCGCAAAGTTCAAGTGAATAGTTTCCGACCGATACGACGCGAACGATATCGCCATATTTTTCTCCAAAAAGAGCCATGGCGCCCATCTGCTTCGCTTCATCGATCGACTTTTGAGAAATATCCACGTTGATATCTTCCCAGATTTTCTCATTCACTTTACGTTCGATCGTTTCCAGCTCCTCTTTCGTTATTTGCCCGAAATGAGAGAAGTCAAACCGAAGACGATCCGGACCGACATAAGATCCTGCTTGGTTAACATGTTCACCCAGCACTTCTTTCAGCGCTTTGTGAAGCAAATGCGTTGCCGTATGGTTTTTAATTGTGAGCTTACGGTCTTCTTCGTTGACCGTTGCCTTGGCAGCTGCTCCTGCCTGCACTTCGCCTGAACGGACCGTTGCGGTGTGCAAATGTTGTCCATTCGGCGCTTTTTGTACGTCCTTCACATCAACAATGAACGAATCATTAGAAAGGATTCCTTTGTCAGCGATTTGTCCGCCGCTTTCCGCATAAAATGGCGTACGATCTAGAATGAACTGGATCTCTTGCCCTTCGGAAGCCTGTTCTACAAGGCGGCCTTCATGCAGCAAAGCGACGACTGTGGCATCACATTCAAGCTGGCCATATCCAATGAATTCGCTCTTCTCATGGATATTGCCGAGAACCTCTGACTGTACATGCATGCTATCCACATCCTGGCGGGCTGCACGGGCACGGTTCCGTTGATTTTCCATTTCCTGATCAAAACCGGCACGATCAACAGAGACTCCTGCTTCTTCTGCATACTCCTCTGTCAATTCAAACGGGAAGCCGTAGGTGTCATACAGTTTAAACGCATCTACACCGGAAACGACCGGATGATTTGATGTTTTCGCTTTTTCAATAATGCCGGAGAGGATTGTGAGTCCTTCGTTCAAAGTTTC
The DNA here is from genome assembly GCF_023168145.1 of Sporosarcina sp. NCCP-2222. Classification (GTDB taxonomy): domain Bacteria; phylum Bacillota; class Bacilli; order Bacillales_A; family Planococcaceae; genus Sporosarcina. The sequence goes on from NZ_BQYK01000001.1 coordinate 283,337, forward strand.
GTGGAAGCGCACTTCCTCGTTTTTAATTACCTTCATAATAAACTCTTGTTTTTCTTTTACTTGCGGATAGAAGTCTTCCATGATTTCCCCTACAACCGGGACGAGTTCATACATGAAAGGCTTTTGGATTCCTAGTTGTTTTGCATAGCGGACGGCACGGCGCAATAAACGGCGAAGTACATACCCACGTCCTTCATTGGAAGGAAGCGCTCCGTCTCCAATTGCAAAAGCGACAGTACGAATATGGTCCGCAATTACTTTGAATGCCGTATCCTTCGCGGCATCGGAACCGTATGCTTCGCCAGCCACCTTCTCAACGGAATGGATGATTGGCATGAACAAATCGGTATCGAAGTTGGTCGGAACATCTTGAATGACAGATGCCATCCGTTCCAAGCCCATCCCGGTATCGATGTTTTTCTTTGGAAGCGGGGTGTACGTATAGTCCGGATTATGGTTGAATTCCGAAAATACCAAATTCCAGATCTCCAAATACCTTTCGTTTTCTCCTCCTGGGTATAGTTCAGGATCAGAAAAATCATCTCCATAGGACGGTCCGCGATCATAAAAGATCTCGGAGTTAGGGCCGCTCGGTCCTTCACCGATGTCCCAGAAGTTTCCTTCCAGGCGAATGATCCGCTCTTCCGGAATGCCAATTTTGTCTTTCCAGATCATATACGCTTCTTCATCTTCCGGGTGGACTGTAACGGAAAGCAAATCTGGATTAAATCCGATCCACTTGTCGTCCGTCAGGAATTCCCAGGCACGGACAATCGCTTCTTCCTTGAAGTAATCTCCGATGGAGAAGTTGCCAAGCATTTCGAAGAATGTGTGGTGGCGAGCCGTCTTACCGACGTTCTCGATATCATTTGTCCGAATTGATTTTTGAGCATTAACAATCCTTGGGTTGTCAGGAATAACCCGTCCATCGAAGTATTTCTTTAACGTAGCAACTCCGCTGTTGATCCAGAGCAAAGAAGGATCGTCAATTGGAACGAGAGGAGCGGATGGCTCTTCACTATGTCCATGCTCTTTAAAGTAATCCAAAAACATTTTACGAATTTGCGCAGCTGTCAATTTTTTCATCTTACTAACCTCCATTCAATTTTTCCAAAGGATGTGCCGAAAAATAAAAAAACTCCGCCCCTCAAAGGGACGAAGTGAATTTTCGCGGTACCACCCTAATTTACCGAATAAATTATATCCGGTATCTCAGAAGCCTTAACGCGGCAAACGGCAATGATTAGTTGCACTCCAGAGTAGCATTCCGACCTATTCGCCATGAGAACCTTTTCAGCCAAGAGGTTCCTTTCTTTTCACGCGATATAAGCGTACTGTCTCCTTCAACGCATTACGTATGATACTCGAATTATAGGGAATTATTGTTGGCCTGTCAATCCGTCGCCTCCATAAAGTTGTAAGGCGTCAATCCTTGCATCCCAATCATCGGATCAATTGACAGGACATTGTCCTTCGTCAATTGCATATTGTCCTGAATCTCTTTCCTGACCTCTTCCAGCCCATTACCGTCAGTCGGCTCTGTGGTTTCAGGTTTTTTTCCCGCGGGAGCCGACAAGGTCGTCTCTGCCTTCTCGGCCGTTGCATCCGCCGCAAGAGGCTCTGCTGGTATTTCCTCACCTTCTGGCAGATCGCCAAGCTGAAGCCGCTGTTTAAGAGTTGTCTGGCGTGCCAGTTCATCCGTCCTGCCGATCCCTTCCCTGAATTCTGCCGGTTCTCCGCAAAGTATCAAGAAATTTTTAGCACGTGTAATTCCGGTGTAAAGCAAGTTGCGCCGCAGCATTTTCCGGTAACTTCTAACGACTGGCATAATGACAGTAGGGAATTCGCTACCTTGCGACTTATGGATGGAACAGCAATAAGCCAACGTAATTTGATTCAAATCGTTTCGTTCGTAAGTGACTTCAATACCGTCGTACGAGACAACAAGCATTTCTTTCTTGTCGACCGTTTCCTTTGCCTTCAAAATGGCAATGACCTCGCCCATGTCTCCGTTAAATACATTGCTTTCCG
>NZ_BQYK01000001.1:285475-297752 GCF_023168145.1 Sporosarcina sp. NCCP-2222
TCAATATATCAATGCCAGCTGTGCCTTTGTACATCGGCGCTAGCACCTGGATGTCTTTAATGGAATGGCCCTTTGCTAATGCATTCTTCAGCACCTGCTCCACGACATTCATGATCTGATCACCAGTCGAGCGGATAAACGAACGATCTGAAGTCTTTTTAATTAAATTGTCATTCCACTCAGAACGCTTGATCATGTGAGCCATTTCAATAATCGTGGAACCCGCGCTTTGCCGGTAAATCTCTTTCAATTCAACGACCGGAATTTTCCCGGATTCCAGCATATCCTTCAGGACTTGTCCCGGTCCTACAGGCGGCAACTGATCCTGGTCACCTACGAACAAGATTTGGATATCATCGTCCAACGCTTTCAACAACTGATGGGCAAGCCATGTATCGACCATCGACATCTCGTCAATGATCAGCAGCCTGCCTTCGACTTCCCTGCCTTCCGCTTCATCTTTTTCCTGTCCGGTGAAGCCGAGAAGACGATGGATCGTCATTGCCGGAAGCCCTGTCGATTCGGACATCCGTTTTGCCGCCCGTCCGGTTGGGGCTGCCAATACAATCGGAAAAGGTTCCTGCTTTTTTGCATATTCCTTCGGATCCAGAGAAAGTCCATGCAGTTCCGCATACACTTCGACAAGTCCTCTAATAACTGTGGTTTTTCCAGTACCCGGCCCGCCAGTCAAAATCATGACAGACGAGTGAAGGGCCGTTTGTATAGCAGCTGCCTGAGTTTCGGCATACGTTACGCCAAGCCGTTCCTCCGCTTCCCCGATTGCCTTCCTAACTTCGGAAGCAGGAAACGCATCCGCTTTCTTGCCTTTCAACAAACGATCAAGTTTCGAGGCAATGCCAAGCTCAGAAAAGTAGAGGGAGGGGATGTATAATTTGCGTTCCTCGGCACACAGCTTGGATTCTTCCACCAACTCAATAATTGACTGGGAAATGCGTTCGAATGGAATATCCTCCGGCTGACTTGCTTCCAGCATGCGCTTCACTTCGGGCAATACATCGTCTGCAAGCAAATAAACATGGCCTGCCGATTGGACCGCTTGATTCATATAGTGCAAAATAGCCGCTTTCACACGTGATGGATGCTGCCCGGTCATGCCAAGCTGCCTGCCGAGTTCATCCGCCCGCTGAAAGCCAATTCCCTCTATTTCTTCAATGAGACGGTACGGATTTTCAGTTAATCGCTCAATCGATTCCTCGCGATATGTTTGGTAAATTCTCATGGCGAGCTGGGGGCCGAAACCCCACTCATTTAGCTGGACGATTGTCCTCTCGAGACCTAAGTTCTGCTGAAGCACCGAAGTTAGCGTCTCTTTCCGTTCATCAGATAGCTTTGGTATAGCGTCTAGCACAGAGGGATTTTCCACTATTTTTCGAATGGCGTCTTTTCCAAGCGTCTTAACAATCGTATCCGCAGTTTTTCTGCCAATGCCAGGAAAGAGATCCCCCGACAGATAATGAACAAGACCATCCTCCGTCTCAGGCATCTCCTTTGAAAAGGTCATGACATCGAACTGCTCGCCGTATGTATTGTGTTTGACAAGCCGTCCTGTGAAGCGGTATTCCTCATTTTCCGTCAGCTGTGGAAAGTTACCTTTGATTACAATTTCTTTGTCACCATACCCACAATTCGTCTTGCTGATTTTCAGCTTGGCTATCGTAAACAGATTGGTGGGATTATGGAAGATCGTAACGACCGGACGTCCGACCAAAAAAACTTCCTCTTTCCTATCGTTACCGAATAACTCTTCCATATTCATTCACCGCCTTATCTGTAATCTATTACTTATCAGCTTCGCCTTGCTTGATCATGTCATAAATATATTTCGATTGGACATGGTCTGGCTCGATCCTGAAAGCACGTTCCAAATGATAAAGTGCATCTTCCTTCTGATCGGTCGATACCGCATAAACCATTCCTAAATTATAATGTGCATCAGGATGTTCCGGATCTTTTTCGACCAATTCACGAAGTACTTTTTCGGCATCCTTAAATAATTCAAGTTTAGCCAGCAGAATTCCGTACGAAAGCTGAATTTCCAAATCATCTGGAGCTAGTTCAAGAGCACGCTGCAAATAAGGCAGCGCCAACTTTTCATTGCCTCCCTGCTCCAGGCTTTTACCGAGCATGAAATAGGCGTCCGCCTGCTCCATGCCGCTCCGCACTGCCTTTTCATACAATTTGGCCGCTTCTTCAAAACGCCCATTATTGTAATAAAGATTAGCGAGACCGTAATAGGCTGTGACCGCCTCCTCGTCCAACGTCAATGCTTTTTGGAAAAAACGCTCCGCCCGTTCCACATCGCCGACAGCCGTAAAGACATTTCCTAAATTGATATAGCCAACAGGATTGTCAGGCTCCTGCTCTGCTGCTTTCACAAATGCTTCAATTGCTTTTTCATATTTACCTTGCTGTAAGGATTGAATCCCTATTTCGTTATATCCCATCGTGGTACCTGCCCCTTATCCGACATAATCCAGTTCTTTACCATCTTTAATGACCGTGTCAATTGTCCCGCCGCCAAGACATTCCTCACCATCATAAAAAACAACGGCTTGGCCCGGCGTAATCGCTCTCACCGGGACATCAAACACAACGTTTGCCCGGCCTCCTTCTAGGAGTTCAACCTTCACTTTCGTGTCTGGTTGACGGTAACGGAATTTGGCTGTACATTCGAACGTCTGCGGCATTTTTCGAGCAGTTGTGAAGCTACTATTTACCGCAGTCAAGCTGTCAGAATACAATGCATCATTATGGAAGCCCTGGCCAACGAGAAGAACATTATTCTTCAAGTCTTTCCCTAGAACGAACCAAGGGTCTCCCGCTCCTCCGATGCCAAGTCCGTGGCGCTGGCCGATTGTATAATACATCAGGCCATCATGCTTCCCGACGGTCTCCCCTTCCATCGTTTTCATATCTCCAGGCTGTGCCGGCAAATACTGGCCGAGAAACTCTTTAAAATTGCGTTCGCCAATGAAACAGATTCCTGTGGAGTCTTTCTTTTTAGCAGTCGTCAAACCGGCCCGTTCTGCTATTTTGCGCACTTCGCTTTTATCCAGATTTCCGATCGGGAACATCACTTTACTCAATTGTTCCTGAGTCAGCTGATTAAGGAAATATGTCTGGTCTTTATTATCATCCTTGCCTCTCAGCATCGCAACGCCATCTTCCGTTTCCACAACTTGCGCATAGTGTCCAGTCGCAAGAAAATCCGCCCCGAGGCTCATTGCATGGTCAAGAAATGCTTTAAATTTAATTTCTTTATTGCACATGACATCTGGATTTGGAGTTCGTCCAGCTTTATATTCTTCAAGGAAATAAGTGAATACTTTATCCCAATATTGCTTCTCAAAATTTACCGCATAATAGGGAATGCCGATTTCATTGCATACACTTATGACATCCTCATAATCTTCTGTCGCTGTACAAACCCCGAACTCATCCGTGTCATCCCAGTTTTTCATGAAGATGCCAATGACGTCATAGCCTTGTTCTTTCAACAACAGCGCGGCCACTGATGAGTCGACGCCGCCAGACATGCCGACGACGACGCGTGTATTTTCTACTGCTTTTGTAGTTCTCATATATTGTTTCATCCTTTATCTATTCAATTCACGAGACGATGTATAACCCGAGCCACTCGTTCAGCCGCGTCTGCGACCTTCTGTTCATCCAAACCATAGCCGAAACTGAAACGGACCGAATTTCGCAATTTTGGAGACTCTTTTCCGCAAATCGCAGTGAGTACATGGGATGGATCCAAGGAGCCTGCAGTACAAGCTGAACCGCTTGAGACAGCAACACCCTCCATATCCAAATTGACGAGCAATGATTCGATATCCGTACCTGGGAAACTTACATTTAGAATATGATGCAGTTTTTCAGCATCTTTTGCATTCACCTCATAAGCAATGGAATGCTTATCCAGAACAGTGAGTAGTGAGGAGGCATACGTTTCATATGCCTGCCGGTTCGCCTCCATTCCAGCTTGTGCGACTTCCACAGCTTTTGCAAATCCAGCCATCGCCGTCACATTTTCCGTGCCGGCTCTTCGTTTACGTTCTTGCTCTCCTCCGTAAAGAAGTGGTGTAGTAATCATTCCTTTTCGCTGATAGAGGAAACCGATCCCTTTTGGACCATTTAACTTATGTGCTGAGGCAGATAGCAAATCGACACCTAATTCATTTACATCAATCGGCAAGATGCCGAATGCCTGCACAGCATCCGTGTGGAATACCGCCTGATGGCCAGTAAGTAGTTCTCCAATTTCCCGAATTGGCTGGATTGTGCCGATTTCATTGTTGCCAAGCATGATTGTTACGAGTATTGTCCGATCGGTCAGTGCTTGTTCCACTTGCCGTGCTTGGACACGGCCATCTTCATCCACAGGCAGATAGGTCACGTCATAGCCTTGTTTTTCAAGCATTTGGCACGTATGAAGAACGGCATGATGCTCGATATTCGTAGTAATAATATGGTTCCCTTTTTCTTTCATGGCGGTGGCAGTGCCGACAATTGCAATATTATCCGCTTCCGTCCCGCCGGAAGTAAAGATGATTTCTACCGGGTCCGCGTGAATGGCACGTGCAATCGTTTTTCTGGCATCATCCACTACTTTTCTGGCTGTCCGACCATATTGATGAATACTCGAGGGATTTCCGAAGACCGCGTTCATCGTATCCATATACGCCTTTGCTACTTCGGGATGGACAGGCGTTGTAGCGGCATGGTCAAGATAGATTGTATCCATATGAAAAACTCCTTTTAAATGTAAAACATATACCCTTCTGGTTCAGGCGCTCTATCCGAGTCAATTAAATCTTCAATCGTTGTCGTATCCAGGACTCCCCGGATTGCTTCACCGATGCGATGCCATAATTCTTGCTGCGGCACATCATCCTCATCCATATCCTCAATGAGTTGGATCGGGCCTTCCAACACCCGAATAACATCACCTGCAGTAATTTCACTTGGCGCTTTCGTCAATTTATAACCGCCATACGCGCCGCGGACGCTTTTCACTACCCCACTATTTCGTAAAGGAGGAATCAACTGCTCCAAATAGGCTTCAGATAAATTATGTTCTTCCGCTATTTTTCGTAAAGGCAATGGGCCTTCTCCATAGTTTCTGCCAAGTTCAACGACAATCGTCAAACCATATCGGCCTTTTGTAGATATTCTCATCGTATCCAACAGTCCTTTTTCTCGAATTGCTTCACACATTATAGCATACAACAGTGCGCTCTTCCTCCATATGACTTCATTCATGCTATAATGAAAGGAACAGATGTACGAGGAGTGATCGTTTTGCATAATGAACCGTTGGCGTATCGGATGCGCCCACGAACGATAGATGAAATAGCCGGACAACAACATATTATCGGCGAGAAGACCTCGCTCTATCGGATGGTAAAAAACGGCCATGTCCCCTCGATGCTTTTATATGGTGAGCCGGGCATCGGAAAAACATCGCTAGCACATGCGATTGCCGGGACTAGTGAATTGCCGTTTATTGCCCTGAATGCGACCGTTTCAGGAAAAAAGGATGTAGAAGATGTCGTTGCGGAGGCCCGCATTACCGGCAAAGTTCTATTATTCCTGGATGAAATTCATCGTTTCAATAAATTGCAGCAGGACACATTGCTTCCCCACGTAGAAAGCGGATCTATTGTACTTATCGGGGCAACGACGGAGAATCCTTTTCATGATGTGAACCCCGCCATCCGTTCAAGATGCGGAGAAATCTTACAATTGAAACGGCTGGAAGCCGCGGATCTGGAAAAATTACTGCACCGGGCCCTTCACGATGAAGACCGGGGACTGGGCAAGTTGAATATCGCGATCGAAGAAAGCCAGGTGAAGAGGATTGCCGAAGGGGTTAACGGAGATGCCCGAAAAGCACTGACAGTTTTGGAGTCTGTCGTGTCCGCAAGTGATGAGGAAGATGGAAAAGTTGTGATCGAAGATTGGCTGATAGATAATCTGATTGGCAGAATTGGCTTAGTTGGAGATAAAAAAGGTTCGCACCATTATAACTTGTTATCGGCTCTCCAGAAATCCGTCCGGGGCAGCGATGTCAATGCGGCAGTCTATTATTTGGCCAACCTCCTTGAAACGGGGGATCTCGTCGCCGTTTCAAGGAGACTGCTCGTTATGGCTTATGAGGATATCGGCCTGGCCGATCCAAATGTCGGACCGCATGTCCTCGCCGCCACGGAAGCAGCCGTCCGGCTCGGCATGCCAGAAGCGAGGATTCCCCTTTCGAATGCTGTAATTGAAATGTGCCTTGCGTCCAAATCGAATTCTGCCTACCTGGCAATCGACGCAGCGACGAAAGCATTGCACGAAGGACAGACCGGCGATATTCCGCCTCATTTACGGGACGCGCATTACGCCGGCGCAGCCGCACTCGGGCATGTGGGCTACCAATACCCACATGACCATCCGATTGGTTCTTTCGGCGGATGGGTCAACCAGCAGTACTTGCCTGATTCAATCGCTCAAATGGAATTCTATAAACCCGTCATTGCCGGCGAAGAGAAAAAGATGGCAGGCATTTACGATAGGTTGAAAGAGTTTCGGAAAAAATGATGGTTTGAGTTATGACTGACTATATAGAAGCATTTTCTGTTGAGAAGTGAACAGAGAATGCTTTTTTTATGAGGTTGACTTTGACGTCTTATGGGAAACTTCAATTTCAGTTGAAATGGGATGAGATCTTATGTACCAATAGGCCGCTTGTAATCGTTTAAGCCAAACCCGTATGCGCGGCTGTTCTCGTTTATGCGCGGGTGACAGACCGGTATGCGCGGGGGCAACGGCCAATTAAAAAACGCGAAACAGACCGACTATTGCTCGTCGAACTGTTCGCGCCAATTTTATTTTAGGATTGTCTAATGTTCTTTGAAATTAAAGAATATACTGATCCATCTTTAATACAAGTTCGGCGATTTCCGGTTTGCTTACTTGGTCATTCGCTCCTACGCTTATTCCCTTATGCTTTAATTCATCGGTGATTAGGGAAGAGAAAATGATGACTGGCAGCATAGCCAATTGATGGTTCTCGCGAATTCTGCGAGTGAAATGATGGCCATCCATTTGTGGCATTTCAATGTCCGTAATGACAAGTTGAATGACATCGGCTACATTTTTCCCGCTGGCTACAATACTCTCTAAATAAGCCAAGGCATCTTTGCCATTCTCAAAAAAGTCGACATTGGCATAGCCCGCTTCCAACAGAGTATCGTTCAAAAGTTTACGTAACAATGGTGAATCTTCCGCTACTAAAATCCGCTTATCGATCCGTTCCCGCTTGCCGAGCTTTTTCACTTCTTCGACTCGGATGCCGCTGTCCGGGTTGATTTCTAAAACGATTTTTTCGAAATCCAGCAATAAAAGCATATCGTCATTCCGTTTGATGACGCCGATGACTTGAGCCGCCTCACCTGAGTAGAGATCCGCAGGCTTCTCAAGCTGGTTCCAGGATACCCTGTGGATTTGCGTCACTTCGTGAACATGGAAAACGACTTGTTGTTTATTGAAAGCCGCTACAATATATTTTCCTTCCTGCTTGCCGATTGTTTCCGGCAATCCCATTACCCGTTCCATACTAATGACTGGCAGTACATCCCCCCGCAATTGAATGATTCCTTCAATAGCCGGATGGGAGTGAGGAATTGGTGTGATTGGGGTCGGCATGATGATTTCCTTCACTTTAATTACATTTATACCGTACCGGTTATGGCCCATTTCAAATTCAACAATTTCCAACTCGTTCGTGCCGCTCTCTAGTAAAATCCCTTCATGTTGGCTCATTCTTTCTTCAACCCTCTCACCGTCTGAACAGTTGTCTGCCAGACTCGTACTCTATTTACTTCTTAGTATACATGGTTCCTATGTACCATGCCATAGGAAACGATTAATATAAGCAAATTTCTTCATTTTTAACCCTAACATTAATCGTAAGTTGGAGGGGCTATTTTCGACTACTAGTAAAAAGGATATCTCATCTTTTATTTCCACAGAAAAAACGGATCCTCGCATAGGGATCCGTTTTTCTGATTAGCTATTCACCCGCTCAATCGGGATGTCCTTAATCATATCATTAATGACCCAGCTGGCACATATAAGGCCTGCGGCAGACGGCACGAATGCATTGGAGCTTGGAGGCATTTTTGCTTTTCGGATTTCGGCGTCTGGTTTCCCAACTTTATCGACGACATCTTCTCGGACAACAATCGGACTTTCATCAGAAAACACAACAGGAACACCTTTTTTAATCCCCTCTTTGCGTAAACGAAGACGGATTACTTTGGCAATCGGGTCGGTATGTGTTTTCGAAATATCAGCGATTTTGAATCGCGTTGGATCTAATTTATTCGCCGCTCCCATACTGGAAATGATTTTTACGCCCCGAGCGATGCATTCCTTGATTAAATGGATTTTGTAACTGATCGTGTCAGAGGCATCTATGACATAATCAGGTGCATGGTTGAAAAATTCCTCATACGTTTCTTCGGTATAAAACATATGCAATGGAATGACTTCACATTCCTTGTTAATATCGGCGATGCGTTCTGTCATCACTTCCACTTTGGAACGGCCAATCGTTGAAAGTGTTGCGACCAGTTGACGATTAACATTCGTAATATCAACTACGTCTTTATCCACGAGAATAATGCGGCCAACTCCGCTGCGCGCGCAAGCTTCTGCAGCGAACGATCCCACTCCCCCGACTCCAAGAATGGCGACCGTCTTTCCTTTGATCCGCTCCAATCCCTCTTTGCCAATAGCTAGTTCATTTCTTGAAAATTGGTGTAACAAGATGAATCCTTCCTTCCTCTGCAGGCATAAAAGTAAAAACCCCCTCCGCGCAAGGGCAAGAGGGGATCGATTATTCAATAGTGACGAATCCCGAATGTGCCGTCAAAATGGAATCGTCTTGAACCCGCACTCAGCAGGTGGGTGCCCAATCCATACCATCTGACGTCCCTCTAAAGGGCATGCCATCAAGCCTGGAATTTAGACTCCCTACGATAATTATGTTCGGTCAAAACTGATGTTCAAATGACGAACACTTCAGGATTCGTATTACCTGTATACTATCACACTTCTTTAAATCATTCAACGATTTTGCTTTTTTACGTAAATGCCAGTTTACCAGATTTACGCATTTTCTTTCTGTCTGATGCCAATCCCCAATTCGACAAGTTGCGCTTCATCCACCGGGCTTGGTGCGTCTGTGAGCAAGCAGCTTGCGCTTGCTGTTTTAGGGAACGCAATAGTATCGCGCAAGTTCGTGGAACCTGACAATAACATGACGATCCGGTCCAGACCAAAAGCAATTCCTCCGTGAGGCGGTGTTCCGTAATCGAACGCATCCAATAGGAATCCGAATTGCTCTCTCGCTTGATCTTGACTGAAACCAAGAGCTTTGAACATCTTTTCTTGAACATCGCGCTGGTAGATCCGCAACGAACCTCCACCGAGCTCATATCCATTCAGCACTAGGTCATAGGCTTGAGCTTTCACGGATGCAGGATCCGTTTCCAAACCTTGTACGTCCGCAGGCATTGTAAATGGATGGTGGGCTGCATAATAACGTCCATCTTCTTCGTCATATTCAAATAACGGCCATTCTGTAACCCAAAGGAAATTGAATTTCGTCTCGTCAATCAATCCAAGATCCTTGCCTAATTTAGAACGTAAGGCTCCCAAGGCATCCGCGACGACATTTTTCTTATCTGCAACGAACAATAAGAGGTCTCCGTCTTCTGCAGAAGCCGCCTGAATTAATCCGCTTGCCGCTTCTCCTTCAAAAAATTTGGCAATCGGTCCTTTCAAACCTTCTGCATCCACTTTCAGCCAAGCCAATCCTTTTGCACCGTAGCGAGCCGCGAACTCGCCAAGCGCATCGATGTCTTTCCGTGAAAATTGATCTGCTTTCCCTTTGACGTTAATCAACTTCACTTGGCCTCCGCCTTCAACAGCTGACGCAAACACTTTGAAGGAAGAATCCTTGACTAACTCCGATACATCGGTCAATTCCATTTCAAAGCGTGTATCTGGCTTATCTGAACCATAACGGGCCATTGCCTCGTCGTATGGCAGGCGCTTAAATGGCGTCTCGATGTCAATCCCTTTTACATCTTTCATTACTTTCTTCATCAGGCGTTCATTCAACTCGATGATGTCATCGATGGACATGAAACTCATTTCCATATCGATTTGCGTGAATTCCGGCTGACGGTCTGCACGAAGGTCTTCATCCCGGAAGCAGCGGGCAATTTGGTAGTACCGGTCAAAACCCGAAACCATGAGCATTTGTTTGAATAATTGCGGTGATTGAGGCAGCGCATAAAACTCTCCGTCATGTACCCGGCTTGGCACGAGATAATCCCTTGCCCCTTCCGGTGTCGATTTGGTAAGAATCGGCGTTTCCACTTCAATAAACCCTTCTTCGTCCAGGAAATTGCGGACCGTCTTGGAAATATCCGAACGCATTTTGAATACATTCGCCAGCTGTGGGCGCCGTAAATCTAGATAACGGTGTTTCAACCGAACCTCTTCATTGACATCCGTCTCATCCTCAATAATAAAAGGTGGTGTTTTTGCTTCATTGATAATGACGACCTTTTCGGCCTGCACTTCAATAGCTCCCGTTTTCAATTTCGGATTTTTCTGGTTCTCTTCGCGTTCCACTACTGAACCGACCAATTCGACAACGTATTCATTGCGGAGCGTCTCAGCGATAGCGAGTGCTTCCTTTGAAATATCCGGGTTAAAGACGACTTGGACAAGACCTGTCCGATCCCGCATATCCACGAAAATCAAACCGCCTAAATCACGTCTTTTTTGCACCCATCCTTGTAGTGTCACGGTTTGCCCGATTGTCTGCTCATTCAATTCTCCACAATAATGTGTCCGTCGCATCTCCATCAACCTTCCTTATTTCAACAGTTCTTTTATCTTCCCGGCAATTGCCGTTGCTGCAACTTGTTCTTGTGTTCCGTCACCCATATTCTTCAATTGGACGACGCCCTGTGCCACTTCGTCCTCTGCAATGATGCAAACCAGCTTTGCTTCATGGCGATCGGCCGATTTCATTTGCGCTTTCATTTTACGGTCCATGAAATCCATATCAGCCTTCACGCCTTCTTTACGCAATTGTTGGAGCAGCTGAAAGCCTTTCCGATGAGCCTCTTCTCCAAGTGTGACCACATAGACGTCCAAGGATGGTTCATCTTCAAATGACTTTTCTTCTGCGTCTAATGCGAGTAAAAGACGCTCAATACTCATCGCAAACCCGATTCCAGGTGCATTAGGCCCGCCGATTTCCTCGGATAGTCCGTTGTAACGGCCGCCACCGCAAAGTGTTGTGATGGCACCGAATCCTTTTGAGGTGCTCATAATCTCAAACGCAGTGTGGTTGTAGTAATCTAGCCCCCGGACAAGATTTGGATCGATTTCATATTCAATTCCCGCATCTTCCAGGAATGATTGCACTTGGTTGAAATAGAGCTTTGATGGCACATTCAAATAGTCCGGCAAGGATGGAGCTGAAGCCATCAGTGGGTGATCCCGGTCTACTTTACAGTCGAGAATACGCAGTGGATTCTTTTCAAGCCTTGACTGGCAGTCTTTACAGAACTCACCGATATGTGGCCGGAAGTGTGCTACCAGCGCTTCGCGATGTGCCGTTCTGGACTCCGCATCACCCAGTGAATTCAAAACAAGTTTTAAATCGGACAATCCTGCCCGCTTATACACTTCCATCGCGAGTGAGATGACTTCTGCATCGATTGCCGGATCATCACTTCCTATCGCTTCGACTCCAAATTGAACAAATTGCCGGTACCGGCCTGCCTGTTGCCGCTCATAACGGAACATGGGGCCGCTATAGTATAGCTTTACAGGCTGATCAGCATATCCGAACATCTTGTTTTCAACGAACGACCGAACAACAGGTGCCGTGCCTTCTGGACGGAGGGTCATGGAACGATCTCCTCGGTCTGTGAATGTATACATTTCTTTTTGCACGATATCGGTAGTATCCCCAACCGTTCTTAAAAACAATTCCGTCTGCTCGAAAATCGGCGTCCGGATTTCTTTGTAACGGTACAGTTCGCAAATGTCACGCATAATTGCTTCTACGCGCTGCCATTTCCAGGATTGAGCAGGGAGTATATCCTGCGTTCCTCTTGGCACTTTAAAGTTCATGTGACTTCCCCTTTCTCTTCAACATTTTTCATTTGTAAGC
>NZ_BQYK01000001.1:297868-314180 GCF_023168145.1 Sporosarcina sp. NCCP-2222
ACGCCTACTAAATGTCACTCTTTCGACGCAGAACCTCGATGGTGTTGTTCGTTTTAACTGGTCTGTAGGGTGGATTTCAGCCACGTCCGCCCCTCTCTTGTCAGCCGTTGATAAAACTACTTGCCATGTCTTCGGTCTAATGGTTTTTTCGATTACTGACTATGTTAATCATTCAGTAGCGGTGTGTCAACCCTTTTCCCCTACAATCATTCAAATTTGCAAAACTAAAGCGCATCATGATTTGATGGAAAGAGAAATTCCTATGGTTTTTTCGCTGCAAAACTTCTACAATATGAAGAAAGGATTGGAAAGGAGAATCATCAGTTGATCAGACGACGCTTTGGAATCTTCGCTATCATTTTTTCCATTCTGCTTGGCACAACTTTGACAGGCGTTTATGCCAAAGACAATTCTGCTGTCATTCAGGCTGACTCAATTAATGTTCGATCTGGCCCGGGCCTCTCCTACCCGGTCATCGGATCAATGAAAAAAGGAAAGGAAGTGGCCTATCTTTCCACTTCTGACGATTGGCTCGAAATCGAATGGAATGGGCAAACCGGATGGATCGCTTCATGGCTGACCTCCAAAAATCAAGCTAACTCAGAAACACCAAAAACGATCGTTTCTAAAGTGAATTCACTTAACATCCGGACCTCCCCTTCCATCGGATCCGCCATCGTGGGTCGAATGAATGCCGGTGAAGAAGCGGTCAAAACAGGGACGGACGGAGAATGGACAGCCATTACATTCCATGGGATTGAAGGCTGGGTCCATCATGAATACATAACAGAAATAGAATCAGCACAACCACCAGAACCTTCTCCCGCAACTGAAAAAGCGGGGAGCCCGAATATGTTTACGGTGAATGTGGATGCGTTGCATGTACGGAAGAAAGCGGACCAGTCGTCCAAAAAAGTAGGCATGGTCCATAAGGGAGATACGTTTGCCGTAAAAGAAATAGATGGCAATTGGGTGAAAATCAATTTTTCAAAGAAAAAAGAAGGCTGGGTCTACTCCTTCCATGGCATCTTCTCTGGCGAAAACCCGAAACAAGACACCGCCCAAACAAAGCGTGACCAAGTTACAGCACTGACCAATGGGACCAATATTCGGTCAGAAGCAACGACCTCCTCAGACGTTGTACTCCGGGCGAATGCAGGTGAGAAGTTCCAAGTGCTCCGTGACGAGGGCGATTGGTATAAGATTGAACTCCCAGATGGAGGAGAAGCGTATATTGCCAAATGGGTGGTATCTGACGATCGCATACCCGTGTTCAAGATGGACGAGCCGAAGAAAAAGCAAGAGAGGGAACCTGGCACCTTAAAAGGCCTAACTATTGCGATTGATGCGGGGCATGGCGGAAATGACCGCGGTACCACTGGTGCCCGGGGAACTGACGAGAAAGTGTTAACCCTGCTGACAGCAGAATTATTGGAATCCAAATTAAAAGCCGCTGGTGCTGAGGTCATCATGACTCGTGATACGGATACATATGTTTCCCTTCGTAAGCGAGTCGCTGTAGGCCATCAGCATGCTGTAGATGCATTCGTAAGTTTGCACTACGATGCCAATCCGAATAGCTCCATAACTGGATTTACAACGTACTATACTAAGAAGACCCAAAAAGGTCTGGCCGAATCAATCAACAAAAGCCTTGGCTCGAATGTTACGCTGCGCAACCGAGGTGTACAACCTGCTAACTATCTAGTCCTTAGGGAGAATATGCAGGACGCCATCCTAATTGAGCTTGGATTCTTATCTAATGCTTCGGAAGAACGAATCCTGACAACAGATGTTTTCCGTGAACAGGCATCATATGGCATTTATCAAGGATTACTCGATTACTTTGATTCAAAATGATTAAAAAAGGCAAGCACCGAGTTTATATTCGGTGCTTGCCTTTTATTTTGATTCAACCATTAGGGTCACTGGACCGTCGTTCAATAAGTGGACGTCCATCATGGCGCCAAATACACCTGTGGAAACTTCAAGCCCCTCCGCCTTCAGGCATTCATTAAAATACTCCCAAAGTGGCTTGGCCTGTTCTGGTCGGGCCGCTTCAATAAAGCTTGGTCGCCGGCCTTTACGGACATCTCCGTAAAGCGTGAACTGAGAAACGGAAAGGATGTCGCCGCCCACTTCATCAATGGAACGGTTCATCTTGCCTTCTTCGTCCTCCCATAACCGCAGACCTGCAATTTTCTTTGCAATGTACTCGGCATCTTCCTTCGTATCCTCATGCGTAATTCCGACAAGGAGGACATATCCTTTTTCAATCGATCCGGTTACTTCCCCATCCACCAGGACGGAAGCAGGGCCAGAACGCTGCAGCAATACTTTCATGAAAGTCCCTCCTTTAATGAATAATACGCTGGACCGAATAAATATCACGGATTTGTTTAATCCGGTCAACTATCCGTTGCAAGTGGGCAATATCTGTAATTTTAATGGTCATATTAATTCGCGCGATTTTATCACGGTCCGCTTTGCCACTTACTGCGACCATCGGCGTCTTCGTATCGGCAACAACCATCATTACTTCATTCAATAATCCCTGGCGATCGAACGCTGTCACTTCAATATCGACCTGGAACTCTTTCTTCGTGCTCGTCGGGCTCACGGCCCACTCCACATCAATCAGGCGATCTTCTTCCTCGGCTGTGTGCACATTCGGGCAATCAGCGCGATGGACCGAAACGCCTCTTCCCTTCGTAATGAAACCGACAATTTCATCACCTGGAATTGGATTGCAGCATTTTGAAAGACGGATCAGCAAGTTATCGATCCCTTTGACGATGACCCCGGACTCAGTTTCGATCGGTTGTGCTGTTTTCATATCCGAAACAATTTTATCGATCGTATCTTGACGTTCCCTTTGTCTCCGCAATTTTTCTGCCAACCGGTTTACAACCTGCTGAGCTGTGATACCGCCCGAACCGACCGCTGCATACATATCTTCCTCTGAAGTAAAGCTGAACTTTTCAATGGCACGCTGGATATTATCCGTCGTTAACACGTCTTTTTGGTCGTATTCCTGCATTTTGATTTCCCGCTCGACAAGTTCACGGCCTTTAGTAATATTCTCTTCACGCAGCTGCTTTTTGAAAAATTGCCTGATTTTATTGCGTGCCTGAGACGTATTGGCGATTTTCAGCCAGTCCCTGCTCGGCCCGAATGACTGCTTGGACGTCAGAATTTCTACGATATCGCCAGTAAACAGCTCCGTATCAAGCGGTACCATCTTACCATTCACTTTGGCCCCAATTGTCCGGTTTCCGACTTCAGAGTGTACGCGGTACGCAAAGTCAATCGGCACAGAACCTTTCGGTATCTCAATGACATCCCCATCAGGCGTGAACACGTACACCATATCCGAGAATAAATCGAACTTTAAAGACTCCATAAATTCTTCCGCGTTGGAAGATTCATTTTGGAACTCGAGAATTTCCCGGAACCACGTCAGTTTTTTATCAATGTTTGTCGGCTTTTCGGTGACCGTTTTGCCTTCCTTGTACGCCCAGTGTGCAGCGACCCCATATTCGGCAATTTTGTGCATCTCCTCTGTCCGGATTTGCACTTCAAGCGGATCGCCTTGCGGGCCTACGACGGTCGTATGGATCGATTGGTACAAATTCTGTTTCGGCATCGCGATATAATCCTTGAAACGACCAGGCATCGGTTTCCATAACGTATGGATAATGCCGAGCACTGCATAGCAATCTTTAATACTTTTAACGATAATCCGAACGGCTAATAAGTCATAGATCTCGTTAAATTCCTTCTTCTGCAGAACCATTTTCCGGTAGATGGAATACAAATGCTTTGGACGGCCGGAAAGGTCCGCTTCTATTCCCATTTCACTAATTTCATTGTGAATCAAATCCATGACATTTTTCAAATAGTTTTCTCGCTCGACACGCTTCCGTTTCATCAGATTCACAATCCGATAATACTGCTGCGGATTCAAGTAGCGAAGTGCAGTGTCTTCCAACTCCCACTTAATCGTGGAGATTCCGAGCCGATGTGCAAGCGGGGCGAAAATATCCAGCGTTTCCGCAGCCACCCGCCGCTGCTTCTCTTCAGGTACATGCTTTAATGTCCGCATGTTGTGAAGACGGTCAGCAAGCTTGATGAGGATGACCCGGATATCCCTCGCCATCGCGATGAACATCTTGCGGTGATTCTCTGCCTGTTTCTCTTCGTTCGACTTGAATTTCAGCTTTTCTAATTTGGTAACGCCATCTACCAGGAGCGCCACTTCTTCCCCGAAATCGTGGATAATGTCTTCACGGCTCACATTCGTATCTTCAACGACATCATGAAGAAAGCCGGCAGCGACCGTGGAGGGATCCATCTGTAATTGTGCCAATATGCCAGCAACTTGAATCGGATGGAGGATATACGGCTCCCCAGAGCTTCTATATTGTCCTTCATGTGCGGATTTCGCAGCTTCGTAAGCCTTCTTGACGAACGCAACATGTTGTTCATTCATATAAGAACCGATCAATTCAAAAATTTCTTCAGCTGACATGTCACGATTTTTCGCCATCATGTAACTCCTTTCGTGCTTTTCCGCTAAAAAATAATCGTATTTCTATTGTATGTATAAACCGCGCTGAATGTAAAGAGCGGAATCTTTATTTCTGTCTTAGGCTTGCATTTTTGACAAATGACGAGGCATCCGCTAAAGACGGGGCAAGCCTAATTTTAAGTATAATAAAGATCCTCCGCTCACAAGCGAAGGACCTATTTGTCAATATGTGATAAGCGACTGGATTTCGTAGCCTTTCAGCTTTTCCCGGCCGTTCAAATATGTTAGTTCGATAATGAAAGCGCATCCAGCTACAACGCCTCCCAATTTTTCCACAAGCTCAACTGTCGCACCGACTGTTCCGCCTGTCGCTAGCAAATCGTCGACGATCAGTACACGCTGTCCCGGTTTGATCGCATCCTTATGGATAGTCAAAGAGTCTTTTCCATACTCTAGATCGTACTCCACTGCAATCGTTTCACGAGGTAGCTTGCCAGGCTTGCGGACAGGGGCAAATCCGACTTCCAGTGCATAGGCAACTGGACAGCCGATAATGAAACCACGGGCTTCTGGGCCCACGATGATATCTGTTCCCACCTGTTTTGCAAATTCCACTATTTGATCAGTGGCGTATTTATAAGCCTCACCGTTATCCATAATTGTTGTGATATCTTTAAAGCTGATGCCTTCCTTCGGATAATCCGGCACGATTGTCACATAACTTTTCAAATCCATTACTTTTCCTCCCAATAGACGTAATCAGTCTAAGCATCCGTTGTTCAAAAAGGAGGAGAAAAGGTAGTTCCACGTTTCCGAAATTGAGGATAAGCTCCCGCTTCATCGTAAACTGTCTATATCAATTACCTAACTTTTCACTATACTTTTTGAACATGCTGCAAAGAATCAAACCATCGTTTCAATTCCATATATGGAGCGTATAACAACATGCGTTCCATCTCAATTTGCCGCTCTCTTTCCTTATAAGCTGGAGCTTCATTGAGATTCCGTTTGCTTGACGGCTCGCATACGAAAACGACACCATCCTCTATCTTAACAAATCCCAGTTCAAAAAACACCTTTGTCATGAAATAAATCGTCTCGATTTTCCATCCTTTATGTTTAGATAGCTGGGGAGCTTGTTCTTTCAAATGCAAACTGCCTCTTTTTTTCAAGAAACTATAATACCATCCAAAATGGGCCCGGTCTGGTATCCCTTCAAAGTACTTCGACTCCGTGACGTGAAAATGGGCATAAATTCGTTTTGGATTCAGTTCATTCAGTAACGTCTCCACCGGTTCTGCCCCATTCGGTAGGTCGAGCAGGACCAGGTTGTCCATGTCCGGTATGTCATCCCGGCCGAAACAATATATCGTTTCTTCCGGCATATACGGCTGGTACGAATGTGCAGTAGACTCATAGAAAGCGACGAAGGCAGTCGCCTTTTTCGGTACAGCCGGCAGCCAGCGGGATACTTCCCGCATTCCGCGAAGATCAAAAACTTGCCGTTCATCACAACGCACATCCCCTAGCAACAATTGGGGCTTTTTCCTGCCGTTCCATTCATTCACCTGGAGATCCCCCGTGAGGGATAGCTTTACAGCCGGGCTCATGTCGTCCGCCAATGCCCCAAGCCCAAAACCAATGGCATCCAACTTGAGGCCGCCCTCTTCCACTTCCATTTTCAAATGATCCTTTGAGGCACCAATTTTCCGGATGCTTGTCACCGAAACGTCCTCCAATAAAAATACTGGCTTCTCAAACGACATGCCGAAAGGCCGAAGCGTTTCCATCGAATCAATGATATCCACTTCGATTTCATCCAATTTAATAGGAACGTCAATGTGCAGCTTTGGCATAAGCAGCTCGTCCGATAGCGTCCGTTTACCTTGTTCATTTAATCGTTCACGAAGAGTCTCCACGTCTTCCGCAGGCAACGTCATGCCGGCAGCCATTTGATGACCTCCAAAATGAGGCAGCAAATCGGCGCACTTTGATAATTCCTTATATAAGTCAAAGCCTTCTATACTTCGGGCTGATCCTTTTGCCATGCCCGTCTCACGATCGACTGACAGAATAATAGAGGGGCGATAATACTTTTCTGTCATACGGGATGCCACAATACCGACAACTCCCGGATTCCACCCTTCCCCGTCCAGAACGATTACATAAGGCAGCATATCGCCATACATCGTTTCCATCATCTCATTCGCCTGTTCGGTAATCATTGAGACGAGTGCTTGCCTTTCCTTGTTTAACGCGTCCAACTCTTCAGCCAGCGTACTCGCTTCCATCATATCTTCAGACTTCAGCAGCTGGACTGCCGGCGCTGCACTGCCGAGCCGGCCCGGTGCATTCAAACGGGGACCAATCCCGAAACCAATTGTTTCTTCAGTTATGGCTGCCTGTTCAGTCGATGAAACTTTAGATAACGCCTGGATAGCAGGACGCCCGGTATGGCGCATGCGCCGGATACCTTCTTTTACAATGAACCGGTTTTCATCACGCAAGGGCACCAAATCAGCTACCGTTCCAATCGCCGCTATCTCCAGCAGATCGACCGGAACCTCTCCTAACAAGGCGGTCGCCACTTTAAAAGCAACTCCCACTCCTGCCAGTTCTCCAAATGGATAGTTTCCTTCCGGGTGCCGAGGATGAATGATGGCATCCGCCTCAGGGAGCTGTACCCCGATTTCGTGGTGATCCGTCACGATAATGTCCATGCCTAACGATTTGGCGAAAGCGATTTGTTCAATGCCAGAAATTCCATTATCCACTGTGATAATAAGCTTCGCACCCGCTTCGGACAGTTCCTGAAATAGCTCTTTGTTCGGCCCGTAGCCATGTTTGAACCGGTCAGGTATAGCAAAGGCAACATCGCCGCCAAGTCTCTCAATCGCCGTAGTCATGACCGTTACGCTCGTCACGCCATCTGCGTCATAATCCCCGTACACGACGATCTTCTCCTGATTGGCAATCGCTTTCTGAATTCGTTCCACTGCTTTATCCATATCATAAAGGAGAAATGGATCGTGTAAACTATCTTGATTCATATGTAAAAATGATTGGACTTCCTTTGCTTCTGTCAATCCACGGGAGGCGAGAATTTTCGCATGGATGGATGGCAGACCAAGATCGTCCATCAGTGTTTTCACTATCTTGTCATCAGGACGGCGAACTTTCCAGTTTTTCATTGATTCAATCAAAACTCTCACTTCCTTCTGACCCTATTATATCGAAAGGCGGGGTGCACATAAAGGAATACTATATCTTGACAATAAAACGCATCAAAAAAGATGATAGGAATGACTCGCATCCCATCATCTCTTCCATCAAATCGATTCATCATCATTCTCGGGCGGTATTTCCTTTTGCAGGGCAGCAATCTCGTTTTGCTGCATGGCGATTTGAATTTCTTTGGCATTCATCTCTTTTAACTGTTCATTTATCTTACGATGAAGAGAGACAGATTTGATCATAGCGATCATGCTACTAATTGCGGCGCCCAACAAAGCCGAAAACAAGATCACAAGAATAAGGGGTAAATGTCCTGTGCCCACTACATAGTTCACTTCAACGGCTTTGACATTCACAACAGCGAAAACGGCGATGATAATTGCAAAAATAATACCAATGATTAATCCCCATTGTGTCTTCATCTAAATGTCCCCCTTGGCATAGAAAAACAGGATATACCTTTTCGTATACCCTGTTCTTCCAAAACATAACGTATTACACAACCGGTTCGTCTGAACCCCATTGTTTTTTATCTTTTGTCACTTTCAATTTTCCAGCTTTTTTCATTTCCTTCACCTTCAGATCATACCAGATCTGCGCTGAAATATAGATGGAGGAATACGTTCCTGCAAATAGACCGATCAAGAGAGCGATCGAGAATGGACGGATTGACTCGGCACCTAAGAAGATCAAGGCAACGACAACGATGACAACTGTCAGTACCGTGTTAACCGAACGTCCGAGCGTCTGGCGCAAGGATTTATTCACAATATCCGCCAAGTGGTCTGCATTGTCGACATGGCCGACACGGTTCAAGTTCTCACGGATACGGTCAAACGTAACAATCGTATCGTTAATCGAATAACCGACAATGGTCAGAACCGCTGCGATGAAGGTGATGTCCACTTCCAAACGCGACAAGCTGAAGACAGCGACCATAAAGAATGCATCATGCAGCAAGCCAACGATGGCTGAAACACCCATACGCCATTCGAATCGAAGCGCCACATAGACGACAATCCCAAGAGCTGCATACAACAATGCTTTAAAAGCATTTCTTACAAGTTCCTTCCCTACTGTGTCAGAGACGGTTGAAACATTCGGTTCATGACCGTATTTCGACTTGAGATCAGCTTTAATTTTATTGACTTCTTCTTGCTTGAATTCCGTTTTAAACCGGGCAACCCCAATTTCTTTCTTGTCTCCCGAAATGACGATGTCATCTGTCGAATGGCCAATGCCCTCAAGTGACTTGGACACTTCTTCCGTCGTCAGTGATTTATCCGATAAGATTTCTACACGGGTACCACTCGAGAAATCAATACCCAAATTCAATTTGAAAATGCCCAGCGCGACAACACCAGCAACTATCAAAATAATAGAGATGGCGTAAAAACGTTTTCTCGCATGAACGAAATCGAAGCGATCGAATTTCGTTGTCAAGTCAAGTGTGTCCACTTCTTCTTCAGGCGCATGAACACGTTTCCTTGAGATGCCGAATAAACCAGTTTTGCCGTCGAGCATCCCGCTGTTCACGAGTAGGCCAAGTAATAGACGAGAACCCCAAACCGCAGTAAGGAAGCTGACTGCAATGCTGATAATCAACATGGTCGCAAACCCTTTAACCGAGCTTGTCCCGAAAATGAAGAGAACAACCGCAGCAAGCAATGTTGTAATATTAGCATCCAAGATAGCTGTGAACGATGACTTCGAACCTGCATGGAATGCCGTCTTCACTGATTTACCCACGCGCAGTTCCTCACGGATCCGTTCGTATGTCAGGATGTTCGCATCCACGGCCATACCGACACCGAGCATGAGGGCCGCAATGCCCGGGAGTGTGAGAACCCCATTAATTAATGTGAAGACAAGCAAAATCAGATAGATATATACTGACAATGTCAAAACAGCTACAAAACCTGGCAGACGGTAATAGAAAAGCATGAAGATGAAGATTAACGAAATACCGACGATACCGGCAAAAATCGTCTTATCCAATGCCTGCTCCCCGAATTGGGCTCCAACTGAAGTCGAATACACTTCTTTTAAATGAACCGGCAATGCGCCCGCATTCAAAATACCTGCTAAATTTTTCGTTTCATCGGTAGTAAAGCTACCGGAAATTTCAACGTTTGAAGAATTGATTGTCTGTTTAACGTAAGGAGCTGAAATGAATTTCGGCTTTTCCTTTTTCGCTTCTTCGCGGAAAGAATCCTTTCCTTCTTCAAAATCAAGCCAGATAACCATTACATTATCAGGAGCCATTTGAGCTACTCTAGAAGTAATTTCACCGAACTTGTCCGGATCCTTCATTTCCAATGTAACGACTGGATTGCCTGTTTCTCCAAAATTGGCTTTCGCCTTTCCTTGCTTCAAATCTGTTCCATCGAGCAATAAATTATCGTTTGCATCACGGAAAGTCAGGTTCGCTTGCGTAGAAAGTAATTTCCGCGCCGATTCCTGGTCTGCGACACCAGCCAATTGGACACGGATCCGATTGCCGGATTCAATCTGAATGCTCGGCTCGCTGACACCGAGTACGTCAACACGGTTGCGCAACGCTCGTTGCGTATCATTGACAACATCTTCAGTTATCTTTTGGCCATCCTTTAGCGGTTCAACTTGATAAAGCACTTCAAATCCGCCCTGCAGATCGAGGCCTAAGTTAACATCTTTTAAAATGGAGTTGGTCGTAGAACCGATTAAAGAACCGAGTAGTACGAGCAACAATAAGAACGATACAATACGTCCTCTTTTCTTCATAATGAATTTCCCCCTCTGTACGCAGAAAATAATAACCAGCTGCCTACAGTTAATGAATATGGTCATACTCCAACTTGCCTACTACATACTTAACAGACGTTGACAGGATCCTTCAATCCACGCCCCCTTCCAAAATAAAATCTTATGGCTGTTCGGATGGATCAGTCAACTATCCGCTTATCCTATTTAAAATTACAGAAGCTGTATAATTAAAAATGCAACACACCAATTATGAGACAGCAAAGCCCCATTGTCAAATGCTTGGACGGATTACCCCCGTCAATTCCCCTTATTTTTCGGAGCTAATAACAGCTGTAATTCATCGCTGTTCAAGTCGGAAAACCAATTGGATTCCCTCTGTTCCTCAATCTGCGTATAGGTCATAAATTCCGCTGGCGTCAGTTTCAGAATATCGTTGATCACTTCATGAACCCGCATCGATCCTATGTCCTTTTTCCTCCATCTTTTGCGGATGCAATAAGTCCAAATATCTTCTTCCTTCACCGTATCATAACCGTATAGTTGGAATTCATTGCGTTTGCTTTCAATTGCAGGAAGTACATGTTCGAAAATATGTTTGTGTTCCATTATCGTCATCCCCCATTCGTTTTCGGGCTAGTCGTAAACGGTCATTTCTCCGCATAGGTTTAGTGTATACGAAACGATCGGAATTGAGAAGGAGATGTTTGGTAAATGTCTACATTTATTCGCGGCACAGCCATTCTAATGGTCGCAGTCTTTACAACGAAGCTGCTTGGATTCGTCTATCGCATCCAATTCATGCGGGTGGCGGGAGAGGAAGCAGTAGGAATTTATATGACCGCTTATCCCGCTTTCATATTTTTTCTATCACTCGTCCAATTGGGCGTACCGATTGCCATAGCCAAAGTAATAGCTGAGCTGAAGGCAAAAGGGGAAACAGCCAAATTGCCGGCTGTTATGAAAACCGCCACCTTCATCACCATATTGACGGCTGTGGTCTTCATACCGGCTTCCATCTTGTTCGTACCTTATTTAGCCGAATCACTATTAGGCAATAGCGCCACATCGTCGGCCCTCTATGTCGGTATTGCCATCATTCCCATCGCCGCGATCGGCGGGCTCATCCGTGGATATTTCCAAGGAATTGTCCGCATCGAAGAAACGGCTTGGTCGCAAATCATTGAACAAATTTGTCGAATTGCATTAATCACTTGGATGCTTCCGACATTCCTCATCGAAGGAAACAGCCCGATGAACGCAGCCTACGCCATGGGCATTACCTTGCTTGCCGAAGGCTTGTCCGTACTTTACTTATTTTATAAATACCATAAGCATAAAAGAAAAGAATCGATCGTCAAAAAGGAAATTCACCGGTATCCGATGGAGCCTCTTCTTTCCATAGCACTTCCTTCTTCCGGTAGCCGATTATTTGGTACGTTCACCTGGTTTCTGGAGCCGATCATTTTCTTGCGTGCCCTTTCCATGGCAGGTGTCGGTGCCGTTGCGGCAACCTCTCTGTACGGGGTCATCTCCGGTGTTCTCATTCCGTTGCTCTTGTTTCCGTCATTCATCCCTTATGCGCTCTCTGTTGTCCTGGTACCCGCTGTGAGCGGTGCAGCAGCTACCAGCAATAAGAGCAAGCTGAAAGAACGGGTTCATCTTGCCCTGCGTCTTTCTGCTTTGACGGGAGCTTTCGCGGCCGCCGTTTTTTATGTACACGGACATGCGATGGCAGTCAAGCTGTTTCGCGTTTCCGATGGAGCGCAATATATGTCCTTGCTTGCACCTATTTTCTTTTTCTACTATATCCAAAGTCCGTTATATTCCATTTTGCAGGCGACGGGCGACGCCAAAGCCGGCATGATGAATTCCGTTTATGGCGGCATTGCCAAGCTCGGAGTCATGTTCGTGCTTGCTTCCCAACCCGGCCTGCAAGAAACCGGTGCTGTACTAGCCATCGGCTTCGGTGTATTGGTGACATCGTTTCTTCATGTGGCGACATTGCGTAAAAACGAGGCGGCAGCGGCAGGTTTTACGATGTTCGCCCTTCCCTATGTCTCTTTTATCGCAACCGCTGTGCTCAGGCCGATTTTCATACCGGTAGGCAAATACGGGCTGATAGTAGAATGTCTTATTACAACTGCCTTCTTAATGGTCGTTCTGCTCCTATTAGGCCAAGTAAAAAAGAACGACTTCCTCATGCTAAAAAGGCTGGTGAAAAATCACTGAAACTCTTCTTTCAGCTGAAAGTGGAGTTTTCCTTTTTCGTATGAGCAATAAAAGACATGCCTGTAATCCTCCACACCTTGTGATTTTAATTCCTTTAGCATCCATTCTTCCGATTTCCCCATTTGAGAGAGATGGCGCTGCTGAATGACGCCGTCGGAAATGAGGGCCAGAACTGGCTCCGTTTGATCTGTTGTAAAAACGGACAGATTACCGGAGGGTTCCAGAAAAGCATGGGTGACGTCTTGAATCGAACCGACTTGCTGTTCTCGAAGTTGTTGGAATAAATCATCCAAATTATAGCGTTGCTTGCGCATTTCACTTTCAAGTATCTTTCCATCCTCAATGATCATTGTCGGATCGCCGTCCACCAAATCCCTGAACTTCTTACTTTTTAAAGATATGAAGGATGTAACTAGCTGGATAATTAGCAAAATAATAATCGGGACGATGGATTCGATCAATGGCTGGTCCGGTGATTCCAATGCGAAGGCAGCCACTTCGGCCATGATGACAAAAACGACGATATCGATGACACTTAATTCACCGACCTCCCGTTTCCCCATCAATCGCATGATGATTAATATTAGAAT
This sequence comes from Sporosarcina sp. NCCP-2222, assembly GCF_023168145.1. Classification (GTDB taxonomy): domain Bacteria; phylum Bacillota; class Bacilli; order Bacillales_A; family Planococcaceae; genus Sporosarcina. The sequence goes on from NZ_BQYK01000001.1 coordinate 311,198, forward strand.
GTATAAAAATACAGTCCGAAAACCAGTTTGGAACAAGTTGCTCATGGGCCTCCTCCTTTCCAAGAAAGGATACCCTTCACACGCTTCCACCTATACAACAAATATCTACAATCAAAAAGAGATGCTCGCCAAGCGGTTAAACCGCAAGGGCAGCATCTCTGTTTTTTTAGGATTGGCTCGATTCGACCACTCGTCCAACTGCTTGTTTATCAAATTGAAGAGTTGTCCCATCTTGCACTTTCAAAAATACAGATGATTCATCAACCGCGTCGATCGTTCCATGAAGACCGCCGATCGTGATGACCTTATCTCCACGTTTTAATGATTCTTGCATCGTACGTGTCTGCTTCTGTCTCTTTTGTGCAGGACGGATGAGCAAGAACCACATGATTGCAAACATGACTACGAGCATAATAATGCTGCTATACTGACCACCCAAAAAATATCCCCCCTCTACTCAATATTTATTATACAAGATTCAAAAGTTTTTTGCATTTGGTTTGTTAAATCCGTATTGTTCAAAAAACTCTTCACGGAAGTCGCCTAAGCGGTCGTTCCGAATCGCATCACGTACTTTCTCCATTAAATTCAGGAGGAAGTAGAGGTTATGATAGGACGTCAAACGAAGGCCAAAGGTTTCATTTGCTCGAATCAGATGGCGAATATACGCCCGGCTATAATTTTTGCATGCATAGCAATCGCAGTTCGGATCAAGCGGACCGAAATCTCGTTCATACTTTGCATTTTTAACGACAAGACGTCCTTCGCTTGTCATCAATGTGCCGTTGCGGGCAATCCGGGTAGGAAGCACGCAGTCGAACATGTCCACGCCGCGGATCGCCCCGTCAATTAATGAATCGGGAGACCCGACACCCATTAAATATCTCGGCTTGTCAGCTGGCAACAATGGCGTTGTAAACTCCAGCACGCGGTTCATGATGTCTTTCGGTTCCCCGACAGACAACCCTCCGATCGCATATCCTGGAAAATCGAGGGAGACGAGATCCTTTGCGCTCTGTTTGCGGAGCTCTTCAAATTCCCCGCCCTGCACGATGCCAAACAGGCCTTGATCCTCAGGACGCGCATGCGCCTGAAGGCATCGTTCTGCCCATCGGGACGTCCGCTCCACGCTGGACTTCATATATTCGTAGGTTGCGGGATACGGCGGACACTCATCAAATGCCATCATAATATCCGATCCGAGCGCGTTTTGGATTTCCATAGCACCTTCTGGACTTAGGAACAGCTTGCTGCCATTCAGGTGATGCCTGAAATGCACGCCTTCCTCCTCTATCTTACGGAAATCACTTAATGAAAATACTTGAAATCCGCCAGAATCGGTTAAAATAGGCCGATCCCAGTTCATGAATTTATGGAGACCGCCCGCCTCCCGGATGACCTCGTGACCCGGACGTAACCAAAGATGATACGTATTGCTCAGAATGATGCCCGCTCCGATCTGTTTCAATTCTTCGGGCGACATTGTTTTTACAGTGGCCAATGTGCCAACCGGCATGAAAGCAGGCGTTTCAAATGAGCCATGAGGCGTATGGACGATACCAAGTCGGGCGCCTGTTTGTTTACAAGTTTTTATATGTTCGTACGTAATCGCTGCCATGAATTTAATCCTTTCTTTTTGGCTTTCTAATGAACATCGCATCCCCGAAACTGAAGAATCGGTAGCGTTGTTCAACCGCCTCATTATAAGCTGCTAAAATATGCTCCCGAGAAGAAAGAGCGGAAACGAGCATGATCAATGTCGATTTCGGTAAATGGAAGTTTGTTAACAATCCATCCAAAATACTGAATTCATACCCAGGATAGATGAAAATGGAGGTCCAGCCGCTGGAAGCCACAATTTTCCCGTTATTGGCGCTTGCGATCGTTTCCAATGTACGTGCGGATGTCGTTCCAATGGCAAACACTCGGCCGCCGTTTTCTTTCGCTGAGTTGATAGCGTCCGCAGCTTCCTCCGTGACATTGTAGTATTCGGAATGCATCGTATGATCCTCGATCGTATCGGAGCTGACCGGACGGAATGTGCCAAGCCCGACATGCAGGGTGATAAAGGCGATTCCGACACCTTTTTCCCGGATACGCTGTAATATCTCTTCCGTAAAATGAAGGCCGGCTGTCGGTGCCGCAGCAGAACCTCTTTCCTTCGCAAACACAGTCTGATAACGGGATTGGTCTTCAAGCGTTTCGGTAATATATGGAGGCAAAGGCATTTGGCCGAGGGCATCCAAAATTTCATAAAAGATCCCTTCGTAGACGAACTTGAAAATCCGCCCACCCTGTTCCAATACTTCTACACATTCCGCTTTCAATCTGCCATCACCAAAGGATACGATCGTTCCCGGTTTGACTCGCTTGGCAGGTTTGACAAGCGTTTCCCATTGATCCTCTCCTGTTTCCTTCAACAGCAGGAGCTCAATGGAAGCGCCTGTATCCTCTTTCGTGCCGATCAGACGGGCCGGCAACACTTTTGTATTGTTGAGGACAATTAGGTCGCCCTCCTCGAGTTCATCCACAATATCCCGAAAGATCTTATGCTCCACTCCACCCGTCTCGCGATCCAGCAGCATCAGCCGGCTCGCTGTCCGATCGGCAAGCGGCGTTTGAGCGATCAATTCTTCCGGAAGTTCAAAATCAAAATCATTTACATCCATTCGTCCAGTTACTCCCTTATAATAAATTAAGTGCTACCCTGTTCTTTATTCATTCTCCCCGTAAGCATAACCGAAATGCTCATAGGCTAAGCGTGTAGCGATTCTTCCCCGGGGAGTACGTTGCAGAAAGCCGATTTGCAAAAGATAAGGCTCATAGACATCCTCAATCGTTATGGATTCTTCGCCGATGCTCGCCGAAATTGTATCCAATCCGACCGGGCCTCCCCGGAACCGTTCGATCATGCTTTTGAGCAGTTTATGGTCGATGTGATCGAGACCATGTGAATCGACCTGCAGCATTTCCAGCGCTTCTT
>NZ_BQYK01000001.1:314305-370527 GCF_023168145.1 Sporosarcina sp. NCCP-2222
CATGATCTCCACGTCAAATAAACCCGCGCTGCGCTGGATAATTTCTTGCAGAGGCTTCACTTCATAATATTCCAGCCTGAGCGGCACGCCAAAGCGATCTCGCAGCGGAGCCGATAAGGATCCGGCTCTCGTCGTTGCGCCGATCAATGTGAATGGAGGCAAATCGAGCCGGATTGATTTGGCAGCCGGCCCTTTGCCGACAACGATATCAAGGCAAAAATCCTCCATTGCCGGATAAAGGACTTCCTCAATAGCCCGATTTAAACGATGGATCTCATCAATGAATAGAACATCACCGGGTTCTAGGGAGGAAACGACTGCAGCCAGATCACCAGGACGTTCGATTGCAGGACCGCTCGTCATTCTGACATTCACACCCATTTCATTCGCAATAACGGCTGCAAGCGTCGTCTTGCCAAGTCCTGGCGGCCCATACAGCAAAACATGATCCAAACTCTCATTACGCCCTTTGGCCGCCTCGATGAAAATGCTCAGATTTTCTTTTACCTGTGCCTGTCCAATATATTGTGACAATGTCTGCGGCCTGAGCGACTGCTCAAATCCTTCATCAAAATGGGAATGTTCACTGGATACGACCCGTTCCATCCAAGCCCCCTCCTTTCAACTCTATTTCTGTTTCAATAAAAGCTGCAAAGCCAATTTCATATAGCCTTCCGTGTCGCGCTCCTCTTTTTGAAGATGTGGTTTCACCTTCGACAGCTCCCTAGCGGAATACCCAAGTGCTTCAAGGGCCAATAGCGCCTCTTCCAAATCATCGTTTTCTGCCATCGATAACAGGGATGGCTCGTCACCGGGCATGTCGATCTCGAGAAACAGATCATGCAATTTACCTTTCAAATCCAGAATCATCTGGCGTGCTGTCTTCTTGCCCACCCCTGGGAATTTCGTCAGAAAACTCTCGTCCTCCCGTTCAATCGCACCGACGACTTGCGAAGGAATGCCGCTCGCCAAAATAGCCAAAGCACCTTTCGGGCCAATACCGGACACAGTTATCAACTTTTTGAACAGCTCCCGCTGCTCCAATGTTTTAAAGCCTAACAACCATTGCATATCTTCTCTGACATGCATATAGGTGAAAACTTGCTGGATCTCTTCCGTCTGATGGAACACATAAGGGTTCGGTGTCATAATCTGATAACCGATTCCGCCTTGTTCCAGCGTTATGTATTCCGGCGTTACACGCGTAACCTTGCCTTTTATATAATCGTACAAAGAACTCTCCCCCTACATCAATATTACGATTATAGCATACGAACGGGTTTTCTACCTATCCAAGAGCAATAGATTACATGGAAGAGAAATGAAAGTATTATCTGTCATCCATCCTTTTTTATCTGATTCGATATTGTTCCTGTTTTCGCGCAATAAACATAAGACCAGCGAGCCTTTGCAGCTTCCTTCTATGCATTAATTTACATTACCAAAGGATACCGTCTATTCATTTTAAAAAATAGCTATCCACCATGCATCACTCATGGCAACTGCGCATTGATTCACCACACCCGCGCATAACCATCACGTACCCACGCATAATGCATCTCTACGTATCCTTTACCTGCTAACTAATTAAGTAAAACAAACCATTCATTCTAACAAAAAAAAGCCGCTGCAAGAGCGGCCATCCAGTTATCTCTTATCGTTTTTAAACGAACCCTCGATTCCTGTTCCATTCAAAAGGTAGCATCTCACCGAAAAGGTCATGTAGATAATGGACTCCCCATATTACTTCATCCTTTTTTCCACGTCATACCATAACTTCGGCCAAGCAAATAACGCGGCTTCCGTAAACGGGATGAGCTGCCTCGCCAACTTTTGCTGATTGTGTTCGGGCAGCGTCAAGAGATGAAGCCATTCCCTGAGTATTTCATTTGGATACAATAGCATCGCTTTTGCACTTCGGTTCATCTTGTCAAGCGCCTGTTGTTCGTCAAAGAGAAAATCGACATTGTAGGAGACATGCGGTAAAACCCGATGGCTCCATAACGCCAGCTCGGTATCCGGGTGTGAGGTGCAAGCCAGATCGAAATCAATTAAACGTATAACCCCATTTTCATCCCGTAGAATATTATGGTGCACTACGTCTCCATGCAGTAAGGTGTGCTGCCCGATTGCTTCTTTGGCGTGTTGCTTAACAATCGGCAATGCTTCCTTAGCATAAAAAATGATTTCCTGTACTCGGCGAACACCAATCAGTTGTTGAAAAAAAGCTCGATGATCGAGGAACCGGCTAAGCCGGTCGGTCCATTTCATCATTAATGGATAAGTATGCAAATAGGGAGACACCTTCCAATTAAAATGCCGATCTGTCTGGTGAAGTTCCCGCAATGCAGTTAAAGAATCTGTTCGATCCGACCGGCGTTTGTAGCTGACCGGCCTTGCATTTTCCAGCCATGGTTGTTTGAGCAACAATCGATCCTCCGTCGGCAGTAATGGCACGATATGCGGAAAATTCATTTTCTCCAATTCTTCATGGACATATTTCACTTTGACGGCAGTAGACAGGGAACTATATTGCTTCAACGAATATTTCTTACCGGCCTCTTCCACTTTCCACACATTATCTTTGATCTGCTTGACATTGGGCTCCAGCGTCATACGCCGGTCAATAAGCTCCGTACGAGTTGTAGCCGTATTGTGGTCCAGCTATCGGCATCGGATGATACGGTCCATGATACGGTGCCGGCATGCCCCAGCACGGGTGCTGGTACATTGGTGAAACATGCATAGGCTGTTGTCCGCATCCACAGTCACAGCCTTGACTGCAACCGAACTGGTAAGGCTGCGGTTGCATTGGATAGATGTGAAATGGCTGATTTTGAGCAGGCGAAATCATTTGAGGCACATACCCCTGTTCAGGCGGACAGTGCACGGATTCCTCCCATTGCTGCTGCATCATCGGTGATTCCTTCTCTTCTTTTTCAAACATCGGTGACTCCACCATTTTCCAACCACCCGACATCGGATATTGCGGTGGGAACGCGCCTGGTGCCTGCCCAGGACAGATTGGCGACTCTTCCTTATAATCCTCTTTCACTTCAGGCATGTATGGCATTTGCATTTGTGGCATTTGCATTTGTGGTGCCTGCATATGAGGTTGTTGCATCGGATGCATATGCTGATGGCAATCGACATCAAAACACGGCATGCATCCACATGGTATCGTAAAGATTGGTTGAATGTATTGCGGCATCGGATATGGCATCGGCATTGGATACGGCATTGCCACCGGCGGCATCTGTGGTGTTTGGACTGTTGGTGATTCCTCTTCGAGAGTCGGCATAGACGGCGGCATTGGCGGCAACTGTGGTGTTGGCGGTATCGGTGTCATGGTAGGCGGCTTTGAAACAGGCGGCTTCACGCTTGGCGGCCTTTCCGAGCTAGGCGGTTTCGTCGGGCTAGGTGGTTTCGTTGCACTCGGCGGCTTCATCATTGGCGGCTTCGGCACTTCTGGTGATTCCTCTGCAGTCGGCAGCGGAATTGGAGGCGCCGGAGTCGTCGGTTTAGATGGCTGAGCCGGTTTTTGATGGGGCTTTACCGCTTCCCCTTTTGTTTTAGGTAATGTCGTTCCAGGCTTTGCTTGGTGTTCATGTTTCGCAGGCAAAAAGATCTTCATTCCAGGCACAATATAATCCGGGTTCGCCAAATGGGCGTTCACCCGTTTCAACTCTTCAAAGGGAATCCCATACTGCCTTGCGATTTTCCATAATGTATCCCCTTTTACCACTACATGGACTTCCACTAAAAAAATCCCCCTTCCATCAATCCATCGTATGAACGAACGCCCGTATTTGTGACCTTTATTTTCGTTAGGCATCCTTACTTCCATGTATACTGCCGGATGACTGCCAATATACATAAAACGCCACGTTCAAAATTTTGAACGTGGCGTTTATTATGCATATGTAAAGTATGTGCCGAATGAGCGAACCGAGCAATGAAGAGCGGCTAGTTCCTCCATCGCGCCTTTCATCATCGGATGTTCTTCCGATTCCATGACATCAATGATGAAAAAGTAATTCCCTAGTCCCGTCTTTAAAGGCCGGGATTCAATTTTACTTAAATTTAATTTACGCCAGGCGAAAACTGATAGAATTTGATGCAGCACCCCTGACCGATCATCTTCTGGCAGCTTCACCATCAGGGTGGTCTTCGGCTGTCCTGAGTGGCCGTCCGTTTCAAGCTGGCCTTTTCTCAATGACAGGACAACGAACCGGGTATGATTAAAATGAAAATCATGAATGCTTTCCTCTGAAATATGCAGATCGTATTTTTCGGCAGCCAATCGGTTACCGATGGCGGCAATCCTTTGTTCAGGATGCTCTGCAACATATTTCGCGGCAGCTGCTGTAGAGGTTGTTTGGATAAGCGGAACACGCCGGTAATGGTATTGCAAATATTTATGGCATTGCGCGAGAGCGTGCGGATGAGAGTGGACAGATTCCACTTTTCCGCTGCCATTCGTATGTAATTTATTCACCATTAAATGTTGTTCAATAGGAGTCGATATTTCTGCATTGATAAACAGTTCGCTCCCATGGAATAAATAATCAATTGTTAACGGTACCGAACCCTCAAGTGCATTCTCGAGCGGGACGATCGCGTAGGCGACATGCCCTGCCGAAACGGCTTCGATACAGTCTGGAATCGTCGGATGCGGCACGAGGCCTGCCTCATCGAATAATTGTGTCGCCGCCACATGCGTGAACGATGCCTCGGGTCCTAAATAAGCGACTGATGGTGTAAATGTATCCTTAGCCATGGTAAACCTCCTAGCCAATTCAAAGTGCGCCTGAACTGATCAAATGGACGGAATCGATAAAATTTGGCGCTTTCATGCGCTGCATGAATTCATCCATTTTTATCGGCATTTCCGTTACATCCAGCGATAACGTAATATTTGCACGGCCCTGCACTGGAATCGTCTGGTGGATTGTCAGAACGTTGCACCTTGCATCTGAAATGATTTGAAGAATGGTCGCAAGAGACCCTTGACGATCTTCCAGTTGAATGAAGATCGTCAGGATGCGCTCTCTGGCGATGGATTCGAACGGGAATACCGTATCCCGATATTTATAATAAGCACTCCGGGACAGGCCGACCCGTTTTGTCGCTTCTTGGATTGTCCGTTCTTCCCCACTCGCAAGCAGTCGTTTTGCCTCGAGCATTTTTTGCATCGATTCCGTTAAAACGTCTTCCCGCACAAGATAAAATTGTCCTTTTCCAAGCGGATTCATAGCACGCCTCCCCCAAACGGACCGTAATTACAGGTCTTCTCTCTTATTCGATGAATTCAAATTCAAAATCCAGGATCCGAACAATATCTCCATCCTGTGCACCGCGCTCACGAAGCGCATCGTCGACTCCCATGCCACGCATTTGTCTTGCAAATTTCCGAACAGATTGGTCGAAATTGAAATCCGTCATCTTGAACAAGCGTTCTAACGTATAACCCGACAGCACATAGGCGCCGTCATCATCCCGAGTGATTTTGAAGTCCGGCGTTTCGCTCTCATGCTTATACATGACCGAATGCTCCTCTTCATCATGCTCTTCGTACATCGGGAATTCCGGTGTCGTCTCCAGCAAATCAGCTACCGCAAACAACAAATCATCCAGCCCTTGGCGGGTGATCGCTGAGATCGGGAATATCCGGATGGACTCATCGTTCAGCTTCTCTTTGAACAGTTGTAAGTTCTCTTCCGAATCCGGCATGTCCATCTTATTTGCCACGATGACCTGCGGGCGCTCCATCAACCGCAAATTATATTGTTCCAGCTCCGCATTAATCGTTGTGTAATCTTCATACGGATCTCGTCCTTCCAATCCAGACATATCGATCACATGAATGATGACGCGGGTTCGTTCAATATGGCGAAGGAACTGATGCCCTAACCCGACACCTTCATGTGCCCCTTCAATCAACCCAGGCAAATCCGCCAGCACGAAGGTCCGGTTGTCCACTGTTTCAACCATACCCAAATTTGGGACGAGCGTCGTAAAATGATAATCTGCAATTTTCGGCTTGGCTGCAGAGACAACTGAAAGCAACGTCGATTTGCCGACACTAGGAAATCCGACCAGGCCTGCGTCTGCCAAAACTTTCAGTTCCAGCACGATTTCCCTTTCCACGCCCGGCTCTCCTTTTTCCGACAGTTCAGGCGCCGAATTCTGTGGTGTCGCAAAACGGGAATTTCCACGTCCGCCACGTCCGCCTTTTGCAATAACAGCCGTTTGTCCGTGCTCAACGAGATCGGCGATAACTTCGTCTGTCTCGGCATTCTTGACGACTGTGCCAGGAGGAACCTTGACAACCATATCTTCTCCTCCACGGCCATGCTTGTTCTTACTGCCGCCATGCTCTCCTCGCGGCGCTTTAAAATGGCGCTGATAACGGAAATCCATTAACGTCCGCAATCCTTCGTCGACGATAAAAACGACATCGCCTCCTTTGCCTCCGTCACCGCCAGCAGGGCCGCCGTATGCGACGTACTTCTCACGGCGGAACGCAACCATCCCGTCTCCGCCATCCCCGCCTTTGACATATACTTTTACATGATCGACAAACATAGTTCTTCCTCCTATCGCCCACTAATCGTGAACGTCCATTGGCCATCATCGGCCGTTTCCGTAATCGTAATATTTAAATTGCCTGTAGTAGCCGGACATACAACAGGCACTGTTTCTTCCAGTTCCATTTGGATGCTCCACTCCGAATCAGTTGCTGATACGTGAATGATTAACTCATGATCATCCAAAGGATTCAAAACGGCTGCGACCGATTGAACTACAGTTTCCAAATAGTCTGCTACCGCACGATCGTCCACTGCCCGATCAACAGCTGCCACAATATCGCACTCAATCCGTTTTGAGAATTCAGTATGGACCCAATCAAACGTATTCAGCCATTCCTCTACCGAAGGCATGCGCAGCCTTTCCAGCATAGCCATGGAGCGTTGCCGTTCCGTCGCTCCTAAAATCGCCTTCCTCGCTTCTTCTTTATTATCCAAATCGATATATAATAATATTAACTGAAGCTCATTCAAAAAATCATGTCTGGCAAATTTCAGCGCTTCCGTCACCGTTAATTGTTTGGTATCCATTTTTTCACCGCCAACTGTGTCATACTTTAAAGTATAACATTTCATCAGTTGGAAATACATGAAGGAAACGCTGATGAATCCAAAAAAGGACTGCATATTAACTATGCAGTCCTGTTTCTTGATATCCATTAAGCTTCCTTAGGATAAACGCTCACTTTCTTCTTGTCGCGGCCAAAACGTTCAAAACGAACAACGCCGTCAACTTTTGCGAAAAGTGTATCGTCACCGCCGCGGCCAACGTTTTCACCTGGGTGAATTTTTGTTCCGCGCTGGCGATAAAGGATTGAGCCGCCTGTTACGAATTGTCCGTCAGCGCGTTTTGCGCCAAGACGTTTCGATTCAGAGTCACGACCGTTCTTTGTAGAACCTACCCCTTTTTTCGATGCAAAAAACTGGAGATCCAAACGTAGCATGTGATCCACCTCCTGTCATTTGAAAGTAATCTGTATATGGTTCCCATAATCTTGTTCAATCGTCTGCAATGAAACAATCATCGCCCTGACAATCAGTTGGATATCAGCATCCTTTTCCGTAACCGGAAAGTCTACTTTCATATATCCTCCATCCGATCCTTGCTTAATTTCAGGCGTAATTCCAGTCAATGCGATGATCGCGTTGACGGATCCGAACGAAACGGCTGAAGCCCCTGCACAGACAAGGTCTTTTCCATATTCGGCAAAGTCGGCGTGGCCTTTCATTTCAAAAGAGCTGATGCGGCCCGATGGCTGTTCAGTGATAATGACTTCGATCATGCCGGCTTACAGATTGATGCCTTCGATGACAACTTTCGTGTATGGCTGACGATGACCTTGCTTCTTGTGGTAGTTCTTTTTCGGCTTGTATTTGAAGACAGTGATCTTCTTGCCGCGGCCATGCTTAACGATTTTACCAGTAACCGTTGCACCTTCCACGAATGGAGCGCCAACTTTCACGTCTTCTCCACCAACGAATAGAACTTTGTCGAATGTTACAGTTTCCTCAGCTTCGCCGACTACTTTTTCGATGTAGACTTCTTGGCCTTGTTCGACTTTGATTTGTTTTCCACCAGTTTCAATGATTGCGTACATACTTGCACCTCCTCTATAGACTCAGACTCGCCCTCCAAGGTGATCCAAACGGATGCTTGTACCTTATCAGCGCGGTTGTAGCACGGGTGCTACAAACAATAACATTAAAATATTACCACGCCCTGGTTACTGCGTCAACTGTTTTTCAATTAACCGTTCATAAGCATACTCGTATTTGCGATATCGGTAAGAAGATATATTCTGAAACAATAGAAAAGCAGCTAAGCACATATAGAGGAGTGTATCAGGAAAACCATTCAGCAAAACTAGCAATCCGGCCGCCAATAAAAGAATAGAACCCATTAAAAAAAGAGACTTCGATTGTTGTCTCTTTTCTTTACGCTCCAGCAGCGTACTCAGCGCCTGTCCTCCATCCAAAGGAAGTATAGGGAGCAAGTTTATCAGAAGGATGGCCAGCTGGATTCTCTTTAACTCGGCAGAACCCGGTACAGTATTAAAACTTACGATTATCAGCAACAGGGCTGTTGCAATGGGACCTCCCAGCGCTACACCAATCCTCGCCTTTTTAGAATAAAGAGAGCGTTTCGGTATGGAAAGCTCGCCGCCGTAAGGAAGAATGGTACAGGAACGGACACGCATTCCCGCCCATTTTGCGGCCAGAACATGTCCAGCCTCGTGAACTAATAGAGACAGAAAAATGAGGGCATAAAGAGATATACCGCCGGTCAGAGCCAAAAAGGCAAAAAACGGCAAAAGGATGGGGTGGAGCTTAATTCGCATCGGCCGGTTCCGAGAAATACGTGGCCAGCATGTCGGCATCCAAATTTATTCCTTCCCGCTTCACTTGCAAATACATCGTCTCTTCATTCATCAGAGCGAGTGTATCTCCTTTCTTTACAGTTGTATAGGGCAACTTCGAGATGCTTCCGACAAATCCATACGTCACCTCGTCACCATCATCATATAGAACCGTCACTGTTTTACCCGATTGTCTGGTAGACCCCGTGAAAACGACCAGGCCATCCCCTCGGGCAAGAACTGGCATTGGTTGAGAATACGAGACGATGACACCTTTTTCATAGGGTTGCATTGATTCATACGAGGCAAAAGGAACTTCATCCTCCTGCTTCCCCGTAACAGCTATCGTTTCCGTTTTATCGTCTCCCAATATAGAAGCGACCCATTTCTTCATCACAATAAAATCCTTCCCCGTCGTAACATATTGTGTAACGGGTTTCTTGACCAGCCCAACCTCTTCCAATTTCGCGACGCCGATAACTCCGATCGTCAGAACAATTGCTGCCATCCATTTTGTTTTCCATTTCATCCGCCGCACCGCCTTTTTCCCAGTATATGACGAGGACAGGCAGAATATTATGGGCGAACGCCAAGAGAATTGAAAGAAAGTTCAGTCGTTCATTTCATTTCTAACGGCGCGGCCAAATAAAAACACACCTACTTGGCATTTTTTCATACCAAGAGGTGTGCAGGCGTCATTTTGCAAATAATGATTTCAATTTCCCAAAAAAGCCGGGTTTCCCTGTATCCAACGACATGAGCGGAACCGATTCACCCAATATGCGTCTCGCAATATTGCGGTAACCGATCGCCGCCGGGTTGGAAGGGTCCATCACGACAGGCTCTCCTTTGTTAGAAGAAGAAATGACGTTTTCATCATCCAACACAATCCCAAGCAGATCAATCGATAGATGGGTCGTAATTTCATTGACATCGAGCGCATCGCCCCGATTAACGAGCTGGCTCTTGATCCGGTTGATAATGAGCTTTGGCGGGTCAATCGGCTCTGCTTCCAGCAGGCCGATGATTCGGTCTGCGTCCCGAACAGCCGAGATTTCAGGCGTCGTGACAACAATGGCACGATCCGCGCCAGCTACAGCATTTTTATAACCCTGTTCAATACCGGCCGGGCAATCGATTAAAACGTAATCATAATCACGCTTCAATTCTGTGACCAGCTCTTTCATTTCTTCAGGGGAAATGGCGGTTTTATCTGTCGTTTGAGCGGCTGGCAATAAAAAGAGCCCATCCTCGAAACGCTTGTCTTTCACTAAGGCCTGGTGAACTTTACAGCGGCCCTTGATCACATCAACGAGATCATAAATAATACGATTTTCAAGGCCTAGGATGACATCCAGATTCCGTAGACCGATATCTGTATCAACAAGGCATACCTTTTTGCCTTGCAGGGCCAATGCAGTTCCAAGGTTCGCAGAAGTCGTTGTCTTTCCGACTCCGCCTTTACCAGATGTTATTACAATTGCTTCCCCCACATCAGCTTCCTCCTTTGAAAGTTGACAGATTTGGCCGGAGAATCCGAAGTTCCTGCAAACGATCAATGGCGATGAAGCCATTTGAATGAATGTAGGCACATTCCATTTCCGGTTGTTCCGATAAGATTGTCAGTTCGTCCGTCATCGTTTCCATCTTATCAGCAATGATCAAATGCGTTGCCTCAAGCCATGATGCAGCGATCACACAATTTTCGTTTCCGCCAGCACCGGCATGAGCCATCCCCTTCAGGCGCCCGAGCACATAAATGCTTCCTGCAGCCACGACTTTGCCATTCGGGTTGACATCTCCGATGACAACGAGATCGCCTTCCGCTTCAATCACTTGCCCAGAGCGAACGATGCCGATATACGTTTCGGACTGGCGTTCAACGATTTTCTGATTACATTCATCCATAGAGATAACATCACTCTGAATTTTAGAGACACGCAGATGAGGCGACTCATGCACAATCGCCATAATCTCCCGCAGCTCTTCCTCATTGCAGAATCGGTGTCCCGTGTGGACTTTAACCTCTGCTACGCCTTCTAGGCTGTTTTCGCTCACTTTTCTGCGGAGTTCCGCAATCATATCCGAATACGAGCATTTATCATCAAGTCGGAGGACAAGGCCGTCTTTTGTCCCTTTTATCGTTACAAATTGCTGTTTCGTCGTCATTTGCGTCCCCCACAATTTCTTGAGTTATGATCCGGCCTGATTTTGCATTCCTCTTCCGGTCATCACTTTTTTGAACAACCAGCCGAACATTCCAATAAAGATGGCATTGGCAATCATCGTCGGCACCAGGCGTCTCACGATGAATTCATCCAAATGGATGGAAGTCAAAGCAATCAGACTGGCAAAGAAGTAAGAAAGCAATTCAAGTAACACGATGAGTATCACCGATAAGAACATCACGGTAACAATATGACGATGTACTTGGCGTATTAGCAACGCACCGAGATAACAGACCAGCGGATATAAAAAAGTATATACTCCAATAATATCAATGTGATACATATCATACAAGAGTCCAAGTATTAAACCTAACAGGATGGCTCGCTTCTGATTGTAATAGACAGCGAGAAAAATGAGGTAGACGATGACAAAACGGGGTACAAGTATATATTCCATGCCCCCTATGTCGATCGGGGAAAACAAACTAAAAACAGGCTCCAGGAAAAAGAGACAGACCGCAAGCAGAGGGATGATGAACCGGCTCATGATTCATCCTCCCCCTGGTCTTCCGTCGGACTCTCCGTATCAGTACCATTTTTATATACTTCCATCTTCCGTTTGGCAATGACAACGTGATCGAGCATGGAGAAATCCGCAGCCGGGCGGATATAGGCCAATTTCGTCAAGCCGTAATCATCTGTCGACACTTCTGTCACTTCCCCGATATAAAGGCCTTTCGGGAAAATACCGCCTAACCCTGAAGATTCTACTTTCATTCCCACTTTAACATCAAAACTCGAATCAATCCGTTTCATGATTAATTCTCTGCGGTCCGGGTCATACCCTTCAATCAATCCAAATACGGATGTTTCACCCGGGATGACGGCAGCCACTCGGAAATTACGGTTTTCTGTCGAAAGAAGTTCAATAGTCGAATTCGTTTTCGTCACATTAACTACTTTTCCGACCAGCCCTTTCGCTGTTATTACCGCCATGTCCAATTCCACTCCGCTCGTCGAGCCACGGTCGACAATGACTTTCTCCTCCCATTGATCGGGATTCCGCGAGATGACCGTCGCCTGGATCGGATCAAATGCCCGCAAGTCTTCCGTCTTACCAATCAACTCTCTCAAGCGTTTGTTTTCTGCTTTGACGTCAGCCAGCTCCACTTGGTTCGAAGCGTACTCTTGCAGTCTCGCTTTCAATTGCTTGTTTTCCTCATATGTATTCAATATCCCGTCAATCTTTTCGATTGTGCCCGTAATATAGTGCGCCGGCTTCGAAAATAAGGATTGTCCGAAGCCGACGACATCTTTCACTATCTGTTCTGGGATCGAAGCATTTCTGCGATCCTTCAGGGAGAATGAAATCAATGCCACAAGCACGATGACGCCAACGAGCAATAATATCAATCGTTTATTTGAAAAAAATCGCGGCATTGGCCCAAATCCTCCCTACTTATTTCGCTTGCATCTTTTTAATGACATCGAAGTTATCGAGCGCCTTGCCTGTACCGATCGCCACACAATCAAGCGGATCTTCCGCAATGAAAACAGGCATATTCGTCTCGTCTGAAATCACCTTGTCCAAGTTTTGCAGCAACGCACCGCCGCCCGTCAAGACAATTCCGCGTTCCATGACGTCCGCAGACAATTCAGGTGGAGTTGCTTCCAATGTCTTTTTGACGCCTTCAATAATTTGTGTAATGGATTCACGAAGTGCTTCTACAATCTCGTCCGATGTGATTTCAAGAGTTTTTGGCAAACCTGTCAATAAATCGCGGCCTCTGATTTCCATCTTATCTGCTTTATTCGTTACACGTGCCGATCCAATTTCGATTTTGATCGCTTCCGCAGTCCGTTCACCAATCGTCAAATTGTACGTTTTGCGTATGTAACTGATGATGGCTCCATCCATGGAGTCACCGCCAACACGGATCGATTCACTCGTAACGATACCGCCTAAAGAAATAACAGCTACCTCTGTCGTACCGCCACCTATATCGACGACCATACTTCCTGTAGGTTCCCAAACTGGCAAATTTGCTCCGATTGCTGCCGCAAATGGCTCTTCAATCGTAAATGCATCTTTTGCCCCAGCTTGTCTCGCCGCGTCAATGACCGCACGCTGTTCTACAGATGTGATGCCATAAGGAACACAAACCATAACATTTGGCTTTTTCCAAGCGCTTCCTGCCGCTTTTGTCGCTTCTTTCATGTAATGCTCGATCATCGCTGTCGTAATTTCAAAATCTGCGATAACCCCATCTTTCATTGGACGCGTTGCCACAATGGACCCCGGTGTACGCCCGATCATGTTTTTCGCCGCGCTTCCGACTGCTACGATTTCATTTGTCACTGTATTTTTCGCTACGACGGAAGGCTCCCGAAGTACAATACCTTTACCTTTAATGAAAACTAATGTATTAGCTGTGCCAAGGTCAATCCCGACATCTCTTGAACCTAATCCAAACAAATCTGTTCTTCCTTTCTTCTCGACCGTTAAAAATGGTCTTCTTAAAATCATACAACACATTATAACGGATAGAAGAACAAATTCACAGTGTCACATATACCCTTTCTCTTTTAGACTGATAAAACGATGGTCCCCAATGATGACATGATCCAGTAAATCAATGCCTACAATAGACCCTGCTTCAACTAATCGTTTTGTCACTTCGATGTCCTCAGGAGAAGGCGCCGGGTGGCCTGACGGGTGATTATGCGCGACAATGATCGAGGCGGCCGACCGCTTGACTGCTTCCCTGAAAATCTCCCTCGGGTGCACAATCGAGGAGTTCAGGCTGCCAATAAATACCGTCTGTTTATGAAGCACTTCATTTTTCACATTTAAAAATAACACGACAAAATGTTCCTGCTGCAACGTTGACATGTCCGTCATCAAATAGGCTGCCGCGTCTTCCGGCGAACGGATCGTATATCGTCCTTCCGTATGTTTCTGGTACAGCCTTTTTCCTATTTCAACAGCAGCTAAAATCTGGACGGCCTTTGCCTGCCCCACTCCTTTGACAGACATCATTTCCTCAATGGTAGCGTCTCTAAGATCTTGTATTTTATCAAAAGACGTTAAAATTCGGTTGGCAAGCATCAGCACCGATTCCTCTTTTGTTCCAGTCCGCAACAAGATAGCAATCAGTTCTTGGTTCGACAAACTGCTCGCTCCTTGACGGATTAATCTTTCACGCGGCCTATCCGAAATATGGACGTCCCGAATCATCATTTGCCCCCTCAGCTTCGTCAATTCAGGCGTCGCCTCCTTGCAGGGAAAGGATGTTCATCTCTCGCAACCGGCTGGCCAATTTGGCGATCGGCAAGCCGACAACATTATAATAATCCCCTTCGATTTTATCGACCAACAGAGCACCAGCCGTCTGAATGCCATACGCTCCCGCCTTGTCCATGGGATCCCCTGATTCAACATACCAGTCAATCAAATCATCATCCAAGTCCTTGAAAAACACCTTAGTTTGCTCACATAAAAGGCTGCTTTGGCCACCATGCAAAATCGCTACCCCCGTATAGACCGAATGGGCTTTGCCAGAGAACTCACGCATAAACCGGATTGCTTCTTGCGCATCAACCGGCTTATGGTATATGGCATCTTCAAATACGACGATTGTATCAGCGCCGATGACCACCGCATCTTGCAACTTTTCTGCAACCGCTTCTGCTTTAGTCTGTGCCAGGGTCTTGACGAAGCCTTCGAAATCCCTCCCTTGCAACTCCAGGTCTTCCTCGACATCACTAGGCATCACTTCAAACGGAATGCCCGCCATCTCCAGTAATTCCTTTCGTCTTGGGGAAGAGGAAGCCAAGACAATTTGTTGTTCGCTAAGAAATTTCATTTATGAAAACCTCCTTTTCCCTATCATACTTGAGAAAAGGTTCATTGAAAATTGTCCAGAAAACGCGATATCTTCATTTTCTGACCCTAATTGGCTTCAAAATGAAATTTTCGCACACCCGTCTTTAATAGAATAATGAGATAATAAGTACACACGAATGACTTGCAGATCGCTTGTAAACGCAGTAACGGCGGTAATTTGTTTTGCAAACTCAGGTCCGATTCCCCCACTCGGATCACTGCTTGAGGAAGCAGCCAAATCTTTAATTTTGGCTATATCCGTTTCTGCCAATATCTCCTTCAATTTGCCTGCTCCTGATGCAGAACAAGCGGCCGCTTCTACTGTAAAAGGTTTTCGATACGTTTCTTGTGCAGCATCCGCATCTATTTCCTGTTCGGTTAACCCGATTGCACTCCAGACGAAATATTGGTCTTGCGCTTTAACAACCGACGCATCGGAGAGATCGGGCCGACCCGCAATGAAGGCGGAAGCGGATTGGTCTGTCGAAAAGACTCCATGTTGCTTGGCGTACAATTGTAGCGACGCACCTGGTACGGGATTGTCTGCTGGCGCTTCGACAGCAGGTGGCCCCGAAGCAGGCACCTCCTTTACAGCGGCTTTTTTGTCCTTCACTTTATCCCCTGTACCGACCAAAATGAATCCGACAATGGCAACCGCTGCGACGCCGATCACGACACCATGAAGCACTGCCATCAGAACTGTTATCTTTGAATACTTCCTTCTGAAGTTCATGCCTGTCCACCCCGTTTTTAGTAACTGTACCAAACGGAATGTGAAAAAGAACAAGACGTATGTCGCCTTGCTCTTAAAAACTTATCGACTTATTGAAATAAATTGCCGTACCAATCGACAAAAGCGGCTCCCCAAAAATAGGAAACAAGTGCAGCTAACGCAATGGACGGACCAAAAGGCACAGGCGTTTTGCGCCCTTTCCCTGTTCTTTTCAAGTGGATGATACCAGCGATGGATCCCGCCAAGGATGCGAGAAAGAGCGTAAGCAAGGTATCGACTGTCCCGATGGCGAACCCGATGGCAAGAAATAATTTTATATCTCCACCGCCCATGCCGCCTTTCGACAAGACAGCGATCAGAAATAAAACCGCAAAACCAATTGCACCACCAAGCACGCTGTCCCACCATGGATCAAGGGGGATGAAAAAACGAAGAACCAAAAACAACACAGCGGCCGGCAGCACCACTTTATCGGGGATAATCATATAAGCAAAATCTGAAACGGTTATAATGACGAGCATGGAGGATAGCAAAATTGCTACCATCAGCTCAGTGCTCCAGCCGAAATGATAGAAGGAGTATGCAAACAGAAGCCCCGTCACCACCTCCATCACCGGGTACATGTAGCTGATTCGGTTATCACAAGTACGGCATTTGCCGCCCAACACGATATAAGAAAGAACTGGTATCAAGTCCAGAGGCTTCAATTGTCTCCCGCATGAACCACAATGGGAGGGCGGCGAGACAATCGACTCCTTTTTGGGCACACGCAAACCGACGACGTTAAAGAAAGAACCGAAGATTAGTCCATACACGAAAAACAGCCCAACGTATACAGCCGTCACTGCTCGCTCTCCTCCCCATCCGGTCCGTTCGAATTGAATGGACTCGGATCGTCCTTGGCAGCAGGCTTTGGCGCATCGACTTTTGGCGCTTCATCCAAAAGAGCTGTCAGATCGGGACGATAAAAAGCTCTGAATGAAATAGATAACTCCAGTGTCCGTGGTTCTTCGGATGTAGTTCGCAGTTCCTCAGGAACAGTGAATTCCATTGAATCCACAATAAAAATCCGATCCATCTCTTCGATCACATTAATGAAACGGTCGACTTGAGCGTAGGTACCCGCTTGCAGTTTGACCTCGACCAAAAGTGTTTGGATGACCGCCGCATCCTCAGATGGGGGATCCAGTACAAGCGGTTCACGGCTGAAATTCACTTCCTCGACAACCGTCCCTGATTTCACTTCGGCTTCGCCAATTTGAAGCAGGACCTTGTCATCCAGGGGAATAACAGGCACTTTCGCCTGCAGCGGTCGGGAACTTGAATAGCCAGCCGTCTCCACTTTCGCCTTTTGCTTTTCCAGCGCAAACAGGACATTACGTTCATTGGAAACGGTGTTTGCTGCAAGTGCATTGGCTTCCTTCGCAGGCACATAGAGACGGAAGTAAGAGAACAGAGACAAAGCCAGCAGGAAGATGGCGGATAGGATAACAAGAGCCATCTCCTTTTGCCGTTTAGACAAATTACTCATCCGGATCCTCCCCTTCCTGCTCCGTTTCCTGCACAGCCTCCATCTCGGCCATTCGGCTATCATTGAATTCAATGATATAAGTCGCTTGATAACGCGGAATTTCAGACGACATCATAGGAGATCCGTCTGCTGACTCTAAGTGTTCAGCGGTAACCGATTCGATAGAAGCATCTACGATTGCCTCACTCGAAAGAAGGCGTGTGAGATAATAGGAAGCAGCTTGTTTATCATCAAACTGGACGGTCACCTCTGCAAAATGAGGCTGTGTAAACGTGAAATTGACGAAAAAGCCCCGTTCCGGCAACAATGCAACCATGTCACGGAGAAGCGGCAACGTCTCATACCGATGCCCTTCCAAAAAACGAATCGACTGCTCCAAATCAGCAACAGCCGTTTTCGTACCACCTGCTGGTTGGGACGATTCACTGCCCTGAAGTGCTGCCTGGTCCTGCTGGATGGCAATGATCTGTTGGTCCAATTTTTCAGTATCCGACGCAAGTCTTCCCGCCAGAACAAAGAAAACCACCCAAATAAGGAGGGCCACGCCAAGCAGGCTGATCGCAAGGATCAAAAGTCTAGAGCGTTCCTTCTCCTTTTCAGGCAATAGATTAATATCGATCAGCATCACGTCACCTCTTTCAGTGCAAGGCCGACAGTCCGGTTGAAAGAAGGATCAAGCGCTTGGCCATCCGGCAAACGGAGCGGCTCACCCGCCAACACTTGCGCCTTGACGGAAAAACGATCTCGAGCAAGAGCAAGAAGCTCGTCCATACCTTCAAAATCACCATTTACAAGGAGATGCGTAATGGATGCAGCACCGTTCAGCATGTTGTATCGATAAAAGTTCATCAGTTTTTCAAGCTCCATAACAACAGACATCGGCGTGACAGTCGATGAGGCCGCAGCTGCTATTCCAGAAATCGTCAAATCCGCCGCCTGATCCAAATCGACAGGCCGCATAAAAAGAGGATAATAATTATGGAAAATCGAAACTGTCAACCGACCGGCGTGCAGATCGGCAAGCATGACATGCTCCGAACCATCATACGCAAACAACCGATGCGCCAGCCGATACAAAGCGAGCGGACTTATGTCGCAAGCGACCGGATCCAGCTTCACGGCTTTCAGCACATCCTCATACCCGTTTAAAACACTTTCTTTGGACGCAATTAAAATCGCTTCATGGCCTTGCACAGCCGGCGTATACGGAACGACGTCGAACACCGGATCATCAAAAGGCAAATAGATCGTCGAACCGATTTCAATGAAGAAATGGCCCTTCAATTCATCCAGCTGCACATCATCCGGATAAGAAACTTTTCGGATCAGCACATATGTATCAGGGGCCAAAAAACGGACATCCCGCTTCGCGATGCCCCAATCTTTCAAAACCCCTTCCAGAAGAACGGTCAACGTCTCCGCATCAACAATCTTCCCATCGACAATCGTATTCGGCGGCAGCACAATCTCCTCAGCCGCTTCCACAACAAGCGGATCGAGCGACTTCAAGCGGACATACCGCACCGCATCGTCCTCAATCGTAAGCGAAGCCGTCCGCGAACGGCGCGAAAAAATGGACATCCCGTCAACTCCTGGTGAAATTTGAGAATAGGTTAGTAGTTTTAGTATAGCAAATGGGTAAGAGGTGAGGAAGAAAGAGATGTAAGAAAGAAAAAATTTTACTCAATCATTTCTACACTTTTCCGTTCAAACGACTAGTTCAATACCACTATTTTTAATCATGTCAACTGTCACTTTCTTGAACTAGACACGATTAATATCAGAATAAACATCTCCGCAAGTCCAATTTGGGGTCAAGCCGGCGACCCATAAAGAGTTGTTACCAAAACTTTCGCCTACCATTTAGCCTTCTGCAATAAGCGATGGTACACCTACAGAGTTGGTATACCCATCACTACTTTGATTCCCACAAAATACAGGTCAGCCGCAATGAAAATCATGTGGGTCATTGCTTTATTCGGGTTTAACTCGGGAGGTTTCTATGATTTTATTGAGGGTTGGGATGGCGATGATTGCAATGATACCGATAATTATGATGACACATAACAGTCTGAATTGTAAGACAAGATTGGTTTAATCATTATTTTTGTGTATCTTTTACGAGGTAATAAAAAGAAAGGGAAAACTAATAGTATTCCCTTTCCTTTTTACTAACAAGACAAATAATATTAAACTTAATCCTCTTTGTCATCTGCCCCAATAGGAACCGATGTACTATTCTTACTATCATTTATCGCTTTAACTGTTGCCTTTGTAAATGTTACTGTCTTACTTCCACTATAATTAGCGGTTGCGTCAATTGTATTTTCGCTTCCCTTTTCTCCCTTATTAACTGTGCCACCATCATTTAAGGTTCCAAGATCTTTCATATAACCTTCAGTTTGCAATGTTTTAAGAGAGACAGTTGATTCTGTATCGTTTTCCGCAAAATATAACTGAGCCGCGGACATAGCATTTAATGCATCCGCCTTAGCAGCTTTAATTCTTGAGTTTTCAATAATACTACCAATCGATGGCACAGCAATCGCCGCAATAATCCCCAAAATAACAATAACGGCTAATAGTTCGACAAGCGTTAAACCCTTTTCGTTCTTCAGTCTTTTCTGTAAAAACTTTTTCATGTAAATTCCTCCTCAAGTTCCAACCTTTTGTATAAGACAAGCATACCAAACTACCAAACGTAATGGAACTATAATCCTATATTTCTTTCTAACTGTTTATCTTTTCGTCATAAATTATCAATCTGTGTAAATATGCTGAACATCGGGAGTAGTATAGAAAGGACTATAGTCCCAACCAGACCTGCTAGTAAGACGATCATGAGCGGTTCAATCAATGCTTTCAGTCGATCGGTTGCAGCATCAACTTCTTTTTCGTAGAAATCTGCCACTTTTGCCAGCATCGTGTCGAGTGAACCGGTTTGTTCGCCAATTGCAATCATATGGGGAATCAATGGTGGGAATGCCCAGTGTCCGAGCATCGGCTCCGTGAGCGAGCCGCCCCGTTGCAATGATTCTCTTGATTTCGAAACAACCCGGGAAACGACTTCATTTTCGACAATCCGTTCCGTCATCGAGAGTGACTGCAAAATTGGAACGGAACTCGAAAACAACGAACTTAGCGTCCGAGTCAACGTTGCGAGTGAGGATTTTTTGACGATATCGCCAAAAATCGGCATCCGGAGCAGCAACGTATCAAGCATAAACTTCCCATTTCGGTTTGACCGCATCATCATGACTGTTACTACTATTGCCGCCACGAATAAAAAGAACAAGTACCAGTAATCGACCATGAAATCGCTTGCCTGTAAAACGAATTTTGTCAGCCAAGGCAACTCTCCGCCTACACTGTCAAACAGGTCAACGAACATCGGCACAACAAATGTCAGCAAGAAAATGACAACGCCGATTGCCACAATACCAACTACAATTGGATACGAAAGTGCTGATAACACCTTTTGCTTCAACCGATGCGCTTTCTCATAATGATCGGCGAGGCGGTCGAGTGAATCATCGACGGTTCCGGACATTTCGCCTGCTTCGATCATATTGATGACGAGCGGCTCAAAGGCCTTTGGATGCTTTGCGAGTGCTGCGGATAACGAACCGCCTCCTCTTAGGTCATCCCCTATTGCAATCAATATTTTTTGAAACTGCTTTCCTTCTACCTGAAGGGATAAAATACGGATCGATTCTACAATCGTGACACCTGCCCGAAGCAATGTGGAAAATTGGCGCAGAAACATAATGAACTGGGTCCGTTTCACTGGCCTTCCAAAGTGTATCTCTTTCGTCAGCGCCGTCTCCGCAATTTCTTGGAGGTTTTTCACCCGTATGCCCTGGCTTTTGAGCTTTAATGCCGCTTCTCGTTTGTTTCCAGCAGTAATGACCCCAGTCCGTATCGATCTTGCATCACGACCTTCGTATTTAAAACGAGCCATTACGATTCATCACCTTCGAGGTACGGCATCGCCATGTCATAGGCAATAACACCTTGATCGAGCAGCTGCCTGACGGAAGTAGACATCATATGCATGCCCATAGAACGATTTGTTTGAATAACATTCGGGATCTGATGGACTTTTTCAGATCGAATCAAGTTTGCGATGGCAGGATTATTAATCATCAGTTCTGTCGCTGCCCTTCTTCCTGTTCTATCAACTGTCGGAAATAAACGCTGCGATAGAACTGCGGTCAATACGCCTGCTAGCTGAACACGAATTTGCGCCTGCTGACCATGCGGAAACACATCAATAATACGATCGATGGTAGAAGCAGCGCTCCAAGTATGAAGTGTAGCCAACACAAGATGTCCGGTTTCCGCTGCGGTAATAGCCGTTGATATCGTCTCTAGGTCGCGCATTTCACCGACTAAGATGACGTCCGGGTCCTGCCGCAATGATGCCCGAAGGCCTGCAGCAAACGAATCGGTGTCGAAGCCTACTTCACGCTGATCAATAATTGATGATCCATGCGCGTGCACATACTCAATTGGATCTTCTAGCGTAATAATATGTTTGCGCATCGTTTCATTAATGTAACGAAGCATCGAGGCTAGAGTGGTAGATTTCCCAGAACCAGTCGGCCCCGTGACAAGAATAAGTCCTTGCGGCGTGCCGGCAAGTGACTTGAGCACGCCAGGAATTTGCAAGTCTTCAATTGTCGGGATTTTTGTCGGTATGGTCCGAAAGGCGATTGAAACCGCCCCTCTTTGCTGAAATGCATTGACACGGAACCGCGAAACTCCTGGAACTTCGTAAGAATAATCGATTTGTCCGCTCTTTTTAAACGTTTCAAACAGTTTACCTGGAATCGTCGTCTTGGCGACAAGTTCTGTAAAATCACTATCCAATTCGTCTGTTCCATACCGTTTTAAATCGCCATGGATTCTAAATACAGGCGGCATTCCAATGGTCAAATGAATATCGGATGCTTTCAATTCAAAGGCTTTCGCTAATAGTTCATCAATTCTGTCTTTCATATTTGATACCCCTATTCAATCAAAGCTACACGCAAAACTTCTTCTGTTGTCGTGATACCTTGTTGTACTTTATCCAGACCATCGTCAATTAAGAAAACAGTGCCGCTTTGAATGGCGATTTCACGAAGCTTGGAAGGCGTTCCGCCATTATTAATAACTTCGCGCATGTCATCTGTCAGGACAAGCACTTCATGAATGGCAATCCGGCCACGATATCCCGTCATGTTGCAAGACGCACAGCCAGGCCCACGTACAATCGTTTCAATGGACTTACCGCGTTTTGCGAAAATTTCTTTTTCCCGATTGGATGCAGGCATGGTCGCGCCGCAGTCGCGGCACACACGCCGGATGAGCCGTTGCGCAACAATTGCATTAACAGACGACGTCACGAGGAATGGTTCGACGCCCATATCGAGCAGCCGTGTCACCGAGGCAATCGAGTCATTTGTATGAATGGTACTCAAAACAAGATGCCCCGTAAGCGATGCACGAATGGCAATTTCCACTGTCTCACGATCCCGGATTTCACCGACCATAACAATATCCGGATCTTGCCGGAGAATCGACCGAAGTCCGGCTGCGAAAGTTAGTCCAACCTGTGGATTCACCTGTATTTGGTTGATCCCTTCAAGCTGATATTCCACCGGGTCTTCTACCGTAATAAGATTAACTTCTTCTTGATTTAAACGGTTAAGTGCCGCATATAAAGTGGATGATTTCCCCGAACCGGTAGGTCCAGAAATTAACACAATGCCATTTGGCCGTTCAATTTGTTGTAAAAAACGCTCCAAGTTCATTTCGCTAAATCCCAGTTTCGATAAATCATTTAAGGAGCTGCTTAAATCCAAAATACGCATAACAATTTTTTCACCAAATACAGTAGGAAGGGTCGATACACGCAAATCGATCGGTCGGAAGTCGATATTCACTTTAATCCGACCGTCCTGTGGAACCCGTTGCTCGGTAATATCGAGACGGGACATGATTTTAATGCGCGCGGTAAGCATTGCTTGCATATGCTTCGGCAAATAGCGCTCGGTATGAAGCAACCCATCAATACGAAAACGGATCGCCACTTGATGTTCTTGTGGATCGATATGAATATCACTTGCCTTTTGGGTAATAGCAGAAGAAAGCAATTGATTCACAAGCCGGACAATCGGCGAGTCCAGATCGGTCAGTTCATCTTGCTGCTCACGCGTATCTTCAGGCTGGTCAATTAAAAAGTCTTCTAGCAAGTCATCTTCGTAATACTTGGAAATTGTCCGTAAGATATCGTCTTTTGATGCAATTGCTGGTTCAATATGGAATCCCGTGGAAAGCCGAAGGTCATCGATAGACAAATAGTCCATGGGATCAGCCATTGCCACAAACAGCTTGTCCCCTTCTGCTTTTAGAGGAACGATCAAATTCCGTTTTGAAAACTCTTTCGGTACAATATTGAAGAGCTTAGCATCAAACGGATAACGGAATAAGTTGATGTGCGGAATCCCTAGTTGGAACTCCAAAACTTCTATTAATTGCTGTTCTGTGATATAGCCGCGCTGCAGTAATGAATCCCCCAGTTTCTGGTCACGCGGCTTTTCCGCTAAAGCTGTTTGCAGCTGTGCATCTGTAATCAGGCCAGATTCCACAAGTAAATCCCCTAGCCGTTTTCGAGTTGTCGCCATACTTCCTCTCCTCTCGATCACTTGTTGACCGGCATGCCGCCTTTGTCATAAATGATGCCTTCCTGACTATCCGACTGTTGTCCATTCGATCCAGTGGAAGTAGTACTTGTACTTGTTTGCCCTGAAGTCACTTCTTCCTGAGTACCTTCTATTTGTGCTTGTGTGGAAGCTGAATCAGAAGTCACTTCATTGCCACCCGGCACTGTTACTGTCTCCGAGTCCGTTGAATCAGATATACTAGCAGCCTCTTTCTCATCTACGAGAGGATGCAATTCAACACGAGGAACAGGAGCATAAAAATCCTTCGATACAGGTTCCATCTCCACTAAAACACCTTCTTGTTTCAGCGCTCTCTGAACAATAGCTTCCAATCCATCCTTACCAATTTCCTTCTCAACAACCTGGCCTGTTGGAATAAAAGCGCTGAATTGCTTGATGATCCGCGGCTTGAACGTATCCACTCGTTCGATATAAGGTTCGTATTGGTACACCAACGGCAAGCCTTCAATGGAAATTAGCAGCTCATTTGCTTTCACTTCCGTATGTAAAACAAAATCTGCTTTATTAGGATTCAGAAATGAAAACCCGATACCGAGCCGGCGATTCACAGCAGCTTCAAATCCAACTTCAACTGCCGGAGGGAGCGACGAACTAATGGCTCGTTCCTCAATCGCAAAATTCGTTTGCAAAACCGCTTGATACAAAGTCGAAGCAAGAATGGTCAGCTCAGAGTCAGATAACGGAGCCACTTCCGTTTCCCCAAGCTCTTCCGTCAAATCAAAAACTTGATGCCCCTTAATTTCTGCCCCGTCCAGGCTCCGAATCGCTTCAATTAGTATAGGAGATAGATGATCCATCGAATGACTTGCTGACGCCACCATCGTCTGCTTCCGGTCAGCCTTTGTCATATAATCCGTTATGTACACGACATGCGGAAAAATGGCACTCTGCATCTCTTCTGCTATTCCCTGCGAAATCATTTCAATTGATTCCTTCGAAAACGAAATAGATCCGAATTGTTGCACCAACACAGTCTCCAACCCATCTTCAGAAACAATCGAGTATAACGGGTTTTCTTCCCCAGGCTGCGCCTCCGCTACAGATTTCTCCACATTAAAAGCTACAATTTCCTTTGGCAATTGAGCCGTCTCATCTAAATAAACGATTGACAGCTCCATCTGATCGTGAAGTGCAGTTACATCAGTTGCCAGCTTGGCTTTTGCTTCACCTACGGTTAATCCCGAGATGTCGTATGGGCCGATGAAAGTGCGGGACGAGAATTCTTTCTTTCGAAATTCAGAAGCAAATACTCCTGTTGATATTAATATAACCGATAAAATTATTATGAAAAAAGAGAGGATTTTTTTATTCACCTACTCTCCCACCTTTCCTATATGCTTCAGATTCAATATTCGATATCGATAATAGGTTTTTTCCAATTTATCGTAGAATCGATAGGTTCTCCTCCGCATTTGGATGTCCACTCTTCACTATTCGTTAATGTTATCTCTCTACTATTAATAGTTTCATTATTCATATTCAACACATAAATACTACTGGATGAATCCTTATTAATGTTTTCTACAGAGAATTTCCCACCTACGCAAACTAAACTATTTGGTTTTAAATCCAACTTATCCGCAGTAAAATCCCCTCTTACAATTATTTTCAAATTATCGTTTTGTTGGACATGCTTAGACTTATAGTTTCTATTAACATAAAGTTCAAGCCTTTCGTTGCCTTGTATTTGTTCAGAATAAAAATCTGAGGCTACAATTATTTTTAAATTCTTATTATTCTGTATATGTTTCGAATTAAATTGACCTCCGACATGAATTATAGAGTTGCTTTTATTATGCTGGATTTGTTCAGACTCAAAATTCCCTAAAGTTAAGATCTCCAAGTTCTCATTCTGATCAATTTGTTTTGAGCTAAAATCTCCCGCAACTTCCAACTTAATAAATCCAGTATTTTGCTGAATTTGTTCAGATGCGAAATTCTTGTTAGTCTTAAATTTAGAATTATGGTTTTTTTGAATTTGCTTAGCAGTTATTCCATTTAAAGCCGTTATCATTAACTTGCTAGAGTTATCATTAATTTGTTCGGAAGAAAACAATCCATTTGTATGTATCTGGAGTTCCCCGTTTTGTTGTATCTGTTTAGCCGAAAAATCCCCTCCCGACTGTATATTAACTGTCCCATTTTGCTGAATTTGTTCTGATTTAAATAGTGCTCCTGATGTTACTGTAAAACTGGAATAATTCTGTTCAATTTGTTTCGCAGTAAAATTACCATTTGTTCCTATATCCACTGACTTATTTTGTTGAATTTGTTCTCCATTGAAATTTGTATTAGAACAGTAAACTTTCACAAAATCTTGTTGTTGATATCTTTGATTTTGTAAACAATTTAAATGTTGACCAATTTCTCTAATTTGATGAGGTTTTAACATATCAAATGCAGGTTTTTCTTCACCTTCATTACTATTCTCGATCATACTAGGTATATATAATAATAATTCCATTTCAAGCTTTGTTTTTGATTTGTTTTTATATTCACCTGTAACTGTACCAGATACTCTTGTATAGAAATTACTCAAAGAGTCAGAGTATGGTGTAATAATTGGTCTCTCATTAAAATAGAATATGACGTCGTTATTGGGAGAAATAATATTAACATTTCTCAACTTCTGATATACCTTCGTGTAAACTTCATTCCGATAGTATTCTGCAACTTCTTCAATACGCTTTTCCTTGTGCACTATAGATTTATCATTAACAATGTTTTCTTTTTCTTTAAGAAATAAACTATATTCCTTATTCCATATATCTTTTCGAATATCAATAAAATAGTTGTTATATAAATTTGAGTAAAACTCAACTCCCATTTCTGCAGCTACAACTGAAAGCTGATTATCATCCACAAGGTGCTCTTGCTTAGCGTTACTTATAGATCCTCTCACGAAAATAGCGGTAACCGTCATAATGAAAACGACCAAAAAAAGGACAATGAGTAATGTATATCCTCTTTGATTCAGAAGAATTTTCATCTTATCTGCCTCCTATCGCTTAGTACTTTCATCAATACGTGAAATAGTAGTTTGCACTTTAATAGATGGTCCATTATTTTTATCAGTATTGACGCTCACTGTTAATAGGTAGGAAGGAGAATACCGTACTCCAGCTTCCTCTTTTTTTTGTTTTGTAAAAATTTTCTCTGGCTGTCCTGACAACTCGTATTTAAAAGCTGGATTTGAATAAACCGAAATGATCTTACCATTCGAGCATTCCTGGACTTCCCACGAACCTTGGTTTTCTTGTATTATTTGATAACACTCATATTTCCTATGTATTCTCTGGATATCTGTAATAATATAATTCGCATCCTGCTGCATTTGCAGTTTTTTCGTTTCAGTCACATTATATTTCATGCTAATCGCAACGGTGGTCCAGATGAGCACAATAACAAGGGACGTTAAAAGGAGTGTTGCCAGCACCTCTACTAACGTCATTCCATCCTGTTTTTTCAACACACCTTTCACCCCTTCCATCTCTGCGATCAATCCCGTACATAACCGAATGTTTCACTGACTGGTTTGTTTTCGTGCCCCGGTCTGAAAAATTTAATATGCACTTGATATAATGCAACTTGTTCAGTTGGCTCTCCTTCTTTTTTCAAGTCGGGAGTCATTTTATATTGAATTGTAACTTTATATCCTTCTACATTATCATCCGAGATTTCACATCTATCAATAATTCCTTTACATTCAGCCGGAATTCCCATATCCTTAATTTCCTCCAACTTACTCCTAGCCAAATTCATCG
The DNA here is from genome assembly GCF_023168145.1 of Sporosarcina sp. NCCP-2222. GTDB lineage: Bacteria > Bacillota > Bacilli > Bacillales_A > Planococcaceae > Sporosarcina. The sequence continues at coordinate 342,066 of NZ_BQYK01000001.1, forward strand.
TCTCCAACTTGCTACCCGTCTTCTCATTAAAATTCGTCATCTGCGGAAAAACCGTCATGAAGCCGACGAAGACAATCCCTAAAATAACAAGGGAGGCCAATAACTCCACCAGCGTTACCCCCCGTTCATTGTTGTCCACTCGTAAACGCTTCATGGAATTGCCCTCCCTTTGTTTTCTCTACCACTATTTTCATTGTTTAATCTAACAGATTACATTTTCTTTACATTCCTATCAATCTTGTTACTTACAGCATACAAAATTCATCAAAACTTATCAACTTTTCTCGAATGCTAGTAAAAAAGATATAAAAAAAGACCGGTTCCCCGGTCCTGTTTATACAACGGTATTGAACTGAGTTTCTTCGTAGACGCCGACTCGGTTACGGCCGGCCTGCTTTCCGCCAATGTAGAGTGCGCGATCCGCCTTGCGCAATAAATCTTTCGCGTCGTTTGCATCACTCGGGATGGAGGCGACACCTGCGCTGATGGTCATTTGGACTTGAATGGCCTGCCGGTCTGCTGTGAGATCGGGAATGATTCGGAAGTTGGTTGCCATGACTTCCATGCGAATTGATTCAGCGATTTTGTAAGCCTGTTGTTTATCGACATTCGGCAGCAACATGACAAATTCCTCGCCTCCATAACGTGTGAGGGTCGCACCATGCGCCAAATGGCTTTTCAGAAGTTCCGCAAATGCGCAAAGCAGATCATTCCCACTTTGATGGCCATAGGAATCATTAATTGATTTGAAATGGTCAATATCCAAAATGATGACGGACACCTGGCTGATGTCTTTCGTGTGATACCGAATCATTTCCTCGTCCATCTTCCGTTCCAAGTATCTAAAATTATGAAGTCCGGTTAAACCGCATCGTTCACTCTTTTCCACTGTTTTTTCAAAATACATAGCTTTGTCGATAGAAGCGATCAAGTATCCGGCCAGCACACCTATCATTTTAGTATGCAGCTCTGTGAAAATGTACCGACTGCTTGCGGTAAGAATTAAAAAGCCTTCTGTCTTCGATCCTCTGAGTATCGGGGTGGTCATAACGGATTGAATGGCCGGTGCAAAATGATACTGCTCCAATTTGCTCATCATTTTTCGATTCGAATAAACACAGGTCGCCTCCGTGTCCAGTCCGTTCCCTGCAATTAGCCAATCTGGACAAGTGAACAGCTCCGCTTTCTCCACAATTTGACCAGCTTCTACTACCCGAAGCATGACTAGCTTATCTTTTCGTAAATCAATAATATACGCATTCTCATAAGGAATAACCGTTTTGAGCTTACTGATAAATGTGTCCATCACATCCTCCACCCGCAGATTTTTAGCCAGCTGATGTCCGATCGCTGTGGCGGAGGTTAGTACGTCATGCAACCCTTCCGATTGGACATATCGCCTTGTGATCAGCAATACAAGAATGAATGGAATACCGATCAGCAAGAACGATTTATTATCCAAGAGTGCTGTCAAGAAACATAACGTCATGGCAAAAGGAAGTAGCAGTATCGTAATGATGTAGTCCTTCACTGCAGAATCCCAAAACTCGATCGCCTTATATTTCACGAATTTAAAATAAGCCAGTAGCAATAAGTTATTCATGACGGAATACGTCGAAGCGTACAGAAATCCGAACAACGCCAGCCTGCCGACAGATGGTTCACCCACTGTTCCGCCTACTGCGTAATAAACTGCCGCACTTGTAAGTGAAACGATAGCAAAAATCGCCGAGTTACCTGCGAATCTCATTACTTTTGATGTGGAGGAACGGTCCGAAAATAAGAGTAGAAAGACACCGAACTGGATAAAAAGAAATTCAACTACTAATCCGTAATGAAAAAACACATAAAATAATACCCATCTGTCCAAACTCAACGAAACACTGTTCAAACGAACCGGCAGCATCATAATGAGCGCATACACAACTAAATTAAATCCAATATCGAACCAATCTAACTTGCCAAGCGGGAAATAATGAATGCTGACATATAATATAGATGGGAAAAGCAACAACCACAACGTTAATATGACTCTCTTTTGCATCGCAGAATATTGCATTCCCATCCTCCATTCGTTATCTCACATATTGTGCAACCCTATCCCGACCCGCCTGCTTCGCACCAATGTAGAGGGCCCGGTCCGCATTCCGCAACAGGGTCATCGCTTCGTCAGCATCATCCGGAGCTGCAGATACGCCAATACTTGAAGTAATGAATACATCAAGTTGCCGTTTATCCTCACTTAAATCAGGAATGATTGCAAATGGCGTGGCTCTGATTTGCTGCCGTAATGCTTCCGCAAAAAGATACGCCTCGTCTTTTTGTTTATTTGGAAGCAAGACTAAAAACTCTTCACCGCCGTACCTGCCGACCGTCGCGCCTTCCGGTTTTACTTGCTCTAACAGTTCCGCAAAACTCGCAAGTATATCATTTCCACTTTGATGCCCATACGTGTCATTAACTTGTTTAAAATGGTCAATGTCCACCATGACAATGGAAAGTGACCTAAGATCTCCTCTGCCAAGCTTTTTCATATCGCCGGACAGCTTATCTTCGAGATATTTGTAGTTATAGAGCTTTGTCAATGCGCATTTTTCACTCTTCGCCAGCGCTTCCTGCATATACCTCGCTTTGTCGAGAGACACGATGAAGTAAGAGCCAAGTAAATCCAAAATCTTCAGCTGATATTCCTTGAAAGCCTTTCTTCTTCTAGAACCGAGCAGAAGTATGAATTCAACTTCATCTTGATGGGAAATCGGTACACATAGAATACTTTCCAAATCCAGCGGCGCGAAGTGCAGTGCGATATCTTCCCATTCGGATCTTCGCCGGTATATGACAGGCTCCGTTTTGGAGAGCACACTTCCAGCAATCCCCTGCCCGATTTGAAATGACTCAAATCCATTTTCAATAAATTTGTCGTCTTCCAAAACCCTCACTTGCTCCAGCCATTGCCCATGACTTTTGAACAAGTACACATGATCGGACTGGAACAGGATACTTACCTTTTGGATAAATTGATCCCGTACTTGCTGGACACTAGATATGCCAGCCAATTCATTGCCGATCTCACCCGCCCTTTTCAAATCACTGTTCACTCGCTCCGATTTACTATATTGACGGATAATTGTAACCGTCACCAAATACGGAATGCCAATTAAAGCAAATGCACTTTCCCCAATGGCCTCTAGTAAAAAGTACAGCGTTAAGGAAATCGGAAGCAGAAGGACGACGCTTCCATATTCAAAGGCAATATCGCGAAACGTAAAAACAGATGAACTCCTGCTATACATAAAATAGATTTTGAGTATCGATAAATTGGCAACCGTATAAAATAGCCGGTAGACAGCGAGGCTGACGAGAGCGATTCCAAAGTGATTCGTTCCGATATCACCACCAACAAAATAGAACCCGAAAGCCGCCACTGCCGAAGTGATCATGACCATCGATGAATTAATGAAATACCTCTTGACGAACGGCAATGAACTTTTTTGTACGGTCAATGTAGCGAAAAGCGCCAGCTGGCTAATTATTATTTCAACGAACAGCCCATACTCCAGAAATACAGCCATCGTCACCCACATCGTCAATGAAATAGGTTTACCATTAAATTTTACTATGAAAGAAGACGTCAGTAAGGCCATGAACGTATAAAGAATGATTCTGAACCAATCAAATGACTGCGGCGAGAAATTTGCCCATGCAAAATAGAGTCCAGAAGGAACAATGAGCAGCCAACAAAAGAAAAAAATAAGTATATGATCTCTCTTCTGGGACATTTCTCATTTCCTCCTTACCTAATTAAAAGGGTTCTTAATTTATTTTACACGTTTACCAATTCATTACACTTAATGAACTTCCATCCTCATTTTAACTCAAAGTAGTCCAAAAGACTAGTGATTAGATACAGTGACCCTGCAACTATTTTCTTCCTAGTATTTCCTCTTGTTAGTATTATAGAATCAGCTTCCAATTTTGTCACCCTTTTTGTACTATACCGACAACTTTCCATAAGCTGTTCAGCAGAGGCGGCTTGTGGATGTGGAAAAGAGATAAATGTAAAGGATTTAGCCACGGGAATCAGTTCATCGAGGGTCTTTTGAATATCTTTGGTTTGCAGCATCCCAATTATAAAATCAACTTTCTCTCCAGGGAACTCTGTCCGGATCGTATCAGCTAGTGCTTTAGCTGCAGCCGGATTATGTGCACCATCCAGAAATACCCCCTCGCTAATTTCCTGAAACCGGAACGGAAGCTGTGCTTTGGCAATGGCGGCTGCGACGGCTGGCTGTTCCAAATTAATTCCCGCAAGCAACAGTGCTTCCAAAGCAACGGCGGCGTTTCTTGCCTGGTGTGGTCCTTTCATCTTCCTCGTTTGCCATTCGAATGAAGCTAAACCGATGAATCGCTCCGTTTCCCCTGTCTCCAATGTAAAATCAACTCCGAAGCTTCTCCAAGGGCTTTCTAGCGTATCTGCCTTTTGTTCAATCACAGCTTTTGCCTCATCCGGCAAACTTCCCGTTACGACAGGCACCTGCTTCTTAATGATTCCCGCCTTATGGCCCGCAATTTCTGTAAGTGTCGTTCCGAGAAACCCTTCATGGTCTAGTGCGATGGAAGTAATGATAGATACGAGTGGCGTTACCACGTTTGTGCTGTCCAGCTCTCCGCCCATTCCGCATTCCAGCAAAACATAATCTGGAGCATTCCGTTGGAACACCAAGAATGCAGCAACCGTCAGCAACTCAAAATCTGTTAGTAACCCGCTAATGCCATTTTCCTTCATGCAGCGAAACGCTACGTCCAACTCCGTTCTGCTGGCCGGCAGCCCGTCTAATCTGATCTGATCATGCAGATCGACAAGTGCGGGAGAAGAAAATACCCCTGTCTGATAGCCGTGCTCTTTAAGAATAGCTTCCATAAAGGCAACAGTGGAGCCTTTCCCATTTGTCCCCGCCACATGGATAATTTTCAACTCTTTTTCCGGATTTCCGACGCGGCGCAACGCCTCTTTCACGTGATCCAGCCCTGGTTTTATTTCGCTATCACTACGAATGTCCCATCGCTCTTTATATTCATCCAATTTTGGAATCAATTGAATCCCTCCGTGTGTTAAAATCAGCTTAGGGTAAGTATATCATGGCCGGAGGGGTCCTATATGAGAAGTTGTTGGGTGATTTACAATGGCAGTTTAACTAGCGATAAATTCCTAGATCAGGCAGTACTTGTTGCGGAAGCGGCAGAGCGGGCAGGCATTCAGGCGACATTGAAAAAGAACTTTGAGGTACTGATCGATCTCTCAGCGCCAATTCGTAATCGGCCAGATTTTGTCGTTTTCCTCGATAAAGACATTTTGCTCGCGACCTATTTGAAACAGAATGGCATCCCCGTCTTCAATGATCCGGATGTCATCGAAACGTGTGACAACAAAGCAAAACAATATATTAAACTTGCAAATGCAGGCATCCCGATGCCTAAAACGATCATTGCGCCAAAAGTGTATCCGAATTTCACCATACAGAACACCGGATATTATGAAAATGTACTCAAGCAACTTGGCTTGCCGCTCATTATAAAAGAAGGACATGGCTCTTTCGGCATGAAAGTGTATTTGATTGAAACAGAAGAAGACTTTTATGCGAAAGTCGATGAATTGAGAGGGATTGATTATGTATTTCAACAGTTCATTGCATCGAGCCGAGGGCGTGACATTAGGGTCAATATTGTCGGCGGTGAAATCGTGGCGGCCATGTATCGTTCGTCTGAAACCGATTTCCGGGCGAATATTACAAATGGCGGGGTGGCAAGCGTTATCGAACTCTCCGATGAGCAAAAGTCGATTGCATTGCAAGCTGCCGAGGCGGTTGGGGCCGAATTTGCCGGCGTCGATTTGTTATTTGGCGAAAGCGGACAGCCGCTCGTCTGTGAAGTGAACGCTGCCGCACATATCCGCAATATTTATAATGTCACGGGCATTAATGTTGCGGATAAGATGATTGAATATATTGTAGGGAAGCTGTCATGAAAGGATGTCTTTATTATTCATCCGCGGAGGCCGAACGAAATAAAGGATTTATTGATGACTTGAAGAATTCAGCCCATCGATTGGATATGGAATTGACACTTATCGTGGATGAAGAACAACCTGCTGAGGATGCTGATTTCATTATTTTCCGCGATCGAAATCCAGAGCTATCTGCGAATTGGGAGGCCGCAGGGTTTCGACTGTTCAACCGGTCGGAAGTGAACCGGATCGCTAATGATAAATTCAAGACTTATGAACTTGCAGCATTGCTCGGCATTCCTGCCGTCCCTACAAAAAAAGTCGGCTCAGCCGATGAGCTTTCCGTCTTCCCGAACGTCTTAAAAACGTGTGATGGCCATGGTGGCAATGAGGTTTCTCTTTGCCAATCGAAAGAAGAAGCGGAGGATTTTTTCAATACGTTTGCTGGCCGGAACATCATTACCCAGCCTTTTGTTGAATCGAACAGCACGGATATACGGGTGTTCATGCTCGGGAATGAAGTACTAGGTGCCGTAAAACGCATAGGACGCGATTCGTTCAAATCAAACTATACATTAGGCGGCTCCGTGGAACGATACATTCTTTCTGCATCACAGGAAAAGGAAGCGCAAACCATGGCGAAGGCTTTAAAAAGCGACTATATCGGCATCGACTTTCTCCTGTTGCCGGATGGCCGCTGGCTGCTGAACGAAGTGGAGGATCCAGTCGGAGCCAGATCGTTATATGTAACACATGACGTCTCCCCTGCTGCTGAATTGATGAAATATGTTAAGAGAACATTCATGGATCATGGATGACAATGGGGCGAGAAAGGCGCACGATTCACACTGCAGTCATGGAATGGAAAGCGCCGAGGAGGCAAGAAGATGAACCTGCCCGAAATGATTATCATTCCGTATCGCCCGGAATATGCTGAACAAACTGTGAGCATGTGGCGTACTAGTAAAGAAAAGGCCATTTGCCGGAATGAAATTCATAGCTTTGAGGAGCATGTTTATTTTTTAAATCAATTGTACCAAAGCATTTTCATATAGACATCGCCTTATTTAACCAGCAAGTAGTAGGCATGATTGCGTATAATAATGAGGAAATTAGCCAGCTCTATATTCATGTTGACTATCAAGGCTTTGGTATCGGCCAATTATTCCTGGACATTGCTAAATCGCAATCAAGCGGGAAGCTAACAGTAACTACATTTGAAATAAATAAAAACGCGCAACGTTTTTATGAAAAGAATGGGTTTCAAAAAGTTGGCAGAGGACATGAAAACGAAGAAGGCTTGCCTGATATTCAATATGAATGGCATGCCAGATAAATGAATCGAATAACGGTCGGCGATAAGAAATGATATAAACGCACAGCTACGCCTGTGCGTTTTTCACTCTCCATATGTTCCTCATGAATGTTGTGTGCTAATTAACCTGCCTGCCGTTCTTATTCACAAATTGAAGTAGTACAAAATTTACCCACGATATAATCGGGATAGCAATTATTAAAGTAAGTGATTCTGAATCGTCGACACCAAAAATACGCGCCTCTTCATTCATATTGTACATAATGAACATGGTAGAAAGTAAGATGATGATATTTACAAATACAGCTGATACCATACTCCATACTTTATGTTCCGTCTTTTTTAGGATAGCAACCGACCCGATTGCTGAGATAAATAGAGAAAAGAATATCATTACATATACCAGATGAATTCCCCCTATTTTTTCTTTCATCTTCTTTTCTTCAACTTTACCACATAAACGGTTTCTCCTTAAAGATCTTTTCCATAGGATACCAATTCCCAATCGCTTTGATCAAAGTACTTTGGAACTTCACAAACCAATATAAAAAACACCTCAGATACAACAAAAAAGCTGGCGGTCTCTTCTGATAGAAGGCCGCCAGCTGTTATTACATTTCTTTCAATTCTTCAATCCGGCGCTCTACAGCCGCCTTCTTCTCGAGGTAATCTTTTTCTTTTTCGCGCTCTTCCGCTACAACCGCTTCCGGTGCTTTGGAAATGAATCGCTCATTGGAAAGTTTGCCTTGGACGCGCTTCACTTCGCTGTCCCACTTTGCCAATTCCTTCGTCAGACGCGCAATTTCTTCCTCGACATTGATCAAGCCTTCAAGCGGCAAGAACAGTTCCGCTCCTGTAATGACAGCAGACATCGATTTACCTGGCGCAGAAATGCCAATGCCAATTTCAAGCGTTTCCGGATTACAGAAACGTTCGATGTAATTCCGGTTCGCTTCCAGCACGTCAACAATCGCCTGATCTTTAGCTGCAAGGTACAAGGATACTTTCTTGCTCATCGGCGTGTTTACTTCCGCACGGATATTACGCACTGCATGGATCAGATCGACGAGCAGTTTCATTGCTGACGCTTTGTCTGTATCCGTCAATGACGTATCAACAACCGGCCAAGCAGCTGTCGTGATTGATTCGCCTTCATGCGGGAGGTTTTGCCAGATCTCTTCTGTAATGAACGGCATGAGTGGATGCAACAAACGCATCGTGTTATCGAGCACATAAGCTAGAACCGAACGAGTCATCTTCTTCGCCGCTTCATCTTCCCCGTATAACGGCAATTTCGCCATCTCGATGTACCAGTCGCAGAAATCGTCCCAGATGAAATTGTATAGGGCACGGCCGACTTCACCGAACTCATACTTGTCAGCGAGTTTCGTTACTTGCTCGATCGTTTCGTTCAAGCGTGTCAAAATCCAAGCGTCTGCTACGGATTTCTCACCGGACAAATCGATTTCTTCGTATGTCATGCCATCCATGTTCATCAAAGCAAAACGGGATGCGTTCCAGATTTTATTCGCAAAGTTCCAGATCGCTTCAACCTTCTCCGTCGAGAAACGAAGGTCTTGGCCAGGCGATGAACCTGTTGCCAGGAAGTAACGCAATGCGTCTGCCCCGTACTGATCGATGACATCCATTGGATCTACGCCGTTGCCGAGCGACTTGGACATTTTCCGTCCATCTTCTGCACGCACCAGGCCATGAATGAGTACGTCTTTGAATGGACGCTGCCCTGTAAACTCGATCCCTTGGAAAATCATCCGGGATACCCAGAAATAAATGATGTCATAGCCCGTGACGAGCGTATCTGTTGGATAATAGCGCTTGAATTCTTCGTTTTCCGCATCCGGCCAGCCCATTGTAGAGAACGGCCAAAGCGCGGAGGAGAACCAAGTGTCCAAAACATCATTATCCTGGTTCCAGTTTTCGATATCAGCAGGTGCTTCATGCCCTACATACACTTCGCCTGTTTCTTTATGATACCAAGCCGGAATCCGGTGGCCCCACCAAAGCTGGCGAGAGATACACCAATCATGCAGGTTTTCCATCCAATTCAAATACGTTTTTTCAAAACGTTCCGGTACAAAATTGACTTTGCCTTCGCCATGCTGAAGATCGATCGCTTCTTTCGCTAGTGGACCCATTTTAACGAACCATTGTGTTGATAAATACGGTTCCACTACAGCGCCGCTTCGCTCTGAATGGCCGACTGCATGTAAATGTTCTTCAATTTTGAAGAGGACATCCATGTCCTGTAAATCCTTAACGATCTGTTTACGGCATTCAAACCGATCCATGCCTTCGTATTTGCCCGCCAGCTTATTCATCGAGCCGTCTTCATTCATGACGAGAACGCGAGGCAAATTGTGGCGGTTACCGATTTCAAAGTCGTTCGGGTCATGAGCAGGTGTAATTTTCACCGCACCGCTTCCAAACTCCATGTCGACATAATCATCAGCAACAATCGGAATTTCCCGGCCGACGATCGGCAATTTGACCGTTTTTCCGATCAAATGCTTGTAGCGCTCATCTTCCGGATGAACTGCAACCGCCGTATCCCCAAGCATAGTTTCAGGACGGGTCGTCGCTATTTCGATGCTTCCGGTTCCGTCCGCTAGTGGGTAGCGCATATGATAGAATGCACCCTGTACATCCTTATGGATTACTTCAATATCAGAGATGGCTGTTTTGGTTGCCGGATCCCAGTTGATAATATATTCGCCGCGGTAGATAAGGCCTTTTTCATACAATTTGACAAAGACTTCACGAACTGCGCGAGACAGTCCTTCATCAAGCGTGAACCGTTCACGGGAATAATCGAGTGCTAGACCAAGCTTCGACCATTGTGCCCGGATATGGCTGGCATATTCCTCTTTCCATTTCCATGTTTCTTCAAGGAATTTTTCCCTTCCTAAGTCATATCTTGTTTTGCCATCAGCACGCAGTTTTTCTTCTACTTTCGCTTGAGTCGCAATTCCAGCATGGTCCATGCCTGGCAGCCATAATGCGTCATAGCCCTGCATCCGTTTCATACGGATCAGAATATCTTGCAACGTTGTGTCCCATGCGTGACCCAAATGCAATTTACCTGTTACGTTTGGCGGTGGGATTACGATCGTATAGGGTTCTTTCCCACTCTCCGGCTGCGCTTCAAAATATTTGCCCTCAAGCCACCATTCGTATCGTCCCGATTCAATCGACTGCGGATCGTACTTCGTTGGCATTGTACTATTTTCAGTTGTCATACCAATTCCTCCTTCATTTCAACCATTACTCTACAGGATGCATATGAGCGAAAAAGATGCGGGAAGGTTTTCCGGAAAATAAAAAAACCCCTATCGCCAAAAAGGACGAAGGAGTTATATTCGCGGTACCACCTTTATTCGTGCAAACTAACGTCTGCACCTCAACATCTTATAACGGCTTCTAACCGGCTTCCGCTACTTCAAAGTTCACGGAAACTGCTCCCGGGTGACTTTCAACAAAACCATTCATAAGCTCTTTCACCAGGCGAGCCCTCTCTAAAATGAACCGTCATGTGTACTATCCCGTTCCACGCATCAATATGCAATTGACCTTATTGTACCGGAATGGAATAGGAAACGTCAACCACTTTACGAAAGGAAGATTGTGATGAGAAGAGGGTATAATCCTTATTTATTGCCACCATGGCTGCGGAAAACACGTTTTTATTGTAAGGGTATTATTATACCAATATGCTGCTTTCAATTGATCCGTGTATTAGTCGTACCGACAACCGGCGACTTTCTCCTGCTCTGTCTGTTATGCGGAATCGCGTTTCTGTTATACAAAAACATCATTTGAACGGAAGGTCGTTGTGGTCCATTCATCTTGAAGACTCGCGATGTATGATAGCATGTCGTCTCCCCCAGTGAACGAACTGCTGTCATACGTTGCGACGTGCGCTTCGAGAGCAGTCTGTTCTTCCTGACGCGGGGCCTTTTCTGTAACTGCCACTGCCACCTTCTCTTCCGGCTCTGCAGCCATCGCCTCGACCGTGTCTTCAGCTTTACTTTCTGCTAACGGCGCCGTTGCCTCTTCAACTATATCTTCCTTTTCAACAGCCGCCGATGCTACTGCGTTCTCCTCAACTTTTCCTTCGCTCACTTCAGCTTGAATGATTTGCTTGGATACCACTTGCTTTTCGGTTTTTGTCTCCGCATGAACAACAGCTTCTTCCTTTTGTGCAGCCGCTTTTTCCTTCTGCTCATCTGCAACAACCGGCTCCTTCTTTGCGACCTCATTTACCGCTGCTTCGGGTTCCTTTACCTTACCCTCCGCCAATTTATTACTGTCTTCTCCATATACACAATCCACATCCCAAGTGATTTGAAGAACCCCTTCTTCATCGACGGTTGTCTTCACATCTTTCGCATGGACATGCATTGGATGGCCTACTTCCGGCGGTAGATCGATGTTTAGCGGCACCGCATACTCAAAATATCCTTGCATGCCTTCCAGTTCTACATCATCAATAAATACTGCCGAATCGGGAAGTCCTTCGCGACGTTCCCCTTCTAGAAAATTGATTTTCGCAGCGATATGGTAGATGCCCGTCAACCTCACAGCGTCATCCGTTCTCTTTTCAGTAAAACCGGCCTTCACTTTCACCGACTGGGCATCTTGAGGAACGCCGATATGTCCCGGGAAATAAAATGATTCTTCCATCTTCCATTGTAAATTCCTCAACGAATTCCCTCCCTTGCTTCTTCTCATTTGCCATCATATGCATGGAAGCCTTGGAGTAGACTGCTTAGGCAGGAATTCAATAAAAAAACACTATGATTCGTAAATAACCGAATCATAGTGCAAAAATTTATTGTCATTTTGATAACTTCTCAAACACTGTATGGAACGCCTTCACCGTCTGTTCAATATGCTCTTCCGTATGTGCCGTGGATAGGAACATACCTTCGAATTGGGATGGCGGCAAGAAGATTCCTTCTTCGGCCATCAAACGGAAATACTCCGCGAAGAGACTCAAATCCGACGTTTTCGCTTTATCGTAATTAATGACGTCTTCGTTCGTAAAGAAGAATCCGATCATCGAACCTGCACGGTTGACTGTGTGCGGTATATCATATTTCGTAGCCGCTTCACGGAAACCAGCTTCTAACTGATCGCCAAGCTTCATGAAGTGTTCATACGAAGCAGGTGTCAGCTTTTTCAATGTCTCAATACCAGCTGTCATGGCAAGTGGATTTCCGGATAATGTACCAGCTTGATATACAGTTCCTGCTGGCGCGATATGCTCCATGATTTCCCGTTTACCGCCATAAGCACCGACAGGAAGCCCGCCTCCGATTACTTTTCCTAGGCAAGTCAAATCTGGCGTGATGCCAAAATAGCCTTGCGCACAGTTGTAACCGACGCGGAAGCCAGTCATGACTTCATCAAAGATCAACAGCGTGCCATTTTTCTCGGTCAATTCACGCAAACCTTCCAAGAAGCCAGGCTGTGGAGGAACGACCCCCATATTGCCGGCAACCGGTTCCACAATGATACCAGCGAGATCATCCCCGAATTGTTCAAAGACCGCTTTTACACTTTCCAAGTCGTTGTAGGCAACGGTAATTGTATTTTTTGCGATGCCTTCTGGAACACCGGGGCTATCCGGCAAGCCAAGTGTAGCGACACCAGAACCCGCTTTAATGAGCAAGGAATCCCCATGGCCGTGATAACAGCCTTCAAATTTCAGGATTTTATTCCGGCCTGTGTACCCGCGCGCCAGTCTTAACGCACTCATTGTCGCTTCCGTACCGGATGAAACCATGCGGACCATTTCAATAGATGGCACTCGGTCGATTACAATTTTCGCAAGTTCATTCTCAAGCAAAGTCGGAGCACCGAAGCTTGTCCCCGTTTCCGCGACTCGCTTGATTCCTTCGACTACATCTGGATCAGTATGTCCTAGGATAAGCGGGCCCCATGAAAGGACATAGTCGATATATTCGTTGCCATCGATATCTTTAATGACGGCACCTTTCCCGCTTTCCATGAAAATCGGATCCATATTGACTGACTTGAATGCACGTACCGGGGAGTTTACCCCGCCTGGCAATAAGTTAACCGCTTCGGCAAATGCCTCTCTGGATTTTTCATATTGTCTGCTCACTCAATTCTCCTCCAACCAGCGCGCCGCGTCTTTGGCATGGTATGTCATGATAATATCCGCTCCAGCACGCTTCATACTTGTCAATGTTTCAAGAACGATTTGCTTTTCGTCAATCCATCCGTTTTGTGCAGCTGCTTTGACCATTGCATACTCACCGCTTACATTGTAGGCAACAACCGGCAAGAGGACATTATTTTTCACATCGCGGATAATATCCATATAGGATAACGCCGGCTTTACAATAAGGAAGTCTGCGCCTTCCATCACATCCGACTCTGCTTCCCGCAAAGCTTCCATCCGGTTCGCATAATCCATTTGGTACGTCTTGCGGTCGCCAAATTGTGGTGCGGATTCCGCAGCATCCCGGAATGGACCGTAATAAGCGGAAGCATATTTCACCGCATAGGACATGATCGGAATATCTTCGAAGCCTGCTTCGTCCAAGCCTTTTCGGATTGCTGCAACAAACCCGTCCATCATGTTCGATGGTGCGATAATATCGGCTCCAGCCTTCGCTTGGCTTACTGCTGTCTTCGCAAGAAGATCCAGTGAAGGATCGTTCAGCACTTTCTCTCCTTCAATGACACCGCAATGTCCATGGTCTGTATATTCGCACAAGCAAGTATCCGCAACGACAATCAATTCAGGGTGACGTTCTTTTACGAAGCGAGTCGCTTTCTGGACGATTCCATGATCGTGATATGCTCCGGATCCGACTGCATCTTTTTCAGCTGGGATACCAAATAAGATAATCGAAGGGATGCCGAGCGAGACCACTTCATCCACTTCTGCGGCCAGCTGATCCAATGAAAACTGGTAAACGCCAGGCATAGAGGAAATCGGCTTTTTAATGCCTTCCCCTTCCGCTACGAAAATTGGATAAATGAAGTCTTCTTTTTTCAAGCTTGTTTCCCGCACCATTGAACGGAGTCCCGCCGAGTTACGCAGCCGGCGGTTTCTTCTGAATTGCAAGTTGGTCATCTTTGCTCATCCTTTCGTCTCGCCAAAGCGTTGACGAGTTCCATTAATGTATAAATTTCGGGAGTGGCATGGACAGAGGCTCCTTCATCGAGAAGTGCCTGCTCTGTCACATGTCCAATTGCACCGATTGTAAAACCTTCCCATCCGACAGTTGGCGCTATATTTTCTGCAAACACACGGACAGCAGAAGGACTGGCGAACAGAACGGAGACGGATGTACCCGTTCGAATCAACCGGATAATGGTCTCAACCGATTCGATGGCATTCTCTGTGCGATAGACCGTCCATTCCTTTACTGCAAAAGGCAGTTCCTCACGTATTAAGGAACCTGCCAAAGACCCCCGAAGAAACAGAACTTTCATTTGCCTGTCTCCCGAGGGGCGAAATTGCTGGACAAACGTGTCCGCACTAAAAACGGTGGGAATGAAACCGACTGTAAAACCTAACCGTTCGAGTGCAGCCGCAGTCTGTGTCCCAACTGCAGCAATATTGATGATAAACTGGTCAGCTGATAAATGAAAACGTTCCATTTTTGCATGGAACGCCCGGACAGCAGATTGACTTGTGAAAATGAGCCAATCGAATTGATTGCACTCCCGCATCCGGCTTTCATCTGTTGCCTCTACAATTTCTTCCACCCGAATGAGCGGCGCCGCAATAGGATGTCCTCCATATCGCTTGACCATATCAAAAACTTCGGGTGATTTCTTTGTTCCGGTGAAGATGACGTTTTCTCCAGCAAGCGGTTTGCCGTCAGTCATTCATTTCCGCCTTCACTTTCTCAATAACAGCAGCGGCCCCTTCTTCTTTCAGTTTGGCAGCTACCGCTTTTCCTACTTCTACAGCACTATCGCCGCTAATCGTCTCTTTGAAGATCTCCTTCGCGTCTGGAGATGCGATAAAACCAGTCAACTTCACTTCATTGCCATCCAGTTTTGCAAAACCGGCAATCGGCACTTGGCAGGAACCATCCATTTCACTGAGGAATGTACGCTCAGCCTCTACTTCTTTCCATGTTTTATCATCGGTCAGTTTCGATAGCTCTGCAAGAAGCTCATCATCATCACTTCGGCATTCGATCGCAAGTGCTCCTTGTCCGACCGCCGGGATGCAATCCTCCAGTGCCATGTACTCCGTCACAACTTCATCATTCCAGCCCATTCGCTTCAAGCCTGCCGCCGCCAATAGGATCGCATCATATTCGCCGTCCTGCATCTTTTTCAGGCGCGTATCAATATTTCCGCGAATCCACTTGATCTCAATATCTGGTCGCATTAATAGCAACTGGGAGCTTCGACGCAAGCTCGACGTTCCGACAACCGCTCCAGCCGGCAGGTCCATAAACTTGACATGGCCTTTTGAAATATATGCGTCACGCGCATCTTCACGAGGCGGGATGCAGCCGATCGTGAGTCCTTCAGGCAGAACCGCCGGCATATCCTTCATACTATGTACCGCAAAATCAATTTCCTTGTTATACAAGGCTTGCTCGATCTCTTTGACAAACAGTCCTTTTCCGCCAACTTTGGAAAGCATAACGTCAAGGATCTGATCGCCTTTCGTAACAATTTCCTTCACTTCAAATTCAAAGGGCGCCCCCGCTGCTTTCAACTGTTCAATAAACCAGTTTGTCTGCGTCAATGCGAGCTTGCTTCTTCTGGAACCTACGATGATTTTTCTCAATGAAACACATTCCTTTCCATAGAAAGCCCAATCCGTCTTCCTGACTGAAGCTAAATCCAAAAATGAAATTGTGATAGTTTACTGCCTAAGAAAAAATTGATGATGACGAAAAGAAAAGCGAAGACGTTCGCCCATGCAAAATCGTTCGCTGTCAGTTTTCCACTCTTTTGCAAAAATAATACCAAACTATAAAGCAAAATGAGAAAGAATGAGCCGATAATCTTTACATCGAAGAATGACCAATGATCGAGCGCCACTGTCGCCCATTGCATGCCTAAAATTAAACTGATCAGCAACAAAGGAATTCCCGTAAAAATAGCCGCTTTCATTCCAATTGCCGATTGATGAAGAGAAGGAAACCGGGCAAACTGCTTCGTCCATTTCTTCTTTTTCAGTACCTTATAAACTAGCAAATATAAAATGGCGAATACGAGGGATATGGCAAACGCTGCATACGAAAGAATTGCGAATGTTACATGGATAAAAAGCAATTCAGAAATGAGCGATTCACCAATGGGAGACTGTTCAATCTGAAATGGCGCAAACGTGTAAATCGTCATAAAGATGAACCCGATCACATTCAGGAAAAATACCGCAAATCCAACTTTATAGACGAGATGCAGAATGACGGACAGCGTTATGAGCAGCCACGAGAAAAAATAGATCCCTTCAAACAGGGAAAGGATCGGGAACCGTTTCGTTTCAATCATATGGAAAATCAAATAACCGGTTTGCAAAACGTATACAAGCGAGAGTATCCAAAACGCACTGCGGTGAGCGACCGTATCTTTATTCAAATAATCAATGAAATAAAATACGAGGCTCACCGCGTACAGGATGACTACAAGTTCATGGAACCTGGCCATGGTCATTTCAGCCATGATGCAATCTCTGCCTTTCAAACGATGAAAGAGCGGACGAAATCGGAAGCCCACCTTTAAACCAAAGTGTGCATCCGATTCTTCCGATCAATATGACAATTCCGGAGCGCTGCCGATTTTCACCGGTTGAACGCTGTCTTTCGATTCCGTTTTTCCGGCTGGGCTTGCAGACTCCTTCTCGGCAATGCCGAAAATTTGTTGGAATAGCGCCAGCTTTTCCATCGCATCCGGATCGGTCGCCAACTCTTTCGCCTGTAGGATCGGTTCTTTTAATAATTGATTGACAATAGATTTTGTATGTTTGTTCAGGAGTTTCTTCTCCCGATCAGTCAAATTCGGCATTTTATTTTCAATGCTAGTCATCGCATCCGCTTGGATTTGGAGCGCTTTATTCCGCAATGTCGAAATGATTGGCACAACACCAAGTGTCGCCACCCATTCTTTAAACATGACGATTTCTTGCTCAATCATGATGCCGATTTCATCAGCAGCACGCTTACGCTCAGCAAGGTTCGCTTCCACGATGCCCTGCATATCATCTATGTCATATAAGAAGACGCTTGGAAGTTCGCCAATGCGAGGATCCAAGTCACGCGGCACTGCGATGTCGACCATAAACAAAGGTTTCCCTTTACGAAGCTTCTCCACCATTTGCATAAGTTCCAAGTCGATGACAAAATCCGTAGCACCTGTCGAGCTAATCAAAATATCAGCTTCCAGCAAAGTGCATTGCAGCTCCTGCATTGATTTGGCGCTTCCGCCAAATTGTGCAGCAAGGTTTTCCGCTTTGGACAATGTCCGGTTGACGACAGTCACTTGGCCTACACCATTACCATACAAGTTTTTGATGGCGAGCTCACCCATTTTGCCTGCCCCAAGGATGACGATATGCTTATCATTCAACGTACCAAAAATCTTTTTGCCCAGTTCTACGGCAGCATAGGAAACGGAAACGGCATTTTCACCAATTGCCGTTTCTGAATGAGCCCGTTTCGCAAGCGTAATCGCCTGCTTGAACAATTCATTAAAGATTGTTCCGGTCGTGCCGATTTCCTGCGCCAATAAAAAGCTGGAGCGGACTTGGCCTAAAATTTGTGTCTCTCCGAGCACCATCGAATCGATGCCTGCCGCCACACGCATCAAATGTTCATACGCTCCGTCATTTTCGAAAATGAGCAAGTGTGGTGACAACTCATCCATGGAGAGACCAAACCAATCCGCAAGGAACCGTTTAACGTAGTAACGCCCTGTGTGCAGCTGATCCGCTACAGCGTAAATTTCCGTCCGGTTGCAAGTCGAAATGATAATATTCTCCAATATGCTTTTTTCTTGCTGCAATTGTCGCATCGCCTCAGGCAGCTCTGCTTCAACGAAAGAAACCTTCTCCCGTATTTCAACAGGCGCCGTACGGTGATTGACACCAACTACGATTGTATGCATTGGGTCCTTCACACCTCTCACGTTCTTATTCAACGGTACTTATTATAACATATTTATGTTGCAATGGCGGTTTGAATTGTGAACAAGCTATGAAATCAAACGGTTCATAAGCTGTTTTTATAATCATTATTATATAATAAACAAGTCCGGAACAGTTTTCCTGTCCGGACTTTTCCATGGTTGGAAAAATAACTTACTACATTCTACTTTCAATTTCCCTCCAGGCTTCTTCCATGCCAATTCCTTTTTCAGAGGAGAAGACGATGAGCGGGTCTTCAGGGCGAAGGTTCAATGCATCTTTGATGACTTTTTTATGTTTCATCCATTTGCCTTTTGGAATTTTATCTGCCTTCGTTGCGATGATGATGGCCGGCAGATTGTAATGCACGATAAAGTCATACATCAGCCGATCATCTTCTGAAGGCGCATGGCGCAAATCAACGATCTGGATGACGGCACGCAATTGTTCGCGGCCAGTCAAATATCGTTCGATCATTTTTCCCCAAGCTTCCCGTTCAGATTTGGATACTTTCGCATAGCCATACCCTGGCACGTCAACAAAAAATAGCTGTTCCTCAATTTTATAGAAGTTCAACGTTTGGGTCTTTCCCGGTTTGGAAGATGTCCGGGCTAAGCTTTTTCTTCCAATCATTTTATTAATAAATGAAGATTTACCGACATTTGAACGGCCAGCTAACGCAAATTCCGGATACCCATTATCCGGATATTGTTCTGGCTTAACAGCACTCATTATCATTTCCACATTATTGACTTTCATTGCAATTTTGCCTCCAATGCGATGTCGAGTACTTCTTCCGCATCCGAAACGAGCTTGAACGTCAATTCTTTTCGCACACTTTCAGGAATATCTTCTATATCGCGTTCATTATCCATTGGTAAAATGACGGTTGTCAATCCAGCGCGATGGGCACCTAAAGTCTTCTCTTTTACTCCGCCAATCGGCAACACACGGCCGCGCAGTGTGATTTCACCCGTCATCCCGACTTCCCGCCGGACAGGACGCTTCGTCAAGGCAGATACTAAAGCAGTGGCAATTGCAATGCCCGCTGAAGGTCCGTCCTTCGGCACCGCACCTTCCGGAACGTGGATATGGATATCTTGCGTTTCGTGGAATGCCTCGACTATGTTGAATTCTTCTGCCTTTGACCGGACATAGGACATCGCGGTCTGTGCTGATTCTTTCATGACATCGCCCAATTTACCTGTCAGTAGTAACCTACCTTTTCCGGGTGACAATGAAACCTCGATTTGCAACGTATCCCCGCCGACTGTCGTATAGGCAAGACCTGTCGCAACACCGACTTGATTGACTTCCTCTGCTTTACCGTGCTTAAATTTTTTCTTTCCTAACAATAATTCGACCGTCTTCGGATTAACAGTAATACTTTTCCGTTCTCCTGTAACGATCATCTTGGCAGCCTTGCGGCAAATCCGCGCAATCTCCCTCTCCAAATTCCGGACGCCGGCTTCCCTTGTATAATGGCGGACGATGTCCAAAATTGCTTCATCAGAAAAACGCACTTGGGATTTAATCAGGCCATGTTCTTTCAGCTGCCTTGGAATCAAATGATTTTTAGCAATCGACTGTTTCTCAAGCTCTGTATAGCCGGCAATTGAAATAATCTCCATCCGGTCGCGCAGTGGTCCCGGAATTGAGCTAAGATCGTTAGATGTAGCAATGAACAAGACATTCGATAGGTCATACGGCTCTTCAATGTAATGGTCGCTGAAGGTGCTGTTCTGTTCCGGATCCAGCACTTCCAACATCGCGGACGAAGGATCTCCCCGGAAGTCATTCGACATTTTATCAATTTCATCCAAAAGGAAAACAGGATTAATCGTTCCCGCTTTTTTCATCCCTTGAATGATACGGCCAGGCATTGCCCCGACATACGTACGTCGATGTCCCCTGATTTCGGATTCATCGCGCACTCCGCCAAGTGAAATACGGACAAATTTCCTGCCGAGTGATTCTGCGATTGAACGTGCCAAGGAAGTCTTTCCGACACCCGGTGGTCCATCAAGACAGAGAATAGGTCCGCGAAGCGAATTCGTCATTTGGCGGACAGCCAAATATTCCAAAATACGCTCCTTCACTTTTTCCAAACCTTCGTGATCACGATTCAATATCTCTTCTGACCGGTTAATATCGAGCTGGTCTTTCGATGCATTTGACCATGGCAATGTAACGAGCCATTCGACATAGTTCCGGATTACACCGCTTTCCGCAGCTGCAGATGGCAGCTTCTCATAGCGATCGAGTTCACGCAATGCTGCTTCTTTTGCGCCTTCCGGCATGGCAGCTCCTTCAATACGCTCCTTCAGTTCTGCGATTTCAAGCCCTTTTCCATCCTTATCGCCCAATTCCGTCTGGATGGCCTTCATTTGCTCACGCAAATAAAATTCCTTTTGCGTGCGTTCCATCGCTTCCCTGACCCGCTCGTTGATCTTTTTCTCTAAGTTCATAACTTCCTGCTCATTATGCAGCTTGCTGATCATCCACTCGAGGCGTTCTTTCACGTCCAGCATTTCAAGGATTTCCTGCTTCGAAGTAATATTAATCGGCATATGCGAAGCGAGCGTATCAGCTAGACGTCCTGGTTCTTCAATCTGTTCAAACGTCGCCAATGTTTCTTTTGATACACGTTTGGATATTTTGGCAAATTTCTTAAAATAGGAAAGAAGCGTTCGCATGAGTGCTACACTCTCCGCATCTTTCACTTGCACGTCAGGAATACTTTCCACGTCCACTACAGGATATAGATCTGCTTCCCGATAGTTCGACCACGCTGCCCGTTCCATTCCTTCAATCAACACACGATGCGTACCATTCGGCAATTGGGTCAATGATTTTACAGTGGCCAATGTGCCAATTTGATAAATATCTTCTGCCTCTGGATTTTCCATTGTAATATCGCGCTGGGTCACAAGGAAAATGAGATTTTCTTGGGCAATGGCATGTTCGATCGCAAAAACGGAGCGCTCTCTCCCGACGTCAATATGTAAAATCATCGACGGATATACCAACATCCCGCGAAGTGGCAATAAAGGTATGTTCGTTTTCAATGGCATACGGAAGTCACCTCCATAAGTTATGTATGTCCAACTTCAATGAATCCTATAAGGTGGAAAAAGCCGACAACCGACGAGCGAGTGAATCGCATCTTCGGAGTCAGCTATTTCCTCCATGCATCAAGCTGTCTTCTCTTGATCCAAATCCAGTTGGGATCCGTCCGCACGGTATAAAAGTGGGTTGGATTTACCAAGAACCGCGTCTTTTGTAATAACGCATTCCGTCACTTCCTCAAGGGACGGCAGCTCATACATGATATCCAACATGATATTTTCTATGATGGAACGCAATCCACGAGCACCCGTTTTACGCTCAATCGCTTCTTTTGCAATTTCAATTAATGCGTCATCTTCAAAACGGAGCTGCACTCCATCCATTTCGACCATTTTTTGATACTGTTTCACGATAGCGTTCTTCGGAACAGTTAAAATTTGATACAATGTATCCTCATTCAACGGCTCAAGTGTCGCGATGACTGGAAGGCGTCCTATGAATTCCGGAATGAGTCCAAATTTCTGAAGGTCTTCAGGAATTAATTGAGAAAGCACAGTACCTTCCTTCTTCTCTTCCTTCTCTTCGTTGGAACCGAATCCGATGACCTTACGTCCCGTCCGGCGTTTAATAATTTCTTCGATTCCATCAAACGCACCACCTACGATAAATAATATGTTGGTTGTGTCAATTTGAAGGAATTCTTGATGTGGATGTTTTCGGCCGCCTTGTGGCGGAACGCTGGCAACCGTACCTTCCAGAATTTTAAGCAGTGCTTGCTGCACGCCTTCCCCTGAAACATCTCGGGTGATCGATGCATTTTCAGCTTTTCTTGCCACTTTGTCGATCTCATCGATATAAATGATCCCTTTTTCTGCACGCTCAATATCAAAATCAGCGGCTTGGATCAATTTAAGAAGAATGTTTTCGACATCTTCTCCAACATATCCCGCTTCCGTCAATGAAGTCGCATCCGCAATGGCGAAAGGAACATTCAAAATACGGGCCAAAGTTTGTGCAAGCAATGTCTTCCCGCTACCTGTTGGTCCGATCAAGACAATATTCGATTTGGAAATTTCCACATCGTCGATCTTGCTGTTGGAGTTTACGCGTTTGTAATGGTTATAAACGGCAACTGCCAATGATTTCTTGGCACGATCCTGGCCAATGATATATTCATCAAGGATGCTTTGGATTTCACGTGGCTTCGGAACATCTTTCAGCTCGAAGTCTTCGTCAAGACCCACTTCCTCTTCGACGATTTCTGCACATAATTCTACACATTCATCACAAATGTAAACACCTTGGCCAGCTACAAGCTTCCGTACCTGGTCCTGTGTTTTCCCACAAAATGAACAGCTTAAATTATCTTTTTCATCATTAAATTTGAACATCATGCTCACCCCTATCAAGTGACAATCTTACAAGATTCCCCCGTGTTTATCAACTAATTAGAATTACGCGCTGGAACTGTCTGATCCTATGAAAAACAAGGTACGGACTTCCGTACCTTGTTATATTCAGCTAAACATTCGGTTATTATTCAGTAATTTTAGCGTTGTCGACAAGAAGCTCAACCGTTTTATTAAAACGAAGGTCGTTTTCAAGAACGTCCGTGCCGCCTAGTGTCTTTTTAATTTGATCGATTTCCATGCCGAATTGCTCGGACATTTTTTGAAGCTCAGCGTTGATTTCTTCTTCTGTCACTTCCACGTTTTCCGCTTTCGCGATTGCTTCAAGTGTCAAAGAAACACGTACGCGGCTTAATGCGTCGTCCTTCATTTGAGAACGTAGAGCAGCTTCGTCTTGACCAGAGAACTGATAGTATAGGTCAAGATTCATGCCTTGCATTTGAAGGCGACGGCCAAAGTCTTCCATCATGCGGTCGATTTCAGACTCGATCATCACTTCAGGAATATCCACTTCAGTGTTATTTGCTGCCGCTTCAACTAGCTCATCACGAAGAGCAGTTTCAGATGCGCCTTTTTTCTCTTCAGCAGTCTTTTCTTTCAATTTCGTACGCAATTCATCAAGAGAAGATACCTCTTCGTCGATTTCCTTTGCAAGTTCATCGTCCAAAGCCGGGATTTCTTTTGTTTTGATTTCGTTTACTTTCACTTTGAATACTGCAGGTTGGCCAGCCAATTCAGCTGCATGGTATTCTTCAGGGAATGTCAATTCAACGTCTTTTTCTTCGCCGACTTTCATGCCGACCATTTGCTCTTCAAAGCCAGGGATGAAGGATCCAGAACCAATTTCAAGATCATACCCTTCCGCTTTTCCGCCTTCAAACGGCTCTCCACCAGTGAAACCTTCGAAGTCGAGGTTGACTGTGTCTCCGTTTTCGATAGCGCCTTCTTCTTTGACTACCATTTCAGCGAAAGCTTGCTGGCGGTCTTTCAATTGAGCTTCGATTTCTTCATCTGTCACTTCAGTATCTTGGCGTTTCACTTCAAGACCTTTGTAGTCGCCGAGTTTCACTTCTGGTTTCAATTGAACGTGAGCTTTATAGACAAGCGTCTCGCCTTTGCCGATTTTCTCAACTTCAATTTCCGGTTGCGCAATCGGTTCTACATCCGCTTCATCAAGTGCGTTGGAATATGTTTCAGGCAGAATGAAGTCGAGTGCATCATTATATAGAGATTCTACTCCATACATTTTTTCAAACATTTTACGCGGCATTTTTCCTTTACGGAAACCAGGCGCTTGAACTTTTGTCACGACTTTAGCAAATGCTTTATCAAGAGCCCCATCAAATTGCTCTGCAGAAACTTCAACGGTCAACGTACCTTTATTTCCTTCTTGCTTTTCCCATTTAACTGACATTACAACTACCTCCGAATCATTATCAACAATATATTTCATCACGTATATACGTCATTTACAACCATTACAGTATATCATAGTCTTCCTATCTTTCAACAGATTTAATATCAAGTACCATCCCCTTGTTCATCGATCAAAATCAGTGTCGATGTAATGAATGAAATCAATCAGTTCATCCTCGGGCAGCTGTTGTCCTGACATCAGGCTTTCTATGTATAGTGCATACGCTTCCATCACTTCGTCAGCTGTATAGTTCCCCCAACTGAATGGATACGTAACAATCCCATATTTACGGATGATGGACTTGAGCATTTCCAGTTTGGTTGGATCTTTCTCAAATGACCTCTCCGCAAGCTCGAAGACATCACTGGTCAACTTATCTTCATTCGGCAATGGCAGCAGATTCGGGTGAACCGTCATTTCCATGCCAAACTTTCGAATTTCAACCGCTTTTCCGTACTCTGCCTGTTTTAATAAAATCAAAGCGAACGTTTTTACAATCGGTGATAATTCATCTGAACCAATAATTTTGATTAACACCGGAAGCATTGCGTCCAGCTCACCATTTTCAAGCGAAGCAAGCATCGCCTGCTGCATGTCTGTCCCAATGTCCATAAATTCTTCAAACGAGAAACGTACAGCGGGAGCATGTCCTTCGCTTTCATTGTACCGATCAGACAGGCGCTCATTCAGTTCACGCAAATAATTGAATTTCTTCAACATCCGTTCCGGAATGATCTGTTCTTCAAACAAGGTATCGATTGTCTCCCTCACTTCATCATAATGCTGCAATTGGATACTGATAGCCAAATACAATTCCATTGCCGCAATATAATCCGCTGTTCCACTATATAGGAGTCGGGCAGCAAACTCCTTGGCACGAGAGAAGTCTTTCGTCTCATAAAGCGCGATTGCATATGGGCCAAGAAACTCCGAACTATCGGGATTGTAATTAATTGCTTGGTCAAAAGCTTCCACAGCTTTTTCAAATTGTTCCTGATCTACTGCCAGTTTTCCGGCTTCCACGAGGTTTTCATAAGCTCCTGGAAAAACAATAACATTGTCCTTTTTCAGAAGCCTTCCATACTTTCGACGCAATCGCTCACCTTCTTTCTCTTCTTTCATTATAACATATAGTATTTTCCAATTAAATTTGTATTATAACCATTTGCCAAACCTATTTGTTTTTCATTACTTTTTTCCTTCAATTCCCATTATAAGAAATTAGATATTCGTGCTACAATTATGTCACAAATATAAGACAAACTGCCCAAGTGGGAGTTGAGAAGGTTGGTATCTAAATGACTCATTTACGACTCGTTGTAAACAATGAAAGAGCCAGTGGCAAACCCGTCTATTCACCAATATACTTCCCGAAAGATCGACCCCTACTTGTTAAGACGGAACTGCTTGAACGAATTACCGAATACATAGAACCTCATTATCTAGATCTTTATATTAGTGCAGCAATGGAATGTTTCGCGGATGTGCTGGAATTAGAGAGAAAATGCAACACATCTAATCAATAAGACAATCAACACTCATACAAGCACCATTTTCAAGCGTGCCCATACACAGTACATTGACCTTGTAAAACAATTTTACAAGGTTTTTTTATGTTCTACACCCGCTTTATATCGCTATCGCTGGGTTTCAGTTATTTATTATGTATGTAAAGCATAGAATGAGCCGATTGAATTTTGAAGGAGTGAGGGCTATAACGTCTTTCGTTATGCAATCGTTAGAAGAGATTCGCTTTTGGTCAAGAATTATGAAAGAACATGCTTTCTTCTTAAGCTTAGGTTTCACAGCCGACCAGACAAAGCTTATCCAAGAAGCACGGCAGTATATTGTAATATTTGAGCAAATCGAAGAACAGGCTGCCAATTATAATGCACAAACAAGTCCAGAAGTAATTCGTCAATTTAACAACCAAGTGTATCAAGCAGCCGCATCGATTTGGGCATTTAAACGAAAAGTGCTTGGCCTGATTCTGAGCTGCAAAATTATATCAAATAATATGCCTTTACTAGTAGATCACATTAGCCGAGAGGCAGCTTATTTCGCTAAACGCCTCAAGGAATTAAATGAAGGAAAATTAAAACCCCTGCCGGAAGCTATCATAAAAGAAAATGTCTTCTTTTTGCGTATCATGGCAGACCATTCCAAATTTATCGGCCATTTATTAGACCCTTCTGAACGCAAACTTGTCGAACAAGCGAGAGATTTCAGCCATGACTTTGATCAATTGTTATTTCAAGCACAAGACCTGGATAGCATGCGCCCGCAATCAGAGACCGTTCCTCTACTTGAACAATTCCTGGATCAAAACAGAGTGTCCGTTGTATCGCTTCGAGAATTCAAGAAGACGGCAAGGGAACTCATTGAGGCTTGCAAAATTAAAAGCATTATCCATCCGCTTCTTGCAGATCATGTATACAGGGAGGCCAATCACTTCCTTGAAATTATCGACGCATTTGACGAGCATCTAGTTTCGTTGCAATTATAAAAACCGCTCTTCCTCTTCCCCTTTAAAAGTTGTTTTACGAGTTATACCTTTCCAACATTGTTCTTGCGATATTTACATTGCATTTATGATGGATCCCTCTATCCACATAACGGAGCATTTGGTGTATAATTACTTTCAAAACAATAGACTTAATCATAGTCAAATTGGGGGAGCACTTGTAATGAGAGAAGTACAAAGGAAAATTGCTATTGTTACCGGGGTAAGCCGTCTGCGAGGTATCGGGGCGGCTATTTGTAACGAATTAGCCGAAGCAGGATATGATGTATTTTTTACGTACTGGACAGAGTACGATAAAAAGATGCCTTGGAGTATGTCTTCAGATGAACCGCTGAAATTAAAAGAAGAACTGTCAAAGAAGGGTGTCCGGACAGCATCTTTAGAGCTGGATCTCACTAAAGATGAGGCCCCTGATCAACTGATGAATTATGTTAAGGAACAACTTGGCAATCCAGATATTTTAATAAACAACGCAGCTTATTCGACTAATAACGATTATACAAATATTACTGCGTCTGAATTAGATAAACATTACATGGTCAATGTTCGGGCTACGACTTTGATTAGTAGTAAATTCGCTCAACATTTTACCAAGAAATCTGGCGGAAGAATAGTTAATCTTACATCGGGTCAATTTCGAGGTCCTATGCCCGGAGAATTAGCATACGCCACAACAAAGGGGGCCGTGGACGCTTTAACGATTACTATGTCAGCCGAACTAGCCCCTTTAGGGATAACAGTTAACGCCATTAATCCCGGCCCAACAGATACAGGTTGGATGACTGATGAAATAAAAAGCGGTCTAGCCCCCATGTTTCCTTTCGGTCGAATAGGGGAGCCAAAAGACGCCGCAAAATTAATTGCATTCCTAGCTAGCGAGGAAGCAGGCTGGATTACAGGCCAGATCATCCATTCAGAAGGTGGATTTATGAGATAAACCTTACTTCATGAAAACAGGAGATGATCACCAAAATTGATCATCTCCTGCAACCACCTGTTGACTCCCTTTAATTAACTACTAGTAAACAGACGTCCAAATTTCAGGTTTGAACTTGTACTAAACTTACAAGCTTATTCACTCTTAAATGAACAACCTTTTTCCTTAAGCGCATCTTTGATTATTTTTATACCTCTCGGTCCCATACCATGCAGAGCGGCTAATTCTTTTTCGGTTATTTCTACTAACTGGTTTATGTCTGTGTAACCTGCTCCCTCTAGTGCTCTTATTGCAGGTTTTGATAATCCTTTTGGAAAATTAGTAACACGTGTCATACTTTATCTCCTTTCTATAGGCGTTTTCATTAAAAACCAGAGAATGCCTTGAAACAGCCAGAAGTCATACTCCTTACAATCCACTTCATGTTTTTAGTCGTTCAACGATCATTTCCTCCGCGATTATGCCTCTCTTTCCCTTTCTGTTTTTCTCGTTTCTTCTTTTCTTTCTCTTTTTTCTTCTCTTTCTTCTCTCTTTGCTTCTCTCTCTTTTTCTGTTCCTTCTCTTTTTTCTTTTCCCTCTTCTTCTTCTCTCTTTCTTGCTTTTTCTCTTGCGCCTTCAGCTTCCCTCTCTGTTTC
>NZ_BQYK01000001.1:370665-409211 GCF_023168145.1 Sporosarcina sp. NCCP-2222
GTTTGATCATAACCTAGCCAAACCGCACCTACGATATCCGGTGTATAGCCGACGAACCAATGATCTTTTGAGCCATCTACGCCTGTAAACGGCAGCTGGGTAGTCCCCGTCTTCCCCGCTACGTCGACACCTGTAACTTGCGCCTTCTTGCCCGTCCCATCTTTAACAGCACCTTGCAGCATATAAGTCATTTGCTGGGCAACTGCCGCAGCTGTAACGTCTGTTGACTGCTCTTGCCACTTTCCTAGGACTTTCCCTTCTGAATCTTTGATTTCGACAATTGCATGGGCCTCCATCATGACTCCATCATTCGCAAACGTTGAAAACGCCTGCGCCATATGCAAAGGAGATGTCCCTTTGTGCAAGCCCCCTAAAGCGAGGCCAAGATTATGATCATCCTTTTCCAATGGAATGCCGAATCGCTCTACAGTGCTTACACCTTTTTCAATTCCAATCTGGTGCAAAAGCCAGACGGGAGGGATATTATACGAATGAACGACAGCATCATACATCGTCACCTGCCCTCTGTATCGCTTATCAAAGTTTTTCGGTGAATACCCATTGATGTTGATTGGTTCGTCGACAAGCAAATCCGATAATTGATAGCC
The DNA here is from genome assembly GCF_023168145.1 of Sporosarcina sp. NCCP-2222. GTDB lineage: Bacteria > Bacillota > Bacilli > Bacillales_A > Planococcaceae > Sporosarcina. The sequence goes on from NZ_BQYK01000001.1 coordinate 371,274, forward strand.
CTGCTCGAGCGCGGCAGTGTAGACAGCAAGTGGTTTCAAAGAAGAGCCCGGCTGTCTAATAAGCTGGGTTGCATGGTTAAAGCGGCCATACGTATACTCCCCTCTGCCCCCAATCAATCCAAGAATCCCCCCCGTTTTAGGATCCAAAAAAACGGAAGCACTTTGAATGAGCTGATCTGGCTTGCTTTCAGGAAAATAACGATTATCCTGATAGACGGCTTCAAGTGCTTCTTGGATAACAGGATTTAACGTCGTCGTAATATGCAGTCCGCCAGATAAAACTTCATTTTTCGTCAAATGATACTTGTTGACTGCTTCGTCAACAATACGGTCTATATAATAAGGATACTTCCCTGTGTAATCCAACGTGTCTGAATCGGCTAACACAATCTTTTGCCCAATTGCTTCTTCATATTCTGCTTGAGTAATGTACTTTTCGCCTTTCATTAACGATAAAACCAGATTGCGCCGTTCCACCGAAGTTTTCATGTTTTTGTGAGGAGACAATTGAGAGGGCGCTTTTATTATTCCCGCTAATGTAGCACTTTCGCTCAAAGATAATTCACTTACATCTTTTCCGAAATACACTTGCGCAGCACGTTGAACACCCCATGCTCCCTCTCCAAAATAAATTTGATTCAAATAGCGCTCCATAATCTCATCTTTTGAATACGTACGCTCAATCTTTTTCGTAAGAATCATTTCTTTGAATTTACGAGAATACGTCCGCTCGTTAGTTAAAAATGCATTTTTCGTGAGCTGTTGTGTAATCGTACTCCCGCCAGCCACGACCTTCCCTTTCAATAAGTTTTGTGTAAAAGCTCTCGCAATCCCGACATAGTTAATGCCGCTATGTTTGTAAAATCGTTGATCCTCAACAGAAATGACGGCTTCAACGAGCTCTTTCGGAATTTGGTCTAGAGAAACTCCTTCAATTGTCGAGTTCGATAATTTACTTACGATCTCTCCGTTCTCGTCATAAATAAAAGTCGGTCTCGGTTCGGGTTCGTCTAGTTTACTTACATCACTAGTAGAAATTAATAAATTTAAAATGACCATTCCACAAACGGCCAGTACGAGCATTCCGATAAGCGCGATGCGCAATGGCTTCTTCCACCTAGACCATTTCCCCCCTGCTTGTACTCGTTTCTGTTGTTCTTTATATTCCATTCTTTTCAAATGAATTCCACCTTCTAGATTGCCAATTGAACTTTCAAAGTTTAACATGCCGGAAAGTAGAAACCCAACTGAAAGACTATAGGGTATTTTTAACAACGCCGGCCGTTAACAGAGACGTTTTTTCTCACACAAAAAAACACTTCCCTGATTTACTACCTCTAAGGGAGGTGCTGAAAAAATGTTTGGTTTGGTTGATGCCTTTTAGTTTATTGTTTCTTCCCCGATTATCAAAGATGTTCCATGCACAAGTACTCTACTTAACTTATAAGGTTAATCGCTATTCTCAACTAACACTACATAGAAAGCTACGGATGTAGGTGGATTAGATTCTCTTACATAATCACAATAAACGCGTACTTGTTGATTTAACTTGAGTTGCCCAAAATTTATTATATCCTTGTAATCCTTATTTTTAGAGATCTTAATTCTATCAACACCATAGCCTTTTATAGCACCTACTATTACACCCTTAAAACTAATTGGCTCTTCTGCCAACCAAATAGAATTAAATTGTTTAGACACCACATAACCTTCTATAACGATATAGTTATCAGGAAGCTCCGCCACATCAAAAGATGTACTTTTCTGTAGGGGAATAGCGTTAAGGATTACAATTAATACTAGTAGCAGTGAAAAAGCTAATAGTACTCTTTTAAAATCTGGATTTTCTTTAACCAAATCACTACCTCCTCTAGCACAATACCTACTAGAAAAACCATTATTCATGTGATTAAAAATAATTCCGAAATTTCATCTTATCTCTAATTTAAGTATAACGGAATGTTTGTAAAAACAAACACTTTCCGTCTATTAATCTTTCATTTATTAGCTTTATTTAGTTGTGATAAACGAGTTGGCTATCAATACAGATTTGCTCCAAACGAAATAAAAGGGACTGTACCAGAAAGTCAATTTTCATCGACTTTCTGGACAGCCCCTTCTGTAATGTTTGTACTTATGATTTTAATTCAACTACGAGGGATTTTTTTGTGAAGAAACTTACTATAAGCATAACAAGTATATTACTGAATAATGCTATGATCCCAATGTTCAAGTCTTGAATAACACTTGGCAGGGATGGAAACAGACTGGCCATTGTTGTTTTAGAAAATGTGACATATAGAACAATTGCCACACCAACAAACATTCCATATCCAGAACCGTATTTTGTAATCCCATTATTTTTTCTTAAGCTCAAATATAGTGAAGGTGCCATTTGTGTAATTAAACTAAAAGAAGTTAAATATAACGTTGCAAGTGTTTCACTTCCACTCATTGAAAAGAAAGCACACAAGATTGATAATAGAACAACGAATCCTTTTGCAGAGAATGCTTTGCTTTTATCAGAAATACCAGGCTTTAATGGTTCAATCACATTCGTAGTAATCATTGTTGCCGCTGACATAAGCATCATCGAACCAGGAACGAGTGTGGCTAATAATCCTGTCGCCCCAACAATACCGACAAACCAAGGATCAAATGTCTTCATCGAAAGTTCTAGCAACGCCAAGTCTCCATTTTTCAAACCTGGAAGCTCAACAATTGCTGTAAATCCAACAAAGTAAACAAACAACACCATTAATGCGTAAATCGGAAGCAAAACGGCATTTAATCGAAATGCTTTTGCATTTTTTGAAGCATAAATGGTTGGTGCATTATGAGGCCACATAAAATATGCAAATGCACTAATGGCAACAGTTGAAACAAACCATGAAACGCTTAATCCTTTATGGGGAAGGGTTAATGCTTGCGGTTTAAATTCATTAACTGATTGGAACAATCCTCCGAAACTTCCATGGTAATGGACCGGCAAGTAAATTCCTAGGAATACGATAACGAAGAGAATTAAGACGTCTTTAATAGTAGAAGTCCATGCTGATCCGTGAATTCCCGAAACCATGACGTAAACTAATAATCCAATCATGCCTACCCAAACTGCTACATTGGAGGAAATGGCACCGTAGGAAGTAGCCGACACTAAGATCCCCATTGATTTAAACAGGATCGTGATATATGGAATTAACGCTAAAACTCCTACGATGGCTACAAATACTCCAAGTCCATTACTGTTGTATTTAGATGAGAAGAACTGTGATTGCGAAACGACATTTTTTTCTTTTGCGTATTTCCAGATAGGGGGTAATATCCAATAGGATGTCATGGTACCTAAAGCAGTAAAAGCTAATAAATAGAATGCCGCAGCCCCGTTATTAAAAGCCAAACCACTTGTTCCTAGCAATGTAAATACTGAATAGGTTTCGCCAGCTAATAATAAGAAGACGAAGATCCCGCCAAAACCGCGACCACCGATTGCCCATTGCTCCATACTCATGTCTTTTCCGCGCTTTGCCATAAGGCCTAATGCGATACTAAGTGTTAAAGCTAGAATGATAATAACCAGAGCACTGTTCATTCTTCTACCTCCTTATTAAGAGGATCCAAACGATAAATGACAAACATGATGATCGAGCTCATCACTGCCCAAAAACTAATCCAAAACAAGAAAAACGGTATGCCTAATACATAGGGATCAATTTTATTTACAAAAGCTGCGCCGCCTAATATCGCAATAAAAGGCAATGCGGCAAGTATGTAGTATGGCTTCATATGTTCACCTTACCTTTCAAATATCATGCTCGCCCATCTGGTTGAACTTCACGGGAAAACATTATTTAGCTGCTGATCCAGGTACAAATTTACCGAAGCCAGGACCTTTTATTACGTTTTCACCATCGAATACTTCTTCTCCACGTAAGATAGTGGAAATCACTTTACAATTCAATTCTTGTCCATTAAATGGTGTTAATTTCGAATATGATTTAAAAGAATTTTGATCGATAACTGTCTTTTGTGCTGGATCGATTACTGTAAAATCAGCATCATATCCTACACTGATCTGTCCCTTTCCAGGTATAGAAAATACTTCTGCTGGATGTGTTGACATTAAATTTGAAAATTCATTCGGTGTTAATCTTCCATTTGAAACGGTGCTATTAAACATTAAAGGTATCATAATTTCAACGCCAGGCAGGCCTGATGACGCAAGGAAAATATTTTCGTTGCCTCTCTCTTTTTGCTCTGCACTCCATGGAGCATGATCGGAGGAAACCAAGTCGATGTTTCCTTCTTCAATATGCTTCCACAAACCTTGCACTTCCTCTTGTTCTCTTAGTGGAGGATTGTTTTTAGCGATTGGTCCGTATTTATCCAAATCATCTACATCCATTAACAAATATGGATAACAAGTTTCACAAGTAACTTTCACTCCTTGAGCTTGGAACAATTTAATCAAGTCAATTGTTCTTGGATGACTAACATGAACAATATGGAGTTTTACATTTGTCCAATAAGCGAACTCCATTAATTTCAAAACGGCACTCGTTTCTGTAACAGGTGGACGCGTTTCGTTATGTGCTTTAGGATATACTTTTCCTGCTTTTTGATATTCATCAATCAGATCTACAATGATTTCATCGTTTTCTGAATGGAAAGCAGCACGAAGTCCTGTCTTTTCAATCAACTTCATCGCTTTCATTATTTCAGGATCGGGAATTCTAGGAAAACGATAGGCATCTGTTTCAAAAGTGGACATTTTAAAAGCAATTGCCCCAGCTTCTGCTAAGGGAATAATTTGATCTGTTCCATTTATCTTCGTAATGGTTCCCCATAAACAAATATCGACAACTGCTTCTTCCTCTAATTGTTTTACCTTCTTTTTAAATTGATCAACGTTGTTAACTGGGTTTGGCAAATCATAAGGCATGTCTAGAAAAGTAGTTATACCACCCGCCGCCGCAGAGGTGCTCGTTGTCACAAACCCTTCATCAGGATTACTGAAACAATGCACATGTACATCAATCATGCCAGGGAATACAAATGCGTCACCGTAATCTTTAACTTCATCCGATTGCAGATTACCAGTTCCTTCATGAATGCTGATTATTTTTCCTTCTTTGATTCCTACTTCTCCTTTCATGACTTTATCTTTCAAGACAATTTGCCCTTTAATAATGCTATCTACTTTGTTCATTACAAAAACTCCTTTTATAATTGTTTTTCTATTTTCTCAATCGCTATTTTTATTTCTTTGACAATTTCTTGGCTATCCCTCTTCGCTATTCTTTCCTTTGGCCCTGCTACACTCAACGAGGCAACAAGTTTATGATCACTATCAAATATTGGCATACCGTATGAGATAACACCTTCATCAATTTCACTATCAGAGTAGGCATATCCTTTCTGGCGAACAGCGTCTAAATGAGTTACCATTTCGTCCAAATCCACTATTGTTTGTTCCGTATGTTTTTTTACGATTCCGCTTTTAAATAACTCTTCAACAAAATGGTCATCCATATATGCCAATAAAGCTTTAGAAGAAGCACCACCATAAATTGGGACTATGTTTCCTTGTTCAGAAGTGACTTTTATTGGATGTCCTGAAGGAACTGCCCCTAAACAGACAGCTTGCATATTAGAAGGAACCAACAAGATGGAAGTTTCTCCGGTGGACTTCGTCAGCTCTCTCATTGCCTCATGTGATATGACAGGTAGGTTTGTATCCATCTTCACAATTTTAGCGAGCTTCAAAAAGACGTACCCTAAACTATAAAGTCCTGGAGAATATTCAATCAGGTATCCTTTTTCTTTCAAAACCCTCATATGTCTATACACAGAACTTTGCGGCTGCTGCAGTCTTGTTGCTAGTTCAGGCACACTTAGCGCTCGTGTTTCAAAATCAAACTGTTCTAGAATATCCAGTGTTTTTTCAGCACTCAACTATATATCCTCCATTTCAAATTTACGAACAACCCTACAAAGATTATCATTTAGTGATAACTCATTATCTATAAATGATAATATACAGAAGCGAAGAGATTTTTGCAAGCGCTTTTATTCAGTTATTTTTAAAAAAATAGAATAACCCATTAATTATTTTAATATAATTAATGGGTTGTTTTATGCTCTATAAGGTTATTTAAGGTGATTTGTTGGGCTTATTTTGAAAAAGCCAACACAGCATTTAACAAGACTTTCGTACCTAAATACAAGTCTTCTTTTTCCGCCCATTCCTCTGGACAATGACTTCTACCATCTTTGCAAGGTATGAATATCATGCCTACAGGTCCTAGCAATGACATTTGATTGGCATCATGACCTGCTCCACTTGGTAATTCGATCACTTTATTCGTAATTGAACTGCATGATTTAGTTAATAACTGTTTAATTTCATTACTAACGACGATAGGTGCTGAACGAGATACATTTTCAGTTATCACTTTCATATCCCGCTTTGAAGCGATATTTTTCACTTGTGATAAAAACTCGGTACCGACAGCATCTATAACACCATCAGAAATACTTCGAATTTCAACCGCAAATTCTACTTTACCAGGAACTACATTTGAAGCATTGGGGAAATTATGAATAACGCCAACTGTACCTACTACAGGCTGTTCATATTCTTTGTTGGCCACATTCTCCAAAGCAAGTATCATCTCGGATGCTGCAGTAAGCGCATCATTTCTCATTTCCATGGGCGTGGTACCAGAATGGTTTGGTAAGCCATCCACTATTACTTTATAGCGCTGAATTCCAACAATACCCGTTACAACACCTATTTTCGCATTTCTTCTGAGCAAAACAGGTCCTTGTTCGATATGTAATTCAAGGTACAACGCGATTGAACCATTCTCTCGCTTACATTGTTTAATATGAGCCGGATCTCCACCCGCATATGTAATTGCTTCCGACAAGGACTGCCCATCTGAATTTGTGTATGCCAACATTTCTTCAGATAAGTTACCCGTCCACGCCCGGCTTCCAACTGTAGAAAGACCATATTCTGACGGTTCCTCTGCTGTAAAATCCACGATTTCAATCGTATGTCTAATGGAAATATTATTTTCTGTTAACGCACGTACAATTTCCAATCCTGCAAGAACTCCCGCAATACCATCAAATCTCCCTCCATCTGGAACCGTATCGGTGTGAGAACCAATCACAATGGGAGGTAAATTAGGCTCTGTTCCTATCAATCTTCCAGTTACATTGGAGGCTTCATCCACCTCTACTTCTAAACCAATATCTTTCATTTGATTCTTCAACCATTCTCGTCCTTCGTTATACTTTGCAGTAAAAGATCTTCTTGTCCAAGGTTGGTTTTCAATCGTAATTGACGCTAAATCATTAATCGTTTTCCATAATCTTGTTTCATTGATTAAATCCATATTCACACCTCGTATATTTTAATTGTAATCAAGTAACTATGTAGTTTAAATACTCAGTATATTAGGAGTGGGTTTGTTTCCTATTTTCTATCCTCTAGTACTACTGTAACGACTTCAGTTTTTTAACTACTAAATGCTGAGCATTATAGCATGTGCATTCGTGATTGCTTTCAATTACATCTACCAGGTCATAGTCATAGCCATAGCAATCCAAAATTACATATTCTGGGGAATGAAGTATGATTTCTTTGTTTACTATACCAAGAACATTTTCAGCTTTAGGATTTGCCACCACAAAGAGTTTGTCTCCCTTTACATCGGACCATTTCAATTTGGCTGATGGCAATTGTTCTTTTATCGGAATGAATATAATAGTTGTATCATTGCTATTTATATTATTTGCTTTTTCCCGAAGTTCCTTGATCGGATAAATGATGGTGGTTTGATCAGATGCGGATTTAAATATACTCATACATAACAGCGCGATTGCATCCGATGAATTTTCATATTGTCTAATCAGCTTACCGATTCTCTCTTCGATACATTCATGACTGATGTTTGATGTCCCCTTATTATGGACAACAAATAATTTTTCTTCACCGGGGACTTCTTCTAGTTTTTTAATTTCTCCATCTGAAACCCCATCAAGTGCACCAACCAATTGGACATCTCGAACCCCTCCTTTAATAAACGCTTTCAGCAAATCTTCTCTAGGAGTTTGGCCTATCGTTAATAAAGTAAACATGTCTCCCCTCCTGCCTTTTATCGTTTTTGCGACAGTTATTGTTTTTCCTACTGAAGCATGATAGAGATATTACCTAACAATATTTTGATTGTCAATTCGATTAAAAGCATGATTACATGACTTATCATGTTATCTTACAGAGTAAATCAAGCTAAATTTATACCAATAATGATGTGTCCACCTAGCTTTCTATGGATTTGACATTTTGATAAGAGACAACTCTTTATTAAAGTGAAAAAATAAAAAATCATTGAAGTGAGAGTGATCTAGGTGAAAGATTTAGGAAAAAAATCGCAGACAAAAACAGTTGATGTAGTAATGTGAGAAGAGCCTGAAGAATTTCGTTTTGATTCTCCACTAGACATATACTAGAATTTCTTTTCTCTATTCCAGCCTGGCTATTTAATTGAGAATAATTATCACTCAATGTATACTAAAGAAGTCACAGATAAATATGAATGAGATAGGAGAGTTCTTAATGCAAATATATTGGACTAAAATAAATCAGATTATTGAAGAAACGTCTGAGGTTAAAACGTACCTGCTAGACTGTCCAAAAGACTTTACATGGAAAGAAGGTTCCCATACCCACTTCGCACTGGAAGGTTTTAATGCTGGAGAAAAACCGAATCGCGGCCTGATTCGGCATATGTCGATCTCCACTTTACCGCACGAAAATTCAATCGGTATTACCACACGCATCAGAGAACAGTGTTCTGAGTTTAAATCGTCCTTACGAAATCTTAAGGTCGGCGATGAAGTCGCACTATTTAAAACCCATTCGAATATACCGCTTAAAAGAGAAGACAAAAATGTTTACCTGCTGTCATCAGGTGTTGGCCTAGCAACTTTCAGACCAATCGTACTTGATTATTTTGATCGGGCTGACAATGTCAATAAAATTCATTCACTGAATATTGACTCATCAAATGAATTTTTATTCACTACTATTTTTGAATCTTCAACTGAAAAAAAGTTCACATCAGAATTTGTCGATAACCGTGTAGATTACTATGAAAAAGTGAAGAATCTTGCTGCTGACAAGGATGGACTATTCTATGTTGTGGGCAGCGATGAATTCCTTGTGCAAAATATTCAATTACTGCGCGAGCAAGGCATCAAGGCGGAACAAATTATGCTCGACAAGCGGGAACAGGCACTGCTTGAGTTTTTATCAGTTGATTTGTCAGTTTAAGTGAGACACTATTTTAGCTAATACTAAATAGTTTCCCCTGTCATGTGTAATTGTTTAAGTTTTACCTCATAAGTCTAATCCCTCATTCCTGAGATGGAGGGATTAGGCTTTTTTCAGTATGCTCCTTATCGCTGCAATAATGAGTGATCTTGGCACTAACACCGCTCCATACTCCCCATACTAAAATGAAAATCATAGTAGGCATAGTCAGATTGTCTACAGGATAAAAGATAAGGTAAAGTCTAACTAATGCAATCGGAAAAATAGTTACCGTTCGGATAAAGTTTTGGCTCAGTCAAAGAGTTGACCTGCATCCAAAGACGCTACAAAAAAAGCAACAAAAACCTCAAAATTAAACAAATTAAATAGCCTGTCGAAGCGACAGGCTTATTTGACTCCCTCATAGCCTTAGTGTTCCAGTTATCTTATAGCATAATTAATAATCATGGCTTCTTGAGTACCTTCATCGTAAGCAATCCACAACTCATCTCCAACAACGACACCATATACGGGTTCGATAGTCTGATTAATGTGGTAGGAAAATCCGTCTTTTTCTACGATAATATCGGCTATTGGTCGTTCTCCCTTTGTTCCATCAAATTGTACAGAGAGCACTTTTGCCGAGCCCTGCTTACCTTGAAGTAATCGAGCCTCCTTAAGTAAATCTTCTTTTTCTATGTTAACCGGAAGTACTGTACCCACTGTTAGGGACATGTTCTGAGGCACAAAGAGACTATTGACTTTACGAATTCTGTCCGCTCCACTAGTCACCATAACTTCCATAAGCATTAGCTGTTTATGTTCAATGATGATCGGCATTTTCTGCACATGGATGACTTCACCTTGCAAGGAGAGTTGGTCAGATGCCTTACCTATGCTTCCATGGCCGTACCTTACGATTCTCGCCATACCTTGAATTAGAATTAGGTCTGCTCGTTCACCCGTACGGTATTCAAATCCGAAAGGTTGAACGACAGGTATTGTATAATCGCATCCTTCTGCTGTGAAGCGAAGCTGAAGGGCTTGGCCCCGGTTTACATTTCCATAACGATCGATTCGGGTGAGGACCGCATCTTTAATATGTATCGGTTGAGACTCTTGCACCGCATGGGTAAGATCCTCTTCTGTGATGAACACGGCCTTGTGTTTTTTTCGGTTGTAACTGATCATTACAGGATCGCCAATGTGAATAGAATTCAAATAGGAGATGATCTTTTTGATTTCTACTTCATTCACTTGCCCTTCATCCATGAACTGAACGTTAAAGCGGACTTGCGGGCGTTCATTCACGTATGTACCCGTTTCTTCCATTTCGACAATCCTGCCCTGAATATGCTCGCCGTCTCTCACTTTTTTCATGCCTGATCTTGCCAACATACGCGGGACGATTGAGAGGCCTAGTGCTAAGGCTAGAACGATGAATACCCAAACTCCCCAGTTAATGACGATGGCCCCACCTTGTTTTACATAGTTCCAGAAACTCTGAATGGAGACTTTGTTTTCTTCTTCTTGGAGCATCCATCCTTCGACCTGATCACTCGAAATCAACTGAGCCTTATGGTTGTTCAGATTGACATGGCCTGATGCAAGATCTCCCCCATGATAGAAAACGTCGTCACTGCCCAATTGCTTGTAAAATGCAGTCTCGCTATTTTTCAGGTTATCATACGGCAGCTGCGTCAGAAGTACAGTGGCATCTTGAAATTCTCCCGATTTTTCATTAAATACATATCCGATGACTGTCCCTTCTAGTTCATCTTCTGCAGTTGAACCGGCAATCAGAACCTCCTCATCATTCAATAAGAACACACGGGCTTGATAAACCGGCTTTGGTGTTGGAACCGCTGACCCCCAATGTTTCGTGTTTGCGTCATAAAATACAGCTTCTTCCGGGTAGTTCCCATTTTCGCGTACTATCCTCCCAGTATCGAAACCGAAGTTTTTGGCAAACTGAGCGCCCGCACGATCCTGGGCGGCAAACGTCCCTTCCTCCTCTTGTTGAAGCAGTACGGCTACATCGCCATTTTCGTCTAGCAATCCGCTGACTAACGCAGTTCGATTGTCCTGTAAACTCACTGAAAATAAGGGAACTGCCTGATCGTTCTCAAAACTTCCATGTACTTCATCTATCCGGACAGGTCTTGCCGGAAGCAATCCTTCTTCGCCCAAATTCACTTTCTCGAGCTTTCCGTCTTTCACCTGCGCTATAAAAAATGCAGAATGTGGCGATTCCCAAGCTACAATTAGTCTGCCGCGCCAGGAATAAACATTAGAACTCCAAGCAGATGGAATTTCTATTGTACTCTGCGCCAACTCTTCCACCTCACCTGTTGGTTGGAAATAGTTTATTTGCAGTCCACGAGAATCGTCATAGGTCGGAACGACGATTCCATCCTTCTGATAAGTCGCCGGTCCCAGCCCGGCTATGAAATCGGTTTGTACAGTCGTCTTGTTTATTACGGTTTCCGTAGCGGTATCGAAAAGATAGACATCATATTGCTCACGAAAGCGGTCATCATTTGAAAAGCCTATCAATTTCTTTCCCTCATCCAGCATATAAGCGCTCTCCAAAGTTGGTGTGGAGACATCCAAATATCTCATGTAATCTTTCCACATGGTAAAACTCAAAAAAATAACTGGAATGAAAAACACTAGATTGCCGAGAGAAATCGCTCGCTTTTTCTTCATTCTTTCTCACTCCCTCGGTTAGTTTGAAAATAACTGCTGTCGAATCATGTTCTAAATTGTACATTTTGGTTACAAGAAGTATTTTTTTATTAACTGCTTAAAAACAATATTTATACCTCCAAACTCTACGTAACCTCAATTGCGATCTCTTGATCTACATTCAATTTGTTAAACTGACTTAATAAGGCATCATATCTTTTTTCATCCAGATCATATTCAATGATTATGGAATCAATTATGCCAAGTGATCTTGCGGTCTCTTGAGATAAATAGATTGAAATATCTTTCCGCCTAAGTATGATCTTACCTATCCCTCCATAAGCAAATCTATCTTCACTATTAAGTGTAATATGCACCTTATTTAGAATGGGTATGTCTTCAATACATAATGACTTTTGAAACAACACATATTCTTTGGTTTCAAATTCATCATCTGCAAATCCAATTAATATTGTCTCATCCTCAATCCCTACATACACAAATGAGGCTTTAAATAAGATTGACATGCATTCTGCCTCTCCCACCGATATATTCTTGAAGACCTTTCGGGATGAATTCAGCACCTATCAACTAACAAGAGAAAGCAGCTCTGCATATATTGCCGCAAGCTCAGGCTTTGTTTGATTTGACTTAACGGCCTTTCTCAGCTTTTGCAGGCTGCCGAATAGCCGGTATAGTACTAGCTCCCGTTCATAGATTTCTTTAGATAACAGCTCTTGAAGAAGCGCTTCTGCCAGCTCGATTCGATCGATGACGAAGCTTTTTATAGGTGTTGCTTCCTCATTCCCTGCCAGCAGTATGTCTATTAGAACCGGCATCAATTCCGGCTCCACGCCGTGTGCGTCCATAAAGACTTGCGCATAACCATCTTGAATCATTTGGTGCTCCGTATCTACCATCTCCATATAACGAGAGACGAGCGAGAAGTAGTCCCTGCTGGACAAGCCTAATCCGAGTACCGCATAGGTGCCAGGCATGACCGACTTTTCACCAGGCTCTGTATCTTGATACCATGCATAAGGTTCCATCGCGGTAATTGCATACGTCTCCAATTTGGGATAAAGGGCTGGATAGGTCAGCGCACCTGCAAAAAACCGATGAAGTTCCGATTTAGCCATCTTTTTTAAAGGAAGATAATTCTTTTGTTTGCTTTTCAGCTTTAGGCTATATTCTTTCGGAAATCCTTTTTGCAGCAATTCGGTAATGTGATCCAACACTTCTCCGTAAGCCGCTTCCTCCTCGGCCAAAATCCTGACTGCAATGGTCTGCGTCACATCATTATTCTGAACTTCTGCATAGGTTCCTTTGTATACGGGAGCGAATTTCCCGCTTCCCCTCCGGATATAGTCTTTCGCCTCTTTTGACCCAAGCTCGACTGCAAGCTTCAAATATTGCTCACGAGCATCCGGTCTCATTTTTCCTATTTGGAGAGCAGTATACACAAAGAATGAAAGTTGTTCTGTATTCGGCAGCGCCCCATCCTCTTTAAGTATCCAATCTTTCGTATAGCTGTCGGCACGGTTAAAATAGCGAGGAAGATAAACATTCTGTATCCAACTATCCATAGCTGAAGTATATTGGCTAGTCCATTCGTCCAAGCGTTCTTTGTTGCTTCTGAGCTTGTCGGATAAACGACCGATTAATGGGGCAACTGTATTTTCTTTCAGCTCGATTAGATCAGGATTTACCAAAAGACGCGAAAAGAAAAACTGGTCATCTCCACTCGGCAATATGGGAAGATCAGACATGATTTTGGATGTGATAAACTTCTGTAATGATTGGCGGAGCCGATTTAATTTCTCATCATTTACGAACTGATCGCAAATCTTTATGTCTTTATCTTTCATTTCAATAGAAAGAACGAGCTGGAATCGATAATCAAAAAAATGTGGTCCCAGTTTATCTGATAAGAAGAGCCCTTCCACTTCCTTGCGTAATGCCGGATAAAGCTCAGTTCTAATTCTTTCTTCCGATAGCTCGGCAATATAAGGACCTGCTTCGATTTTATAGGAGCTGTCAGTCCAATCAAACGGTTCATCAATATCAATATGTATTTTCCCGTTACGCCAAGCGACCTGTAAATAATCAAATACCCCGGCCTGGAGCGGGCGCTTGGATACGAACTCATTTATCCTTTTGCTCTCTTTGTAGTATACAGGCATCAGCTCGTTCCACACATCTTCCAAAAAACTCTGTACTGCTACATCCATTACTGCTCCTCCTCTTCATGTTAAAGATTATCACGGGAAAAACCTTCTTCCTCGTGCCAAGTTGCTACGTATTTCTTACATTTAGAACTATATTTTTCTTCCGCACTCTCAAATCCTATACTTGAGAATACTTGTATTATGATTCCACATATTTAATGAGTTATAGTATCCTCTATTATAATGATTACTATTTTATAGGTAGAGGCGGCCAAGCACAAATTAACCTCGTATCTTACTAATATCTTGGAGGTAGAAATGAATCTAACACTATTGGAACAACTGAACAATTGGCATGAAACAGACGACCATCAGCAAATTGTTGATACAATATCAGCAATCCATGAAGAGGAACGGGACTATGAAATCATCACCCATTTGGCCAGGGCCTATAACAATTTGGGGCTTTACAAGAAAGGGCTCTCCCAATTCAATCGTATTTCTGAGAAGGGCGAGCAGGATCCTCTCTGGCATTACCGGGTAGGCTTTGCTCTTTATTATTTAAAGAGATACGAGGAAGCGGTTCGGTCTTTCCGTAAGTCTGATCAATTACAGCCCGGCGATCAACATACCGAGTACTATTTAAATCAAAGCATCTGTAGAGCGGAGAAGCAGAAAAAAGAAGAACTTCGGATTGCCAAGAAGAGAGCTTCCATGAATCGCGTGGGTTCCGAATTGGAGACAGTTACTTTCTCTGATGTGTTCCTAGCAGATTTCTGGGAGGACAGCGACTATGCGAGAGAGGAATATCAATCCGAGCCGCTTACCGATGAATTGATTAAGTCTATCGAGCAAGAGCTTGGGTACAAACTTCCCTCCTCTTATATTCAGCTAATGAAGCATCAGAATGGCGGCGTGCCGAAAAACACCAACTTCCCGACAGAGGAGCCGACTTCCTGGGCAGAGGATCATATCGCAATCACAGGGATCAGTGGAATTGGCCGAGATAAAAGCTATTCCTTATGCGGGGACCTGGGCAGCCAATTCATGATTGAGGAATGGGGCTATCCAGATATCGGCATAGTGATCTGTGATTGTCCTTCAGCCGGCCATGATGTCGTCATGCTGGACTACCGGGCTTGCGGCAGAGAGGGTGAACCCGAAGTCATTCACGTCGATCAAGAAGACGATTATGAGATCACCTTCCTTGCCGATAATTTTGAGGAGTTCATCAAAGGTTTGGTGCACGACGATCATTATGATACGTCTGAAGAAGACAAAGAAGAAGCACTGGATAAAGTGGCGAACGGCACATTCTCGCCGTTGCTTGCGGAGCTCTGCTCGCGAGTAACCGAAGTCGATCAGGTGGAAGAAAAAATCCGCAGCATCTGCACACGGATTGTTGAGGAGAAAGGCTATTTTTCCTTTCATGCGGATGAATTATCGTACGTCATGTATGATGTTCAATTTTGGTTATATACGAAGTCGTATCCGGAGACGACTCGCGAGCAGTACGTGGCAGCCTATGAGAACATCATCGCGTTTGGCGGAGAATTCGGACAAGGCGGCTATGCTCCCGGCTTCATTACCGATTGGCTTGAGGTCCGCAAAAAAGAAGGACGGATTGTAAAAGATCATGGGATAATTCGGTTTACCGATTCCTATACAGCGGAAGTGATTGAGAGGTTAAATGTAGGCTGAATGATAAATCTGCTGTAGCCGGGAATACTACACCAAAAATAAATGGTGGCGAAACAAATGACACGATCTTTCTTACTTTTGCTGATCTCCTTTTGTACGTTGTTTACCCCGGCCATCTATGCAACAGCAAACGACGAACCCCGTCCGTATGAAGAAATTTATCCCGAAATAGGCTACACAACAGTGGCAGAGGCATTGCATGATTTTGAGCAACATTTCAAGCAAAAGCTGAAGCTTCCGATGAGAGTACCGCCAATTCCCTTTACCCATCATTTTGGCAGGTTCAGTAATTTGGATGGCGATGTGAATGACTCCTTTGAAGTAACGTTTATACATGATCAGTTATCTGAAAATCATTATAAAATTAATGTACGGCCTGTAAAGTATAATATTCCGTTAAGCGAAAAGCATGTGGTGAATACCTATGAATTAGAAAATGGAACACTCGCCACTTATACAAATTTTGCAGGATTCAATGTGCTTGTATTCGAAAGAAATGGCTGGCAATATATGCTGAGTATTGATAAACGAGTAGCAGATAAGGTCACTCCTGAAACCTTGGTGGACATCGCCAATTCGATTGTGTATTAATGCAAGGCAGCCAAAAGTTAAGCGTATACTGTTGCTATGTTTTACCCACACCCCTCAGTGGAAAACTTGTAACATATAGAGGGGGTTCTAAAGTGGAGATTTTTACGATCGGCCATTATTCACATTCGCAAGAAGAATTTATCGAGCTGCTCGAGCTTGCGGAGATTGAGCAGCTCGTCGATGTGCGGGCGTTTCCGGGCAGCCGTAAATTTCCTTGGTTCAAAAAAGAGGCGATGGCGGAGTGGCTGCCAAACGCCAGCATCGCATACCGCCATATGCCAGACCTCGGCGGCAGGCGTCCGTCTTCTGACCTGGTCTCCCCTGCGCTGAATGACGGCTGGCAGAATGCCTCTTTCCATAATTATGCGGATTACACACTGTCTCATTGCTTCCATGAAGGCATCGATGAACTGATGAAGCTGGCAAAATCGAAGCGGACGGCATACTGCTGCTCGGAGCGCCACCCCGCCCGCTGCCATCGCCTGCTCATCAGTAATTGGCTTGCCGCCCATGAATGGGATGTCACCCACATCATTCCGTCAAAAGACGGCGGAGAGCTGGTCGCGCACGAACTTGGAAAATGGGGCGCCATGCCGATCATTGAAGAAGACGGGACTGTCGTGTACCCGAAACTGTGAGGATGGCAGTTGTGTCAAATGATGAGTAGTGAGTAAATCGCAATCACTTTGACAGCGGCATGACCGGCCGCTTCTGGGAATATTTGCAGCTGTCACCGCAGAATGCGGTGAACTTAGACTGCCTGCACTCCTGCCAACTAGCATAGTATGGCATCTTATACATCCTTACATTTGTATAAAGCCTATGTCAGGATTGGAGTGGAAGGCGGCGACTCCGGCGGGAACAGCGCGAGCTGAAGACCCTGGATTGAGCTTAGCGAAGGAAGCGGCTGAAGCCGTGCCCGCGGAAAGCGTCCGCCTGGAGCGGAAATCCGGTTGTTTTGAAGAAATTCTGAAGAGTCTTATAAACTATAAATTTGTTATTCAACGAGCTTGCTGTGATAAAAATGCCCATAAATTTCTAGACCATTCAGGATTACCTTATCATCCAGCACTTTACTATCCATTCATACCCTCCGTAGCGGTCGGTGCCTAGAAGGAGATTGCTAGACAACTTCATGTATTTACCTTAACAGCTCCAATCTTTCATTCAAGGCAGCCGCAAGTTCTGCAAAGCGTTTTTCCTCTTCCGTATTCAGATCCTCCCGATCCATCCAATCCTCTCCCTCTACCAAATCATACATATCTAACAAGGTAATTTCCGGAGCGGCAGGATTATGAAAAACGGACAGCATCGGTTCCGGACCGTCATCCCAGTTATAGTCGTTCACAATGGCATGTAAAATTTCCGGCGAGTTGATCCGTTCAATCGCCTCGCACATCTTGTCCTGCGACTCTTCATAAAGAATCTCATCAACAATCTCCTGCTCCTCTTGTGTCAGAGTGAGGCGAATGGCTCCTTTCGTTTCCAGCAGAAGGTCCGCGAGCTTTTTATCGGTACGGGCGGCATTCCAAGCAGTCGCCAATATGCCTTGTGACGAGTCCAGCTTGGCTCCAGCTTCGATGAGCTTTACCAGAGCATCCACTTGCTTGAATTTCACAGCCTTCTTAAGAGGTGTGTCACCTAGTCTATCCTCTGCCTCAAGATCCGCTCCATGCTCGATCAATATCTCGATCGCCTGAACAGGCATGCGATTGGTCAAGAACAGCATTAGCGGCGTTCTTCCCCTTTCGTCCCGTTCGTTCACATCCAGTTCCGCTGCAGCCTTCCGTACGAGCAGAAGATCATCATTCTTCTTGCTTATTTCCTTCCAATTCAAGCGTACTCCTCCTTAGTCCGATACTGGACCTATTCAGCTTTGCTGATAGGTCGTTGCTGTCATCCTGTCTTCGGGACAGATGAAGAGATAAAGGATGCCCTCACCGTATTTATCAAAATCAGCATAATCGACCTGCCCGAGAAACTGCATTCTTCGTTCGCAGCAAGGACAAACCGGGTACTCTGCATCCTGCACCCAGCTTGGATGGCCGCCGATCTGCGAATCCAATTGTGACATCGTCCATTCTGCAGCATAATACTGCGATTGCGGCTCCTTGGAAAGGACGAGACGGGGTGAAAGTTCAATAGTGCTGTCTATGTCATCCATGTCCGGAAGATAATCGGGTTCCTCATTATAGCGGCTCCATACAGGCACGCCATTGCCCAACTCCATGTATATCGTGCTAAACGCCCCGCATAAGTCACAGGTTATCACTTGCAGCGTCTCCATCTGCAAGTCGAGATATCGCAGGGCCGGATGGGAGGCAGCTATGTCCACGAGCTTCGTTAACTTCCTATTGCACCATGGGCATGTTGAATCGCTTGTCTCCAAAAAATGGGCATGCTGTCCTTCAGTGAACTTATCATTCCGCTCGTCTGCTTGCCTGATCGCGTAACATAATGGATTGACAAGATCGCGCCGCTCCCCATCCAGAGTAAGCTCCCACCCTCCGTCAAGTGCATACGTTTCCGGTGGTACATATAATTGCTCCGTCCATGTGGGGGGTTGCATTTGCCATTCCCGGAACTGCTCGATGACCACTTCATCACCAATCCAGCCGAATGCAAGGAGGAGATGATTCCGGTTGTCCTCGTCCCAGTTCACACGATTTATTAGCTGATCACGAATCTCTTGCGATGCGTCTTTAAAAAGAATCGGGTGATGGAACAAGCCAAGCTGGATCAGCTCAGGCAAAGCATCTGCTATATTGTCATTCCGGTAGCATACTAGAGATAATAGAATATCTTCTGCTTCATCTTCATTGTGATCAGCAAGGCATTCTATTGCGTAGTTCAGCATACGTGCCGCTTCTTGTTCTGATAAAGAGATGTACATCTGCTCTATGCGAACCGTATGAGGAACATATTTAATAAGAGGATCATGCTTCTTCGGGGCATGCATCACCTTGAGAATCTCTACTGGATCGGTTAGCCCCTCATAGAGATTCACCGTTTTGCGGTTCTCCTCAATATACGCTTGCCGCTTTTTCCGTTCCTGCTCCTGATGGCACGGCATGCAAATACCGCCTGTCTTGGCTGCGGTGCCCGGCAGAATCGTTGCGCTGCAGCCTTCCGTCTGGCATGGAATTCGTTCCGTCATGGTTGATTTCCCCCTATTACTGAGTGATTTACAACTTCGAAAAGACTGCAGCCTGCATTCTCTCAGTGTTAAACTTCTCGCTTCTCATTTGGACTATAAATAATTCGCTGGTAATCCCAGTCTTTTGAATCCATATCCCCCAAGTACATCCGTTCATGTTCGGGAACAAGCTCATATTTTTCTTTTAAGCGGTCTCTATTGAAATCACTTGGATTGGCTAAATAGTGATAGTACGCTTCTCTGCAGATTTCTAACGTCGTTTTCTCCCCTTTTAACCGATTGTACATATCGGTCAATTCCTTCTGTTTTTCTTTCATATCTGCTGCAAGCATGACTGGTGAAAAATATACTTCTCCTAACTCCCCGATAATGACTTCCAACGAACCGGTGAATTCCGTGAAAAAGACTCCGCTCGTAAACAACTCGGCAACTTCATCGAACTGAAAGTACTTTTCAAAATCGGAATGATAGACTCCAACAAGCCCGTTTTTGTACACGACCATGTTCACTAAGTAGTTTTTTTCATTTTCCTTCATAAAAATAAATAACCCTTTTCCTTCAGCTGTCTCATAGAACATTTCACGCACAACATAGAAATCGACAGCCGTCGGTGAATGGACAATCTTTCTTCTTTCAGTTATCTCTTTTTGCGTTTTCGTTATGGTAAATATATTTTCATATTCAGGATTGAGTTGTTTTACTTTATGTATCACATTTTCATAATAGGTTTCGTGATCGAACCGCCAATTCGCTGATTGGATCTTATAAGCGCCTAGTCCATGAATCGAAAGAGTCCTCCCCACAGGCACACTTGGCGTTAGCCAGCCGATGTCCAGTTTTTCTTTAAGCCCCTTTAAATCGACTAGTTCCCAGCAATTCGCCATGCCATCTTCATACACATCCAGATTGACGAAGAAATATTGGCCTCCATTTTGGATGATGCCTGGCATAGTAGTTCCTTCAATTTCTTTTTTTCTTCGTATTTGCTGCATCCTGATTACACCTCCGAATGATTTCATTTTAAAAACAGCAGTTTCCGTTTCACTTTGTTAGTAAGCTCATCTCTGATATGTAGCCATAAATAGTATATGTATCCTGATCGAGTCGATAGGGTATTGATAATTCCTTCAGTATTTTCCCAAAGTCATCTGCAATATCAACAACTTCAGGCGATACCAGACGTCCTCGATGTTTCAAATACCTCGGCCGCACGCGGATCCATTCTACATTGTAAAACGGGTCAATGCCCTCTATCCAATCTCCCCAATACCACACATCCGACTCAAACTCTTCCGGGTACAATTGATCTTCCATTACATATTTGATCTGGTATGGCGGCGGAAATAACAATTCATTCAGCACGGCATCCTGGAGTTCCCTCCACTTTGTATCATTCATGACGGAAGCTAGATTTCTGTCCGCAACGGCTTCCATTACTCTCATTTTGTGTTGATTCGGTACCATATGAGACCTCAGTTCAATCAGTATTTTTATCAATTATATATATCATCAGGAACCGATATACAGCTTGTTCTCCGAGAAGACCGCTGAGTATCCATTTCTGTACAGTTCAAAATAAGGCGCGAACGGATCACCTTTCAATCCATATCGGTGCCATTGCAGATAATAGGAGATCCAGTAATCACACGCAATCGAGTAATAAGCCTCGTCGAGGATTTCAATCGGCTCATCGTAATCCTTCTGGTCACTGATGATGTCGAAAATCGTCTCATATAATTCAGGTTCGTATTGCTGGCGGATTTCATCGATTGTTCCTGATGGTACAATTTCAACATCTTCGATTCCAAGCAGATATCCCGCGGAAGACTCTTTCAGTAAATCCTGTAAGCCTTGAATCAAGCCCCTGCCATACTCCAGCAATCGCTCATCGGATACACGGCCAGCTTTGCCAGTAAAATATCCCGGTACGGTAGGTCCATTGAAATCCTCAGGATCTAGCATTTTATAGATTTGGTAGATTCTCTGTAAATACGCATGCCCCTCTTCAAGAGGTGCAAAAGTAGCCTCTAGGTCTTTTCCGCCGGGCATAAACATTTGGAAATACCCATAGAATTGTGCTTCCTCTATCTCCTCATCATCAAGCTCTTCATCCATCAACTGTAGCAGATAGTTTGCATACGATTGTTTATCCATAGGATCACTCCCTTGAATCATTATCAGCCTTGCTGTAGATTTCAAATCTGTCGGGCGCGACAAATGTAGTTTCTTGTTCTGAACAAGCCCCGTATTTTTCAAAGTTCTTTCTGCCTTCTGATAAGGTCATATGATTGGGTCCGCTATAGCGGATTGGGTCATCGTTGCCGTCATCTTCCCAGAAGCAGACGGAACAAATATCATATTCCCCTCGCTCTGCCAAGGTTTCATAAGTACAGCAAGGACAAGGCAGTAATTTTTCTACATGGCCTTCCACCTTAATATTGCCTCCTACTATTTTTGAAACACGTTTAGCTAAATATTCGTTAGGATGGCCATAGAAGCTACCTTCAGCATTTATAATTAACAATTCATCATAACGGGAGTCCATTACATCATTTGTGGGTTCATCTGAGTTCAACAATTCTTGCTGCAGCGACTTGGAGAGAACATGAAATTCAGGGTCCTGTTCATCGATTCCCCAAGCGTTCCATAGCATTCCCTCACGTTCATCCCTCGTTAGTTTCGCGATATCCTCTTTCAGGATGATTTGTATAGCTTCCTTCCGTAACACCGTATCCCTCCGTTCTATCGTTTCCTCCGGCAAATCCATTATTTCATACCGGAATGCCGTAGTACCGCTTGTAGTCATTCATTATTTCACCTTTAGAAAAACTGGCAAAATCGGTTTCTTCATGGTTCATAAGATAATCCATTGTCTCAACTGCTTCTTCACTTGCTGCAGTCAGCAGATAATCGAGGGTAGCGTCATATTCTGCGCCGCATAGGAGCTGGACATCAATATAGCAGCTTGTATCAAAGTTTTTTTGCTTTGCTTCCCAGATGAGCAGACTGTCTTCCACCGCTCCGATTGAAAATAACATGATGCAGAGTGTTTTCAAGTAGTCATTGTCTTCGGCATCTTTATTATCAATTTCTTCTCTCAACAGAGTTCTTATGTTCTCACTATAAATCCTATCCGGCTCTAAGCCGTATTGGTCTAGAACCGTTTCTTCTTTATTCAATTCATTCACTCTTTCCAGTTTATAGTATAGAAATCCCTGACCTTACTTCGGGGTGTGTGTTTATCAGATCGTGCTTCCTTCCATTTTATACGATAATCGAAATTAATAAAAAGGGCAGCCCTAATTGGGTTGCCCTTTGGATATATCATTTATTTATGGCCTGATGGCTTACTTATGCCCATTGCTGTCTAGATTCCCGGAATTAATATTGTCATTTCCGTTCCATCAACCGTACTATAAAAAGCATAAACTGGCTGGTAATAGCCTTTTGAATCTAAATAATAGCTTACCTCCACTTTATGAATCGTTATGTTACCTATCTTCTTATTGTCGTAGTAATAGTTAAACTTCCCATTTACAATATCCTCATATGCTTCTTGTTCGCTTTTTATTTGAACATCCCTTACCTTCTTATAGGTAACTAATTGATTGTCAATTCCTTTGACCGTATCATCACTGTAATATTTTGCGACCAATAAACCGTCAATTAATTGATTCTGTATTTCTTTTTTATCGACTGTCCACTCAAACACACCTGTATCTAGTTTCTTGAAACTGGAATCTTCCGGGATTTCAACACCGAATACTGTTAACTGTTGCTGCACTGCTTCTTTATCTACATCTTTCGGCTCGACATCCCCATTATGGCTTGAGAAATCCAAGAAATCATAACTGCCATCCAAGAATTCGAATGACAGGTTATAGGAATTTTCCCCATACACCCGATACACACCTAAATCCGGATAAGATATATCCTCCATATTCGACGGATCAACATTTATTCTTTTAAAAAAGTCTACAACAAATTCGTCTGCTTCCTTCTTTGTAAAGCTAGGTGCTTTATAAATGGGAACTGAAAATCTTTTATCATTGAGCTTTATCTCTACTGTTTTAGCAGCCTCTGTCATATCTGTTTTGTGAATTGGCCTGATGGAAAGATTCCCGAACTCCTTGACATGATAATAGAAAAACATGCTTCCAAATACGATTCCTGTTAAGAGCAACGGTGAAAAGTAGAGAAAGGAATGCTTTATTTTCTTAGCTTTCATTGTTAGTAAGCCCATGATGATGCCGTACCCAATAATAGACCCTACTAGATTATTGAATAAATCATCCAGCTCAAATATACCGTATCCTGTGACTAACTGAGCACACTCAATGAATAGGGTGAATAACGCAGCCATGCCGATGGTCCATACAGGTTTTTGAAAACGTGAATGCAATAACGGAAAAAGAAATCCAAAAGGGACAAACATAAATATATTTAAAAGCACAAACTGCCAGTTCCTCACATTAAAGTTATACCAGGCCTCTCTGTACGATGAAAACAAAGATAGTTCCATCTTGCCCTGGAAATTAGATCCCCTATTTAAAAAAGTAACGCCAATAACCATAATGACATAACAAATAAACAAACCTACTAGGAGCAGCCGTCTCTTTGAAAGTCTTTTCTTCCCACCAAAAACCTTTTTATTCACAAAATATATGAGAAAAAAAATAATCGCTAATCCAAGTACAGCTAGTACTGCAAGCAAAAAGTATTTTTCAACTGAGCCAATTATTTCTTGTAACCTCATTTTCTACCCCTTTATAAAACCGATTTTATCGTTAATAACTTCAAGAACAGTATTCATTCATGTACCTTATCAATGGAACTTCCGTTATGTAGTTGAATTTAAAACCTTGGACACACGCAACATTTCTCTCCATATTTCCTCCCGCTTTTTAAATAGTTTTCGTATAACTATTATGATACCATTGATCTGGACTGAAATATATTTCCATATTAGGAAACCCAATAATTTATTTATATTTAGTAGACGATAAGGTTGCCAATAACGAAAAGACCACTGATAACAATATCAGTGGCCAGAAGCCTTACAAAGGTTGTTTATATATTTGCCTTATATAACCTGTTATCTCTCCATTTCCAACAGATAAACCTGGACTCGTACATATTTATTAGACAAACCCATCCTCCGGTTCACCGACTTCAAATCCCAATGCTTCTGTCGCTTCCCGTTTAAATCTCTTGATCCACGAACTCCACTCACGATCACTCATCTCCGCATAAAATGACAATCCGCTTGGTTCAACGGATGCCATGATAAACACTTCATCTTCTTCCTGTCCGAACCAATAGGGGATTCCATTAGTATAGCCAATCCAGCTTGGCATCCTCTCGTATATCGCGGCTACCTTAGCCCATACTTCATCCGGCATGTAATACCAGATATTTAGATTGCACTTTTGCGAATGTATCTCACTCATTGGTTCCCCTCCTTTGCTTGATAAACCCATCTGTAACGAACGCCTTTACCAAAACACAAGGAAAAGCTATGTTTCCCCCGTATGTTGCTTTCGAAAAACTCAGTCGAAAAGTTTACGTTACCTGCTCCCTGTCCAGTAATTCTTCGAGCCTCGCCAGTATCTTTGTGACATGTCCGTTTAGAATGACGCCATCGAACAATCCCTCCATAAATCGATCGCCTCGTATATAGCTTGTCATCAATTTCCGAAGAGTCTCTACATCCGCTTTCATTACCTGCTCTTCTATATCGTTCTTGATATCCTTATAAATTTCATTTTGGTCCAACCAGCTCTTCCAATCAAACAAGATGAGAAATCCTGTTGCAGACAATTCATCCTGGAATTCATATACTTCTTCACGTTCGAGCATATTCCGTTTTCCCTCTTCGCTTTCTATCGCATCTAGTCTTTGGAAGAAATCGAGAAAGGTGACGAGCTTATGTAGTTCTTCTGGTTTTATTTCTGCAATTGGTTTGATTATCTTCACCTCAAGTTTTATAGCATCTTTTTCAGATGATACTCCTTTAATTTCGCTTCAATGAAAGCCCAAGCACTTGTTACATCCTTGAATACCCAGCCGATTTCCTCTATTTTTTCAGTCCCCCACGGCCCGACAATCAGCGTCCGAACAGCTTCCTCAGAATTTTTTCCGACGAGTACGGCAACAGGAAATGGCCGATCCCTGTACTTATCGCTTCCAATATAAAATACATCTTCCAGTTGATCGCCCCACTCATAGGACAAATCACGCAAATCGATGAGTAATCCACGCGGGTTCCACGCTTCTAAAACGGCTTCACCAATGGCACGCATAAAACGCGCATCTGAATTGCCTTGCGAACCAAATCGATACTCCCCTATAAACTTGAGTATCATGATATCGCAATAATCCACTTCACTCGATTTGCCAATATGGACCTCGTAAGTAAGGTCACTCAAGTCTTCCAACCTTTTTTGTGTCACAGCTATATTCATGGGCTCCTCCGAATCCTAATGGACGTGTTTATCGTAATTTCTTTTTTAATCTCTCGATCGCTTTACTCAACTCGGTTTTATTACTCGCGTCCTTTATCCACCTCGGAAGCCGGCTCGCTAAACTTTGGTTGCTATTTGGGATTCTGCTTCTTAGTTTCGATGTAGCGTAACTCTCCAAGAACAGTAAATGTTCCTTTAAAGGCCCATAACTCTTCATCGCAGCAAGGGGTTCTCAGCATTAATAAAAATCACAATGCACAAACCAATCCTGTTTTTCTTGATTGAAGAAAAAATAAAAACTGCCGCTGTCGACAATGTTGAAAAGAGCCTTTTCATCCGAACTTATTTGAAAAACAAAAGGGTAACTTACCCCAGGAGAAGTTCCGCCTTGGATAAAAGAAGGATACCCCCCCAGTTTATGAGTGGGGTAGATATTTTCCACAATATCTTCGTAATACTCAATATCCTCATCTGCTTCAAGCCGAAGTATTTCATTTTCTATTTCACCAATGCTGTCAGAATCCTCCCAAGCAGGTGTGTCGTTATGTATGAAGGAAGGACTTAATGGAAAAGCCTTTATCTTCTCAGATTGTTTATTTATCTTTTTCAATCCATCCAGTTCCTTATAACAAGTAATTTTGAAAAAAGGAGATAAATCATCCTCGATCATATGATTAAACACATCAAAATCCATGTATATTGTTATCAACCGATAACTGCTCAACTCTTTCGGCACGAACGGTAAATTGTGCAGACACATTGTAAAAATCGGGTCAAAATTGGAAGGTACCGTCTCCCCTTCTTTTCCCCATAAAACATTGCCAATCCAGCTTTCCCCTACTTCCTCTGTCGGCCGGAATCCACCTGTTTGAAAGATGACGGCTTGCTTAAACAGAGCTTTTTTGATTTGCGTGACATTCAACAGTTTCACCTTCTACTCATTTTTCACCTTACATCCACGCCGAAAATCTTCCATTTGTCTCCGCACTACCACTGGGGGTTTTAGTTGGACATGTTCACCTCTATCATTGCAGGTGAATATTCCTTTGAAAACTTCAGGCATGTCATCGTACTGATTCTCTAGTTGCCCATTAAAAACCTTGAAACAATCATAAGGATATTTTTCTAGCAAGTAGGGCATCAAAAAGGCGGAGCGCAAGATTTCATATTCCTCATAATTATAGGGTGTACTCTCAGGGCGCTTTTTTAAAATTTCCAACATCTTTTTCATTAAAACGGCAACTTCTTCTTCGCTTGCAAAGGCGGCATATCCTCTAATGGCGGTAAGTCGCATATCCAGATAGCGTTCTTTTTTAAATGCTTTTAAAAAGAAGTCCTTTCCGTCTTCTGGTAGTTCAAACACGAATTGCTTTAATAAGGCGTTTCGTTTGGCAATATCTTTTGTCTTAAAATATATTTCCGTTGTGCTTAATTCGACCATATACCGTACCTCCATTCTTAAGCTATTATAAAGTGACAATGTTATAAAGAACTACTATGATACTGGACTACGACGAAAAGCGTCGTTCTCCCCCAGGTCAGTTTTTAGAAAAACCGTCTTAGCCCTTTGAGTTGAGTAGTTAATAGTTTTTTCTATCTAGCTGGCATCTATGAGAAGCTGTACATACGTTACCACTTATACTCGGGCTGTTCCAAAGTAGTAGGATCCGGATTGCTGAGCACCCATTGCACAGCAAGTTCATATAATCTCGCAGGTTCATCATTGCCTTTACCGTTGTGAAGTTCTTTTGTTAATGCGACTGAAGTGCAGCTGGATGTGCGTACCAATGCAGAAGTATTGTTTCAAAATCCCCATGTTTGAAAGATGGTAGCCTGTTTAAAATAATGCTTTTTTATTTGCAGGGCATTCAAGTTTTCATCTCCTAATTTGTTGGTCTCCATAAAACAAAGCAATCAGGTCTTGTACAACAATCAATTTATCGAATTAAGGTCTTGGAAACTTTCATATTTAACCATCTTTATCTATGTAGTAATTTCTCCAGTAATCCAACCTTTAATAAATTCTTCTAATGATGAAGCAACCCACATTCTGCTATCATCTTCGTGATTCCACACATATATATCCTCTGCTTGAATATTTCCATTCACCAACTTATATCCAAATAAGTCACCACAGCCGCTATCCGAAAAAAATAACAAGTTGTCAAATGGCTTATACAAGTCTTCATTATCACCTAAACCTCTAAAAAACAAATTATCCCGTACAATTTGTGCAGTTGACCATATTAAAGGACAGCCAAAACAGTCAAAAACTCCATTCGTTTCACTCAGTAATGTAAACAACTTTTGTGGAGCATTCACATTTAGTTCCTCTGAAATGCGAATTATTTCAGCATTAGTTGCTGGGGGCTGGAAGAAGTATTCTTTTGACACCGAGCATATATAGTCCTTCCACATCAGTTAACACCATCCTTCCAAACTATAATAAACATCATCCCTTCCCCATCGCCTTAAGAGGAAATGATGAACATATTCATCTAAGGACATTTCATATTTCGTTTCTGCTTCATCACTTCCCCATAAATACTTTGTATCACTTATTTCACTAATCTCCTTTTTTGATAAGTTAACATACTGCCCCCCATATCCATCGGGATAACCAAAATCTGTATAGAACGCTAAGGTAACTCCGTGTTCCGGATCAACCTTCTCATCTATTTTTCCATAGTTCGACTCCTTCAATAGTGAAAATATTTCATCCGACAATGCTAATAAGTCTTTTTCAGTTTCTTTTTCTGAACTATCTTTTTCTGCTGCTGAAGTAACCTGTTGCCTTTCGCCTTCATTACAGCCATACAGCAATAGTGATCGAAATCCTCCTGTTAACCTTTTATTCGAACTTCATGATAAATCATTTGTTTACCTCACAATTTATCTAATTTATACTAATTAAATTAGGGAGGATAACAATGGATACGATAAATAAACTTAAAAACTTTGCACGAAAACTAAAAAGTAATTTATTCGTTCTATATCTATCTTACAAGGATTCTCGAACTCCTTTGTTCGCCAAGATATTCGCAATATGTGTTGTAGCCTATGCTTTCAGTCCAATTGATTTAATCCCAGATTTTATACCTGTTTTAGGATATCTTGATGACCTAATTATTGTCCCTCTAGGTATATCATTGGCTCTTAAATTAATCCCATCCCAAGTAATAGAAGAAAATAGAGTTAGAGCTGAAGAAATTAAAGAAGACGGTAAACCAAAAAATTGGTTTGTTGGTGCTCTTTTTATCTTTGTCTGGATCTTAATTGCTTTATGGGTTGGAAAACTATTATATAGCTGGTTCTATCAGAGCTAATACATAAAGAGCTATGTTGAAACCAACCCGCCATGTTTCAGAACATTGTGAGCCAGCTAAAAGCTCAATGTTCTTCGCATAAAGCAGCCGTTAGTTGAATAACTATTTTCTTTCTTAAAGTTCTTTTCCAGTGATTATATTAAATAAATCTTCTGATTCCTTTACTGGCAGTTTGATATATTTTGCCTGCCCCTCAGCAATTATCTCTAATCTATCCCTATTTGGTGTCACCCATATTGCATAGTTAATCGAACCTAAGGTAAAACGATATTCAGGAGGAAGTGCCATATCCACCTCAATGTGTTCTTTCCATTCAGCGTTTTCAAATATCTCGACAACGGTCTCTATTTCATCCGATGTAACAACTTCTTTTAGACTTTTATACCCTTCACTTTGGCGCTCTTCTACTGTAAACGGTCTTATTTTAATTTGTTCAGTTTGTTGTGTCTCTGCTTTTGAAGCTTTTATTCTTTCTTCTTGATGACAGCCAACTAATACACAAAGCAATACCATAAATAATGTAAAAGCAACTATCCTTTTTATACATAACACCCCTTATAATTAGACGTTACTTTTAAGAGAAAGGCTCATTTCCTAATTCAACTAACCTGCCCTGTTAATTGAATAAGAAAAAAGAGCCGTCTAAGCAGCTCAATCATCTTCAAGAAAGTAACCGTTACTTTAATAGCATTTTCTCTTTACTAGTAAGTTGTGCAATAAACGAACCGTTTTATCGACCTACAATAAACTTACCAATAATAGTCTCTCCATCAACGTCATACAAAGGAATTTCTCTTGGTTTAGTTTCTTTTGTGAGTCTTACGGCTTCTGCAGGAGTTCTAGGCTGAGGACCTTCCAAATCTACTTTTTTAACATAACCTATTTTTCCGTTTTCACCTAATGCCGACAGTAAATCAGGTTCTCCGAGAGCAATCGTCGCGTCTCCCATATTAGGACCATAAGTTTGCCCATTATCATTTATTGGATAGCGGCCATTTTCTAAAATACTATCCCGGGTCGGTATAAAGACTTCCTTCTTTATTTCACTACTATTTTTATCATCTGCCTTTGGGGATGTTTCTTTTTGTGAACAGCCAACTAACAAGAATAACGTAATTATTGCCGAGACAAATATATTCTTACTCATTTTCTCCCCCCTCATCATTGGAAGACCTTCCAGTTAAACTAAACTGCTGCAGGCTTAATTTTTTCATTTTGGCAAAATAATAATGGCAATTGACTCTAATAGAGGAAAAGAGTAAGCAAGGTAAGAAAACGGATTATAGATTACCTTAACCATCCCTAGATTAGAGAACGTCGTCTAATACTTAGAGGGTGAATACTTGAATCTAGCAGAATTTATCTGCCATTTCTATCCCCTGGTTGAATAACTCTAGCGCAATAAAATTGCAGAAACGAAACGTAGTGGTCGATACTTAGCTTAGGTATTGCAAGAAATTAGGCTAATCAAAGCTATCGAAAGGAACAATCAAAATTCAGAAATAAGTTTTCTCGTAGATGGCAGATCCCAAGGTAGTTCTCCATACAAAATCACGACCACCGTGAGAATATTTCAATTTCATAATGTCTCAAGTCATCCTTAAACAAATTTTCTTTTAAATACTTTTCAACTTCGGGTATATCATTTTTATCGTAAACATCTATCGATATAACAGGATCTGTAATACCAATTTGAGTACTTTGTATTTCAAATTTTTCAGATAAAGAATTGACAACCCGTGTTGTACTGTATGGCTCTTTTTGCATGTACCAAAAGATGATCGCTAGTACAATTACACTTGATAAAATTAAAACTCCAGGTTTACTTTTAATCATTCTTTCCCCTCCATTAGTTTTTTATCTCTCGTAAATTTCATCGTTCACAGATCCAATTCTCTTCACAAAAACTGATTTACAATTACACACAGAATAACAGATATATCCATATGTTTCATTAGTTTACGGATAAATGCTCATTCCGACAAGATATTTCACCAATTGTGAAGAGGAATGTATAGTAAAAAATTCCTACGAATATTTTATTCACCCTATAGGTTACAGGAAACGTTCCAGGAGGGATTCCAACCACGGACCGTATGCTTAGAAGACGTATGCTATATCCATCAGAGCTAAGGATACATTAATCATTTCTTAGATTTCGGGGATATGATCGAATTCATTTATAAGATTGAAAGTCTTTTTGAACTAATTCTAACAAAAGAAGTACCTTCTGTAGATTAGTTGAAGGTAGGAAAAACTTTTTTGAACGAAAAGAAGAAAGGCTGCGTCTAATTAAGGAAGGAGGCGATAAGGATGGAAGTTGACATCGTGCAGCGTGCTATTAGTGGGAATCATCAAGCGATACTTTCACTGATTGAAATGGATGAAGAGATTTTATATCGCATGGCTTTTACATATATGAAAAATGAACAAGACACTTTAGACGTAATGCAGGAGTTAATTTACAAGGCACTAAAAAAAATGCATACCGTTAAAAAGCAGGAATATGCCAGAACATGGCTCGTCCGAGTGTTAATCAATTGTTGTAAAGACCATTTAAGGAAACGACAACCAACCGTTCCAATTGAAGAACATCACCTATCTGGATGGGTCATCTATTCTGATTTGGAGCGACTACTGGAACAATTATCTTTGTCGGAGCAACAACTCGTCTATATGAAATATTTTCAACAACTAAAAAACAAAGAAATTGCAGAACTTAATCAAATTCCGGAAGGCACGGTAAAGTCTAAGCTTCACCACATATTAAAGAAGCTAAGAAATTCCGCCGGAGAAAAGGAGGACTGGCTATGAGTAAACTACCACCGATTGCCGTTCCAAAGGAGAAACTTCAACAAATTCGAATAGATACCTTACGTAAAGTTCAGCGAGAAAAAAGAACAAAGAAGCGTATTGTACCTGTGGCACTAGTTGCTTTGTTTTGCATAACTATTCTATTTTCAATTCGTGTTTCTCCTACTTTTGCTGGTTATATTGCAAAAATACCTGGTTTTAATGCACTTGTATCTGCGGTTAGAACCGATGCTGGGATAGAAGACATTGTAGACAATCAATACTTTGAAGAGATCAATGTAACGGAGTCTGAAAAGGGCCTATCGTTAACATTGCAAGGCGTGATTGCTGATCATTCGGGCTTTGTACTCTTTTATGATGCCGATGCTTTATTTGATATGTCGAATTTATACTTAAATGACGTTCAATTGTTCCAGGGAGACGTTGAAATACCAGGTCCGCGTTTTACCAGTCATTCAGATAATCAACAATACATTTCTTCTTTAGTAGAATATAGCTTTTCAGAGCCAATCGTTTATACTACGAAGGAATTTAAGGCCGTTTTTCATTTTGAGGATGTAGATAAGGGGAATATTGAAATAACGATACCATTTACATTACAAAACGAAATCGCTCTAGAAAAAGTGATTGCTGTGAATCGTATTGTAGATATAGACGGTCAGAAATTTACAATAACACAAATTCGACGATCTCCATTAAAAACGGCCATAGATATTGAATTAGATGAAGCGAATACAATGCAAATATTAGCTTTTGATGATATTGCAGTCATGACGGATAGTGGTGAGCGAAGATATAGTATCGTAAATGGAATTGCAAAACACGGTGATATCCGTGACGGTAAAATTACGCTCAATGTGCAAAGTAATTATTTTCACGAGACAGATTCCCTCACCATTAATATTGGGGCTGTTCAAGCAGTTCCAAAGGGCGAGGATTTTATAGAAGTCGATTTTGGCACAAAAGAAGTACTCACGAAACCTGATTATTTCGATTGGGAAATTTCCGTAGAACAGCAAGAAATAGCAGTTGCTGTAAGAAAAGGGGAGAATGGACGCAAATTTTTAAGGTTATATAATGCTGTAAAGGAAGATGGTACGCCGTTAAAAATTACAGAGATGAAAATTTCAAGAGATGAGCAGTACGAAATTGAGACGACGAAATTTCAAGATTATGATGGAACAGCAAAAATATACTTTGACTATTACTTCAATCCGATTGGAGAAAACATCGAACTGGATATTCCATTGCAATAAAAGTGATATTTAGTAAGACGTTGGCAATAGCATGTAAAGAATGTAAAGAAATATACTTATTCCATTGGGGTTTACTTTAATAAATACAGGACTTGTGTTAATGGATGCAGGTCCTTTTGTTATGTTATGCTCTCACAATGGCCAATTCAATGGCTGTTTTATCTCACCCTATTCTTGCATTATAAGCTCCAGAAAACGTTAGTTAGAAAGACAAAAAAACGACTATGTCCTATTGATGATCATTCCTAAATTTTAATGTTGTACTTGTCATATTAATTATAAATAAAGTTATATACATACACCTGAACACCCAATTGAAACCAAAATACACATCACACGTTATTAATATTAATAAAACAAAAACATGGAAACATAATAGCGTTTTGTATTCATTCGTACTTCACTCCTTAATCTGATGTTAATAAATTTAACACTTAACTAAGCCCTATCCGATCAAGGACCCGTTGACTAAACTCAGGTAGTGTTTTGTTGGTGGATCGGTTCAAAGTAAGTAGTTTATTTATCAAACGTGCCACTTGACACCCTCATTATAGTACATTTATTACGATTATTATTTAGTATTTAAAATGCCCTATCCATTAAATGACAGGGCAAGTCTGCAAAAATATATTTAAAAAGTAACGTTTAATAGACCCGTTCATAGGATAGGTAGATTATTTCGCAAGCTTATCATGGAAACGTTTGAGAACCGTTGCGAATTGTTCGCGAGTCAAGGGCTCTTTCGGACGTTCTCCGTTGAGATAGCCTTGTTCCTTCGCCCACTCCCACGCTTCTTTATGCGACGGGCTGACGATGTCTACGTTTGGTTCTGGCATGACCGGTTCCTCCTCTGTAATATAGGTAGGCAATGCTTTGACGATTGATTCGACTGTTAAACGCCCAGCCACCCCGTCAGCCGTAAGCTTATTCTTACTTTGATAGTCTGTGACAGCATTAATTGTTGCGACGCCATAGATGCCATCTTCAGTAAGCTTGTACCCTAACTTATTTAAGTTTCGCTGCAACTCCCTTACATCGGGATCTTCGATGTAAAGTAATGGATTCACGTTATTTTTGTAATTGCCTGGCCATGTGCCCGTACTAATTTCAAAATGCAAATGGATGCCTGTTGCTCCACCGCTCATCCCTTTAACTCCGATTTTTTGGCCTTGTCCAACTGACTGGCCGACAATTACACTGATGGAAGCCAGATGAAGGTATGCTGTTTCCCATCCGTTGGGATGCTTGATAACAATGTAATTACCCGCCGACTTATGTCCACGCCCGATAAATCGTACTACCCCCTGCCCCGCTGCCATTATTGTATTGTCTTTGTCATCACCAAAGTCTACACCCCAATGTGGCTGAACGTTGCCGGTAATAGGGTGTTTCCGCTCAAGAGTGTAAAGAGAGGTAATCGGACCGTAACACGGTTTTATAAACATTACTTCAACCCCTTTCGCTTTAATCTTTCCTCCTGTCCCTTTGACTTATCCGTTAGGAGGGAATGGTTCTTCCATATACCATATGCGACAAGTTCTAATGGGACAAAGGATAGAAGCATATTGGGAAACGCCTGAATCGTATCTTCATTAAAGGAATTTTCCCAATGTTCATTGCCTGCTAAAATAAAAAGATGCTATCAAGAGCACCCCCGGTACGCACCTGTGTTTATGTAAACGAGAAGTTCGCATCTTATAATCCTGACTTTTTCGACAAAAAAAATCCTCCATTCAGTTGAATCGGAAGATACATTTCGTTGATATAAAAAAGGGATTCTGCACAGTGACTGAAGCACTGACAGAATCCCATCTTAGTCACAAATCATTTCAATAATTTGTGACTGGTTCAATTACGTCCCAGGCAGGATTCGAACCTGCGACCGCACGCTTAGAAGGCGTGTGCTCTATCCAGCTGAGCTACTGAGACATGCTCTTGGTACTCCAACGTTTCCCAAGGACAAATTTTATTATAAGCAGGTTGCGCAATAAAGTCAACGGTATTCTTAAAAATTCTTTATTTGCAATGTATCGACCAATTCATTGTGCGGATTGACAAATGAGACAGTTGCGTCCTGCTCCCATTCGATAATGGCGTAGGTCGGTTCTTTCCCTCTTCTCGGCAAAACAGGACTGCCGGGATTAAGAAATAAAATGTCGTCTTTCATTTCTGCTCCATACAGATGGGTATGGCCGAATAGGACAATGTCCGCCTTCTGTTCGAGTGCTTCATAGTAAAGGGGCAACAGGGACCGATTGCAGTCATGCTGATGTCCATGTACGACGAGAATCTGTTTATTCCCGACGCGCTGAACGACTTGGTCCGGAAATTGACGTTCCCGGTCGCAATTGCCTTTCACTGTTCTCATTGTTTTCCATACGGCTGCAT
The DNA here is from genome assembly GCF_023168145.1 of Sporosarcina sp. NCCP-2222. Classification (GTDB taxonomy): domain Bacteria; phylum Bacillota; class Bacilli; order Bacillales_A; family Planococcaceae; genus Sporosarcina. The sequence continues at coordinate 407,152 of NZ_BQYK01000001.1, forward strand.
CCAGGGTCAGTTCACTGTCACCGCAGTGAAAGATGGCGTCGGCAGGCATAGCGGAAACGGCCTGCACCGTTTCCAAATCGCCATGCGTATCACTTAATACTATGATTTTCATGCCTGTCCCTGTAACCATTCCGGCAAAAATGTTTTCAGCTGGGCTAGAGCGGCACCCCGATGCGAGATCGCACCTTTCTCTTCAGGTGCCATTTGTGCCATGGTGCGCTCTTTCTCCGGGTAATAGAAGACGGGATCGTACCCAAATCCGTTCGAACCTCTTCTTTCATCCAATATGAGCCCCTCGCAGCTGCCTGAGAAGGTTCTTGTTTCGATACCTGGTCCTGCAACCGCCAGAACGCAACGAAATCGCGCTGTGCGATTCGCTTCAGAAACGTTTTCTAGCTCGCTTAACAGTTTATCGATATTGGCATCGTCTTTTTTAGCGGGACCCGCGTAACGAGCCGAGTAGACGCCAGGAGCGCCGTCCAGTGCATCGACTTCTAAACCGCTGTCGTCTGCAATGACGGGAATTTGCAATAAGCGGGATACCGTTTCTGCTTTTAAGATTGCATTTTCTTCAAAAGTCGTGCCTGTCTCTTCTACGTCAATGTCTTCTTCCAGATCATTCAACGTCAGGACCTTTACGCCGAATGGCCCTAACAGTGCTTCAAAATCTTTTGCCTTGCCGGCATTGTTCGTTGCAATCAACACTTGTTTCATTCTGCTTCCTCTTCTTTCTTTCCAATCAAGTGACCCGCTTCGCCTAAGACTTGTTTCTGCTGTTCAAACAGCTCTCGGATTCCCTTTTCAGCCAAATCCAACAGTCCATTCATTTCATCACGGGAAAACGTCGATTCCTCTCCAGTGCCTTGAATTTCAACGTACTGGCCACTGCCTGTCATGACGACATTCATGTCGACCGCCGCCGAGGAATCTTCTATATAATCAAGATCCACAATCAATGTGCCTTCTTCTGTTTTACCGACACTTGTTGCCGCCAAGAAATCGATAATCGGGAAAGCCTTGAGTTCTTTCTCTTTCGATAGCTTTGTTACCGCTAGGACCATTGCCACAAACGCTCCTGTGATCGAAGCTGTACGGGTTCCCCCATCTGCCTGGATGACGTCACAGTCTATCCAAATCGTCCTTTCACCGAGCGCTTCCAAGTTGGTGACAGCACGCATGGCTCTGCCGATCAGCCTCTGGATTTCCATCGTTCTCCCGCCTACCTTGCCACGAGACGATTCTCGCTGCGTCCGTTGCCCCGTAGCGCGCGGAAGCATGGAATACTCAGCAGTCACCCATCCTTTGCCGCTCCCTCTTAAAAAAGGCGGTACGCGCTCCTCAATGGATGCGGTGCAAATTACTTTTGTATTGCCAACCGTTATGAGGACAGAGCCTTCCGGATGCAATAAATAATCGGTCTCAATGGAAACCGGGCGGATCATTTCTTCTGTTCTTCCGTCATGTCTCATGCCGGTCACCTCCACGTAATCAGTACAGCCATCATCTTACCATAGTCCGTTTCCTCAAATCAAAAAACCGGATATCCTTTTTACAGGATACCCGGGCCGTTATAATTTTATCTGTTGTACAATCGGTTCCTCGATCTCCAGCCAATCTGATACGATGGAGCGGAATTCATGCACCTCTCCTGTCGTATAGAAAATAGGCGTTGCCGCGGAGGCTACATCGCTCGCGAGCCCGTTTGCCATCAAAGCTTTTTCCACATCATGCACGGTCTCGTTAGCAGAGGAAACGATCGTTACATCGCTTCGCAGCTGCGCTTTAATATGGTCATGCAAGAGTGGATAATGGGTGCACCCCAATATCGCTGTATCGAACGCCACCTCTTGAAGCGGCTTCAGTGTCTGATGGATGATTCCGCTGACTTCATTCGTCTTATATCTGCCGCTTTCGACAATTGGAACGAAATCCGGACAAGCCAATTGAAAAACAGAAGCACGGGACGACAACAGATGAATTGCTTCCGCATACGCCTCACTATTTACAGTGCCCACGGTTCCGAGAACGACAATCTCACCGGTCGCTGATGCTTGCAATGC
>NZ_BQYK01000001.1:409342-707242 GCF_023168145.1 Sporosarcina sp. NCCP-2222
GCCATTTCGACAGTAAACTGGATAACTTCTTCTGCTGATCGCGGACCGTATGGACAGCGTGCATCATCGCCTATATATACGATCGGTTCATTAGGCAGCCGGTTAAGCAACTCCTTGACAACAGTTAAGCCCCCGACACCTGAATCGATCACTCCTATTGGTGCTTCCACACGAACCCCTCAATCCTTCTGCATTTCTTGGTGTAATTTTGTCAACATACGAGAAAATTCCTGTAACTCATCATCATTAAAATCAGTCAACACGGAATTTAAATAGTCTCTGCGCTTTTCGATCACTTCTTCGATGATGCGTTCGCCTTCACTCAGTAAATGAATCCTGACGACACGACGATCTTGTTCGTCACGAACTCTCTTAACCAGATTATTGTTCTCCATGCGATCTACTAAATCAGTAGTGGTACTGAAGGCCAAATACATCTTTGTCGATAAATCGCCAATTGTCATATCACCATGTTCAAAAAGCCATTGCAAGGCGATGAATTGAGGAGGTGTAATCGTATAGTTGCTTAATATTTTGCGACCTTGTTGTTTAATGATCCCTGCAATATACCGCAATTCCTTCTCCATACGTGCGATATTCTCATTGCTGTCGGGATGTGACTGTTGTTGTTCCAACACGTTAACCAGCTCCCACAAAACAAATACTGTGTACTTATTGTCACCTTTTTTCTTTCATAACGCAACAGTTTTACAGAATAACGACATAGACAATATTTTCATAGTACCCTTTTGGTTAGACAATGCTGGCAGCTATTTCGTGACAACCACCAATCGTTCGTGCTTAATTCAGTTTCAACTCTCCTAATCGCAACAATTCGACAATTGCTTGAGCTCTGCCTGAAACCCCGAGTTTTTGAATCGTATTCGAGATGTGGTTCCTTACAGTCTTTTCGCTTATGCCGAGCCGTCCTGCGATCTCTTTTGTCGTATGATCATCTACCAAAAGATCAAAGATCTCTCTTTCCCTTGCTGTAAGCAAAGAACGGTTGTTCATTTCTCCTGTCAAGACGCGCCCCTCCTATCCAACGTTCACTTTACAATATGTCAGGAGGGATTATGCTGTGCCGGCTAGATGGCGACTTTCTTTAGGAACTGCGACTTTTGTGCGTCGGTCCATGGAACAGCTCGACCTGTTTCCCGGTTTACTTGAACAATTGAACCCCGTCCCGTAAATACAACATCCCCTTTTTCATTTTTCGACATATAATGAAGGTCGACCGAACTGTTTCCAATAGAGGCCGCTTTCACATATATAGTAACCGTTTCATCGAAAAACACTTGTTTTCTGTAATCACATTGTAGATCCGCAACGACAGGAATGGTCGTTCCCTGCGGATCCAGCCAATCTTCCATCTGGCCGATTGTTTTTAGAAATTCGATGCGGGCATATTCATAATAGGCAAATGTCACCGTGTTATTCAAATGTCCGTACATATCTGTTTCCGAAAAACGCACCGTCACCGGAACCGAAAACTCAAACCCTGCTTCCCATGTTGCATAGTCCCCAATATAGCTTGGTATCATGATCATCTCTCCCTTTATTAAAATGAATGAACATTCATTCTTTTATTATAACAAATTGGAAAGAATATTTGAAGATAACGAGTAAAAGGAATCCGAAACCAAAAAAAGCCTCCCAGGGGTCGTTACCCGCTGAGAGGCTCTTGCGCAAATCTTAGTCTACCATATGGTCGCTTCCGAAGAAGTTCTTGAACATTTGTACCGTAGTTGCACGGTTCATCGCTGCGATGGACGTTGTCAAAGGAATTCCTTTCGGACAAGCAACGACACAGTTTTGCGAGTTACCGCATTCACCGATACCGCCATCGGCCATAAGTGTTTCCAGACGCTCGTCACGGTTCATCGCACCAGTTGGGTGAGAGTTGAACAAGCGAACTTGGGAAATCAAAGCTGGACCAATGAAGTTCGTTTTATCATTGACGTTCGGGCACGCTTCAAGGCATACACCGCAAGTCATACATTTGGAAAGCTCATAAGCCCATTGACGCTTGCGTTCCGGCATACGAGGACCGTCGCCAAGATCATACGTACCGTCAATTGGAATCCACGCCTTAACCCGCTTAAGGGAATCGAACATGAATTCACGATCGACAATCAAGTCACGGACAACCGGGAACGTACGCATTGGTTCCAAGCGAATCGGCTGTGTCAATTGGTCGATCAATGCTGTACAAGATTGACGCGGACGGCCATTGATGACCATCGAACAAGCACCACAAACTTCCTCCAGACAGTTCATGTCCCAGTTTACAGGTGTCGTCTTCTTGCCTTCTGCATTTACCGGATTTCTCCGGATTTCCATCAAAGCCGAAATGACGTTCATATTCGGCCGATAGTCTATTTCAAAGCTTTCCCAATAAGGTTTGGAATCAGGAGTATCTTGGCGTTGAATCTCAAAACGGACCGTTTTTTTAGCAGTTGCCTCTCTTACGGCAGTAGTTTGCTCACTCACTTCCGTCAATCTCCTTTCTTCGCGGAATAATCGCGTTTACGAGGTGGAATCAATGATACATCGACTTCCTCATAAGAGATAATCGGTGCAGACTTGCCATCGAATTCCGCAATCGTCGTCTTCAAGAAGTTATCATCGTCACGGTTCGGGAACTCCGGCTTATAGTGGGCTCCACGGCTTTCGTTACGATTCAATGCTCCCAGCGTAATGACGCGAGCCAAGTATAGCATATTCTTCAATTGACGAGTAAATGTCGCACCTTGGTTAGACCATTTTTGTGTATCCGTAATATTGATGTTTTCGTACCGCTCCAAAAGCTCTTGAAGCTTGTAATCAGTTTCTTGAAGGTTCTTATTGTAACGAACAACCGTAACGTTATCCGTCATGACTTCACCAAGTTCACGGTGGAGAACGTACGCATTTTCCGTACCGTCCATCTTCAAGGTTTCATCCCACTTCTGCTGCTCGTCTTTAATAGCTGTTTCGAAAATGGAGGAAGGAAGCTCTTCAGCCGTCCGTTTTACGCCTCTCATATACTTGACAGCTTCCGGACCTGCAACCATACCGCCGTAAATGGCAGAAAGAAGCGAGTTAGCGCCGAGACGGTTCGCACCGTGCTGTGAATAATCACATTCGCCCGCCGCAAAGAGGCCAGGAATGCTAGTGTGCTGTTCGTAGTCAACCCATAGGCCACCCATTGAATAGTGAACGGCAGGGAAGATTTTCATTGGAACTTTACGAGGGTCTTCCCCTGTAAATTTCTCATAGATTTCGATGATACCGCCAAGTTTGATATCCAACTCATGCGGATCTTTATGGGAAAGGTCAAGGTATACCATGTTTTCCCCGTTGACACCCAATTTTTGATTCACGCAGACATCAAAAATTTCACGTGTTGCAATATCACGTGGTACAAGGTTTCCGTAATCCGGGTATTTTTCCTCAAGGAAGTACCAAGGCTTGCCATCTTTATACGTCCAGATCCGTCCGCCTTCACCACGAGCGGATTCACTCATGAGGCGAAGCTTATCGTCTCCAGGAATCGCAGTTGGATGGATTTGGATGAATTCACCGTTCGCATATTTAGCACCTTGCTGATAGACGATGGATGCCGCAGAACCTGTATTAATAACAGAGTTCGTTGATTTTCCGAAGATGATCCCAGGTCCGCCAGTCGCCATGATGACAGCATCACCTTTGAACGCTTTGATCTCCATCGTTTTCATATTTTGCGCTTTAATACCGCGGCAAACCCCTTCGTCATCCATGATGATGCCAAGGAATTCCCAGTGCTCGTACTTTTGAACCAAGCCTGCCACTTCAAAGCGGCGTACTTGCTCGTCAAGTGCGTAAAGAAGTTGCTGTCCTGTTGTAGCGCCAGCGAAAGCCGTTCGGTGATGCAATGTACCACCAAAACGGCGGAAATCCAATAATCCTTCCGGAGTACGGTTGAAAGTTACTCCCATCCGGTCCATCAAACGGATGATTCCCGGTGCCGCTTCAGTCATTGCTTGGACTGGCGGCTGGTTAGCCAAGAAGTCTCCTCCGTACACAGTGTCGTCAAAGTGGATGGCTGGTGAATCGCCTTCCCCTTTCGTGTTCACTGCTCCGTTAATGCCGCCTTGTGCACATACGGAGTGGGAGCGTTTCACCGGAACGAGCGAGAATAAGTCGACTGAGACTCCATCTTCTGCTGCTTTGATGGTAGCCATCAAGCCTGCAAGACCGCCTCCGACGACAATCAATCTGCCTTTAGCCATTATTGTTTCACTCCTCAAATTTTACATAGTCACATAGTTCTTATATGCCAGCTCTCCCGGATCAAACGAATGCAAGCAAAGCCTGAACGCCGATAACGGAAAGAACCAAGAATGCGATGATCGTAATATAAGATACGATGGTTTGGGAACGTGGAGATTGTGCAATTCCCCAAGTAACGCAGAATGACCAAAGGCCATTTGCCAAGTGGAAAGTTGCAGAAATCACACCAAGAATGTAGAACACAAGCATGAACGGATTCGATAGGATGTCATGCATCATATCAAAGTTCACTTCTGTTCCAAGAGCTTTTTGGATTCGTGTTTCATAAATATGCCATGCAATGAAAATGACGAGGAATACACCCGTCACACGTTGAAGAAGGAACATCCAGTTACGGAACGTCCCATAGCGCTGTACATTGTTTTTCGCAGTGAAAGCTATGTAGACACCGTAGAACGCGTGAAACATTAATGGAATATAAATAACAAACCATTCCAAGAAAAGAACGAAAGGCAAGTTCCCCATAAAATTGGACGCGTTATTGAATGCTTCTTCACCGCGAGTTGCAAAGTGGTTGACTACCAAGTGCTGGGTAACAAATAACCCAACCGGAATGATTCCGAGCAATGAATGCAGTCGGCGCAAGTAAAAATCTGATTCTCTCGACAAGTCTTTTACCCTCCCTTATATATGAGCCAGCAAATCAATTGCAGAACTGATCGTCCCATGAGCCTTTGACGGCATGGCTCTTCATGGTACAATATATAACATGTACATTGTACTCCTCACTTTTGAGCAGGTCAAGGCGATCTGGACTTTTATATACCCCTTACTTACTGGAAACACACAACCAGATTTTTCTTCCGAAAGGATTGCATGACAAGTGGAAAAACCTACATATGAAACACCGACACGGCTCGGATACGAAATATTGCGCGATCATGTTTTGCCTACGATCTTAGGAAAGCACGAAGATGACATCTTATATTGGTCGGGCAAGGATGTCGCACGGAAGTTCCCAATCTTTGAAACGGATGAGCTGCCCTCCTTTTTTACAGAAGCAGGATGGGGTCAACTTATATTGGAAAAAGAAGACAAAGATGAGATGCAGTTCGTATTAGGTCCGTTCGAACGACTCCTCATTGAAAATCGGTCATTTCAATTGGAAGCGGGTTTTATTGCCGAACAGCTTCAAAAACTGAATGGCTTTCTGACCGAATGCTATGGACAGAAAGAAACCCAGCATGACCGTGTCCGTTTTATTGCCAAGTGGGATGTCAAAACAATAGTAGAAAATTGATCCTTGCATTCCCTAGACTCGATCTTGTGGATAAAGCCGACCATCGCTTTGTCTGCAAGGCGACAGTCTGGCATTCTTTCGCTTCCCATGCATCCTCTATCCGAAAGTTATATTATGCAGAACTTTCTACTCCTCTTTCCCTTCTCCGCTGAAGTGCTCCACTACCTGTTTAGCGACAGAAACCGGAAGCCCCGCCTCTTTCAGTTCATCTACACTGGCTGCTTTTATCTTCTTCATTGAACCGAAATGCTTTAATAACTGTTTTTTCCGCTTGGCACCGACGCCAGGAATCGAATCCAGTGAAGAAGTTAGAGAACCAGCGTCCCGCCGTTGCCGGTGAAACGTAATCGCAAACCGATGCACTTCGTCCTGTATACGCTGAAGCAAATAAAAAGCTTCGCTCGTCTTCTTTAATGGTACAATCTCGATTGGATTGCCATAAAGCAACTGGGCCGTCTGGTGCTTATCATCTTTCGCCAACCCTGCAATCGGTATGGATAACCCAAGTTCATCCTCAATGATTTCCCGTGCAATTTCCATCTGCCCTTTTCCTCCATCAATAATGATCAAGTCAGGTAAAGGCAGATTCTCTTTCAACACCCGGATATATCTCCTTCGGACCACTTCCCGCATTGCTCCATAATCGTCGTGTGCTGCAGCTGTTTTGGTCTTATACTTGCGGTAATCCTTGCGGTTCGGTTTGCCGTCAACAAAAGACACCATGGCCGAAACAGCATCGACACCACCAGTATGCGAGTTATCGAACGCTTCAATTCGGAATGGAGTAGCGATGTTCATGGCCTCGCCGAGTTCGTCACATGCGCCGATTGTGCGCTGTTCCTGCCGCTCAATCAACTGGAACTTTTCCTGCAACGATATTTTTGCATTTTTCGCGGCGAGCTTTACAAGATCTTTCTTTTTCCCGCGCTGTGGAATATAGCTGTTCGTTTGGAGCAGCTGCTTCACGATCTCCAAATCGACTCCGTCCGGCAATAAGATTTCCTTCGGTAGCAGATGACCCGTCTTTCCGTAAAATTGCCCGATATACGTGAGGAATTCATCTTCAGGATCCTGGTAAAGTGGAAAAATGGAGACATCCCGTTCAATCAGTTTCCCTTGCCGTACGAAAAAGACTTGGACGCACATCCACCCTTTTTCTACTGCATAACCGAAAATATCACGATCCGTGAAATCATTCATTGTCATTGTCTGCTTTTCCATGACAGCCTCGATGTTGGCAATCTGATCACGGTATTCCTTCGCCCGCTCAAACTCCAGATTTTCTGCCGCCACTTGCATTTTTTCGGTCAGTTCCTTTTTCACCGTCTTATAGCCGCCATTCAAAAAACGGGTAATGTTGTCAGTCATCTCTTTATACGTCTCGACTGCAACTTCATTGACACATGGGGCCAGACATTGTCCTAAATGGTAATAAAGGCAGACACGATCCGGCAAGGTATGGCATTTCCGATAAGGATAAAGCCGATCGAGCAACTTTTTTGTTTCATGGGCAGCCGTCGCATTTGGATACGGACCAAAATACTTCCCTTTATCCTTTTTCAGCAGCCGGGTGACAATGAGTTTAGGATGCCGTTCGGATGTCAGCTTCAAATAAGGATAAGTCTTGTCATCCTTCAGCATAATATTGTATTTAGGATCATATTGTTTGATCAAATTCAATTCGAGTATCAGCGCTTCGATATTGGAGGACGTGACAATATATTCAAAATCCTCGATTTCACCGACAAGCCGCTGAGTCTTCGCATCGTGGCTGCCCGTAAAGTAACTGCGCACCCTGTTTTTCAGGATTTTTGCTTTCCCCACATAAATAATCGTCCCCTGCCTGTCTTTCATAAGATAACAGCCTGGCAGATCAGGCAGAAGAGCGAGTTTTTGTTCGATTAAGTCATTCATCTATATCACCTATCAAAAAACCGGGTTCCTGTATAGGTTCCCGGTTCTCGTAGTCAATTACGCGTGTTTTTCAATCATTTCAGCCAGTTGTTCTTTCGGTTGGAAACCGACAGCTTTATCTACGATTTCGCCATCTTTGAAAAGAACAAGTGTAGGAATGGACATGATGCCGAACTCACCAGCAGTTGCTTGGTTTTCGTCAACGTCCACTTTTACGATTTTAGCTTTGCCATCCAAATCGCCATCAAGTTCTTCAAGAACTGGAGCGATCATTTTGCAAGGCCCACACCAAGTAGCCCAGAAATCGACCAATACAAGTCCTTCTTTTGTTTGATCTTTAAAGTCTGAATCAGTAGCATGTACGATAGCCATTTTGTAATTCCTCCTTTTGAAAAATACAACTCTTCATGAATTATAGCATGCCCCTAGAAAGGGGGCTAAATTTATGCTTGACCATAAAAGGAGGCTCCCTCAGCGATGGGGAGCCCGCCTTCATTAATTCGTTTTAACCTTCTTAATCTCTTCGATCATCATCGGAATGACTTCAAATAGGTCGCCTACAATTCCGTAGTCTGCCACTTTAAAAATGTTGGCTTCCGGATCTTTATTGATTGCCACAATTACTTTGGAGTTGGACATGCCCGCCATATGCTGGATGGCACCGGAAATGCCAGCTGCGATATATAAATCTGGCGTGACGACCTTTCCTGTTTGGCCAATCTGCAAAGAGTAGTCACAGTAATCCGCGTCACACGCACCACGGGATGCACCTACCGCGCCTCCAAGCAAGTTCGCTAATTCCTCAAGCGGCTTGAAACCATCTGCGCTTTTTACGCCACGGCCACCTGCAACGACGACCTTCGCTTCTGACAAGTCGACGCCTTCTGTAGACTTGCGGACTACATCTTTAATAATAGTACGTAGATTCGTAATGTCGACAGAAACAGAAGTCGCCTCACCAGAACGGCCTGCATCTTTCTCTAAAGGCGCAATATTGTTAGGGCGAATCGAAAAGAATAGAAGATCTTCTTTATTTTTCACTTTTTCAAATGCCTTGCCTGAATAGATTGGGCGAACGAACAGTGCGTCATCCCCTTCTCCTTCGATAGCTGTCACATCTGAAATCAAACCAGTTCCCAATTTACTCGCGATTTTAGGAGAAAGATCTTTCCCGTTCGCTGTATGGCCAAAAATGACCGCCTCTGGTTTTTCTTGCTCATAAACAGCCATAAATGCTTGGCCGTACCCATCGGAAGTGTAATGCTTCAAATGAGGATGTTCTACCGTCACGACACGGTCTGCGCCGTATTGGATCATTTCTTCTGCTAACGATTGTACAGCATCTCCAACGAGCAGCCCGACGACTTCTCCGCCGCCCGAAACTGTTTTTGCTGCTGCGATCGCCTCGAACGATACATTACGCAAAGCTCCTTCGCGCGCTTCGCCCAGTACCAATACTTTTTTAGACATAATGAGTCCCTCCTATTACAATATGAAAATCGTTTTATAGCACTTTCGCTTCTTTGTTCAATAGGTCTACTAGTTCCTTCACTTGATCTGCCAAATCCCCTTCAAGCACCCGGCCAGCTTCTTTTGCAGGCGGCAGGAAGATCTCGACAGTTTCTGTTTTTGGTTCCACATCGTCCTCATCGATATCCAAATCATCCAATTCCAGTTCCTCAAGCGGTTTTTTCTTCGCTTTCATGATTCCTGGCAAGGAAGGATAACGAGGCTCGTTCAACCCTTGTTGCGCTGTTACTAGAAGTGGGAGTGACGTTTCGATTGTTTCGGAATCACCTTCCACGTCGCGGACAATTTTAGCGGATGTGCCGTCGATTTCCAAATTCGTGATCGTGGTTACATAATTAATACCCAACAACTCTGCAACACGCGGTCCGACCTGGCCAGAGCCTCCGTCAATCGCTACGTTCCCAGCCAAGATCAAATCTGCATCTTTGTCTTTTAAATATTCCGCTACGATTTTAGCGACTGTATATTCATCCATCTCGTCCAAATCGTCTTCGGTATTAATAAGGACTGCTTTGTCTGCACCCATGGCGAGTGCTGTGCGGAGTTGCTTTTCAGCCTCTTCATCACCAATTGTGATGACAGTTACTTCACCGCCGTGCTCGTCACGGAGCTGAATCGCTTCTTCGATTGCATACTCATCATAAGGATTGATGATGAACTCAGCACCGTCGTCAACGATCTTTCCGTTTGCTACCGCGATTTTCTCTTCCGTATCAAAAGTACGTTTCACTAACGCATAAATATTCATTCTAGTAACCTCCTCTATTAATTCCCTTTAAATTCAGGTTCTCTTTTTTCAATAAACGCTTGTATTCCCTCTTTGGCATCTTCCGAAACAAAGACTTCACCGAATGAATCCGCTTCCGCCTTTACACCTTCATAGTAGGATTCGGATTTCGTATATTGAAGCATCCGAAGGGCGGCTCTCATGGCAACCGGGCTCTTCTTCGCTATTTTCTTCGCTAGTTCCATCGTCTTGTCAGACAGCTCTTCTTCTGCATAGGCATGATTCGCCAAGCCAAGCCGGACTGCTTCTTCCCCGCTGATCGGTTCACTCGTCAATAGCATTTCAGCTGCCTTAGCCATACCGACATAGCGCGGCAGACGCTGTGTTCCTGCAAATCCCGGAATTAATCCGAGCTGCAATTCAGGAAGACCAAGCTTCGCCTTTTCTGTTACAAGGCGGATGTGACAGCTCATCGCCAGCTCAAGCCCGCCACCCAGGGCAGCCCCATGAATGGACGCGATGACCGGTTTTGGATATGTTTCGATACGCTCGAACACTTCTTGCCCCTGTGCGGATAAAACCGTGAATTCCTGGCCTGATTCAACCGTGGTGAATTCCTTAATATCGGCACCGGCCGAGAAAAATCTTCCCTCTCCGCGCAATACAACTACCCGTACGGACTGATCATCTTTGATCTGTTCCAGCGCTTCCCCTATTTCTTTAATGACCGTACTTGCCAAAGCATTTGCCGGTGGCCGGTCAATAGTCAGAACGGCAACCCCGTCTTCCTTAGAAACCCCAATACACTCCATTCAACACCAATCCCTTCCTACTACAATGTGATAATTGCATGATCAAACAGATTCATTCGCGATGATTACGCTTTCATTCCATTCAAGAGCAAACGATGCACTTCGGGAGCAAGTTTCATCAAATCGTATTTTTGATCGTTCATTACCCAGGATGTAATGGTTTCATCAATTGTGCCGAAAACCATTTGGCGGCCGAGCCGGGTGTCCAGCCGTTCATCAAACTCGCCATTTTCGATCCCTTCCTTCAAAATGGAATCGAGCAGGCCTAAGTATTCCTTGAGTACTTCATTAATGCGGAAACGCAAGTCTTTATTCGACTGTCGCAATTCCAACTGTGTCACAATGGCAAGGTGGCGATCGTCATGCAGAACTTTGAAATGATTTTCAATCATCTTGAACAGTTTTTCTGTTGCTGAGATTTCTTTCTTCAATATTTCTTCAAGCTTATGTACGAAAATCCCCATTTTCTCACGGAATACCGAGATAAGGATATCCTCTTTATTTTTGAAATAAAGATAGATCGTCCCATCGGCGACACCAGCCTCTTTGGCGATTTTCGACACTTGTGCCTGGTGATACCCGTTTTCGGCTATGACGACGACTGCTGCATCTACGATTTGTTTGTATTTTGGTTTATCCCGCTTCATTATCCTCACCACCATCATAAAAAGAAAATATGAATGATGATTCATTCATATTTTCATATTAATCGTTTATTCATTTGTCGTCAAGCGTTATACTGATGCTTCTAACTTCGTTTCAGATTTTTTCTTTTCTTCATCCACTAAAGCGCGTCTTAAAATCTTCCCGACTGCCGTTTTCGGCAATTCTTTCCGAAACTCATACTGCCTTGGTACCTTATAAGATGCCAATTGTTGTCGGCAAAACGCGTCCAATTGTTCCTCCGTCGCCTCTTTGCCTTCCTTCAGAACAATATAGGCTTTCACCGTTTCACCGCGGTATGGATCTGGCACACCTGCAACAACACACTCCTGAACCGCTTCATGCTCGTATAGCACTTCCTCGATTTCTCTCGGATAAATATTGAAACCACTGGCGATGATCATATCTTTCTTCCGATCCACCACGTAAAAATAACCTTTGGCATCCATATAGCCGAGATCCCCTGTCAACAGCCAGCCGTCACGAAAAGTCGCTGCCGTCTCCTCTGGACGATTCCAATAGCCTTTCATCACTTGAGGACCTTTTACTGCAATTTCTCCGACTTCACCGACAGGGAGCGGTTCCGAACTATCCGGACCAAGAATGCAAACATCCGTATCCGGCCACGGTACGCCGATGGAGCCTTTGATTCGCTCGCCATCCCACACAAAATTTGCGATGGCGACTGGGGACGTTTCCGTCAATCCATATCCTTCGACGAGCTTGCCGCCTGTCAACCGTTCGAATTTGTCCTGCACCTCTACCGGCAAAGCCGCGGAACCACTAATGCAAGCTTTAATGGAAGACAAATCGAAGCTCGCCAGTTTCGGATGGTTCAACAAGCCAATATAAATCGTCGGCGCTCCAGGAAACAAAGTGGGCTTCTGCTTATCGATCGTTTTCAATGCAGTATCGAAATCGAATTTTGGCAATAGTACCATCTTATTCCCCAGCATAACAGAAAGAATTAAGACTGTCGTCATTCCATACACATGGAAGAATGGCAAAATTCCCATAACCGTCTCGTTTCCATCTTCACATTGATAGAGCCATTCGCGGCACATTTGCGTATTCGAGATCAGGTTCGCATGTGTCAACATGACTCCTTTCGGCGGTCCTGTCGTTCCCCCTGTATATTGAAGCAGCGCAATGTCGGTATCGTAATTGAATTCGTATGTGATTGTATCCGTACTGCCAACTTTCATAATTTCAGTGAAGAGATGGTTCATCCCCCTATGTTCCACTTTCACTGTCAATCCATGCTCCTTCTTCTGGATGAAAGGATAAATCACATTTTTCGGGAAGGGCAAGTAGTCTTTGATGCCCGTAATGATCACATGCTCAAGTTCTGTTTCTTTCAGCACCTTAGAAATCCGCGGGAACAGAAGATCTAAGGAAATAATCGCTTTCGCTCCCGAATCAGCCATTTGATAAGCGATTTCCCTTTCCGTATAGAGCGGATTGGTCTGAACGACAATTCCACCCGTGTACAAAATGCCGTAATACGCAATTGCGCTTTGTGGACAATTGGGTAGCATAATAGCCACTCGATCCCCTTTTTCGATTCCAATTGACCGTAAATAGTTCGCAAACTTTAGCGCCGATTCATAGAACTCCTGATACGTGATATTTCTCCCCATGAAATGCATAGCCGTTTTGTCCGGAAACCTTTGAGCCGAATTCGTCAAAAACTGTTGGATCGGAACTTGATCATACTCAATCGTCTTCGAAATGCCAGCCGGATATAAATCCAGCCAAGGCCGTGCTGTCATCATGAATCCCCCCTTATCAATACTTAGAAAATTCCTTATTTAATCAATTATATCTATAAATGAATCCGCTTTCAAATAGAATATTAGATTTTCTGCTAAATAATACCTTGTTCTAAAGTCTTATTCGATTAGAATTTCTGCTTCTCAATTAGAGACTATTAAAAAATAGCTGCTTTGTACTTTTCGGTGAAGGGTGACAACCTTTGTATGGCATGAAATTGAGGCGAGAAAGGGTGAATTTCTCGTTTATTCTCAGGACATCTAGGACAAGAGATTACATCTACGATTGATTCAATTTCTTGATGGTCAAAAGCATTCAGCGCGACCCGGTGCAGGCGATGATATGGGAATTCCAACGTTTAGATGAAAGGGTTGAACCGCTCGTTTATTCCTTCGAACCACTCGTATATACCCATGACCGCTCGTATCCTCTTCCGAACCGCTCGTAGATTTCAGGTGAAAAGTACGCTCAATGATCAAAGGAATTTCTAGATGGTCAAAAGCATACAGCGCGACCAGCAGCAGGCGAAAACATGGAAATTCTCGCGTTTCAGTTGAATCATTAGAATTTTTTCGAACCGCACACAAGTTTTTTCTACTTCTTCCTAACGAATACAAAAAACCTGCAGGCAAACTCAAGTCACGCATGAGTTTGCCTGCAGGTTAAGCTCGATCTGTGATAGATCAAGGTGTATGTTTCATCATCCAGTAAACGCCGATTAGTATAAATACGACGCAGACTACAAGTAATATTTTTGATAATTTTTCCACTTTCAACGACTCCTATGAAATACTGGCACCAATGACGAACGAGAGACCTACGGAAATGGTTAATGAAATAAATCCGACGGATCGGTTGTCCTCTTCGATTTCCTTATCAATATTGAATTTAGGCGTGAGGAACTCAAAAAGGAAGTACGCAAAAATCAGCAATACGAATCCGTACAGTCCCCAGCCGATCATTTGCGGCAGTGTGTTGTGCTGTTCGATGGAATAACGGAATATATTGGCGACACCAAATATTTTCCCGCCCGTTGCCATGGCGACCGCTAGATTGCCCTTTCTTATTTCTTCCCAGTTCCTGTATTTCGTTACTAACTCGAATAATACCATGGAAACGATGAGGCAAAGCACTACTACGCTGAAGTAGCCTGCTGTTTCAACTAAAGGATGACTCCAAAATCCTGTTTTCGACATCAATATGGCTCCTTTATTGTTTCAATCATCCCATCCTATACGGATAAGCGAGCGAAAGGTTTCAAAAATGAAGCGAAATAGTACCTATTTCAACTGAACGACTGTCACCCCGTGACCTCCCTCACCCGCTTCGCCAAATCGATAGCTCTTTACGCGTGGGTGATTCTTCAGGTAGGTTTGGATTCCTTGACGCAATGCGCCAGTTCCTTTCCCGTGGATAATCGATACTTGATGGTAATTTGACAGCAATGCGTCATCCAAATATTTTTCCGTGCGATGGATGGCGTCTTCATAGCGCTCCCCGCGCAAATCCAGTTCGAGCTTCACGTATGAATCTCTTCCTTTTACGGAAGCGGAAACGACCGGTTCCTTCTCTTTCTCCGGTTTGCTGTATTCGAGAACGGATTGATCCAGACGCATTTTTAGTATGCCGATTTGGACAACCCATTCCTTGTCGGACACTTTTTCAACCAGCGTCCCTTTCTGCCCATATGTGACTACTTTCACTTCGTCGCCCGGCTGCAATGGACGCGGTGCCGCTTTTGCTTTCACTTTCTTCTTTTCCTCGGCAGGCATAGCGCCTTCCAGCCGTTTACGCGCTTCAATCAGTTCATGTTCCTTGACGCTTGCTCCGGCATTCAAACGGAGAGCACGTAATTCAGAGATGACTGATTCGGATTCTGACCGAGCCTCATCCACAATCTTTTTCGCTTTTTCTTTCGCTTGTTCAACTAGCCGATCTTTCAATTGATCATACTCAGCTAACTTGCTTTCGAGCTCCTGCTTCAACTGTTCCGTTTCCAATAAAAGCTCATGTGTCCGTTCGGCATCTTTCTCCGACTGGACCCGGCTGGATTCCAGGGAAGCGATCATCGAGTCTACTTCGCCACGATCTGTGCCCGTAAATCCTTTGGCACGCTTGATGATATGTTCGCCAAGACCAAGCCGTTTTGAAATTTCAAACGCATTGCTTCGTCCTGGTACACCAATTAGCAATCGGTAGGTCGGGCTAAGCGTATCGATATCAAATTCCACACTCGCATTTGCCACGCCTGGCCGATTGTAACCGTATGCCTTGAGTTCCGGATAATGCGTTGTAGCCATGACTCTCGCACCTGTCCCGTGCACTTCATCCAAAATGGAAATAGCGAGGGCCGCTCCCTCTTGCGGATCGGTCCCTGATCCTAACTCATCAAAAATCAACAATGATTGCGAATCGAATTTTTTCAGGATATCAACGATATTCACCATATGAGAAGAAAAGGTACTCAAGCTCTGTTCAATGGACTGCTCGTCTCCGATATCAGCGTAGACCGAATTAAACACGGCGATTTCAGAACCGTCCAAAACAGGAATCGGCAAGCCGGCTTGTGCCATCAAGGTGCAGAGGCCGACCGTTTTCAATGTAACGGTCTTCCCGCCTGTATTCGGTCCTGTAATGACGATCGTCGTAATGTCTTTCCCAAATTCAATCGTGTTGGCTACCGCTTCATCCGCAGGAATCAGTGGATGGCGTGCTTTGGCGAGTCGAATGTAGCCTTCCTGGTTAACAGCAGGCTTCGTGCATTTATTAGCCGTTCCATATTTCGCTTTCGCCAATATGACATCGATTTCTGCCAGCACATCGACGAGAACGAATAGCTCATGGGCTATTTCTTGCACTTTTGCAGACAAAGCAAGAAGGATTTTTTCAATCTCATCCTGTTCTTTTGATTTCAACGTCCGAATTTCATTGTTCGCTTGTACAACGGCGTCCGGTTCAATGAATAGCGTCTGACCCGAAGAGGACATGTCATGGACGACTCCCCCAAAATGGGATCGATATTCCGATTTCACCGGAATAACGTACCGATCGTTTCGTATCGTGACGATCGAATCGGAAAGCATTTTAGAGGCATTTCGCCCACGTGTGTAGCTTTCCAGTTTTTCACGCACCCGGCCTTCTTGAATGCGCAAGCTTTGGCGGATGGACCGCAGTGTACTGGATGCACTATCGAGAACATGTCCGTTGTCATCAATGGCATGGTTAATTTCATGCTCTAGTCCCGTAAGGATTGGCAATGATTCCTTTTTCTCCATGAAATGTGGGATTGAAATATCCTCATCTTCATTAACCGATTCAATAAACTGGCGCAGGATCCGGCTGGCCCGTATCGTATTGGCGATTTCCATCAATTCATAGGCACTGAGCATACCGCCAATTTGTGCACGTTTTGCATGCGGTTTCACATCACTGATCCCGCCCATCGGCACATTGCCTCGCACTCGTAAAATAGCCAGCCCTTCATCGGTCTCTTCTAATAATTGGACAACCCGGTCATAATCGCTGACCGGCACAAGCCTCTCTATGTGTGTCCGACCCGCCGTGGAAGTACAATGCCCTGCCACAAGCGCTCTGACTTTATCAAATTCAAGTGTTTTCAAGACACGTTTCTCCAATGTCTTTACACTTCCTTTCACTTCCGTATAATGTCACGGATGAATTGTTCCAGCGGCCATGTATTGACGACCGTCTCTTTTTTCAACCATGCTTTTTGTGCGTATCGAACGCCGATGTCCATGTAACGTAACTGATCTGTCGCATGAGCATCCGTATTAATCGCTATTTTTACTCCTGCCTCCTGCTCCTGCGCCATCGCCAAATAATCAACAGCCAAATCAAAACGATGCGGATTGGCATTCAGCTCCAGGATTTTACCGTATTGCTTGGCCCATTCAATCAGTTGCGGCACATCCACATCATAGCCTTCTCTTTGCCCGATAATTCTTCCGGTCGGGTGAGCAATCATATCAACATGGGGATTGGAAATAGCGGAATGCAGCCTCTCCATGATTTGTTCTCTGCTTTGATTGAAGTTGGAATGGATTGATGCGATGACGAAATCAAGCTCTTCCAGCAGATCATCTTCAAAATCCAGCCGTCCGTCCGGCAAAATATCCATTTCTGTCCCGGTAAAAATTTCAATATCGGTATATTCCTCATTCAATTCATGGATTTCGGCCATTTGTGCCCTAAGCCGTTCAGGCGTCAACCCGTTTGCCACTTTCAAGTATTGTGTATGGTCGGTAATGACGATATGCGAATAGCCTTTGTTGCGGCACGCCTCCACCATTTCACGAATCGAATAGCCTCCATCCGACCATGTCGTATGCATATGGAAATCCCCACGAATGTCAGCAAGTGAAATGAGACCGTCCAATTCGTTTGCTTTGTCGATTTCCTTGCCATCCTTTCGTAGCGATGGCGGAATGAAAGGCAAACCGAAATGAGCAAAGAATTCCTTTTCGGAATCAAACGTTAGGACATTCCCATCTTCAAGCTCAACACCGTATTCACTAATCTTCATGCCTCGGGATTTGGCGATTTGCCTCATTCGCACATTATGATCTTTGGAACCGGTAAAATGATGGATTGCGGTGGCGAATTGCTCGTCTGTCACAAAGCGGAAATCCGCATCGACTAGATCCGTCATATCTAGCGTTACTGATAACTTCGCATCCCCGGCAGCAATCACCTCTTCGACAGGCAGTGCTGCCAGGATAGCCTCCCTGACACTGGAAGGCTTGTCCGTCACGATAATGAAATCGACGTCGCTGCTCTCCTCTTCTACGCGGCGAAAACTGCCCGCTACCGAGAACCGTTGAATGTCCGCGATTTGGCGCAATTCCTCCTCGATGAAGAAGACGATTTGCTCAATTTGCCAAACCGGGAGTTTGCCTTTTCGCGTGCCCAATTGCTCAATTTCATGTAAGATCTTTTCTTCCGTCTTCTTACCAAAGCCGGGCAATTTACTTACTTCATTCGTTTCACAGGCTGCACGCAGCGATTCCACGGAATCAATTCCGAGTGCCTCTCGTAATTTCGCAATCCGCTTTCCACCCAGTCCAGGGATGCGCAATAAAGGAATCAATCCTTTTGGCACTTCCTCTTCCAATTCTTTCAGCAAATCGGATTCACCTTTTTCCAGCAAATCAATGATGACAGCGCCTGTGCCCTTGCCAATCCCTTTCAAAGTTAAAATATCATCCATTTCGGATAAACTTCTCGGGTCCAATTCCAACACATTGGCTGCTTTACGAAATGCCCCCACTTTAAAAGGATTTTCCCCAAGCAACTCCATATATAAAGCAATCTTTTCAAACGTCCGGATGATTGTTTTCTTATTCAACAAAATCAGCCTCCTCCATATGTCCCTTCAAAAAAAGCTTCCCTCACGTCGGGGAAGCCGTCAACTTTTATAAATATACCACCATTTTTTCACAGTCTCTGAAATGATCGGAGTATGTTCAAACATCGTATTGGCTAAAATAGAGTTATCAATGATTCCCTGCACGAAATCTATCGGAATCATGGCAAATACATAGAGAACAAAAAATATCAAAATATAGAACTCCACAAATCCTAACGCCGCTCCGCCAAAACGTGCAAGAAAACCTAGCACAGGCAAAAACTTCAGGAAATCAAACATCGATGCGATCAGCTGCAACACGAATTTCACAGCAAGGAAAATGAGGACAAAGGCAAGCAACCGGTAAAAGGTTTCATCTAAATCGATCTGCTCGACAGCCCAGCTCAGCTTCAAATTTGCGGTTACCCCTGGATAAGGAACCCATAGGACAAATTTTTCAGCCAGCGGTTTGTAGTATATGTAAGCGACAATCAGCGCAATAATGAAGCCTGTCATATGAATGGCTTGCACGACCAAGCCACGTCTGAATCCGGTGATCAATCCTCCGAGCAGGAGGAACACAATAATTAAATCAAGCATAAACGTCCGTCAACCCTTCAACTTATTCAATTCTTCTTCCAACCGTTCGATCTTCTCTTTCAACAGCAAATAATCATGCACGCTGTTTACTGCAGTCAGAACCGCAATTTTGGCGCTATCCAAATAAGGGTTCCGGGCACTGATTTCACGCATTTTATCGTCGACCATGGAGGCAACGAGACGGACATGGCTGCTAGATTCATCGCCGACTATCGTATATGTCTGCCCAAAAATATCGACCGAAACGCGCGTCTTCTGCTCGTCTTCCAATAATCCGACCTCCCGATTCCGATTCAACAGGCGCTGCGGCCATTGATGATCAAATAATATGAAACAGTTCCCCAAACCGAACAGAGGAAATGGACAAGTACGGTACAGCACTCTGTACCCCATCATAACATGAAACCATTTTGGTTGTGAATAAAGGATGTGCCATCCATAGGTTCTTCTCTAGCAATAGTTATTCCACCTTGTAGTATTGTACAATATGTCAGTAGATGGGGAAAGGAAGTTGCAAATGAGCCAACAAGTGATCGTTTTAGGAAAAGAAGAAATGAACCGTTTGATGAAGCATTATGAAAACAATAAAATACATCGAAATGCACCTGGGGTAGTTTTTGCCGCCAAGCTGAACGATACTGCCATAACTGTTTATAAGTCCGGAAAAGTGCTCTTCCAAGGCGCCGGCTCAACCCGTGAAGCAGCGGGATGGTCTGGATCAGATTTACCCGCTAAAGCTGCCGGTATAAAAACGAAAACGCAAGGTGATACGATGCCTCCGAATCTCGCCAACCTTTCCATAGTCGGCTCTGATGAAACTGGAACCGGTGATTTCTTCGGCCCTATTACGGTTTGTGCATGCTTTGTCAGGAATGAGCAAATTGAACTCGTGAAGGAACTGGGTGTAAAGGATTCCAAGCAATTGACGGACGATTGGATGAGGCAGATTGCACCTGATCTGAAAGAAACACTCCTCTATTCTGTCTTGACCTTGAAAAATGACAAGTATAACGAAGTACAAGAAAAAGGATGGTCGCAAGGCAAAATAAAAGCGCTGCTTCATAACCAGGCATTGAAACATGTCCTTCGGAAAATGGGAGACGAAAAACCGGAATACATCCTAATTGACCAGTTTGCAGAGCGCGGCATCTATTACAACCATCTGAAAGCGGCTCCTGAAATTGTCCGGGAGAATGTACTATTTTCCACGAAAGCAGAGGGGTTACATGTAGCAGTTGCCGCAGCCTCCATCATCGCTCGTGTGGCTTTTCTAGAAGAAATGGACCGTCTCAGCTCTCTGACCGGCTTTCAATTACCTAAAGGCGCGGGCCCGAAAGTGGATGAAGCCGCTGCCAGGATTCTGTTGTCCCAAGGAGAAAATACACTAAAATCGTTATCCAAGTGGCACTTTGCCAATCGAGAAAAAGCAATGAAAATCGCTGCCCGGAAAAAGAAGTAACAATTCCCGGTCCATTACGTACCAATGGATGAGGTGAATAAGAATGAGAGCGATTGTAATGATCCTATTATCAGCCCTGCTGCTAACGGCATGCCAAACCAAAAATACAGCTGCAGCTCCGCCAAAGTTACAAGACAGTCCACAAGAAGACGAAGTGCGAGAAGGAGATTTCATTTTCCGGCTTGTTTCAGAAAAGAAGAAGTACGAGGAATACGAAAAACCGGAGATTTATGCGGAATTGACTTATGTAGGACAGAATGAAGAAATCCGGATCTCCCATGCCGCCTCCCCGTTCTCCTTTCCGATCCATGAAAAGACCAGAGGGTATACAGTTGATTATGCGATGAATACCCCCTTGCTTATCACCAACTTGAAACGCGGAGAACCTTATCGCGAAAGTTATGAATTTGCAGGAGGATATAGTAACCAGGACGATGAGGATTATGTGGTTTTTGTCCAGTCCATTATCGACCATAGCGGATTCCCCAAAGGTGATTATTCAATGGAGGGCTATGCCAATTTCTCTATCATCGATGATTCAGATACATCAGAGAAAGAAATGAACATGCGACTGCAAATCGGCTATGAAGTGGAATGAACAATGAAAACGGCCGCCCAGGAACCTATTCCATGGGCGGCAATTCTTTTATCCGCGGAGCTGCGCGTCCGCTTCTGTAGTTAATGCAGTTAGTACTTTATCATGCGCTTTCACGACTTCCTCGTCTGTCAATGTCCGTTCTGGATCGAAGTATGTCAAAGAGAACGCAATTGATTTTTTGCCTTCTTCGACATTTGTCCCTTCATAAAGATCGAACAATTTGACGCCTTTCAGAAGCTTGCCGCCAGCATCTCGGATGATATGCTCCAATTTTCCGGCAGTCGTCTCTTTAGAAACGACGAGTGCGATGTCTCTCGTCATAGAAGGGAAACGTGGAACCGGCTTATAAATCAGCTCTGCAGTGTCCGCCTTCAATACATCAGCCAAGTTCATTTCCATCACATACGTTTCTTTCAAGTCACGCTTCTTCATTTCTGCAGGGTGCAATTGGCCGATCAATCCGACACGGTTTCCATCAAGAAGGATATCAGCGGTACGTCCAGGATGCATGCCAGCAATTGCAGCCTTTTCGAATGTAAGACGATCGGAGAATCCAAGACGGCTCATTAAGCCTTCGACAATTCCTTTCAAGACGAAGAAATCGACATTCTTCGACTCACCTTGCCATGCATGATCCACCCATTGGCCTGTCATGGCTACTGCCAAATGTTCAACCTCTTTTGGCAATCCGTCTTCTTCCATTCCAAGGAATACAGATCCCGTTTCATATAGTGCGACGGAGTCCATTCGACGTGCCACATTGTACGTCAGCGCCTCCAGCAAATGAGGAATTAGGCTTTGGCGCAATGTGCTCCGTTCTTCACTCATCGGCATTAACAAATTTGTTGTTTCAGCTGTTTCAAGTGCGAATGCCTGTGATTGCTCTTTGGATGTCAATGAATACGTGATTGCCTGGAAAAGGCCAGCTCCTTCTAAGAAATTGCGGACGACGCGCCGTTTCGCCTGGTAGGACGTTAAACCTCCTGGCACTGACTCTGTCACCGGCAACGTCTTTGGAATTTCATCATACCCGTGCATACGTGCGATTTCCTCGATGATGTCTTCTTTAATCTTCAAATCTTGTCTGCGAGTCGGCGCATCAATGACCAGTTGACCGTTGACCGCGTCTGTCGGGATTTGGAGACGCTTCAAAATCGTCATCATTTCATCCATTGAAATTTTCATGCCTAAGCGGCTGTTAATGTAATCAGGTGAGACGACAATGCGTTCAGGCGTTTTCTCGAGTTCGTCAAAGATGACCGAACCTGCCAGCACTTCTCCGCCAGCCAATTCTACGATCAGCTGGGCAGCACGTTCAGCAGCTTCCTGAACACGGTTCGGATCGACCCCTTTTTCAAAACGCGCACTCGCATCACTTCTCAAGCCAACTTCCTTGGACGTTTGTCTGACGGAAGCAGGTGCGAAGTACGCCGACTCGATAACGACTGTCGTCGTACCATCGTGCACTTCAGAATTGGCACCGCCCATGACGCCAGCGAGTGCAACCGGTTCAGTGCCATTTGTAATGACTAGATTATGGGAACGAAGTGTTCGTTCGGCATCATCAAGTGTGACAATCTTCTCACCTTCTGTTGCATGGCGAACAACAATTTCCCCTGTTCCAAGGCGGTCATAATCGAAAGCGTGCAACGGCTGGCCATATTCCATCAAGACGAAGTTTGTAATATCGACGACGTTATTATGCGGGCGCACGCCAGCCGCCATCAAATAGTTTTGAAGCCATAATGGCGATTCCGCAATGGTTACATTTTTGACCACTTTTGCTACGTACATTGGATTGTCTTGAGTCGCTTCCACATGAAGCTTTAAGAGATCCTCTGCCTTTTCCGATGCTTGATCGTAGTTGATTTCAGGCAACGCAATTCCTTGAGAAAGGATCGCACCCACTTCGTAAGCCACGCCGAGCATGCTGAGAGCGTCTGAACGGTTGGGCGTTAAATCGAATTCAAGAACCGTATCATCCAAGCCTAAAAGCGGTAAAGCGTCTTCTCCCGGTAAAGCATCCTCAGGCAAGACATAGATTCCTTCAGCATACGACTTCGGAACAAGCTTTCCTTCAATTCCAAGCTCTTGAAGGGAGCAGATCATGCCGTTTGATTCTTCACCGCGCAGTTTTGCTTTTTTGATTTTGACTCCGCCCGGAAGAACAGCACCCGGACGAGCGACAATCACTTTTTGGCCCTGTGCCACATTCGGTGCGCCGCAAATGATTTGAGTTGTTTCTTCTCCTACATCCACTTGGCAAATGTTCAATTTATCAGCTTCCGGGTGTTTGACACACTCCTTCACATGACCGACAACAACATTTGTCATACCTTGACTGCGATCGATAATGGAGTCCACTTCAATACCTGCTCGCGTGATCCGTTCTGCAAGATCAGCAGGGGCGATTCCATTGATATTTACATATTTACTGAGCCATTTTGTAGATACTAACATTTCAGTTCTCCTCCTTACGCTTCCGTCCGGTTGAATTGCGAGATGAATCGGATATCATTTGTATAGAAATGACGAATATCTTCCACGCCATATTTCAACATGGCAATCCGCTCTGGCCCCATGCCAAATGCAAATCCTGTCACCACGGATGGATCGTAGCCCGCCATTTTCAATACATTCGGATGCACCATGCCGGCTCCGAGAATTTCGATCCAGCCCGTCTTTTTACAAACATTGCAGCCCGCTCCGCCGCATTTGAAGCATGAAATATCCATTTCGACCGAAGGCTCTGTGAATGGAAAGAAGCTTGGACGAAGACGGATTTCACGGTCTGCTCCAAACATCTTCTTCGCAAACAAATCCAAGGTGCCTTTCAGGTCACTCATGCGGATATTTTCCCCGACAACGAGTCCTTCAATTTGTGTAAACTGATGGGAGTGGGTCGCGTCATCATTATCACGACGGTAGACCTTTCCTGGACAGATAATTTTAATCGCTTCCCCTTTTTTGGCTTCCATCGTTCTTGCCTGGACAGGAGATGTATGGGTACGAAGCAAAACGTCTTCTGAAATATAGAACGAATCCTGCATGTCGCGAGCTGGGTGCCCTTTTGGCAAATTAAGCGCTTCAAAGTTGTAGTAGTCTTTCTCCACTTCCGGTCCTTCCGCGATTTCATAGCCCATGCTAATGAAGAAGTCTTCAATCTCCTCCACGACACGAGTCAACGGATGATGATTGCCTGCCGGCGCAGGACGTCCTGGCAGTGTCACATCGATCGATTCATTTTCAAGCTGAGCTTGGATTGCCGCCTCCTCCAGTACAGCCATGCGGGACTCCAATGCCTCGGTAACTGTTTCACGGACGACATTCACAAGCGCCCCCATTTTTGGACGTTCTTCAGCAGGAAGTTTTCCCATTCCTTTCAATAAATCGGTGATAGGGCCCTTCTTACCGAGATATGCAACACGGACGTCGTTTAACTCCTTGACTCCCTGCGCATCCTGAATCTTTTTCAATGCTTCTTCTTTCAATTGCTGCAATTGCTGTTCCATCGTCATTCTCCTTTCAAAATAAAAAAGCCCCGCCCCCAAAAAGGGACGAGGACGAGATCGCGGTACCACCCTGATTATTATGCAAACGCGCATAATCACTTCATTGGAATAACGGTCCTACACCGGCACGCCTTTACAGAAGACTGGTCCTGGCGGCAGCTAACGGGGTGAACTTCAATCACTGCGCATCGATCTGTACTTCCAGTCAAGGTACAGACTTCCTGACGACCGCATGTCATCTACTCTTCCCGCTCATCGCTTTTTACATTTGTATTCAGCCGGCGGCTAGAGACTCGGGGTCATACGCCCGAGCTGCTGTGCAACAAAAAAACTCCGCCTCCACTTTAGTTTTTAGTATACATGAATCAAATATTTTCGGCAACACTAGGAGCATCACGTGATACCGTCAAAATCTGCGACATTCCCCTTACCTGTTTCCGGAAACAGCATATGCATATAAGAGAATGCCGGTCGCGACCGCCACATTCAAGGATTCCGCTTGGCCAAGAATCGGGATCTTAACCACTTCATCCGATTGCTTTAATAAATTTGCGGATACACCGCTTCCTTCATTGCCGACTAATAGGGCAAATGAAGCCGGGGCTTGAATCGCTTGATAATCTTTAGCCTCATGAAGGCCAGTCCCTAAAACGGCAGCGCCGTTTTCTTTGGCGCGTTTAATCCAATCCTCTAGATTGCCTTTTACTACAGGGAGATGAAAATTAGATCCTTGTGCAGATCGAATTGTCTTTGGATTGTAGAGGTCAGCAGAACCGTGGCCGAGAATGACAGCATCCATTCCAGCTGCATCTGCAGTTCTAATCATTGTGCCCACATTTCCTGGATCTTGGACTGCATCGATGAACAGGAATTTTTTCCAACCGCTAAATAATTCCTCGTTGTATTCAGGTTGCCGACAATGGGCGAAAATCCCTTGAGAATTCTCTGTCTCAGCAAGTTCCTTTGCGATTGCACTTGGTATTTCAATTTGCTGCACAGCCGCCTCTTTGAAATGCGATGGCAGTTCCACATCCTCCCGCACAATTAAATGAAGGACAGTACCTTGCGTTTTTAAGGCTTCCTCGACAAGATGGAATCCTTCGATGAGAAATTCTCCCGATTTATCACGATCTTTTTTATTTGTTATTAGTTTGAGCCAATGCTTCACTAATGCATTCTGGCGAGATTCGATTCGTTTCATGTACATAGACATCCTTTTTTCTTTTTAGTGTAGCAAAAAGATGCATAGTTGGCGATGGATTGAACACATTAATAGCAGGAGGTTGAATAAAAATGAACTTTCAAATTCGTGAAGCCATTACGGCAAACATGAAAAACAACTCAGCAAACGACATTAAAGGCATTGTGGACGATGCCATTCAACGTGGCGAAGAACAGATGCTTCCAGGTCTCGGCGTGTTTTTTGAAAAGCTTTGGAACCGCGCTGACGAGCAGGAGAAAGAAAAGATTTCCGGAGAGATCGCTCAAGCGTTTTCCGGGCAATAAAATGAAAAGAGCCGCCGGAACTTTTCCTGAAGGCTCTTTTTTTATATTTTCTTTTTCATCATGGATTCCTAACTAACAATCAGCTAAAATAAATGGTAACCATTTACAGAAAGAGTGGGAACCAATGAACTTATTGAAAGAAGTAATCCAATCCATGTTAAAAATCTTTATTTTCTTAGCTGTGGGATTAGCAGGCACTCTCTATGTTCTTAAGCCGATTTATGAGATGAAAGGTATCGCATTTACCGGTAATGTGTGGGTCATATGGTTCGGCCTTGCCTACATCCTGTTTGCAGCAGTAACATTCATTGATGTTTGGTTTCATAAGACATAACGAGACAAGCTCCACTCTTTCTGGTTTGGATCGCCTTCATTGCTGCTTTGTTTATTATTCTAATTCCGTTTCAGAAAGGTGAAACACCATTTTGAATAGCTGTTTCATTACGCTAACAATGTAGCCAATACCGCTTTCTGTGCATGCAACCGATTACCCGCTTGCTGGAATACATACGAGTTCGGCCCATCAATAACAGAGGCTGAAACTTCTTCCTCCCGATGCGCAGGCAGGCAATGAAGGAACATATAATCGGATTTGGCGTGCGCTACAAGCTGATCGTTGATCTGGAATCCCGCAAAGTCTTGCAGCCGTTTCTCCGATTCACCCTCCTGCCCCATTGAAGTCCAGACATCTGTATAAATAGCATCTGCATCTTGAACAGCCATTACCGGATCTTGCATAGCAAGGACGCTCCCGCCATTATCCTCCGCCAGCTTTTTCGCTTTTTGCAATAAAAATTCGTTATATTCATAACCGGTGGGAGTGGCAACAGAGACGTTCATTCCCATATGAGCTGCAGCTATTACAAGGGAATGGGCTACATTATTCCCATCTCCCACGTACGCCAGTTTTAAGCCCTTTAAAGAACCCTTCACTTCTTTAATCGTCAATAGGTCTGCGAGAGCTTGGCAAGGATGAAAGAGATCTGTCAAACCGTTGATGACAGGAACGGATGTGTGCTGCGCCAGTTCTTTCACCATTTCATGAGAGTTCGCTCGAATCATGACCCCATCCAAATACTCAGAAAGCACATGTCCGGTATCATAGATGGATTCTCCACGGCCAATTTGCAAATCTCTCGCGTTCATGAACATAGCATGCCCACCAAGCTGAATCATTCCAACTTCGAAAGAAATACGCGTACGTGTCGAATGCTTTTCAAAAATCATGCCCAGCGTCTTCCCCGCAAGCACTGGAGGCATAATCCCCTTCTGCATTTTCGATTTCATATCATGCGCTTTTTGCAATAAGTATGCAACCTCTTCACTGCTAAAATCTAACAGACTCAACAGGTCGCGCCCCTGCAAGTTCCCCTCTATATCAACGAAATTCTCCTTATATTTCACCATGCCAATCTCTCCCTTCCAGTTTGTATACTCTAGTATAATCATGCATAAATATTAAGTCAAATGAATTTTTATTAATTAGTTAGCGGGTAACTGCCTTATTCAAAAAAACAAAAAAGAAATCCTACTCTAACTGAGCAAGATTTCTTTTTCGTTTATTTTAATTAAATGTAATCTCGTTTACCGTATCGCGATCTAATTTTTTGATGACCTCCACAATGAGTTTGACCGCATTTTCGTAGTCATCACGATGGAGCATCGCTGCATGAGAATGAATATATCTTGTTGCGACACAAATGGCAATGGACGGAACACCATTGTTGCTCACGTGGATGGAGCCTGCATCTGTGCCTCCTCCTGCCAACGCTTCAAATTGATAAGGGATGCCGTGCTCTTCCGCTGTATCGACGAAAAGATCACGAAGTCCTTTATGGGACACCATCGATGCGTCAAACAGGAAAATTTGAGGACCGTCGCCCATTTTACCCATAGCTTCCTTGGAAGTTACACCCGGCGTATCACCTGCAACTCCTACATCCACTGCAATTCCGATATCCGGCTGGATTTTTGCAGCAGCCGTTTTTGCGCCTCGCAATCCGATTTCCTCTTGCACTGCGCCAACGCTAAAGAGAATATTCGGATGGTTTTCTTTCTTCAACGCTTTCATTACATCAATCGCAATGGCACATCCAATGCGGTTATCCCATGCTTTTGCCAGCAAGTACTTGTCGTTATTCATGACAGTGAATTCAAAATAAGGCACGACCATATCGCCAGGCAATACGCCCCACTCAAGCGCTTCTTCCTTGGAGCTTGCTCCGATGTCGATGAACATATCTTTAATATCAACCGGTTTCTTCCGAGCTTCTGCTGATAGGATGTGAGGCGGCTTGGAGCCAATGACGCCTGTTACTGTGTCGCCCTTCCTTGTCACTACCGTCACCCGCTGCGCCAGCATCACCTGGGACCACCAGCCGCCTACTGTTTGGAAGGACAGAAATCCTTTATCATCGATTTTTGTCACCATGAAACCGACCTCATCCAGATGGCCGGCAAGCATGATGCGTGGGCCATCCGCAGCCCCTGTCTTTTTGGCTATCAAAGAACCAAGCCCGTCTTGTTCAATTTCATCCGCAAACGGCTCGATATACTTTTTCATCACTTCACGGGGTTCTCTTTCGTTCCCCGGAATGCCTTTCGCATCCGTGAGGTCTTTTAACATGGTTAGTGTTTCATCCATTTTCGGCAATTATTTCGCCCTCCTAAACAATTCGTATATGAGTAGTATAAGTCATGTTGTGACCGTTTTCAAAACTTTTCAGCAAAAATAATACCCAATGCTTTCTTTAAGTACTGTGCCCTATTTTCACCTTTTATTTCATAAATGAACCCCCAATTGCAATCATCATACAATTGGGGGCTGCTCAAAAGTAAACTGCTTGTTGTTTACTGGTGATTTTATAAAAGTTCTTTTCTTAGTTCTGCCGGGCTCTTTGGTGATAATAAACCAGGCGCAACGTCGTAAACGGTTTTCGCGCCGCTATCTCCCGCCCGGTTCATTTTGTATGCAGCCCGGGCATAGGCTACTAGCACGCTCGACGTAAATTCAGGGTTGCTGTCTAGCGTCAATGAAAACTCCATCACTTGATTGCTCGCTTCGCCTGTTTTCCCGCTTCGGATTACGAATCCGCCGTGCGGCATGGCAGCATGATCCTTTGCAAGCCCCTCTTCGCTTATGAAATGAACCGTCGTATCATAATCCGCGAAGTAGTCGGGCATAGTGACGATGTCCCGCTCCACTCTCTCTGCATCTGCACCTTCCTGAAGGACGACAAAACATTCACGAGTATGCTTTTCACGTGTGGACAACTCCGGTTGCACGCCGCTACGAACGCGGTCCACTGCTTCTTCTACCGGAATCGTATATTGAACAGCTCCTTTAACTCCTTCGATTCTTCGAACAGCATCCGAATGTCCCTGGCTGAGGCCTTTCCCCCAAAATGTGTATGTTGCTCCTTCCGGCAAAATTGCTTCTCCAAACAAACGATTGATTGAAAATAATCCTGGATCCCAGCCGACGGAAATGATCGCTGTCTTGCCATTTGGTTTAGCCGAAGCATTGACGCTTTCGAAATACTCAGGTATTTTCGCATGTGTATCGAAGCTGTCAACAGTATTAAAGGAAGCAGAAAGAACTGGCCCTTGTTCTGGCAGGTCGTTTTTGGAACCTCCACATAAAATCAAAACATCAATTTCTTCCTTATACTCCTCGATTGTAGCCAATGGACGAACGGGAATAGCAGAATTTAATAACGAAACACTGTCAGGCTCTCTTCGCGTAAATACTGAAACGAGTTCCATGTCGCTGTTCTGCCCAATTGCGGATTCCACGCCTCTTCCTAAGTTACCGTATCCAACAATTCCGATTTTTATTTTGTCTTCCATAGCTGGCACCATCCCTTAACCGATTTTTTATTCTACCATTCTACCGTTATCACATTACTTTTACCATTCATTTTTTTCGTTCACAAACTATCCTTTTCCACTCCTCCCTCAAAAATGGTACAGTAGAAAGGACTACGAAGTTTTGAAATGAGGCCCGTATTATGCGTTTCTTTGTGTACCTAATTGTGTTCTTTTCTTTTTTTGATTTGTTTTCCCAATTGCCGATTATGAGTCCATTTGCCCTATCGCTAGGAGCTTCCTCATTTTTGACCGGGCTGGCCGTCGGAATTTATTCATTCTCCAACACGATTGGCAATGTCATCTCAGGGTTTATGACCGATCGGAAGGGGCCTTTCCTCGTCTTGTTGACCGGCTTATTCGCTTCAAGCGTTTCCTTATATCTTTATATGTTCGTGGTTGGCCCGTATTCCTTGCTTGGCATTCGCTTTCTCCATGGTTTTATGGAAGGATTGATTGTACCTGCCGCTTTTACTTTCCTTGCAAATCGTGCAAAAGAATCGAAAAGAGGCCGTAGCGTCGCCATATCCGGAGTATTTGTCGGCATGGCGGCAATTATAGGACCAGCTTACAGCGGCATCGTTGCTTCCAAAACATCCGCTGCTTCTATCATGGTGATCAACGGAGTCATCATGCTGATTCTCGCGATTCTCGCTATTTTCTTCCTGCGCAATTTTTCTTTTGAACGGAAAGGAAAATCCACTACCGGCCAGCATTTCAAAGTACGCGAGTTGTTCCGTCATCCAGGCATGCAACGTGCGTTTGCAGGTGCCTTTTTCCTCATGTTTTCACAAGGAGTCCTGGCGTTGATTCTGCCCTTGAAAGTGGAAGCACTCGGATTTGATACGAAGATGACAGGAATGCTTCTTAGTACCTTTGGCGTCGTTGCCATTTTGATCTTTTTATTGCCAATCAACCGTATCTTCGACCGCGTGCGTCCAATGGTCACTTTGTCTTTTGGCATTTCCATCATGGGAGTGAGCATGCTGTTTTTGAGTCAAATGGATGATTTGGTTTATTTATTTGGGGCACTTGCCATTTACGGAATTGGATTCGCATTTTTATTTCCATCAATTAACTCGTTGCTCATCGACTCTTCATCACCAGAGTATCGAGGAAAAGCGTACGGCTATTTCTATGCATTCTTCTCCATCGGGGTTGTGGCTGGCTCCAGTGTAATCGGCTATTTAGATCTAACGTATAACGGAGGATTTATGGTAACGGGATTCGTTCTGATTGGCATCGCCCTCTATACCATTCTCGGCATGAGAAAAAAGAAAAGATATGCATAAGAAAAACCAGGCAGACAATCCACGCGGATCGCTTGCCTGGTTTTCCTAATTGGTAACTGCTTCCGATTGGAAGGTGATGATTTCCTGAATAAACGCTTCCCCATACCTCTCCATTTTGGCTGTCCCTACCCCATTCACTTCCAGGAACTCCTCTTCAGACGTCGGCATTTTTGCAGCCATATCACGCAATGACTTGTCCGAAAAGACAACAAATGGCGGTACGCCCGCTTCTTGCGCCAATTGCATCCGCAAGGCGCGCAATTGATTGAAGAGCGGATCTTCTTTCGTAATTTGTTTTGATTTAACGGTACCTTTCCGAAAGACCTTTATTTTCCCGGTCAAAACATCTTTCCCTAGTTCCGTTACATAAATGATTGGAAACTGTCCATTCTCCACGCCAAGATAGTTTTCTGAGATAATGAACTCGATAAAATCCGAGACATCTTTTGAGTTCCGTTCTTTCATTAAGCCATATGTGGATAGCGTATGAAAATTAAATTCGAGCACTTTTTTATTGCGTGAGCCAGTCAGCACTTGTGCAATTAATGTCTTTCCAAAGCGCTGCCCCATCCGTATTACACAGGAAAGCACTTTCTGAACATCTACCGTTACATCAAAACTTTCTCTTGTATCCGTGCAATTCGCACATCGTTTGCAGTCTGCCACTTCTGTTTCCCCGAAATAGGAAATGATGAATTTTTGCAGGCACGATTCGGTATGGCAGTAGTCCACCATGGATTGGAGCTTTTCCAGTTCCGCTGGAATCCGGTTCATATCCTGGGATTGATCAATCAAGAATCGCTGCGTCAGCACATCCTGGGAAGAAAAGAGCAGCGTACATTCGCTGTCCAAACCGTCCCGCCCGGCACGTCCCGCCTCCTGATAATAACTTTCCATGTTCTTCGGCATTTGATAATGGATGACGTATCGGATATTGGACTTATCGATTCCCATTCCAAACGCATTCGTCGCTACCATGACAGCAGCTTCATCCATTAGGAACCTGTCCTGCTCCTTTTGTCGTTCGACATCCGATAGTCCTGCATGATATTTCGCGACCTGGCATCCCATCTTCGTTAATGTAGCGTGCAATTGGTCGACTGCTTTTCTAGTCGCGGCGTAAATGATGCCGGCTTCCCCGCTGTTCTTTCGGACATGGTCTTTCACATACGCTTCCCGGTCTTGGCCTTTAATGACGGAGAATGTCAAATTGCTCCGCTCAAAACCGGTCATCACCGTATTACTATCGCCGATTTCTAGTTGTTTGCAGATATCCTCCCGAACGGCTGGAGTAGCGGTTGCTGTCAACGCCAAAATGACAGGTTTCCTGTCGAAAAACGGAATGATCCGGTTAATCATCCGATAACTCGGACGGAAATCATGGCCCCACTGGGAAATACAATGCGCTTCATCGATTGCAATCATGGAAATAGCCATTTTACCGATTTGCTCTATAAATGAAGGAGAATCAAAACGTTCCGGTGCAATATAAAGCAATTTATATTTGCCTTCCAATGCGTTTTCCATCGTCCCGAAATATTCTTCTGATGACAGCGTGCTATTTATTAAGGCAGCAGGGATACCTAGCTGATGCAACGCATCCACTTGGTCCTTCATCAGTGAGATGAGTGGAGAAATAACAAGGACCGTCCCTTCCATCACGAGGGCAGGCACTTGATAACAGATGGATTTACCGCCCCCTGTCGGCATAACGCAAAGTGTATCTTCGCCATCAAGGACTTGGCGGATCACCTGCTCTTGTCCTGTCCGGAATGACGAATAGCCGAAGTATGTTGTTAAAATGGATAACGCACGTTCGATCAGAACCACCTCCAATTGGATTACGAGAAAAAAGCACCAGTTCAGGCGCTTCTTAACAAGTCATTATTAATTTCACCATACTCAATCGTCAAATCCGCCGCTTGGTTTACAACATTCAAGTCACCTTACTCCGACTAGCTAACCAAACGGTCTATTTTCTCTTCCGAAAGTCTAGTAAATAACAAAGTGCCCCGTGTTTGTTTCTTTTATGCTTATTTACCTTCAATCACTTTATCATTCTGTTACTCACAGCATACCAGAAGTTTCAAGTGTAATAAAATAAAACATCCGTTTTTAAGGAATTTGAGTTTCGGGCGACTTGAAGAACCAACCAGGCTGAGATGCTTTGAAATGTGCTATCTTTAACCTGACTTGTTATCTCTAAAAATTTTTCAAATAGAAAAGATTGACTCTATACCATAGTAGAAGGTTCATAATGACAGTTGGAGGGCAGAAGATGAGTAAAATGACAATTAGTGAATTGGCAAAACAAACAAACGTGAATATCACGACTATTAGATATTACGAAAAAAGAGGATTGATTGCTCCCACTTTGAGGACTGACTCAGGCTATCGTGTTTTTTCAGAAGAAAGTATTATCGACATTGCCATGATTAAGTATGCTCAGTCCTTAGGGTTTACTTTGGAGGAAATTAAAAAGATTTTACGGATATTTACTACGAAGGAGCATTTCCCCACTGAGGATATGCATCAGCAGGCAATAACCAAATTAGAAGAAATTAACAAACAGTTGATTACACTAAACAATCTTAAATCACTCTTAGAAAATGTGGTTCATTTTGCAGACTCACAATTGCCCCTTCCAAAAGAAATGTGTCCACTAATGCAAAGTTTAGCAGAAAGGAGAGATAATTATGGCGAAACGAATTGAAATATTTACCGCTGATACACACCTATGCCACGAGCTTACGAAACAAGTGAATGCAGTTGTATGCAATAAATGCGAAGTTGTCCTTTATCCACTAAATTCGGCGGACTTAAACACTGTAGCAAAAGAAAAGGCAATGGACTATGCAATTCAGGCAGTCCCTTCGATTGTAGTCGATGGTAAGCTTGAGAATTTGATGCGGATAAAAAAGCAACTAAAAACTATGAACAAATCCAGATGAGTAATAAGAAAGTAATATCCTATGCTCCCAGCTACGTGACGTATTTTAAAAGATTTAACACAATTCGGAGTTGGGAACGGCATAGTATAATATAAAATACAAAAAAGCCATACTCAAAATAGAGTACGGCTTCAAAATTGATTGGGTTATTTTAGTCAAAATGTTTATGCTTCCTGTATGCCAAAAAAGCTTATATGTATGGCGGAGACGAGAGGATTTGAACCCCCGCGACGCGTGAACGCCCTAGCTGATTTCGAGTCAGCCCCCTTCAGCCTCTTGGGTACGTCTCCATTTATGACATTAGTTATTGTACTAAAAAGAAGTGCTTGTGTAAAGATTTTTACGCATAATAAAAGGGGGATGTGACATCCCCCGACTATGCATAAGAAACCGTATGGTAAAATGACAGCGATAACGTTTTGTTTTTAGATGCATTTCTCTCCTTCATATCATGCTTACAATTAACCATACCATTTAATTATTAAAATTACTCCTTCCACCTTACTCCCATCCGATATTCGTCCTAACACATCGCGCAGCCACTTAGTTATCCCGTTTTTGGATCGACAGGAAGACCATTATCATCTGTCTGAAAGATATTCTCGAAGTCAAAAGTAACGATTCGAAATGCATTCCAATATAAAAAGACAGGTCCAGGAGAATAAATTCATTTCCCGGCCTGCCACATTGTATTGAACTAACAATTAAACTTTTGCAATTCGGATATTGCTTACCATTAATGCACCAAGTACGAACATCAAGATAACAAAAAACGGTGGTCCCACATACGGGCTTAAAAAATAGCTTAGCGTCAATAAGACACCTGCAGCCGTAATCGGCACGCCATAAAAAGCTCCATCAAATTCTTTTACATTGTAACGCGCAAGACGAACTGCACCTGTTATAATGAAAAAGATCGTTGCTGCAATGCCAACCCATAACATCATCGATAAATCAGTATGATAAATTAAAAGAGCCGGCGCCACGCCAAATGAAACCAAGTCGCTTAACGAATCCAATTCCTTGCCAAAGTCTGACTCTGCCTGAAAGTGCCTTGCGACCATTCCGTCAAAACGGTCAAATATGGCCGCCAGGAAGATGAACACGAGGCTCATGTGACTCAAGTCCTTTGTAATGAGGATAATTGCGACAATCCCAAGCCCGAGGTTGGACAACGTAATGGCATTCGCCAATTGTGATTTCACTTTTGTATAATCTAAGTATCTGGATAAGAACATGTTTTTCCCCCCTATCAATTTCAAATATGAATATATTGCAATGGAGACGAATGAAATGAAAAGAACCTTATTTAAATATTTCGTAGAACTTACAGGGCATCCAGTTTCTTCTACTCTTTTAAAATCTATATCCCAGTCCCCGCTAAGCCGGCCATTGATCAAGCCTTTCGCCAAAGCTTATGGGATTAACGAATCAGAAGCCGAATATGCCATCGAAACATACGGCAGCCTTCAAGCCTATTTCACACGCAACTTAAAACAAGGTGTTCGAAATATCGAACCAGCTCCGAATATTCTCGTTTCCCCAGTAGACGGTGTCCTAAGTGCCGCGGGAAAAGTAGAGAAAGAGCAGACTTTTTTAATTAAGGACTATTCCTACAGTATAAAGCAAATTCTGGGGGATGAAAAGATAGCAAAACGATATGAAAACGGTTACTACTGTATTTTTTATCTATCTCCCAGTCATTATCATCACTTTCACTATCCAATCGATGGCAACTTACTTTCAAGATATGCGCTAGGTACCGTTTCCTATCCTGTAAATAACTTGGGCCTGCGTTTGGGCGATCGACCATTCGCAACAAATTACAGATTGATTTCAGAATTGGAAACTGCATTCGGCCAAGTGGCCATTGTAAAAGTAGGAGCACTGAATGTCAATAGCATCCACATACAAAATCATACAAAGAATTGTGTAAAAGGGGAGGACTTCGGCTATTTCTCCTTTGGTTCTACCGTTATTTTATTCATTGAGCAACACGAATCGTTCCAGCTATTGCAAAAACCAGCTACAAATATTATGATGGGCGAGTCGATCGGCATTTGGACATAATTAACTATCATTCAAATTGGAGAAGGTTGTATGCTGCAATTTCAAGATTTCTTTATACAATATGGCTATTATGCGATTTTTATATTTCTCGCTCTTGGTATTTTCGGGTTGCCACTTCCCGATGAGGTGGTGGTCGCGTTTGTCGGACATCTCTCGTCACTCGGCACATTCAATTATCCGGTTGCCATGGCGGTGACAATGCTCGGCGTAATGTCGGGCACACTGGTAACATTCACGTTCGGCAGAAAAATCGGAAAACCACTCTTGGACAAATATGGAAAATGGATTTCTTTGTCGCCGAAACGGCTTCAGCTTGTGAATAGATGGTTTGACCGATATGGCTCCTGGGCTGTCACGATTGGCTATTTTGTTCCCGGCATGCGCCACGTTATTTGTTACATGTCCGGATCAAGCGGAATGGACTTTAGAAGATATATTCTCTTCGCATCCATCGGTACTGCCATTTCCTCTATCCTTTGCCTGACGATCGGGTATCTCATTAAACTTCCATTTTAAAAACTAAGCAATGAAAATGAGGCACTTTCTGTAGATAAATAGAAAGCGCCTCTTTTTTATTTATAGCTAATTCCATTCAACCCGGCATAATGTTCTTGGGATATCCACTCATCTTTCCTTAAAGTCTGGATAGCCTCTTTTGGCAATAGCGGTTTACTAATGTAATAACCTTGAATTCTCTCGGCGCCCAACATCTCCAATGATCGAAGCTGTTCGAGTCTCTCAACTCCTTCTGCAATCGTTCCTAAACCGAGTTCCTCTGCAATTCCAATAACCCCGCGCAAAACTGCTTTGGATAATCCATTATCCGTTTCCAGCTCCCGCACAAACGCACGATCAATTTTAATATATTGAAATGGCAGCAACCTCAAGATAGACAAAGAAGAATAGCCGGTTCCAAAATCGTCAAGCGCAGTTTGGATCCCCATAGCATTCAAAGTGGAAATCACTTCTTTTGCCGTCTCGATATTTTCTACTACAACCGATTCGGTTAATTCAAACACGAGACGCGTCGGGTCTACATCTGTATTCTCCAGTATCGTCATAACATCTTGCAAAAACATAGGATGCAATAATTGTTTGACTGAAATATTGACAGTGACCGAAAAATCACGGAAGCCTTCCTCATCCCACTGAATTACTTGCATGGCTACTTCATGAATAAGCCATTTTCCAATGGGAATTATTAAATCTGACTCTTCCATATAAGGAATGAAATCCATTGGACCTACTTCGCCAAGTTCGGGAGATGACCAGCGCATTAGTGATTCAAAACTGACTATTTTATTTAGAGCAATGCTATAAATCGGTTGGTAGACGATGTACAACTCATTGCGCTCCAGTGCCTTTTCCAATAGCATCTCTACTTTTCTTCGATGGGCACAACCTGCAGAAAGCTCATCCGTCATACGAATGTATTGGCCTCCGCCAGCCTTTTGCGCTTCTTGATTTGCATGCGCGGCGTCCTGGATGATTTCTCCAGCCTGGTCACCCGATGCCGACTGTCGAATACCAACACTTACAGATATCCAAACAGGGGCTTCCACCCCCACATCGGTCGGTTCATTGAACAACGCCACTAAATGGGCAGCGAATGATTCGTCCCCATACCCGCCTCCATATCGGAAAACAGCAAAAAGATCTTCCCCTACACGATAAACCTGTTCTTTCCCTGAGAAGGCTGACAGTTTCTTGTATACATAATATACAATCCGTTCACCTATATGATAGCCATGTCGTTCATTTAAATCGACAAACCGGTCGATTGAAACGAGAAATATAGAAAATGACTTGTTTTTTTCAGCCGTCAATGCCTTATCAAGATCTTCCTCTAGCCGAAGCCGATTTCCGAGCCCTGTTAGCAAATCACGTTTCATCCGATTTCTTTCTTCACGTTCGATATGGTTAACATAAATAACAATGACAATCACAACAAGTACTGAAATAAAAAGAACAAGACCATTTTGCCAAAGTGCTTCGTCCAACTGCTTCCGATCGGGGTTCATTTCCGAATCAACTACGACAATCCAATCATTCCAGGTCATTTCATAGGACAAGTAATGTGCCGTTCTCTGATCAATATTAATAAATCCGGAAGGTTCGTCACGGATTGTCGATAAGAACTCACTATAATCCGGTACAAGGTCGCTTAACCGTTCTTCCTCCGTAGAGGAAAAGAAAACTTCATTGTTTTTTAATAAGAAAACCCCTCCGGGCAGATGGGATTCATTTGCGATCTCCCCGAAGATATTTGACATATTGACTACACCTGAAAGCACGCCAAGCGGTTTACCATCCTGATAAATGGGGACCGAAATAGCAATGACTTTCTGAGTCGGATCCTGCCGCAGCCGAAAAACATCACTGAAAGCAATTTCTCCATCTAAGGCTTTTCGGAAAGACTTTTCTTGCTGTACTCTAAACTCAGAACCATCCGATGCCAGAATGACTCCTTTTTCATCAATGATGCCAAGACCTGCGAAAAAAGGCATCTTTTCATTTTGCCGATGCAGATACAGCAATAATTCTTGCCGGTCTCCCATGACAGTTGGAAGATAATCTGCAATTAACTCAAGTTCTACAATCCGTTCGTAAGAAAAACGATTCGTTTCAGCTACAAAATTAGAAAGGAGCTCCTTCGTTTCTCTTTGAACGGAATCTTGAACATATTTCTTAGTAGAGATGAAATTCGCACTGATTAATGCAACTATACTGACGAAAACAACAGTCAAGCAACTATAGATGACCAGCTGCCTTTTTGTCATACCCACACTTCCATCCTAGCCTTTCCGGCTCTCATTCTATCAAAAGTATACTTAAAATGAGTTTGCTAGTCATCTGTCATTTAAAACTTTTTGCTTCTTATGACCCAAAAACATTCATCTGATTCTAGATCTTCACTCCCATTTTTAATCCATCAGAAGCAATCAAGCTTTGATGTAACAATCGGACATTTTCATGTAAACCTCTGTCGAATATTAATAATCATATCTTCTTGATAAGAATTATTTGTCGATAATTATTATAAACAAAATGATAGCTTTCCGTATTACACTTTGCTATAGTAATCATTGAACATTGATAAATCAATAACCAAGGGGGATTTCACTCATGTCCAATAATGATAACCGTTCTCAAAACAGGCTAACAACTGCTGCTGGTGCTCCAGTGGTTGACAACCAAAACTCCATGACAGCCGGTCCAAGAGGTCCTGTCCTTCTTCAAGATGTATGGCTAATTGAGAAACTGGCTCACTTTGATCGAGAAGTAATTCCAGAAAGACGGATGCATGCAAAGGGATCAGGTGCTTATGGCACATTTACCGTAACAAACGATATTACCCAATATACGAGAGCAAAACTCTTTTCTGAGGTCGGCAAACAAACTCCGATGTTTGCCCGTTTTTCTACAGTGGCTGGAGAACGTGGTGCAGCAGACGCTGAGCGGGATATCCGCGGCTTCGCACTAAAATTCTATACCGAGGAAGGTAACTGGGATCTAGTCGGAAACAACACACCCGTCTTTTTCTTCCGGGATCCACTCCAGTTCCCAGATTTAAATCATGCAGTAAAAAGGGATCCGCGCACAAACATGCGGAGCGCGACAAACAACTGGGACTTCTGGACGTCCCTTCCTGAAGCATTGCATCAGATTACTATTCTCATGAGTGAACGAGGCATTCCTAAATCGTACCGGCATATGCACGGATTCGGTAGCCATACGTACAGCATGATCAATGCGAACAACGAACGGGTTTGGGTTAAATTCCATTTCCGCTCCCAGCAAGGCATTGAAAACTTGACCGATGCGGAAGCGACAGAGTTGATCGGACATGATCGCGAATCCCATCAACGCGACTTATTAAACAGCATTGACAACGGAGACTTCCCGAAATGGAAAATGTATATTCAAGTCATGACGGAAGATCAAGCTTTGCAGATGAATTACAATCCATTTGACTTGACAAAAGTCTGGTACAAAAAGGATTTCCCACTCATTGAAGTTGGAGAATATGAATTGAACCGCAATCCGGATAACTATTTTGCTGAAGTGGAACAAGCTGCTTTCACACCGGCAGCGATCGTACCGGGCATCGGCTTCTCACCTGACAAAATGCTGCAAGCCCGTCTTTTCTCGTACGGAGATGCACAACGTTACCGTCTTGGAGTCAATCATCACCAAATTCCTGTCAACGCCCCGAAATGTCCGTTTCATAGCTTCCACCGCGATGGAGCCATGCGTGTAGACGGAAATCATGGCAGCCGGACTTCCTATGAACCGAACAGCTTCGGTGAATGGAAGGAGCAGCCGGACTTCAAGGAGCCGCCACTCAAGATTTACGGGGATGCTGCCCACTGGGATTTCCGCGAGGATGATAGTGACTACTTCACACAGCCAGGTAAGTTGTTCAATTTAATGAATGATGACCAAAAAGAAGTTCTCTTTGGCAATACAGCACGCAACATGGGGGATGCTCCAAAAGAGATCAAGATCCGGCATATTCGCCATTGCTTCCAGGCAGATTCTGCATATGGAGAAGGAGTTGCGAAAGCACTTGGCATTTCAATGAATGAGGTGCTAGAAGAACAAGTAATTGGCTAATTAAAATACAGGAGGAGAAAACATTTCGTTTTCTCCTCCTGTTTTGCATTCTTATATCCATTCCAAGGTCAGCCCGCATCAGCCAAACAAATACAACGACGCCTCCATCACGCTATGGAAAGGAACCTTGTTATTTCTAATATTATTTTCAAGTTCGTTCAGCTTCCATTTCTGCCAATCCTCCAGGCCATCCATATCCCACGTGTTCTTGAAAAGTGAATAAAGGAAGACTTCTCTCATTTGCATGGAGACCAAAACCTGCTCTAGCACTATTCGAGACAAGGTTTTCTTTGAGGTATACCCGGATAGGAATGAGTGAAGGAAGACACTCGGAAAATCGTCCCAATTAGGGTGAAACGATGTACCTGTCCATAGGGCATGATAGATGGAAACCGCTAAGTCCTGTGCATAAAAATGATTCCCGCAATCATCGAAATCAAAGACGATCAGTTTTCCTTCTCGAATATGAAAATTCCCTTGATGAAGATCATGATGGATAAAACCATACACCTCTGCGTTCTGTTCCCATCCACTCATTTGGTTCATCAGCCGTTGAAATGCTTGACGGAGCCATTCTTCCTCCAGCTCCATTTGCTGCAGCTTTTCGAAACCTGACCGTCGCCCCTGAATACCCAGCATGTCTACGCAGTGCAATGAGGCTAATTGCTTTCCCCATTCATGGAATAGCGATTCATTCCAAACAGTAGTATCGATCACATCAACTGGCTGCCCTTTGGTATGTTCAAATAAACAAAGCCAATAGGATTCTCCGTTGTACGTGAATGGAAAAACGGAGCGACCACCAGTGGTTTTAAAAGATGTAGCGACAGCAATATCATAGGAGCTGAGATGATCCAGCCAGAGCATTTCAGCTTCTAATTCCTGAATCGTTCTATCTTGTTGACGGCATAAACGGACAACTACTCTTTGCTCATTGACTTGAACGATAAATACTTCATTGAAAAAACCTTCTTTTGCTTGAGTTATGGCAGTCTCCTTTACATTCAGATGATCTTCAATCCACTTCTTTACCTGCTCATTTTTTCTCATATACTGATCCAATAGCGCCGTAATACGGTCCCATCCCTCTCTATAAAGTCAGCATCTCTTTCTCCGCCAAGATGAATAATAGTCCGCTCCGACGGAATATTCCCTTCTTCGCATACTACAAGTGCCCTTTTTATTCCAAGTTTATTTAATTCA
This sequence comes from Sporosarcina sp. NCCP-2222, assembly GCF_023168145.1. Classification (GTDB taxonomy): domain Bacteria; phylum Bacillota; class Bacilli; order Bacillales_A; family Planococcaceae; genus Sporosarcina. The sequence goes on from NZ_BQYK01000001.1 coordinate 451,356, forward strand.
GCAAGCGCCAGTGAGAGGAAGAGCCGGCCATAGCCATTCCCTCTTTCACTCGGCTTAATCCCTAGGCTGATATGTCCCTCTGTGTTAACTAAGCGCTCGTTCAGCTCATGTCGCAAAACCGCAGCACCAATCATACGGTCATTCTTCAGCAGCAAAAAGTAGAATACGGCACCCAGCCATCAGGAAGTCCGATTCCTATCTCAGCATCTATACTTTGCTGGACATACTCCTTCATCTCATTAATCTCTTTACGAATGAAGGACGGAGTATATTCTTCAAACGGAGATTTCCATTCTTTGAGGAATGACTGATAACTAGCTTCATATGCAGTTGTCGGTTTCACTAACTTAAATGCCATTGCTGTTCACCTCTGGTTAGACTCATCTTTACGTTAACAGGCCTGATTCTAATCGTTGCCCCATCTGTCTCCACTCAATATAAGCATTTATTGCCAGTCATGCAATGCCTTTTTCTTTTGTGAAAATAAGGCCATACAGAATTTTTTATTCGAGCATGACAATCGCTTGAATAAAAAACAGCGAGAATCCATATGCTATATGTCTAAGGAACGGTTACTAGCAACAGTGAACAATGTATCGGGAGTGAAACCATGGAAACAGCCAGAACATTACCCCATTCAAGAAGCAGATTATGGAACGCATCTTTCCTGCTATTATGCTTAAGCATGATAGATGCCATTTTTACAGATCTCGGCTTACGCCAAGGGCTGATCGAAGAGTTTAACCCTGTTATGAGATCCATATACGAGATGAATATTCCTATTTTTTATTTGATCAAATTCTGCCTTCCCTTGGCACTCTTATTTTTGGTAACTAAAATAACACATCGGCTCTATTTACAATTTTTGTTGTTGTCGGCTTTACTCTTATACATTATGGTTGTTGTCTACCATATTTGTTGGATTGTCATGGCGGCACTCCCGCTTTCATAAAGACTCAAGATCCGCCATCCTCCTAATGGATTGGACGGATCTCTTTTTATTTCTTGCAAATAAAAACCGTTTCCATGGGATCACTCACAAGTGATCCGCACGGAAACGGTGCATACATTCATTTATTTTGTTTTTGGATCTGCCACATTAAACATGTTCGCTACAATTAAGCCGGTAATCAGCGCAATAGCACTCATCACAAACGGGGTCCCACTCTCAGGAATGCCCGGGTAGATGACGAAAATGGAGCCGAGAATTAATCCGATAATGATGGCAAACATGCTGTGCGTATAATGATGCAGTAAATACGCAATGGCCTTGCTGCTCACAATAAATCCAACAATAACACCAGCACCGATCACGAGGATCAATGGGAAATTCATAGTGGAAAGAGCATTAATTGCTGTCGGGTAGACACCTAGCAGCAATAAGATGAACGAACCGCTGATCCCAGGCAGCAACATCGCCATGCTTCCCGCCCAGCCGGCCAAGAACAGCCCCAGTGTATTCGTGGCAGTCAACGACGTGATGACAGCGGCGTCAGCCGGTTTGATGAAGGCCGTCGATGCCAAAGCTGCTGCGACTAGAACCAGAAGAAGATAATGCCCAAATTTAAAATTCGTCCGCACATTCGCCTGTTTAGAAATGAAAGGAACAATGCCAATGATCAAACCAAGAAAGAAAAACTGAGTGGGCTGATTATAATTCTTTAATAAATAATCGATAACCCGACTGAATAGTACTAATGTTAAGCCGATCCCTATGCCAAGAGGCAACAGAAAACCAATGTGTTTCTTCCAGTCCCGGCTAAAAAAACCACTAATTGATGATAACAAACGATCATAAATTCCAAGGATGAACGCAATCGTCCCTCCACTGACACCAGGTATCAAGTCGCTGATTCCCATTAAGAATCCCCGATAAATATTTTTCCATTCCATTGTTGTAAAGTCCTCCAAAATTCAAATTCACTCTTAGTAGTATACCATCTACAAGCAAAAAGAAGGACTAGAATGTCGTCTCGCATCAATTTGACAAAATAAAGAATTTTTTCAATACATATATGATTTTCATTTCAGCTTGATCAGAGGGCCTTACTATTACGCTAATTCCATATCTTGCTCCAATTTATTTTTAAAAGTTTGTTACTCTATTCTCACCAAAAAGTCTGGTTGACTTTACAATATGTATGGTATACTATACATACAACATGACTTGCAAGGAGTTTGGTCCAATGATAAAAAATCGTGTTAAAGAACTCCGAGCGAGATTTGATTTAACACAAGGAGAACTGGCTGAGAAGGTCGGAGTAACGAGACAGACCATTGTAGCCTTGGAGAAAGGAAGCTATACGCCTTCCTTATTACTAGCCATGAACCTTGGTGAGGTATTCGGCTTGCCGATTGAAGAAATATTTAGTAAGGAGGATGATTAAAGTGGGGATGTATGTGGCTGTTTTTCTGCGTATTATGTTGTTCATTTCAACATCTTTAATGGTTTATGATTTTCTTGTCATCCAACAAAATTTCATTAAAATGGAAAGAGGATTTATTACAGAATTTAGCGTGTATATTTCGCCTTGGCCCGGCTATTTTTTTATTGGCAGTGCTCTTTTCTTCCTAATCGCTAATATTATTCAATACATTTTTGTTCGAAGAGACAAAAAATCAGATATTAAAGCATTTATGAGTTTTGAATATAATGTTTCGGATGAAAGGGCTGTGGTCAACACTCGGAAGGCAGTCAGCATAGCCTTTGCACTTCTACTTGTCTATTCCCTTCTGATGATTGGTTCTTATCTATATATACCTAACTATTTTGTTGATCATATTTGGTTTCCCTTATTCACAACTGCATCCATACCAGTTTTTGGTCTCCTCGTTTATTTAATATCCTATAAGATTTTAGAATACAAATAATAATCGATTGGATACCTTCTCATACTAAAGCTCCCACGGGATACGACTAACACTACAGCAGATTTGCCGACTGCCGATTAAACGATCTATAAGACTGATGCCAGGTACGTATGCTTACCTGGCGTCAGTTCATTCATTTCCCTTGTTCCTTTTTCAATTTATCGATCCGTTTCATATAATCATCAATTTTTTTATCAATCCTATCCGACTCATCTTGAATTAATGTATCTTTCTCTTCCTCAAGTGTATTGATCATCTGATTGTATTGCTCTCGATGCCTCTCTGCAATATTCAGCAGCTCATCCTTTGTTGGTTGATCGATTAACCCTTCCGCTTCGAGAAGTTTAGCTGCACCCGCAAAACGATTACTCTCTACACGGATCAGGTCTCGAGCTGAGGTTGCCAGCCTCCGTACTTTGTCATAAGCCATTGTTTTGGGCCATGCATCTGCCTTAAAGTACATTAAACTGACTAAATCCAAATCAGACGGCAGCCACATTTTTGAGATTCCGTCTGTCATTTCCTCTAAGGAATTAGCTGCCAAATATGTGCCATTCCCTGCCTCTGCCACTTGTTTCAATTGGCTTTCGGCTGTTTGATCCACTTGAAAACCAATGACATTCACATGCCGTTCCTTAGAAAGCTCGGCAAAAGCCTTTGCCTCCTCAACTGGATTTCCATCGCATGTCTCAGCTCCATCGCTGACAATATATAATGTTAAATCCTCTTCCGTCTTTTCGTGATCCAGCCGCGCCTGTTTAATGGCACCTGCCAACGGGGTCCAGCCACTTGCTTTTACTGAATCAACGGCTTGTTCAAACTCTTTTCCTTTATATTTATTCAATGGGTAAACTTCGTCAATCGTCCCACAAGACAAAGCTTTATCCGATTTGTTTTGAGTTCCTGCATGTCCGTACACATATAATGACACGTCACTCTCATTGCCAATGGTGGCAGCAAATCCTTTGACCGCACTTTTGGCAGTATCCATCTTTAGCTTGCCGTCAGCCTGGAGCAGCATACTGGAGCTGGCGTCCAACAAAATAATTGCCTTTGACGGGATAGAAGCCGGTTTCCCTTCAGCTGTAATTTCGTAAGGTTCGGGCAATACCGGTTCCTTAAAGGCTGGTGAAAAATAAACTAGTGGCTCAACAACCTCCTGATATCGAGCGCCTCCAAGCAAGTGAAGAAACACAGCATACAATTCCTCTGGATCCTTAGTCGAGTCAAGAATCGGTCTCATTTCTTCCAAAAAGTCCTCACGAATGTCAGCTGGCACCTCTTGGCCAACCCACATAGATGTTTCCTGATCAATAGAAAACCCTTTCGTCAGTTGACCAGGCGGGAACTTTGACAGTTCTTCAGCAGTAGACGCTGCCTGACCAAGTTGGATTGCCATTTTGTGTGTTTGTTCCTCTTCCTCGTTCTGACTTTCCGAATTTACTTTCTCTTCTGTCTGCTTTTGTCCTTTTGAATCACTTACAGGTTGCGGCTCTTCGGTTTTACCTCCATTGGAACATCCTGCTGCTACTATACAGGACGCCAATATTATAGCGGTTCTGATGATCGCTCTCATGTCTGTTCCCTCCTAATGGAAATCTATTTCCTATACGCCAGGTAAACTAAATAGTTTCTTTTTCAGCAGTAAATGAATCGATATGATATGAATATTTCCAGTTCACAAGGTTATAGAGTGAGTTTAGACCTAATCAGAGCTAAGTGATAAAGAACTGAGGTGATCATGGCAGCCGGAAAAACAAAAACTGCAGCCAAATCCGAGATGACTCGAATTTTACTGCAGTCTTTTTGAGTAATTTACATGTTCAACAGCATATGGACAATCAATTGACCGTTGCCGTTGTTTCCTCACGACGTTTTTCAATCGCTTCAAGCCGTTGATTAAACTCGTCAACCGTCATGTTATGTTCTACAAAATAACGGTTACGCGGATGCGTACGGCATTCATCTGAACAACTTCTCATATACAAATGCTCGTTTTCTTCGGAGCAAAGGATTTTCGCATTACATTCTGGGTTCGCACAATTGACATACCGTTCGCATGGTGTACCGTCAAAATGATCACGACCGACAATAACGTGTTCAACTTGATTGACCGGTACGGCAATCCTTTCGTCGAATACGTAGCATTGTCCATCCCATAGCTGGCCCTTGACAACTGGGTCTTTTCCGTATGTCACAATGCCGCCGTGCAAGTGAGCTACATCTTCAAAGCCTTCGCGCTTCAACCATCCAGTGAATTTCTCACAACGAATTCCACCTGTGCAATAAGCGAGGATTTTCTTCCCTTCAAACATTTCCTTATTTTCCTCAATCCATTCAGGAAGTTCACGGAATGTCTCGATATCTGGACGCACGGCTCCTCTGAAATGACCGAGATCATACTCGTAATCATTGCGAGCATCCAAAACAACTGTATTTTCTTCTTGCATTTGCTTATAAAATTCTTCTGGACTTAAATACTCTCCAGTCAATTCAGTTGGATCGATATCCTTATCCAGACTCAAATTAACGATTTCAGTTCGGTAACGAACGTGCATTTTTTTGAAAGCATGTCCATCCGTTTCGTCAATTTTAAACCAGAGATCCTTAAACCGTTCATCACTATGCATTTTCGCCATGTAGGCATCGGTCTGCTCAATCGTACCTGAACATGTTCCGTTAATGCCTTCCTTGCCGATTAGGATACGGCCTTTCAAGCCAAGTTCCTTACAAAATGCCAAATGCTCGGCAGTAAATGTTTCTGGGTCTTCAATTTCAACATATTTGTAGAATAATAATACCCGATATCCGCCTTTTTCCATTTCGTCAACCACCTTCTGTTTTTTCTCTTTGCAATAGGGATAACAGCAAGTTCGGTTTAACAATATTCGATTGTAAACACATAACAGCTAACCCGCATTTGCAAGATCCGGGCCTTGGACATTATATCACAAAAAACTCTCATATAAAAGGGAATGACGGGGATTTCATGATGTAAAAACCATCATTTTTATGCAGTGAAATTAGCTTGTTAGCAACAGATTGAAAGTCACATTTTTCTAAAGCATGTTAAATAAAAAAGATTCTATTTACGAATACAAGAATTTCCGTATAGATACCACCTGCAATCTGGCCCTACCCTCAGACTATAAAATGATGATTGAATTATAATATCTAGTATTGTGCTAAAACAAACTACTAGTAGAAGTTTAATTTCTATACTCTCTTTTTATAAAAACACTACTTAACCCATTGTGTCAGATTTTGTATGTTGTATACTAGAGAAAGATAAAGTTTCGACAAAAGATCGTTTTATTCGAAACTATTTTCCAACTATCCCCGTCTAAGTCTTTACAAAGGAAAAAGGAGTTTAGCAGAATGAGAAAACCTAGGCGGAAAATCTGGATTGATTTTGCGTTTTCAATTACCATTATTTCATTGACCATTGCCGCGATCTTTATTATCTCCAGGCCGAGTAACAGCAAAGAGCAACCGAAAAACCAAACAAACGGAACGGCTTCCGTGTCCATCGAATCCATCGAGTCCAGTTATCCAGGAATTAAAATTGTCACTGAAACGTCCAATGATAAAAAATTGCCCTACGCCATTCAATATCCACAAAGTGCACATAAAGAATTTAATGAACAAGTACTTTCCTACATAAATAACGAACGAGCAACCTTTCTAAAACGTATGGAACAATTGAAGAAAACGAAGAAGGATCCGACTGGAGAACTCAATATCTCATTTGAGACCATGCACCACAAATCAGGTCATTATTCCTTTGTCATGGTATCTGGAAGTAATTTCAGCGATGGAAAAACATCTTTGGCCATTCATTCTTTCCACTTACATCCTTCGACAGGCGCAATGCATACCATTGCCGATGTCATGAACCGTAATCCGGAACATTTGAATGTCCTATCTACGAAAGTGAAAAAGGAGTTACTGGCAGATCCATCCTTACAGGGGAAATTGGCAGATGACTATGAAAAGTGGCTTACTCCTTTGTGGAGTAACTTTAGGGAGTATGCACTAACAGATGAAGCGGTCATCTTCTATCTCAATCCGCAGATTGTGACGGATCGTACAATTGGCCAGCCCATTGTATCCGTTCCAATTTCCTCTATTAACTCGATTGTGTTGAAAGCTTATCAATCTGAAGAGTCCGATCCTTTACGGACGGAAGGACAAATTGGGAAAAAGCCAGAACAGCCTTCCCATCCAGAAAGCTCAAAAGAGGATGAAACAACTGGCAAGGGAGAAGAAGCAACTCAACCCGAACAATCTCTAGCCAAGAGAGTTGCATTGACGTTCGACGATGGTCCAGAGCCAAAAGTGACGCCTCAGATTCTTGAAATCCTGAATCGTCATAATGCCAAAGCAACATTCTTCATGTTAGGAAGCCGGGTGGAATATTATCCTGACGTTGCCGCTGCGGTTCAACAGGCAGGACATGAGTTAGGAAATCACACGTGGAACCATCCGAATCTTGTTAAACTTCCAAGTGCCCGGGTAATGGAGGAAATTCAAAAAACGTCTTCCAAGATTGAAGAGGTCACAGGACAAAAGGCGACCGCGTTCCGACCTCCTTATGGGGCAGTGAACCAACGAATTCGCGGTCTTTCCGATATACCGATTGTCTTGTGGGATGTCGACACGTTGGATTGGCAACATCATGACCCAACCAAGATACTAGAAAAAGTGAAGCAGCAAACGAAAGACGGCAGCATTATTTTAATGCATGATATTCATCAGTCGACTGCAGACGGGCTCGATGCTGTCTTGACGTATTTAGAAAACGAAGGCTATTCATTTGTCACCGTCTCCGAATTACACGAGTGACATGGTAGAAACAATAAGACCTAATAAAAATGTGACGGAGCCCTTGTGGTCCGTCACTTTTTTGTTTTTTTAGAACTAACAAAGCTATTTATATGTAGGCATTTTTGTTATAATGCTTTTAGAACAGAATGGAGGAACGATCATTGCACATTCAAATCGAACCCGCTTCTGATATACCTATTTATACCCAGCTGGCCAATCAATTGATTGCTTTGATTGCGAAAAAAGAATTGAAACCGAACGATACATTGCCATCTGTCCGGTCATTGGCAGCAGATTTGGGAGTCAATATGCATACAGTGAACAAGGCGTATCATGAGCTTCAGCAAAAAGGGATTATTTCTGTCATTCCCAAATCCGGTGCTGTCATCAATCCTATTCCTGAAGTGAGTTCAGAATCGAGCAGAGACCGCATGCGCGAAACACTTCACCCTTTAATCGCTGAATCGATCGTCTATGGCATGTCGCGAGATGAAATCCTCTCGCTTGCATCGTCTCTCATTTCGGAACTCACGGAGGAATAACTATATGGAAATGACTATTTTTCTTACCATCATTGCATTCCTGACACTTATACAATCCGCCATGCCATATTTTTTAAAACAGACTGTTACATTTGGTGTTACCATTCCCGAAAGCCATATAGATGATGCAAGGCTGTCATCTTATAAACGAACCTATTCGGCATTGGTGCTAAGTACCGGCGTTCTGGCGTGTGTATTATTTGTCTGGCTATCTTCAGTTATGAGTGAACAAAACTTTATTCTGGCAGGACTTGCCCTTCAGTTCATTGTGCTAGGAAGCAGTATGATTCTCTATTTCTACTTCCATCTAAAAGTCATGGCTTTAAAAAAGAATGAGGCTTGGGGAAACGAGTTAAAACAAGTGACCGTGACCGATCTTTCCTTGCGGTCACAGGATGAAATGCTTCCTACATTCCTATTCGCTTTGCCGATGGCAATCACACTCGGATTGCTTGCGTACACCGCGGTTCATTATCCAGACTTGCCAGATCAGATACCGACTCATTGGGGACCGAACGGGAAGCCGGATGCCTTCAGTGATAAATCACCATTTTCAGCCATTGCGATGCTGCTGATCCTGCTCATCATGCAAGCTATGTTCGGCTTGATTCATTGGTCGACAAAAAGTGCAGGAATTCGGCTGCGAGCTGCTAAAAAACAAGCCTCCAAAATTCAGCAACTTACCTTTCGAAAGTATTCAAGCTGGCTTTTGTTTTTCGTTTCTATCCTTGTGACCGTTTTATTAGGTTACTTTCAAATGATCAACATCCATGAGCAACTTGGCAACTCAGCGATTCTATTTGTATTGCCAATCAGTTTTGTTATTCTTCTCTTGGCTGCAACTGCATTTTACGCTTTTAAGATCGGGCAAGGCGGAGCGCGGATAGAAATCAATGTAGTAGAAGAAAGTAAAGAAGGATTAACGGATGTTGATGAGGATGCATATTGGAAAGCGGGCATTTTTTATGTGAACCGAAATGATCCATCCCTCTTCGTTGAAAAGCGGTTTGGTGTCGGCTGGACCATCAACTTTGGACAGCCCTTATCTTATTTTATTATTCTTGTACCTCTAGTGCTCATTATCGCTATATCCTTATTGCTCTAACATAAATAAGACAGAGAACGTTAACTCGTTCTCTGCCTTATTGTGCTTTCAGAAAAAGAACCGCCCTCACTGATATTACAGAGAGAGCGGTTTTTGACTTCACTCGGTTCAGTTAAACACACTTGTGCTATGAAGCGGCTGAAGTCTTGCTTTCGGATCGATGTAGGCTTTGGCATGGTTTACTGCTACCGGCGCTTCTCCTAAACCGACTGCAATCAGTTTCACTTTGCCATCATAGCTCGTAATATCCCCTGCCGCGTAGATTCCTTCAATATTTGTTTCCATTTTTGAGTTCACCAAGACGGAGTTGCGATCCATTTCTAGGCCCCACTCCTTAATCGGTCCGAGGGAAGAAATGTTTCCATAATTGACGATTAGATGATCAATTGCAACGCTTTCCTCAGTGCCATCCTTTTGCGTAAGAACTACTTCACTGACAATACCGTTTTCACCGGAAATTGATTTTACAGCACGTGATGTCAAGACATTGACTTTGGATTCCATCAATTGGTTGACACTTGTTTCGTGAGCTGTAAAACGTTCCCTTCTGTGCACTAAGGAAACATCGGATGCAATATCCTCTAGCATGAGAGCCCAGTCAACAGCTGAATCTCCTCCACCGCAGACAAGTACGTTTTTGTCTTTAAACAAGGAAAGGTCTTTAATCCCATAATGCAGTGTAGTTCCCTCAAAGTCCACCTCTTCCGCTAAACCGATTTTCCGTGGTTGGAAAGCTCCAATGCCCGCAGTCAGCAAAATCGTACGTGTCAAATGAACCCCTTTATCAGTTTCCAGAATGAAATGATCGCCATCTCGTTTCACGGATACTGCTGTCTCGCCAAGATGGATTTCAGGGTTGGAATAATGAGCTTGTGTCACAAGATTCGCCACAAGATCCTTAGCAAGGATTTTTGGAAAACCGCCAACATCATAAATATACTTATCTGGATACAATTCAATTAGCTGTCCGCCTAATTGAGGCAGGCTATCTATAATTTTTACCGACATTTCCCGCATACCTGCGTAGAAAGAAGCGAAAAGACCTGTTGGGCCTCCTCCAATGATTGTAATGTCGACAATTTCATTATTCATCTATGAACACTCCATTTTCCTTAGACTTTGATCAGAACGAAGAGCTGCTTCCCTTCCCTCTGATTTCTTACTTATCTACTCTACACATTATCTACTATTTTTCAATAAAAAACACCCAATTTGTTTCATTGATTTCTTTGTCATTCCAATAGCCGGTTCACATGGATAGTAAAATTAAATTTGGAAGCGCTTAACTTTTTTTAATTTTAATTATAGTATTATTTCCTCAAATCCGTATAATAGGATATATGTACCGATTCACAAAAATTCAATTGCGACTTTGGGGGGGTTCACACATGAGACTATCGGTATCCAAAAGAATATGGTTCGGGTTTTCCATATTACTTTTCCTAATGCTCCTGATTGGAGCTGCATCTTTCATTTCGACAAAAAAGATGAACGATGAATTTGCATTCCTATTGGACGACCGCATGCACAAAATCAGCCTGGCTGATGAGCTGATCAATGCCCAGAAAGAAAGATATATCGCTATCAGCAGTTATGTGTTGTTTAAAACACAGGAATTTGTCAAACAGCGGGATGAGTCTACAGCTCTAGCGGATGAATTGCTTGCAGAGATGAACAAATCCTTTACTTCCTCTGAGAACAAAAATCTGGTAGATGAACTTACAGCACTGGATGAAGAGTTCGGCCAGATGGTGGATGATATCAGTTATATGCTGATGAGGGGCAATGATACACAGAACCGAGTGCTGTTAAAACAAGCGAGCCTCTTAAATATGGAAATGATGGATAAGGCAACAGAACTGAAGGCAAGACAGCTGGAAGAAATGGCGGCATCCAGAAAAAGCTTAGAGAATATGACCTTGATCATTCATTCAATCACAATCGGATTGATACTGGCTGGGCTCATGCTTTCCATCATTGTCACGAACATGATCAACAGGAAAATCGGATTGCCTGTGAAGAAGATGACAACTGCTCTGGAACAAATAGCCGATGGGGACCTGACAATCGAACAGGTCACAATAAAAAATAAGGATGAAATTGGTGATATGGCTTCAGCCTTTAACCGAATGGTGGCCGACGTCAAACAGCTTCTTGAGCAGATTCGATTCTCCTCCCACCAATTGGCTGCACAAGCCGAACAGTTATCAGCTAGCTCAGAGGAAAGCCTCGCTTCATCGGAAATGGTTGCTTCTGCTTCAGAAAAGAATATGCGAGAAAGTGAACAGCAAACAGTTTTGATCAATGATCAGACCGAATCAGTCAGCACCTTATCGCATGATGTCACGGCCATTGCACAAAGCAATGAAAACATGCTGGAGTCTATGCAATCTGTTATTTCCTACGTATCAGACGGGTCTCATACAGTTCGGGAAGTATCAGGCAAAATGATCCAGATCCAAACGACCATTCAGGAAGCAGCCGAGATTATTCAACTGATGGCCAAGCAATCAGCTGAAATTCAGCAGGTGACTTCTCTCATAACTGCTATTTCGGATCAGACAAATTTATTGGCTTTGAATGCCGCGATCGAAGCCGCACGTGCAGGTGAGCATGGTAAAGGGTTTGCGGTCGTTGCAGAAGAAGTCCGCAAGCTCGCCGAACAATCCAAGACGTCTGCTACCGAGATTGAGACGATGATCGAATCGATTCAATCAGCTACAAAGAAAGCGGTTGTTGCCATTAACCTTGGCAGCAGTACAGTCGAAAGCGGCAAAACAGAAACGGATAATTCACTTCAATTATTCAACCATATTGAAGAGGCTGTCGAAGAAGTGCACGGCAATGTGAATCGTGTCGCACTTGCTATCGACCAAATCCGGAATATGACAGAATCGATCAACCACTCGTCACATCAGATCCAAAAGATAGCTGAATCCGCAGCATTCATCGCCCAGGAAACGAGCGCAGCCACTGAAGAGCAACTGGCTGTGAACGAAGAGATTTCGACGAGTTCCCAAACACTTGCTTCACTCGCCGAAAGCCTGCAAAAAGAGGTCAACCGTTTCACTTTCTAATGGGGTTAGCGTGGTGCTAAATATACAAAAAATCGGAGCCGTTTTTGCGCTCCGATTTTTTATTCTGCAAGATGTGCCTTGCAAAATTGCTCTATTTCCGTGTATTCTTCTTCATCTAATTCGAAGTCGAGGACATTCCCTGTTGCCCTTTCAAAAAAGTTGTAGGAAACGATTCTCTCTTCTTCACCATCCACCAAAAAGATGATCCGCAGGCCCGTCCCTTTTTCATCGTAAAGTTCATCCTCGGGATCTAACTGGAGGAAAAGATGAAATTCATAGCGGGTGCCGCTTAAAATGCCGGTCGGGTCTACCAATTCCTCCCGTGTATACTCCATTATGTCCATTTGTATCATCCTCACCAAAAAAATATACTGTTCGATACCATCGTACACTAAAAAACACTTCTCGTCGTTCATTTTAAACTGTTTTTATTCACAGACAACATTTTTGTTTTGCAATTTTCCAGAGATTAAGGAACAATGAAAGAGTGAGCACTATTCACAATTTGATCGTTAGGGGAAATGTATATGTTGAAATTTGAAGACTACCAATATACGAGACCGGATATGGCCGAAATCAAAGAACAATTCCATGATTTATTGGAACAGTTCCGCGCTGCGGACTCGTACGACAAACAAAATGAAGTAATTGAAAAAATTAACGCGATCGGCAGCGATTTCTCGACACAGGCCAATTTGGTTTATATTCGTGCTTCCATTGATACGAATGATGAATACTACCAAAAGGAACGGGACTATTTCGATGAAATCAATCCTGAATTCCAGGAACTTGGAACCGCTTTCTACAAAGAGCTCGTTGCAACCCCTTTCCGAAAAGAACTTGAAGAAAAATGGGGCCCACAGCTTTTCGCACTTGCGGATAATGCCATCAAGTCATTTTCATCCGAAGTCCTTCCTCTCTTACAGCAAGAAAACAAGCTGACTTCGGAGTACGCCAAGCTGGTAGCCTCTGCTCAAATCGAGTTTGACGGCAAAACATTGACTCTAGCTCAACTCGCTCCATATGCGGAGTCAACAGACCGCTCTGTCAGAAAGTCTGCTATGGAAACCTCCTATGCATTCTATGAGAGCAATGGAGAACAATTTGACCGCATCTACGATGATTTAGTAAAAATCCGTCATGAGATTGCAACAAAACTGGGATTCAAGAATTTTGTGGAACTTGGCTATGCCCGGATGAACCGGATCGGCTATGATGCCGATATGGTGAAGAACTTCCGTGACCAAGTGCGGGACTACATCGTTCCTTTAGCGAATAAGCTATACGATCGACAAGCGGAAAGGATCGGCGTTGATGAGTTGAAATTCTACGATCAATCATTGAATTTCTTAACAGGCAATGCGAAGCCGAAAGGATCTTCCGAATGGATCATTGAAAACGGCAAAAAGATGTATCAAGAGCTCTCCCCCGAAACGGATGAATTCTTTACATTCATGACAGACAAAAACTTGCTTGATTTGGAAGCGAAAAAAGGCAAAGAGTCCGGTGGCTACTGCACATTTATCGACAACTATGACTCGCCGTTTATCTTCTCCAACTTCAACGGTACATCTGGCGATATTGATGTACTGACACATGAGGCAGGGCATGCGTTCCAAGTCTATTCCAGCCGCAATATCGGAATTCCTGAATACGTATGGCCGACACATGAAGGGGCTGAAATCCATTCCATGAGCATGGAATTCTTCACATGGCCATGGATGGAACTGTTTTTTGAGGAAGAAACGGAGAAGTACAAATTTGCCCACCTAAGCAGCGGACTGCTCTTCTTGCCTTACGGTGTCGCAGTGGACGAATATCAGCATATCGTCTATGAAAATCCAGAAATGACGCCTGCCGAGCGCAAAGCCGCTTGGAAAGAGCTCGAAAAAACATACTTGCCTAAGCGCGATTACGACGGCAATCCGTACTTGGAAGCTGGCGGCGTGTGGCAACGCCAATCCCATATTTACGAAGTGCCATTCTACTATATTGATTATACACTGGCACAAATCTGTGCATTCCAATTCTGGAAACGCTCACTGGAAAACCGTGAGGATGCTTGGAATGATTATATTCACCTTTGCCGACTCGGCGGTTCAAAGAAATTTACGGAGCTTGTGCGTGAAGCCAACCTCATCTCTCCTTTTGAAGACGGCTGCGTACAGTCGGTCGTGGGCGCTATCGAATCATGGCTCAACAGCGTAGACGATAAATCACTATAAGATAAGTCAAAGGACTGTCCAGAAGATCAGTGGCAAACTGATAGCCTGTGACAGTCCTTTTCTGTAAAAGTTCTCTTTAGAAACTTGGGAGAAAAAATAGACGGAGTAAGACATATCCTTTTCTCCGCCTATTTATGGGGTTAGCAAGTACACAGTGGGTCATGTATGCTGTACCGGTTTTTACCATTCTCTTTCGATTGGTAGAGGGCGTCGTCTGCTTTTACATAGAGCGTATCAAACGTATCATCTTTCTCTGAGAATGCAATTCCGATGCTGACGGAAAGCTGAATCTCTTCAGTTAACTGCATGCCGATTACATTTCTTTCTATCTTTAAAAGAAGTTGTTCTGCAGCCCGGCAAACCGCTTCCCTCTCTGCCTTTTTGAATAATACTAGAAATTCGTCTCCACCTACTCTGGCGGCAACTGCCTTCGGTTCTACCACATCAGCTATTATTGAAGCTGCCTGTTTTAATATGCGATCCCCTTCTCCATGTCCGAGCCGGTCATTCACCTGCTTAAAGTTGTCTAAATCAATCATAAGCAATGCTAGCGGAGTCCCTCCGGCCAAGCTTCTTTGCACTTCATCCTCGAAGGCAGCACGGTTTTTCAGTCCTGTCATACTGTCATGGAACGCTAAGTGAATCGGGGCGGCAACAAGCCGGCCAATAATGAATGATAAACCTACTGCTGCCATGATAATGACTAAAAGCTGTTTGATGAACTGGTTTTTATATGCATGCAATAATCCCGTCAACTCGGAATCATTATATACAATTTCTACTACACGGTTTGTTGAATAACCACGTCTTTCTTCCGCTACATACGGAATATATCGATACGTTTTTTGCTGTCCATCTTCAACCAGCGTAAGTTCTCTCACTTCCCCGCTCTGGTTGACTTCAGTGAAAACGGTATAAAACGGCTCTTCAATTTTCTTCTGTATGTAATCATCGGTTTTCTGTCCAAGTATAAAACCTCCGGAGTTATAGACATGTATGCTATCGATAATATCATATGTATCTTCCAGTTCCTTGCTCGTCTCCAGGAAATTAAACTTCTTAAATATTTCTTCATCCTCTAATGAGGCCGCCAATTCAATTAAGTAAAGATGATCAGGAGTAGGCATATAACTGAACTTTTTAATTTCCCCAGTCTTCGATTGAATATCCATCCCGTCATGCGAAAAGTTTGACCCTTCTCTCCTGCTAGTCAGCAGGTTGGAAAACTTCGGGCAGCAATCGCTAAAGTTCAAACCGATATCTTGTTTGAAGCTGCTAAACAATACTGTATTATTTTCATTCAATATAAAAACTTCCATACCAAACTTATTCTTTAGCTCACTAAAATCCCATTGGGTAAAATCGGATTCTTCCTCGTATTTTTGAACTAACTCATGAGAGTATTCCTTCATTCTTTCCGACATTTCCTTGTCGAACAAATCATATACGGTATCTATGGTTGATAGATTGCTTATTATTTTGTCCTCTGCCATGGAAATCTTGGCAGCTTGGCTTGCAATGACACTTTCTTTCAGTTTCATATAATCAAACACTGCAATGACAAAGGAAAGCACAAGTGAGAATACAATTAAGATTATCGTTAGTTTTAATCTAAAATTCCTAGCCAAAGACGCATTCCCCTTTTGCAATCTGTATATTTTATAAACATTATAGACTATTTATACACTCCTAACTATGCTAAACGACCTAAATAATTTGATTTTTTGAGAGGAATTCACAAATTCGCCTTAATTCAAAAAAAGAAAAAACGACAAGGTTGCTTGTGTTGATCGCATGTATGAATATGCATTTCACCTTATTCACCACGACATCCCGTGTTGTTACGAATCAGCCAAAGCTTCATAACAGGATAGCGCCGCTTTAGTACATAAAGACTTACGGAAAAATCAACTATTCGCAAGGTCTATGTGGCATCCTCTTTTTAATTTATTTAGGACACCTGATGCTTGTAGTGACTCCTGCGGGAATAGCAGGAGCTTTGAGACCCCGCGGAGCGGCTTAGAGTATAGGGATGCCTTAATTTCTGTGTAACCCCAGAAATTAAGGCAAATCGAACCCTTCGAAGTTCGATTTGCTGAAGCCATGCCTGCGGAAAGCGAGCGCCGGAACGGAAAGCAGCAGTATGTTGTAATGAATATACATTTCTACTTCATTACAAGCCTTATAGAAAGTAGTAAAACGCTTGACTACAGGTAAGAAAGCGTACGCCTGGAACTGAAATTCACGGCACCAAACCGAAAAACGCTGCTGGAAACGATAAATCGTCTCCAGCAGCGCTAAGAAATTTTAGTGTGGACTTTGTCAGTACCCACACTGGACGCCTTCTTTATTTACTTTACATTAACCCAACAGCATTGCCATTTTCATCGATACCCATTTGGAGGGCTGCTGGCTGTTTAGGCAAGCCTGGCATTGTCATAATGTCTCCCGTCAAGCAGACGAGGAAACCAGCACCAAGCTTAGGGATAATTTCACGGATTATGATTTTGAAATCTGTTGGTCTGCCCAACTTTTTCGGATCATCCGTAAATGAATATTGCGTCTTCGCCATACAGATCGGAAGGATATCCCATCCATTTTGCTCGATGGCCTTCAAATCCTTCATCGCTTTATCAGTGAGGATGATTCCCTCACCACCGTATACTTTCTGAACAATCGCTGTAATTTTGTCAATGACCGGCTGTTCTACATCGTATAATGGCGCAAATTGTTTCGGTTCATCCAAAAGTGCAAGCACTTCATTCGCAAGATCAAGGCCACCTTGTCCCCCTTGTCCCCACACATCCGTCAACGCTGCGCGCACCCCTTTTGACTTACACCAAGACAAGACGAAGTCCAGCTCAGCATTAGAATCTGTAATAAAACGGTTCAGTGCAACAACGGGCTGGATGCCAAACGCTTGGACCGTTTCAACATGCTTCTCCAAGTTCACAATTCCTTGTTGCAGGGCAGATACATTTTCCGCACCTAAGTCCTGTTTCGCTACTCCTCCATGCATTTTCAAAGCGCGGATTGTCGTAACCAAGACAACCGCGTCCGGCGCAAATCCACCTTTGCGTGCTTTGATATCCATGAATTTCTCAGCACCGAGGTCGGAACCAAAGCCCGCCTCCGTAACGACGATATCAGCAAGCTGTCTCGCAGTATTAGTCGCCATCAATGAGTTGCAGCCATGCGCAATATTAGCAAAAGGACCGCCGTGGATCAAAGCCGGGGTTCCCTCGATCGTTTGAACGAGGTTCGGTTTGAACGCTTCCTTCAGCAATAGCGTCAATGCCCCTTCGACGCCAAGATCGCGGACAGTAACGGCCTCTTTATTATACGTGTAGCCGATCACCATTTGAGAGAGCTTCTCCTTCAAATCATTCAGGCTCGTCGCAAGGCAGAATACCGCCATGATTTCCGATGCAACTGTAATATCGAATCCATCTTCCCTTGGCACGCCTTGGCCAGGTCCCCCTAATCCGATAGTGACATGACGGAGTGCACGGTCATTCATATCCAACGCCCGTTTCCAAGTTATGCGGCGGGGATCGATTCCAAGCGCATTTCCTTGATGGATATGGTTATCAATCAGCGCGCTTAATGCGTTATTGGCAGTCGTGATCGCATGGATGTCACCGTTGAAATGTAGATTGATCTCTTCCATCGGCAATACTTGGGCATACCCTCCACCGGCTGCGCCGCCCTTGACTCCCATAACAGGTCCGAGTGACGGTTCACGAAGCGCAATCATTGATTTCTTGCCTAATTTGGCAAGCGCATCTGCTAAACCTACAGTTACTGTGGATTTCCCCTCCCCTGCAGGTGTCGGGCTAGTGGCGGATACTAGAACGACCTTCCCAGCTGCTTGTTTCGTTTGCAGCTTGCTGACGTCAATTTTTGCTTTGTATCTGCCGTACGGTTCGACCGCTTCCTCTGGAATGCCAGCCTTTTCAGCAATCTTGCCAATTGGCTGCATGATCGCCTGCGATGCAATTGCCAAATCAGTTAACGGTTTTGTTTTATCTACCATCCCTATCCCATCCTTTCATGATAAAACCCAATCCATTCCTCATTTATATTATATGCTTACTACTATTTTACCGAATTGTTCATTATGCTTCAGCCTTTCAAACGCTTCTTCGGCTTCTTCCAAAGGAAACGTGCGGTCGATTACCGGCCGAATGCCGTGAAGTTCTATAAAGCTCAAGGCTGCTCTCAGTTCTTCCCTGCTGCCCATTGTGGTGCCGAACAGCTGGTATTGTCCATAGAAAAATGATCGCAAATTAAAGTCGACTGTATCTTCAGTCGTCGCACCGAAAATGACAATCTTTCCACCCTTTTTCAAGACCTGAAGGGAGCGGTTGAATGTAGCCCGGCCCACACTTTCCACGACCAAATCAATGGTTTCGCCCTGTAGCTCTGCTACCCAATCACTGTTCGTATCAAGCGCTATATCCGCTCCAATTTTCCTGGCACTTTCACGTTTCGCTTCACTTCTGGATGTGACAATGACCTTGGCCCCTGCACTTTTTGCAAGTTGGATCATGAATGTCGCTACACCGCTTCCTGCACCTGGAATAAATACGGTTTGTCCTGTCTTTAAATCACCTTGCGTGAACAGGGCCCGATAGCCAGTCAGAACCGATAAGCCAATGACAGCCGATTCCTCCCACGACAAACGCTCCGGCTTTTTTTCGAGTTGCTCGGCCGAAATGACAATTTTTTCTGCAAAAGTTCCATGATCCGGCATACCCAAGATATCGAACTTTTCAGGTGGTGCTGCACTTTTCTGAAACCAGCGCAATGAGGGATTGATGATCACTTCGTCACCGATTGACCAGTCTGTGACATCGGCTCCAATACTTTCGATCACTCCTGCGCCATCCGAACCGAGCACAAGCGGTTTGCTTTCATCCCCTCTTCTACCAGGAATCATTAAATCCCTTCGGTTTAAGCCAGCAGCCTTCAAGGCGACAACCACTTCACCCATACCCGGGCTGGGATCTTCCAGTTCCCCAAGTCGCATCTGTCCAGCGGCATGCATAAATGCTTTCACTTTTCCCACCCTCTCCCCGACTGTATGTACTCTGACGTCTCTATCATACAACATAATGAAACCATTTTCATATTGTCCTTGTCGCAGATTTCAATTTATTTGTGGAAATAAAAAAACTGTCTCCTTCCACTTGTAAGGTGGCTTGTGACAGTCTTTATTGCTCAATAATGAAGTCCATTTCAGCTTTAAAAGATAATCCTCTCAAACTAGCTTTCTAAGCAATTGGATCCCTGAAAATCTTTCTTCTAACATAGTAAGTGATTACTCCACTTGATGGTGCAATTCGACGAGAACAATTTCCGGCTGGTTAAATAAACGAATCGGGATAATGCTGTTGCCAATTCCACGGCTAATGACCATCTGACTCTGTTTTTTCGAATGAAGCCCCTCCGTATAGCCGGGAAACCAGCCTTGGCCTGGCGCTACAAGCCCTCCAATCCCTGGAATACGGATTTGTCCGCCATGTGCATGCCCGCTGAAAATAAGATCTATCTTCTGCGCATAATAAGTCTCAAATTGCTCAGGACGGTGAGAAAGCAAAATTTTGTACACAGAGTCAGGTACACCTTGAAAAGCCTGTAAAATGAACTCCTTGACTGCCTCATCATCTGCTTTTCTGCTCGATAATGGATCATCAATGCCGCCAACCGCGATCTGCTGGCCCTTCTGTTCAATTAATACGGCTGTATTTGACAGAATATGCACTCCTCGGCTTTCCAGGCGACTCAGAATTTGAGCTGTTTCATTGCTTGAAATTTCATGATTGCCCGTTACGTAATAGAACGGTGCAACAGATTCTAACTCCTCGACCAGCTCCATACTGCGATCGAGTTCAAAACGATTGCTATCAATGAAGTCGCCTGTTATAAAAATGGCGTCCGGGGATAGCTCCTTCACTTTTTTTACAAGACCGGCATGTCGCTCTCCGAATTTGGCATCATGTAAATCGGACAGTTGCACAATTCGGAAGGAATTGAATTCACTAGGGATTTTGGGAGATTGAATGTCATAGCTAGTTACTCCTATTGTCATGTTATCCCTATACAATATGAATATAAATAAAAAAATTAGAAAAATCCATACCAACCTGGCTCCTTTTCGAATCCATGCCTTCTTCCTTTTCATTGCCAGCGTTTTTTCATCTTAGCGAGTTCCAATAACTCTAATACATCCTTTTTAGGTAGATCCACTAGAATGGAAAGAAGTTCCTTTTCTGCTAATCTTCTCCCTCTCCCACTTCGATATTTTTCTTTATTCACTGCATCAATTTCCGTGTATAGGTCTGGAAGCCTATCACCCTGTTCCAGTTCCCGATCGATTGTCAAATGCTCGCGAAGCCTTTCATAAAGCATATCCATACTTGTCGTATTGCCAGTAAATGCGCGTGATGTACGCGGGTCTCCTAAGATCAATTCATCCGTGGAAATGTTAAAGCGATCAGAAATTTTAGCAATCCAAGCGGCAGATGGGGCATTTTTACCCTTCTCCCAATCCTTTATCCGGCTGGCAGATGTGCCAATAGCCGCTCCAAATGCCATCATTGATAAGCCGCGTTGCTCGCGTAAGGCTTTTAATCTAATTCCAAAGTCTTCTTTACTCCACTCGTTCACAGTTACGCCTCCTCCTATTTACTTATCTATATCTTATTTTTACTTTGAGGTCGCTGTCAATCTATATTTATATTTCTATTAAGTATTTTAATACCCTTTCTTTTGTCGTGCATAATTTTCCTCATTTTTTTCTAGATATGCGTGCCAAACATCTTTATTCGTAAAGTTTAGTTTTTTCGCAATTGCACCGTAAAGAATCCATAACATTTTATAACGTTCAATTGTCGGTTCCGAAATAAAATGATTAATTGCAGCATTGGCAGCAATAAATAAATCTGTTAACTCTCCTTCCACGTCACCTTCCGGCCACTCTTGCACGAGAGTATCAAATCCCTTTTCAATACCTAAGGAGAGCAGGAAATGGATCGAGTCCACATATTCTTCTATGATTATATGATGGGGAGAGGCCTCTTTATGGCTCCAAAATTTAAAACATCTCGTTTCGTTCGCAAGTTCAGAGAGCTCGACAAGCAATGCCAAGCCTTTTTTCGTAAATAAATCTACATGGCCTTCATGGTTATTTTGGATAAATGAGTCCAAATCACGTTGCATTGTAAATAAAGTAGTCAATTCCATTAAAAAAACCTCCAAAAAATATTATTATCTTGAAACCAAACCATATACTCATCCGTATGTAGTAGATGACTATCTATATCTGTGAGGGGTTGCTTTCATGGGACTATTACTAATCCGCGTTTTCATCATAGCTTTTGTCATTTATTTATTTTACCGCGGCATCCGTTATTTGACGGATCCAAAGCGGAAATTGGATGAGGCGCATGAACAGGAGCAATATTATTTCTTTGATGACCTGAAAAATGTAAGGAAAAACTTTTTCATCACATACAAAGGCGCAATGTTTGAAGGAGAAAAGTATTTGGGCACAACAGAAGATGCTTTTGATGTTGTATCCATTTTTGTCTGGGTAAAAGATGAAAACAAGCTACAAGGTTTTACAAAAGACGATTTTCATTTCCTTGCTTCTGAGATCGCATCGAACTATCCGAACGCAGAAATCAATTGGAAAAATCCAATCGAAAAATTGATGAAGAACACCGCTCAACAGTAAAATGACATGAATAGGGAGAGCCCATCTACATCGGCTCTCCCTTTTTGATGCGGCTGCAAATGGTCGCGAGAGGCGTTCATGTCCAAATGTTCCGCCCTCCCGTTACATCGATTCCAAATAAATATAGCAGAACAGTGATGTCGAGCAGGGCAAGTACCAAAAAACCGATACGGAACGAAGTATGTCTCGTTTTATGGCGGAATAGCTGCATGCCTAAATAGGAACCAATTCCTCCACCTGCAATAGCGAAAAGCCATAATGTCTTCTCTGGAATTCTTCTTTTTTTCCGTTTTGCCTGTCTTTTGTCATACCCCATTAAGATGCATGACCATATAGAACAGAATAGGATCCATCCGATGAGCAACTCATTCATTGTTTCATCTCCCTTATCCTTAATAGTACACCGTCATATGGACCAATGGAATGGTGTGGCTTGGAAAAAATTTGAACCTTTTTCAAATTCCTTTTTGTGCTGTAGAATTCTCATTGGCTGTATGGGAAGTCCTTTAGAATCAGCCGCCCTCAAAAGGACCCTACTCGTTAACAAGTTGATTGTTTCAAGCAAAGGGCATGACAGGAGTCAAGCAGCATGAAAAAACGCCTTGCCTCGGTACGAATCCGATTAGCAAGGCGTCCTGTATCATTTCTTATTTCGCGATTGATTTTTTTGCAGTATCTGCAAGTTGTGCAAACGCTTGTGTATCTGTTACAGCAAGATCAGCAAGCATTTTGCGGTTTACTTCGATGCCAGCCACTTTTAGGCCGTGCATAAGAGTGCTGTAAGAAAGGCCATTCATACGTGCAGCCGCATTGATACGTGTGATCCATAGTTTACGGAAATCACGTTTTTTCTGACGGCGGTCACGGTATGCATAGTTAAATGATTTCATGACCTGTTGGTTTGCTACTTTATAAAGTCTATGTTTAGAGCCAAAGTAACCTTTTGCTAGTTTCAATACTCGATTACGGCGCTTGCGCGACACTGTTCCACCTTTTACGCGTGGCATAGTAATTACCTCCTGCTATTCCTATAAGAATGTTGTAGTTTCGTTTTTAAAAAGGCGGGTTGCTGGGTTTCCATCCAACCGGATCCTTCATTTTAAAGCCATGAATTACTTCATGTATGTGATCATTTCACGGATACGCTTGTAGTCTCCAGAAGAAACAAGGGAAGCTTTGCGTAGGTGACGCTTCGCTTTCGTCGACTTGTTTGCGAAAAGGTGACTTGTATAAGCACGACCGCGTTTCACTTTACCGGATGCAGTTTTTTTGAAACGTTTTGCTGAACCGCGGTGAGTTTTCATTTTTGGCATGATCTGTTCCTCCTAAATCGTCTCTGTTACTTCTTTTCGATGGTCGGCGCAAGTATTAGGAACATGCTCCGTCCTTCCATTTTCGGTTTTACTTCAACCGTAGAAAATTCTTTGCACTCTTCTGCAAAACGATCCAATACACGTTGACCGATTTCCTTATGCGTGATAGCACGTCCCCGGAAACGGATAGACGCTTTCACTTTGTCTCCGTTTTGCAAGAATTTAATGCCGTTGCGAAGTTTCGTCTGAAAGTCATGTTCATCAATTGTCGGGCTTAACCGGACTTCTTTGATGTTGATGATCTTTTGATTTTTTCGCACTTCCCGCTCTTTCTTCTGCTGTTCAAATTTGAACTTCCCATAGTCCATGACACGAGCTACTGGGGGTTTTGCTTGCGGAGCGACAAGGACGAGGTCTAAATTCGCACGAGCTGCGATGTCAAGCGCCTCATTACGTGATTTAATTCCAAGCTGATCTCCATTGTGATCGATCAGTCGAAGTTCCCGGGCACGGATGCCCTCGTTAACGTACATGTCTTTGCTAATAGTAATCCACCTCCGAATATTGTCTCGCGAACACACGAATTGGGTATACCGCCTATCCTTCCGGCGGAGTCCCACAGGTCATTCCAAAATTGAAAAGCGAAGTGGCGCCAGAATTCCAGACATAAAAAAAGTAGACAAATCGTAGTGATTGTCTACCCGCATATGCGTACGCACATGTAAATGCACGGCACGTCATTCATGTGTCTTACCTGTCAACAGCGTATAGCGTCAATCAGGTGAGAAGCGGGCAGCCTCTTCTTATACCACAAACTGTATTCATTAACCTTTATAACTTTACCATACCGTGCATCTGTTGTCAACTATTGATTTCTTCTAATTCATCGAGGCGAACTCCAAGGAATCGGACAAAGTCATCCGTCCCCATATGAGAATTTTGCATTTCCACAAGCCATTGGTCTTGCACTTCCTCATTTGCGGAACGAAAATACTCCCAAGCCTTCTCGGAAAAACCTGCAAAATAATATACACGCATCAAACCGATATGTCCTTCTTCCACTTCAGGATCCAGCTCTACCGTCTTGTCATAGCTCGCTTTCGCAAGGTCATATTTGCCAAGATGAAGCAGGCAGTCTCCTTTCCAAGCCCATCCATATGGATAATCTGGATACATCTCTGTGATTTTGGCAAAGTGTTTGAGAGCTTCCTCAAAGTCTGCTTGTTTGCCGATACGTAATCCATAATCGAATGAATAGAACCCTGCCAGCCTGGATACATCGAAATCATCGTGTTCATATAAGCTTAGAATCTTTTTTGCCTCCGGCCTATTATCAACTCTCCATAGATATTTTGCTAATTCTACGAAGTGAGCGCCATTTTCCGGCTCCAATTTAGCCGCGAATTTTAATAAGGTAGTAACATAAACGGTGATTGGAGATATTTTCGTAGCCGCCCTCAGCTGTTTTAGGAATGAATAGTTTCCGTCTTTTATCTCAAGCCAAGGCTCTGCCAAGGCCATAACTTCTCTGCCCAGCTGATGGCTTATCCAAGCCTTCTCCTCGTCGGAAACATTCAATCGTTCAATCGGAAGGGAACCAAAATTATTTTGCTTGCTGAAATACATGGCTTCCGCCCAGAATGGATATAGGGATTCGTCTTTTGGATATTCTTCGACGAGCTTTGTTAAAATGCCATTCGCTTTTTTATACTCCTTGTCTTTCAAGAGCAATTTTGCCAGCCGAAATTGAATAGAAGGGCTCTCCTGCTCAGAAAGGAGTTGGATTGCTTCACGGTTTGGCAAGAGGGAGCTTTTTGAAATAATCCACCAATCCTCATCCACATCTCCTCTAATTTCATCTAGCCGTTCGGATACTATCCGTTTTTCCTTTTCGTCTAGCCATCCTGCCATTCGTTCCACTTTGCATACGGCCGGGTACATCTCGAGCAACTCGAACCCATATCGTTTGGCAGCTTCATCATCCTCTGCTTGCTCGTAAATTTCAAACAGCTCCTCACGCGCAGCATGGAAGTTGCCATCAATCTCAAGACAAGCTTCAAAATGTCGTTTGGCTTTCTCCAGTTCACCCATTCCTTTGTTGATCAATCCCAACCGGTAATGAGGAAACGTATTTTGCGGATTCATCTCAAGCGCATCACCTAGTAGTTCCAGCGCCGTTTCTATTTCTCCTGTTTGTTCTCTCAAAAATGCTTCATAACAATATAAATCAGGATCCTGTTCACGATTTCGCAGTTTAGCAAGCACATTCGCTCCACGCTGTTCTGCTGGGGTATCCTCAACGTAATCGACATATCTTCGGACAAAAGCCATCACTTGCTCTTCCGTATTCAAAAGCCCTTCTTCCATGATATCCAGAGCTGTCTCATGTTTCGTTACCGTTTCAGCCGTTTCGAACAGCATCGCTCCCGCCCGGAATGTATAATAAGCGGAGCCGATGCGCTCTGCCTGCGAGGTAACAGACTGCATGGCCTCTTCCCATCTCCCTGCTTTCGCCATGGCCTCCCCTTCATAGATAAAGGCTAGCGAATCGCCTTCCGGATCTCGCTCAGCGGCTTCTTTGTATGCCTGTTGAGCAGATTGAAAGTCCTCCATTCCCGCTCTTGCGTGACCCGAATATAGCCATAGATACGTCGCCTCTTCACTTGGCACGCTAGAGATTCCCTGTTCACAGATGGCAGCTGCCAACTCGTAGCTTTCCTTCTCCAGGTACATTTCAGCAATCCGCAGGTAAGGATAAGGAACAGCGGGATTGAGCTCCATAGAACGCTCCAGCCATTGAATGGCCTCTGCCTCATTTTTCGCTATTTGACAGCGTCCAGCTTCATAAGCGTAATAGGCATTATCCGGGTCTTGCTTCGCCAAGGCAAGAAATTGTTCCACGGCATCGGCTGTTTGCCCATTTGCCAATAAAGCAGACGCATAGGTTGAGGCAACAAATTCATCTTCCTCATTCTGATACATAGCTGTTTCTGCATAGTCTACTGCCTCTTCCGTTCTGCCAATTTCCTCTGCACATCTTGCCAAATACGCAAATGCAATGGGCTGGTATGGATCCATCTCAAGCGACCGCTCTAAATGGAAAAGAGCATCCGGGTAGGCATCCCTTTTATAGGCGTCAACACCGAGCAAATAATGAGAGAATGGAGAAGGCCGTTTCAATTCACTCATAATGGCCATAAAGGAGTCCCGGTCCCCGTATCGCATATAGGAATTGGCAATAAGCAACGCAACTTTCTGCTCCTCCATGCCAAGCCTCTCTTCGACATGCTTTCTCCACTGATCAACATAAGGAAGGAACTTATCATCATGACCAAGGGATAAACCAAGCACCGAAGCATAGACCTCTTCTTCATTCCGCAGTAAAAAGGCCAAAAACTTGTCTGTCATCTCTTCGCTCGCTTCGTCCAGATCATCCACCCGTGAAAAAGCTTCCTGAAAGAATTCATGCTCTTTCTTCGGCAGATCTGGCAAAGTGTGCGCATGCTCGCGCGGAATGAAGACGATTGCCAAACCATCCTTCATGCGATTGAACTTTTGAAACACATCATACGGCACATAGAACGGTTCCAAACGGTTTGGATCCTGAATCGACAAGATTTGCAGCCGGTCATCGTATCCCCTGACTAGCTGGACGTGCGAACTATTTTCAACCATGAGATCCAGCATGACCGGCAGACCGAGATCAATCAACTGTTTGAGTGCTTCAACCGTGCTTTTGAAAAACACTGCTTGGAAACCTAATGATTCCATATAAGAAGCGGTCTTGCTTATTCTGGAACCAGTTCTATCGAATATATGGCTTGCCACTTCATCCTGGGTTATGTCATGGCCTGCTGCCCTTACAATCATTTCAATCGAAGCAGGCACACAATAATTCACTTTCTGTTTAATCGGTATCAAATGTACTTCATTTCTCTTTCCTGTTTCATCAAGAGATTCGGGATTAAATACGGTATTTTCCAGCACATCTGAGTATAAAGCGATCCACTTTCGGAAATCATCCCAGCGATCCAGCCGGTATAGTGTATCGGTTTGTATGTAAATGAGATAATTACGCTGGCGGATATACGGCTGAGCTTCCAACATTTCAGGAATTAGGAGGCTCACTTTCTCATAGTCTCCATCTGTATAGAGATGATCAATATTGGCGATTTGCAGCGTCACATCATCCGGGTAACGTTCCATCCCTTCCCGCAGAATATCGGATGCTTCTTCACGAGCTCCCCGTTTCGCCAGCAATTCGGCATACGCCGCATAGGTAATCGCACCCCGTTCTGTCAAGGGCAGGGCATCACGCAATATCTGCTCCGCTTCTTCTAACCGATCCATTTCAATATAATACGGAGCCAATTGATCCGCATGGATTGTTCCGCCATTCTTCTCGATTTCCTGAATCGTGCGTGCTGCTTCAGGAATGCGATTCATCATCGTTAATGCATGTAATCGAACTTTTAATAAATAGTTCCTATCTTTTTCTGTGTATGATGTATTTTGTAATTGCTCTTGAATTAAATGATCGACTCGGAACGGGCGATCCCTCTCTAGGAGCGTATGGCATTTCCACGCAAATGTTCGTGCCGTTGTAAAACGGCGATGCGCATAGTACGCTAAGAAATTCCCATATTGCGAAAGCGCCCCATTATCCAGCAAACGAATGAGCCGGTAGCTTTCCTCTTCAGAATCAATCAAACGTAAGTAATCAAGAACATCTCTCCTTGAACATTGATGGAGAATTTGCAGCACGTCATTCGCCTGGCCGATTGTTTTAATATCGGAAGGTTTGACAATTGTCTCTATCATGTATATCCCTCCATTTTATGCAGACAACTGTATTGTACTTTGAACACTTCAAGAGAATCAAAGTTTCAAATAAATTAGTCGAAAAATAATAAAAACATCCCATTTCTCGTTAAGGAGAAATGGGATGCAATACCTATTTCGTTATTCTTTATTCGCAACAACCGACTGCAACAGTTCAAGGAATTGAGCAAACGGCATGCTTTCGGAATTTTGTTCACCATATTTCCGTACATTCACTTCACCAGACTCAACTTCCTTGTCTCCAAGCACGAGCATGAACGGTACTTTTTGTACTTGAGCTTCCCGGATTTTGTAGCCGATTTTTTCATCTCTGCTGTCAAGATCCACTCGGAAACCAGCAGCCACTAACTTTTCACGCACTTCGTTTGCATATTCGAAATGCACTTCAGGCGATACAGGGATCACTTCCACTTGGACAGGAGCAAGCCATGTCGGGAAGGCGCCTTTGTATTCTTCGATCAAGAATGCGACAAAACGCTCCATTGTTGAAACGACACCACGATGGATAACAACCGGACGATGCGGCTTTCCATCCTCTCCGACGTATGTGAGATCAAAACGTTCAGGAAGGAGGAAGTCCAGTTGGACAGTCGATAATGTCTCTTCCATGCCAATAGCCGTCTTCACCTGAACATCAAGTTTCGGACCATAGAATGCTGCTTCTCCATCTGCTTCCACGTATTCAAGCCCCAGCTCATCCATCGCTTCTTTCAACATGCTTTGTGCCTTTTCCCACATCGCATCATCGTCAAAATACTTTTCTGTATCTTGCGGATCCCGGTAAGAGAGACGGAAAGAATAATCCTTGATATTGAAGTCTTTATACACTTCGATGATCAATTGGACGACACGCTGGAATTCTTCTTTAATTTGATCTGGACGGACAAAGATATGAGCATCATTCAGCGTCATGCCTCGAACTCGCTGCAATCCGGAAAGAGCTCCAGACATTTCGTAACGGTGCATCGTGCCAAGCTCAGCAATGCGGAGCGGCAAGTTACGATAAGAGTGGATGCCATTTTTGTAAATCATCATATGATGCGGACAGTTCATCGGCCGGAGCACCAAATCCTCATTATCCATACTCATGACCGGGAACATACCGTCCTGGTAATGATCCCAGTGTCCGGATGTCTTATATAGCTCGACACTACCAAGAACCGGTGTATATACGTGGTTATAGCCGAGTTTCTCTTCTTTATCGACAATGTACCGTTCAATTACACGACGAATCGTTGCGCCTTTTGGTAGCCATAGCGGCAACCCTTGGCCGACTTTTTGGGAGTTCGTGAATAATTGAAGCTCTTTGCCGATCTTCCGGTGATCCCGCTCTTTCGCTTCCTCCAACATACGCAAATGCTCTTGCAATTCTTCTTTCTTGAAGAAAGCAGTTCCATAAATACGTTGGAGCATTTTATTATCAGAGTTACCGCGCCAGTAGGCACCTGCGATGCTCAACAGTTTAAATTCCTTCAATTTTCCTGTAGAAGGAACGTGAATGCCGCGGCAAAGGTCGAAGAATTCACCTTGTTCATAAATCGATACTTGCTCGCCTTCAGGAATGGCTTCGAGAAGCTCCAGCTTGTAAGGATCGTCAATCTCCTTAAATCGTTTTTCCGCTTCTTCGCGTGAAACATCATGACGGACAACCGGCAAGTTTTCTCCAATGATTCGCTTCATTTCCTTCTCTAGTTCAGGCAAGTCCTCTGCCGTGATTGGAGTTGGCGAGTCGATATCATAGTAAAAACCGTTATCAATGACCGGACCGATACCAAGTTTGGCATCCGGGAACTTGCGCTTCACCGCTTGTGCCAGCAAATGCGCTGTACTATGGCGTAAAATTTCTAACGCTTCCGGTGATTGAGGTGTAATAATCGCGATATCGCCATCTTCCTCGATTGGCGTTTTCAGATCAATCAGCTTATCTCCCACTTTACCTGCCAATGCGCTTTTGCGGAGTCCCGGGCTGATGGACCCAGCAACGTCTTCTGTAGTTGTGCCTTTTGGAAACGATTTAACCGCTCCATCGGGGAATTTCAATTCAATTTGTTCCGACATGGTCAGTCTCTCCTTTATAGTTAGTTGGATAAGAACGGATGGTTCGTATTGGTTTTTAGTTAGTCGAATATATAAAAAACTTAAAAACCAATAAAAAAAGCCCCATCCCTATAAAAGGGACGAAGCGTATGTTCGTGGTTCCACCCTTCTTCCTTCCCTCCGGCAAAATGCCGGAAAGACGAAGCTTTCCAATCGGCTAACGGGCCGGTGCCGTCGACGGATACTCATTTCCCCGTCGCTGCTCCGAGGTGGTCCATCGATTTTCTGTCCTGCGGGGCTTCCAGCCGATGACCCCGTTCTCTGTAGGATGATGAATCGATAGTTGTCCTCATCTTCACATTTTAATCATTTAATACAAATTAGTATAAATGTGCTCTGCCTAAAAATCAAGCCATTGTGATAGGAATTCACAAAATGCGTCAAGATCTTCTTCTGTTTTTACCACGAAGTGCGATTGGCGAGCTGATAATCCGAATCCGTTCCATTAGACGAGCCGCCTTCACTTCCTCTTTTTCGCCTCGCTGGGTATAGGTAAGATGGTGCTCTAGCTCATCCAGTGTAAAGTTAGAAGTAAAGAACGTCGGGAGCTCTTGCGCCATTCTGTACTGCAATATCGTTCCAAGCACTTCATCTCTCGCCCAGGCAGACATCGATTCAGCACCGAAGTCGTCCAGCATAAGAACAGGCGCTTTTTTGACAAAGTCGATCTTCTCATTCAACGTCTGGTCCTGGATGGATTGTTTCATTTCCCTTAAAAATTCCGGAATATACACAACCACCGTCCGTATTTGACGATTGGCCAATTCATTGGCCATCGCTCCAAGAATAAACGACTTTCCAGTACCGAACGGCCCATGGATATAAAGCCCTTTCTCTGGCAGCTTTCCTGTTTCAACGTATTCATTAATAAACCGCGCTGCCGCTTCGACCACTTGTAGCCTGCTGTTATCATGCGTCAAATCCACGTCTTGCAGCCTGGCCTCCATGACATCCTTCGGCATATGCATGCTCTCGATCATTTTGGAGACTTTCCTGCGTTCATCATCGATCTGTTTGTTCGGACATATGACGTAATCGAGATCAATATAATTGGCTGTCAGAATTAATTTCGGCTCATAGCCTTTCATCACGTTAATACAGCCTTCCAGATTCGGACAGCTCTCACATTTATGCGAGGAGGTAACGAATTCATATAACTTACCGATGCTTTTATCCACGACAGCCTTATCAATGTACTGCGAATGTTCCTCCAGGAAACGTTGAACCTCTGTATTTTCAAGCACTTCATTTCGAAGCTGATCATATCTTGCGGTCAATGCAGGCGCATTAATGACCCGCTTCATCGCATTGCCGATCCGTTCCATTGTTATTTCACCCCACTATTCATCGCTTCCAGTTTAGCAAGCAGTTCTCGGCGCTTTTCTTCAATCGCCGGATCATCAGAACTCGTCGGTTCTTCCGTCTTGGGCTCTTTATTCTCCCTGAACCATTCCGGCACCTTCTCTTCGCGGACAGGGTTTCGCTTGCTTGTGTTCTTTTGTCCATCCTTCAGCCACTTGCGGTATTGATCCGACTCTGCTCGGGCGAGTTCCATCGCTTCTTTCGCGGTTTTCACTTTCTTGTTTCTCCAAGTCGAGGCAATCCGTTCCACAAAATTATTCGTAATTTTACCTTCATTCCGTATGATGACATAATTAAGCAGGACATTGACGACTCCAATTGGAAAACCATACGTATTGATCAGTTTTTCAGCTAATTGGACATCCACAGAAAGCGGTTCGCTTCCTGTATACCCCCTCAATACTTCAACAGGCGATGTTGTTTCCATGTCATGTATGAATTTTTCTTCCTGCGTCATATGTTTAACAGGTTTCTCTTCTTCCACAGGAGCCTGTTGAAACACTTTTTCTAAGACAGGCACTTGTGTGGATCGATTCATTTTATAAAAGTCCACTGCGGCTTTGCGCAATCTTTCTTCCGGTATTTTCAGGTTGTCATCCAATGCCATCATAATCACTTTTTGCATATCAAGAGGTGTGAACGAGTAGAGGAACGCCAGCTTTTCAATCAATTCCCTCGATACAGAGGAAAGTGAAGAACTGGGCACCATCTGTTCAGACAGCCCGGCGCGCAGCATGCCAAAATCGAACCCTGAATCGGCAAACGGGATACCGATCGGCTTTGAGCGACTTAGCAGGGCCGACTCTTCCGATAAATCTTCAGGCACGCCATAACGAATGGGCTTGTACACATCTAAAAACGTCCTGGATACTTCTTCATACGATTCTTCTACGGGCACATCGGAAGCAAAGCGGCTAAGCAAGCCACGGTATGCCTGCTCGCCAATCTTGCTGAACAAGAAGGTGGACAGAAGCGGATCTGCAAAAAAGGATTTGGCATCGAGCGGCGTCAGCAGTTCATAAATAAACGCCCGATCTTCCGTCAGCTGCTTGCAATAGGTCCGAAGCAGCCCAATTCCTTCCAGGGACAAACGGGATTCGAATACTTTCCCGAGCGGCATCGTCAGCACATTCATCAGGTGATAGTGGTTGTACTCACTCTCTTTATCCCGCTCGGCATCTGCCCAAAGCGTCAAGAACAGGCTCATGGCCTCCGGGCCGATCAGCGGTTGATAAAACAACGTCAGAAGCTGGCGGTCATAGTCCGAGAACGGATGCGACAGTTTTATTTTATACGTATCGACAGGTTGAAGTTCTTTATAGAGCATCCGAAATCGTTGCCTCCCTCTTACATCATCGTTATTTCAATCCTATTGACGGTCCTTCTTGTTTTGCAAGTTTTTCAGTTCTTCGATAAAGACGGTAATATCTTTATATTGGCGATACACCGAAGCAAATCGGACATAGGCCACTTCATCGACATCCGCCAGTTTTTCCATAACCATTTCTCCGACATCTTTCGAGTTGATCTCGACGATTCCGGCACTTCGTAACTCTTTTTCAATGAGATAGACAATATTTTTCAAAGAGGTCAACTCTACCGGCCGTTTTTCACAAGCACGAATCAAGCCTCTTAATAGTTTTTCTCCGTTAAATTCTTCCCGGGTGCCATCCTTTTTCACAACGACCAGCGGCATTTCTTCCACCTTTTCAAACGTCGTAAATCGGTAAGCGCAATTCTCGCATTCCCGGCGTCGCCTAATGGAGCGGTTTTCTTCTGCCGGCCTGGAATCGATAACTCTAGTACCGTTAAAGTGGCAAGCTGGACATATCATAATTGTTCCTCCACATTTCCGTTTAGTACCCTACATTATAACAGAACCGGGAGAGAAAATATATTTGTCTATGCGAAGTTTCGACTTTATTCGCCACTCACAATTTCTGGTATCCCTACAATTTCAATGAATTGCACTATTGAAAACAAGATAAAAAACCTAGCAGTGAACCTTCCATCTGCTAGGTTGATTTTCATTCAGAGTCTATCAATTTCGGACGGTTTCATCAAAACCTTCCGAACGGAAGCTCATGCATTCACTTTTTCTTTCAATGCGTTTGCGACTTTTTTCGTCAATTCAACGACACGCGCGGAGTAACCCCATTCATTATCATACCACGCCAACACCTTCACTTTTCGGTCGCCCATGACGATCGTTGTCAATCCATCAACCGTTGCTGAGACTGTCGATGTGTTGAAATCAACAGATACTAAGGGTTCCATCGTAAAAGCAAGAATACCTGCCATTTTCCCTTCGGCCGCTTCTTTGAATGCGCCGTTGACATCTTCCACTGTGACATCTTGTTTCAAGTCAACAACAAGATCGACTAGGGAAACATTTGGAGTTGGTACACGAAGTGCCATCCCGTGGATTTTTCCTTCCAGTTCCGGCAAGACAAGCGCTAAAGCTTTCGCTGCACCGGTCGAAGTTGGGATGATCGACTGTGCGCACGCACGTGCACGGCGTAAGTCCTTATGCGGGTTGTCCAGGTTTTTTTGGTCATTTGTGTAGGCGTGTACAGTTGTCATCAATCCATTTTCAATGCCGAACTTATCGTTAAGCACTTTTACAACCGGAGCAAGACAGTTTGTCGTACAGCTTGCATTTGAAATGACATCATGCTTTTCTATATCCAATTTCTCTTCGTTTACACCAAGAACGATTGTAACGTCTTCGTTTTTCCCTGGTGCTGTGAGTATGACTTTTTTGGCACCTGCATCCAAGTGCAGAGCAGCCTTTTCACGCGCATTAAATACACCTGTCGCTTCCACGACAACATCCACGCCAAGCTCTTTCCAAGGCAATTTTGAAGGATCCCGTTCTGCGATCAACTTGACTCTCTTGCCGTTCACAACGAGTGCATCTTCTTCGGCAATGACCTCTCCGTCAAAGGTGCCATGATTTGTGTCATACTTAACTAAATGGGCTAGGGTTTCAGCCGGATATGAAGCATTAACCGCTACAACATTGACTTCATCATCCATCATCATTTGACGGAAAACCATCCTGCCGATCCGTCCAAACCCATTAATAGCTATCGAAGTAGTCATGAAATAAATCCTCCCGCATGTATGTTATACTTTTTAACTTATATCCGTTCATTAGTATAACACATATTATGCAGGAGTATAGACTTTGTGAAAAGAATAACAATGTTCCACTTTTCAGAATAGAGGTTCGGCTTTCCATTCTTCTAATACGGCTTCAAGCTGTTGCTTTGTCGCTTCCAAAGCCCCGTTGTTGTCGACAATCGCGTCCGCACCGCGCTCCTTCACTTCCATTGGCAATTGCGAGGAAATTCGGGATTCCGCTTCGGCTTCTGATAAACCGTTCCTTGCCATAAGCCGGGATTTTTGCAAGTCCTTCGTCACCGAAACGACTAGGATCTTATCGACAAAAGGCTGTAACCGGCTTTCAAATAACAGGGGTATATCCATAATGACAGTTGAAGCCCCTTTGGCAACCCACTCCTCTTTCTGACGTAGCATTTCTTTTCGGACAGCCGGATGTATAATGCCGTTCAGCTGCTGGCGCTTTTCTATATCGTTGAAGATGAGATCGCCCAGTTTAGCCCGGTTTAACTGGCCATCTTCCATAATAACTTCATCCCCGAACGCTTTTTTGATTTCACATAACACAGGGCTCCCCGGCTCTACCACAAGCCTTGAGATTTCATCCGCATCAACAATTGGATACCCTTTTTCCCTCAGCATGGCCGCCACCGTACTCTTTCCGCTGGCAATGCTTCCCGTTAATCCTATGATCATTTTTTCACCCTCTAATGTTGGCATGATGGGCAATAGACGGACGTCCTGCCCGCAATTTTTAAACTCTTTGTCCTGGTGCCGCACCCGGGGCAAAATTTCTTGCCGTACATTTTGAGCCGCTCCTGCATCGTACCTGCTTCGCCGTTAATATTCCGATAATCTGAAATGGAGCTGCCGCCGGCTCTGATGCTTTCTTGCAACACGTCGACAATCGTTTGGAACAATTCAATCTTTCGTTCTTTGCTAATCCGTCCAGCACTTCTGTTTGGATGGATTTTCATCGTATACAACGCTTCAGTGGCATATATATTCCCACATCCAGAAATGACATGGCCGTCCATAATGACTTCTTTGATCGGTTTACGTGCGTACTTCGGCGTCTCGCACATGGCAAGAAAATGATGCAGCGCCTCCTCACTGAATGGCTCTGGGGCCATCTCCAATAGCGGAGGATAATCGGACTCCGCCTTAACTAATCGCAATTCACCGAAACGGCGAATATCCGAGTAGACGAGAAGTCCGCCGTCCGCCATTTCAAAGGTCACATGGACATGCCGCCGGAAGCGTTCTTCTTTTATGTCATCTAGTGTATCGACAACGAACCAGGCTCCCGTCATGCCAAGGTGGCTTACGAGCAAATATGGCTCTTCATCCCGTTCTACATGGAAATAGATATACTTGCTTCTTCGGGATAAAGCGAGGATTTTCATCCCCGCCATCTCCGAAATGAAATCTTCACTTGTTATGCCCTTGACAATCGCTTCTTTCCCGATCTGTTTTGCGGACAGCACCGTTTCTGATATTTTGACGGAAAGGATGGTCCTACCTGCGGAAACAGGCGCAAGTGATCGGACAACCCCCTCCACTTCCGGTAATTCCGGCATAGTAATCCCTCACTTCGTTTCGTACCAGGACGAACCGAACGCCCACTCGACTTTTAATGGCACATCGAGTTCAAGCGCAGATTCCATCACTTCCGGCACAATTTCTTTCAATAGTTCAAGTTCTTCCTCAGGCGCTTCAAAAATCAATTCATCATGTACTTGCAAGAGCATGCGTGTTTGAAGTCCTTCCGCTTCAAGCCGGGCATCCATATCAATCATCGCTTTTTTAATGATGTCGGCGGCCGTCCCTTGAATCGGAGTGTTCATTGCCGTCCGTTCGGCAAAGCTGCGCAAATTGAAATTGGAGCTTGTAATATCCGGCAAATACCTTCTTCTATTAAGAAGGGTCGTAACATACCCTTCCATTTTCGCATTCGCCACGATATCTTCCATGTATTGTTTGACACCAGGGAAGGTGGACAAATATGTGTCTATGAATTGGGCGGCTTCCTTCCTCGTTATATTCAAGCTTTGCGAGAGTCCATAATCACTGATTCCATAGACGATACCGAAGTTGACCGCTTTAGCGGATCTCCGCATATCCGATGTGACTCCATCCTTGTCCACTTTGAATACGTTCATCGCAGTTTTTGTATGAATATCCTCGCCTTCCTTGAAGGCCTCCATCAGTTTTTCATCTTGCGACATATGCGCCAGAACGCGAAGTTCAATTTGGGAATAATCCGCCGCAAACATAACCCAGCCTGGTTCAGATGGAACAAACGCAGCCCGAATTTTCCTTCCTTCCTCTAAGCGGATCGGGATATTTTGCAAATTCGGATTAATCGAACTGAGTCGTCCTGTCTGCGTTAATGCCTGTTGGAAACGGGTATGGATTTTACCGTCATCATGAATTTCCTTTGTTAAACCTTCAATATATGTGGAATTCAATTTCCCTAACTGGCGATAGAGCAAAATAAATTCAATGATCTCATGTTCACTCGCTAACTTTTCCAAAACATCTGCCGCTGTGGAATAGCCCGTTTTCGTTTTTTTGATTGGCGTCAGCCCCATCTTTTCAAACAAGATGACCCCCAACTGTTTAGGAGAGTTAATATTGAACTTCTCCCCGGCGATTTCATAGATTGTATTCTCCAAATCCACGAGCCTGCGGGACAGCTCAGTCCCGATATCACGCAAAGTAGCCAAATCGGTCTTGACACCTGTGGACTCCATCTTGCCTAGAATGATAGCCAGCGGCATTTCAAGATTATAGTAAAGCTCAAATTGTTCATTTGACTGGAGTCTCTCTTCCAACGTCGGTTTAAGTGCCCAGATGGCTTCTGCTTTTCTGCCGGCATGCTCTGCAAGACGCTGTACATCTGGAACAGCTTTCTTAACGCCTTTTCCATATACTTGCTCGTCCGGCTCCACGTCGTGGTATCCAAGCTCCTCCGCAACTGATGCCACATCTGTGTACGTTGCAGATGGGTTGGAAATATAAGCGGCAAGCAGAAGATCGAATTCCAGTCCATGGATTGGTATTCCTCTGGAAGCCAGAGAGGCGTAGGCCGCTTTCGAGTCCGATGCATACTTTTTCACTTGCTCATTCCGGAGCCACGCTTTAAAATCCTCGGAGCCAATCGCTGTTTCATATGGAATATACATCGTCTGTTCCCCGTCTGACAGGGAAAAACCCTCAATAGCCGCAGACAAATAGTTTTCATCCATCATTTCGACGTGAAGAGCCATTTCATCTTTTAAATCCTCATCCATTATTTCATTTTTTAGAAGGACATGGATTTCCTTTTTAGGCTGTACAGAAGCGCCGGGCTCCAATTTTTCAAGCAATGTCTTAAACTTCAATTCCTGATAGACGGTCTTCACTTTTTCATTATCCGGCCCGTCATAGGAAAGATCGCCAAGTGAAATCTCAATTGGGGCATTCACTTCAATCGTCGCCAATTTTTTACTCATGAATGCCTTGTCTTCATTTTCAGTCAGGTTCTCTTTCAGCTTCTTCCCAGAAACTTCATCCAGTGATTCATATAGTTTCTCGACTGTGCCATATTCCTTCAAAAGCTTAAGTGCTGTTTTTTCCCCAACTCCCGGTACGCCCGGTATATTATCAGATGGATCGCCCATAAGACCTTTCATATCAATGATTTGGTCTGGCGAGATGCCGTATTTCTCCATCACATGTGCCGGCGTGTACCGTTCCATCTCGGCGATTCCTTTTTTCGTTATGCAGACCGTCGTATGCTCACTTGCCAACTGGGTCAAATCCTTATCGCCTGAGATCACGACAACGTCGTATCCATCTTCATTCCCTTGCTTGCTCAGCGTGCCGATAATATCATCTGCCTCAAAGGAATCAAGTTCATATTGCGGGATTTGATACGCTTCCAGCAACTTGCGCAAGTAGGGAAACTGCTCCGAAAGCTCGGGCGGTGTTTTTTGCCGTCCGCCTTTGTATTCACTAAATGTCTCATGACGGAACGTTGTTTTCCCCGCATCCCAAGCGACGAGCATATGTGTCGGTTTTTCCTCTGACAAAATATTTTGCAGCATCATCGTAAAGCCGTACACCGCATTCGTATGGATGCCAGTATCATTTGTTAACAACGGCAATGCAAAAAAGGCGCGATACGCCAAACTATTTCCATCCAACAAGACAATCTTCTGATTCGTCAAATTGATTCCACTCCCTCGTTCATTCCAATAAAAAAAAGTCATTTTCATTTATTTTACCATTCGGTAAGAGTAAATGAAAATGACGTCAACTATCACTCGATATAACCTGTTAATATCTTCGCGTACGGTGAATTTGCCGGCAAAATGATCATAGTATCTTCGCCGATCGTCTTAGTGTACGACTGCAATGTTCGGTATAAATTATAGAACTCTGGGTCTGTTGAGAAGGCATTGTTATAGATCTTTGCCGCCTCGGCTTCTCCTTCAGCATGGATGATGGCCGCTTCTTTCTTGGCTGTTGCAAGCATTTCCTGCACTTCCCGGTCTGTTTCTGCTTCAATCCGTTGTTTCTCTGCATCCCCTTCGGATAAATACGTTTGGGCAGTCGATTGCCGCTCAGAAATCATTCGCGTATAAATTGAGTGCTCGTTCTCTTCCGGCAGATCGATCCGTTTCATCCGAACGTCGATGACTTCGATGCCGAAATTCCCTTCCTCTAAAAAGGCGTTCACTTTTTCAGTTACCCGGTCATTCAAGCTGCCCCGGGACGAATCTTCATCGTTGACGATATCCGTATATTGAAGCTGGCCCATTTCATTCCGGACAACGGAATAGATGAATTCTTCCATCCGGGCTTCCGCATTGATAATATTTCTTGCGTTAGCAATCATCTTCGAAGGATCTGTGATTTTCCAGATCGCATAATTATCAATGATGATACGTTTTTTATCTTTAGTACTGATTTCTGCTTCTGAGACATTATACGTCATCTGGTTTTTCGGCAAGGTAGAAACTGTTTGAATGAAAGGGATTTTCATATTCAGTCCTGGCTCATCGACAATCCGGGTAATCTCTCCAAATTGACGGACAACCCGATATTCGTCTTCCCTCACGATAAATACATTCGCAAGTAAAATAACGAGGATAGCAAAAATTGCTGTTAAGTAGATCGCCAGTTTCACATATTTCTTCATGTTTACTGGCCGTTTTGGCGTTACGACTTTCGCACTTCCGGTCTTCTGATTCTGCTGTTTAGCCCGCTGTTTTTCCAGGAACTTTTCTTCTATGCTTTTGAAAGGATTGTTTTCATTCGACATCAGTTGCCTCCCCCTTCCGTTTTCTGTTCAGCCGGCGGCGGTGTTTGGGTCTCCATCTGCTGAAGAGGTAAATATTTCAGCGTTTCGCCCTCATCATTCATAATAAAAATCTTCGCTTTCGGAAGAACGGATTCAAGCGTTTCAATGACGAGTCGCTGGCGTGTAATAGTTTTATTCTTTGCGTACTCCGCATGCAGATCATTGAAAAGCGCAACATCTCCCAGCGCCTGTTCAACACGGGACTTTTTCTGTCCGAGGGCACGTGATTTGATCGCATCCCTCTCACCTTCTGCTTCACTTTTTCGCTGGTTTTCATATTTTCTAGCTTCGTTGATTTTTGTGTTTTTCGTTTCACGCGCATCTGTAACAGCTGTGAAAGCAGCGCGGACATCTGCATTCGGAAGTTCAACATCTTGTAATTTAACACCTTGCACCGAAATTCCGATATCATATGTGGTCATCAAGGAAGTTAACAACTCACGTGTCTTTGCCTCAATATCAGCCTTTCCGTCCGTTAGAGCCGCGTCGATCGTGGAACTTCCGATGATCGAACGGATGGAAGCGGAAGTGGCATCATGGAGGATTTCCTGCGGATTTTGGGAACTGAATAAGTATTTCTGCGGATCTGTTATTTTCCATTGGACAATGAGATCAGCCAGGACGATATACTCATCCCCTGTAATCATTTTGGTTTCCTTATCGTATGACACGAGTTCTCCATTCGGGTCTTGCTTGTAACCGAATTGTAGACTGAATGTCTCTTTTGATAATTTTTCAACTTGCTGGATCGGCCATGGCAACTTGAAATGAAGCCCTGATTCAGTCACCGGCGTATCTGCCTTTCCAAACGTTATGACAACCGCCTGTTCTGATTCATCAACGGTATACCACGTTGAAAATGCCACTAACAACAGAACAACAGCTGCCAATATCATGCCGACAAGAACTCGTATGCGGCGTGTGCTCATAATATTGCCCCCTCTTCTATGTATCTAGTCTTTATACGGCTAAGTTACCAAGAGGTTTCAATAATTTGTTTATATTCAAGACACCCTGGACTAACTTAGCGATTTTCATCGAGGAATATTTGGTAGGAAAATAAAAAAACGCTAGAAAGGCCGCGCTGTTAGCCGCAACCGTTTCTAGCGTTCCCGTAATTTCATCGAAAAAAGTTTAACCCGATATTCTATCTGCATCAGTTTATGAAAGTTCCTATCTTTGTCAACACAGACTGAAGTGAAACCCTCGTTCATTATCTCAACAAAGGAAGATGAATGGTAAAGGTCGTTCCGATGCCCACTGCACTCTGAACAGTAACGTGTCCGTGGTGGGCTTCGATTAAATGTTTGACGATGGCAAGGCCTAACCCAGTGCCGCCAGATTCCCTACTGCGAGCCCGGTCGACCCGGTAAAACCGTTCGAATAAGCGCGGAAGTTCGGATGGTGAGATGCCGATTCCCTCATCTCTCACTTGAATGGTCACTTCGTTTTCCATTTTCTTTGCCAAAACTGTTATTGTCGTCTCTTCTTTCGAGTAATTGATGGCATTTGTAAGAAGGTTCACCATTACTTGAATGAATCGATCCCGATCCGCCAGCACCCGAATGCCAGGTTCGACTTCCAGCTGAACCGCCATCCGCTTCCTCTCCATCGAACCTGAGACGATTTTAATGGCGTCTTCGAGAACGGATGCCAATACGATCGGCTGCAATGAAATCTGGAAGCCTTCTTGCTCAATGCCGGAGAGCTCCAATAAATCATCGACCAGCAACTTTAAACGGTCACTTTCTTTCAAGATAATTCCCAGGAATTCGCTTGCCACTTCAGGTGATGCAAGCGCCCCGTCCAGCAAGGTCTCAGCAAATCCTTTAATTGAGGTAATCGGTGTCCTCAATTCATGGGACACATTTGCGACAAAGTCTTTTCGAACTTCTTCCAGCCGTATTAGTTCGGTTATATTATGCATGACAATGATAATCCCTAGCCAATTCCCATGCCGACCGATTACCGGGGCCCCGTACACGCTCAAGTGGTAGACGGCATGCCCATTGTCGATTCTTACTTGTTTTTCGTGGGCTTGCTCAGTCATGAAAACATCTTCGATTAAGTCTTTGATGTCTGAGGGGAGTTCAATTTCTTTAAACGTTTTTCCTAGCAGC
The DNA here is from genome assembly GCF_023168145.1 of Sporosarcina sp. NCCP-2222. Classification (GTDB taxonomy): domain Bacteria; phylum Bacillota; class Bacilli; order Bacillales_A; family Planococcaceae; genus Sporosarcina. The sequence continues at coordinate 493,954 of NZ_BQYK01000001.1, forward strand.
TCTTCAGATGTCAATCCGAACGTTTTTTCAAAGACGCCATTCAGCAAATTGACCGAGCCCTCTCTGCCAAACATGAGTAACCCGCTGCCCATACTTTCAATTAAGGTTTTCAGCCGTTCCTTCTCCATCGACCGTAAAATAGAAACCTCTTGTAAGTTTCTCGCAATTTGATTAATGGCAATTCCGAGAACATCATTGGATTCCTGTTCAGCAATCGGCGTCCTTGCCAAATAATCACCGCCCGCAATTCGTATAGCAGTGGCGGAAGCTTGATCGATTGATTTGCTATATTGCCGGAATACACGGTAGCTAATGAAAAAATACATCAGGCCGGCAACTGTAAGAACGATTACGAGGAAAATCATATATTTATCTTCATGAACATCATGAAGCTCTTTCGGAAAGAATTGAAAAAACTGGCCGAGGACGAGTCCTAAGCCAGTAAGCAAGATGAAAAGCATGACCGCATTTGCAAGGACGAGCCGGGTATGTAAGCTTTTCATTTTTCCTTCGGCTCCTCGAATTTATACCCGATGCCTCTCACCGTCTTGATGAACACCGGCTTCCTTGTATTCTCTTCTATCTTCTCACGCAGATGGGAGACGTGAACATCGACAATTCTCGTGTCTCCTGCAAAATCGTAATTCCAAACAGCACTGAGCAATTGGTCGCGAGTCAGGACACGGTTTTTATTTTTAATAAAATAAACAAGCAGTTCAAATTCCTTTGGTGTAAACTCCAAAGGTTCCTCATGAAGATAAGCCTCGTACTGCTCTGGATGAACTTTGATTGGTCCTGATGCCAGCGTTGATTCTGACCGTCCGGAATCGGGACGATCGCCCGTACGCCTTAACACGGCTTTCACCCTGGCAATTACTTCACGCGGGCTGAATGGCTTTGTCATATAATCATCAGCGCCAATTTCCAGTCCTAGCACCTTATCCGGCTCTTCGCCTTTGGCTGTCAGCATGATAATGGGAACATTCACTTCCTGCTGGCGGAGCAGCTTGCACACTTCTATTCCATCCATTTTAGGCAGCATTAGATCCAGTAAAATCAAATCCGGTTGAACCGTTTTCACCATTTCAATCGCTTCCACCCCATCGACCGCCACATACGTATCGAAATTGGACTGTTTTAAGTTGTATTCCAGCAAAGTTCGGATCGGTTGCTCGTCATCTACGATCAACACTTTCTTTTCTACCATTCTCATCTCCTCCATCTATCTCTTAGAAGTTTTCCATTGCTTGTGATGTCAAATTGTCTTCCAGTCTCGGAGGTATGACGACGACTGTTCCTGTAATGACCGTATCTCCCACTTCGTCTACGGCTTCTATTTTTAATGTAACCGCATTTTGATCGAGTTCGACTCGTATGACCTCAAAAAGGAATTCAATCGTCTCGTAATGATAGACTTGTTTAGGGAAGGACAGATGCTGTTCAATAACATGAGAGCCAGGGCCAGGCAAGTATTTTGAAATTGCGGACGTTATAATGCCCGTCAACATGATCGTTGGCACAATCGGCCGGTCAAACGCTGTTCTCGAGGCATAGTCATGTTGCACGTATAATGGATTTGCATCATTCGTCAATCCCAAATATAAGAGTAAATCCTTATCCTCGATCTTCTCAGTCAACTTCAGCTTTTCCCCTGAAGAGATTTCATCAACCTTCCGTCCGATCCTGCGTTTTTTCCCTAATAACAACTTGGTTCCCCCTTACTTCAAAATACAATCAATTTAAACTACCATTTACGGTGAAAGCTCATCCGATACTTTGAGTGTATCAATAAAAATGAGAGAAGTAAAAAAAATCGAGCAGTTCCTCTGCCCGATTTTACAATAGCTTAACAATCAAGTTTATGAAGTTCAACTTATGGAAGTGTTTAGTCTGCAAGGACTTCCATGACTGCTCTGACCGAATCGGCAGACTTCGCTAAAGCGGCTGCTTCCTCATCCGTCAAGTCAAGCTCGATGATTCTTTCAATTCCACCTGCCCCGAGAACCGTCGGAACCCCGAGATAAATGCCGTCCATTCCGTATTCCCCTTCCAAATAAGCAATGGAAGGTAGGACCCGTTTTTGATCCTTTAAGATCGCTTCAGCCATTTCTACAAGCGATGCGGCCGGGGCATAATAAGCAGATCCGTTGCCAAGAAGGTTGACGATTTCTGCTCCGCCTTTCCGGGTCCGATTCACAATTTCCTGCAATCGATCCGGCTGGATCAATTTTTCTAATGGAACGCCGCCCGCTGCCGAATAACGGATAAGAGGCACCATGTCATCCCCATGGCCGCCCAGAACAAAACCTGTCACATCTTTTACTGATAGATTCAGTTCCTGCGCTACAAATGTCCGGAAACGAGCCGTGTCCAGCACACCGGATTGTCCGATGACTCGTTCCTTCGGAAATCCAGATTCTTTATATACAGTGTACGTCATGGCATCCACTGGATTAGTTAATATGATGATCGTCGTTTCTGGAGAATGCGTAACAACTTCACTCGTCACAGCTTTCATGACCTTCTGGTTCGTTTGGACAAGATCATCCCGACTCATCCCCGGTTTACGGGCAATCCCTGCCGTAATGATGACAAGATCTGAGTTTTTCGTATCGGCATAGTCGGATGTTCCTGTAATGTTTGCATCAAACCCTAGTACTGGTCCCGCTTCCAACATATCTAACGCTTTCCCTTTTGTCGGATCTTCCATTTGAGGGATGTCCACAAGGACTACATCACACAGCTCCTTTTGAGCAAGAAGAAATGCGGTGGTCGCTCCGGTGAATCCAGATCCGATGACTGAGACTTTTTTACGTTTCATTGTCATGGCAAACTCTCCTTTTCTGATCAAAATAAAAAAAGCAAGAGGGGAAAGATTTCCCACTCTTACTTCAGTCTAGCTAATTAAAGGTTTTTAATCAATTCATCCGCAAATTCAGATGCTTTTACTTCTGTCGCACCATCCATGAGACGTGCAAAGTCATATGTGACCACTTTAGAAGCGATTGTCTTTTCGATTGATTCTGTAATCATCTTAGCAGCTTCATTCCAGCCCATATGCTCAAGCATCATAACGCCTGAAAGAAGTACAGAAGATGGATTTACTTTATCAAGACCTGCGTACTTCGGAGCTGTACCATGTGTTGCTTCGAAAATTGCATGTCCAGTTACATAGTTGATGTTCGCTCCTGGAGCGATACCGATACCACCGACTTGTGCAGCAAGTGCATCAGAAATATAGTCACCGTTCAAGTTCATTGTTGCTACGACGTCGAATTCCTTCGGACGTGTCAAGATTTGTTGTAGGAAGATATCAGCGATCGAATCTTTTACGATGATCTTGCCAGCCGCTTCTGCATCAGATTGCGCCTTGTTAGCCGCGTCAGTTCCTTCAGCTTCTTTGATTTGATCATATTGGTTCCAAGTGAATACTTTGTCGCCGAATTCTTGTTCAGCCACTTCGTAACCCCAGTTTTTGAACGCGCCTTCAGTGAATTTCATGATGTTTCCTTTGTGTACAAGCGTTACAGACTTGCGGCCTTCTTTAACTGCATAGTTAATCGCAGCGCGCACAAGACGTTTTGTACCTTCTTCAGAAACAGGCTTAATGCCGATACCAGAAGTTTCAGGGAAACGGATTTTATTGACGCCCATTTCGTTTTGCAAGAAGGCAATCACTTTTTTCACTTCATCTGAACCTTCTTTGTACTCGATACCTGCATAGATATCCTCTGTGTTCTCACGGAAGATAACCATATCAGTATCTTCTGGACGCTTGACAGGAGAAGGAACGCCTTCAAAATAACGGACGGGGCGCAAGCAAGTATATAGGTCCAACTCTTGACGAAGTGCAACGTTCAATGAACGGAATCCGCCTCCGATTGGTGTAGTTAGAGGTCCTTTGATTGCGATCAAATATTCATCGATGATGTCAAGTGTCTCTTGTGGCAGCCATTCTCCTGTTTCGTTGAATGCTTTTTCACCTGCAAGAACTTCTTTCCACTCAATTTTCTTCTGGCCATTGTATGCCTTATCAACAGCAGCTTCCAATACGCGGGATGCAGCATGCCAGATATCTGGGCCTGTACCGTCACCGATGATGAATGGGATCGTTGCGTGATCCGGAACGTTTAATACACCGTTTTCCATTGAAATTTTAGCCATTGCAGTTTCCTCCTAATAGTCAAAAGTAGAGGGCCGGTATCAGTTCATACCGCCCCACTCATTTCTTGTGTTGAGAGCTCTCGAAAAACTCTCTTACCGCTCGTTCATCGGCACGTATTTTTGCTTGTCTGGACCGTTGTACTCGGCACGCGGACGGATCAATCTATTGTTTGCATATTGCTCCAAAATATGTGCCGTCCAACCGGAAGTACGGGAGACCGCAAAAATCGGCGTGAACAAATCATGGTCGATACCAAGTGAATGATATACCGAAGCGGAATAGAAATCAACGTTAGGCGGCAAATTTTTCTCGCCTGTCACGATCGATTCAATTTTCTCCGACATATTGTACCACTTTTCCTCACCGCGAAGCGAAGTCAATTTTTTAGACATTTCACGAAGATGCTTGGCACGCGGATCGCCTTTACGATAAACGCGGTGGCCAAAGCCCATGATTTTTTCTTTGTTGTCCAGTTTTTCACGGATGTATGGTTCAACATTTTCTTCAGAACCGATTTCCATTAGCATCTTCATCACTTGCTCGTTCGCACCGCCATGAAGAGGTCCTTTCAATGCGCCAATTGCCGCAGTGATTCCGGAATACATATCGGATAATGTTGCCACACAAACACGCGCTGTGAACGTAGAAGCGTTCAGCTCATGGTCAGCATGAAGTACGAGCGCTTTATTGAAAGCTTCAATCGCAATATCTTCAGGCTCTTCGCCATTCAGCATGTAGAGGAAATTAGCTGCGTAACCTAGCTCGCTCTTAGGTGCGACCGGCTCAAGTCCTTTACGCACACGTGAAAAGGCTGTAACAACCGTAGCGATTTTCGCTTGAAGTTTAATCGCTTTTTCATAGTTCGCTTCATCGGACATATCTTCCGCTTTGTCATCGTATAATCCGAGGAGGGAGATGGCTGTGCGCAATGCTGCCATCGGATGCACTTTGTCGATCGGATATGTTTTAAAATGGTCAAGCACTTCCTGAGGAATTGACATGTTGTCTGCAAGCTGCTGCTTCAATTCAGCCAGCTCGTCCTCTTTCGGAAGACGTTGGTGCCATAGTAGGTATACAACTTCTTCGAAACTTGCATTTGTCGCAAGATCGTCAATGTCGTAACCGACATATGTAAGAGTGTCATCAATGATGGAACTGATTGCGGATTGCGTCGCTACGATTCCTTCCAACCCTTTTGATGCTGTCATATTACTCGCTCCTTCTCTCAGTGTAGCCTTTATCTTCTAAAATTCGCTAGAAAACGGCTCTTCTGATAATAGTTTCTGTCTAAAACGCTTACATGAACCATTATAATCAAACTTGACAGTTTTGTGAATGGAAACGCTTGTTTTGTTTTAATTCTCGATTGAAAAGGATGGTCTAAAGCAATGAAAAACCGTCTAAAGCAGCAAAATATGGACTATGGCAGGATATTGTTACAATGGCTGCCTGCTATCGTTGCCTGTCTCCTCGTGTTTATTGTGCCGCCGATTGCGATTGCTGTCATACTTGCCTATTTCACAGCACCCTTTCTACATGCAATCCGTGCTATTTTCAAACTGCCTTTATCGTTATCCACATTGATTGTCATGCTCGTTTTTCTTTTCCTGTTCAGCACATTTACACTGATGACGCTGCATGGGCTGATGGATACTGTACCGACAATTGAACGGCATATTCTTCCTTTTACAGGAAATGCCGATTTGTCCGGCAAGGTGTTTTCCTTCATGGAGGAAAAAGTCGTGCAATATGGACAATCGTTACTGGAGCATGCCGTGTCTTTTCTCACTAAGCTGTTCCAGCAAATATTCAACCTTTTCTTGTTCCTGGTCGCGTATTTTTTCGCACTGCGGGAATCTGGAAGAAACCGGTTTTGGTTTTTGCTCTATTTTCCGGTTTCCATGAGATCTGCAGCCAAACGGGTATTCATGAAATCCGGGGAGTTAATTGGGACATTCCTGTTTGTTGAAGCTCGTTTATTCCTAGCAACATACATCACCCTTTCGATCGGATTCAGCTTACTCCGGTTTGAAGCCCCCTTGGGAAGTGCATTTCTCGTGTCATTGATCGACAGTCTGCCCTTTCTCGGAATTGGCCTATTCTTGCTCCCGATGGCAGCCTTCTTTATCTATACGGACCAATTGACTGTAGGAATTTCTTTATTGGTGCTTTATGTATTCATCTTAGTGACAAGACAAATGCTGGAGTCGTATTTCTATGCTTCCTCTTTCCGTTTGAAACCGATCCATGCATTTATCGTCACAGCGTGTTCCGTTTATCTATTCGGGCTTCCCGGCATCCTGTTGACGCCATTCCTGTTATTCGCGGCACTCAAAGTGAAGGAGCATCCTCTTTTCAACGGATGACGATGCTCCCGTTCTGCATCTTCTTGTGTATCCACTTTACAATGAACGGCCTGATGAGCTTTCGCGGGCCAGGGAATAAAAGCAGCAATCCGCACAAATCAGTGAGAAACCCGGGCATGATTAACAGAATGCCTCCTATAAAGATGCAAATGCTGTCAATGAGCGCATTACCGGGTGTTTCCATTGTACGCATCCTCGCTTGGAGATCACGCCACGCTTTCAGGCCTTGCCGCTTTGCCAAATACGCTCCCCCTATTGCTGTCAGGAACACTAAAGCTATCGTCGGAAATACGCCGAGGGTTTTTCCAGAATAAATCAATACAGCGATTTCCGTAGAAGGGATTAGGATAAACGCTATAACTAGCCATCTCATTGGATTCCAGCCTCCTATCATGTGGATTTGAAAGTTGAGTTAATTAAACCGGCCGCTGGACATGTAATAGGTTTAGGCTCATTTCCTCTTTACTTTCAGGCAAGCTTAATCGCCAACACAAATTGGCCGGCCCATCCCTCAACCATCATTCTCCGTATAGCAAAAGGCTGCTTTTCGTTCATCCAAAAGCAGCCTTTCACCATTTGTTTATGAAATAAAAGAAATGTTACAGTACCCGTGCGTGGCCATTATAAACGACACCTGATTCTGCATCCATTGTAATATCATTGCCATGAATAATCACTTCAGTTGCTTTTTCCACTCCGACGATAACAGGGATGCCGAGGCTGAGTCCAACAACAGCTGCATGGCTTGTCAGACCGCCTTCCTCTGTAATTAATCCTGCACATTTTTCGATCGCCTGCATCATATCCTTATCGGATGAATTCGTGACCAAAATTGCGCCTTCCGTGTCATAAGCAAGAGCCTCTTGTGCATTATGCGCGACAACTGCCCGGCCAAAAGCGACGGATTTCCCAATTCCCTGCCCGCGAGCCAGCATATCTCCGATTACATGGATTTTCATTAAGTTGGTCGTGCCCGCTTCTCCAACCGGCACTCCTGCCGTAATGATCACCACATCGCCATGAGTGACATATTGGTGTTTTACGCTTTCTTCCACTGTATCCTGCAAGACCTCGTCAATTGACTTTACTTTTTTGCTGATAACTGGATAGATGCCCCAAACAAGAGTTAGTTTTTTCGCACAGACTGCTGAAGAACTAACAGCGATAATCGGGCAGCCCGGACGATATTTAGAAATCATTTTTGCAGTATGTCCGCTTTCTGTAGGTGCCAGTACTGCTTTTACTTTCAGATTAATGGCAGTATACGCAGCGGCTTGTCCGATTGCCTCTGTCATATTGCCTTGCTTTTCACGTCTGCGAGTAGAAACGACAGAACGATAATCGATCGCATCTTCTGTTGTGATGGCAATACGGTCCATTGTACGCACCGACTCGACAGGATATAAGCCTGCTGCCGTTTCCCCTGAAAGCATAATCGCATCAGAGCCATCGAGAATCGCATTTGCTACGTCACTTGCTTCCGCACGTGTAGGACGTGGATTGCGCTGCATCGAATCGAGCATTTGTGTTGCAGTGATGACCGGTTTGCCTGCTTGGTTACATTTCTCGATCATTCTTTTCTGTACGAGCGGTACTTCTTCTGCAGGGATTTCAACACCCAAGTCTCCGCGCGCTACCATCAATCCATCAGAAACGGTTAAGATCTCATCGAGGTTTTCAACGCCCTCCTGATTTTCGATTTTCGGAATGATGTGGATGTCCGTGCCATTGTTTTTTTCAAGCAACTCACGAATTTCCATTACATCGGAAGCACGGCGCACGAAGGAGGCAGCGATAAAATCAACACCTTCTGAGATACCGAAAAGAATATCTTCTTTATCTTTTTCCGTAATGCCAGGCAATTGAACGGAAACGCCAGGAACGTTGACCCCTTTTTTGTTTTTAAGAGTACCGGAATTTATGACGATCGTGTGAATCAAGCCTTGTTCCTTATCTTTCCCTGTTACCTCCAATTGGATTAAACCATCATCCAAAAGGATGGTAGAGCCCGTATCTACATCTTCGATCAATTTTTCATAAGTGACGGAAAACATATTCTCATTTCCGACCACTTCTTTCATAGAAATATCAATCGACTTGCCTGTAATCAACTCCACTTGCCCGTTCTCCATCGTATGCGTCCGGATTTCAGGGCCTTTCGTATCCAATAGGATCCCGACGATTTTCCCTTTCTTGTCCGCCGCTTCTCTAATAGAACGGATCCGTGCGCGATGTTCTTCATGCGAGCCGTGTGAAAAATTCAAACGGGCTACATTCATGCCTGCATCGATTAAACTTTCAAGAGTTTCAGGCGCCTCACTTGCCGGCCCGATCGTACATACTATTTTCGTTTTTCTCATCATTACTACGCCCTTTCGCTTTTAGTCCGTCGTTACGGGCAACATGCCATTAGATGGATAACTGTTTGGAGAGTTTGTATAGCTCCATATCCAATGCATGATCTTCTTCCGCAAATACTTCATTCAAATCATAGTCTACCACCATCTGATTTTGCATTCCAATCGCAACTCCGCCGCGGCCGTCTTTCAACAACTCAACCGCCCGCGCTCCAAATTGGCTCGCAATAACACGATCTCTTGCTGTTGGAGAACCGCCTCGCTGAATATGGCCAAGAACGGAAACCCGCGTCTCGATATTCGCTTCTTTTTTCAACAGATCTGCCAGCTCATTGCCGGACATTACGCCTTCCGCGACGATAATGATACTGTGCTTCTTACCACGCCCCGTACCGCTTTGCAGCCTGTCTACGATATCCGCCAAGTCATATCGCTCTTCAGGAATTAATATCGTTTCCGCACCCCCGGCAAGACCCGCCCATAGAGCCAAATCCCCAGCGTCCCTGCCCATCACTTCAATAATAAATGTTCTTTCATGAGATGAGGCCGTATCCCGAATCTTATCGATTGCATCTATGACTGTATTTAAAGCGGAATCAAATCCAATAGTGAAATCCGTCCCGTTAATATCATTGTCAATTGTAGCTGGAACGCATACACAAGGGAGACCGAGCCGCATTAATTCTCTCGCCCCACGGAACGAACCGTCCCCGCCTATGACAACGAGCCCTTCAATGCCATGTTCTTTCACATGCCGCATCGCTTTCAAGCGGCCCTCTTCGGTCATAAATTCAGGAGAACGTGCTGAACGCAGCATCGTACCGCCACGTTGTATAATATCACCAACAGACCCGAGCTGCAGCAGTTCAATTTTTCCTTCTATCAAGCCTTGGTACCCATTAAAGACGCCGGCGACCTCCATTTCCTCAAAAATCGCTTTCCGAACAACCGCACGGACAGCCGCATTCATCCCTGGTGCATCTCCACCGCTCGTCAAAACGGCTATATTCTTCATCGGACACACTCCCTTTTATGTATCATAAATAAAAACGAAAAGATGCGGAGAGGATCCGCATCCACGCTTATTCAGTAAATACCCCGACATTTCTATATTTCTCATAGCGATCCTGGATTAAACTATCCCCATCCATTCCTTTGAAGGCAGACAATGATTTCTCAATGGCTTCCTTAATAAAAACAGATTGAGCTTTTGGATCCCTGTGAGCTCCGCCCATCACTTCAGGTACAATGCCGTCAATAATCCCCATTTCCTTCAAATGCGGCGCTGTAATTTTCATCGCTTCCGCCATCTGCTTTGCCAATGAGGAATCACGCCAGAGAATGGATGCAGCGCCTTCTGGAGAAATAACCGAGCACCATGAATTCTCCAGCATCAATAAATGATTTGCGACACCAATTGCCAAGGCACCGCCGCTTGCCCCTTCCCCGATGACTATGGAGATCACAGGCACTTTCAATCCAGCCATCTCAATCAGGTTGCGTGCGATCGCTTCACTTTGGCCACGTTCTTCCGCGGCTTTGCCGGGGTATGCCCCTTTTGTATCAATTAAGCAAATGATAGGCCGGTTAAATTTCTCCGCCTGCTTCATCAATCGAAGAGCTTTTCGATAGCCCTCTGGATGCGGCATACCGAAATTTCGTTTGACGTTCTCCTTCGTATCCCGTCCACGCTGCTCCCCAATCACTGTTATCGGCATGTCTCCGAAAAATGCAATGCCACCAACAATCGCTGCGTCATCACCAAATACCCGGTCACCATGCAGTTCGATGAAGTCATCGAAGATTTCATTTATATAATCAAGAGAAGTTGGTCGCTGTGGATGCCTCGCCACTTGCACACGGTCCCACGGCTCCATGTTTTCATAGATATCCTTCTCCAAATTTTTCAGACGGATCTTCAGCTTTTCAATTTCATCGGATAGATCTACCTCGGAAGAGTTGGTGAACTCCTCCAGCTCTTTGATCTTTTCCTGCAGTTTAATAATAGGCTCTTCAAATGCCAACGTCTTACTCATGAGAATACACCTCTTTCGAATGAAGTCGCACGATTTTGGATAGTGTCTCTTTCATGCTTCCACGGTGAACCACCGCATCCAGCTGCCCATGAGTCAATTGGAATTCTGCTGTTTGGAAATCACTAGGAAGTTTCTCTCTAACCGTTTGCTCAATGACCCGTCTGCCCGCAAAACCGATTAACGCCTTCGGTTCCGCCAGGTTGATATCCCCTACTGAAGCGAAACTCGCTGAGACCCCACCAGTCGTAGGATACGTCATGACGGAAATGAACAATAAATTCCGGTCAGCATGACGCTTCAAGGCAACGCTTGTTTTTGCCATTTGCATCAATGAAAGAATGCCTTCCTGCATACGTGCTCCGCCGCTCGCGGAGAATATAATGACAGGCAATCCTAGTTCAGTCGCTTTTTCGACAACGCGTGTAATCTTCTCTCCGACAACCGAACCCATCGAACCCATGCGGAAATGGGCATCCATGATCGCAACAGCCACTTCGTTGCCGTTCATTTTTCCAATGCCTGTTAAAACAGCTTCATTCAAACCTGTTTGTTCAGCATCCGATTTTACTTTCTCTGTATACGAAGGGAAATTCAATGGATTCTCTGTCTTTAGGTGATCATCCATGGAAACAAATGTCCCTTCATCAAATAAGCAATCGACCCGCTCCCAAGCCGTCATTTTAAAATGATGATCACATTTGGGACAGACTTTTGCTGTTTTCATCAAATCTTTAGTTAAAATGATTTCTTTGCATTCCGGACACTTTGTCATGAGTCCTTCCGGCACATCATTTTTAGCATCCTTCGATGGGATTGTAATAGATTGCTTCTTCTTGCTCTTCGTAAATAGATCGCGTATCATTCCATTCTCTCCCCTTCAATTCGTTCAATCCATTGTCGATAGGCTGGCAGCGCACAGTCCTCATTGCCTTCCATCAGATGGATGAGAAAGGGCCCAACCAGTTGGCTTTCTTCCTTCGATATCACAACATCCAATGGAATTTTGCTGTATTGTTTCAATAAAAACCAGATTTTTAACGACAGTCGATTCTCCGTTGCTACAATCATTTCACGAATAAGATCTTCTCGGCGAACGGCGCCTTCCGTTTGCAGTTTCACGAGGAACCCTTCCCATACCGGCAACTGGCGCAAAGCCGGCTCTTCACAGATGACGGCCACTGCCGCCTCCTCGTGAATCATTCTGGTACGGTTCACATCCATTTGAGAATTCGGCTGCTGCATGATGAATGTGGAAAGAACTTCGACCAACTGATGTTTTTTAAAGTCAGCTAGAAAAGTCCCTTCCCCTCTCCGGGTTTCAATTAAACCAAGCAATTCAAGGCTGCGCAACGCTTCTCGGACGGACGATCTTCCCACTTGGAGAGTCTCCGCCAGAACCCGCTCGGACGGGAGTTTCCCTCCGGCCTTGATGCCTTCTTTTTTAATTAATAAACGAAGCTCGCCTACTATCTCAAGGAACATTTTCGTTTGTTTAGGATTTTGCATTCGAAAACCCCTTCGGTTTATCAATGATGATAAAGTGGTCTGACCACTACTATTCACTAGGATACAGAAATTAGGCTTATTCGTAAAGGGATAAAGGAAAAAATGAGAGAAGATCAATGCAAAGACACGGCTCGCAGCAATAAAAAAAGAGGCAGCAAAGGGTTACCCCTCTGCACCTGCCTCTCGAATCATACCACTTATATTTTTTTTACGGATTGAACGAGGATTTGCGGCTGGCCGTTCCGGTGTTCGACTGTACCTTCCAGCTGCAGCATGGACAATTCCTCGAAAAACTTGCTGTAGGCGGCATAAGGTTTAGGAAAGCAGGTACAAGATATTTCTCCAGTTTCATCCTGCAATTTTAAGAAAGCCATAGCTTCCCCTTTTTTTGTCCTGATCCGTTTCACTTCAATCAGCAGGCCGGCAATGAGTACATGGCCTTTCTCTGTTACTTCGACAACAGAGCCAATATCAGCTACACGGCTTCCGATCGTTTTTTTCATTTCCACAGCTGGATGTTCGGACAGATAGAATCCGAGCACTTCCCTTTCACTTTCCAGTTGCATCATCATCGGCATCGTTCCAGCTGGGGTATATTTAGGATTCGCAATCGAGAAGATGACATCTTGCAGCAAATCGTCCCCTTCAGGGCTGACAAACACCGCATGATTTTTTGCCGCTTCAATCGATGCCAGCAACACCGACCTGTTTTGTCCAAACTCATCCAAAGCACCTGCTTGTATTAATGGCCGAATGGATTTTTCTTGAAACGAGGAACCGCCGATCGACGCAGCCATGTCAAACAGGGACTTCCATTTCCCCGCCGTGCTTCTCGCTTTGCGCAGAGCATCGTAAAAGGTCGGTGTTACGCCTTTAATGGCTCCGAGACCAATTCTGACCGAACCATTTTCCACCGTATGCATATATTTGCTTTTCAAGACAGAAGGAGGAAGTATCGATATGCCATGATTTTTCATTTCCCTTATAAGCTCCATTGTCTTGTCCTGGTTCCCTGTTGCCATCGACAGAAGAGCGGCATAGAAATAGGCGGTTTGATTCGCCTTTAAATAGGCAAGCTGATACGAAATCAAAGAGTATGCGACAGCATGGCTCTTCGGAAAGCCGTAGTCTGCAAATTTAACGATCAAGTCATATATTTGGGCAGCTGCCTGTTCCGGCACCCGATTAGAAGCGGCGCTTTTCACGAAGTGCATTCGCTCCTGTTGCAGTATCTCTCTCTTTTTCTTACTGATCGCCCTTCTAAGCAAATCAGCTTCAGCCATGGAGAACCCCGCGACCCGGACGGCAATTTGCATAATCTGTTCTTGATAGACAATAATACCGTATGTTTCTCGCAAAACAGGTTCTAGTAAAGGATGGATATAGTTTACTTGTTCCATTCCTTTTTTACGCCTGCTGTATGAAGGGATATTCTCCATCGGTCCGGGACGATATAAGGCGTTGATGGCATACAAATCCTCAAAACGAGTGGGAGCAATGAGCCTTAGTGCATCCCGCATGCCGCCTGATTCGAATTGAAAGACGCCTGTCATATCGCCTTTCCGAAACAGCTCAAATGTTTTTTCGTCTGTCAGGGGAATGGCGCCAAAATCGATTCTCTTTCCCGTGTCATATTCGATCATCGAACGGATTCGATCCATCAACGTTAAATTCCGCAACCCGAGGAAATCCATTTTCAGCAGTCCTTGTTCTTCTACATCGCCCATCGCCCACTGAGTTAAATAAATGCCTTCCCCTCCGTTTTGAACCGGAACCGTCTCGACTAGCGGGGTCGGTGACAGGACGACTCCGGCAGCATGGGTCGAAGCATTGCGTGGAAGCCCCTCAAGTGAAATGGCGGCAGCGAGCCACTTCTCGCGAGTACTATCGATGGCAAGCCATTTCTGTAAAGCGGTAGATTTAGAAACGATATCTGGTAATCTTCTCCCTTGCCCGTCTTGGATTTCTCTCGATAGAAATGCCATTTCTTCATTGGAAAAATCAAAAACCCGCGCCACATTCCGAGCGACGGATTTGGCAGAAAGCGTTCCAAAAGTAATGATTTGTGCCACATGATGCTTCCCATATTTCCGGGCAACATAGTCAATTACTTCTGATCGGCGATGATCCGCGAAATCAATGTCGATGTCCGGCATAGTCACCCGGCCCGGATTTAAAAACCGTTCAAAAATGAGTCCATATTTTATGGGATCCACATCCGTAATTCCTAAGGAAAATGCCACCAATGAGCCCGCGGAAGATCCACGCCCGGGTCCAGTCAAGATGCCTTCCTCTTTTGCAAAGCGCATGAAATCCTCGACAATGAGAAAATAATCCGCAAATCCCATGTCAGCAATAACTTCCACTTCATAGCTCAGACGATCAACATATTCTTGAACGGGATTCCCTACACGTTCTCTTAGACCAACCGTACACCTCTTCACCAGCAAGGTTTTAGCCGTTTCTCCTTCAGGTACAGGAAAGACCGGCATCATCGGACGACTTGGCGGCAGTTCAGCATTACAGGACAGCAAAAGTTCAGCTGTCGCATCAAGCCAATCCAACCGGTCTGCAAACCATTTCTGCCATTCTTCCTCTTCCGGCATATAGGCGGATTCATGCATAAACTTCGGTCTCATTGGATCATTCAATTTATAGCCTGAGCGGATGGCTTGTGCTACTTCGAAGGAAAAACGATCCTCCTTCTGGATGAAGCGGGCTTCATGGCTAGCGCAGATCGGAAGGCCCATTTCCTGAGCCAGCTCCACGAGTTCCTCTTCAGCCGGATGCCGGATGCCAGCCGGCCTGCTGACACCGACAAATACACTTGACGGGGAGCACGCCTCCCGTACTGCCTGCAAATTACTCTGGAACTTCTCTCCGTCCCATGATCGATCTGTCGCAGGGCATACAACAATACATCCATTGCTATAAGCATGCAGCCATTTTAACGGCAATGACTCCTCATCCCTTGTGGAGACGGCACTGCTGATTTTCAATAAATTTCTGTACCCCGCATCATCCTTGGCATAAATATAAAGCAGGACTTGGTCTCCGTCGGATAATTCAAGTTGAATCGACAATCCCAGAACAGGATGGATTCCATTCTCTTTTATCATCTTATATATGGAGCGGATTCCATACAATTTAGAATTCACAATCCCTACTGAGACGGCACCTCTTTCCTTAAGGTACGGGACAAGATCCGGTAGTTTAATGATGCCCCGTAATAAATCGGAGCCTGTGATGAGTTGAGGATAGACGAGCGCCATGTAAAATCCCATCCCCCTCCATTAGTTACTTGCACATAATGCCTTAAGCTTTTCTATTACTTCGCCAGCTTCCTTCCAAGAGTATACAGAAGCCCCAGATGCAAGTGGATGGCCTCCCCCTCCATATTCGGCTGCCAGGGCATTGATGACTGGTCCCTTCGAACGCAAGCGGACACGGATTTGATCATCCTCTTCCACAAAGATGACCCAGGCACAAATTCCTTTGACATTTCCCAGGGAGCCGACGAGCTGGGACGATTCAGAAACGGACACATCAAATCTCTCTAAAATCTCTTTTGTAATTTTTAGATAAGCCATGCCGTTTTCGTCGATCGTGAAATTCTGGTACATATAGCCTTGTAAATGTAGAATCGAGCGCTTCACTTCATACATGTCTGCAAATAATTTTGTCCGGTCAAAATCAAAAGTGATCAATTGGCTCGCCACTTCAAATGTCCGGTTCGTTGCGCTCGGGAAAATAAATCTACCTGTATCACCTACAATACCTGCAAACAACAAACGGGCCGCCTCATCAGACATATGCCAGTTGAACGCTTCCTCTCCCTCCTGGTACAGTTCATAGATCATCTCAGAAGTGGAACTTGCAGCAGTATCCACCCATCGCAAATCTCCATATGGATCTACGTCTGGATGATGATCTATTTTTAACAGAAAGGCGCCATTCTTGTAATAGTCTGCATCGATCCGTTCTGTATTGCCTGTATCCGTAATAATAACAAGAGCCCCTTCGTAATCACTCTCATTTACTTCATCTTGTTTAGCCAAATAGGTGAGCAGTTCATCATGCGTACCTGCTGCAAACACTTTCTTCTTCGGGTAGTTGGCTTCTATCAGCTTTTTCAAACCAACTTGCGAGCCGTATGCATCCGGATCTGGCCGAACATGGCGGTGGATGATGATCGTATCGTAATTTTCAATTGTGTCAATGATTTGTCGTTTCAAATCGGGTTCCTCCCAAATCGGTAATTTCTGTTCGCATTCCCTTTTGAAAGCCGCTACAATAGAAGAAGGTCTTTACTGGAGGGCTTTTAATATGAAAACATTAAATTTCTTTCTCGTCTTCTTCATCGTGGCATCCGGGGTTTTCTATTTTTATTTTAAAACCCGGCAATTCCGTACAAGCCATGTATTTCCCATACGTAAGAAAATGTTTGCCAGCAAAGCGGGTTCATTCCTGGGCAGTTTGCTTTTCTTTTTCGGGGTAAATCAAATGTTGCTGTTCCAAGGTACAATTACGTATGTCGTAGCCGCGATATTTATCCTTTTCGGCCTGTACGTTTTCATTTTCAACTTGAAGGCAACAAATCATTACAAACGTTTCGTTGAAGAAGAGACGAGATTAAACGAGAACTGATGCCATCCTGGGCATCAGTTTTTTCATCGTTCAAACAACTGGTACATGATCATAGCCTTAGCTATCAATTCACCATCAGACACTAAATCAAAATCGACTTTTACAAACCGTCTGCTCATATGTAAAATCCTAGGTTTCACAATGACCGTGCTGCCGAGCTGGACATGTTTGATAAAGTAGACCGTCATATTTTCCGGCAAGCTTTCGCCACGTTTTTTCATTTTGATAGCCCGGTTTCCGACTTCCGTCAGCAACGTCGTCAAAGCACCGTAAGATAGGGAGCCAAACTGGTTTGTCATTTGAGGTGCAACAACAAACTCAATAGATTGCGGATCATCAGCAACCGTTTTCATCTGGTTTTTGACGATATCATCTATTTTTTCACCTTGCTGCGGCTGACGCTGCGTCATTTGGAATGCCTTTAATACATCTTGCCGGCTTATAATGCCTTCCAGCAAACCAGAGTCGCTGACAACGGGCATGAGCTCAATTCCTTCCCAAATCATGCTATGGCCCGCCGACGCAACACTCGTTTTTCCTGTCACGGTTATCGGATGGGTCGTCATCACCTTATCAATTAACTCATCTTCCGATTTCCCGACAGCATCGCGGGAAGTTACAATCCCAACCACTTTTCTGTTGTTATCAATGACAGGATACCCGGAATGAGTTGTCGACCTATTCACATCATTGAAAAGTCCGACCGTATCTTTAGGAGAGAATGTGATTGTTTCTGACCCTGGTGTTAAAATATCCTCAACAAGCAGGATTTCTTTTTCGATCAGCTGATCATAAATGGCTCTGTTCAACATCGTCGCCACCGTGAAACTGTCATAACTGGAAGATATAATTGGCAAATTCAATTCATCAGCTAGTTTTTTCGCATCGTCCGCAGCATCAAATCCTCCGGTTACAAGGACTGCAGCCCCCGCCCTCAAAGCAAGTTCGTGTGCCCTTTGCCTGTTACCGACAATCAGCAAACTGCCTGCATCAATATACCGTCTCATATCCTCCAGCTGCATCGCGCCAATGACAAACTTCGTCAACGTTTTATGCAAACCGCCTCTGCCACCCAGCACGACGCCGTCGACGATATTGACCACTTCGGCGAATGTAAGTCTTTCAATGTTCTCCTTCTTTTTCTTCTCGATACGGATCGTGCCGACACGTTCGATCGTATTGACCAGTTTTTGGTTTTCTGCTTCTTTGATTGCCCGGTAAGCAGTCCCTTCGCTGACCGACAGCGCTTTTGCCACTTGCCTTACAGATATTTTTTCTCCGACAGCAAGCCCTTCAATATATCGAAGTATCAATTCGTGTTTTGTCGACATCTTTTCACCTTTTTCTTCTAAGTGCATATAGCCATTTTATCACATCCCGAAAGGAATAGCGCATAGGACAACATCTCGTTTACCTTCATTCCGGCAGCCTGTCGCCATTAAAATGGCACGGTCCCAAAAACTGGACCGTGCCGGACTACTTATAATTGGATGGTGTCTCCTGCTTCCATCACTTTCACATCATGGGATTCAACCAGATTTCTAAAGTCCATCGGATCCTGCTGAATAGGAGGGAACGTATTAAAGTGAATCGGCACCGTTAATTTTGGATTCAACAATTTGACAGCTTCTGCGGCATCGGACGGCCCCATTGTGAAATTATCGCCGATCGGTAGGAATGCGACATCAATATCATTCATCCTTCCGATCAATTCCATATCTCCGAACAGAGAGGTATCTCCTGCGTGGTAAATGGTCTTGCCTTCTGCGTAAAACAAAATTCCAGTTGGCATTCCTGTATAAATGATCTCGTTGTTCTCCGTCGTATAAGAAGAGCTATGGAATGCTTTCGTAAATTTTACCGTACCAAAATCAAATTCCTTAGCGCCGCCTATATTCATGCCATGTGTATTCAGACCTTGCCATCCTAAGTAAACAGCCAATTCATTTGGTGCGACAATTAAAGCTCCACATCTCTTTGCAATTTCCATAGTATCGCCTACATGATCATTATGTCCATGTGTTAACAAAATGACATCCGGACTTTCCTTTTCGGGATCCAAATCCGTGAGCCCGTTACCGGTCAAAAATGGATCTATCAAAATCGTCTTCCCGTTTGTCTCAATTTTGACGACTGAATGGCCATGATATGAAATTTTCATGCTGCAATCCCTCCATGTATTGTTTTTTAATTTGTCTTGCTGTATGCCCCACCCTTTTCTTTGTTCTTTATATAACATGAAAACCCTCTTTTTTGTTAAGATATACTTGATAAGGAGGAATTACCGTGCAAAAAGTAAAACAAATCCAGCAGTATTTACAACAAAACCAGATAGACGCAGCATTTATTACAACTCCGGATAATGTATTCTATCTTTCCGGATTCCATAGTAATCCGCATGAGCGGCTATTAGGTGTAATGGTGTTTAAAGAGGCGGAGCCTTTTATTATCTGCCCATTGATGGAAGTGCCTGATGTGAAGGCAGCCGGCTGGTCCTTTGAAGCTGTCGGCCATGCGGACACGGATGATGCATGGGAGTTGGTCGAAAACGCAGCCAAGGCCCGTGGCGTTAAACTTTCCACCATCGCGATTGAAAAATCGCACCTCACAGTGGAGCGTATGGAACGTATGGAGAAAATCTTCCATGGCGCCAATCTTGTACGTATCGATGAGCAGCTGAACAATATGCGCAACATCAAAGATGAATCAGAGCTGGACAAACTGCGCAAAGCGGCAGAACTTGCCGATTATGCAGTAGAAGTCGGCTGCCGAGAAATCGCAGAAGGCAAATCGGAGCTTGAAATTCTAATGGCCATCGAATTCGAAATGAAGAAAAAAGGTGCCGAGAAAATGGCATTTGATACGATGGTGCTTTCCGGGCCAAAAACAGCATCACCTCACGGCAACCCTGGAGAACGAAAAATCCAAAAAGGCGATTTCATTCTGTTCGACCTTGGCGTTGTGTATAAAGGATATTGTTCAGATATTACGCGCACGGTCGCATTCGGTGAACCAGATGAAGAAAAACGCAAAATCTACGAAACGGTCAAAAAAGCCGAACAGGCTGCAATTGACCTCGTTCGCCCCGGCGTTAAAGCACGCGATTTAGACAAAGCAGCTCGCGACGTTATTACAGAGGCGGGATACGGCGAATTCTTCACGCACCGTCTCGGCCATGGACTCGGTATTTCCGTCCATGAGTTTCCATCCATCACAGGAACGAATGAACTCGAATTGCAAGAAGGCATGGTTTTCACAATCGAGCCTGGCATTTACAACTCTGAAATTACGGGTGTACGGATTGAGGATGATGTAGTCGTAACTTCTGACGGTGTTGAAGTATTGACCAAATTCCCGAAAGAACTAAAAATTATTCAGCCATGATCATATTGAACAGGCGGAGAAAACTAGTGGTTTTCTCCACCTGTTTTTTGTTTGTCGGTAATGCTAGAAGATGCTCTAAGCACATAGTATTCTTTAAATAGAACTTGGCTAGTTGATTTACAATAATGAAAGGGCAATTAATAACTATCAGTATGATTGATCACTTCCGGGAACTGACCGTTCTCCTCTGCAAATGAACGATAAAAACAGATAATATCGGGAGCCTCCCTCGTATAATTAATTTACATAAAAAAAGACTGTCCCGGAGTATCAGTTATCTCTGATTTTCCTCCGGACAGCCATTTAAATTATTTATTCAAAAGCGTTTCAGGCGCAACATACTCCAAGCCTTGTGCATCCGCAACTGCTTTATATGTGACATGTCCTTCTAGCGTGTTGATGCCTTTTTGAAGTGCAGGATTGTCTAAGCAAGCTTGCTTATACCCTTTATTTGCAATTTGAAGTGCATAAGGAACTGTTACATTCGTAAGCGCCATCGTAGACGTACGTGGAACTGCTCCTGGCATGTTCGCTACTGCATAGTGAACGACACCGTGTTTTTCATAAGTTGGGTTATCGTGTGTTGTTACACGATCAGATGTTTCAAAAATGCCGCCTTGGTCAATCGCGATATCAACGAGGACAGAGCCCGGTTTCATGGATTTAACCATTTCTTCGGAGACAAGTTTCGGCGCTTTTGCACCTGGGATTAGTACACAACCGATAACTAGATCGGAATCTTGTACTGATTCTGCAATATTGAATGGGTTGGAAACAAGTGTTTGAATGTCGTTACCGAACATTTCATCCAATTGGCGAAGACGTTCTACAGACAAGTCGAGCACAGTAACTTGAGCACCCATACCGACTGCGATTTTCGCTGCATTCGTACCTGCTTGTCCGCCGCCGATAACTGTTACTTTTCCTCGGGAAACCCCTGGTACGCCGGAAAGAAGGATCCCTTTTCCGCCTTGAATTTTTTCGAGGTATTGCGCTCCGATTTGTGTCGCCATACGGCCAGCAACTTCACTCATCGGTGCCAGAAGTGGCAATGAGTTGTTTGGAAGCTGAACTGTTTCGTAAGCGATTCCAACAACTTTGTTGTCAAGCAGCGCTTTTGTCAATTCCAACTCAGGCGCCAAGTGCAAGTATGTGAAGAGGATGAGCCCTTCACGGAAGTACCCATATTCGGAAGCCAATGGCTCTTTTACTTTCATAACCATGTCCGCAGCCCATGCTTCTTCTGCTGACGAGACAATTTTCGCACCAGCTTCAATATAATCCTCATCAGTGAAGCTGGAACCAAGACCCGCTCCTGTTTCAATTAATACTTCATGTCCAGCGGAACTCAGGTTAAAAGCGCCAGCCGGTGTCATAGCAACCCGGTTTTCGTTGTTTTTAACCTCTTTAGGAACACCAATTCGCATCACAATTCCTCCTAGTTAGAAAAAATATCGGCGGTCAAACCGTAAGGATACAATTGACCAATTCGTATTCAATCTTATCAGATACGAATAAGTTTTGCTTCTTTTTTATCATAACCGGAATATTCATACAAATATATTGCGAAATCGATGAATTTTTTAATTTAGAAAGTCAAATCGGAGGACTGGGACGAGAAGTCTTTTAGTGATCTGAAAACAGGGTAAAGAATAATAGAGGAGAGTAGAAATGTTACGATTTTTGTCGAATTTCAATGCGTATTTCAAGAAAATCGTGAAGGGTTTTACGAGACTTCCATAGAAGAGTAACATTGTAGAGAAATTAGAAAAAGGATGGAGTGAGCAGTATGGTAATGCAATACAAACAAATTATCGTAGCAGTTGACGGATCGAAGGAATCGGAATGGGCGTTCAAGAAAGCAGTAGCCATTACAGAACGTAACTCGGCAACACTAAATTTGGTGAACATCATTGATACTCGTTCCTACGCGGCAGTCGAAGCGTATGACCGGTCTATTGCTGAACGGGCTCAAACATTTGCGGAGGAATTATTGAACGGCTACAAAGCGGAAGCAGAAAAAGCAGGACTGCAAAACGTTAATATTTATGTAGAATACGGTTCTCCAAAAACAATGATCACACGCGACCTGTCATCCAAGTTGAGCGCAGATCTCATTATTTGTGGCGCTACTGGTTTGAACAAAGTTGAAAGATTCCTAATCGGAAGCGTATCGGAAAATATCGTCCGCTCCGCAAAATGCGATGTACTTGTTGTCCGTACTCCAGAAGAAGAACTATAAGTAATATGAAAATCTAAAAAGGAGCCGTTCGGCAAGTCCATTGACTTGCTGAAACGGCTCCTTTGTTAATGGACAGATAAACCAGCTGTCTCCATCGTTTCCCGTGCAATCATAATTTCTTCGTTCGTCGGGATGACAAGCACTTTAACCGGAGAATATGGAAAATTAATATGTACCTCTTTCCCCGTTATTTCATTTAAGTCCGGATCAAAATAAACTCCCATGAATTCCAAGCCTTGCAGGACTTTCTCACGAACAATTGGACTGTTTTCACCGATCCCCGCCGTAAAGATGATGGCATCTACGCCCCCCATTCTGGCAGCGTACGAACCGATATACTTATGAATCCGGTCCGTAAAGACATCTAGGGCGAGCTGGGCACGATGATCTCCTTCAGCCGCCTTCATGCCAATATCACGGAGATCACTCGAAAATCCGGAGAGTGCCAGCATACCGGATTGATTGTTCAATACACTGATCACTTGTTCAGCAGATTTACCCGTTTGTTCCATAATATACGGGATCAAGGCAGGATCAATGTTGCCTGACCGTGTCCCCATCGTAACGCCCGCCAATGGAGTAAATCCCATCGAGGTATCCAACGATTTTCCGCCTTTTACTGCAGCAATACTTGCTCCATTGCCTAGATGGCAAGAAATGAATCTTGTGTCCGCCAAAGGCCGATTCAAAAGCTTTGCCGCCCGTTCCGTTACATATTGATGGCTTGTTCCGTGAAAACCATATTTTCGGATGCCATAGTTTTTATAGTATTCGTAAGGCAGCGGATACAAATAGGAACTTTCGGGCATGGTCTGATGAAATGCCGTGTCAAAGACAGCGACTGCCGGAACAGCAGGCAACGCCTTTTTGAATTCCACAATGCCGACAATGTTTGCCGGGTTATGTAACGGGGCGAACTTCGACAGCTTATCGATTTCGCGAATCACTTGTTCATCAATGACGACTGATTCAGCGAATTGCTCCCCTCCATGAACAACACGATGGCCGATTCCGTCAATTTCGTCATACGAAGCAACGATCCCCTTGCTAATAATGGACTCTAACAGCATTCGGACCGCTTCCGCATGCGAGTTGATTTCTACCTTTTCATATATATCGACCTGTTCTGACTGCATGACAAAAATGGATTGAGGCAACCCGATCCTTTCAAACCGGCCTTTTACAACGACCTGT
This sequence comes from Sporosarcina sp. NCCP-2222, assembly GCF_023168145.1. Classification (GTDB taxonomy): domain Bacteria; phylum Bacillota; class Bacilli; order Bacillales_A; family Planococcaceae; genus Sporosarcina. Next base: position 517,851 of record NZ_BQYK01000001.1, read on the forward strand.
TCTTCAGGCATTTGCAATAGTTGATATTTCAATGAAGAGCTTCCCGCATTAACAGCCATCAACAACATCTACAAAACCCCTTCTCGTTACATTTCCTCGATCCAGTTGTCTATCTTACGGAAAAATTGGGACATTAATCCTTTATCCATCATATCAGGCACTTTAGCCAACAGTACATCAGGCGCACTTTTTGCAGCCAAATTTTCTAATGGTTTTTGGAGAATCAAAATGAATTTTGCATGTGCTACATTTTTAAACAAAGAATCCGGCAGTTGAATTATCGCACGGATGAGTGCATGCCGTTTCAAGTACTTTTGCAGCAATTCTGCCTGGTCGGATTCAAAAAGATTAACCGTTGTTATAAAGAGGCCGAAACCACCCGGCTTCAAATGGTTCATCGACTGTTCAATGAAAAGATGGTGGGAGTAAGCATGTCCTTCTGCCGGCATCATTTCAAAATTGAGTGCATTATCATCGTCCGGATAATAGCCGACCGGCAAATCACTGATCACAAAATCAACCGGATCGACAAGCAACGGCCGCAATCCATCCTGCACATAGAAGCGTACCGGCTGTTCCAATAATTCAGCCGAGACAGCTGCCAGACGGACGAGCAAGTCATCGATTTCTACAGCTGAAGCGTTAGCAGTTTCCTCCATGGCATTCATGACTGTATAAAGAAGATTGCCAGTGCCTGCTGCTGGATCCAGCAATGTGACATCCTTTTTCGTCTGAACAAGTTTGCTTGCCATATAGCCGACTAAGATACCAATTGCATCTGGCGTCATTTGATGATGTGGCTGTGAATTCTCCTTCATTCCTTTTAAAATCGCGAGTTGCAGTCCTCTCCTGATTTCCTCCTTCGTCACATCGTTTTTGATATTTGGAGTTTCGGTCCCCGATAGCCAGGATTCGCAGGCAGAAATAATACCGTCCAAATAATTGCCTTGCTCTTTGCCTGCTTTTTCGTCAATGAATGTAAAAATGGTTTCAGTATTTGTCATATTCAATCCCTCTATTTGAAAACCCACCCGTTTCCGAGTGGGTCTCTATTATTCCGATAAATTTTTTACCGCTTCCAGCGCTTTATCATAATCTGGATGGTTCGTCACTTCGCTCACGTATTCCACATATTGAACCGTATCCTCTTTGTCGATAACGAAGATGGAACGAGCAAGAAGGCGAAGTTCATTTATAGCCACTCCATACGCTTCCCCGAATGAAAGATCACGATGGTCGGATAGGAGTTTAAGATTCTCGATTCCTGCATTCGCCTTCCATCTTGCCTGTGCAAACGGAAGATCGACTGAGATCGTCATCACTTCGATGTCATCTCCAAAGGAATTCGCTTCATCATTGAATTTTTTCGTCTGCTCAGAACAAACGCCTGTATCAATAGATGGAACCACACTGATCAATCTGATCTTTCCCTTGGAGCTTGCAAGCGTGACAGGTTGCAGATCATTAGATAAAACTGTAAATTCAGGAGCCTTGTCCCCTACTGTCACTTCTTTACCGAGCAGCGTTACAGGATTATTTTTAAATGTAACTTTCATTGTCAAGACGCCTCCTTCTCAATTTCCTTCATTCTACTAAACATGCGGAGCGTCTTGCAACTGTTCCCCCTCGTCCACTTGCCGTTTTACCATAACTGTCTTCTTTTCAAAAGAGTGCTCATGGATGACAGCAGTGTCTGCAAACAAATCATGCAACGCTTCCTTCTTCGGCATGAATATAGCTAGCAAATACGGGATGAGTAATGTTTTGGAGATGAACCGCCCGATAACTTCCCGAAATAGAATGGTGCCCCATGTCAATGGCTCCTCATTCTTTTGAATAACCCGTATGCCCAAAATCATCTTTCCGGCAGTCTGGCCCAGCAATTTTGTCATGAGGGCAAAATACGTTAAAAACAAAAGCAGCAGGACTATTTTATACGGGCTGAAGAGGAGAAAATCCGGATTTGATATTTCAAATCCTGCCACCCTGAAAATCGGTTTGACTACGATGCCACTTATGGATGAAACGATGATCAAATCGATGATATATGCCCAGAACCTCATCCAGAAACCTGCGTATTTGGGCAGAAACTGTTCCGTTCTGACCATTTCATAACGCGGTGCCTTGTGTTGATCCATACCTGCAGCTGAGGATGGAATCAGTTCATTGTTATGTTCCGTCATCCTGATCCCTCCTTATTTCTCACCATATAAGTACATCATTTGTGGTGCATCATAGTCGGATAATAATTTGCCGATCAGTTCCGTCTCTACATTGCGACCAAACAAGCCATCCAACTTCACTCCAAACAGCGAACCAAAACTGTCTGATGAGGCGTACTCAAATACGGATGCATCTTCCAGGCCGAAATCTTCTTTCATTGCTACAATGGCATCGCCCGGTTTTCCTGCTTCATCCGCAAGACCCGCCTCGATCGCTTGACGGCCATTCATAATTCGTCCGTCAGCCACTTTTTTCACATCCTCGACTGACATATGACGGCCATCCGCTACGATATCAACGAATCGCTCATAGGAATCGTTGATCATTTCTTGTAGCATATTGCGTTCTTCTTCGGTCATTTCTCTGGAGCCGCTCATGATATCCTTATACGGTCCTGTTTTAATCGTGTTGAAATCAATTCCGTATTTCTCTGCCAGCTTCGCATAATTGACACTTTCCATAATGACACCGATCGAACCTGTTATGGTCTCGGGATGGACAAAAATTTTCTCAGCAGGCGCCGAGACGTAATATCCTCCCGAAGCTGCCATGCCGCCCATTGCAACATAGAATGGAATCTCTCTGTCCGTCTGGATGGACCGGATCGCATCGTAGATATCGGAGGATTCCATGACACCTCCGCCAGGGGAATTGACAACCAGAACAACTCCTTTTACCGTTGGATCTTCATAGATCGAATCGAGCTGGCTCATGAAAAACTGATGATCGTAACCGGCATCGCTAAAAAGAGAGCTCGGTACATCCTGAATAACGCCATCAAGAGACAAGACAGCAATCCTTTCGCTTCCTCTACCTTGTTCAATTACATTCTCTGTAAGCATTGAAGGATCGTTAATACTGTCCCAAAACGAAGTGAAATCCCTCGTAAATATGTACGATAACGAATTAACGCCAATTGATACCACAAGTAATGCTGCCGCTGCAATTATCGCAATCCATCTTTTGCTGTTCATAATAGCAACCCCTTTCCTTTCATTCATTAATCTTATACGATAGTAACGATAAAACGTTTCATTCTTACCTCAATTGCCGTCAAATTATTTGAGAGGAGGCTGCTGTATGGCCGACCGTAGAAATATTTATATCTTTTCAAAACAGGATGTGGAATCACTTGCCAAGAAGGAAATTGTGAAAGACGCCCTCCATCATGAAGGCTTTTTTGTAACCGACCAACCAAGCGATGCCAACATCATCATCTCACTTGGTACTGATGGCACCTTTTTGCAAGCTGTCCGGAAAACCGGATTCAGGCAAGACTGCCTCTATGCCGGCATTTTGACGGCGGGCAGGCACGCCATGTACTGTGATTTCCATTACAACCAACTGCTCGAAGTGATTCAATCTATTCGAAGATCCGAAATCGAAGTAAGGCGGTATCCGTTGCTCCAAGTGGCGATTGACGGACATGAACCATTCTATTGCCTAAACGAGTTCAGTATCCGTTCGAATATTATTCGGACGTTCATTTTGGACATTTTGATTGACGAACAATGTTTCGAAACATTTCTAGGAGATGGCCTGATCATCTCGACTCCGACCGGAAGTGCAGCCTACAATAAGTCAGTCCGTGGTGCCGTCATCGATCCTTTACTGCCATGTTTTCAAGTGACAGAATTGGCTTCGGTTAATAACAATAGCTATCGGACGTTAGGATCCCCATTCATACTCAGCGGCCATCGAAAGCTGCGCCTTCACGTTCATCAGGATGGGAATAATTTTCCGTCTGTCGCGGTGGATAACGAAGCTCTTGGTATTCGCAAAGTAGAAAATGTCGAAATAGAGCTGAGTACTAAAATTGTTAAAACAGTGAAATTGAAAAATAATTCGTTTTGGGAGAAGGTCCAGCGGATTTATCTATGAAAAACAGGCCAACCTGGTTGTACCGGTTGGCCTGTTCTTTTTTCACACATGTCTTCTTCTCATTTTTACGGTCTCATACACTTTGGATGTTGTAAATAAGATAAGGGCAGCCCAAATGAAAGAGAAAGATAATAACTCTTGCTGTCCGAACGTCTCATGATACATAAGAACACCGATAATCAGCATCAATGTCGGTGCAATGTATTGAATAAAACCGGACAAGTAAAGTGGAATTCGCTGAACCCCTTTCGCATAGAGAAGAAGGGGTAGTGCCGTTGCCACTCCTGTCAAAACGAGCAAAACATCGGTCTGCGTGTTGACATGGAGGAAACGGGCTTCACCTGTAATAAACAACCAGATATAATACCCTACTGCAAACGGAAAGATGAACATTGTTTCGATTGCCAGCCCACGCAAAGGATCTAATTGAATGTTTTTCTTAATAAACCCATAGACCGCAAATGACAAGGCCAGCCCGACAGCAATCCAAGGAAATTTCCCGTAAAAAAAGACCATCGTGATGACGCCGATTGCAGCAAGCACAAATGCCGCTTTTTGGGCTGAGGACATCTTCTCCTTTAAAAATAAGACACCTAACAAAACAGATACGAGGGGATTCATATAGTACCCAAGACTCGTTTGCACGATAAAATGATGATTGACGGCCCATATGTAAATAAACCAGTTCGACGTTATTAAAACCGAAGCTGCAAATAAGCTCCAGAAACTTCGCTGATTCTTCCATAATTGACGGAAGTCGTGGATGAGTTGTCCACCTCCGCGGATAAGTAAAACCACAAGGACGGTTGATAGGAATGCCCATACGATGCGGCCTGTTAAAATTTCATCACTGCTGACATGCTCGAGGTATTTCCAATAAATCGGCATGAAACCCCAAATGATGAATGAAGCAACCACCCAGATGACACCATTGCGGTCTGTTTGCATGGACAGATGACCTCCTTTATTATTTCATGTCACGAAAGAATAATGTCATTATAGACCTAAGTTTTTTATTCGTAAAGAACAGAAAAAACCGTTTGCCCACTTTTCGCAGCAAACGGTTCAATTGATATGTCACTGTTGTTCTTTTTTACGCAATTCGACGCGCATGATTTTACCAGAAGCCGTCTTTGGAAGTTCGTCCATGAATTCGATTTTTCTAGGATATTTATAAGGAGCAGTCAAGCTCTTGACATGTTCCTGTAAGTCTTCCACAAGACCTTCTTCGCTTTTTCTGGCAGGATCTCTTAGAACTATAAACGCTTTTACCACGCTGCCTCTCACCTCATCGGGACTTGCCACCACCGCACATTCCCTGACAGCTTCATGCTTCGTGAGCGCATCTTCCACTTCGAATGGTCCAATCGTATACCCGGAGCTGATGATGATATCATCTCCTCGGCCTTCAAACCAAAAATAGCCATCCTCGTCCAGTTTTGCCCGATCCCCTGTAATATAATAATCGCCGCGGAACTGCATTTTAGTCCGCTCCGGATCGTTCAAATATTCCTTGAACAAAGCGGGAGTTGATATATGGACTGCAATATCTCCGACCTGGCCCGGCTCCACAGGCTGCCCTTCTTCATCTACAATATCCACTTTATTGCCGGGAGTCGGTTTGCCCATTGATCCCGGTCTCGCTTCCATGCCGACCATCGTACCGACAAGCAATGTATTTTCTGTTTGGCCGTACCCATCACGGACAGCCAAGGAGAATACTTTATCAAAGATATCAATCACTTCACGGTTCAAAGGCTCTCCAGCTGATACTGCGTTGCGGATGGACGAAAGATCATATTGCTCCAATTGATCAGCCTTTGCCATAAAGCGATATTCCGTCGGTGTGCAGCATAACACATTGACTTGATATTTTCCGATCAAGTTTAAATAAGTAACTACATCAAATTTCCCATCGTACACGAGTCCTGTAGCACCACTGCCCAAAACAGATAGGAACGGTGACCAGATCCATTTTTGCCATCCTGGAGCAGCGGTCGCCCAAACGACATCCCCTTCTTGAATGCCAAGCCACTTTTCTCCTGCCGTCCTCAAATGGGCATAGCCCCAAGCATGCGTGTGAACAACGCCCTTTGGTTTACCCGTTGTGCCTGACGTATACGAAAGAAATGCCATATCCGAGCCTTTCGTATCGGGTGGCGAAAAATCGGAAGAAGTTTGATCCATTAATTCAGTTAATGAGAGCTGGCCTTTTTTTGCTTTTCCGATAACAAATAGCTGGACGTCACCCAAATTTTTTACCTCTGCAAATTGATCCGTAAATGCCTCGTAAGCGACGATGGCTTTTGCGCCGCTATGTGCTAAGCGATATTCGATGTCGGATGCCCTCAGCATTTCCGAGCTTGGAATGACCGCAATTCCCGCCATTAATGCGCCAATGTATGTAATATATGCTTCGATTCTTCTCGGAACCATCACCAGTACGATATCGCCTTTTTGAAGGCCATTTTCGGTGAAAACGGCTGCTGCCTTTTTGGCTTCTACCATTAATTGATCGTATGTAATCCGATCTTCAGCACCATGTGCATTGACATAAATCAATGCTTCTTTGCCACTGCCATCTGCATACCGTTCAAATTCGGAAACGATATTGTATTGTTCGGGCGCAAGTAATTCTTCACGTTTCATAGAATAGTCCCCCTTTTTCTTTCCATTAATTATACGGACTTTTTAAATTGATATCAATATTCGGACTCCGTATTTTATCTTTGATTTCAAAACACATGAACAAACAAAAAACGGCTATGCTAAGGAAGATAGAAAAAGCCGCCCCGTTTAAAACGGGACGACTTCTTTGAATCATGTTATTGTTGTGTGAAGTTGTTCATTTGCGATTGAGCTTGACGTACTAATCGCTTCGTGATTTCTCCGCCGACGGAACCGTTGGCACGCGATGTAGCATCTGCTCCAAGTTGCACTCCGAATTCTTGTGCGATCTCATACTTCATTTGATCAAGAGCTTGTTGTGCACCAGGAACTAGAAGTTGGTTTGAGTTGCTGTTGTTGTTTGACATGTCTCTCACCTCCTTGTGACTATAGAATGGACTGTATCCAAAAAATCATGCAGGAGGATTTATGGTAATTTTTTCTTTTATAATAAATCGTCAAAATCAGTCGGCTGCTTTGCCGCCTGGTTGATTACCGTCCGTTTTGCAATTGCCTCTTCAATCAGCGGAGCAAAATCAAAGTAGCTTTCATAATGCGTTACTTTCTCGAGACGCGGTTTCGTCTTCGGATTAGACGGTGTAAAAATGGTGCAGCAATCTTCAAATGGCCGTATTGAAATATCGTATGTGCCAATGCGCTGCGCAATATCAATGATCTCCAGTTTATCGGATGCAATTAACGGACGCAGCACTGGAGTGGAGGTCACAGCATTGATGGCAGTCATGCTGTCCAGCGTCTGGCTTGCAACCTGTCCGAGGCTTTCACCGGTGACAATACCCATCGCACCAATTTCGCCTCTCACTTTATCCGCAATTTCCAACATGATTCTTCTTGTTGTCGTCATGGACAAGTTGTTTGGCACTTGCTTGACAATCGCTTGCTGCAGTTCAGTGAAAGGTATGATATGAAGACGTATATCCGCCCCGAACGTCCCTAGTCGCTCGGCTAAATCCATTACTTTTTTCTGCGCCATCTCACTTGTGAATGGCGGGCTTGCAAAATGGATTGCATCTAATGACACGCCTCTTTTCATCATTAAGTAGCCTGCTACCGGGCTATCTATTCCACCAGACAGCATAAGCAGAGAATGACCATTCGAGCCCACAGGCATGCCGCCTGCGCCTTTATATGTCGCAGCTGTCAAAAACGCTCCATCACTTCGGATATCGACAAGCAGTTGGATATCAGGCTTTTTCATCTTTACACCGAGATCAGGGAAATGGCGCAATACATGGCCACCAATTTCTTGTTGAAGTTCCCCTGTCACGAGCGGAAATGATTTATCCGAACGCTTGATTTCGACCTTGAAAGTCTTGCCTGTCGTTTCAACAGACGCGATGACGTCGAGCGCCTTTGCTTTGATTGCTTCGAGTTCTGCCTGACATTTGGCAACCGGGCTGAACGATTGGATGCCAAATATAGAAGGAAGACGTTCAATTGCTTCCCTCATATCATCATGATCACTTGCATGCAAAAACATACGGTCGCGTTCTGCTTGCAGCTTTACCGTCGGAAGATCCCGCATCGCTAATTGAATATTTTTCTTCAATCTCCGTACAAATGTATTACGATTTCTACCTTTAAGTGATAGTTCTCCATAACGGATTAACAGCTCATTCCATTCCATCTATTTCAAATCCCTTCCAAGCAGTTTCATAAATGCTGAAAAAACAGTCTCGAATTTTTTTATTTCCTCATCGGTATTATCTTTTCCAAAACTGATTCGGACAACTCCAAATTTGTATTCCTGTTTCAAATGAATTGCCTCGATTACATGACCAGCATTCGAACTTTTTGATGAACAGGCACTAGACGTGGAAAGATAAATCCCGTTCTCCTGAAAATAATTAACAGCCACTTCGCCTTTAATTTTCGAAAAAGCGAGAGATACTATATGGGGTGCGCCGCAATGTGATGCGATCACCTGAACACCTTCAAATTGGTTTACAAATTGAATCAAGTCGTTTCGCCATTTACGGTATGTTTCATTTTCTTGATTCACGGCACTTAGCCGCATCGCCTTTGCAGCAGCAACTGCATTTGGAACTGAAACGGTTCCACTTCGGACACCTTTCTCCTGGCCGCCGCCGAAATTAATAGGCGATGGTGTCATGCCTTTTTTCATCATGAGCACTCCAGAATTCTTTAACCCATTGATTTTATGTGCAGAAACAGTAATAGCATCCGGCCCACTTGCATGAAGTTTGACTGGCAGCTTGCCGAAACTTTGAACACAATCCGAATGAAATATCGCTCGAGAGTTTTGATGAACGATTTCCACGGCCTGTTCTATCGGCTGAATGGTTCCAATTTCATTATTCACATGCATGATGCTGACGACGGTCGTTTCCTTTCGTACCAGCTTAGCTAATTGTTCAAGTGATATCCTGCCCTGTTCATCCACAGGCAAATAATCGACTTCAAAGCCATTTCGTTCCAAAAAGTGACAAGCGTTCAGAACGGATGGATGTTCAATGGCCGTCGTGATGATGTGGGAGCCTCTCGACTGAAGCGCATAGGCAAATCCAATCACAGCTAAATTATTGGCTTCCGTACCGCCAGAGGTGAAAATAACCTCTGCATCGTGGCTGCCTACTAAAGAGCGGATTTGATCTCTGCATCGCTCCAATAAAGCTTCTGCCTCTCTTCCTTTCCCATGAATGGAAGCGGGATTGGCGAAAAAGCGCCGGTTCGCCTCGACAAAAGAGCTCAACACTTCTTCGTCGGGTCTCGTTGTTGCACTATTATCAAAATAGGCCATTTCTTTCACATCCTTTATTTTAATTTGGAGACGCCTGAATTTTTGGAATCCCTCATTATAAGCGTGACAAAGCCACCTGCATATATATGCCGGTGGCTATGTTAACAATGTTAGACATGCTCCTTCAACATTTCTTCAATACGCTTCATAGCACCCGGTTCCATTTCTTCGACCGCTGTAGCAGCCTCTTCAAGCGCTTTTGCATATCGGAATTGCCGGAAGGACTCTTCCGCATCCAGTAATCGTGCATGCACTATCGGATTTGAAGCTCTAAATCGGTTGCCATATTGTATGATCAATTCGATCAACATTACATTTTCAAGCATTTGATCGACTTTCTCGTTCACATCATGAACAGCTTTTTCAGCATTCTTTAAATACGATTCTGCCAGAGCCATGTTTAACGGCACTTCCTGTAAACTTTGGGAGACAAGGAAAATCTGTTCTTCCGCTTCCTCCAACCTTGCGTCCATTTCATCTGGAATTCCAGGTATGTTGGCTTTATGAAGCTTGCGGTCCGCCGCCTGCAATTCACGTGATAGGTCCGCCAGCTTGGTCCGTACATTATTTTCATCAATTCTGAGATTTTTAATCCGGTTCGCGAAATTCTCCTGCTCTTCCGCAATCTGCTCCATTTCATCAGCAATGCTTTTCAGCTCTTGCTGCAAAGTGGTATAAGCAGATCCTTGCTCCTCAAACATGAAAGCGAGCGTAGAAAAACGCTTTTGCAAAGCTTCCAAGCGTTTTACCGCAGTTTGGGGGATTTTAGCTTCATCTTCTTCCAGACGATAACTTTGCTGAACATAGACAGCTTCATTGGAAATGTCCCTTGTCATGCGAGTCATGGATTCAAGCTCTGCGGACACTTTTTCATAGTGGCTGTCCACATATTGTTTCCCAATGACTTCATTTTCAAGCGCATCATAGAATGAATCAATCTGATCGTTCATCTCCTGCACTTGCTGTTTCACGGTATCAATGTCGAGCAGCTTCACTTTAGCCATTATCTCATCAAGTTTCGTTTCAATTGCAGTAAGTTGCTTAGGAAGTTCAAGATGTTGCAGATTGTAGTATTGCTCTTCCATTTCGCGTGTGCCGTTACGCAGCTCTCTAATGGCAGATGGAATCTTATTTTGCACTTCAACAAGCAAACTCGGTATATCATGAATCAACTCGGATAAGCGTTCGCCCTTAGCAGAAAGATTGATCACAATTTCTCTTGCCAATAAATAATTCCCATTATCTGTCAGTTGGTCATATTCTTCAAACTTCGGATTGAAGGATTCAAGTTCTTGTTCCAACGATTCAATCGCAACGCCGAAGGAATGCTGATGAGCAAGCAACGTCTTGCGGGCCGTTCGGTATTGTTCCTTCAGCTTTTCAATCTCAATTCGATTTTTTTCTTCGCTGCCAATCAATTCATTCAACTCATCCAGAATTTCGTTCTTCCGTTTATCACAGTAACGGATCTTCTCCTGGATGTCTTTTTCAGTCTGGGTCGCTTTTTTAAATTTGAATCGATCAACCATATCTTCGGCGTCAAACAGCATCGAGTCGATATTGGGCATGTGGACATCAATGACTTCTGTCCACTCATTCCGCCACCGTTCAAACTTCTCTTCTGTCTCACCCGTCATATTCAATTGTTTTACTTTCATCATTTCTTCAAAAATCGGTTTGTTTTGTATTTGCATTTTTTCATTTTCCAACCGCTTAATTTCACCTATATGTTTACGCCTGAATAAAAAGGCGATGGTTATGAGTACTATAAGAAGTAAAATTGGAATGATGAAATATTTCATCATTGTGATCCCCCTATTCCGCATCACTGAAATGAGACATTCTAATTTGATATTATCTTATATAGTAACATGTTTAAAGAGTTTTCGCGTTATAAATGAATGATTTATAGGGAAAAATACATTTTCATCTGGAGAAAGCATGAAATTTGTAGAAAAAAAGACTTTCGACGTATACTGAGTGAAGCGAACATCGTATTGAAGGAGGACGTTTTATATGTTTACAACAGTGACTTATTCATCTGATCCGATAGAAAAATACTCGCAATTGACAAAGCAGCTTGATGCTCTTTTATCTGGCGAAAGTAACCGTTATGCCAACTTGAGCAATGCTTCTGCGCTGTTAAATGTATTTTTCGACCGTATCAATTGGGTTGGGTTTTATTTAATGGAAGATGGGGAGCTTGTGCTTGGCCCATTCCAAGGCTTGCCGGCGTGCATCCGGATTCCTCTGGGCAAAGGGGTTTGCGGGACAGCAGCAGAGCGCAAAGAAACAATAGTCGTAGAAGACGTTAATGCGTTCCCAGGCCATATTGCTTGTGATGCAGCATCACAATCCGAAATAGTCGTTCCCATCGTTAAAGACGGCGAATTGATCGGTGTTCTTGATATCGACAGCCCCGAACTGGACCGCTTCACGGATGATGACCGCCAAGGTCTCGAAGCATTCGTAGAAGTTCTAGCCTCCCATTTATAATCAATAGAATATTAGTATAAAGAAAAGGCGGCCATTCGATTGATTGAATGGTCGCCTTTTCTTTCTATTGTTTTATCAAGCCTTCACATTATCCCGTTCCAATACGGCAAATGCCTGTTCCAAATCAGCTATCAGATCGTCTGCATGTTCCAATCCCACAGAGAGGCGAAGCAGTGAATCGGTAATGCCCATTTGCAGACGTTCTATTTCCGGTACACTGGAATGGGTCATGGTTGCCGGATGCTGAATCAGAGTTTCTGCATCTCCTAGGCTAACTGCAATTTTGATCAGGGACAAACTGTCCATGAATCGCTGTGCCCCAGCTTTCCCTCCCTTTACTGTGAAAGAGATTAAACCTCCGCCAGCGCTCATTTGACGTTTGGCAATATCATATTGTGGGTTCTCTTCATCAAACGGATAATAGATGGTTTCCACACAAGCTTTTCCTTTTAGATACTTGATTAATTTTTCAGCATTGAATGTGTGCCGTTCCATCCGGACAGGTAGCGTCTTTAAGCCACGTATCAGTAACCAGGCATCAAATGGAGACATGATCGCTCCATAATCTTTTTGAACCGACATGCGGATCCGTTCCATTTCTTCCTTATTATTACCGACTAGAAGACCTGCAATCACATCACCATGGCCATTAATATATTTCGTAGCGCTGTGCAATACAAAGTCCGCTCCGATTTCCAAAGGATTTTGCAAATAAGGCGACGTGAATGTATTATCAACGACGACACGGAGTCCATGGCGCTTCGCAACTGCTACTACCGCATGCAGATCTACCAGTTCCATAGTCGGATTGATCGGTGTTTCTACATAAATGCATACTGTTTCAGGCTTTACTGCTTTCTCTATTTCTTCTTCCGACATCATTCGGATGAGGTCATGCGTTATTCCATACTTCTCTTCCATTATAGAAAGCAAACCAAAAGTACATCCATAAATGCCTCTGGAGCACAGGATGTGATCTCCGGCTTTTGTTAAATGAACAAGAATGGAACTGACCGCTGCCATGCCTGAGCCAAAAGCGAGGCTGCCTTCACCTTTTTCCAGCACTGTAATTCTCTCTTCCAGCACACGTACTGTCGGATTGCCGAGCCTGGAATAGATATTGCCCGACTCCTCACCTGAAAACCGCTTTTCCCCAGTCAGCGCCGTGTCAAATGAATAAGTCGATGTTTGATAGAGAGGCACTGCCAAACTTCCATGATGTTTCGAGTCATCATACCCCTCGTGAATGACAACCGTGTCCTTATGAAGTTTCATAGTATGCTCCACCTTTCGATTAAATGAAATCGCTTACATTCCCCTTTCTCTATTATACTCTTCGTTATGAAAAAGAAAAAGCCTTGTCTTCCATACTTTAGAAGACAAGACTTATATTATAAAGAACTACCATTACGGCAGATATTCATACCTCACATCAATCCAGGCATTTTGCAGGCTTTTTAAGCCTAAATCCGTCGCAACACGAGGCGTCAAATCAATTCCGGCCGGATTCAGAACCTTCCGCCCGCTTTGGTCCTTCCCGCCATTGTGGCCGTTCGTATACGCCGCATAGGCTTGCGGGGTGCCTAATGGCAAATCGGTAAATTTCCTGCGAGGATTCGTCCCGTTTTTAGCATCCCAGTAATTATCGTCTGTGTTCCAAGGTCCCACTTCATCGACTTTAACACTGCGAACAGACCTGCCAGTTGCCGGATTGTATACGTTGACGACATAAGGCGCCTTTCCGTAGATCGTACGCAAATTCGATGGAATGTTTGATATCCATCCTAAATTCGCGAATTTGACGTACTTATCCGACAACGCCACTTCATACGCACCACTCGTATTCGGATTGTATTGTGTCGCAAAAACTCCAGATACCCGATCTATATCCGCATTGACATCCGTCCTGGCAGCAAGCCATTGATTCCGATAATCAACCTCTTCCTTCCACCATTCCGATATCCAAGTTTCCAGCAATGTGTATCTTTCACCGAAATAGTCCTGTAATGCGAGATTCCGCTGCGCAAAGACATCTTCAGCAATTCTATTAAAAGTGGCGGCATCTTGCTGATCCTGTGGTGAAAGTTGATTAAGGCTTTCCATGACCAAAGATCTTTCTTTTAGCCCCCACTCTTTAAGAAAGTCCATTTCCTTCTCAGATAGTCCCAGGTCTTCCTGCAACTTCACTACATCTTTCTCCAACTTCTCATCCATTGTCCACAGCAGGTAATTGAGCACTTCTTTATCATCGTATAACGGGTTATCGGATTTAAAATCGATGCTGCCACCCGCTTGCACCTCATTCACCCAAACTCCGCTCAGCAGCATGGACAGGACAACTAGTAAAGTCAGACATAATTTTTTATACAATAACAAGCTCCTTTTTCGTCATTTCGTAACGATTCGGTACCTCTTCACGTATAAAATCCCTTCCTCCCCATCATTCGGATGGGCAAGCTCCAGTTCAATTGATTTGCCATTTGTCAATGGATAGACCGCTAACTGCTTGTGGCCGTCTTGCTCCTCAATTACAGATTCCCCTGACTCATCCACCTCGATGCCTGAAAGCGAGCTGATAAACTCTCTGGACACTTGAATCGGATCATTCAGACCCGCGCGATGGCCTGCGTCATACTCTCTTTGCAAGCTGGACAATTGTGATGTCGTGATGTCATTCTCAATCCATGATCCGTCACTGTTTTTTGTACTGCCGCATGCTGCCAACATCAACAAAAAAAAAGCGCTGTAACCTTCCGAATCAACCTATGACTCCTCCTCTTTCCATGTCCTGTGACAAGCTACATCATTCCCCTTTGCTCCTCCCCTTGCAGAACTAAGATTAATTCTAATGCAGCTGTAAATATTATCAATAGTTAGAAATCTTCGTTTCTCTTTTTACGACCTTCCCATTAAAAGTCAAGGAAAAATTATTCAATGACGGCGTCTTCCCGCCTATAAAATCCATCTGATGAAATATGAGACTAAAAACCTTACACTTTTGTTAAAAAGCCGCCATGTACAACAAGCTGATTCTTCCCAGTGTTTTTCGCCTTATAAAGTGCCTGATCCGTATCTTGGAATAACTCTTTGAAGGACGTTTTCTGATGGAGGGACCAATTGTTCATGCCGACAGATATCGTAACTTGCGGATCTGTCGATTTCGGGACGAGACTGACCAATTCAGTGGCAAAATCGATCCCCTTCTGTTTGGAGATAGACGGTAGAAAGATAGCAATCTCTTCACCCCCCCATCTGCAAGCAATACCCCTTCCTTTCACTGCTTCGAGGATGAGATCGGCAATCTGTTTCAGCACTTGGTCTCCTATAGCATGGCCATACGTATCATTTACCATTTTAAAATCGTCCACATCAATGAGAATAAATACACCTGATTCATTATTCTCCATGGCCTTTTTCATGTAGTTGTCCAAATAGCTTCTTGTAAACAACTTAGTCAAATTGTCTTTGTCGACTAGCTCTTGCAATTTATCACGAAGCTGAGAGTTTGAAATGGCTAAAGAGGAGTGTCCGATCAAGGACCTCATTAATTTAAAGCTATCAAAAGAAAAGAAGTATTCATCTTTATGCAGCAATAGGACAAAACCTGTCATTTCCTTCTGATGGGTGATTGGGATCGAAACGAGTGATTTGAAAGGAAAGCGAACCGGTTCCTTTACAGCCAGATGAATATTTGCCTCGAATATAGATTCGGCTCCGCCTTGCAAGCGGGTCGAGGCAAACTCTAAATAATCGGCTCCTCCCAGTTCAAAAAAGAAATTGGAACTGACAGAGGAAATTTCATACTCTCCATTCTCTTTATAAAACACAAAAGCGATTTCCATCGGCTGGAACGCTTTGATCAGCTGCTGTTTAAGGAAACGAAGCATATCGTTCATTTCAAGGTTACTGTTAAGATTTCGCGATACTTCATTGACTAGCTGCAAATCTTCCACGAGCCGATGGGATTGGTCATACAAAGAAGCATTTTCCAGCCCGTTTCCAGCCGCATTCGATATCATGCGTACAAAGCTTCGCTGCATCGCAGAGAAATCTGTACCTTCGGGTGCAATGATCTGCAGAACGCCATAGATGCCTTGCCGCCCTTTAATTGGAACATTCAATATGCTTCTGGCCAGGTCTGATGCGTGTTCAATTGTCAATTCTCCCGATAAGAAAGCATCTACCGCGGAAGCTCGCTCATTCAAATAGTCAAACAATCGATAGGAGAAGGATTTCCCTTTCTGTTCATGAGATAGAAGCAAGTCCACTTGGAAGGAAGGGAAGGTTTGAATGACCGCTTTTACAACGCCATCCAAGATAACCGCACTGTCCATTGTTGCATTGAACAGCTCTGTCACTTCAAATAGCTTTCTATAATTCTTCTCCTTCTCCCTGAGAGAATGCTGGCTCACCACTTGGTCGATAAATATACTGACTGCCTTTTTCAATTCATGCAGTAAAGGAGTCGAGGCAAAGGAGTGCCATAGATCTGTCGACCGGAACAGCATTGCACCAAGCGGATCCAGCTCCTTATTTCGGAAGATAAGATAATCGTCCGCAAATCCATAACCTCGTTCTGTAATCTGGACAATGAATTCTTTATCGTTAAAAAGTTCCCGACTGTCAATGTAGTTGGACAACAGTACCTCTGTCGACTCTTTCCCATGCTTGCAGACCGGCAGGAACCGGTTGCTTTCATACAAGAGGAAATCAGCTTGGTCGATACCGAAATGGGATGAGAACAGACGCTGCAACGCCTCAAATGTCTGTTCCAATGGAAGCCCTTCCATTGAATTGGCACCCAAATCAAAAAGTCCACATTTCATTTCATATAAAATCGTTTGATGATTCATACCGATGTCACCCCTGCTACAATCGTAAACGTACCTTTATTACCTTTCTTCCATAGTAATGCATTACACCTATAATTGCCATTAATAAATTGCGACAATCTTCGTGTTGTCATGATAATTTCCTTGACTGTTGGTTGCCAGAACGGTATGATGGAACTTGTGTAAAATAGTTGCAGCAGTAGTGTGTTCCGGATTGTCCAGTCTATTCCTTTTCGAAGGTGCATCATGTAACCTCATGGCTGCTGAGGCGAGGATGCAAGATAATAGAATGGCGTGCGGCATGAACACTTCTGGTTCTTATTTTACAACAAAATAAAACCAATTAGAGGAGGAGTCTCTCATGGCTCGTTATACAGGTCCATCTTGGAAACTGTCCCGTCGTCTTGGCATTTCGCTAAGCGGTACTGGGAAAGAAATCGAAAAACGCCCTTATGCACCAGGACAACACGGTCCTAACCAACGTAAGAAACTTTCCGAATACGGAATGCAATTACAAGAAAAGCAAAAACTTCGTTTCATGTACGGCGTAAACGAGCGCCAATTCAAAACGATCTTTAACAAAGCTGGTAAAATGCAAGGTAAACACGGTGAAAACTTCATGATCCTTCTTGAAACTCGCCTTGACAACCTAGTATACCGCTTCGGTCTTGCACGCACTCGCCGTGCAGCACGCCAACTTGTCAACCACGGACACATCCTAGTTGACGGCAAACGCGTTGACATCCCGTCTTACAGCGTAAAACCAGGCCAAGAGATCTCTCTTCGTGAAAAATCTCAAAACCTTACAGCTGTAAACGAAGCGCTTGAAGTGAACAGCTATGTTCCTGACTACGTTTCTTTCGATGCTGATAAAAAAGTTGGACAATTTGTCCGCATGCCTGAACGCAGCGAACTTGCTGCTGAAATCAACGAAGCACTTATCGTTGAATTCTACAGCCGTTAATAACTAGCATTACTAAAAACCCTCGAAATCCGCTTAACAGCGTTGTTTGCGAGGGTTTTTGTTTTATCCGCTTTTTATTCCTCCCCGGAATAAAGCATTAATCTGGAGGTAATATTGGGAGAATTATTTTTCCATTAATATAACTGGAGAGATGCAATACAAGTAATTAATCTCATCGGTATCTGAATTCGTTCTTTAGAAAAACCTTTATATTTTTGTAGCAGTACAAAACATTTCTGCAAAATCATTTACAATAGTTTTTTCGGGATTAGCTTTTAAATCGAATTTCATCCGTTCTAATCCTTCCTCATAATCTTTATCATCAATTAAAGTAAGTACAGAAATATCCCTGTTTTCAGCGTAGTTTATGTAATCTTTTACCATTATATTTTCCATCTTGTAATCGATCTTTAACTTAACTTCTAAACCTCTAGAAGAAAGCTCGTAAAAAATAACGTCTTTATTCCAATATCTTTTAATATCTTCGTTAAAAGCTGTTGGAAAGTAATGATAAATCCACCACTTAGGCATATCGTGTATTGCTATATTATGTAATTTATATATTCCACCTTTTGTTAATACCCGATAAATCTCATTAATAGCCTGTTCCTTATCAATGTAATGGTGAAAAGCATAGTTGTTAGAAATAAAATCAAATGTTTCTGATTCATACGGCATATTTTCTACATTAGCCACTACGAAATCGACATTTTCCAGCTTCTCTTTTGCTTTGTCCAACATTTGTTCTGATAAATCCAACCCCTTCCATTTTATATTAAACTCTTTAAAATTTTTTTGTTGTTGTTCTAGATAAAGACCTGTTCCGCAAGATAAATCCAATACCTGATATTCAGCTTTACTATTGGTTTCAATATATTGTTTTAAATCATAATCAAATTTAATCTCATTAGCTCTATATTGATTTACATCATATCTTGCTGCAATTTTTGAGTAATTTGTTATTTTCATACTCTCTCCCCCTTATTATCTTCATGTAATAAGTATATAGAATCTATCAATATTTCACTAATTTTAGTACATTCTATTTTTACTATATTTTGGAAATATACTACTTTAAGAGGGTTCAAAGGCATTTATTACAGTAGTGAGAAATGGCAGTAAAAGCAACAGGAGAGAAGCTCTGGGCTTCTCTTCTTTGCCTTTCTATCGAGGAATAAACCTATAAGGGAACTGCTTAAATATGCCCTCCGATATCATATCCGCCATCATTAATGCTTCCGCTTCAATCTGGTCGAATACTTGCACTTCCAGCTCAAAATTCTTTTGAATCATACACACTGCTTCCAGCTTCGTCAATGCCAGATGAGAATACAGCATCTTACGGAAAGCCTCTTTGTCGATGTATGGATTGATTTGATTTAGGAATTCAGCGATTTTGTCTGCGTTCCGGTACCATTCCTTTTCTTTCTGTGCCGCCTTTTCCGTTTCCCCATTGACAGCTGCCGTTACTAAATCCGCGGCGATCATCAAATGTTCTGAGATAAGATTACTATATATATTTCCTATTTGTTCTCCATAATAAGGTTTCAGAGAGTCGCCCATGTCGGTTGCATTGCGCAATAGGCGTGCGAGTACGTATTTCAAATCAGGCACTTTGAAAACAATAGCTGTGATCGCCATCCGCGTCCATGTGACATGCTGCTGCCAGAGCAGCCGATTTTTATTCCATAATTCAACTTGCGCCTTGCTATAACAATTCACGGGCTGCATTGCGTTTATCGGCATTCGATTCCCATAATATTGATTCATTGTACCACTCCAGCTTTCATACTTTGGTCAGTACATATTATTCAAACGGGATATCTTCGGTGCCTCCCCGCTTCTTACTTTCCAACTGTAACAATCCTTAAAATTTCTGCTTTATAATCATTTAACTATTTAGAGGAACAAAAGAAGATGTGTCGAATAATAAAAGAATCCTACGAAAGGCGGTATCTGCCCCATGACAGTACAAGCTTCACCCATTGCGTGCAAAGTCAATAATGTGTTTATCCATGTCAGTGATTTGAAGAGGTCGGTCAAGTGGTATGCTAATCTTCTCGGTCTATCCATTGATGAAGCAACCATTGAATCACCGGTCCATAATATTCCCGTTACTGGAGAAACAGGTCTGACACTGGATGACCATACATTCGATCCTGGTTTTACACTCGCTCCTTCTTCCCATGTACTATTCAATTTATTCGTTGAGGATATTGATGCTGCCTATCAATTCATTCAGGACAATCAAATTACGGTTACTCGGGAAATCGAGAGGATTGGCGATTTTGCGTATTTTAATTTCCAAGACCCGGACGGCAATGTCTTAATGATCTGTAACTGTTAAGTTAAAAAAATGCACCAACACGAAAAGAAGGCAGCCCATCGTTTTCGATGTTCAGCTGCCTTCTGTCTTTCTTTCATAACTCGGTCAACTGCTTCAATACTTCCTCAAACGGCTGATTGGCTCCAACTTCCTTGAAGTTTCGAAATGGATTTCCGATTTGTTTTATTCGATCCAATACAGTCGGGATGGTGAACATTTCCGGTCGCAATTGACTGGATACTTCCTGCCATTCCAGAGGTGTTGCGACAGTGGCCAGTTCGCCGCCCCGCGTTGAATAGGGGGCGACAATCGTTTTGCCTTCTTGATGCTGGACATAATCGATGTACAGCCGGTTTCCCCTGTTTTTTTTCAATCGCTCCGTCGTGAACCATTGTGGTTCCTGCTCACATAAAAATTCTGCTACAAATTCGGTGAAAACACGGGTGTCCTCATAAGTGAATGTATCAAATGGAAGAGGAATATATACTTGCAGCCCTTTCCCGCCCGATGTTTTAACGAAGGTTTCCAATTTAAATTGGTCACAAATTACCTTCAGCCGCAAAGCCGCTTCTACAGCTAGTGAAAATTCCTGGACAGAAGGAGGATCTAAATCAAAGACAATTTCTGTCGGGCAAGCCGTGTCAATCGTTTGGAAGGGAATATGATATTCAAGCGCCAATTGATTTCCGAGCCAGAGCAAAGTCTGGATGTCATTACAAAGGAGATAATCAATGCCTTCCTCTCGCTTTGTGACAACAAAATCAGGCTTGTAATCCGGCGCGTTTTTTTGATAAAACCGTTCGCCGACAACCCCATGAGGATAGCGAATGACAGTTAGCAGCCTGTTGTGCAGAAATGGTCCTATATAAGGAAAGACAACTTGAAGATAGTATAAGAAATCATCCTTTTCAACACCCATCTTCGGCCAGACCGGTTTGTCCGGATGCGTGATTGGCACAGTCTCAGCTATCGGATTGACCTCCCGGAGCATTTGCCTCCAAGTACACTGTTCTGCATTCCATTCAAAGCTGAAACTGTGAAACCTCGGTTCGCGCAAATGTTTCCCATCAAAATCAATGCAATTGATCTGCACACATATCGAAGGATCTACCCGCCATGTTTCGGCTTCGATTTTCGTTCCATTCGAAGTGAATAAACTCGCAAGTGCTTGAAATTCATCGTCAGATAAACCATGCCGGAATGTCACGATGTCGAGGAGCTGCTGGTCTTTGAACAAGCTGCCTGTGAAGAAGCCGTTAGCCGCTTCGTATTTGGTGACAATGACATGGACCGTTTTCCAGTTTTTCACCTTCACCCAATGTGGTGTCCGTTTTTCACTGGACCAGTCACTTGTTTTTTTCTTGGCTACAAGCCCTTCGCCATTATGTATGTGAATGGCCTCCCACATCATAGAGGCGTTTTCGGTAGCCTCGATGAGCTGCAAGGGCTCTTTGCTGGCATAGTTAACCGAGCACGGCAATTTTAATTTGGCGAAAAGGGATTGTAGCTGCTTCTTCCTTTTCATTAGCGTTTCACCAGTAATATCTTTCCCCTTCCATTTCAGTAAATCAAACGCAACATAATGACACGGGAAGCGCCTGGAATGATTGCGTATGGCATCCGCTTTCCGCATTCTCCCTCTCGTCTGGACAACAACAAATTCGCTTTTAAAATTATTTTGCAGATGAACAAGTTCTCCATCGAGGTGAATCGGTAATAAAGACTTTATCTTATCTTGAATTTCATGGCAAAATTGAATAATTTCAGGGAACATCTCATTTAACCTGTTTCCATTCCGGCTTGTCAGCGTGATGGACGTTTCTGACCAATCCAACAGGCAGCGGAAGCCATCGTATTTGGTTTCATATATCCAATCTTGGCCTTCCGGGATGTTGTCTGCGTCGGTCAGCAGCATTGGTTTCATGCATTTCACCTCACTGTTTACGTTATTGTTTGGCATAAATCATTTCATATACATAGGATTCCAAACACTTTCCATACTAATGAAAAAGCGGGTGACAGTATGCATACCATTTGGAAAGGAAGCATTAGCTTCGGTCTTGTTAATATTCCGATCAAACTCCATGCCGCCACGGAAAACAACGATGTGAAATTACGCCAGCTTCATAAAGAATGCCATTCGCCGATCAGTTATCAAAAAGTATGCCCAGTTTGTGCAAAGGAAGTCCAAAACGAAGAAATTGTGAAAGCGTATGAATATACGAAGAACAAGTTTGTCGTACTCGACGATGAAGAACTGGAGAAGCTGAAAAAGGAGAATGAAGACAAAGCCGTAGAGATTATCGACTTCGTCAAATTGGAGGAAATAGATCCGATTTATTTCGAGCGGAGCTATTTTATGGCCCCTGATGCGAGTGGCGGAAAAGCGTATGCCTTATTGCGCAAAGCCCTTCAGGATTCAGGCAAAATCGGGGTCGCAAAAATTATTATCCGTTCAAAAGAACAGCTTGCCGTAGTCCGTGTCTATAAAGATGCGCTTTTAATGGAAACCATCCATTTTCCAGATGAGGTGCGGAATGTGCAGGATGTACCGAATATTCCAAGTGCCGACTCTGTTGTTCAAAAAGAATTGGATACCGCCCTGTTATTGGTTGACCAATTAACGACTGCATTTGATCCAACAAAATATACGGATGAATACCGGTCCGCGTTAATGGATTTAATTGAAGAGAAAAAATCCGGAAACCGCACAGTGGCAGCAAGCGAGAAGCAGCCAGCAGCTCCAGCTAATATGAATGATCTAATGGCAGCCCTACAAGCTTCTCTAGATCAGACGAAAAAGAAAAAGCCGGCACCGCGGAAAAAAGCGGCTGCAAAGAAGAATGCGTAGTAAAAAGAAAAGCTGTCCGTCACTGACGAACAGCTTTTTTTCTTATTAAAGGAATTTCACCATTTTATAATTCTTTTTGCCGCGACGCACAATTGTAAACGCGTCGTCCAAACGGTCTGCAGACGTTACCGTGTATTCTAAATCAGTCACTTTTTCCCCGTTAAAGGAAATCGCACCATTCGTCACATCTTCCCTCGCTTGGCGTTTGGACGGCGACACACCAGCTTCCACAATGAAATCAACAATATTTTTATCTGCCTTCTCCATTTCCACAGTTGGCACATCCTTTAATGCATCCTTCATTTCCGCAACGGTGAGCGACTTCAAATCACCGCTGAATAAAGCTTTTGAAATTCGGATCGCTTGCTCAAGCGCTTCCTGGCCATGGATCAGGCGAGTCATCTCCTCAGCTAACGCATTTTGCGCTTTCCGCAAATGCGCCTCTTCTTGAACTGACACTTCCAATGAATCAATCTCTTCTTTACTCATGAACGTGAAGATCTTCAAGTATTTAATGACATCTGAGTCAGCCGTATTGATCCAGAATTGGTAGAACTCATATGGGGAAGTTTTCTTTGGATCCAACCAGACCGAACCACCCGCTGTCTTGCCAAATTTAGTTCCATCAGCCTTTGTAATGAGCGGAATGGTAATACCGAATGCTTTTGCATTGTCGTCATGTGTCTTTCGGATAAATTCAAGGCCCGTTGTAATATTGCCCCACTGATCTGACCCGCCGACTTGCAGACGGCAATTATAATGGTCATATAGGTGGTTGAAATCCGCACCTTGGATGAGCATATAAGAAAACTCGGTGAATGAAATGCCCGTTTCCAAACGCGACGCGACATTTTCCTTTGCCAGCATATAATTGACGCTTAACAGCTTTCCGTAATCGCGCAAAAAGTCGATTGCGCTCATTTCACCGAACCAATCTTTGTTATCAACGAGAATTGCGCCATCGCTTGTATTGGAGAAATCAAAGATTTGTTCGAGCTGCATGCGGATGCCCGCTACGTTTTGAGCGATTTGCTCATCTGAAAGCAACTGACGCTCATCCGCACGGAATGACGGGTCACCGATCATTCCTGTCGCCCCTCCTACAAGGACAATTGGGCGATGCCCATGGAGCTGAAAACGGCGTAATGTCAAAAATGGCACGATGTGGCCGATGTGCAAGCTATCCGCAGTTGGATCTGTACCGCAATAAAGAGAGATTTTCTCTTCATTTAATACCTTCTCCAAACCTTCCTCGTCGGTTTGCTGATACAGCAGCCCTCTCCATTTCAAATCTTCCAGTAGTTCATTTTTCATTTGGACCCCTCCTAAAAGTAAAAAAGCCCTGCACAATTCATAAGAATTATGCAGGGACGTTCATCACAATGTTGTGTAACGCGGTACCACCCAGCTTGAGAAACGACTGTTTCTCCGCTTTTTCGCACTAACGCCGCGTCCGCGATTGCATTCCAAAGCTGTAATTCACAAACGTCCTACCGGACAGCTTCCACCAACCGCTGCCTCTCTATACGGATCAAACGCTGCTACTCCGACTTTATCATCATGCAATAAAAAGATATATCCCTTATTGTAGTACAAAATAGTTACTTGTCAAACATAATCTTCGGTCCTGCGAAAAATGTGCTATAATAGGAAAGATTTTAGGGGGGAGAACGACTTGAGCGAAAGACGAAAAAATCGGATCGATCTGATAGAAGAAAAGTTTGAAGATATGAAGAAAAAGAAATGGGCCAAAGGCTTACGCATCACGACAGGCGTAGTGTGGAACCTATTTCTTCTTTTCCTGATTTTCGGTTTGACGCTGAGTGTCTTTGCCGCTTCTGTCGGTGCAGGTTATTTCGCATCTTTGGTTGCAAAAGAACCGCTCCGGACGAAGCAGGAAATGCGCAGTGAGATTTTTAATTATGAAGAAACCTCCGAGATTTTCTTTGCAGATAACAAATACTTGGGCAAAGTAAGCTCGGATATCGAAAGACGGGAAACGAAGCTGAAAGATGTTTCGCCTTATTTAATTGACGCCGTCTTTGCTACAGAAGACGAATACTTCATGACACATAACGGCATTGTGCCTAAAGCGATTTTCCGCGGATTGTTGCAGGATGTCACGAATTCCGACAGCCAAACAGGCGGATCTACATTGACACAGCAATTGATTAAAAATCAAATCTTAACGAACGAAGTGTCCTATGAACGGAAAGCGAAAGAGATCCTTCTTGCGATGAGACTCGAACACTTCATGAACAAAGATGAAATTTTGGAAGCTTATCTGAACATCATTCCTTACGGAAGAAATGTGCATGGTGACAATATCGCCGGCGTAGAAACCGCAGCGGAAGGTATTTTTGGCATTAACGCTAAAGATTTGAACTTGGCACAGGCTGCCTATATCGCTGGGATTCCGCAGGCACCATTTGCTTATACTCCTTTTAAAAGCGGGAGATATGGCGGTGGCGTGAAATCGGATGAAGCATTGAAGCCAGGTATTGACCGTATGAAAACAGTATTGTTCCGCATGAAGGAAACCGGTTATATTACGAAGCAGGAATATGACAAGGCAATCGCTTATGACATTACAAAGGATTTACGTACTGATATAGACCGCCCTACTAGCAGGTATCCGTACCTCACCCAGGAAATTCAGAAACGGACGACCGATATTTTAATGGAAGTTCTCGCTAAACGGGATGATATCGAATTGGAACGGTTGGAACAGAATCATAAACTTCAAGAGAAATATCGAATTCTTGCAGAACGTGAAATGAAAACAGGCGGATATCGCATTTATTCCACTATCGATCAAACACTGTATGACAAGATGAATGATGTTGCGAAAAACTTTGAGCATTATGGATTCACCTACACAAGAGAAGAAAAGGACTCGGAAACAGGCGAAACGGTGTTAGTTGACGACCCTGTCCAAGTCGGATCCATCTTAATTGAAAACAAAACGGGACGCATTTTGTCCTTTATCGGCGGATTGGATGATAAGCCTAGTTACAACTATGCTACTCAAGCCCATCGCCAAAATGGCTCTTCAATTAAACCGCTTCTCGTCTATGCGCCAGCTATTGAATATGGAGTTATTGGAGCAGGCAGTCCAGTTGTCGACTTAAAAATCGATACTCCAAACTGGAAAGTTAGCAACTACTTTGCGGAACAAGAAGACGGCATCTTGCCTGCCCGGGAGGCACTCGCCCGTTCGTTGAACTTGCCGACTGCCCGTCTTTACGAAGAAATTCGTGACCGCCGGCCAATGGAATTCTTGGAGAAAATGAATTTCAAGAAACTTACAGAGGCAGATTACGTGAATCAGTCTGCTTCCCTAGGAGCGCTTACTGTTGGTGCGAGCGTTGAAGAAAACACGAATGCATTTGCAACTTTTGCCAATGAGGGTCAATTTATTCAATCATATATGATTGAGAAAATAGAAGATGCAAAAGGGAATGTCATTTTTGAGCATAAGAGTGAACCGGTAGAGGTATTCAGTCCGGAGACGGCTTATATCATTACCGATATGCTCCGAGATGTCGTCAAACCGCCTGGCACAGGCCAACAAGTTCCAAAGAACTTGAATTTCTCTCTTGACCTTGCTGCCAAAACAGGAACGACGCAAGGATATGGCGACGCTTGGCTCGTTGGCTATAATCCAAATGTATCGCTTGGCATTTGGCTCGGCTATAAAGACCAGACGCGCAAACTGTACTCTCGCGGCTCATCTCAACTGCATCCGACAACGAGAACGAGTATTCTTTTTGGCAGGCTGATGAATACCGCGAACGCCGCTCGTCCAGACATCGTGGGAGCAGGCTCAAGGTTCAAACAGCCGGCAGGCGTTGTAACACGCAGTTTCTGCGGTATTTCAGGTCTAGCACCATCTAACGCTTGTTCTGCGGCTGGCATTGTACGTTCGGACTTATTCAACTCGAAGGTCATGGTGCCGACGAAGCCGGATGACAGCATTATTAGCGCGTCTTATGTATCGGTAAAAGGTGTTAAATATTTGGCACTTCCTTCTACGCCTAGTGAGTTCATTGTGTCCGGAGGCACTGGTGTGAACGAAGAATTCATCAAGCGGATGCTTGGACCTTTCGGCGGAGATGGTTCAAAACTATTCTCCGGCAAATCCATTTTCTCCTCCAATGTCGTTTCAGGCTCGGTCTTTAATGCCGACGGAGCGAACCCGGCTGGAGTCCAGGCAAGCGCCAATGGCTCAACTATTACGTGGACTGAATCGGCATCCAATGATGTAATCGGATATTATGTCTATCGGGATAATGAAAGAGTATCGACAATCCGTGATTCGTCATCCAATTCATATTCTGCTGGTCCTGGTTCCTATTATGTCCGTGCAGTTGATATTACTGGATTATTATCTCCAGGCTCGAACATAGTAACCATCGGAAGTCCGGAACCTCCGGCCGATACAGGTGAACATGACGACGAGGGAGATCATGAGAACCCGAATCCGACACCTCCATCTGAAAATGGAAATCCTGGCTCTGAACAAAATAACGGAAATTCAGGAGATCCGAATGATAATAAAGGCAACAACGGCAACAATAATGGCAGCGGGAATGGAAATGGCAACAACGGTTCTGGCAATGGTTCCAGTAATGGAAGCGGCCATGGGAATAACGGGAAAAATCCTCCTCCAAAAGATGAGGAAGATGACAGATAAAAAAACTGGATCGCTCTTGAGCGATCCAGTTTTTTCTATTAGTCTTCCATTGTCGATAGATCACCTGTCGGCAAATTCAGTTCCCACGCCTTCAGTACACGTCGCATAATTTTTCCGCTTCGGGTCTTCGGCAGTTTATCCTTGAACTCAATCTCCCGCGGAGCTGCATGGGCAGCTAATTCGCGTTTAACGAATTGCCGGATATCCTCTTTTAACTCATCCGACGGCTCATACCCTGCTTGCAGAGCGACAAAGGCCTTGATAATTTCCCCACGTACCGGATCCGGCTTGCCGATTACACCTGCTTCAATGATAGCCGGGTGCTCAAGAAGTTTGCTTTCTACTTCAAACGGACCTACCCTTTCTCCGCTCGTCATGATGACGTCATCCACACGTCCCTGGAAGAAGAAGTAGCCATCCTCATCCATATATGCAGAATCGCCCGATACATACCACTCATCATTTAAGAAATAGGATGCATATTTCTCGGGATTATTCCAGATTTGACGCATCATCGCCGGCCAGCCTTTGCGGATTGCCAAGTTCCCCATCCGATTCGGCGGGAGGACATTCCCTTGGTCATCTACGATTGCCGCTTCAATGCCAGGCACCGGTTTCCCCATACTTCCCGGTTTGATCGGAATTGCTGGGAAATTGCAGATCGTCTGCGCACCTGTCTCGGTCATCCACCATGTATCATGGATTCTGAGGTTGAACACTTCCATGCCCCAACGGATGACTTCCGGATTCAATGGCTCCCCGACCGATAAAATATGGCGCAATGAGGAGAGATCATACTTTTCAATCGGCCCGGCCCCAGCTCCCATCAGCATACGGAAAGCAGTCGGGGCACTGTACCATACAGAAACGCTGTAATCCTGAATCGCTTCATACCAAACATCCGGCGAGAAGCGCCCGCCCACGATCAAAGATGTGGCTCCCGCAAGCATTGGTCCGAAAATACCATAGGCCGTTCCTGTCACCCATCCCGGGTCTGCCGTACACCAGAAGACATCCTCTTCTTTCAAGTCGAGGACCCACTTGGCTGTTTGGAGCTGCTGGACCATCGCTGCCTCAACGTGCAAGACCCCTTTCGGTTTGCCTGTCGAGCCGGAAGTATAGTGCAGCAAGGTAGGAGACTCTTTCTCCATCCACTCCACTTGGAAATAGGGAGATGCTTCCTTCAGATGCTTGTTAAAATCAATAAAGCGTTCATTTTCTTCGATTCCCTCTCCAACTAAGAAGATATGCTTTAAATGCGGCAAACGATCCACCGGCACTCGTTCCACCAGCTCCGGTGTTGTAATGATCACCTTTGCCTCACTGTCTGCCAAACGGTCGTAGACAGCACCTTCCATAAACGCTTCAAATAGCGGCCCGACAATCGCGCCATTCTTCAAAGCTCCTAAAATAGCAAAGTATAATTCAGGAGAGCGAGGCATGAATACAAAAATACGGTCCTCTCTTTCCAACGATGAAAAGTCCCGAAGCACATTGGCAGCCTTGTTGGACATCTTTTTCATCTCATTAAACGTATACGCTTCTTTCCGGTTCGCATCTTTGTAATAGAGCGCCACTTTGTTTTTCCGAAAAGAATCTGCATGACGGTCCACCGCTTCATGTGCGATGTTAACCAGTCCTGTTTCGTGCCAGCTGAACTGTTTTTCAGCTTCCTCCCATGAAAACTCTTTAACTGTCGTTTCATAATCCCCCAGGTTATATTCTCCTTGAACGACAGGTAAAATTTTGGTTACCATATACATATCACCCTTTCTAGAAACTATAACATTCTTTATTCTACAATATTCTCATTATATTGGCTAATAAATTAATATTTTTCGTATTATTATTTAATTTGTAATAATAGTGGGCGGCAACAGAAGATTTTTAATGTATACTGAAAAGAGAGGTAATTTATTCAGGGACGGTGAGTTTGTTGGAACATAAGAAAACGTATAATGCGATGGAAATCAAGCACCGGAACGGCAATGTCATCATTGAAGGACCGATCCCCTCTTCCAAATTGGCAACCTTTGATTTTCATGAGCATTTAGTGGCTTTCAGGCCGCCTGAGCAGCAGCATAAAGCACTCATTGAAATCGCAGATCTTCCGGAAGGCCGCATCATCATTGCACGTGAAATGAATGAGATCGTCGGGTATGTCACGTATCTTTATCCGGATCCGCTTGAAAGATGGTCCCAAGGCAAGATGGAAAATTTAATTGAACTTGGCGCGATCGAAGTGATTCCTAAATTTCGTGGCGGCGGCATTGGAAAAGCATTGCTGGAAGTATCGATGATGGACGACGCTATGGAAGATTATATTACGATTACGACTGAATATTACTGGCATTGGGATTTGAAAGGCACGAAGCTGAATGTTTGGGAATACCGAAAAGTAATGGAGAAAATGATGAATGCGGGCGGTTTGGAATATTATGCAACGGACGATCCCGAAATCAGCTCCCATCCCGCAAATTGCCTGATGGCCCGAATCGGCAAACGGATCGATCCAGAGTCAATCCGCCAGTTCGACAGCCTGCGGTTCATGAACCGATTTATGTACTGATTTATGTACTGAAAGCGAGGTTTTACCTATGCTAGTTGAAGAGATAATGAAAAAAGAGGTCGTCACACTGACAACCGCACACACGGTACGGGATGCCTTGCAGATCATGCGGGACCATAAAATCCGCCATCTGCCCATTCTGGACGAAGAACAACTGGTAGGTGTGGTTTCTGACCGGGACTTGAAGGAGGCAGCCCCTACACTGCTTGCTGAAATTGAACAGC
Organism: Sporosarcina sp. NCCP-2222; assembly: GCF_023168145.1. GTDB lineage: Bacteria > Bacillota > Bacilli > Bacillales_A > Planococcaceae > Sporosarcina. Next base: position 548,362 of record NZ_BQYK01000001.1, read on the forward strand.
ATCCTCTCGATCTGCCACTGACGAATATTATGACCTCTAATCCGATCACAGGTCACCCGATGGATTTTGTAGAGGAGTCAGCAGTGCTGTTCTATGAAAATCAAATTGGTTGTCTCCCTATCGTTTCGGGCGGAAAATTGGTTGGCATCATTACCGAGACAGATCTTTTATACAATTATATTGAATTGACTGGCGCACACCAGCCGGGTTCACAAATTGAAGTTCGGGTTCCGAACGTGCCTGGCATCCTATTTGAAGTATCCAAGGTATTTCATGAACAACATACGAATGTATTAAGTGTTCTCGTCTACCCTGACAAGGAAAACGAGAATCATAAAATATTGGTCATCCGCATCAAAACGATGAATCCCTTGCAAACCATACAAGGTTTAAAAGAAAGCGGTTTCGAAGTCTTATGGCCAAATTTCCCAGGCGCACAGCAATGAAGAAGGATGCGCTTTTCGTATTTTCAGAAGATCAACTTGGATACTCATTTTCAGATACCCATCCGTTCAATCAAAAAAGAATCGTTATGACACTAGATTTATTGCGCAAAATCAATGCGATCAATGATGAAGACATTGTCGCGCCAAGAATTGCATCAGACAACGAACTGCTTCTTGCCCATGATGAAAAGTTTATTGACATCGTCAAAAGAGCGGGACGGGGAGAGGTCGGCGCGGAAGTGTCTGACTTGTATGGCATTGGAACGGAAGACACCCCCATTTTCCAGGGCATGCATGAAGCAAGTGCAACACTAGTCGGCGGGACGCTGACCGCAGTGGATCAGGTGATGGAAGGCCATTCACGCTATGCCGTCAATTTGGGGGGCGGTCTGCATCATGGCTTTCAGGGGAAAGCATCAGGATTCTGCGTTTATAATGACAGTTCGGTCGCCATTAAATATCTTCAGCAAAAATACAATGCCCGTGTCCTCTATGTCGATACGGATGCACACCATGGGGATGGTGTGCAATGGACATTTTACGATGATCCCTCGGTCTGCACGCTTTCTATTCATGAAACCGGCCGTTATCTATTTCCCGGCACGGGCAATGTGACGGAACGTGGAAATGGGGCTGGCTATGGAACGAGCTTCAATTTTCCAATTGATGCGTTTACAGAGGACGAATCGTTTTTGGATATTTACCGGACCTCCCTGCGGGAAGTAGCCGAATTCTTTAAACCGGACGTTCTGCTCACCCAAAACGGCGCGGACGCCCATTTCTTTGATCCGCTGACGCATTTATACGGAACGATGGAAATCTATAAACAAATTCCTCGTCTCGCGAGGGAAATAGCGGAGGAATTTTGTGATGGCCGGTGGATTGCTGTCGGAGGAGGCGGATATGACATTTGGCGAGTTGTGCCGAGAGCCTGGTCTCAAATATGGCTTTCAATGAAACAGCTGCCTTCGCCAAGCGGCGCTCTGCCTGCGGACTGGCTTGATGAATGGCAGCCACAATCGCCCGTCCCGTTAATTGGGACATGGGATGATCCGAATCCATTATATGAGCCCATCCCAAGAAAAGGTGAAATTACGGAGAAAAATGCACAGATGGCCAACCGTGCATTACATATCATTCGGAATGAGAAATAAAGGGTTTATCAATTACCTTATGCCTCAGGAAGTAACGCAATGATTGCCTGCTCCATTTGTCCCGAAGAAACAAAAAAAAGTGGCACATATGGGCTTTCAATGAAAAAGGACATCCTGTCGAATGATCGAGAGGATGTCCTTTTTCGTTATTTTGTTGATTCACGTTCTTCCATCCGGTATGGCAAAATGACGTCCGGATCGTCCACTTCTTCTCCGTTCATTAACTTCGTCAGTAAACGCATGGACACCGCACCAAGATCGTATAACGGAACGACTATCGTCGTTAGTTGCGGACGGACGGCTCTTGAAAGCAAAGTATGTTCGAAGCAGATGAGTTCGAAGTCTTCCGGGACAGACAGCCCTTCATCCCGAATGCCATTCAATACGCCGACCGCTATTTCATCATTGCCGGCAAAAATGGCTGTCGGTTTTTCAGACAAATCCCGTACAAGCTTCCATTTATCATACGCATCGTCGTATGTATTGTCCGTTTCGATAATATATTCTTCCGAAACCGGCAATCCTGCTTCACGCAAAGCCCGCTCATATCCAACTCTCTTGCAGAGCCGATTAATATCTCTTGAGAATGGACCGGATACATGAACTATCCTCGTATGTCCATTATCGATCAGTTTTTTGGTCGCATCATAAGCAGCCTGTTCATGGTCAATATTAACCGTAGGCATATCCGTATCCGATTCCAGCGTGCCTGCCAATACGATCGGAATATGAGCTGTGACCATCTCTTTTCTCATCTCATCGGAAATGGAATCACTCATAAAAATAAGTCCATCCACTTGTTTTCCGAGATGGTCTTCAAAAAGCTCCATTTCCCTCGTCGCCCGTTTATCGGAATTCGAAAGAATAATATTATATTCATACATCGTGGCAATGTCCGCAATCCCTCTCGAAAGCTCTGCATAGTAGCTTTTCGAAATATCGGGCACGATGACTCCGATTGTTGTTGTTCTCTTGCTTGCCAGCCCTCTCGCTACCGCATTTGGCCGATAGCCCAACCGCTCGATGCAATCCAACACCTTTTTACGGGTTGCCGGCTTCACATTAGGATTGCCATTGACGACCCTCGAAACCGTAGCCATCGAGACATTCGCTTCTCGTGCCACATCATATATTGTCACCGCCATTGACCTTTCCCCTTCCTGCAAATATGTCCTATCTTCATTATAAACAAAACGCCGGATCCGTAAAAGGTCCGACGCCAAATATGTGACGAAACGCAGCCCGGCTTGGTGGGAATGCTCCCAATCCCTCGCCGGACTACTACAACATTATACTGTTTGATACGTATTCATGAATTTCTGGATTTCTTTGTAGAATTCATCGAATTGCTGGATGTCCATCTGTTGTGCCGCATCCGACAACGCCACAGCCGGATCTGGATGGACTTCTGCCATTACTCCATCAGCGCCAACCGCAATAGCAGCCTTAGCCGTTGGAAGCAATAAATCCTTTCTTCCAGTTGAGTGAGTGACATCCACGAACACAGGCAAATGCGTTTCTTGCTTTAAGATCGGCACTGCTGAAATGTCCAGCGTATTGCGCGTCGCCCGCTCGTATGTACGGATTCCGCGTTCGCAAAGCATAATATTGCTATTCCCTTTTGAAATGATATATTCAGCTGCATTGATAAATTCATCGATTGTAGCGGCAAGACCGCGTTTCAAAAGAACCGGTTTATTGAGCATGCCGACTTCTTTCAAAAGTTCAAAGTTCTGCATGTTACGTGCGCCAATTTGAATGACATCAATGTAATCAACTGCTTCTTCCAAGTGGGATGGTGTAATGATTTCGGTAACGATGGATAGTCCAGTCTCCTCCGAAACCCGCTTCAATATTTTAAGCCCTTCCAAGCCAAGGCCTTGGAAATCATATGGAGATGTACGTGGCTTGTATGCTCCGCCTCGCATCATCGTCAAGCCTTTCGCCTTGATTGAGTCTGCAACAGCCTTCACTTGCTCATAAGATTCCACTGCACACGGGCCAAAAACGAAAGTAGGCGTTCCATCGCCGACCTTCTCGCCATTTATATCAACAACTGTATCTTCCGGCTTGCGCTTCCTAGAAACGAGCAATGCATTGCGCTGCTCATCCTCTTGGATTTCAAGTGCCGATAAGAAAATGCCTTTGAAAATCTGCTCCAAGACACCGTTTGGAAGCGGGCCTTTATTTGTTTCTTTCAAGAAATTAAGCATTTCCCTCTCGCGGATCGGATCATATCTATTCACACCTTGCTTCTCTTTTACTTTACCGATCTCCTGCACGACAGCGGTTCTCTCGTTGATTAAATCTAAAATCTTGATGTTCAATTCATCCACACGTCCGCGCAACTCATCTAAATCATTTTGCCTCATCATTATGACTCCTCCCCGCACATAGCAGCACTTCCCGAAGGGGTGATTCTATGTTACATTTTTATATAATAGACCTAGTATAAAGAAAAGCGATTGGAAAGTCACGCGATTTCTGCGAATTGTCTAAAATTCGCAGTTTTCGTCTAAAGAAAGGATGAATGACCGTGGCCACCACCCTATTTGCCTTGGACATCGGAACTCGCTCTGTCGTCGGCCTGATTTTACAAGAAGAAGATGGCATCTACCATGTTGCCGACCTCATCTCCGTGGAACATAAAGAACGGTCCATGATTGATGGACAAATACATAATATTTTAAGCGTCGCTAAAGTGATTTCAGAAATCAAAACCGAGCTTGAAATGCGTCACGGTCCTTTGAAACGCGTCAGTGTTGCTGCAGCAGGACGTGCCTTGAAGACTGCTGAAGGCTCAATGGAAATCAATACTTCCGACCAGGCACTTATGTCGATGGAAGACGTCAACCGCCTGGAGCTCGGAGCCGTCCAGCAAGCTCAGCAAAAACTGTTACTGTCCGACTCCGTACCAATGGATGACTACTATTATTGTGTTGGGTATTCCGTACTTCGATACAAGCTGGACGGTGAGGAAATCGGCAGCTTGATCGATCAGGCTGGCCAGACTGCCAGTGTCGAAGTCATTGCTACATTTTTGCCTCGCGTCGTCGTCGAATCCCTTCTTTCTGCCTTGAAAAGGGCTGATCTAGAAATGGAAGCACTCACATTAGAACCAATTGCAGCAATTAATGTACTGATTCCTCCTTCCATGAGGCGATTGAATGTGGCGCTTGTCGATATTGGTGCGGGCACTTCAGACATCGCGATTACGAATGAAAATACCGTGACAGCCTATGGCATGGTGCCAATCGCAGGGGATGAAATTACCGAAGCACTCAGCAATCATTACTTGCTGGACTTCCCTGTCGCCGAGCTGACGAAAAGGGAGCTTGCTGGAGAGGACGTTACCATTACGGATATCCTCGGATTTGAACAGCAAGTGCCTTCTTCAGAAGTCATTTCTATTTTACAGCCGGCTACAGAACGGCTCGCACAAAGCATCTCGGAAGAAATTAAGCGACTGAATAACGGCAAATCTCCACAAGCCGTCATGGTAGTCGGTGGCGGCAGCTTGACGCCTCGTCTGACCGATGAGCTGAGCCGCTGCCTGGAATTGCCGTTGAACAGGATCGGCATAAGAGGGATTGATGCCCTATCAGGTGTTACATATGCTGAGGAGATCGAATCCTCCCCTGCCCTGGTGACGCCGATCGGCATTGCCATCGCGGCACGGAGAGCGCCTATCCACTACATGTCTGTCACCGTGAACGACAAGACAATCCGCTTATTCGAATTGAAAGAGATGTCTGTCGGCGATGCCCTGCTTGCTGCAAAAATCAGACCAGGTGAATTATACGGCAAGCCCGGCCTTGGGATGTCCATTACAGTGAACGGCCAAACGGTTTTCATTCCCGGAGAACACGGAACGCCTTCCACATTGCTCGTGAACGGGCAATCTGCCAGCACAAAGGATCTTTTAACAAACGGAGATCAAATTCAATTGACACGAGGAGAAAATGGAAGAGATGCTTCTGCCACTGTCAGGGATTTAGTAGGTGATATCCCAACGAAAAGAGTAACGTTCAATGGCAAGGAAAAAGACGTTGCACCGGTCATCTTGCTAAATGGGAATGACATACGGTTAGACACTGCACTCCAGGACCGGGATGAGATCACAGTGATTCAAAAGGAGTCCATCAAAGATCTGGCTGCTGAGTGGAATAAAACAATTTCTGCTGGTCAGAAGCCGCTTCAATTGTTCGTCAACCAAAAAAGCGTGCAAACGAAATTTTCAATGAAAACAACATATCTCGTTGGCGGAAGATCTGTTTCCGAGTCGTACGTCGTTTCCAATGGAGATGACATTAAAATGGAACACCCAAAGATGCCGACGATCGGCCAGCTTGCACAAGAAGCCGGATTGGTTCTCCACGACAAAGCTACTGTAGAATTCAACGGAATACAAGTGGACATACAGAAAAAACGTTATAGCATCCGAGTGAATGGCGAGGCAGTCGATGAATCAGCAGTCCTTTCCTCCGGTGACAGGATTGACTTGGATTCAGCGGATTTTGCTCCAATTGTATTCAGCGATGTGTTCGCATTTGTGGACTACGAACTGCCAATGAATGGCCCGATCCATTACCAATTGGTTCGAAACGGCGAGACGATCGGGTTCCATGACCCGATCTTCAGCGGTGATAAATTGGAGATACGATTCTCGGACAAGTTGAACATGTAAATAATAGTACTAAAAAGCCGGTCAACCCAAAATGTTTGGTTGACCGGCCATTTTTATTACTTATCCTTTTCGACGGAGATATGATTTTGGTTTGTCACCTTATCTTCTCCGAAATTTTCACTATTGTCGTAGACGACATCGCTATTTCCTGTTGTGTTGCTTTCTGCAGCTTCTTTGTTTTCTTCTACCTTGTTTTCCACATAATCCATTGCTTCTTCCCCTTCGGAAGACGCTGTGCCATCATCCATTGGAATGGTTGTCTTATTTGCCATCGACTTCACTTTGTCGACCAATTGTCCGGATTGCTCTTGGATCGTTTTCGTCAAACCATCCGTTTTATCCTTCGCAACTGCAGTCAGTTCAGTCGCTTTGTCTTTCGCTACTGAAGTGAGTTCAATGCTCTTGTTTTTCAGCTGTGACGCCTGTTCAGAGAAGTCCTCGCGCATTTCTTGCCCAGTTTTAGGGGCTAGGAATAGGGCGGCCGCAGCACCAATGACGCCGCCGACTAATGCGCCGAGAAGAAAACTGCCGGCACTGGAACTTTCTTCTTCATTATAAAAATCATCCGTATTTGTGTAATGTGAATAGTTCACCGGCAAATTGGACGGTTCTCCGAAAGTGTTCTTGTATTGTTTATCGCCATAATACTGATGTTGGAATGCAGAATCACCATAGTTCGGTTTTGAGTTGTTGTAATCCGTCAATTTAATTCCTCCTCTAATATTTTTTGTTTCATCGGAAGCGGTCTGATGGGCTTGGCAGCTTCTTCTGTCCTGTATCTGCCTTATACACTGTCCAACCCTTTGAAGTATTGGCTTTCATGTCCTTCACCTTGTCATAAATACCTAAGACGACATGGCTCCACTGAACGACTTGCGCCACTTTATCGCTATTGCGTTCTGCTTCGACGGTAATGGATTCTGTTACCCTCCGCACCGAGCTGTTTAACCCGCTGACGGACTCGCCAACACCTTTTACAGCATCAACTACGGAATTCAACTTCAACGACTTTTCCTGAATGTCTTCCGCGAGGGCATTCGTCTTATGCAATAGCTCCGTCGTTTCAGTCGTCACACCTTCCAGCTGAGTCGTCAGCCCGTCCAATGTCTCCGAAACACTTCGCAAAGTGGTTTTCAATGATCCCAGCGTCATTGCAAGGCTCACACATAATATTAAAAACGCCACAGCAGCAATAATCGCTGCCAGGTACAACAAAATCACCAAAACGCTTCCTCCTTCTACATACATAAGTAATTTCTACCCTTATCTGAAATAAAGTAAACGCCAAGCCTACATACCCTTTTCGACATTCTTCCTAAATTCCCTTTAAAAAAGTAGATTATAATTTATTATTTCCAATAAACCCGAATTAGACAAGAAAAATGTCTTATGATGAAAAGTATTCGAAATATCAAACAACAGATGCCTGTCTGCAAGGGTTTTCCTGTCCATTGCTCGGCCCAATTGCCGCATCGTTTTTTCTGGTTGCCGCCGCACTCACTTCTTTTCTTCCTGGCTGCTCTTGAATAACTGGCAAATTCAACAGACATTTCTTTAAAAGAAAAAGGGCTGAAATCGAGTCGATTTCCAGCCCTTTTTACTATTACGGGAAGCTTAAACCGGTAAGGTTCAAGCTGTTTCTCCTTGCTCAATCAAACGTTTAAATGCATTCATATAATCTTGGATATCGTCCCCTGCTCCCATGAACAGATAAACTGCATTTCCATGTTCTTCAAGCTCGGCAATTTGTTCGATTTTAAGATGCTTAGCTCCCGGTACCCGTTTAACCAAGTCATCAATCGTTAATGTCCCGCTCTTTTCCCTCGCAGATCCAAAGATGTCACATAAGTAGACAGAATCCGCATGAGAAAGGCTGGCAGCAAATGAATCAAGCAAAGCGGCTGTCCTTGTAAAAGTATGCGGCTGGAAAATCGCGACGATTTCCCGATCCGGATACTTCTGTTTCGCCGATTGCAAGGTTGCCTCAATTTCAGTCGGATGGTGGGCATAATCGTCCACAATCGTTTTGTCATCATATTCCGTGATAGTAAAGCGTCTCTTTACACCGCCGAATGTAGATAGCCGATCTTTGATTATGTCGACTGGCACACCTTCATAATGGGACAGAGCAATCACACCTAAAGCATTCAATATCGCATGGTCGCCAGCCGAAGGAATAGCGAACGAATTGAAATACTCATTTCTGACGTATACATCGAACGATGATCCATCTGAAGTCTTCACAACATTTTTCGCAAAGAAATCATTGGCTTCATCGAAACCATAAAATACTACAGGAACATTTGCTTTGATCTGCTGCAGATGATGATCATCACCGCATGCCACAATCGCTTTTTTCACTTGCATCGCCATTTGATTAAAAGCATCCATCACATCGTCGAGATCCTTAAAATAATCTGGATGATCAAAATCAATATTGGTCATAATTGCATAGTCCGGTTTATAAGCCAGGAAATGTCTCCGGTATTCACACGCTTCTAAAACAAAGAACCTGCTGTCCTTTACGCCTTTGCCTGTTCCATCTCCAATTAGATAAGAAGTCGGCGTAAAGCCCGATAACACATACGAAAGCAAACCGGTTGTCGACGTTTTGCCATGCGAACCAGTCACCGCAATCGATGTGAATTGATCCATGTAATGTCCGAGGAAATCGTGGTACCGGATAACTTCCAGTCCAAGTTCTTTCGCCCGCACCAATTCCGGATGTGTATCCGGAAATGCATTGCCGGCAATAACCGTCAATCCTGGCACAATATTATCCGCATCAAACGGCAAGATCTTTATTTTTCTTTCCACTAAAGGCTCTTCTGTAAAGATATATTTCTCCACATCAGATCCTTGAACTTCATTCATAGAATCATGGAGGATTTGGGCTAACGAACTCATCCCTGATCCTTTAATTCCGGTAAAATGAAACACTGTCATATTGCAACCTCCCGGGATCATCACTGCTCCCACATTCATCTTCTTGAAAATCATTCGATTTCCCTTTGCTTCTCATTCCCCATTATACCACGAATGAATCCGCATTTATTTACTAGCTACGTGATTAGTTTTGTTCAAACCGATTTACATACTGTTCGAATTCCTGCTGAGTCAAATAGACATCCCGCGGTTTGCTTCCTTTTTGTTCAGAAATAAACGAGAGTTTCTCCATTTTATCCATCAGCTTTGCAGCACGATTGTAGCCAATACCGAAATTGCGCTGCAGCAGGGATGTTGAGGCGCTTCCATGTTCAATTATGAACTTGCAAGCCTCTTCAAAAAGGGGATCGGTTTCCTCCTCTTCGATGGAATTGGCCAATAAATCCTCCTGGCCAAACAAATAATCCGGTTTTGCTTCATTTTGAACGTGTTCTATTATACGTTCAATTTCTTCATCCGTGACAAATGTCCCTTGCAATCGAACAGAAGAAGATTGGCCATTACCCAGATACAGCATATCCCCTTTTCCGAGGAGACGTTCTGCACCAGGGGTATCGATAATGGTTCTGGAATCCACTTGGGACGATACCGAAAATGCGATACGTGTCGGTACATTCGCTTTAATTGTGCCTGTAATGACATCGACGGATGGTCGCTGCGTGGCAATGATCAAATGAATACCGCAAGCCCTTGCCTTCTGCGTAATGCGGCTGATGGAAACTTCCACATCCGCTGGTGCCGTCATCATGAGGTCTGCCAGTTCATCAATGACGATGAGCAAATAAGGCATCTTCAAGGAGAACTGACGGCTGCCAGTGACCATTTCATTGTAGCGCTCAATATTTCTCGCACCCGCATGGGCAAAGAGTTCATAACGCCTTTCCATTTCATCTACAGCCCATTTCAGCGCAGCCGTTGCCGCTTTTACATCTGTAATGACCGGACTGAGTAAATGCGGAACACCATTATACGGAGCCAATTCGACCATCTTAGGATCGATTAATAGCAGTTTCACGTCTGTCGGGGAGGCCTTATACATCAAACTCGTCAAGATGGAGTTGATGCAGACCGATTTTCCTGAGCCCGTCGCACCTGCTATCATTCCGTGCGGCATTTTACGCAAATCCAGTGTGACCGGTTCACCCGTCAAACTTAATCCGAGCACCGCCTCAAGAGGAGACGTCGATTGCCGGAATCGTTCTGTCTGAATGACTTCAGAAATCCGGACAGCGCGTGTCCGCCGATTCGGAATTTCAATGCCGATGGAGCTTGTTCCCGGGATTGGCGCTTGAATGCGAATATCTTCCGCTGCCAAAGCGAGTTTCAAATCGTCCGTCAAATTCCGTATTTTACTCACTTTCGTTCCGTGGCCGACTGTCAATTCAAAGCGTGTAACAGTCGGTCCTTGCACTGCTTCCATCACATTAGCCTGGATGGAGAAATACGATAGGGCTTCCTCCAGTTTAACCGATTGGGATTCCAGCCATTCAACATCTTCAATATGCTCCTCAGGTTGAATCAAAAGATCCAATGACGGAAAAGCATAATAAGGCTCCTCTTCTTCCTCTATCGGCTCGATGGGTTCTTCGACTGTTTTCTTCTCAGCTTGAGCGGGCTCTGCAACTTGCTCTACCTGCTCTACTGTCTTGTCAATTTTCATTTTGTCCGATTTTAGCATAAGTACATTGAATGGGACGACCTTCTCCCGCTCTACCGGCTGTTCAATGGAGCTTTCCCCAGCAGTATCGAGTACTGGCTCCACATCCAATTGGCCGGATATGGCAGGATCTTCATTCACTTCACTGAAAGCTTCGTTATTTTCCGCCACAGTTTCTGAATCTTCATCGGCAGAGTCCTGATCCAACTCAACACTCGAATCATTGATGGCAGCATGAATTACCGCCTCATTATTTGCCTCACCGATGGCAGTGAAATCTTTCGTCTCTTCAATTAATTTACCACTATCTTCCATCTCATCATTCGAGCTACTGATAGCAACCTGTTCTTCCGGCACGTTTTTCGCTTCACCGATGCCGACCATACCTTCTAGCTCAACATCCGTTACACTGGCAGCCTGATATTCATCCATCGGACCATTCATCTCACTGCTGCCAGAATGACTTTCTATGAAATCTACCATTTCTCCAGAAACTTCATGCTCTTGCACTTCATCATTTGTATGCGTGATGGCAATATGGACATCTGCTTCACCTGTAATGACATGATTCTCTGTTTCTTCAAACAGCTCAGTAGCGAAGTCATTTACTTTCGCCTCTGTCTCATAGGTGGGAGCTTCCACTTCAATTGCTTCAGCGCACTCCGCCTCTTCTTCCAAAGAATGGTCAAAAGGTTCTTCATTTCGCGGTGACTGTTCTTCCTCGAAGCCACTTGCTTCTATTGCTTTCAAATCTTCCTGGCTATGCATCTGTTCTTTTGCCTGCCCATCAGCCAAAGATGAAGGACTCGCAACATTCCTATAGGTGGTTGAATCTTCCCTCTCCTGAACTGGCAGGTTCTTTTCATCATTCTGCAAAGCATTGGGGTCAGCCCAATCATTATGTACGCCCGTCTTCTCGGCATGACTTCGCGGAATTGGCAGTTGCTCCTCTGCTAAGACGGTTCTTTTTGGTGTTCGGAACCCGTAAACGGGAGATGGAACCTGTGTAGGCGTAAATGGTCGGTTCCGTACCGGTTTCACCTTCTCCTTTTTCTCTTGCTTTGGTTCCGAAGCTGCTTCAATCGTTGCTCCCGTCATTCGGAGAGCACTTTTATCCAAACGCCGCTCGGTTTCTGTCCGATGGATGGTCACACGTTCATTTTTGCCTGGCCAACGCTCATTTTGATAAAGCGGTACAGGTTCAAAACCGTCTTCCTCCAGCATTTCCTGAGGTGGGGCAGATGGTTTCAGGCGATCCACAGGTTCCTCATCATCCCAGCCGTAAATTTCGGCGTCCGTGATGATAGGGAAACGGAAGGACGGCGGGTGTTTTCGCTCGCTATCGCTTTCCCTCTCCTGCTGTTGTTCATTTGTCACTAGTTCATGTTCGTATTCATACTCGTATTCATATTCGTTTTCCGTGTCAGTTTCATAATCCTTATCCGACTTTACAATTCGATTCAATACTCTTTTAAACCAAGTCAACATTATCACTCTTTCCATGTCGATCATTCTATTTTAACAGGTTCAACATGGCGAAATCAAACCTATCCCTAAAATGATAAAAACGTACTGCCTATAACAGTACGTTTCATATGAGATAGATGATACAAAGGAGATGCCATGCGACTTGTCTCCATAAGCAGGATTGTCTACATGTAAGCCTCTCCAAGGCGGGGGCCGTCTGTCATAATTGGCATGTCCCCTAACAGATTCACATATTTGTGAAAGGCTCTCCCGGTATCGCTGTTTCAGACAGAACAAGGATCCCTTTTACTTCCGGTGCATTGGGCAATCCTAATTCTTTCGCGGAACAAATCATCCCAGAGGAGGCAACGCCACGTAATTCAGCATCCCGAATCACCATGCCAGATGGCATAACTGCGCCCACTTTTGCAACGACGACCTTCTGGCCAGCTTCCACATTCGGTGCTCCACATACGATTTGCAATGTGTCGTCTCCCACATCTACAGTACATACGCTCAACTTATCAGCATTCGGATGCTTGTCCTTCGTTACAATATGGCCGATGACAAATTTTGGTGAAAAATCCACTGTAAACTCAACTGCTACATCGTTCTTTTTTAAAGCTTCCCTAATCTCAGCAACCAATTTCTCAGTCACTTCAATTTGACCATTGCCTGCCACATCGACATATTCAGTTGCATTGAATAGATTCAAGCCGGCCAGTTCCCCCGTCTCTTCATCCTTCAAAAGAGTGACATCATTCAACGATTTTACTTCTACGTTTTTCGGCTTCGTTGCAAGAAATTGTATGAGTAGTACGTTGCCTACGCCTTCGGGATTGTAAAATGCATTCATTTCTTTTTTCCATCCTTTCTAGCTATCCGGTTTTTTGCCATGATGAAGATCGGCTCCAGCTTTCCTTGCTCGTAAATGAATGACAAGGAAGTAATCGGCACTTTTCCGACAGTGAAAAATTGCATCGTCATCTGTGCGAGAACATCATAGCCAGTATCATTTCGCAAGTCACCGATTATTAGTACATCTTGGTGAGGCACGGAAACTGTCATGTGGCCTTCCACTTTGCTTTCCATTTCCTTCAAAAATGCACTGTTTAAAATTCTGCTGGCATCATAGCCATCATTGTTGTTGACAAAGTAAAACAGGTTTCCCGCCACTTCATCCTTCTTGTAATCCGTTTTCAAGGAGCGGAGTTTAAATAAAGCCGCTTCTGCAATCTCATTTTCCGTCAATCCGATCGACTCCAACATACTGGCGTCAATAAGCCGATAGGTCGTCCCTAAATCAATTGCATAATAGATCCGTGTTTCCGCTGTATGATCTTTTGTGATGAACTGATGCCCTGCTGTAGATTCAGTCGGAAAAGAGGTAGAACGAATGACAGGGTAGATCGGCAGATCCTTATGGAATCCCTCATTCATTTCCTTCTCCATCGCATTAAAGGTTTCACGGATCGTATAAACGATTTCATCCAGTGCCAGTTCTTTTTTATCCTCATACTTTGCTAAGATTTCTGGCAAGGAAATATCCATACCTTTTCCCAAGCCGCTGTGTTCCAAACGGACTTTATCGGTCTTCCGGTCGAAACGCCATTGAAAACTTTCGGAAGGGAGCCGCTCTTTCAACACTTCTACCAGCTCTTCAGATTTCAATCCGTTCCACGTCCTTTCAATCGCTGAGCATGTATGGTTGTCAATCCGGCTGCTTTACAGATCGGACGATTTCCATCATGCTCGCCATGTAATTTTCTATATTTTTCTCTTTTGTGATGGTAGTCATCTTCACACCGCCGACACTTGTGACAAGTTCCACCTTGCCGTCACCCGATTTTAATACCGATGCAAACCCAAAATACCCTTTATCCGAAAATGTTTCCTCTTTAATGACTTCGATCTTTTCCTGCGATTTCAATAAATCATGGAATAGATGGCTATCCTTTTCTTCATTTGGATTAATGAACAGAATAAATGTCTCATCCTTATTCGAAAAGATAATATTTTGCGGGTCAGATGCATCTTCAATTGTGAAACCAACTGGCTTGTACAATGCAACACCCTCGATTTCCTCAGTTGCATTCTTCCCATCCTGTTCAAAAATATCACGCGCTGCCGCAATCCCATCTTCCGCCTTTTGGTCAATGGATTTGCCGCACCCGCCAAGCACAAAAATAGCGCTCACGAGCAGGAACAAGAACTTCCACGAGCGGAACATTCAATTTCCCCCAATCAATTTACATATAGTTATCATCAATCCAGTGCATCATGTCAGTAGTTAGTTAATTATAGAAGAGCATATTCATTTTAAAGTTGTTTCTTATGTTATGCAAGCAAGCGGAATCATTTTTGTCTCTCATAATTCATCTGGCCAATCAGCAATAGCATGACATGTTCAAACAATGCATCCCGATTGACTGCATGAGCTGTAAACATCCCCATTGCCCCACCGCTATGCTTTATGCCACGTGCATTGAAATAGGTATCGACTGCTTCGCTCAATTCTTGGCCTTTATGTAGTTCTTCTGCAATTTCATCCGGAAGAGGGATCTGTGCTCCGCCTGCAGTAAAGACTGTTTGATCCGGCAGTACAAGCGCTCCCCAGTTACATACAAACAATTGCCCATCCAGCATGCGAACACCGCCTTCCAGTCCGATGCCAATCGCACCATCAACCGTTACTGCAGCATTCTTCGCACGATTGATCGCTCCCTGTCTTGTTTCCTCATCTCCAAACGGCTGGTCTTTTACACCGGATGGCACCTTCGCTTCGTGAAGGTGGAACTCTGGTTGATGGAGTTCCAACACCTTGCGAACCGCACTTACTTTTGCATGATTTTTTGATCCGATAACGAAATCCATTTGATCAACTCCATTCGCGGCAAGACCGTCCTTCATCAACTGAAAGGACGGTCTCGTTTTTAACTTGCTTCTATCACATCAAACAATCAGACATTCGCTTTGATCGTCTCCACCGTTGTCTTATCACAAGCTTTCACCAGTTTGACGAGCAATTCTTTTGCAGCAGCATAATCATCCGTATGAATAATCGATGCTGATGTATGGATATAACGAGAACAGATACCAATAACCGCACTTGGAACGCCTTCATTGGAAACATGTACTTGCCCGGCATCCGTGCCTCCTTGGGAGATGAAGTATTGGTACGGAATATTATTTGACTCCGCCGTGTCTAAAATGAACTCGCGCATGCCGCGATGAGTGACCATAGTACGGTCAAAAATACGGAGCAGCGTACCTTTTCCTAGCTGGCCAAATTCGTTTTTATTGCCAGAAGCATCATTTGCAGGACTTGCATCGAGCGCGAAGAATAGATCAGGATTAATCATCCGTGCCGCTGCTTGGGCACCACGCAAACCGACCTCTTCCATTACGTTCGCACCGGAGTATAGCGTATTTGGCAATTCTTCCCCATGCACTTCTTTTAGAAGTTCAATGGATAGTCCACAACCATAGCGATTATCCCATGCTTTGGCCAAAATCTTCTTATCGTTAGCCATCGGAGTGAATGGGCATACGGGAACGATTTGTTGGCCCGGGCGGATCCCAAGGCGCTTTGCATCTTCCTTATCATCCGCACCGATATCAATCAGCATATTTTTAATATCCATCGGTTTATTTCTAACCTCATCACTTAATAAATGCGGAGGAATGGAACCGATAACACCGATGATCGGCCCTTCATCTGTAATAATCTGCACCCGCTGTGCGAGGAGCACTTGATTCCACCAGCCGCCTAATGGCTGAAAACGAAGCATGCCGTTATCCGTAATAGCAGTGACCATAAAACCGACTTCATCCATATGGCCGGCTACCATAATCCGCGGACCGTCTTCAGGTCCCTTGCGCAAACCGAAAATGCCCCCTAAATTATCTTGCACGATTTCGTCTGAGTATTTTTCTAACTCACTTCTCATATAGCTGCGAACCATATGTTCATTGCCAGGCGCCCCCGGCAGCTCTGTCAACGTCTTGAACATTGTTAGTGTCTCTTTTTGCATGAAACGTGTCCTCCCCAATCTAGTATGTATTCCTCATTTCATTGTAGACCATCTTGCATGAACTTTCCAACAGAATAATTAGGAACCCGAATTAATTTACAGACTGCGTTTTAGCCATTCAAATACATAAAAACGAAGGGGATTTTCGTCCCCTTCGCTCATGTAAAAGCTTATTCCCGAAAGCCTGTATTGGCACGGACACTTACTTCTGCATATTTCCGATAATCGGCTTTTTCCTTGGAAAGGATCGTTCCGAGATAACCGCCTAAAAATCCTAGCGGCACTGAAATAATGGCCGGATTCGTGAGCGGGAACAAAGCAGTACCGACAAATATGGCTTGTCCCGGTTCCGGAGCAAAAACGTTCGGACTGATTACAACGAGAACGAGGGCAGAGAAAAGGCCTGCCGCCATCCCGGTAATTGCTCCGGTCGTGTTGAATTTTTTCCAGTAGATTGTATATAAGATGACTGGCAAATTCGCACTGGCAGCAATACAGAAAGCCAAGGAGACGAGGAATGCTACATTCATCGACTGTGCGAACAAGGCAAGTAAAATGGAGAAAACCGAAACACTTAATGATGCGTATCGTGCCGCCAGCATTTGCTCCCGATCGCTCGCCTTTCCTTTTTTAATAATCTGGCCGTAAATATCATGGGCAAACGCGGATGCCCCTGTCAAGACGAGCCCGGCAACAACTGCCAAGATTGTAGCAAAAGCAACTGCAGATACGAAGGACATTAAAATATCTCCTCCGAGCACACCGGCTAGCAGCGGTGCAGCCATATTCCCTGCAGCATTCGCTTTCGTAATGGCATCATAGCCGACAAATGCCGCTGCGCCAAAGCCGAGGAACACAGTCAGAACATAGAAAATCCCGACAATCCATGTCGCGATAACAACTGAGCTTCTCGCTGTCTTCGCATCTTTTACGGTAAAGAAGCGCATCAGAATATGCGGCAACCCCGCGGTTCCTAACACAAGCGCCAGCATTAGCGACAATGTATCGAGCGGAACTTTATACTTCAGTCCCGGCTTCAGATAGTCTGCCCCATGCACAGTAGCCGTTTTGACTTCAGCAAACATCTTAACTAGGTTGAAATCAAATTTTGCAAATACGAGAACTGCGATAATTATTGTCCCAAGCATTAGCAGAACAGCTTTGACAATCTGCACCCAGCTCGTTGCTGTCATGCCGCCGAACAATACGTATACTGTCATCATTACGCCGACAATGAGGACAGCGATCCAATATTTAATGCCAAACAGCAATTGAATGAGCGCACCGGCCCCCACCAGCTGCGCAATCATATAGAAAATGACGATCGTGATAGTACTGAATGCGGCCATGCCACGAACTTTTTTGGCATCAAAGCGGGCATTAATCATATCTGCCAGCGTATATTTCCCCAAATTTCGAAGAGGTTCTGCAACTAGGAACATGACAACCAAGTACGCGATCAGGAAACCGATACTATAAAAGAATCCATCAAAACCAAAAAGTGCAATCGCGCCAGCAATCCCAAGAAACGAGGCTGCCGATAAGTAGTCCCCTGCAATAGCCAGTCCATTCTGCCAGCCTGTCAGACCACCGCCTGCTGTATAAAAATCGCCGGTAGTTTGTGTCCGCTTCGCTGCATAATACGTTATGAACAAAGTAGCGATGACAATCGCCAGAAATAATATTACAACCGTTGCATTCATTAAGCCGAGCCCCCATCCCGTTCAATCATTTTAATAATTTCATCTGAATCTTTATCAAATGAATTTGATTTTTTTACGTACATGACACACAAAACCCACGTGACGATGAACTGAGCAGTAGCAAACACCCAAGCCCAAGTGATATCGCCAAACACAGGCGTATTCAGTACTGTTGAATACGATGTCATGATCGGCAGCATAAAGTAAAATGCGAGGAAAAAAATAGTCATCGGGACGATGAAACGTTTTTTCCGACGCAGCATTTCTTTATACTCCGGGCTTGATACTATCTTTTCGTAATCAATTGCTCCCTGGCCCGCTAAAGGTCCGGCGCCCCCCTTTTTTTTCTTGGTTTTCTCTTTGTATGCGCTTTCAACCTTCATTGGACATACCCCCTTTAATCATAAGTTTTTTGATTATGGAGAAAATACTACACTATCTGGCGAAATATTCAAATACTTATTTATCAAATTATGAGAAATGATAGTTAAGTCCCCCTTCTCGAAATAGTTTACTTTACAAGTGTCGTTTCCCTTCTTGAGAACGTTTTTCTGTGAGCTGTCCTCTAGTTCGAATTAATTCACGAGCCTTACGGAATCTGCTATAATCAACAGAATTATGGTACACTTGGAAAGAAACTGATGGAGGGGGTTACGTACCGATGAAATTAAAAGATTTCCTTGCGGGAGTGTTAACTGGGGTAGCAGCCGGACTCATCGTCAATCAAGCAATTGGAAGAATAGAAATGAATACACCAGCCGAGGATGTGCTGCGTTCTGTCAAAGAGGCATTTAAAAAAGAGGGACCGATTGATGGTTCCTGGATTGTTATGAAACCTGAACCGTTCCATAATGGCGTCATTACAATGGATGTATACCGTGGCGGCATTTCACGCATTCAAAACGGCTCCCTGGAGCAATTTGAGTTTGCGGCAGATTCAAAAACTGGAACCGTCGTTGAATTGATTAAAAAATAATAAAAAAGTCGCAGAGTCTGGGATTTACCCGCTCCTGCGACTTTTATTATGCATGACAGTCTATGGTTTCAATCAGTTCTTTTCCAGATTCATCCCACTTGACCAACCGGTACACCGCATCGTGGTAAAATATAAAACGGTAGCCGTTCGCCAATGCTTCTTTCATTAATCGTTCCTTAGCGAAAATGGATGTCATCGGGTAGTCGTCATACGCCAGCACCCATAGCGGATTGCTATGAGCGTGCGTCGGCATAATATCTCCCATATGAAGAATCGTTTCGCCTTCTTGCTCAAGCTTTACAATGCTATGGCCGTCACTATGGCCACCCGTATGAATCATAGAGATGCCCGGCAAGATCGTGATTTCGTCAGTGAACGTCTTCACTTGCTGCTGGATTGGCTCCCAGTTTTCTTTCCAATATGTGTTCCTCGATCGGATATTTGGATTGCGCATTTCATCCCATTCGACTTGTGACACGATGATTTCGGCATTCGGAAACATCGAAACCAGCTCGCCATCCTGCAATCCCGTCAACCCTGCGGCATGGTCATTGTGCAGATGTGTCATTAGAATGAGATCAATATCGGCAGGTGTCAATCCTAATTCATCTAAACTTTCTTTGACTTTCGATTCTGCCCGGACACCCAGATTCCGTTTCATTTTTTCGTTCAGTTTTCCGTTCCCCATCCCAGAATCGATCAACATATTTTTGCCTTCGTATTGAACGAGAATCGGATCCGTCCGCAGTTCAATCAAATTATCCTCATCACAGGCATAACGCTTTGCCCACAATGCTTTCGGAACGACACCAAACATCGTCCCGCCATCCAAAAAGTTGACGCCCCCGTCTAACCATGTCAATTTCATATTGTGAAACGTATATGTATCCACAATTCCATCCCCCTTTACTTATTCGTGCATTATTCGCAGAACTGTGCTTCCAGGCGGTAGATCGGCATGCCTTTTGCCGAAAACTTTTCTTCGTACTCCGTCATAATATTATCTTCCGGCATATCCGCATGAAGGTCCAACGAAACGAATTGAAGTTTCATTTTGTAAGCAGACATGGACGTAAGCGAATACTCAAACAACTTCCGGTTATCTGTCTTAAAATGAATCTCCCCATTCTTTCTCAAAACTGTTTCATAGCGCTGTAAAAACGACTCATGCGTCAAACGTCTTTTCGCATGTCTCGTTTTAGGCCAAGGATCCGAAAAATTCAAGTAAACCCGATCCACTTGTCCTTCCTGAAACAGCTCTGTCAAATTAGCGCCATTCGCGCGCAATAAGCGTAAATTCTTCGGCTTGTCCATTTCAATTACCTTTTCCAGCGCCGAAACGATGACATTGTCAAAAAGCTCAATACCGATATAGTTGATTTCTGGGTTGGCAAGAGCCATTCCGATAATAAATTGACCTTTGCCAGTACCCACTTCAATATGAATTGGATGTTCGTTACCGAATTCCTGCTGCCAATCTACTTTTGGCCGTTCTTCGTCCAGAATTAACACATCTGGATGCTGGGCCATAAAATCCTTCGCCCATGGTTTGTTGCGTAACCGCATATCTCTACACTCATTTCTATAATCTTTATTCTTCCTCGTCCTGTTCCTCTGGCTGTTCAAATGATTCCAAAAGCCGGCTCATTGCAGTCGTCTGGCCGATATCCAAAATGGCTTGCGCCGCCTTGAATTGATTGAATTTCATCGGTGTCGTCGATTGCGCCAAACCATTGAACCAATCTGGGAACGAACGCCGGTCAATAGCCCGGATATCATAAGGCGATCCGGGATAATCAATATAGCCATTACGGGAAACGATATATTTGCGTACCGGGAACTCAATCCCTTCCCGTGCGAATAACCCTGTGATGATCTTTTCCATCCGATTCAAGCCAATGGTCGGATTTAGCAATTTTGCTTCCTGGTCCCCGAACTTTTTTAACCAAAACCGATCGCTCTCCCCAATGAAAACCGCTGCATCTTCCTTTTCAACGACTGTCAGGCACATGCATTCGATGGGGGTAAGTAAAATGATGTCCAGTTCAACAGGCGCTTTCTTCACTTTTACAATCGGGTAATAAAACAATAAATAACTGTCTGGTAATTGTAATGTTAATTCCCGCAGAAACATGTCACGAAAAAAACGAGCGTCCACTCTGGACTTATCCAATAAGGTAGAACTGGCCCATTTGATTTGAAAATGAAACAGCTGGTCCAAGTAGAGCTTGCGCATATGTGCAATGTCATTTGGGCGCTGAACAAGGTTCGGCTGAAAATCGAATTCCTCCTCGGCATCCGCTTCCTGCTCCTCGATCTGCTCATCCTCTGGTTCCTGTTTCCGGTTGAATAGCCGGAGAATCGGGTTAAACCATTTCCGATCCTCCGGGTTACCTCCGGATCCTTCATCTTCTGTTTCTAACACAGATAGATCCGTTCCATTTTCCCATTGAAACCTCATCCGTTCCCACTGTGATTTTTTCAGCCTGATAAACTGTGTCGGATATCGTGACAAATCATTTTCATATCGGGAAATATAATCTAGCAACTTCACTAGCTGCGCCATGGCATTTCACTCCGTTCAGTTTGCTTTGACCGGTACTGGTATTTGGCGGGCAAAAGCCTCCTGCAACTGTTTCGTCACAGTACCCGGCTGTCCATTTCCGATCGGATGGCCATCAATTGAAACGATCGGGGTAATTTCCGCGGTTGTGGAAGTAAGGAAAAATTCATCCATGCTTAATGCTTCGATTGGTGTGAACTCTTTCTCCACAAACGGAATTGCGAGTTCTTCGCAAAGCTTCATTACAACGCGGCGAGTAATCCCATTTAAGATAAGATTTGTGGCAGGGTGTGTATAGACTGTGCCATTTTTAATGCCGAAAACATTTGAGGATGAGCCTTCCATCACGATGCCATCCCGTACAAATAACGCTTCCGCACAACCTGCTTCAAAAGCTTCTTGTTTAGCCAATACATTGCCTAATAAATTCAAGCTTTTAATATCACACCGAAGCCATCTCACATCGTCAACGATTTTTACTCGGACGCCTTCTTCAATATTTTTCAAAGGTCTAGGATTATTGATGGCATACGCAGTCACGACAGGAGTGACTGGAATTTCGGGAAACTGATGCGTTCTTGGGGAAACCCCTCTTGTTGCTTGGATATAAATATGGCCCGTTTCAATTTGATTTGCCTTGACTAGTTCGCTGGCGATACCGATCAATTCCTCTTTCGAGTAAGGCAGCACCATCTTCACTTTTTCCGCACTTTCCACAAGCCGGTTGAAATGTTCCTCTGCAGTATAAAGTTCTCCATTATATACCTTTACAACCTCATATACCCCATCTCCAAAATAATAGCCACGATCATCGATGGAGATTGTACATCCCTCTTGGTCCGTAAATTGACCATTCATAAAATATATCATCATTGTTCCCCTTTCTTTTCTCCAGCCAGTCGGCTGATGGCATCTGCATAAATAGCTGTCGCTTTCATCAAGTCTTCTATATATACATATTCATCCGCTTGGTGTGCGACATCCTCCCTGCCAGGGAAAAGCATGCCGAAAGCGACGCCTTTTTCCAACACTCTCGCATACGTACCGCCTCCAATAGCCAATAGTTCGGCCTCATCACCGGTGTGGTCTGTGTAGACGGCTTGAAGCGTTTTGATGAACGGATCTTCCGCATCCACATGATGCGGTTTGGAGTTAGATGAAACAGCCAGCTGAAATGCCGTCTGTTCAAGTCTTTCTTTGCAAGTCTCGATTTTATCATCAAACGGATACGTAACGGAATAGCGCATACTAACTTTTATGATTCCTCCAGCAGATTCAGTAAATTCTACAATGCCTGCATTCAACGTCGTATCGCCGGACACTTCATCGTTAAATGCTAAACCAAGAAAATTCCCTCTCGTTTCTGTCCCAAATGCATCAAGCATGAACTGAGTGAAATCTTTGGATGAGCCTTCCTTGAAGACACGGTTCAGGAAGGAAGCAAGAAGAACGGCCGCATTGATCCCTTGATCGGGCTCCATGGCATGTGCGGATTTCCCTTCTACCGTAATAATCGTTTGTCCGTTTTCTTTAGTAATAGACCCTTTTGCTGAGTTGATATTTAAGTAACTCTCAAACTGCTCCGATATGTCAGAAGCATTTAGCGATGTTACCGCCTCAGCATGATCTGGAACCATATTCGTCCGATTTCCAGATTGGAACTTGAGCAGCTGGCCGTCTGGTTTGAATGAATGTTGACTGAAATGAAGTGACGCAATGCCTTTCTCCGCATGGATAATTGGAAAATCGGCATCCGGGGCAAAGCCGAGCGTTGGCATTTCTTCCGTTTCGAAATAACGGTCCATACATCGGAAGCCGCTTTCTTCGTCAGCACCGACAATGAGCCGCACTCTTTTTGTCAAAGGAATGCCTGCTTCCTTCACCATTTTCATGGCATGCCAAGCCGCGATTGTCGGGCCTTTATCATCAATCGCACCACGGCCAAACAATTTCCCTTCTTTCACAGCCCCTTCAAAAGGACCGTATGTCCAATTGCTTCCTGCAGGAACCACGTCTACATGACAAAGAATGCCGAGCAATTCATCGCCTTCTCCCATCTCAATATGACCTGCCATATGATCGATGTCCTTCACTGTAAAACCCGCTTGGCGTCCCTCCTCCAGCATCCATCCCAAAGCCTCGGCTGGACCCGGCCCAAAGGGAGCTTCCTTGGAAGCAGAGCTTTCATCGAGTACGGAAGGGATGGAAACCAATTGCTGCAAATCTGTGATGATCTGCTCTTGCCGTCGTAACGCCTCTTCTTTCCAATCCATCAATTCAAGCACCTCTTTTCATTAATACTCTCTATTTTCACACGTTGGGCGAATAAAATAAAGAACAATCCTTCGTATCCAAGTATTTCATTTTCAACAGTTTCTGTTAGATTTTCCGCCTCTCTAAAATCGAAAATTATCTCGTGTTATTGTCTCTTCTTCATAGGTTGTACCAAAAGACAAAGTTAACAATAAATTCATGCATTTTTAATAGTAATGCGCTATAATTGTATTGTCAGAACAATTCACTGACATTCCTAGATGTGAAAGGAGTGCAATATCAGGAGCAATTTCACGAGCAAAGGTAACATTCAGACGTCTCATGCCCATCGATTTTGGAAAATGAAGATGAAGGAGTGGTCTCCAAGTTGAATCCTGCTACTGATCGTATGCTTACCCGAATCAAAGACGTTTATCTATACATCCTTGACAGAGGTACAGTCACAACAGAAAACGTGGTCGAGGAATTCGGAATAACAAACCGCACAGCACAAAGGGATTTAAATGTTCTTGAATACAACGAGCTCATTATAAGCCCGGCGCGCGGAAAATGGACGACAACTAAGAAAAAAGTGAAATTGCCTTCCTAATATTGCTTTCCTTAACGGAAAGGAGGCTGTCCGGCAGTCGATATGACATGCCGAACAGCCTCCTTTTTTGCAGCTTCATGGGGTGAGGATTGAAGACAATTCCTCATCGGTCAATTCACGGTACTCCCCCAAGTTTAATTCGTCATCAAGCTCCAATGCTCCCATCGACAAACGCTTTAAATAGATGACACGCTTCCCGACCGCCTCGAACATCCTCTTCACTTGATGAAACTTCCCTTCTGTAATTGTCAACTCGATTTCAGAAATTGCATTGGAATCAAGTATCCGCAAAATGCCTGGCTTCGTTTCAAAACCATCTTCCAGCGTCAGTCCTTGTGCAAAAAGCAAAATATCCTCTTCCGTAACAACGCCCTCAATGCGGGCAAAATACGTCTTCGGCACTTCCTTTTTCGGCGAAAGGAGATTGTGTGTCAGCTTCCCATCATTCGTCAATAACAGAAGACCTTCCGTATCCTTATCAAGCCTTCCGACAGGAAACGGATCAAAATGGCGATCTTCTGGTTCCAGCAGATCAACAACCGTCCGATCCCGGTAATCCTCTGTGGCTGATACAACACCAGGCGGCTTATTCATCATAAGATAAATGAATTCCTTATAAACCACCTGCTCTCCTAGAATTGAAACCACATCCTTATGCGGTTCCACATGAGAGGCTGCATCTTTTACAGGCACATCATTCACTTTGACTGCGCCTTTTTTCAATAGCTGTTTCACTTCTTTTCGAGATCCATAGCCCATATTGGCAAGCAATTTATCAAGTCTCATACCGTCACCTTCCAAAACCGAATTTCTTCGTAAATCTTGTCAGCCGTTCTCCGAACAACTTTTGTGCCAATCCTGTTTTTAATGACAGGAAACCATAAATAGCAGCACCGACAGCCGCACAGATGGCGATATAAAGCAAGGCTTGGAATTTGCCTCCTACAGGACTGATGGCAAGCAATCCTTTTAACGTTAAGTGGACAGCGATCAGCATGATCAAATTGAAAATGCTGATTAAGATCAGTCGTCGGTACACCATTTTCGAACGGTAATTCAATTCCTTGGCGATAACAACGATATTAATTCCAACAGCGATGATATATCCAATCGCCGTAGCCGCAATGGCGCCATCCGTTTCAAACATTTTAATGAGCGGGATGTTCAGCATTAATTTAAATAGCAAGCCAAGCAAGGACGTGAAAACAATCCATTTATGCTTATCGATTCCTTGTAAGATAGCGGCTGTCACTGTGAAGAGTCCAAACAGAATGGCAACCGGAGCATAACTGAATAGAACGTCAGCCCCTACAGTGTCTTTTTCATAAAGAAATTGATAAGTTTCATTAGAAAGAACCATTAAGCCAATGACCATCGGGATTGTGAGGTACAGCATAATTTGGAACGTTTGATCCAAAGAACGATTAATCCCCTTCTGATCCTTTTTCGTGTAATAGTTTGTGACGACCGGGATAAGCGCCATAGAAAATCCAGTTGCAACCATAACCGGAATCATCACAATCTTATGCGTTAAGAAGTTCAGCATCGACAAATATTCATCCGATACTTTAGCTAGACCGATCGATCCCATTGCTTCATTAAATGTGATCATATCAACGAACTGATATAACGGATTAATGACTCCCACTAAAACGAAAGGTATCGTATAACCGATTACTTCTTTGTACATATCGACAAACGTAATCTCGCTTGCCGGCGGACTTGCATCATACAGCTGCTGAATTTCCGGCTTGTATTTCATCCAGTAGCGATACAAGACGACAAGTCCAGCGAGTGCACCGATAAATGCGGCAAAAACAGCAAAATTAACAGCAGTCCGCGGGGAGAGTTTGAGGACATCTACAACGACATAAGCGCCGATCAGAACGACTCCGATTCGGATAATCTGTTCAACGAGCTGCGAAACGGATGTCGGTTCGAATTTCTGAAAACCTTGGAAATAGCCCCGGACAATACTCATGAGAGGAACTGCAAGCAACGCGTAGCTGACCCAGCGGATAACAGTTGCAATTTCCTCAATGCTAAAGCTTTGGTCTTCTGATTTATGTACCAGTCCAGCAATCGGCTCAGCAAGGAAGTAGAGTATTAAAAACGAAAGAAAACCGGTGACTGACATGACAAGCATTCCGGATTTCATCAATTTCTTTCCCGTTGCGTAATCACCTAGCGCATTATATTTGGAGACATATTTGGAGATAGCGAGAGGTGCTCCAGAGATTGCGATGGAAAGCGCCAGATTATAAGGTATGTATGCGTATTGGTACAATCCGACATTTTCTTTCCCGATGATGCTATAAAACGGTATGACATACAAAAGACCAAGAGCTTTCGACAAAAACAGCCCAATGGTTAATATGGCCGTGCCTTTTACTAAATTTGATGACATAAATGATCCATCCATTCTTTAGAGCTATGTTATAGTTTACCCCCGACCGTCAAATTTCACAATGGGTATCAATGTTATTGTGTATAATAAAGAAAAACAGAAAGTGTGGGGTACCTACTATGTATGACGTTATTATAGTCGGCGGGGGTCCTTCCGGCTTGATGGCTTCGATTGCGGCAGCTGAAAACGGAAAAAAGGTCCTCCTGCTCGATAAAGGAAAAAAGCTTGGACACAAGTTATCCATTTCAGGGGGCGGGCGCTGCAACGTGACGAATCGCCTTCCCATCGAAGAGATCATTAAGCATATACCCGGAAATGGTCGTTTTCTATACGGTCCTTTTTCGGTTTTCAATAATGAAGACATCATCCGCTTTTTTGAAGGACTAGGTGTGCCGTTAAAAGAAGAAGATCACGGTAGAATGTTCCCAGTATCAAACAAAGCAAAGGATGTCGTCAACGCTCTCCTGTCCGAAATGGACCGTCTTAATGTCCACGTAAAGCTCGAGACACGAGTAAAAAAACTGTTGATGGACGATACACAAGTGATAGGGGTCCGGCTTGAATCCGGCGAGGAAATTCGGTCCCGGGCCATCGTAGTCGCAGTAGGCGGGAAAGCAGTTCCGCAAACCGGTTCAACAGGCGACGGTTACCCGTGGGCAGAAAAGGCCGGACATACCGTGACCGAACTCTACCCGACAGAAGTGCCTTTACTATCGAATGAGCCATTTATCAACTCGGCAGAATTGCAAGGGCTCGCATTGAGAGATGTAGCTGTGTCTGTTTTGAATGCAAAAGGAAAAGCACTCGTTACGCACCAAATGGACATGCTCTTCACCCATTTTGGATTAAGCGGACCGGCGATTCTCCGATGCAGCCAGTATGTCGTAAAGGAAAGAAAAAAGAATGGCAATCAGCCTGTCGATATCCGGATCGACTCATTCCCAGACAAAAACGAAGAGAATGTATTCCAACTATTATCTACCCACATCAAGGAAGATCCAAAAAAGGCTGTAAAAAATGTCTGGAAAGGCCTCGTGCCAGAACGCTGGCTATTATTTCTACTCGACCGCGCCGGCATCGACCCTAGCGAAATCGGTGCCACGCTCGCAACCGATAAACTAAGAAGGCTCTCCACTTCCTTAAAAGCGTTCACGATGACAGTGAATGGCACCCAGCCTATCGAGAAAGCGTTCGTTACAGGCGGTGGTGTGTCGGTCAAAGAAATTGAGCCGAAAACGATGGCCTCCCGCAAAAAAGAAGGACTTTATTTCTGTGGCGAAATCCTCGACATCCACGGATACACTGGCGGCTATAATATTACCTCCGCCCTCGTCACCGGCCGCATAGCAGGCATGAGTGCCGGGCAGTATGCTTCGGAGGGATGAAAAAATTGAAAGTGGAGGCTGTCCTGTTTTGGGCAGCCTTCATGATAAATGAATGGTCAACGGCTGAATGGCTTTAGCTCGGAATTCGAGGCTAAAGCCATTTTTCTCGTTAAGAGATAAAATGTTTGCCGTTGTCTTTAATTAGTATCGATTGGTATGGATTCGTTGATCGTTATAGATCGCTTTTATATTGGCGTTCATTTCGGGTTATTGGCGTTCAACTCGAGTTTTTGGCAACCTGAGTTTTTGGCTTTCAGCCCGAGTTTTTGGCGTTCACCCGGAGTTTTTGGCGTTCACCCAGAGTTATTGGCTTTCACCCGGAGTTTTTGGCGTTCACCCGGAGTTTTTGGCGTTCAGCCCGAGTTTTTGGCGTTCACCCGGGGTTATTGGCGTTCGGCTTGATTTTCTGGCGTTCAGCTCATTTATCTGGCGTTCGGCTTGATTTTCTGGCGTTCAGCTCATTTATCTGGCGTTCGGCTTGATATTCTGGCGTTCAGCTCATTTATCTGGCGTTCGGCTTGATATTCTGGCGTTCAGTCTATTTATCTGGCGTTCGGCTTGATATTCTGGCGTTCAGTCTATTTATCTGGCGTTCGGCTTGATTTTCTGGCGTTCAGCTCATTTATCTGGCGTTCGGCTTGATTTTCTGGCGTTCAGTCTATTTATCTGGCGTTCGGCTTGATTTTCTGGCGTTCAGTCTATTTATCTGGCGTTCGGCTTGATATTCTGGCGTTCACCCGGTTTTATTGGCGCCCACTCATATATCCAGCGCTCTTTACCAATGGTATCGGTCACTTCGAACACTTCCGTTTCGCCTACTACCTAGCATCCATACCCATGTATCCAAAACAAAAAACAGATGGAGAAAAACAATCGTTTTTCTCCATCTGTTATAAATGTCACTCTGCAGCGACGATATTGACAAGCCGGCCTGGAATGGCAATTACTTTTTTCAGTTCTTTGCCGTCAATCCATTGCTTTACTTGCTCGTTTTCAAGTGCTGCTTTTTCCAAGTCCTCTTTGGAGATATCTTTGGATACTTCCAATTTCGCTCTCACTTTGCCGTTGATTTGGACAGCGATCTCGATTGTGTCGTCTTGCAACTTGGATTCGTCATAGGACGGCCATGCTGTGTACGTAATCGATTCGGAGTGGCCCAATTTTTCCCATAGTTCTTCTGCAAGATGTGGAGTAATTGGCGAAATCATTGTGACGAATCCTTCCACGTATTCTTTTGGAATGGTGTCCGCTTTGTATGCTTCGTTTATGAACACCATCATTTGTGAGATGGCCGTATTGTTGTGCATCGCTTCGAAGTCTTCGGTTACTTTCTTCACCGTTTGATGGTATACCTTCTCTAGCGGTCCGCCTGTCACTTCTTTGATTTTCTCGCTAAGCGTTCCATCCTCATTGACGAATAGACGCCAAATCCGATCTAAGAAACGGCGAGATCCGTCAAGTCCGTTGGTAGACCAAGCTTTCGATGCATCAAGAGGTCCCATGAACATCTCATAAAGACGCAATGAATCCGCACCGTGCGAATGGACGATATCATCCGGGTTCACGACATTCCCTTTGGATTTAGACATTTTTTCATTGCCTTCTCCTAGGATCATGCCTTGGTTGAACAATTTCTGGAATGGCTCTTTCGTTTTAACGACGCCTACGTCATACAATACTTTGTGCCAGAAACGCGCATACAGTAAGTGCAAGACAGCATGCTCTGCTCCGCCGACATAAATGTCGACTGGAAGCCAGCGCTCAGCCAATTCCGGATCAATGATCATGTCATCATTGTCTGGATCGATATAACGAAGATAATACCAACAGCTTCCTGCCCATTGCGGCATTGTGTTCGTCTCGCGACGTCCTTTCATACCTGTAGCCGGATCGACGACATTCACCCATTCGTCAATGTTAGCAAGCGGTGATTCACCCGTTCCGCTCGGTTTAATGTTTGTTGTTTTCGGAAGTGTCAAAGGCAGTTCTGACTCATCAACTGTCGTCATGGAACCATCTTCCCAATGGATGATTGGGATCGGTTCACCCCAATAACGCTGTCTGGAGAACAACCAGTCGCGAAGGCGGTACGTAATTTTCTTCTCGCCTTTGCCATTTTCAACGAACCAGGCAATTGCCTTGTCGATCGCTTCCTCTTTGCCAAGCCCGTTCAGGAATTCGGAATTGATATGCTCCCCGTCACCTGTAAACGGTTCATTCGAAACATCGCCCCCAGCTACTACTTCGACAATTGGAAGATCAAATGTCTTAGCGAATTCGTAGTCGCGTTCATCATGTGCAGGCACCGCCATAATGGCACCTGTGCCGTAGGAAGCCAATACATAATCCGCGATCCAGATCGGCATTTTCTCGCCACTTGCCGGGTTGATTGCATAAGCACCCGTAAATACGCCTGTCTTTTCTTTTGCTAGATCCGTACGCTCCAAATCGCTTTTCACTTTTACTTTATCCAAGTAATCGTTGACCGCCTGGCGCTGTTCATCTGTCGTAATTTGCTCCACCAATTTATGCTCTGGCGCCAAGACTGCATACGTCGCGCCGAAAATAGTATCCGGACGCGTCGTGAA
Source organism: Sporosarcina sp. NCCP-2222 (assembly GCF_023168145.1). Classification (GTDB taxonomy): domain Bacteria; phylum Bacillota; class Bacilli; order Bacillales_A; family Planococcaceae; genus Sporosarcina. The sequence continues at coordinate 579,238 of NZ_BQYK01000001.1, forward strand.
TGCTTCGAATGACAAGTCTGTACCGTCAATTTCAAATGTCAATTGCGCGCCTTCTGAACGGCCGATCCAGTTTCTCTGCATATCCTTCAAGCTGTCTGGCCAATCAAGCTCATCCAAATCTTCAAGCAAGCGGTCCGCGTATTCCGTAATGCGAAGCACCCATTGTCTCATCGGACGGCGTTCAACCGGGTGGCCGCCACGCTCTGATTTCCCATCGATGACTTCTTCGTTCGCAAGAACTGTGCCAAGTGCCGGACACCAGTTGACAGGAACTTCATCGATATAGGCTAATCCCTTATTAAACAATTGAATGAAGATCCACTGCGTCCATTTATAATACTTCGGATCTGTTGTATTAATCTCACGGTCCCAGTCATATGAAAATCCTAAATCGTTCATTTGGCGTTTGAACGTCGCAATATTTTTCGCCGTAAATTCAGCCGGATCGTTGCCTGTATCGATCGCGTATTGTTCAGCCGGTAATCCGAATGCATCCCAGCCCATCGGATGAAGGACATTGTAGCCTTGTTTCCGTTTGAATTGGCTTAGGATATCGGTTGCGATGTAGCCGAGCGGATGCCCGACGTGAAGACCTGCACCCGACGGATACGGGAACATATCAAGTGCGTAGAACTTTGGTTTTGAAGGATCGTCAATCGTCTTGAATGTCTTTTGATCCTTCCAGTATTGTTGCCATTTCTTTTCAATCTGCAAATGGTTGTAACTCATGAAATCATTCCTTCCTGCTCTCCAAATCATGTCCTTGCGAGTATGGGGGAAAATAAAAAAATACCCCCGTCCCTTATGAAAAGGGACGAGAGTATTTTCTCCCGCGGTGCCACCCAAATTAGCAGATTACTCTGCTCAGCTTGATCCGTAACGAGGAAAACGGCACCGGCTAGTTTACATTCACCGATACGGGCTCTAAGGCGAGTTCATCCTTGCGTCGTACAGGCTTGCACCAACCGCCTGCTCTCTAAAACGACCTTCCAGATTACTACTCCTTGTCATAGCCGACACTATTTAGAGTTAGTTTATTGTAGTGTACCCTACTATGTTACAAAATACAACAACTGAATTCAGCCTGGGGGTTTTACCGCAATCCATCCGCCACACGCAAATCCGCTTCCGTCGAGCCGATCACTTCATCAACCGTGAAACCTTCAAATACTTCTTGTAACACAAGCCCTTCTGGTGTCACTTCAATTAGGGCACGTTCCGTAATGATTTTATGGACTACACCTTTTCCTGTAAGAGGCAGCGTACATTCCTTTTTTATTTTCGCAGATCCATCCTTCGCCACATGATCCATGATGACGATGATCTTTTTGGCGCCATGGACGAGATCCATCGCTCCGCCCATCCCTTTGATCATCTTGCCCGGTATCATCCAATTGGCGAGGTCCCCTGTTTCTGAAACTTCCATGCCACCGAGGATCGCTACATCCACATGTCCTCCGCGAATCATCGCAAACGATTCGGCGCTATTAAAGAATGCTGAACCAGGTATGGTCGTTACTGTTTCCTTCCCAGCATTGATCAAATCCGGATCCACTTCATCTTCAGTCGGATAGGGCCCGATGCCCAACAGTCCATTTTCCGACTGCAGCACAACGGTTTTATCCGGCGAAATATAATTTGCTACTAGCGTCGGCATGCCAATGCCTAAATTGACGTAATCTCCATCGTTAATTTCTTTCTCAGCCCGTCTTGCGATACGCTCCCTGAAATTGACTTTAGTCATAACCGCCAGTCCCCCTTTTTCATCGAGTCGTCAAACGCTCAATCCGTTTTTCCTGCTTCGCCTGGAGCAGCCCCTGCACATAGATGCTCGGTGTATGAATTGCTGCAGGATCCAGCTCTCCAGCTTCCACGATCTCTTCCACTTCAGCAATCGTGAATGTACCGGCAGCCGCCATCATCGGATTAAAGTTCTGGGCTGTCTTGTTGTAAATTAAATTTCCGAACGTGTCGGCTTTTGCAGCTCTTACCAATGAAAAGTCTGCCATGAGCGCTTCTTCCAACACATATTCCTTACCGTCGAAAAGACGTACTTCCTTTCCTTCGGCAACAATAGTTCCAACGCCTGCCGGAGTGTAAAATGCCGGAATTCCGGCACCGCCAGCCCGTATCTTTTCTGCCAAAGTCCCTTGCGGCGTCAATTCTACTTCAATTTCACCAGAGAGGACCTGGCGTTCAAATTCTTTATTTTCTCCCACGTAGGATCCAATCATTTTCCGGATCTGCCTTTCCTTCAGGAGCAGTCCAAGTCCCCAGTCGTCCACTCCGCAGTTATTAGAAATGATGGTCAGATCCTTTACTCCCTTTTCTACCAGTGCTAAAATGAGCTGCTCCGGAATTCCTACAAGACCGAACCCGCCAACCATCAATGTGGAGCCGTCCTCAATACGAGAAACCGCTTCCATAGCAGTCGTGTAAATTGGTTTCATTCAACATCCCCCTTTGTTTGAAAACGATAATTTACAATACCTCTCATAATCTATTAAAACAAACTATTTTATCTGTTGCAATTTATGTGGAAATGAAAGCATAAAGAAAAACCGGCAACCTTTACGGTTGTTCCGGTTTTGTCTGTTGACCTTTAAGGGGTTTATCGTAAAGTAGTGTCGTCACAATGGATATGCTCATAAACGCAGTTAAGATGAGCAACATCGCTTTCATTCCATACAGTCCAACGAGGACACCGCCGGCAAACGGGCCGATCATCCGTCCTATCGTAGCTGTTGAGTTGACGATTCCTTGGTAAAAACCATCCTTCCCTTTCGGCGCCAATTGACTCGCAAGCGTAGGAATAGCCGGCCAGACAATCATTTCTCCAAACGTTAGGATGACCATGGACGCGATGAACATTTGGAAGGAGCCCGCAAAACTAACCATAATGAACGACCCGATAAATATGAGTGTTCCGATGATCATCTGTGCTTTCAGCTGATGCTCCAACCGCTTGATCAATGGCCGGATGAGCGGTTGGCCTAAGACAATCAAAAGACCGTTAACCGTCCAAATTAAACTGTACTCCCTAAGCGTGACACCGAGGGACAACGCATGAGTTGAAATCGTAGTCGACCATTGGGAGTAAACAAGCCATGTCAGCAAATAACCAGTCGTCAAGATGAGCAGCGCGTAGAATGGGGCTTTCTTCTTGATTGGTGAAGTTTCCCTAAATACATCGGTGTGTCGGTCCGGTGCGATTCTGAAGTTCTTATAACCGAAATAGGCAATGAACAGGAATAGAATGTAAAAAATCAAATTTGCACCAAAAATATAGTCGATATGGAAAGACGCAACGAGACCGGCTAACGCTGGGCCAATTGCAACACCGACATTTTGTGCAAGATATATAGAGTTAAATGCCTTTCTCCCGCCTTCTGGCCAAACCGTGCCGACCATTGCATACATACTTGGGAAGATGATCCCGCCGCTAAAACCGAGTACAGTCAATAGAATGACATACGGATACCAGTCGTGCCGGAACACGAGCCCGACCAGTGCAAGGACTGAAATCAGTATCCCGCCCATGATCGATTTATATCCGCCGATCCTATCGAATAAATAACCTCCAAGCAAGTTGCCGATTACCCCGGCTCCGGAATTGGCCATGAGCACCAGGCCAGCAACAGCCAGCGACTTCCCTAAGTATTCATGCATATATATCGTATTCAACGGCCACAAAAAGGAGTTGCCGATTACGTTGACAAACATGCCGATAACGAGCAGCCAAACTTTTTTAGGCATATTTCTGCCTCCGTTCTGCCAAAAATATAATTAGAGTTTATTCTTTTTTTAGTAACCAAACAAGCACATCAGTATATGTTCCATAATTCAGATCATAAGGGATGCTTTACTCACACGTTATATCCTATACTCCGGGTTTACCCGATTCACCGAATTCAAGTCCCCATTTATGATACAATTTATCCGTAAGGAGATGAAATGACGTGGATTTGCAAACATTGCCGTTCCCTTCGGAAGGGAAACGTTATCATACATGGTCCAAACATTTAAAGGACAAATTCGGATTTAAAGTATTTAAGATTTCATTGGACGCAGGCTTTGATTGCCCAAATCGGGATGGCACGGTCGCTTTTGGCGGCTGTACATTTTGCAGTGTGGCCGGATCTGGCGATTTTGCAGGCGACCGGGCAGAACCGATCGATGTCCAGTTTGCAAAGATACGGGATAAAATGCATCAGAAATGGAAGAACGGGAATTACATGGCGTATTTCCAAGCGTATACGAATACGCACGCCCCGCTTCCTGTTCTAAAGGAAAAGTTCGAAGCCGCTCTTGCGCAAGACGATGTGGTTGCACTTTCTATCGCAACCCGTCCGGATTGTTTGCCTGACGACGTAGTTGATTATTTAGCGGAGTTGAATAAAAGAACGTATTTATGGGTGGAATTAGGACTTCAAACAGTCCATGAGAAAACTGCCAGGATTGTAAACCGGGCTCATGACTATCAGACGTACGTGGAAGGTGTAGAAAAGCTAAGAAAGCACGGCATCCAAGTATGCTCTCATATTATCAACGGTCTACCATTAGAAGACTACGATATGATGATGGAGACTGCAAAAGAGGTTGCTAAGCTTGACGTGCAAGGGATTAAAATTCATTTGCTCCATCTGTTAAAAGGCACGCCAATGGTCAAACAGTATGAAAAAGGATTGTTGACATTCCTTGAAAAAGACGACTATATCCAACTCGTGGTTGACCAGCTTGAAATCCTTCCACCCGAAATGATCATCCACCGAATTACAGGCGACGGACCGATCGATTTGATGATTGGCCCAATGTGGAGCGCAACGAAATGGGACGTGCTCAACGGGATCGATAAAGAGCTTGAGAGGCGGAACAGCTGGCAAGGAAAATTTTATTCTAAGGTGGTAGAGACGTTGTGAGCAGTTCGATTTTATTGCATCGTGTTCTTCCGTTTTCAAAGCGGTTGATTGAAAAAACAGTGGAGCCAGGCGAAACAGTCGTCGATGCCACAGCGGGGAATGGCAATGACACGCTCTTTCTAGCCGAACTAGTCGGTCAAGAGGGGCATGTGTATGCTTTCGATATCCAGCAAGCCGCACTTGATGCGACAAAGAACCGGCTAGGAGAGCTACATAACCGGGTTACATTGCTTTTGGACAGCCATGCGAATGTCGACCAACATGTTAACCAACCGATTGGCGGCGCAATGTTCAACTTAGGTTACTTGCCCTATAGTGAGGACTTGTCTATCATTACAAAAGCCGAGTCTACGATTGAAGCAGTCCGCAAACTGCTAGGGTTGTTGAAAGTAGGCGGGATCATTACCATTTCGGTATATGATGGGCATACAGGCGGCAAGGAGGAGCGGGATGCCCTGCTCACCTTTGTAAAAAAAATACACCAGGCCGATGTCCATGTCATTCGGTACGAGCTGATAAACCAACGAAAAAATCCTCCATTTTTAATTGCACTTGAAAAAGTGAAAGACTTTCAAACCGTCCGTCTCATTGAAGAAGCATGAAAAAAGCGCCATCTGAGAAATACTCAGACTGGCGCTTTCCCTTTACAATTGTCGCAAATCCAAAATCGGCCCGCCCGCTTCCTTGAAATTAGTCTCCATGAAAGCGATCAATTTCTGCGCTGTCTCTTCCGCACTGCTCAATTTTCCTTCTTCTTTGTAGTTGATGAACCGATCCAGCAACGGGAAGTCAGCCGCCTCACTTGAGCGAATCGTCTCCTGCATACCCGTATCAATAATTCCCGGTGCAATGGAAGCGATTTGAACGGGGTTTTCGACAGACTGCTGCTCAAGCTCCACAACACGAGAGAAGTGGTCAAGTCCCGCTTTTGTCGTGCAATAGACCCCCCAGCCTTCATAAGGATTTCTGCCAGCTCCGGAAGAGATGTTTACAATCTTTTTCGCACCTTTGAAATTAGCCAGTCGGGAAATGAACGTATTCGCAAGAATCATTGGCGCTGTCAAATTGACAGTGATTGCCTTACTGATCATCTCCGGCTCGATTTTCCCCGCCAATCCGATTGGATCGACTATGCCTGCATTGTTCACAAGTGTGAAAGATGTTGCGGTTTCCAAGTACTGCTCAATGATTTCGTTCATCACATTAGGCAATAAAGTCGTTTCTGCCAAATCGACTTCTACAAAATTATCTTTTAAGCCTGGATTTGTTCTGGCCAATCCAATCACTTGTTTCCCTTGCCGCTCCAACTGGGCAGCCAGCTCCCCTCCGATTCCTTTTGATGCTCCGGTAATAATGACGATGTCCATATTACGACTTCCCCTCCTGATAGGAATGCAGCCAATCCTCCTGCTCTCCGTTTTTCAGCTTTTGTTGGACTTGCTTCTTAAATTCCTCCGGATCCTTTAAATGTTCCCACTCGGAACCGAACCAATTTTCAACGCGATTCCTCGTCGTTATAAATGAAGTATCCAAAAATTTCATCTCAATTTGATCTAAGTTGTGAATGAGCAAAAAAGCAGCCGTCGAATTATACAGAAACGCATCTTCTGCTTTGCCCTCAAGTTCCCCTGCATTTACATCATAATTCATGACAAGTGAAAGTCGATCAGAATCCATCTCGAATGTTCCTTTGTAATCATTCAAGGGCAGAGATTGAAATAATTTCCCTACATTCGAGGCGTTCCACATGTAAGGATTGTCATATTGCAGCACTTGGGAAAAATCATGCTGAAGCGGATCCTGCTGCAGTTTCTCTTCGCCAACTTTCGATTTAGCAGGTATTTCCACATAGGCAATCCAAATGTACAGCGGAATCGCAAGAAGCACAATCAACCCAATCAGCATTCTCCTTTTGTCCATCTAACCACTTCTCCCCCATTTGTTTTCTTCAGTCTATCATTCTGGACATAAAAAAGCATTCTACTTTGACAGTATCTAATCTTGAAGAAAACAGCTTACTGAGACGATGCTGCCAAAGAAGAGGAACAATGTACCTCCTCGATCAAACGAAAAAACTGCCTAGAAAGTCAGTTCCGCTGACATTCTGGACAGTTCCATTTTTACTCAAGTATTTTGATTTTGACGTTCTTTCTTCCCCAATCATATGCCTCACTCTTGGAAGAAAAGAACACATCGATTTTATTTCCTTTAATTGCACTTCCTGTGTCCCCGGCAATTGCATATCCATACCCTTCCACATGCACTTTTGTGCCTAGAGGGATTACTTTTGGATCGACTGCGATCACTTTGACATCGGGATTTTTCTTCAAATTAATGCCCGTGGAAGTGATTCCGCTGCAGCCATTGCAATTCGCAGTGTATGCACTGGCAGAGACGGTGAATTCTTTGACGACATTGTCTGTATTAGATCGTGATGGTGTTTTCTTGGAAGATGCTACGTCCTTTTTAGTAGTTTGGTTGGCGGCAACCTTCTTCGGATTCACTACGTGTAATTTTTGCTTTGGGTGAATGGTATTGGATTTTAACCCGTTCCACGATTTTAATTCTTTAACTGAAACGTGGTGGGTTTTCGCTATTTTAAAAAGCGAATCTCCTTGTTTGACCGTATACTTTGAAGAAGCTGCAAAACTTTCAGACGTTCCGCCAATCAAAAGTGTTACTGCAAAAATAAGCGTCACAATTCGTTTTATCAAGTTTTCTACTCCTTGCGTTTTAGTCTACAATTAGATTAACAGGCTCATATTACAGCCACGTTACAAAATGGCGCAATTATTATTACATTTCTAATCAGAATATTACAAACGAGAGGACGCTTGTCATGTTGATCAGAAAAGCAGAACTGAGAGATACAGAAGAAATCGCCTCCTTGCTAGTCAAAGCGCAATGGTTTACTTATAAAGAACTCTATAGTGAACCATATATACAGCAGCTAATCGACAAATATTACAACATAAATCGAATTCGTGAGGAAATTTTAGAAGTCAGCGATTCTTGGCATGGTTACTACGTCGCTGTTGAAAAGGGTAAAATTGCAGGTGTCATTGGTGGCGGTTTAGCCTCGGAAGGGGTGGGAGAAATTTATGTCTTCTACATGGAGCCTGACATGAGGGGCAACGGTATCGGCACCCGCCTCTTGGAGTTTTACTCAAAATTGCAGAAACATCGATTTAATGTAATTGAACAACGGGTATCTGTTGCCAAGGGAAACCAGTTTGGCATTCCTTTTTATGAAGCAAGGGGTTTCATTTTCAAAGAAGAGCACATCTCCTATGGTGCTGACGAAGAAGACCAGGAACTATCTCTTCTATACTGCAGAATAATTTAGCACAGTAATATATTGTATACCTTTCCGAGACACACAATTTACGGTATACTTATAACAAATATATGAGGATGGTGATTCAGTTGCCGATACCTTCAAATTACGAAAAGACTTCACGCATGACAGCAAAAGAAGCAGCCTTCACCCAACTGCAACAATGGATCATCGACGGTACATTGCAACCTGGCGAGAAATTAAATGACGTGGAATTGGCTCAGGCCTTAGGCGTCAGCAGAACGCCGATCCGAGAGTCATTGCAATTATTGGAAGTGCAAGGGTTCGTCAAACTATTTCCCGGAAAAGCCACGCAAGTGACAGAGGTTGAGCAGGAGGACATCGTCGATCTGCTTCCGCCACTAGCCGCATTGCAGGCACTTGCAGCAGAACTCGCTGTGCCAAATGTGACTCCCGATGTAATAGAAGAATTGAAAAAGGTGAATGATGATTTCGCGACGGCAGTCCGGGAAGAGGATTATTTCAATGGACTGAAAATTGACGAGACGTTTCACCAAATTATTGTGGATACGGCTGAAAACCCTTACATCACAAACATGGCCGCTTCGTTGCAAGCGCATGTAAGAAGGCTGTTCTTTCACAATTCCATTATCCTCACAGAGCAATCCATTGAGGAACATGAACAAATCATCAAGCTGCTGCTCGAAAAAGATGCAAAAAAAGCGTCTGAAGTCATGAAGGAAAATTGGGTCAGAGCAATTGACGAATTTAAGTCATTGCGTAAATAATACAGGCCATAAAAACGGCAATGGAGAAGTAATAATCTCCCATTGCCGTTTTTCTATTGGACCGACTGTGGTGTCTCTGTTTATCTCTCGAGCACTATTGGAGCTTGTTGTCGGTAATAAAGAATCTTCCGTGCATATTGGATGGCTGCAGCAAGCGTTGCGAGCAAACCGACCACAACGGAAAGCGTGTAATCGAGCGACAGGCCTTCCGGAGCATACAGCCAATACGTGCAAACGACAGCTGTCATGAAGAGGGCTGGAATTCCTGCAATGAAATGCGCTTTCCCTTCTCGCATGAGGAATGAAGCAGCCGTCCACAACATAACAGTAGCAACGATTTGATTGGTCCCTCCTACATATCTCCATAAAAACGAATAGTCGATGGTAGAAAGGTAAAACACAGGGGCACCTAGACTGACAGTAATAACCGCAACGACCCATTTCTTCTCTGGATTAAACCATTTGGACAATGATTCTGTTGCAATCATCCGTGCCGATCGAAGTGCCGTATCACCAGTCGTAATCGGCAAGATGATAACACCAAGTATAGCGAGGATGCCGCCGAATGTTCCGAGCAAGGAAGTGGAGATTTCATTCACAACACCTGCTGGGCCTCCCGCAGCCAATGCCCCCTGCAATCCACCCGTCCCGCCGAAAAATGTCATGCCGGCAGCTGCCCAAATTAGCGCGATCACTCCCTCAGCAATCATGGCGCCGTAGAAAATCTTGCGTCCTTCCGTTTCCTTCTTCATCGTTCTGGAAACAATTGGACTTTGCGTACAGTGAAAACCGGAGATAGCCCCACATGAAATCGTCACCATGAGCAATGGCCATATTGGCAAGTCACTTGGATGCAAATTAGCAAACGTCAAATTTGGAATTTGTTTGGAACCAAAGACGAGAGCAGCTGCAATGGCAACGGCCATGATAATTAAAATAGCGCCGAAAATCGGGTAGATCCGTCCGATGATTTGATTGATCGGCAAGATGGCCGCCAATAAGAAATAACCAAAAATAAGAACGAGACAAAGCCCAAAAGATAGTGGACTAATAGATGAAATAAGCTGCGCCGGGCCTGCTGTAAAGGCAGCCGCCACTAATAGCATCAATACAATGGAAACGATGTTAACCGATTTCCGGACGAATTGCCCCATATATTTTCCGACCAGCGTAGGAAATTGAGCTCCACCATGCTTTAAAGAAAGCATCCCTGAAAAGTAATCATGGACCGCACCTGCGAAAATACAACCGAACACAATCCATAAAAATGCGACAGGACCATACAAGGCACCTGCGACGGCTCCGAAGATCGGGCCAAGTCCAGCAATGTTCAATAATTGGATCAACCAGCCCTTCCACCAGCTCATCGGCACGAAATCGAGTCCGTCCTGTTTTGTATACGCCGGTGTTTGACGGCTGTCGTTCACGACAAATACTTTTTCAATTACCTTTGAATAGACTGCATATCCTGCAAAAAGCAAAAGAAGAGAACATATAAATGTTACCAAACATAACCCCTCCTGTTCTTAATATACAGACTATTATATATAATCCAAACTATAAAACAAGCATTATTCCGAAAAAAGGGTATATTGTTTTAGTCAATCAATGGAAAACGGAATGCATGAGCAAGTTCGCATGAGTATTCATCAAGCGCGGGCAATCGGACAGCTTCAGGAGATTGTCATGATCAACTAGGGGCTACTGTATGATCTTCACTTCTTTACTTGAAGTAGTCATAGGGTGTTGGTTATTTGTAAAAATTAGTTGCATGAGGTTGCCGTATTTATGCGCGGCTACCAGGGCCGTATGCGCGGGTAGCAACTGTTTATGCGCGGCTACCGGGGCCGTTTGCGCGGATAGCAACTGTTTATGCGCGGCTACAAGGGCCGTATGCGCGGGTGGCAACTGTTTATGCGCGGCTACCAGGGCCGTTTGCACAGGTACCCAGACACTTGGCAAGATTTGTTTGATAACGAAAAAAGGCTGTCACAGACAATCAGTTTTCACTGATTTTCTGGACAGCCTATAGCTCAATTGAGTTAATACGCTTTTCTGAATACCTTTACTAGTAATCCTGAAATCAGGATGACTATTACGACAGGCAAAACCCATCCTAAACCGTGGGAGTATAGAGGCAAGGCTTTATCAAGAAATGCAGTCATTTCTTCGAGCCAAGCCGGCCGTGTTGCTTCCAGCGACGCATAGAAGCTTGATATGCCATCCACCAGGCTAATTAAGAACGCAACCGCGGTTGCACTGACATAGACGATTCTTGAATGATCGAACAGCGGTGACAGGAATGTCAGCAACATCAGTACAACGGCCAGTGGATATAAAAACAATAAGACAGGTATGGAATAGGTTATGATGTTATCCAACCCGAAATTGGAGACGATGAAACAGAACAGTGAGAAGATGGTTACATACGCTTTATAGCTAATACGCGGGAAGAGAGAATTAAAGTACTCCCCACATGCCGTCACAAGACCGATGCTCGTTGTCAGGCAAGCCAATATGATAATGACCGCCAGCAAAACTGTTCCAAACGTACCAAAATAGTAGGAGGACGCTTGACTCAAAACCGGGCCGCCTGTTTCAAACAATCCAAACGTTCCTGTAGAGGAAGCTCCCAGGTAGGCGATCCCAATATAGATGATTGCTAAAAACCCTGCAGCAACTACACCTGTTTTGGCAGTCGCTTTCATGATTTCGACATTGTCCGTTACGCCGAGAGCCCGGATGGAATTAATGACAATGATCCCAAATACAAGTGAAGAAAGCACATCCATCGTATTATACCCTTCCAGGAATCCTTTGAAGAATGGGATGGTCTGATAATCGCCATGCGCCGGTTCCATAGGTCCGATTGGGTTAATAAAAGCGACAACCAATAACACTAACAATAGAATAATGATAGCAGGTGACATGATCTTTCCAATGCGATCTACAATTTTACTTGGATTGAGCGAAAGCCAGAATGTCACCCCGAAAAAGACGAGTGTAAAAATGAACAATGCCAGTGTGCCGTAGCCAGATGGAATATACGAAGAGATGCCAATGTCATAGGCCACTGCCCCCGTCCGCGGAGCCGCGAAGAACGGGCCAATCGTTAAATAAAGGACAGACGTAAAGACGATCCCGTAAATTGGATGCACTCTGCTCGCCAGCATTTGCAGATTTTCACTGCCTGAGAAGCCCATCGCCACAATGCCTAAAAACGGCAAACCCACTCCGGTAATGAGAAAGCCCAGAATAGCCGGCCACAAAGATTCTCCGGCATTTTGTCCTAAAGAAGCCGGGAAAATAAGATTACCTGCTCCGAAGAACAGGGCGAACAACATGACGCCGATTAACAGAAATGATGAGAATGATATTTTTTGCTGCAATGAGGTGTTCCCTCCTAAATGTAAGTGTAAGCAACCGTTATGCAATATATCAATGTCCCTCATCATACCGTCCGAACAGCTAAAAAGCAATCATATTTATATTTTAAAATAATATTATCATTTCATACTATTCATTATTTTTTAATTAATAGTAACGTTATTGCATTATACCACTGAAAGACCAGACTGTAGAGAATAAATTAATGAATCATTTAATAAAAAACACTGTTTTACTATATCCTTCCTTCGATTTCGTCACTTCTAATATAGCAGGGAATGCTGCTTTCAGTTCATCCACGTGGGAGATGACACCAATCATTCTCCCTGAACGCTGAAGATCAATTAAGGCATCAATCGCCTTTTGCAGTGATTCCGAATCAAGTGTTCCAAAACCTTCATCGATAAACATCGTTTCAATCGAAACAGAACCTTGGAAGCTCTGAATGACATCGGACATACCAAGCGCGAGACAGAGCGAGGCATTAAATTTCTCGCCTCCCGAGAGTGTTTTGACATCTCTGTTTTGGCCCGTGTACGCATCATAAATATCAAGTCCAAGCCCGCTTTGCTTGCCACGGGCTTCCTGCCTGTCACTGCGGATCAATTCATATTGTCCATTTGACATTTCACGCAGTCGGCTATTGGCTGATGCTACAATCCGTTCTAAATAATCAATTTGGATGAATCGCTCAAATGACAGTTTTAATCTATTTTGTCCGCGCAGCAAATCATAGAGTTCACTGACTTTGCCAATCTTCTTCTCTAGTCCGACGAGGTTGTCTGAAGACTTCAACAGTTGGCCCTTGCTTTCGCTCAGCGCCTTTTCACTTGCGACGGACGCATGATAATTGCCTAATGCCATTTCATATTCCTTTTTCAATTCCTCTGTCATCGCTTCGATTGCCGTTATGTCGCTCTTCGCCTTTCCTTCAACTTGTTGTCTTAACGAAAGGATCATTTCTTTCGTGGCGTGTGCTTTTTGCTTGAATTCTTGAATGGCATTCCGAAGATCTTTTCGTTCCTGTGCTGTCAAGACCGCTTCTTTATAATCCTCCATCGATTGGAATCCTGCTAATTGGAGTGCTCCCTTGAATTGCTTCTCAGCATTCTCTTTTCGGAAATGAAGTTGCTCTAATGCCTGCACGGAAAATTGTTCGGTGGCAGCCGCTTTGGTTAAACGCTCCTTGCTCTCTTCATATCTCTTTTGAACCGCTGAAAATAGTTCGTCAAGTTCCCTCTTGGCTTTCTCCAGTGCAGCAATCTGTTGTTCCAGAAAAGCTGCATCTCGATATTCTGGAGGAACCGATTCAACTAGCTGTTCATACCGGGCTTGCGCTTTCCCCAGAATCGCCTGTTCATCAACCAATTTTCTCTCGGCCGCCTCCTTATCAATTTGGAGATGTTCCTGTTCACCGGTTCCTTTTTTCCATTGTTGTTTCAATGTAGTAAGGGTGGATCTCTTTTGGCGCATTTGATGTAACCGTTCTTCCAGCCCTTTTTGTACAGCAAGAAGCTCGTCATAAGTGGCTTCAATTTTTTGCGCATCCAGCTGGCGCTTTTTCTCTTCCGCCTGCAAACCAACTGCTTCAGATGCAGCGAGTTGATTGCGATACGTCGTTTCGTGCTTCGATAACTTTAACCTTTCCGCTTCCACCAAATCCTTGGATAGTGACAGATTCTCTTCTTGACTGCCCATTTTCGTCGGATGGTGGGTGCTTCCACATACAGGGCAAGGTTTCCCGTCTTGTAGCGTGTGCGCTAAAAGGGAAGCCTGGTTATCGAGCCACCTTTGTTCAAGCAAAAAGAATTCGCGCTTCAATTGATTGAAATAAAGCGCCTGTTCCTCTGCTGCTTGTTTTGCTGCCTCATGCTTCTGGCGTAGCTTTTCGTAATCTGCCATCAACGCAATCTTCGTTTTCAGTTCATTCACTTCATCTACAACTTGCTCGTAATTTTCCACTTCGCGTTCTGTTTTTTCAACTTCATTCGCTAACCGACTCACTTCATTCCGCTTTTCAGTCAAACGGCCGTTAATGCTCGACATATCGGTATGAAGAATTTCCACACTTTTTTTCATGTTATGGAGATCCGCTTGCTTTTCTTTCAATGTGATGACGACCGGTACATACTGCCGCAGTGAGGTCAGCTTCGTTTGAAGACGCTCCCTTTCGTCCTGCCGCTCTTCGATTCTTCCTTTTTCCAATTCAGCAGTTGTAAACGAATCCTTCGCCTGCTCCGCTTCCTTTTTGCTGCGTTCAACCGCTTCCTTTTGCGCAAGCCACTCTTTTTTCAATTCTGCATACTGTAGCTCAATGCCTTCGATGGAGGCCGCTTGTTCTGCCCGTTCCAAACTCCGTTCCTTTTGTTCAAGAATCGGCTGCTTCTCCGCTATCTGCCTAGCCAAGTTTTCCTTTCGTTCCAAGTCATCGAACAGCTGATTAATCATTTTGGCCGCATGGTAACTTGTTTGCACCTCGGTATGCCTCGCATAGGCCTCTTCGTATTTTTTCTGGTTTTCTTTAATTTTATTTCCATAATACACAAGCTCATTATCCAAGCCTTCAACAATTTGATAAATGTTCGGCTGGTCGTTTTCAAGCGAACGGAATAATAAGGAGTCCCGATGCGGAACAGCCGACGGAATTCGGCGGATCAATCCATCAAACGATTGCCGCTCCCGTTCCCATTCCACCTTTAAATCATCCCTTTGCACCTTCAGCCGATCGACAAGCTGACGATAAGGTTCTGTTTTGAAAATCTTTCGGAGAATGGCTTCTTTATTATCCGTATCTGAAGTAAGAAACTTCCGAAATTCTCCTTGCGGCAGCATGATGATCTGACTGAATTGCGCATACGTAAAACCAATGAGACTTTCAATCTTTTGATTGATTTCTGTAACGATTTGCCTGTCGACAGCAGGAATCTCTCCATTGTTCGTTACTTCTACTAACTCACATCTGCCAGATGTTTCCGACTTATTTCCTGCTTTCGTATATGGGATTTGACGGAGAACACGAAACTGGCGACCACGCACTTCAAAAACAAGTTCTACCCCCGTTTGGACAGAATCGTCAGCGAAATCGCTGCGCATCGCACGGCTGTCTGTCCTGTCTTCGCCACTCGCCAGTCCATACAAGGCATAGCATATCCCATCAAAGATCGTCGTCTTGCCCGCACCAGTCGCCCCTGATATGACAAATAGACGATGGCTGTCCAACTCCGTAAAATCGATAATTTCCGTTGCTTTATATGGACCGAAGGCGGTCATGCTCAATTTGATCGGCCTCATGTTACGCTTCCTCCTTATTCATCACATCATGCAATAGGTTAGACAGGATGGAGAGCGTTTCCTCATCTGCCTCTACCTCTTTCATCTCAGCATAGAACACACGGAAAAGATCCAGATCACTTGGCTTCGTATGCATTTCCGCAGATCTATTTTCTATAGTAGCTGCCAGTTTCGGCAGCGCTCTCTCTATATGCATGGCATTCGGATAGACAGAGCGGACCTTTTCCATCGGATACAAGACAGGCGTATCGTCCTGAAGCTGAATGAAGACGAAATCCTCGCTCGGTTCGTGCCGCAATATTTCATCCATCGTTCCTTTGACTGTCCGCAAATCCTTATCGGGAATCAATTCCCTTTTTTCCACTGTCACTTGGCCCTCACCGTCCATGTCGACGATGTAAAACCCTTTTACATGATGCTCTTCTGAAATTGAATATTTCATTGGCGAACCGGCATATCTGATCTTTTCCTGCCCGACAAAATGAGCTTGATGTAAATGGCCAAGAGCCGTATAGTGAAATGGCTTAAATAGTTCTGCTGAAACATATTCAGCCCCGCCTATGGAGAGCGGCCTTTCCGAATCACTTGTATTCTCCGCTTCTTCCCCACCTGGTGTCACAAATGCATGTCCAATTAATACATGGCGCGCATCTGGCGCAAGGTGGAGCTCTTCAATAATCCTTTTCATGGCACTATGGAAGTCCCGTATCGTATCGTCTTCATAAAAATGTCTGCACACAGAAGGATCCACGAATGGCACAGGATGAAAATAAACCTCTCCATCAGCATCTTTCAATACAAATGGTGTCGTCTGCTTCGCAAGACGCCCAACTATGTAGAGACCATTTTTCCGCAACAGGTCGCTTCCAAAATGAAGTCGGCTTGGGCTGTCATGGTTACCCGCGACCGCAATGACTGGCGTATGCAGCTCCATCACGATTTCCTGCAGCACTTCGTCTAATAGATTCACAGCTTCTGTCGGCGGTACAGCCCGATCATATAAATCACCCGCAATAATGACGGCATCAGGCTTTTCTTTTTTTATCGCATCTACGAATTGTCGTAATATAAAACGCTGTCCGTCTGTCATATAGACACCTTGAACAAGTTTGCCAAGATGCCAATCCGCTGTATGGAAAAACTTCATTCTGCCTCTCCCCCGATTCTAGTTCTCCTTTTATTTTACAGTACTTTCTTGTGATAGCCATAGCAATCCAAAGTGAGGGAAATTGAAAAAGTTATGGAACTATATAAAACTGTCCAAGAAAAAAGACTTTACTCTGAATCTAAGATATACTATACTGGCATAAGTTGCTCTAGGGAAACTTTGATGGTAGTGTTCATTTATCACCTCTAAAAGCATATATTCAACCGCATATCGAACTACTTTTTTTAACCTGAAAGTTGCACAAGGGAAAGTTGGATTGATTGGAGTGAAAAACATGAAAGACCAATTACGCGTCCATGACGTATCCGTATCGTATTATGGAAATCCCGTGTTGGTGGATGTGTCCTTCACATTCACATCAGGGAATCTCATCGGCATATTGGGCCCAAATGGCGCCGGCAAATCAACATTGATGAAAGCAATGCTCAGTCTAATACCAAATGACAAAGGTTCAGTTGAAATCAACGGGAAACCGATTAAAGAGGTCCGTAAGCAAATCGCTTATGTTCCGCAAAGATCCAATATCGACTGGAACTTTCCGATCACTGTGAAGGATACCGTCCTGTTAGGAACGTATCCTAAGCTCGGTCTTTTCCACAGACCGAAAAAAGAACATAAGGAATGGGCGATGCAATGTCTGGAACAGGTAGGCATGGCGGATTTTGCGAATCAGCAAATCGGGGAACTTTCGGGAGGACAGCAACAGCGGGTATTCCTAGCACGGGCCCTTGCACAACAAGCAGACATTTTCTTCCTCGATGAACCTTTCGTCGGCATTGACGTATCAAGTGAAGAAGTAATCATCGGCATATTAAAACGGCTTCGCGATGAGGGAAAACTCGTGTTTGTCGTTCATCACGACTTGACGAAGGTGAAACAATACTTTGACGAGCTTGTATTGATCAATAAAAACTTGATTGCTGCCGGACCGGTTCAAGAAGTTTTCACGACGGAAAATATGACGAGAGCGTATCAGCGTCCATTTTCAATGGTCGAAGGATCGGAGGTACCTTTATGATCGAATTCATACATGATTTGCAAACGTATGCGTTTTTACAAAAAGCTTTTACGACATCGATTATGGTTGGCGTTATCTGCGGCGTTATCGGAAGCTTCATCGTCCTGCGGGGCATGGCGTTGATGGGCGATGCGATTTCACATGCGATCTTGCCGGGCGTGGCTATTTCCTATATGCTCGGCATCAATTATTTCTACGGCGCCGTATTGACAGGCGTGTTAACAGCGTTCGGAATCGGCGCTATCACGCAAAACAGCCGAATAAAAAGTGATTCATCGATCGGACTCGTCTTTTCTGCTTTTTTTGCTCTTGGCATCATTTTAATCAACCGGGCTAAGAGCGCTACCGATTTGACACAAATCCTTTTCGGCAATGTACTTGCCGTCCGCAACTCGGATATGTGGCTGACATTGGCAATCGGCGGTCTGGTCTTGTTGGTCGTCATCATTTTCTATAAGGAATTGCTCATTTCCAGTTTTGACGAGACGATGGCAGCGGCTTATGGATTACCGACACGGCTTATCCATTACGCAATCATGTTCCTGCTGACTTTAGTTACTGTCGCATCCTTGCAGACAGTCGGTGTCATTTTGGTCGTATCTCTGCTGATCACACCAGCATCCACGGCTTATCTAATGACGAACCGCCTCTCAGTTATGGTCGTCCTGTCAGCCATTTTCGGTGCCCTGTCTGCCGTAATCGGCCTGTATTTCAGTTTTCTTTACAACATGCCATCGGGTCCTGTCATTGCACTCGTAACAACTGCCCTGTTCGTCCTGGCTTTCCTTTTTTCACCGAAGCAGGGGTTACTAGTAAGAAAACTGAAGTCCGCAAACAGAAAAAGATATGCATAATATTTTCGACATAAGGAAGGAGATTACAAATGAAACGATTGATACAATGGATCAGTTTAACCTTAGTTGCCTCCATATTACTTTCCGCATGTGGAACTGAAAAAGATAACACTAAGGATCCTAATGCGCCTTTGAAAGTTGTTACATCCTTTACCATCATCGCTGATATGGCAAGTGAAATCGGCGGCGATCTCGTAGAAGTCCATAACTTAGTGCCAACTGGAACCGATCCGCATGAATATGAACCATTGCCTAATGATATTAAGGCAGCTACAGATGCAGACTTGTTATTTTACAATGGTCTGAACCTGGAGGGGGGCAAAAAGGGCTGGTTTTTCAAAATGATCGACACGGTTCAACAAAACGAAGAAAATGTTATCAGCCTAACAGAGCGTGTAGAACCAATGTATCTGACGAATGAAGATGGTAGAGAGGAAGAAATTAATCCGCATGCCTTCATCGATCCAGCAGTCGGCATTAAAATGGCTGAAGATCTCCGAGATGCGCTCGTTAAAAAACATCCTGCCAAAAGCGAAGAAATCCAAAAGCGCGGGGACGAATATGTGGAGCGTTTGAAAGCGATTGATCAGGAGTATGAAGAACGAATTCAAGACATTCCGGAAGACAAGAGAACCCTCGTTACGAGTGAGCGTGCGTTCCAATATATGACGTCTCATTACGGCTTGAGGGAAGCGTATATTTGGGAGATCGACACTGAGGAAAACGGTTCCCCTGCCCAAATCAAATCACTGGTGAATTTTATTCGTGAACATCAAGTCCCTGTACTCTTCATTGAATCTAATGTGGATCCAAGGCCGATGGAAACCGTAGCTGCTGAAACGGATGTGCGCATCGCAGAAAAACGAATCTATTCCGATGAAATCGGTCAGCCTGGCGATGAAGTCGACACATATGTAAAATATTTGAACTATAATATTAACCTCATTCATGATGAACTGAGCAAATAACAACAATACCCGCATACAGCCTCATGGGCGCGTATGCGGGTACTCTTCGTTTTCAAAAAAATACTTTTTCCGTATTGTACTTCGCACGGAGAGTATTAATAATATACGTTTCATAAATCTCGCGTTCCATCGGATCTTCCACAAGGATGACAGAGATTTTATTTACTTCACTTCGATGATCTTTGATTGGAGAAACGTTATCCTCCAAATGTTTTTTCACTCGTTGACGCAGTTTTCGTGCCTTTCCTGCAAAAAGTAATTCGTCCTCTCGGTTATAAAAAAGAACGATTCCCCCTTTGTCACGAGGAATTTCATGCAAATCAATAAAACCGCAAATCGGTTTGATTGTTGCTTCGCCAGAGTCCTGCTTCCGTTGGACGATAGTTACATCCGGTTTCGGTATTGTTATGGAAATCATTTGTCCACTTCCTATCCTTTTCTAAACATCTATCTTACCATATCATGCCCTATCCGGACGATTTTTCACCTTATTGTTCTAAGAAACTCCTCATGGCCTGGCAAAACTCAGCCGCTTCTTCGAATGGTTCTAAATTCGATAGCATACCAATAATGACAGGCTTTCTGATTGCTTCCTTCATCAGCTCTTCCTCAATCACCTCAAGACTAATAGTCATATCGGCATTAGCACTATCTCGTTTTAACGCATGCAACTGGCTGGCGAGATCTGCCTTTATGGCAGCTGAGGAGGAACAGCCCGTTTGAAAACCGAATATCGAATCACTATCCAAAAGTGGTTCATTGAGACCATCCACGACGGAATCGATCCGCTCCACCAGATAATCGGAAAGTCTTTTATAATCAAGTTCCACTTTCGTCATAATAATAATTTCAATATATCCTTTCGTCATGCCGTTGACGATGACGAAGAGATCGGGAAGATGAGCGCTGATTGCCTGTCCATAGCGTTCTACAAACAAAGCTTCCTGCAATTCAAAGGCTTTCCGGCGCAGCCGGCTGAGCAGCCTCATCATTTCTTCATTGCCAAGATTCGTCTGTTCTCTCACTTGCATTAATATAAAATCTTTATATTTCTGAATCTCTTCAAATTGAATAACTAAATATTCACTGAGTCTCTCTTGTGAATTAATTTCTTTCTGGAAAACAGTACTGATCCGGTCTACCAGCTTGGATGTAAAATATTCAAAAATAGCGAACAGCAAACTTTCTTTTGATTTAAATGTTAGATAGAAGGAGCCTTTGGATATACCGCACGCATCTGTTATTTCTTGCACTGATGTCGTATCAAAGCCTTTCTTCGCAAAGAGCTCGGAAGCCTTTTCAATTATCATTGTTCGTTTATCCATATGAATTCCTCCCTATGAATCCCTTATTCTCGCCATTTCCATTGACGTCTGACTGACCGGTCAGTTATCATGATAAAGTATTAGTGTCAACTCGTCAAAACTAGAAATGGAGGATCTTATGAATTCAATCATCAATTTTGTCATGCGAAACAAATTGGCCGTTTGGCTTCTTACTATCATTATAACCGTTGCGGGAATTTATTCGGGAATGAAAATGAAGTTAGAGACGATTCCCGACATTACGGTTCCAGTTGTCAGCGTCACAACCATCTACCCTGGCGCGACACCTGAACAAGTGATGAATGAAATTTCGGAGCCTCTTGAAAAAACGGTGAAGAATTTAAAAGGCGTGAAATCCGTAAGCTCCACTTCATACCAAAACGCTTCTTCCATGCAAATCGAGTATAGTTTCGGAACAGATATGAAGGCTGCCGAAGAAGAGGTCAAAGAAGCGATCGGCAATTATCAGCTGCCCGATTCAGCGCCAGAACCGTCTGTTGGCAGAATTAGCATTAATGCTTTTCCAGTAGTCGCTTTAAGCGTTTCAGATAAAAACAAAACGCTCGAGGACTTGACTGCCTTAGTTGAAGATTCCCTTGTGCCGGACTTGGAAGGCATTGATGGAGTTTCCAGTGTGGCTGTATCTGGCCAGCAAATTGAAGAAGTCGTATTGACCTTCGACCAGGAAACGCTAGCTGAAAATAATCTGGATGAAGAAACGGTAAAACAACTGATTAAAGGATCAGACTTAAAAATGCCGCTCGGTCTGTTCAATTTTAACGGTGAAGAGCAATCCGTCGTCGTAGATGGAAAGCTGACAACCATACCAGAATTGGAGAATCTCTTGATTCCTGTAATTCCGAAAGCAACGGGTGCTGCGCAGTCCCCTGCCAGTCAAAGCGCCCCACAAGGAATACCACCTGCCGCGTCGGCTGGCATCCCGACAGTCAAGCTGGGAGACATTGCATCAATTAAGCATGTCGGCAAAGCGGAGTCGATTTCCCGTATGAACGGGAAAGAAGCCATTGCAATCCAAGTTGTCAAATCACAGGATGCCAATACAGTGACTGTCGTTAATGCAGTGAAAGAGATGACGGCTTCATTCCAAGAGGAACACGACGGCCTCTCCATCTCTGTCTCATTGGATCAGGGAGAACCGATTGAACAATCCGTAGAAACGATGCTGAGCAAAGCATTATTTGGAGCGCTATTCGCAGTCATTATTATCATGCTGTTCTTGCGCAATTTCCGATCTACCATCATTTCAATTATCTCGATCCCTATGTCTCTGCTTATCGCAGTATTATTATTGAAAGAACTCGATATTACATTAAATATGATGACACTCGGTGCTATGACGGTCGCCATCGGCCGAGTTATTGATGACTCGATTGTTGTCGTAGAAAATATTTATCGGCGAATGCATCTCTCAACAGAAAAATTGCGGGGCCGTGATTTAATTCGGGAAGCAACAAAAGAAATGTTCAAACCGATTGCATCCTCCACACTTGTCACTGTGGCGGTATTCCTGCCGCTCGGCCTGGTCGGAGGCATGGTAGGAGAATTGTTCCTCCCGTTTGCGCTCACGATTGTCTTTTCTTTATTAGCATCACTTCTCGTTGCCATCACTATTGTGCCAATGCTGGCCCATACATTGTTTAACAAGCAATTAAACGGCAATGTTGGGGTTCATAAAGAACAACATGGCAAAATGGCGAACGGCTACCGAAAAGTCCTGAACTGGACATTAGATCATAAATTGATCACTGTTATTCTATCCTTAGCGCTTCTTGGAGGCAGTCTCTTCTTGGTTCCGCATGTCGGTGTTAGTATGCTGCCGGATGAAGAACAGAAAATGATGTACATTACGTACACGCCTGAACCAGGTGAACCATTGGACACTGTCAATGACAATACCGTCCAAGCGGAAAATTACCTGCTAGATTTGAAAAACGTGGAAAGCGTCCAAGTTTCCGTAGGTGGCGAAAACCCGATGGCACCTGGTGCTTCAAATGGTGCGCTTATGTTCGTAAATTTTAATTCCGATACACCGAACTTCGAAAAAGTAAAAGAGAAAACGATGAATGAGCTGAATAAGCTGTCTGTGAAAGGCGAATGGAAATCTCAGGACTTCGGAGTAAGCGGCTCCAGCAATCAATTGAGCTACTATGTATACGGAGAGCGGCTAGATGAGATTGAACCTGTTGTCAACGACATTGAAACTATCTTATCGTCAAATAAAGATTTGAAGAATACGAAAACAAGCATGTCTCGCACCTATAAGGAATACACTTTGGTCGCTGATCAGGAAAAACTGACTCAATATGGTTTGACGACAGCTCAGGTCGGTATGATTTTATATCCGAATAAACAACAGCAAGTAATTACGAAATTGGAAGACGGCAGAAAATCGATCAATGTTCTGGTCGACGACGCCAAGAAAGAACATAAAACAATCGAGGAACTGCTGGATGAAAAGATTCAAACGCCATTCGGGATAGAAATACCTGTTTCGGAAGTCGTTGAATTGAAAGAAGGCACAACTTCGGATACCGTTTCCCGCCGAGACGGAAAACTGTTCGCAAGCGTGTCGGCAGAAATCGTCACAAAGGATGTATCCAAAGTATCCAAAAATGTAAGTGAAAAAGTCGATAAGCTGCAAATGCCATCTACTGTCAAAATCAAGACAGCTGGCGTCACAGAGGATATTACAGAAGCATTTACGCAACTTGGGCTGGCTATGCTCGCTGCGATTGCTATCGTGTATCTCATCCTTGTTATTACCTTCGGAGGCGGATTAGCCCCATTCGCAATCCTCTTCTCCTTGCCGTTCACAGTAATCGGCGCATTGGTCGGATTGTTGATTGGCGGAGAAACAATCAGTGTTTCCGCAATGATTGGTATGCTGATGTTGATTGGTATCGTTGTAACGAATGCCATTGTATTGATTGACCGAGTCATTAACAAAGAAAAAGAAGGACTGCCTACCCGGGAGGCCATTCTTGAAGCAGGTGCTACAAGACTGCGTCCAATCTTAATGACTGCGTTGGCAACAATCGGCGCATTAATTCCGCTCGCTATTGGAGCTGAAGGAAGCGGCTTGATTTCCAAAGGTCTCGGCATTACAGTTATCGGTGGGCTGACAAGCTCGACACTGCTAACCCTCATATTTGTACCGGTCGTCTTTGAATTCGTAGGCAAGTACCGGAGAAAAAAGGTTAGAAACTAAGTCCATAAATGAACCGCCTGCCGTCAACGACGACAGGCGGTTTTTGCTAGTAGAGAAAAGGGGTTCAGTGTCTCTCACGTAGTGTCATTCATTTCGGCCGTGTTCATATACTGTATGACTCGGTAAGAGTCAGAAGGGAGCTTGGCCACGGAATGGACCTACCTGTTACAGTCATATCACGAAAGCTGGATTCGGATTCAGATAAAATTACGATATCGTATCCAGTCATTATTGAAATGGAAGATGCCATTATTCAACGGAAAATTAATTTCGCCATTATTTCTGTCTATAATGATATACTCATCGAACAAAATTTTTATAATGAAGATTTAGTCGAACTAATTGGATATTTTGAAGTAAAGACAAATGAACGGGGTATCCTAAGCCTCAATCTTATTGTATATTCGTACACAGGTGGCGCACATGGCATGACTATTGTGAAATCTTTAACTTTTTCCACAAAAACAGGCGAACATTATAAATTACAGGATTTGTTTAAAAGCGGCAGCAATTATGTAGAGGTGATCTCCGATATTATCCGTCAACGGATCGATGACTGGGACATCACCTTACTTGATCCGCCTTTCACGAAGATTCGCCCCAACCAGGATTACTACCTGGCAGACACGTCGATCGTCATCTACTTTCAGCTTTATGAAATTTCGCCTTATGCGCAGGGATTCCCATACTTCCCGATTCCGCTCAAAGATTTGGAAAAATTGATAGCCTCAGATAGTCCGTTAGCCAAATTGATAACTTTTACGTGAAAATAGCTGTCATTCGACTCGTCTAACACCGAGTGGATTGACAGCTATTACTTTGTCTTATTTCTTTTACAAGAATAGATCTTGAAAAAAATAAAGGCGAAAAGGAAACAACAAATGGCCACTATCCATCCTGCTTCATTTGTATTGTAATGATCAGATGTCCATTTATTTGATTGCTCAATAACGATTCCGCTTCCCAATTCCGCCAGCTCCTCTGATGCTTCTGCAAGGCGAGCCGTCCTTTGGCAAATGTTTGTTGATAATGTATTTTGCCCATAAAAATCATTGACGATCGCAAAGACGAGATACGATTCTCCCTCTACAAATGGAAAGCCACAATCTCCGTCATCCAAACCTGTTCTAATTACGATTTTGCTTTTTTCATCGCCTTTCCAAACTTCATTCACTTGAAATGTAACCGTCTTACCTCGATTCCAGCTCTTCTTACTTTCAGTGATTCCAACGACCTTCCCGCTAAACACTGCTTTGGCTTCCTCAAGAGCTTGATCAACAGGTGGAGACATGGCACAGGAACAGGCGGACGCCTCTTCTGGTTTATTCCATACAAAGAAAAACAGAATTACGAACAACCAAAGTCCATTCCTTTTCACTTCGATCACTCCCCCATTTAACCCAGTAGACGGTCGGGAACATAGAATGTTACGGAAAAATTTACAAATCCCCTCCCAGATCTTGATCGGCCTCTGCGAGCACGACTCCAATATCTTTATCATGAATAACAACATCCGCGTAATGATCCAGTAAAGTCCGCTCTCTATTCACAATGACCAGTTTGGCGCCATGTTCTTTTGCTAGTAAAGGAAATTGATTGGCAGGCGTGACGGTCAAGGATGACCCAAGGACAATAAACAGATCACACCGCTCCGTTTCGTGTAAAGCTCTTGCAAATGTAGCTTCCGGTAACATTTCGCCGAACAAAACAACGGACGGCCGCAGAGTGCCTCCACAAGAACAATAAAAATGCTCGTCAGAATATCGATCATTTCCATAAACCTGGCCGCATGTTTGACAATGAACCTGTTGAAGAGTCCCGTGCAGTTCCATGCTATTAACAGTTCCCGCCTCCGCATGGAATCCGTCCACATTTTGCGTAATCACTCCTTGAATCAGCCCTCTCCTTTCCCAATCCGCTAAGATAAAGTGTCCTGCATGTGGTTTGCAATCTTGGATGCCCACTACTCGATGTCTGTAAAAGCGGAAAAACTGTTCCACATTTTTATTTAGCGCCTCGGTACTGGCTACCCTGCTGGGATCCTCCTGTTCCCAAAGGCCTGAATTCGAACTACGGAAATCAGGCAGCCCACTTTCTGTAGACATGCCGGCTCCTGTAAAAACGATCGCATGTTTTGAGTCACGAAGTAAAGTTGCAAGCATAATTTATTCATCCTCCTTTTATACTTTAACATTATATGGATAATTTTAAATATTTTATTTCCCGGGAAATCATAAATCTTATTATAAATTGAAATTAATATACATGCCATTTTACTCTATTTTTCAACTAGTTTCTTTCTTAAACATCATTTCAAATTTTGTTGATTGTCATTTTTTGACCTTGCATTATATTTGAATACCTTTTACAATCAAGTGAATAAAAATACATTATAATGAATAACAAAGGAGCAAGTGACATGCAGAGACAGACATCTGAGAACAGCCATCAGTACGCAGGTCAACCTAAAAAGAAACCTCTCCATATTAATGCATTCGTCTTATTATTCCTAGTAGTTCTCCTATCTGCCGCAATGACATACATCATGCCGGCTGGTGAATATGACCGGGTGGAAAAGGATGGGCGGACTCTTGTCGTTCCGAACTCCTTCCACTGGTCAGAATCATCCCCTGTCGGTTTCTTCCATGCGTTTACGAGCTTTCATGAAGGGATGGTCAATGCAGGGGGCATTATTTTCTTCGTCCTTATCATTGGCGGGGCTTTTGGCATTTTAAAAGCAACCGGTGCGCTGGACGCTTTGATTGTAAGTTTGACAAGAAAGCTTGGCAAACGAGAACTATTGCTTATACCAGTCTTAATGCTCTTTTTTGGTGCCGGCGGAACCTTAATGGGTATGGCGGAAGAAACGATTGTCTATATCGCAATCGTCACTCCTCTTGCCATTGCACTTGGTTTTGATGCAATTGTCGGTTTCGCTATTGTATCTGTCGGTGCAAATATCGGATTCATGAGCGCAGTCTTGAATCCCTTTAATATAGGCGTCGCCCAAAGTATAGCCGATCTGCCCACATTCTCCGGAATCGGTCTCCGCATCGTGTTATTCTTCACTTTATACAGTGCAGGCGTCCTATATGTATTTCGTTATGCCAAGAAAGTGAAGACCCATCCTGAACTGAAGTTCACCGGCCATCTTCAAAATGATTCAATCGAAAATGCCGGAAACATGACGAAACTGACGAACCGTCATAAATGGATACTTTCCTTGTTCTTATTTAACTTTATCATCCTTATTTTTGGTGTCATTAAATTAGGCTGGTATATTACAGAAATCGCTGCACTATTTTTGCTATTTGGCGTTGTGATCGGTTTAATTGGCAAATTGGGGCCGAATAAGATGGCGGACAGCTTTATTGACGGAGCAAAAGAACTCATTGGCGGTGCTTTGATTATTGGCTTTGCACAAGCGATTCTTGTTGTCATACAAGACGGAAAGCTGATTGACACTATATTGTTTTATGCATCTTCTGTGCTTGGGGAACTGTCCCCTATTTTGAACGCCATCGGAATGTTTTTGGTCCAGCTGTTCCTCAACTTTCTCGTACCTTCAGGAAGTGGCCAGGCGGCTCTCACCATGCCGATATTAGCACCGCTCTCCGACCTCGTAGGCGTCACGAGACAAACGGCTGTCCTTGCTTTCCAGCTGGGCGATGGCATTTCCAACGCGCTCTTTCCGACATCCGGTGTCCTGCTCGCAGGCCTTGCTGTTGCAGGAATTCCTTTTACAAGGTGGATCAAATGGGTGACTCCACTTATCTGCATACAAATCGTCATTTCGATCATCTTTCTCATCGTGGCACAGCTGATCCACTATGGCCCTTTTTAATCGGTTATAATAATATTATACACTTGGATAGTAAAAGCTTTTAAGCTGCTTCACATTCAAGCCATACTAGATGAGGAGCTTCAAAATGAATAAATTATCACTGGATCAAACGCTGATCGATTGGACGATTGAACAGCGCAGACATTTCCACATGTATCCTGAGTTGTCTGGTCAAGAAGTAGGAACAGCTGCTTATATCAAAGCGAGATTAGCAGAATTCGAAATTCCATTAGTCGATGGCTACTCAGAACCGAATGTCATTGCATTTTTTAAAGGAACAGAAGGAAGCAAAACGATTGCCCTGCGAGCGGATATGGATGCCCTGCCACTTGAGGAGGAAGGAGATAAACCGTATATATCCAAAGTCCCCGGGGTCATGCACGGTTGTGGCCATGACGGGCATACAGCCACATTGCTGGCAGTCGCCAAGTGGATGAGCGAAAATGCGCAGCACATTCGCAATAATATACTGTTCATCTTTCAAAGTTCTGAAGAGGCCTCGCCCAGCGGTGCGAAACAGCTTGTCGAGGAAGGCATCTTAGACGGTGTTGATGTCATTTACGGCATTCATTATATGGCCAACATGCCTCTTGGGAAAATTGGATTTGCCACTGGCCCCGCCATGGCTTCCTGTGATGATTTTGACATCGTCATAGAAGGCAAAGGCGGCCACGGAGGCAGCCCGCACGAGACGGTGGATCCGATCTATATTGCTACACATGTCATACAGGCATTCCAATCAATCGTCAGCCGAAATCTAAATCCCTTGCATGCAGGCGTCATTTCCATAGGCGGACTACAAGCTGGCAATTCCTATAACGTCATTCCGAATAAGGTTTTATTAAAAGGGACCATCCGAGCATTAACATTCGAAGGCGCTACACTCATGCACAGTAAAACAGAGCAATTGACGAAATCCATCTGTGAAAGCTTCGGTGCGGTTGGACATTATCAATTCATCGAGGGAACACCCCCTTTGTATAACCACCCCGAAGCATGTGAGGTGGCGAAGGATATTATCGAGAAAACATTTGGTGAAGATGCCTTTGTAGACTACGAGCCAGTGCTTGGCGCAGAAGACTATGCCTATTACTTGAAGAACAAAGTCGGCGTTTTCATTAATGTCGGCATGCAAAGTGAAAAAAGCCAATACCCGCACCATCATCCGAAATTCGATATCGACGAAGCAGCAATCCCGGCAGGCATCGAATTGATGATCCAATTGGCACTTCATGGATAAGCAGTTTTTTTGTAACGCCTTCGGTTGAAGAAGGGAAAAAAACATTAAATAACAGATCCATCGAGGACACAATTCGTATATGAATTGGTGTCCTCTTTTTTTGATATAGCGAGATTGAAGGTCTCTAGACAACCGGTGCTTTATTATCGCACAAACAATTTGGAACTTTTTGTATTCTAAATCGTATTACTTAATAATAAGAATTATTTTATGGAGGTGTTTTTATGAGAGGCATTCCTATATTAATAATTTTACTGTCTTTAATTATCTCCCTAATGGGATGTAGTTCTAATGTTCAAGGTAGCATGAAAGATTACAAAAACAGTGATGTGGCAGCAATTGTTGGAGACAAAGAAATTACAATAGGTGACTTACGATTTCTGTATTCAGATGATGATGTCTTAAATAACATTGAGGGGATTGTAAAGTTCGAATTAATGCTCCAGGAAGCTAAAAAAATGAATCTAGACATTTCTGAAGACAAAGCTGTTCGGAAAGAAATTATGCTATCTCTTCCTCTTGAAGAAGGAGAGGTAAGAATGCAAGAGTTTATCACATCCCAAGCAGATAAGCTCGGAATGGAAAAAGAAGAATATTACAAGAAGTATGCTGAAATAAGGAGCGAACAAGATTCGTATGTAAATGCCTACATACAAGAAATGGTTGGTGCTGACGGGTATGATGAAGAGAACCTAAAGGAATTTGATAAAAAGGCAAATGACTTTTTGAATGATTTAGTAAAAAAACATGAAAAGGAAATAAAAATACTAATCAAGTAACTATTAATCCTTTTTAAAGCTAAAGGGTGCGTTTGTTAAGTTAGAAATATCGGATTTAAAACGCACATTTCTGTGCGTTTCAGACTGTAGACAAAGTCACTTCGAGATGAATAGAAATGCATAAACTAACCGGCAGGGAGCGCAACTTCGCTTTCCATGGGCTTGGCTTCAGCCTCCTCGTCACTTCGTTCCTGTGGGGTCTTCAGCTCAAGCTATTCCCATAGGAGTCTACGTTGCGCTCCCTGCCTTTAATATAATTTCTTTATGATTAAGTAAATATGAAAGTTCCTTTAACTTCCTATATACAAGGTTCATCATTTTAATTATTACTAACATAACTTGTTAGCAGAACATCCGTTGATTGGAGCGGAAGGCGGCGACTCCTGGGGGATGAGCGGGACAGGTGAGACCCCACAGGAAGCGCAGCGGACGAGGAGGCTCACCGCCCGCCCCCCGGAAAGCGACCGCCAGAAGCGGAAATCAACTTTATTAAGAATCTTATGTGAGCAACAGTTGCTTATTATTTTTATACGCGACAACAATTAATATGCTTTTGTCTACGCTCTGAAACGCACATTTCTGTGCGTTTTTTTATGTTGATTTTGATAGAACAAAGTACTTGTGGATTAGGTTTCTAACTTACAGTATGTTGTTTTCACGTTTTCTCTCGTTAAGCGAACTCGTAATGGCATTGTTATTTGTTGGTTCACGTTAAGGACTTTGCCAGCTAGTGGTTCTCTCTGGTATGGCTGAATAAAGAGATTATAACGCCATACTCCCCGATGGTTTGAACCTCTCGTTTATCATTCCAACCTCTCGTATATTTCATCAACCGCTCGTAAATCATTCCAATCTCTCGTATATTTCATCAACCGCTCGTAAATCATTCCAACCTCTCGTATATTTCGTCAACCGCTCGTAATTCTCCGTGACCGCTCGATTATGCAAGGAAACCTCTCGTATCTGCTTGCGGAACCGCTCGCTTCATTTAATAGCAAGTTAATACTTTTTTAGCATACTTGATTAACCAAGCGACCCTTCTCCTCCATGCCGTCTATCTATTTTAAAACAAGCATCTTTCTTACGGTTCACTCATCTCTCAGGTAGAATAAAAAGAATAAATAAGGAGTTGTCGCATGTGAAACGGACATTGGTAATAAGTGATATTCATGGAGAGATTACAGCTTTCAATCAATTATTGAGTGAGATTAATTATGAGCCTGGCACCGATCAGCTGATTCTCCTCGGTGATTATGTAGATCGGGGGGAAGATTCAAAAGCGGTGTTGGACAAAGTGATGCAGCTTCGCGAGCTTGGCGCGATTGTCCTCAAGGGAAACCATGAAGATATGATGATTAAAGCATTAACGAGTGGAGAAGAACGGCCATGGCGTCATTGGGTGGACCGGAATGGAGGAAATGAAACATTGCGCAGCTACGGCTTTCGCGAAGAGGAGTATATCGTTTCTCCCGATCTACCGTTTGAGCAGCCTCAACTTTCCTCGGATGCACTGAAGAAGCATCTTGAGTTCATCTGCTCTTTAGACATTTATATAGAACTAGACGATTTCATCTTCGTGCATGCAGGCGTTCATCCTGAAACGCCTATCCATGAGACGGAGGAAAGGGATTTTCTCTGGATTCGCGATCCTTTCCATAATGGCTATAGTGGTGAAAAAAAGGTAGTGTTCGGACACACTCCAACCAAGTATTTATATAAAGATGATACTAACCACTCCATTTTTTTGGGGGAGAATAATATTATTGGAATTGATGGTGGTGCTGTATATGGCGGCCAGTTGAATTGTCTGGAACTGCCCGGTCTCACTCCTTATTCCGTAAAATTAATATCTGAAGAGCCCTCAGAATAAAATTGACTTACATAAGAAAAACCGGTGCCTATAAAAGCACCGGTTTTTCCATTATTCCACTTTTGCTTCTCTCTTAGACTTCTTATTCGCTTTCTTCTTCACTGCTTTTTCAATGTGTTCGAATCGCCGAATGTCGGTCGGCCGAACGGTGATCGGTTCCTTTTTCAGCAATTTCATCATGGAGAACACGAGCAGCAGCAAAAAGAGTGTGAATGGCAAGGCCGAAACGAGCGACGCGGTCTGCAGCGCTTCCAAGCCGCCAGCATATAGCAGCACCGCTGCAATAGCTGACATCAAAAAGCCCCAAACGACTTTGACAATCAATGGTGGAAACAGATTCCCCTTCGTTGTCATACTCGCTAAAATGTAAGTCGCGGAATCCGCGGAAGTTACGAGAAATGTAAAGATCAAGATAATTGCCAGCACAGAAAGCACGTTTGTGAATGGCATATGCTTAAATGTTTCAAATACAGCTGATGTGACCTCGGCATCTACAGCTTCCGCAATATGCGTGCCGTTGTTCAAATCATTATAGAGAGCAGTCCCCCCTAACGTTGCGATCCACATACAGGCAAACACTGGCGGAATGACCATGACGCCTGCAATAAATTCTCGGATCGTCCGCCCTTTGGATACGCGGGCAACAAATGCACCGACAAATGGAGACCAGGCGATTGTCCAAGCCCAGTAGAAGATGGTCCACTCTTGGACCCACGTTCCTCCCTGATAGGGTTGGAGGCGTAAACTATAACGAATGAAATTATTAATATAATCCCCGATCGCCAATGTGAAGCTCTCCAGGATAAACACTTTTGGTCCGACAATGAAGAAGAATGCAAGCAGGACAAGCGCCATTCCTAGATTAAAGTTTCCTAAATAGGCAATCCCTTTACTTAAACCTGTAGATGCCGAGAGCATATAAGCTACAAATACAACAAAGATAATGAGCAATTGAATGAGAAATGTATTTTTGACTGGAAAAACATATTCCAATCCGCCGCCCATTTGCAGGACACCCATTCCGACAGATGTCGCGATACCCATGACGGTTGCGATGACTGCAAAGGAATCAATCCCCGTCTTCACGATTTTATTTGAACCGACGAGCGGCTCCATTGCAGTTGATATTAAACCATCCTTTTTCTTTCGAAACTGTAGAAATCCAATAACGAGTCCGACGATGCCAAAAATAGCCCACTGAGAGATTCCCCAATGGAAAAACGAATACCCCATTGCGACACGAGCCGAATCCACTGTCTTAGACTCCACTCCAGTTAATGGCGAGGTAAAATAATGGCTCATTGGTTCGGCGACACCCCAGAAAACGAGGCCCACCCCAAATCCGGCAGAGAACAGCATGCCAATCCATGTGAAGAAAGGATAATCGGGCCGTTCATCATCTCCGCCAAGACGGATTGCGCCATATTTGCTTATTGCCAGACCCGCCAAAAATAGAATGACAATAAACACTGCCAACAAATAAAACCACCCAAATTTTGCTGTAGTAAAACCGTATAACACATTGGCCACATTACCAAATTGTTCGGGCATGATTGCCCCCAAGACGGCCAGCACCAAAATGACGACTGCCGAAATGGAAAACACCGGGTTCTTCAAAAATCTTCTGTCCAAAACTAAATCGACTCCTATAGATTGATTGTCTTTCCTATACCCTAAATACAAGCCGACTAACGTAAAATTTCAATAAAAATACCATTCATCCGAAAATGAATGGCAGATACCTTATTTAGGAGAAGCTGAAACTGCGGCACCGACTTTTTGATCCTTCGGCAAACCGAGCCCCACCAGGCCGATAAATGGAAGAAACGAAGCAAGAATCATTGTTTGATAAACACCGATTGTATCCATCAGCATACCAATGCCAACCGCGCCAAGAGCTCCCATGCCAAATGACAAACCAACTGTCAAACCCGCCATCGTCCCAATCTTGCTTGGCACGAGTTCTTGCGCGTAGATGACAGTAACTGAGAAACTAAGCATAATGAAGAAACCGATTCCGATGAGAAGCAGGGATACGGCCCAAAGCGGAGCGTAGGGCAGTAATAGACATAGCGGAAGCGGAGCAAGCAATGATAGGACAATGACCTTCTTGCGGCCAATTCGGTCTGCCATCGGACCTCCGAAAAATGTTCCTGCTGCTCCTAATGCCATGAAGAGGAATATGTATAGCTGTCCCGATTCAATTTTCAAATTGTAATGATCAATTAAGTGAAATACATAAAAACTCGTAATCGTTGTCACATAAAAAGAACGGGCAAAAATGATGATGAACAATAACGTTAAGGCGGTTCCTACTTGTTTGCTTGTCAATTTTCCGATGGTGCTCAGAACTACTTTTTTACGCTTTGCTTTTTTCTCCTGATCCAGCTGTTCTTTATACCATCTCGATATTCTCGTTAATATGTAAATGCCTAGTGCAGCAACCAAAATAAAGACCGCCGCCCCGATTTGCCCAAGCGGAACAAGAATGAAGGCGCTGATTAAGGGGGCTAACGCCTGCCCGGAATTCCCGCCGACTTGGTAGATCGATTGGGACAATCCGCGTTTATTGCCTGCGGCCAAAAAAGAAACCCGTGATCCTTCCGGATGGAAAACCGCTGATCCTAATCCGAGCACAATGACAGAAAGTAAAATGAGAGCGTAGCTTGGGGCAAAGGCTAATCCGGCCATGCCAAGCATGGAAAAGGTCATTCCAATCGGAAGTGCATAAGGCATTGGTTTACGATCACTGAAATAACCAACAACCGGCTGCAACACCGAAGCAACCATATTCAAACAGAAAAATATGAAGCCAAGCTGTGTAAAGCTGAGACCCCTTTCCTGCTCTAGCACAGGGAACATGGCCGGAATGACGGACTGTAATGTATCGTTCAATAAATGACAGCCCCCAATTGCAAACATGATGGGATATACAGGTAAATGGCTGTTTACTTCCTTGGTCGTCATAATTTGAAATCAACCTCCTTTATACTGAATGTACTTTTCAGTATACATGACTTGTTCCTACATTTGGAGACGAGATCCTCCGTTTAAATTGTGCAGATTACTGGGTACACTACCTGTAAACTCAGGTAGAAAGGATGAAACCATTGGGATTTATCAGTAGCGCGTCTCTCGCCTCTCTGATGCCTGCCGCCATGCTATTGATCACTATTGAAATTGTAATTGCAAGCTACAAAGCATTTGCCTCGGAATGGACAAAGACTCTGGCCATTGGCAATTTCATCATTAACTTGCTTTGGATTTGCCTCATTTCCATATTCGTCATAAATCCTGCGATCATCCAACATGCCGTCGCTTCCTTTTTCGCCTCCATTTTTCAAAAAGCTCCAGAGGATATTTACGGACAAGTCCGGTGGATTATTATCGGTATTGGTCTCGCAACGATAGTGACGACCGCTATTGATGCTTTCGCGGGTTTCCGGAAACACGAAAAAAGTGATCCATCAATATGATGATCACTTTTTTTGATAGGCCACAATGCAGCTGGCTGTAATTCCTATTGTAGTGACGGTTGCCAAAGATAATCCAAGCCGTGCATGGCTGAGAAGCATGGTGCCAATTGACACAATGATGACATCAAAACAAAGAATCATCAGTGCAGGATTCATGGATAACTTTTTAGCAGCCATTTGTGCCAATAGGTCTGTCCCGCCGATACTTATATCCTTCCTTAACATGAGACCAGCTCCCATACCAATACAGACTCCCGCTGTAAAAGCACCCAGCCATGGATTCATCTTGTCGCTCAGACCCGCTTCTCTAAGCGGCATAAGCATATCGATAATGACAGAGGAACATAACAGGCCGTGTATCCCATTATAGAAAAATGGCCTGTACAAAAACCATGCCGCAATAAAAATCGGAATGCTAATCAGCAAAAATGTTAATCCAACTTTAACGTTCAATATGTAGTGAAGGATTAAACTAATACCCAAAGCGCCGCCCTCTAAAAATCCGAAGGGTACGAGAAACAGATTGATTCCAATCGAGATAAATAGACATCCGATTCCTACGGCCGTTGCTTTCCTTATAAATTCCACTATTTCCCCACCTAACTTTCGTCTGTTAGATGTATATGATAGTCATGCCGAAAGTATCAAACTTTCCTGCCAAATTGGTTTGTAATCATTCTATCTCACCTTGAATTCATGCTGATTTGCCGTGTTTTTAAAAAATTCTGCTGTTGTTTGTTATGCTCATTCCTTTACCAGCCAACATTGATGTAAGTTCCGCTGCCCATGTTTAACCAATTTGTCAGCGGGAAGAGATGGGTGGAGAGAATAATACAACATGGAGGTGCTTCAAATGGCAAAAGTGGCTGTAGAAAACCCATTTACTGATGTCAAACAAGCATTGGAGGAAAAAGGCTACCAAGTAGAAATGTTTGAAAGCGACGAGAATGTAAACGGGTGCGATATTGGTGTCGTCCGTGCTTTAGGAGATGTCAACGTCGATCAGTTTGACTTCCCTGTCGTCAGCGTGGAAGGACGTTCAGTCCAAGATATCGTTGACAGTGTGGAAGAACGGTTGAATCGATAATTCGGCCGTACCTGTAGGTATGGAAACGATTAGTATATTCCGGACATAAAAAAGCGGCGAAACCGTGTAGTTTCTGCCGCTTTTTCATGTTTCTCATATGTCTATGAAACTGCGCTGTCCTCTTCTTTTTCTGTGCCTGCCACCACAACCGCAGCAGAAGCATCCCCAATAATATTGACAGAAGTTCTCATCATATCGAGGACCCGATCGATTCCAGCAATTAAAGCGATCCCTTCCAGCGGCATATTTACTGAACTTAGCACCATGGCGAGCATGATCATGCCCGCTCCAGGTACTCCTGCAGTTCCGATCGATGCAAGAATGGTAATGAGAACAACAGTCAGCAGCTGAACAAAGGAGAGCTCCAATTGGAAAAATTGGGCGATAAAAATAACTGCGACGCCTTGATAAATAGCTGTGCCGTCCATATTGATTGTGGCACCTAGAGGCAGGACAAAACTCGAGATTTTTTTCGGTACGCCTAAGTTTTCATTCGTATTTTTGATCGTCACCGGCAAAGTTCCAGCACTGCTGGCCGTACTGAAAGCGACAAGTGCAGCTGGCGATATTCCCTTGAAGAACGTGAGCGGGCTCATTTTCGCAAATGCCTTCACTGCTGTGGAATAGACGATCAATGCGTGCAAGATACAGGCAAGATAAACCGCGACAATTACCTTGAGCAATGGAAGAAGCACGGACAAACCGTATTGGCCGACAACTGGAGCAAGAAGGCCAAGAATCCCGATTGGTGCTACCTTCATAACAATCCCTGTTATTTTGTACATGACCTCGGAAAATCCTTCAAAGAATCGGTAGACCGGCTGTGCCTTTTCCCCTACCAGCGTAATCGCCAGTCCAATGAATAAAGCAAAAAAGATGATCTGTAGAATATTGCCTGATGCGAGAGCGGAAAACGGATTATCGGGCACGATATTCAATAATGTCGTAATAGCACTCTGCGGTTCCTGTGTAGCCGCTTCCGGCGCAACAAGTCCTTCCGAATCAAGTGACACTCCTTTTCCAGGAGAAATAATAAATGCGATAAGCAGGCCGATCAAAATAGCAATCGCCGTTGTTGCCAAGT
The DNA here is from genome assembly GCF_023168145.1 of Sporosarcina sp. NCCP-2222. Taxonomy (GTDB): domain Bacteria; phylum Bacillota; class Bacilli; order Bacillales_A; family Planococcaceae; genus Sporosarcina. The sequence goes on from NZ_BQYK01000001.1 coordinate 616,863, forward strand.
AATATACCATTGTTTTGAGTCCAATCCGTCCCAGCTGTTTAGGATCAGATGAGCTTGCGACTCCTACAACAAGCGTCGATAAAATGAGCGGAGCAATGATGAATTTTATTAAACGCAGAAATAAATCACCGAACGGCTTTAAAAAATTGATATTCTCCCCGAACAGACTTCCCAGCAGAACGGCCAGAACAAATGCAATGAATATTTGTGTCATGAGCGTAAACTTGATCTTCATCCCCATCCCCTTTCAAAAATTTCAGATCACTACATCTTATACAAGTCCCACTGCCTTCATGAATGCTCAATTAAGGATTTTGGCGCTTTACAAAACAAAAGATCGCAGGAACCCGCTCGTAGGCGATGTCCTCTGCGATCTTATTTATTGTTTAGAAAAACCTACCGACAATCGGATAGTTGTATGTTTCACCATTCAACGCCTTAATAATGCCCAGAACCGGAACAATGATCGTTGCCAATCCAAAAGCGATGAGCAGCGGAATTCCGATCAAAACAAAGCTTAAGATTATCGAAACGGTTATAGCAAATCCCATCATAACCTGGAACAACAAGGCTTGAATGGACAACCTCTTTATTTCATGATCATCAACAACTAGATAGAGGATGAATGGAACTAAAAAAGGTGCAAAAAATGCGCTGGCGTGAACTAATACTTTTAGACCTGTGTTTTCCACAGTAGCACCTCCATTTTCTTTTACTTTCTATCTTTTATACGGGTAAAGAAAATAAAGGTTTCATCACTCTATTGATTTTCCACTAATTTTTTATACGTATTGTTGACGACGGCCGCATCGAACGACTGAACCGGATCATCTTCCAAGCCATAAGCCTCTTTTAATTCCAAGATCCGTCGTACACTCTCATTCAAGCGTTCCTCGGAAATGGCACCTGAAGCAACTGACTTGTTGAACAACTGTATTGTCTTCAATTGTTCATCCTCATCGCCAGCGATGAGCAGCACATCACTTCCTGCTAAAAAGGATTGCAATGCTGCTTCGGAAACCGAATGGTCATTCGTTATCGCGCCCATTGTCAAATCATCCGTAATGATAACACCTTGAAAACCCATTTGCTCACGCAGCAGATCGCTAATGATGCTGCTGGACATGGAAGCTGGCCATTTGGAATCTAAAGCAGGGTATACGACATGCGCCACCATGACAACATCCGCACCCTTGTCTATGGCTTGTTGGAATGGCAGTAATTCAGTCTGCTTCAATTCTTCAAGACTCTTTTCGACAACTGGCAAGGAGTGATGCGAATCGACTGCTGTATCCCCATGCCCTGGAAAGTGCTTAATGACAGGAATGACACCATGGTCTTTCATGCCGTTCATCGTCTCGATACCTAAATCAGCAACAACTTGTGCACTACTCGCATATGCGCGGTCACCGATGACCGGATTGGCTGGATTGCTGTGAACATCTAGCACTGGTGCATAATTCATATTGTACCCAAAAGACTGTAGCAGCTCCGCCAAATACTCGCCTGTCCGATAATTGTACGCTCCATTCTGCCTTTGCCCCACCTTTTGTGCAGAAGGGAGTTTCCGGATTCCTTTCGGCAATCTGGATACACGGCCGCCCTCTTCGTCAACTGAAAGGAATAAAGGGATTTGATTCACTTGATTAGCAGCTTTCGCCTCATTTAATACAGCTACCATATGATCAGCCGTTGACACATTCCTGCCTAACAGAATAAGACCGCCTATATGATGTTTTTGTATCATTTCTTTCAATTGCGGCGAAAAACTTTTGCTTTCGAATCCAAAAATAAATAATTGACCAAGTTTCTCTTCGACTGTCATTTGTTCTAATAAACTTTCAATCGCATCGACATTAGGGATAGTAAAATCGCTTGGCATACTACGTTCCTCAAGAAATACCGTGTTTGTACGGCTGGATGATGATGCATCTTCCTTTCCTACAGAACAGCCTGAAAGAAGCAAGACAAATGCCAGAAATAAAATCAGCCATTTTCTCATGAATCAATTCCAGAAATTTTTGGCTGTCTCGACCGATTGAACACTCACTTTTCCTTTGACAAATGGAGGTGGACAGTGTTTATTATGTTCGGCGATCTTTTCATTGACCTGCTGAATCCTCTCCTGCATATCGAGTGAAGCATCCTGCTTCATTTGAAAGGAAATGTCGTTTAATTCATCACGTATTTCATGCTGCAACTTGAGCCAATGGGGTTTGTATCCTGCATCCTTTGCGATTTTCTGAAAGTGCTGGAATGTATCACCCGAAAAGTATTCCTTAGAGAGCGGCTTGCCCTGCCCTTTTAAATTTTCCATTCCGCCGTCATCCGTATGCCGCTTTAGTATATCTCCAATCAAATCGTTGTACTTTGGGGTTACATAATCATCTGCCATCTTCACGGCCTCCCTTAGTCGATTTTAATGAGCTCCTTCGCTCCGCTTGAATAATCCAGTTTCATTTGCTCCAGCTCCAACTTCATTTTTTCCGTTTCAATAATGAAGTTCTGCTGCTTTAATTTTTCCAGTTCAATTTCCTGTCGAACGATATCTGCCTTGAATTTAATTGCTTTTTGTTTATGGTCTGTGATGATCGCCGTGATGGGGACACACATTACAACCGCTACAATTCCTAAAACATATAACATCACCATGTCTTTCACCTATACCTTTACTTTTTATTCTGTAATTCATTTCCGGCTATTTCGTCATTTTACCGAAGAACAGCAGTACTTCCTTTACGGGGAAACCATGATAATCGTTTCATCACGATGTTTAGGAAAAGCATATTACTTCGCTGTAAAAGAAGCCGGCATCACGACACCAACTACTTCACCCGTTGCACACAGTTCCTCTCCAGCAAATACTTGTACTTCCACCTTAAACTTCTTCGGATGGATTTCTTCTACTGTTCCCACTGCCTTTAATTCAACATGCTGGGGCGTCGGCTTGCGATAGTTCACCTGCAATGAAGCAGTTACAAAGCGAGGGACTTCCGCACCATCTCCTGGCTCATGTCCATTTTTACGATGCAGTGCGAGTGCACAAGAACCGGTTCCATGACAGTCAATTAAGGAAGCGATCAACCCGCCATATACAAAACCGGGTATCGCAATATGTTTCTCTTCCGGATCATAATATGTGACCGTTTGTTCCCCATCCCAACCGGTCCTGAAATGATAACCATCTTTATTTAATCGCCCACAGCCAAAACACCAGGCAAAATCGTCTGGATATTCATCCTGGATTGCCTTATTCATTTCCGTATTCATGAACATTCCTCCCTTTAGTCGTCTAATTTCTTTTAATTATAACACTACTCTACCGATTACTTTGCAAAGATTTTATGGCACTGGCATTTACTAGCTGTCTAAAAAATTTCTGCATGCTCCGCATTTGCACCTGACCATTAATGTTTTGCCTCTCTGTCACATAGCATATGTACTATTCCAAAGTATTGCGGCATGCGTATACTAAACAAACGACTCCAGGAGGAAATGGTTATGAAGACAAGAGCTGTACTGTTACTCGCACTTGTAATCGCAGGGGCGTATGCAATGTTTGATGAAATTAATGCGTATAATGAAAGACGTTTCGAGGATTTGCTTCAGTCGATGGATGTGGAGTTCCAGTCACTGGTTTTCACGACTCCCCCCATCTTCGGTGCTCCTGCTAAAACATGGGTCATCGACGATGAGTATGAAGTAGACCAGCTGCTTCAATTCTTGCAGGACTATCGTGTCCAAAAGCTAAAACCTGAAGAAATCACACTACAAGATGACATAGAGGAGTTTAATATCATTCTGAAAGATGGGACTGGGAATACGATCACCATCGTTGTAAATGAAAATCTCATCATCCAGAACTCCATGCTGTACTACAGAATTGTCGATGGACCGCTAGATGGTGATTGGATTGTCCGCTTCATCGCCTCTAACCGTTCATAAAGATAGAAGAGAAGATGTCTTCTGCGATCGTCCAAGAAGACATCTTTTTTCCGGTTTAACGATTAGTATATCCCCATCTGTGCGGCATAGCTTTTTATCATAGTTTGAACAGCAGGACTTAATTGCTCGGGCAATTGGCGAATTGGAAAGAAGCCCGCCTCTGCCGTCTCTACTCCATCTGCTTTAAGTTCTCCCCCCATTACTTCGTTTGTTGCGTAAATCAAGGTCACTGAATAATATTCGTCTCCATTTTGTAAGACTGTATGAGTCTGGGGGCCCGAAAATACGCTAACGAGCTGCATCTTGCCAATCTCAATGCCCGTCTCCTCCAAAACTTCCCTTCTGCCGGTCTCTTCGGCTGTTTCTCCGAGCTCCATGAAGCCGCCCGGAATGCCCCAGCGCCCATCCACCTTCTTTTGCAGCAAGATTTCTCCCTTGTCATTCAGAACACCAACGCCGACACCCGTCAGCAGCAACGGCCGGTTGCCAACCTCAGCCCGCAAATCTTCGATATAACCCATACTACACTCCCCTTTGGCTTACGTAATAAGGCACTGCAATCAAAGCATACGTTCCCGGAAGCCGGTCTTCAATCCCTGCTGGTGCTCCTTTTGGAAAGGCCCAGCTCACTCCCTGATCTTCCTTCATTTTAACAATGTGAAAACCAGACACGATTAACGAATTGATTACTTCAGCTATCGTCCATCTCCTGATCAAATTCTTTTCAAGCTGCGGACGGATGCTTTCCGGTAGTAAAGATGCATATGCGACATCTTCCTCAGTATATGATTCATCAAAATAATTCCCCTCAAAGACAGCCTCGCCATCTTTATTGCACATCACTTTTGCGACGTACGGATGATATTCCCGAATAAGAAAGATACCGTCTGTAGCTAACAAACTGGCGATCTTCTTAAATAACGTAGGCAATTCAGCAAAATAATGCAGGACGCCCATTTCCAGAAGAACAAAATCGAACTTTCCTGCGTCATGAAGAGGCGTGTCCAGCAGATCCCCAACGATATAGGTAAGAGGAACTCCCGCTGCTTCAGCTAGCTCCATGGCATATTGCCGGTTGCCCTCTGATAAATCCACAACTGTCACCTCAGCTCCAAGCAAAGCGAAGCATACCGCTTTATTGCCTTTCGAGCCAAGCGGGTTCAGGATCCTTTTTCCATTGACTTCTCCCATTTCTTTTAGGTAATACATCACTTTATCTGCCGGGGCGGCTTGCAATTCTTTTGCATAGTCGCTCGGACTGCCATGTCTCCTTACCCAGGCTTCATAAGCGTATTGGTTCCATCCGACTTGATTTCTTTTGCTCATTTGTTTTTGTTCCATCTCGCTCCCCTTTCTAGTAGGGATGTAAGCTTTTCAGGATAGAGAATTGCTTTCCCTTCAATAAATTCGGAAAATGCAATCCATTTTGCCCAACCCTGTTTTTCACCTTCATGCACCCTAAACCGGTCACGCAAATAATTGCTTTCCTTCACAAATTCGACGTCATATAGCTGAATCACTTCATGTCCCATTTCGGACTGGATCGAAAAAATATTTTCCAAACAACCGATATAGGAAACAATCTTCACCTGCTCCCCAATTTCCTCAAAAAACTCCCGTTTCAATGCATCATCCGAACGCTCGCCAAACTCGACTGTTCCTCCAAGCGGTCGATAGTAAATGCCTTCCCCGCTAGAATGGGGACCTCTGCATTCTTCGACGAGCAAACGCTTATCCGACCATATACAGCCTAACGTTTTCACCCTCGGCAGAGAGGCGGGCCATTTCAATTCTGCACTCCTTGAAACGAGTAAGGTATGGATTCACGAAGCAATCCCCGAATCCCGCCTTCGTAATAAGGCATCTGGCGATCGGCAAACTCCATGTCCTTCCAGTCCACTTCCAAAATGCCTTCTTTGTCCTGAACAGCCAAATCCCCATTCACTTGATGTGCTAAAAAAGTGAAAAAGTGAACGTGATTGCCTTCTTTTTCTCTGAACGTTTCATTCACCGCGAGCAGTTTCTTCACTTGGACAGTAAGACCTGTCTCCTCCCATACTTCTCTCACTGCAGCTTCTTCCAGTGTCTCGCCTTCTTCTACCGATCCCCCTGGCAATGTCCAGTTATCATATTTCCTATTCTTCACCAAAACTACTTTTTCCTCTTTTGCGATTAATGTGTATACAACATCCAATCTTCTCATCCCCAGCATCTCCCTCTATTTTGCAGTATACTTTGAATCATAATGGAGGAAAGGAACTTAAACAATCATGGACAAAAAAACCTTTCAGAAGAAAATTATTGAACTTTATCAGGAAGATGAAATGGTGATGATTCGGCTTTTCATTCAGTGGTGTCAGAGAAAAGAACTTGACCCCCATGTACTTTACAGAACTGCCTATCCCACTCAGAGAGACAACGAAATTTTGACTCAACTGCTGGCTTCCGAGGAAACGTATGATGATATAGTGGTAGAAAATGACACGATGCTTGATTTATTGCAGCTTTTCGGCAATGACGAGCTTGCTTTTGTCGTGGCAGAGGAAATTGAAAAGACGCGAAAATAAGAGTTTGAAAGGCTGTAGAAATTTCTGGACAATGTTCAAGAATAAAAAGCGGCAGAATCTTTCTATTCATTTTTACTTTTCAATCAATCTGCTATATACTTAATATTAGTTCGAATACCGTAATAAAAGGGAGAGATGAGAATGGTAAAAAGCTTGCCGAAACGTTCCGAAGTAAAAGTTGAAGAAACATGGAACTTGGGTGATTTATTCAAATCCGAAAACGATTACAACAAAGCGATTGAAGAACTTGAACAAGAGGTTGCCGCTTATGCGGACAAGTTCAAGGGTAACATTGCCGACGAAACGTCCATCATTGAAGCGTTGAAAGGCTATGCTGCCATCTATGAAAAATTGGTGCCGATCGGTACGTATACAAGCCTAGCCATGAGTGAAGACCAAACGAATGACGAAGCACAAATGCGCTCCAGCAAATTTGGCTCGATCTCTGCTAAGTTAGGCAGTCAATTGTCATTCGTCACAAGCGAGCTTTCTGAGCTCCCTGCTGAATTATTGCAATCCGCTGCGGAGCAATCCGAGGAATTTAATCTCTATTTGCAAGAAATTCTGCGCGAGAAACCATATCGCCTTCATCCTGAAGTCGAAAAGACATTGGCGGCACTTTCTTCTGTATTGAACGCGCCTTATGGCCTTTACAACACGACGAAGCTTGTCGATATTAACTTTGGCGAATTCGAAGTGGATGGTGAGAAGTATCCGCTCAGCTACACTTCTTTTGAAGGCGGCTGGGAAACAGAGCCAGATACAAAGAAACGCAGAGCTGCATACGATGCTTTCCATGCAAAGTTACGAGAATACCAGCATACGACAGCCAAAACATATGATATGCACTTACAAGAAGAAAAGACGATGTCCGACCTGCGCGGTTATGAAACAGTTTTCGATTATTTATTATTTAGTCAAGAAGTAGACCGTTCCATGTACGACCGCCAAATCGACTTGATTATGAAAGAATTGGCGCCGCATATGCGAAAATATGCAAAGCTCCTTCAAAAGGTTCATGGACTGGATGAAATGACTTTCTCCGACTTGAAAATTCCACTCGATCCGAATTATGAGCCGAAAATCACGATCGAGGAATCAAAGAAATATATTGATGATGCACTTGCCATCATGGGTGAAGACTATATTGACATGGTGGACCGTTCCTACAAAGAACGTTGGACGGATTTCGCTCAGAATGTCGGCAAATCGACAGGTGCTTTCTGTTCCAGCCCGTACGGAGTCCATCCGTATATCCTAATCTCCTGGACTGGCAGCATGGAAGATGTCTTTGTCTTGGCACATGAACTTGGACATGCAGGGCATTTCTACAATGCTCATAAGAATCAGAACATCTTCAATTCACGTCCATCCCTTTACTTCATCGAAGCACCATCCACGATGAATGAAATGCTGATGGCGAACCACTTGCTTTCGAATTCGGATGATCCTAAATTCAAACGATGGGTTATTTCTTCCATTGTGGCCCGTACGTATTATCACAACTTCGTTACACACTTGCTGGAAGCGGCTTATCAACGAAAAGTCTATGACCGAATTGATGAGGGCGGCAGCGTGAACGCCAACGTATTGAACAGCTTGAAACGCGGAGTCTTGGAAGAATTCTGGGGTAACGACGTGGAAATCAATGAAGGGGCAGAACTGACTTGGATGCGCCAGCCTCACTACTACATGGGCTTGTATCCGTACACATACAGTGCCGGATTGACTATTTCCACACAAGTTTCCAAGCGGATTCTTTCCGAAGGGCAGCCTGCTGTTGAAGATTGGTTGAAAGTATTGCAAGCCGGCGGTACAAAATCGCCTGCGGAACTTGCAAAAATGGCGGGTGTCGACATTACGACGGAACAGCCTTTATTGGATACAATCGCTTATATCGGTGAGCTGATCGATCAACTCGTCGAATTGACCGACGAAATCGAAGCGGCAAAAGCATAATAGAGTCAGCGAAGGAAATGCATCCCGTTTCCTTCGCTTTTTTAATTCCACTCGCCGCCAAATTACCCTTCTATTCGTCATGCAATTGTCAATCATGTAATCTTTCGGTATCATAAAGAGAGACTAGTTTATTTGAGAAACGAGTGAATTCCATGCGTTCAACAGAATCCAATTGGTTTATCCGCTTAGGATGTTTATCACCAATCATTGGAACCATCGCGTTATTTGTATTGATACGGCAAGACTCCATTTTGGCGGCCTTTTTATTTTTTGCATTATTTTTCGGCTTCGCCATCCTGTTCCTCTATCTTTCCGGGAGAGCGGAAGGAAAAGCCAAACAGAAACAACAAGCGCATTTGGAGACTTTCCAACCGGCAAAACCATCGTATACCGAATCTCATGCTTATGTTTCCTATGATCTGCTGTCAAAAATAGCGATCGATGAGAAGCACCGTAAATTATATCTGTGGGTGCCTCCTCTACGGGACGGAAAGTATGTAAACAAAGCCTATGCTTCCATGCCTTATGAAATAGTAGAATACGGATACAAAGATCTGCTCGCAGTAGAAGTGTTTGAAAACGGTATCCGGCAAGAACGTTTTAAAAATCCTGATGAGCGGACAGACGAACGATTGGCTGCACTTGGCCAAGAATGGAAAGAAGAAACGAAATCCAAACTGCCTGTGGCCAAGAAAATCATCTACCGGAAAGTCGCCACATTGGAAATGAAACTCGTACTAGACGATGAAGAAAAACCGGTTCGAGTCATTCGGTTCTATTCAAACCTGGACAAGCGTTTAAAGAAGCAATCGGGCCAATATATGGCGATAAAGAAAGAAATGGATCATTGGACTTCTCTGCTTGCCTTTATTATGGACAACGGCAAATGAGAAATAGACCAGGCGGAGTGTTTCATACCGTCTGGTTTTTGTTTTTTGGGGGCATAGACCTTTCAGACCGCTCGTATCTCACCTTGAACCGCTCGTATATCCTCGCGAACCTCTCGTATCAGTTCCCTAACCGCTCGTATCTGTCTGTAACCACTTGTATCTAATCTCCAACAGCTCGTATATGTTCTGCGACCGCTCGTTTATGCCGGCGAGTGCTGATGATAAAGTAGCCGATATATCTGTAAAACTGACCAATAAACATGAAGCATTCAATCAACCCCGTAACCGCCCCCTCCTTGACTGCTTGCTACTAAGCTCCTTAACCTCATTATCCATCCTGACCCTCTAACTAAGTAAATCTACACTACAAAAAACTATCAGAATATAAGATAGATTTCTTCAATACGATATAGTACGATGAAAGGAGTTACTAGTCAGACTAATCTAATATCAAGGAACGAGGTTGTTGAATGCTGATTTCAAATCGTTTGCAACAAATGCCGCCCCATTTCTTTTCGTCACTGGTGAAGAAGGTGGATGCCGCACGGGCAGCCGGTAAGGATATTATCAATTTAGGCAGGGGGAATCCGGACCAGCCGACGCCTCCCCACATTATTAAGGCGCTGCAAGAAGCGGCAGAGAAGCCAGAAACTCATGGGTATTCGCCATTCAATGGAACTGCTGAATTGAGACAGGCAGTGGCCGGCTTTTATAAACGGGAATACGATGTTGATGTGGATCCGGATACCGAAGTGGCGATTATCGGTGGGTCCAAAATCGGTCTAGTCGAGTTGCCGCTAGCCATGATGAATCCGGGTGACCTCCTGCTTTTGCCCGATCCCGGGTATCCTGATTATTTATCGGGCGTCAGTCTAGCAGATATACAATATGCGACGATGCCTTTGTTGGAAAAGAATCAGTTCCTCCCTGATTTCTCCTTATTAACGAAGGAGCAGACGGAACAGGCAAAACTGATGTATTTAAATTATCCGAACAACCCGACGAGCGCCACAGCTTCCCGTGCTTTTTTCGATGAGGCGATTCAATTTGGCAAAGATCATGACATCTTCATTTTGCATGATATGGCGTATGGGGGTATTGGATTTGATGGTGAAAAGCCTGTCAGCTTCCTTCAGGCGGAAGGTGCCAAAGATATTGGCGTAGAAATGTATACGCTTTCAAAGACCTATAATATGGCTGGCTGGCGTGTCGCTTTTGCGGTTGGAAATCGACAAATGATCGAAGCCTTTAGACGTTTGCAAGATTATTTATTCATCAGCATTTTTCCGGCAGTCCAACATGCCGCGATTGCTGCGATATCTGAAAACCAGCAATGCGTCAAGGACATGACCGATTTGTATGAGCGGCGACGGGATGTTCTCATATCCGAATGCAGGCGGATCGGCTGGGATGTGACAGCTCCTAAAGCCTCCTTTTTTGCTTGGTTGAAAGTGCCGCCTGGTTATACAAGTGAAGCATTTGCCGACATTCTCCTGCAGCAGGCAGGTGTAGTTGTCACCCCAGGCATCGGATTTGGCACGCACGGTGAAGGTTATGTACGGGTCGGGCTGTTGGCCAGCGAGGAACGCATCCGTGAAGCTGTAGGAAGAATTGCCACCCTCGGCATCTTTTCACCGAGCGGGGTATGAAGCATGTATCCAATAAAATGAATCAGGTGGAGAAAACGTCTAGTTTTCTCCACCTGATTTCTTCTTTCACATAAAGCCGATATGAACAGAATCTGCAATATGTTGATAACCGATTTCCTTATAGATTTTATTGGACGTCGGATTCAGCATGTCTGTATAAAGGACACAAAACGCATACTCTTGAAGAAGTTCTTTTGAGACATGCGCCACTAATGAACGGGCATATCCCTTCCTTCTCTGATCAGACGGCGTAAACACCAGTGACACGGTGATGCTATTTTTCGTCGGTCTTGATTTTTTCATCATGGAAACAACCTCACCATCATGTTCCCATACGAAGACTTCCCCGTCCTCAATGAATTTAGAAACCTTTTCCTTTACCACATTTAAGTCCGTTACTGGCAGATGGGTATCTGATTCGAAGGCATTGTACCATTCTTCAATTAATGAGCTGTCCCCTTCGATCGCTTTACGCCAATTTCCCGGACTGTGCACGAGAGACTCATCTGTTACATCAAGCCGATACAGGCCTTGGTCCATTAATACAACTGAAGTCTGGCCAGTTTGCTTTTCCCACTCTGCTGAAAATCGCTCTGCCCAAGGTTTTTGACTGATGATTGATTGCACAGGAATGGAATGTTCGAGAATATACCGTATTGCTTCCTGAAATATTTCCTCGATCCGATCTTCTGCTGCAACAATAATGTTTAATGCATGCGGAGGCGTCATTTGGAACAGTCCCAATAATTCGCCTTCCTCTTCGACAATTCCCATAAAAGGATCTGCATATTTTCCAGCGCGAATGGCCTGCAAGACACCGTAAAACAGACTGTTCACATCTTCTCCCTGCTCTAAAATCGGTTCCGCCACCTGAGCGAAACGATCTGCATCTTCATATTGCTTAAACCTCATAACCCCACCCCATTCTGTTTTGAAGATTATACCGTTCCCTCTTGTACTTGTCATCCAATTTTTTCATCCATCTGGCGGAGCAGGCCAACAAAAAAAGGCTTTAAGATGAAATATCTCAGCCTTTTTGCATTGAGCATCTACTTCTTTTAGATACCATGATATGTACAGCGGAACGCTACCAAAGTATTGGCTTTTGCACCATCAGCCACAACATGACTAACATCAGCAGTATGTAAATCCATGTCGTATTCCATAGTCTACTCAAAATGATGCGTTTATCCTCTGCCTGCCCGAAGCGCCTAAGCACCCTTGTAAAGCCGCTTGCTAGAAAAAAAGCAGATAACAGCATGACGCCGAGTGTCATAATCACCCAGGACGTATACCAAGGCCATGGTCCAAACAGAATGAGGAGAGCGCCCGTCAATACTAAAGCATGCCCTGCATGCATAATGAAACGGACGGCCACAGAGATGAGCGACACATAGGACCGCTCAATCTCCCGTTGCACGCCATTCAGTTGTTTAATGACAAGAAGCAGTACAAACAATGGACCAATTGCCAGGACGGCACTTACGATATGGAAATACAGGATTATGTCATAGACCGTAACATTCATGAAACGGCCTATGTTAATTCTCTACAGCGCTGAATTCATGCACCCACACGCTCATCGTCGGAAGCCATGGCATTTTAGGGTGTAAGGACAGTATGGATTGTTTATAGTCTTCAAGATTATCAAAGCCTTCTTGTTTTGCATTCTCTTCCGTCAATTCGCCAAGTGTTTGAGCATATAGCTTATCAACCTTGAACTCCTTGCCTTCCAGCACCATAATTTCTCCCGGATATGCATAGACACCGTTTCGTCGTGTCGCTGTCTTCTTGCCTTCCAATACTTTTTTAACATCCGCAGGTACGGTTACGAGGCGTTCTACGGAACATGTTTTTTTCGGATAATCAGTCATTATTATTCTCTCCTTCGTCAATCAAAAGTACTTTATCAATTTTCCAGTCTAAAGCCGGATCAAAGCACGATAACGCCATTCTACCATGATTGTTTCAAAATCCTCCAGCAGCACAAAGGTACATCAGGTATTTTTTGAACATTTTTTGTCTGGCAGCTTGGCATTACCGAATGTTTTCTTCCACCAATACCTCAACATTTCCTCTGAGTGCCCGGCTGATCATACAAGAAGCTTCGGCCTTTGCAGTTAATTGTCTTGTCAGTTCCCGCTCTGCCTCAGATGCATTTTCCATCAAAGTAATGGCCGGCTTATGGATAATTTTCTTGTATGTAATGACTCCGTTCGTCACATCCACGATACCGACGGATTCCATCGTCAAACTCCGCTTCTCGATATGGCTTCTCTCCATCATCGCAGCCAATGTGATGATATAACATGTCGCAGCCGCTCCAAGCAGCATCTCATCCGGATTTGTTCCAATTCCGGGACCGTCCATTTCAATCGGAATCGAAACCTTGGTTTTTAAATGGAGCGCTTCAATCGTTCCCACGTCATTGCGGAGACCCGGCCAGTCCGCTTTCAAATGAAATTGATGTTCTGCCATAGTATCTGGCCCTCCTTCATGTCCTTCCATCATATCATGATTGCCGCATCCTTTCCTTGGATGCTGACTCCACGCCCACTCTCTCCTGATGACCCAATCATATAAATACAAAACGAAACGTCAATTGCGGAGGGATGAAAATGCAATTGCTAACCATCATTCTTATTGGAATAGCTGCAAACTTGGACAATTTGGGCATCAGTCTGTCATACGGATTACGTTATCATCGTATACCGATCGTGTATAATGTGGTCATCTCTTTCATTTCCATGCTTTTTGCCTACTTCTCCATTCTGGCAGGCAGCTGGATTTCCGGATATATTCCGATGAATGTCGCAAACATTCTGGGCGGTCTCGCTCTAATTGGTCTAGGCTGCTGGTTCATTTTAAAACCAGGCAGCCAGTCGACGGGCAATCCTTCACGGATCACGACCATACACTGGAAGGAGTCGATCGTGCTTGGTTTTATTCTGGCGATCAATTGCCTGACCATAGGGTTTGGAGCAGGATTTACAGGAGTTCCCCCTTTCCTGGCTTCCCTTTCCATCGGAGTGTTTTCATTCATCTCCATCGGGATTGGTGTCAAACTTGGCCATCGGATCGGCTATACGTGGTTCGGCCAGCAGTCCGACAGAATCGCGGGAGTACTTCTTGTACTGATTGGCTTATATGAAATTTTCATCTGATGCTTGTAATAAAAAGACCGCGTGCAACCGCGAACAGGATCGTTTTCCTTTTCGCAGCATTTTCTGCACGCGGTCTTTTGCTTATTTTACTTCGACTGTTTTTTCTTCGTGTTCATGCAAATCGTTGTCATCTTTAACGTGGATTTTGACTGTGTATTCCCCGGCTTGCTGGAATGTAAAGGAAGAATGATATTCACCCTTCGCAGCCTCCTCAGCATCTACCCAATCGTGTTTTTCTTGCCCCTCTTTCCAGATTTCGTAACGGACCTCTACATTCTCCAAAGGTTCGTTGTTCATTTGCAAATGTGTCACTAAGTCTGTCGACTTGCCAGCAGCTGGTGCATCCGGTTCCATGAAATGCATGGAGAATCCTTCGCTATGCCCGTGTTCATGGTCACCGCCGTGCTCATGGCCTTCTTCCACAGTATTGTTTCCACCATTGCCGACCGTTACAACTTTCTCCGGCATCGTATGCATATCACGCGCTGTGACATGGACTTGAATATGGAACTGGCCGTCATGTTCAAAGGAGGTTTCGGCTTTATAAAGGCCTTTTCCTTCATTGGATGTCTCGACCTTGTAAGATTCCTCTTTCTTTCCTTCCTCCCAAATCTCGTAGACCACTTCATTCGCGTCATCCACTTGCTCTTCGCCTTGGGTAACCACCGTTTCCATAACAATGGTTTCATTGACCTCCGCTTTTTCAGGTACAGTCAATTCTACGGAAATGGGAAGGATTTCTTCACTCTCCGAGGAATCTGGAGCTGCTTTGTCTTTGCTTGCTCCACAGGCTACCAGCATCATTACCATGCCAGCACTAATTAGCCAACTTATCTTCTTCATTCGATTTGCTCCTCTCACATTACATGCTTAACGTTTACAATAAAGTTCAGTATGATTATATAAACTGATTTAGAAATTCGTGTGAAGTAGTGAACTTCATTTTAATTTCACATTATCCAAGCAGACTGTAAGTAATTATGCTTTATTGAAAAGAGGTAAGAGTATGAAAAAGCCACTCACCGTATTAATTATAGATGACGAGCCTCAAATGAGAAGACTGATTAGAACATTTTTAGAGAAAGATGGCTATCTTGTCGAAGAGGCGACGGACGGGTTACATGCTTTGAAACGTCTTGGAGAGGTGAAGCCTGATTTATGCATCGTGGATGTCATGATGCCCTATATGGATGGATTTACTTTTGCAGCTGAACTTAAACAGATTTCGGATATTCCCCTCATCTTTCTCTCCGCGCGGGGAGAAGAATGGGATAAAGTGCAAGGGCTGAAAATCGGCGGAGATGATTATATTGTCAAACCATTTTTGCCTAGCGAGTTGCTTGCCCGCATCGAGTCGGTGCTTCGCCGCACGTATGGACGAACTGAAAAAGCAGAGATCCTGAACGTAGGTCCACTGGTCATCGATACCGATGCCCATACGGTGACTTTAAACGGGAATCCGATCAGCTTAACTTTGAAGGAATTTGGCGTGTTGCAAGTACTGATGAAACATAAAGGCCGGGTATTTACGCGAGAGCAGCTTCTCCACCTTGTTTGGGGCCAAGATCACCAAAGCACCGATCGGACAGTTGATACGCATATAAAAACGCTCCGGCTTAAACTAGGAGATTCAGGAAAATTGATTGAAACTGTCTGGGGCATCGGCTATAAGTTCGAGGTGTAACATGAAAAACTTGACCTTGAGCAGGAAACTCCTTGCTGTTCTCCTTTCAAGTATTGCGTTCACCATCTTGTTTTCATTCTTTTTCATCCATTTCCTGTATTCCAAGCTTTATTTGGACAGCATGGAAGAGTCCATTGTGTATCAAGGAAAACGGACAGCCTCCCACTATCATTATGGGGAGCTGAGTGACGAAATCATCGAAAAAATCCAGTGGTATAATATTGTGTCCGAATATGAAATTATTGTAGTGGATCAGCTTGATGAATTAACAACGTACTTTCCATATAAGCTGGACTATAAAAATCTGGTGGACAAGAATGATTATTCCTCCCTTGAAAAGGGAGCTTATGTCGTCAAAAAAGGATATGTGGAGGAATTGGGACGAGAAGTGCTCGGTGCTATCTTTCCAATCAAAGGAAACGACGGCCTAATCGGGTTCATCTATATCTACGTTCCTCTTGCAGACATTCAAGATGTTTTTCGTGAGAGCATACCGATCCTCA
This sequence comes from Sporosarcina sp. NCCP-2222, assembly GCF_023168145.1. GTDB lineage: Bacteria > Bacillota > Bacilli > Bacillales_A > Planococcaceae > Sporosarcina. The sequence continues at coordinate 633,224 of NZ_BQYK01000001.1, forward strand.
TAGCGGTTGGAACTTTGTTCTTCTTCATTTTGTTCCTCGTCGTTAACCGGGCATGGCAATCGATTTTTAAACCGTTGCAGGATTTGCAGCACTTGGCCGGGGAAATATCAAAGGGAAATTATTCGAAACGAATGCTTACCAATCGCAATGATGAGATTGGCCAACTGGCAGACGCGTTCAATTCGATGAGCCATTCATTGGAGAAACAGGAGGAGCAAAAAAAGGAATTCACCTCCAACATCGTCCATGAATTACGGACTCCTCTTACGTATATTAGCGGGTATGTCCATGTCTTACAGGAGAAGATCTATTCTTCACCGGAAGAAGCGGAATCGTATTTGGCAACGATAGAGAAAGAGACAGAGCGTTTAAATAAATTAATCAATGATCTTGCTGATCTTAACCATCTGCAGGATGGCATGTACAAAATGGAGTATCAGCCGATCGCCATCGCCCAATTGTTGCTCGACACACTTGAGCTATTCCAATTCCGTTTGACCGAGAAAAATGCAGAGATGCAACTGGAACTGGAGGAAGACATTATTGTAGAAGGAGATCCGCAACGAATCCAGCAAGTTTTTTACAATACAATTGATAACGCGATCAAATATGCCGATCCAAACAGTTTTCTTCAACTACAACTGAGAGAAATAGATGGACAGGCTTCCTACAGACTGACCAATTCAGGCATTTCCATACCCAAAGAGGATCTTGCCCACATCGGTGAACGTTTTTTCAGAACGGATAAAGCGAGGAACCGAACAACAGGAGGTACAGGCCTTGGCCTATCAATTGTTAAAGAAATTGTCAGGATGCACGGTGGCACATTTACTATTGAGAGTGATGAATCAAATGGGACAACTGTAACGATCGGGTTGCCCTCCTTACCTACTGGCAGAAGGGACGAGTATGATGAATAAAAAATGGATTAGTGTTCTCATGCTGTTTTTTGTATTAAGCGGATGCGGTGGAAAAAACTATTCAGGGCCAAGTATCCCTCCTTTTGCATTTACAGATCAAGACGGTCATGAATTTGGAACGGAACAACTGCAGGATAAAATATGGATCGCCAGTTTCATTTTCACAAAATGTGAAACGGTTTGTACACCGATGACAAGTGAAATGGCTGATTTACAGAAGGTAATGCGTGAAGAAGACTTGGATGTTGAATTCGTTTCTTTCACTGTGGATCCGACTGTTGATTCCCCGGAACTTTTAAAACAATATGTAGGACAGTTCACTGACGATGAATCAAACTGGCATATGCTAACGGGCTATTCCCAGAAAGATATCGAGGAAATGGCGGTTTCAGAGTTTCAGACCATTGTGCAAAAACCAAAAACCTCGAGCCAAGTCATTCATGGGACGAATTTTTATCTGATTGACCGGGAAGGATATATAGTGGATGAATACAATTATGTCGATGATGAATATGTCAAACAAATCATACGCGATATCAAGAAGCTAAGATAAAATTATTCTTTCGTTTGTTTTCATGGTCGTAAAACTGATAGGATAAACATAAATAAAACTCGCATCGGGAGGTTTTACAGTGAGTGAACCGATGAAAGAAGTCATATCCAGCCTTCCTTTTTTTAAAGTGGAACGATCGGTTGAGTGGTTTGAACAGAAACAGCAGCAATCGGCTCATGCCATTCACTTATACGTCGAAAAAATTTGCACGCCCAGTCATACCTTTGAACTGACACACGTCCATGATGTGTCGTACCGGCCCTTTTCAAACGGCGATGGACTCTTCTATTTGCATACAAATCAGGGTCTCTTCACCTTTGAAGTGAAAACGGATCCTACTGATTTCATGACGTCTTACCGTAAGTTGAGGGGAGATTTTTATCCATTGTAAATTGGAATTCCTCCTACAGTATTTGTTTAATTCTTTGCATTCGAGGTATAGATAGACAAATACGTTTTGGAGGGATTATTTATGACATTGAAAAAAATCGTTGAAAATGCAGTACAAGCCAAAAAAGAAATCGAAGAGTTAGCAACTCAAGGCTACTCACATGATGATATTTACATTTTCGCACATGATAAAAAACGTTCGGACGATATTACAGAAGCGCTCGATACAGAAAAAGTCGGCATGGCAGAGCAAGGCTTCCTGGACAGCATGAAAAATATGTTCACATCCCGCGGAGATGAGCTGCGCAACAAGATGGAGGCAGCTGGCCTGACTGCAGAAGAAGCTGCAGATGCAGAGCGTGAATTGGACCACGGGAAACTGGTATTAATTGCAAAAAAATAAATGTAAGTCTAGACTCTATCCGCCATTGGATAGGGTCTTTCTTTGCTTTCCCCCTCTTTCATTTTCATGTATGATGTAGATGGAAAGCAGGTGCGATTATGGATTCGAAACTTTGGAAGCTTGGGTTCTTTACGGCTTTGACATCGTTCGTCCTTCTAATACTGGGTACACGAACTATTTTAGGAAACCAACTAGAGGTAAAAAACTATTTGACATTTGCCGTTTTTGGCCTGACAGTCGGTATGCTGGCGACTCTCTTGCGATTTTACAAAATGAAAGCAGGATTTTGGATTTTCATGGCCTCCTTGGCAATCGGCTTCGCAGAAATGTTCCGAAGCTTTATTATGGACAAAGACGGCTGGGGGGATGCCGCGGGAATCCTTTCCCTCTTCATCATTACTTCATTTGGCTTCGGCATCACCTTGATCGTCCAGGCGGTCAAAATGTTACTTTCCACAACAAATGGAACTAACCGACCCTCTTGAATGGATGAGGACTAGAACAATTGGTTTCTAGTCTTTTTTTGTGTCGAAATTGGAATCACAAGTGCACTTTCTCGGCAATTGGTTTTGCTAGCAGCCAATTCTACGAAACAATGATGACTAGTTTACTACACTTAATTACTTACCACTAAAACCCTGTAAAAAAATGCTTTTTCATATCTAAGTTACGTGATTTATGATATGATAAGGACATCGTATACAGGAACTACTAGACTTCTCTTAGTCACCTTCCTAAAAGGGAAGGATGTGAAAACGAATTTCTAGTAACATAACAAAATCATTATTTGATATCCTAACGGATTATCCAACGACCGATATATCATTAACCTTCAATGACGAAGAACAAGTGCCTCGGTTAGCCATTAGTTATAAGGAAAATCGCTACGAGTTATTAAATTTGCAGAACAACACTATCGACTCTTATGAAGATCTAGACTCTGCAATTTCTGCCATAAAAAAAGGAATGAATAATAGATGATAATCTTAAAACCTCACACGCGAGGTTTTTTTTGCGTCCTACATAAATAGCAGTTCCTAAACTACAGTAAAGTGGCAGTTATATGATTTAGTTGTCTTCCTAAAATACAATCCCCTCGAAAAATGAAATTCGGTCAGTCAGCGAATTCTTCGATGAGTTGATTGGTTTCATTTGTTTTACTAGCTCCCACTGCCAGACAGAGTTCGCAGTATTCCGTCTCACTCGCCTACCAAACTTTGCATAGTGGATATTTAAACTCGCCTCCCCTGTACTTCCATTCCTCACTTCAAAAATTGTATCCCCCGCCACTTTTTAGTAGTAACCGGGATATTTATCCCCTCCTTGAAATATAGTAGAAGCACGGTTGTAAAAATGGATCTATATTTACAAAGGGGCTGGAAGCATTGACTAGAAGAACGGCTGAACCTTACAAAATCAAAAGCGTCGAAACGCTTGCGATGCTGACGTATGACGAACGAAAAAAATCACTGGAACGAGCCGGATATAATACGTTCCTCATTGATTCCGCAGATGTGTACATCGACTTGCTCACTGACAGTGGGACAACCGCAATGAGTGACGCGCAATGGGGCGCACTCATGACGGGCGATGAGGCGTATGCCGGAAGCAAAAGCTGGAAACGGCTTGAACAAGCCGTACGGGATGTTTACGGCTATCAGTATGTGTTGCCTACTCACCAGGGCCGCGGTGCGGAAAATATTCTCTCGCAATTGAAGATTAAGCCAGGCGATTACGTACCTGGGAATATGTACTTCACGACGACGAGAGCCCACCAGGAATTGAATGGTGCAACCTTCGTTGACATTATTATTGACGAGGCACATGATCCGCTATTCGAGCATCCATTTAAGGGGAATGTAGATCTCCAAAAACTAGGGAGCCTTATCGAAGAGGTTGGGGCAGATCGGATTCCCTATGTATGTGTAGCTGTGACAGTGAACCTCGCAGGCGGACAGCCTGTCAGTATGCAAAACTTAAAGGATGTCTACATGCTTTGCAAGTTTCATGGAATCGATGTGATGTTCGATGCGACGCGCTGTGTGGAAAATGCGTATTTTATTAAAGAACGCGAAGAGGGTCACAGCCACCGACCTGTCGCGGATATATTGAAAGAAATGCTCTCCTACTCGGATGGCTGCACTATGAGCGGGAAAAAGGATTGTCTCGTCAATATGGGCGGCTTTCTGGCGATGAACGACGAGGAGCTGTACATCCGTTCACGGGAATTGGTTGTTGTCTACGAAGGGATGCCTTCCTATGGCGGGATGTCGGGACGGGACATGGAAGCGATGGCTGTCGGCATTAGGGAAGCTGTCGATGATCACTACATCGAACATCGAATCGGACAAGTGCGGCACCTCGGGGAACAGTTGATTGCAGCAGGCATTCCGGTCGTCCAACCAATTGGCGGCCATGCCGTGTTTTTGGATGCCCGCTCATTCCTATCACACCTCCCACAAGAAGCGTTTCCTGCCCAGGCACTAGCGGCAGCTCTCTATTTGGATTCGGGTGTACGCAGCATGGAACGGGGCATTGTGTCTGCCGGACGGAATCAGCAAGGAGAACATAATAAACCTAAGCTGGAACTCGTGCGACTGACGATTCCGCGTCGGGTTTATACGAATAACCATATGGATGTTGTGGCGGATTCCATTATTGAGCTATATAATAAGCGGGATTCGATTTGCGGTCTGCGCATGGATTATGAACCGCCAACCTTACGCTTTTTCACTGCACGTTTTTCACCGCTGGCTCAAGAAGGCAATCTGATGAGCGATAACTGAAAAAAAAAACTGTCATCAGCCGAATCAGTTCGGGCGGATGACAGTCTTTTATGTTGGTAGAGTGCGCTTACGCATTCACTTTATTTTTCTTAATTTGTTTACTGCGTAGCTGACCGCATGCCGCGTCAATATCTGTTCCATGCTCCAGACGGACGCCACAATTGATTCCGCGTTTCTTCAGCGTCTCATAAAACGTCTTGATGGAGGCTGGTTCACTGCGCTGGTATTGGCTATGTTCGTCAACCGGGTTATATGGAATCAAGTTGACATACGACAAGTGTCGCTTATTGTATAGGAGCTTCGCCAGTTGTTCCGCCTCAGCAGCGTGATCATTCACATCATTTAGCAGAATATATTCAAACGTAATCCGGCGATTGGTCGTTTCCAAGTAGTAATCGATCGCTTCCATCAATTTCTCGATTGGATACGCTTTGTTAATTTTCATGATCTGTGTTCGCAGTTCATTGTTCGGTGCATGAAGTGATACGGCGAGATTAATTTGGATATTCTCTTCCGCGAATTCGCGGATCTTCGGCGTCAATCCACTTGTCGATACGGTAATATGACGCGCACCGATCGATAACCCTTTTTGATCGTTCACGACACGAAGGAAATTCATCAAATTCGTGTAGTTGTCGAATGGCTCACCGATTCCCATGACGACGATATGGCTGACCCGTTCCTCTTCCCCAAGCTCATCCAAATGCTGTTGGACCTTCATGATCTGACCGACGATTTCTCCTGCATCCAAATCGCGATTTTTCCGCAGCAAGCCGCTGGCGCAGAAACTGCAGCCGATGTTGCAGCCGACTTGTGTCGTTACACAGACCGATTGGCCGTAAGGAAACTTCATCAATACGGTTTCAATCAAATTGCCGTCCTGCATTTTGAATAAAAACTTAATCGTGCCGTCTGCCGAAACTTGTTTAACTTCCTGTTCCAATGTTTGGATTTGAAAGTTATCCTCCAACAATTGCAGGCATTCTTTATTTATATTCTTCATGTCCTCAAAGCGGACCACTCGTTTTTTATAGAGCCAATCCCAAACCTGTGCGGCACGGAATTTCTTTTGTCCCTGTTCCACTAACCAATCTGTCAGCTGCTCCAAAGTCAAACCGTAAATTGATTTTTTCATTGCAATTCCTCGCTTCTCGTTTTGCATTCAGTCAGTATACCACAAATCTGACAGGAAGTTAACTCACAGCTGTTGAAAACATCCTCATTTTACGGTTATTTTGCGTCTTTTCCTTGAACTTTATCCTGTTTAATTTTCATGAATAAGACAAGCACATTCATGAGCGTCAATACAGTAAGCATTACGCCGATCCACGTATGCCCTTCCATAAAGCGATTGATTGTGAAATAGGTTAGAAAAATGATTAGTGCAACATCAATATATTTGGGTGTCATCATTGTCATCCCGTCCCCTTCTTTTATCTCTTAGGGATTAGTATAACAGCTTTACGGTTGGACGGGAGACGCGGATGCCAATATTGAAGACAATTCATTCAAAAATACATCCATCTGTTCATCAGTTCCAATCGTGACGCGAATAAAATCGGAAATTCTTTCGGCATTGAAATGCCGAACAAGGATGCCATGAGCCTTTAATTGTTCGTATATGGCCTGGCCTTCCCATTCATCATACTTAATAAAAACAAAATTAGCGGCAGACGGAAGTACGGTGCAATTCATTTTTTGCAGTTGCTTAATCACTCGCTCGCGCGTTTTGAGAATTGCCGCTGTCGTATTCCGAAAATACGCAACGTCTTCCATAGCGGCCTTTGCTCCTGCCAGCGCCAGGCGGTCGACCGGATACGAATTGAAAGAATCCTTTATGCGAATCAATCCTTCAATCAACTTTTCGTTCCCGATCGCATAGCCAACCCGCAGACCTGCAAGAGACCTTGATTTTGACATCGTTTGCACGACGAGCAAGTTATCATAGGTTTGAACAAGACAGGCAGCAGATTTCGGGGCAAAATCAATATACGCTTCGTCGATGATGACGACACGCCCTTCATTCTCCTGCAGAATCCGTTCGATCTCATCCAGTTCCTCATATAGACCGGTCGGTGCATTCGGATTTGGCAATATCACGCCTCCTGCTGATTGAAAGAACTGTTCCACTGGCAGTGTAAAATCATTATTCAAGCGGATTTGTTCATAGGAAATATCAAAGAGTTTGGTATAAACCGGATAGAAACTATACGTGACATCCGGAAAAAGAATTGGTTTGCCTGGTTCGAAAAAGGCCATAAATGAGAAAGCAAGCACTTCATCGGAGCCATTGCCGACGAAAATATTTTTTTTCGAAAAGCCAAATGACTCGGCAATCGTTTCCCGCAATTCATCCGCACTAGGACTAGGATAGCGCTGCAAATTCCGTTGCATTTCCTCCTGGATCGCTTGATTGACAGCTGGACTTGGCGGATACGGATTTTCATTCGTATTCAGCTTAATCAGCCCTTCCAGTTCCAGCTGTTCTCCTGGTATGTAAGGATCCGTTCGCCGCACCATGGAACTCCACAGTTCAGTCATTGGCTGGCACTTCCTTTTTCAAACGCCGCTCGCGTAATACGCCAACTACATCGTCCGGCGATACATCCGCTAGTTCCATTAGGACCAGCGCATGGTAGACCAAGTCAGCGAGCTCGTTTTTTAATTCAGTTGTATCTTTATTTTTAGCTGCAATCACAACTTCCGTCGCTTCTTCCCCAATCTTTTTACATACTTTGTCGATCCCTTCCCGAAATAGATAGGAAGTATATGAACCTTCCACTGGATCGTTGCGTCTGCCTTGAATCTCATCCGAGAGCTCGAACAAGATATTGCGTACCTTGGATTCCCCGGAAACGGCGGTGAAAAAACAAGTTTCTTCACCAGTATGGCAAGCAGGACCCAGTGGCTCGACTTGGATGAGGACGGTATCTTTATCGCAGTCAACGGACAAGCTCTTCACTTGCTGGCGATTGCCTGATGTAGCCCCTTTATTCCATAGTTCCTGCCTGGATCTGCTGTAAAACCATGTTTCCCCTGTCTCAAGTGTTTGCTGGATTGCTTCTTTGTTCATATAAGCCAGCATTAACACGTCGCCATTCCTTTGATCTTGCACAATCGCAGGAATCAGACCATCTTCGTCGTATCGCAAACCTTCCAAATTACTCCGCATAGCAATCATCCTTCACATCAATACCACGGTCTTGCAAAAATCGTTTTAATTCTTTGATACCGATCTCGTCATAGTGGAAGACCGATGCAGCCAGAGCCGATTCCACACGCCCATTCGTCAACACTTCTAGGAAGTCCTCTTTCGTTCCAGCGCCACCGCTTGCCACGACCGGAATGCTGACGGCTTCGTCCAGCGCCTTGTATAATTCAATGTCGTAGCCGGCTTTTACGCCATCCTCATCAATACTGTTGACGACTAGTTCGCCTGCTCCCCAGCGCTCCCCTGTCTTTGCCCATTCTATAGCATCGATGCCGGTCTCTTCTTTTCCGGCTTTGGCATATACCTTCCACTTTCCGTCGCCAGCCCGTTTCACATCCATCGAAAGCATGATTCGTTCCGGCCCAAAGCGTTTCACCGCTTCCGGAATTAAATCCGGATCCGTTAATGCCGCGCTGTTTATCGAAACTTTGTCTCCGCCCGCAGCCAGCACATTTTCGATATCCTTTAACGATTTAATGCCGCCACCGACAATGAAAGGGATCGGCACGACAGCCGCAATTTCTTGGATTAAGTCCAAGAACATTTCCCGTCCGTCGACAGACGCGGAAATATCATAGAATACGAGTTCATCTGCTCCGTCCGCCACATATTTTTTTGCGCGTTCTAATGGGTCTGCCACTTCTTGTACATCGAGAAACTTTCGTCCCTTCACAACTTTTCTATTATCAATGTCCATACATGGAATGATTCGTTTCAGCTTCATCTACTAATCGCCTCCTGTAATGAGTTCATGGATACCTTGCCTTCGTATAACGCTTTTCCTACGATTGCCCCGTATAACCCCATGTCTGCTAATCTACGAACATCTTCTTCTGTTGAAACACCGCCTGATGCGATGATATCTAAATCGGCCATTTGATTGACTAGTTCCAGTTCTTCAAAATTCGGTCCTTGCAGCATGCCATCTTTTAAAATATCTGTGTAAACAACAGTGGATACACCAGCCTGCTGAAGCTCCTCAAGTAAATCCACAGCCTTCACAGCGCTCGTTTCCGTCCAACCGTCCGTAGCAACGAATCCATTGCGGGCGTCAATTGAAACGGCAATCCTGCCCTCATACAAAGCGGCTGCCTCTCGCAAAAATGTCCGGTTCTCTATGGCGGCGGTTCCGATAATGACCCGGTTAACGCCTCCATTCAAATAGGATTTCACTACTTCGAGTGACCTGATGCCGCCTCCTACCTGTACAGGGACACGCACAGCAGCTGCAATATCCTGAATCACTTGCTGATTGATAGTTTCACCTGACCTGGCCCCATCCAAATCAACGATATGAATAAATTCAGCGCCTTGCTTTTCAAATTCCTTCGCCATTTCAACAGGCGAATGATGATAAATTACTTCATCCTCATAATTTCCTTGAAGCAAACGAACACAGTTGCCCCCTCGAATATCAATTGCCGGAAATAAAATCATGGAGATCCCCCCTCATAATGTGCCTTTTGTAGAAGGCACCCCGCTAATATGTGGATTAACAGCACTTGCTATGCGAAGCGCCCTGCCAAAGCTCTTGAAAATCGACTCAATTATATGGTGGCTGTTTTTACCGTAATCCAACTGAATATGCAACGTAATACCGGCATGCCTAGTAAATGCTAGAAAAAACTCCTCCACCAGTTCGGTATCAAAATCACCCACTTTGTCTTTCAATCCTTCCACACTGTACACGAGGAAGGAACGTCCGCTAATATCGATAGAGACAGTCGACAAGGCTTCGTCCATCGGCGTTGACACAGTGGCATACCGTTCAATGCCTTCTTTTGTACCAATGCACTTTGCAAACGCCTGCCCAAGTACTATGCCGACATCCTCAGCCGAATGGTGCTGGTCGACTTCCAGATCACCATCACATTCCACCTTTAGATCAAAACGGCCATGCTTAGTGAATAATGTGAGCATATGATCGAGAAAACCGACACCCGTTTGAATTTCAGTTCGCCCGGTACCATCCAGGTTGAGTTCCAGCTCCACAGCTGTCTCTGTCGTGTGTCTAGTCAATTGTTCCAATCGCATTTACTGATCCCTCCCGTACTCGTATCGATTGGGCGTGGCCTGTCAATCCCTCGACTTCTGCCAGTCGGATGATGTCCTCCGCCACAGCGCCCAACGCTTTCTCTGTATATTGAATGAGACTTGATTTCTTCACAAAATCATACACACCGAGCGGCGATGAAAAGGCCGCGGTGCCGTTCGTCGGCAATGTATGGTTTGGTCCCGCCATATAATCGCCGAGCGCTTCCGGCGAATACGGACCGATGAAAACCGCTCCAGCATTCCGTATATTGGGAAGCTGCTCCATCGGGTTTTCTACCAACAGCTGTAAATGTTCCGGTGCCAAAGTGTTGACGATTTCCCATGCGGCCGTCAGCGTATCCACGACAATAATCCGCCCTTGGCCCTCGACAGACTTTTTGGCAATTTCCCCTCTCTCCATCTGTCCTAGCAGCTCACTCACTTGCACGGATAACTGTTCGGCAAATGAACGGCTAGTCGTCACACAAACAACTGCTGCCTGTTCATCGTGCTCCGCCTGGGCGAGCAGATCGGAAGCTGCAAAAACCGGATTGGCAGCTTCATCCGCCACGATGCATAATTCGCTCGGCCCGGCTATCATGTCGATCGCGACATCGCCGAACACCCATTTCTTAGCACGGGCGACATAGCTGTTACCTGGTCCAGTAATTTTGGATACCTTCTTTACTGTTTCCGTCCCATAAGCGAATGCGGCGATTGCTTGGGCTCCTCCCACTTTGTATACTTTATCGACTCCGGCTATCTCCGCTGCCGCCAGAACTGCCGGTTCTACTTTGCCATCCTGCCGGGGAGGCGTCGCCATCGCCAGATGCTGGACCCCCGCCAGCTTTGCAGGAATTGCATTCATTAAAACTGTGGATGGATACGCGGCTTTTCCACCCGGTATATAGATTCCGACCCGTTCTATCGGTGTCACCATCTGGCCAAGCAGCACACCGTCCTGCTGTTGGATGAACCAAGAACGTTCTTTTTGCTCGGCGTGAAATGACTCGATCCGCTGTTTTGCCTTTTCTAAACTGGTATACACTTCTTGAGGGATAAGAGCCCTCGCCTCCTTGAATTCCTCCGATGACACGACCAACTCTTGAATCTCAGCTCCATCGAACTTTTTCGTCATCTCACGGAGCGCATCATCCCCTCTGCGCCTTACATCTTGGATGATTCCGAGTACCGCCTCGTCTATTGAGCTGTCCAAGTTCAATGCCTGCCGCTGTTCGCGCTCCGCCCAAAACTGTTGTTCCTCAATAATTCTCATGATTGTAATCTCACCTCGGCATTCATAGAATCGATAAATTGCCGTATGCTAGCTGTTTTAATGGCATAACTCGCTTTATTCACAATCAGCCGGGCACTAATGTCGGCGATTTCCTCCAAGATGACCAGCCCATTCTCCTTGAGCGTCGTGCCGGTTTCCACAATATCGACAATGACATCTGCCAAGCCAATCAAGGGGGCCAATTCAATTGATCCATTCAGTTTAATGATGTCTGTACGAAAACCCTTTTGATCAAAATAGGCTTTCGCCACATTCGGGTACTTGGTTGCCACTGTCATAGCGGAGCTGTTTCGCAACACGGTCTGCGGAAATCCCGCGACTGTGATTTTACATTTACCTATTCCTAAATCCGCCAATTCATAGACATTCGGAGCGTCCTCCATGATAATGTCTTTGCCGACGATTCCAATATCGGCAGCACCTTTCTCCACATATGTCGGCACGTCCACCGCCTTCACTTGCAGCAGCCTAATCGTCTCCGTATCATCGGTAAATACAAGTTTTCTGCTGTTTTCTGGATGGACGGAAAACCGAATGCCCATGCGAGACAGAATCTCGAGTGCGCGATTGGTCGTTCTGCCTTTCGCCATGGCGATTGTCAATGTTTCCATTCGTTTCATGCCTCCTTTTCAAAGAACATTCCGACATCAGTCACTGTAAGAAATTGATAGCTCTCCTCTTGTGTGAGAACCGTTTTTTCTTCTCTTTTCAATAGAACCGTATAGGCTTTCAAATCATTGAAAGCTTCGTTTTGTAGCTGGCTCATCACGACTTGATATTGTTCTTCCCTCAATTGTTCAGCAAGAAGGATTGCCTCCTCGAGCTCAGTATTGCTGTAATAAATACAGACACTTTGACTTGCCGGAATTTCTGTCATCCTGCCATCAAGTGCATCGACAATCGGCTCTATCTCAATCGCAAAACCCATTCCAGGGAGATCAGCTTCAAATGTATCCCCAAGCTTGTCATAGCGCCCTCCCATCACAACCGGCCTCCCAAGTCCTTCTACATAGCCTTGGAAAATGATGCCCGAATAGTAATCCATGTTGTTCAGCAAGCCGAAATCGATAATGATTTCCTCTTTGCAGCCATAAATCTCAAGCAGGCGGCAAACCTCCTGGATATACTCCAAGATCCCATCCATTGAGGAGTCCAATCGGATGCCAGCCATTTTGGCAGCGACAACTTCCGGTTTTCCATATACTTGCGTAATTGTTTCGACTGCCGCAGCCAACTGTCCATCAATCTTCGCTTCACGAAGCAACCCTTGCAGCTCTGCCACATTTTTTGACACGATCAGCTGACTCAGCTGGATGTTCTGGCGCGTATCCATCCCCATCTGCTGAATTAGGCTGTCGAGCAAGGCGGGATACCCTATTTCGATTTTGATTTCACCAAGCTCAAGATCCTTCAATGTCCGGACAGCTAATGCAATGGTCTCCGCATCCGCCTCAGGTGATCGGCAACCAAAGAATTCGATGCCTGCTTGCGTATGCTCGATGGGACTCAAATCGGTACCTGTTTGGCGAAACACTTCTTGTATGTAATAATAACGCCGCTCGCTTGTCAGCCGTCCGTACACATGAGACAATTCCTTAGTAATCGGTATCGTCACGTCCGGGCGCAAAACTAGTACATCACCAGTCGGATCGATCACTTTGATCATTTCACGCCGCGGAATAGAGCTGTCAATTTCGGAATAAAGATCATATGCTTCAAACGCAGGGGTTCGGACTTTGGAATACCCGTAAGTTTCAAACCGACGGGATACCTTCCCCACTACGTGTTCGTACACTTTCGAGCGCTCAAGAAAATTCATGCCGTTTCACAACCTTTTCTTTCTTTATCGCTTTACCACATTAAAGTTATAACGTACTATAAAACTATATGTATCATTTGTCAACTGATAGGAGGAAATTTTTAAAAATGTTTGATTATCATATGCACAGTTCATTTTCAGGAGATTGCAATATTGATATGGAGGAGATGGTTAAAGGAGCGATTCGGCAAGGCTTGACTGAAATCTGTTTCACCGATCATGTCGACTATGATTATCCCGACGATTCAATCGTCTTTGATTTTGATAAGAAGTTGTACGCCAGCCGAATCCAACAGCTGCGAGAAAAATACGAAGGTCAAATTCGCATTAAAAAAGGGGTGGAGATCGGTGTCCAGCCTCACATTTTGCAACAATGCGGGGAGATGGTGAAGGAAGAAGGTTTTGATTTCGTCATTTGTTCATTACATACTGTGGCAAGAAAAGGATTGCACTATGGGGAGTTATTCGAAGGCCGTTCAGTGGATGAAGCGTCCGCCATTTATTATGAAGAGCTGCTGCATTGCGTGAAGCATTTCGATTCGTACTCCCTTTTAGGACATATCGATCTCATCAAGCGATATGCGAAAGAAAAGGCTTCCTCTGACTTCCATGATGTGCTGCGTCAAATTTTCGAAGTGATTATTCCTGCGGGAAAAGGAATTGAACTGAATACGTCTGGCGTCCGCTATGGGCTCGACTGCGGATTGCCAAGCGAAGATGTTTTGAAATTATATAAGCAATGCGGGGGCGAAATCATCACATTAGGTTCGGATGCCCATAAACCTGAAGATATTGCATTTCAATTCAAAGAGTCCGCTGATTTGCTGCGATCGATTGGGTTCCGCTATTTGACAACGTTTGAACAGATGAAACCGCAGTTTCATTCGATTGATCAATTGTAAGTAAGACGGCCGACAACAGGAAGCGGGAGAGGCATTGTGATCGCCTCTCCCGCTAAACTGTTTCATTTACCCATAATCATCGTTTTAATTAGTGCAAGTCGTTCCCGAATATTTTGCTTCGCTTGAACAGAAACTGGTGTTTTTGCGATGACTACATCAGTTTGGAGACCGAGGTCCTTAGCAAGTTTTTTCGCTCTGGCTAAGTGGAAGTCACTTGAAATAATCGTCAATTCATCTACCGTCTCAGGGAGAAGCCGTTTCGTAAACAGCAGATTCTCGTATGTCGAAGTGGATTGATCCTCTATGATCAGACGCTTTTCATCTACCCCATGTTGTGTAAGATGACGGCGCATTGCTTCTGCTTCACTAATCCCTTCATCGGGACCTTGTCCTCCTGAAAGGATGAGGATCACATCTGGATGGGCTTCCGCATATTCTAAAGCTTTCTCTAAGCGATATTTCAATGATAAGGAAGGTGTTTCGCCGTTCACTTTCGCGCCAAGTATGACAGCATATTGCTTGGAGCCGTCAGCTACCGGCTTCATGCCGTCCTGAATCCATTTGCCTGTCATAATCCAAATTGCAATCCCGCATAATACAATAAGCCCCACTGCAACCGCCAACTTTTTTCGTTTGTTCAACTCTTCATTCACTCCGTTTCCCCTACGATATGTTCGGATGAATGTGAAGGTCAATACTGTCGTTCCACTTGGATGCCCCTCGCTTGCAATAATTCAAAATAAAACGGATCTTCCCCAATGGATAATACTCGATCACACAACGTCAAGATTTCATCCATGTCATGAGAGGTATACAAAATCGTTTTCCCGTTCTCTTTCGCCAGCTGCTTCAAATAGGAACCGATTTCCGTCTTTGACTTCAAATCGATTCCGACCGTCGGCTCATCTAACAACAACAAAACAGGATCGTGGAGGAGACTAATCGCCAAGTTCAACTTGCGCTTCATTCCCCCAGAGAGAGCATGGACCGGCTCGTTCCATTGGGTCAATTGAAGGTCGAGGCAAAGCTGCCGGCATTCTTCAGGCGATCGTCTCTTCCAAGAGAGCCGTTCAAAGAATCTCATATTCTCCTCTACTGTATACTCATCCCAAACAGAAATCTCCTGCGGGACGTATCCGATCCTTTTTCGTATATTCTTCATGTCATCCTCATATCGGTTGCCATTTAAACGAAGTTCACCGGAAGAAGGTTCCATTGCTGTGGCAATTATTTGAAGAAGAGTGGATTTGCCAGCCCCGTTTTCTCCTACCAGGCCGACGATTTCCCCTTCCTTTATTTGAAACGACACATCTTGCAAGACCTGCTTTCGTTTGTAGCTTTTTTGCACGTTATTCAATTCAAGCAATCCGTTTCCCTCCTCTCCATATCCAGCCACCGAGTACTATGGCTAACGGAAACAACCATACGAACGGCATTGAATTGGTCATAAGTGAACGTACCGGGCTGACCATCTCGACCCACGGCCATTTGCCGGCAAGCCGTTCGATCGGGATAATGCCCCCTCCTGCAATCGTCAACATGATACTGACCGCCATCCCCGTTACGTAGTACATGATTTGCCTTGCAAACACAATGGCAAGCAAAAAGGCGAAAAGATTCAAAGTCACTCTGAATACCAGCAAGGAAAAGACAAACCGCCCGGTCACATTTGTCTCAAGCAATTGTGCAAAGACAAGCAGCGCAAGACCATCTGCGACAAGTGTCAGCATGGTATATACCGCGAGCAAACGGACTGAATAAGATTGGAAGCTAGTGGCGGAATATAACCATCTCGCTTTGAGTGACGGTCTGTTTTCTTTAATCATCCAATCAAATACGAAAAAGGCACTGATGATGGCAAACAGAGCCCAAATCCCCCAAACATTTAGAATTGGCACTGGTTGCTGTTTTGCCACTGTACCTTTTTCAAACGTAAAACTTGTATGCAATAGGCTCTCGGTTCGTTGTCTCTCGATACTCTCCTCAATAATTCTGTTATAATCCCATTCATGATCCATTTCGAATTCATGAAAGATCTGCTGGATCACATAGGCTGCCTTCGCCCTCGATATATCTTGCTGAGCCAGCGACAAAACCGTCTCAGACACACTTGGATAAGCAAAGGATCGATTTGACAAATAGGCCTCAATCAGCCGATTCCTTTGGTTCGAATGGATACGTTCGCCGTACCCTTCCTTAATGACAAATACACTGTCCAGCTCATGCTGTTTCAAGCGAAAGAGCGCTTCGTCCAAATTCATATTTTGTACGGATATCAATTCCATCTTTTCAATGCTTGCCGCCAATTCTATTGCTAAAACGGAATCATCCTCAACAATTAAGGCAATAGGAACCTTTGCATTCTGCTGAAACTCCCCGAGTCCTTTAACAATTACAACGGTTAAAATGATCGGCAAAAGCAGCCAAATCATGACGCTTTTCCACTCTTTGCGTAAACGAAGTAAAGTCATGCCACCCGCCGCCTTTCTTTCCATGTAAGCGATAGAAACAAAATGAGCAGAAATGCAAATGCCTGGAAAGCTGCGACTGTATAGTTGGCATAATTTCGGCCTTCCAGCACAAGCTCCATCACCCATTTCAAATCACTGTAAGAAAATATATACGGAAATAAAGACTGCAGTGATTGTGGGAAATAAAGGACCGGTACAAGGGCACCGCTTAAAAATACGGCTGCGGCAGCAATAGTGCATTGCAAAAACAGCGTCGTTTTCCCGGATCGGAACCAGACGCCAATTACAGCAAAACAACTGGCTAACGTGAGTCCATACAAGCCAATGAATAAGAATACACGCACATAATCTATTATGTAAAAATCGACAGCGGCAAATTGGATAAGGGCGATAAATAGAACAATCGCAAATGCCGTCGAACAAAGAATAGAAACAAGAAGTCTGGATAAAATACGTTGCCTTCCTGTCACGCCTAAAAGTTTCAGCCGGATTGTCATGGACGGCCGCTCTTCACTTTGCAAGACATTGAAAACGCCCAATATCCATACCGTCAAGGCTATGAACCATCCCGACACCATGTAATAATTCTTTGGTGATGATGTGGCAGCATTCATGATCAACTCTTCATCGACAAGCTTATCTTTACCTAATGTAAAAAGCGTAAAATCCATGAACTGGCTGAACATCATTTCTAAACGGTCTTCACGTGACATCGGCGTCTCTTTGGCAAATTCGTTGATGGTCAATATGTTCGCCTGGGCAGACGCGATATAACGAGCCAAGCTATCAATCAGTTCTTTAGTCAAGTAACTGTCAACTGGACGGGAAGGATTACCAACGATCGACAAGGTAACCGCCTCTCCATCGTATAGGTTTTCAGTAAACTTGGGGGGCAATGAAAAGTACGTACTGATTTTGTCTTCCTTTATTAGCTGCTCGGCTTCTTCCATAGATGCACTTGTCATTTGCAAAAACGAATTGCCGCTTGCCGTCTCCACAAGTAATTTACTGATCAGCTTGGATTCCTTCGTTTGATCCTCATCGACTATCGCAACGCGGATCGGATCCTTTTCATCTGGGATTAGAATACCTGCAACCAAAAGAAGCACAAGCGCTATGAGGAATAAAGGGAATAGAAAAAGAAGAAGAAGGGTTCCCCACTTCTTCTTCAGCTGTTTTGCATCTTCTTTCATAAAAAAGATGGTATTGCGAATCGCATGCAATTCATTCACTTCCATTCAGACGGAGTGGAATTTATTAAAGACCGTCAAACTCGTTCTGCAAGTCTTCCATCAAATCTTCTAGCCATCTCATAAAATCTTCCTGCAAATCTTCTTCTATGAACGTATCAAGCTCATCCATTGTCATATCGCCAAGATTGACAACATTTTTATTCGGATCTGGCATATCCACTTTCTTCACGATTTTTCCTTCTTGCTTCACATGAAGATTGATCGTATTGCTTCCAAGCGATTCTTCTTCGAAGGAGAATTCATGATTCGCTTTCATTGAATCTTTCTCGTGAGTTGCGTCACCACTCCAAATAACCGTAGGAGTGGAGTAGCCATCGTTTATACTGAACGTTCTTGTAAAAGTACGTTTCTTCCCTTTCAGCTCTTCATTTCCTTCATAAAGAACTTCTCCATCATCAAAACTTAAGGAAATCTCGTCTTTGGCTTTTCCATCTTTCCATTTCAAATCTCCCTTGAATACGAGAACTCCTTCATCTTCGTATTCGTCAATACCAGTAATTTCATAATTCCATTTCTGCCCGTCTTGTTTCAATAACTGTTCGCCTTTTACTTTGATCGTGACTACTTCCTCTTTAGATGGGCCGACGGTCATTAGAAAATCACGTTTTACGATACTTCGTTTCTGATGCCATACAGTCGATTTTAGACCGTCAGGCATTACAAATTTGTCCATTGATTTTAGTCCATCATCCAAACTATCTTCAAATTCGCGGATCAATTCAGCCACTTCCGCTCTAGGCACCTCTTCGCCAAGAGATGAAAGGGTCAGTTGCTCCTTCAATAATGCTTTTAACTTCTCATCATTGCGGGCTTTTTCAAATAGCTTCGTCAACAAATCCTTCACTTGCGCTTCAGACAAATTCATTTCAACTTTTTCCACTTTCATCTTGTCGCCGAAGACACTAACTTCCTCTTTTTCACTTGTAAATGCTTCATCCGGCAATTCCTTATAGAGGAATTGTAAATATTCTTTTTCGATATAAGTTCGGAATTCCTCTGTAAATCCATAACGCTCTTCAAATAATTGAGATAAGCCCAGCTTTTCATCACCAGTGAAGGAATCATCTGTTTCCTTCATCATCTTACCGTAATCCTTGTCGTCAAAGCGAAGTACCTTCTCTGTAAAAGGAAGCGCAAGCAAGATCCGTTCCGGCGTCAAATACATTTGGCCGATTTCTACATCGACACTGCCCAGCGATCCACTCATGTTCATTTCCCACTCTTTTTTCACAGGGTCTTTCACTTGCCCAAGTTGCAGAGTCGTGCTGTTTACGATGGACTGAATTTCTTGCATGTCATAACCGGCAGCCGGGTCATTCCACTCTGCTGAAACATCCCAAGTCGTTTCAACCGGTTTCTTATTTTGCACTTCCAGCCAATCCACTTCATTTTTGTACCGGTCTTGAATTAATTGACTCATCTGGGTCAATGTTTGCGTTTCAGCCAATAAATATTTTGCCTTTGGCGATTTATTCAACAGAAAGAAAGCTGAAACACTCCCTGCAGCTGCAACAAATAATACAGTCAATAAAATAATGAGCAGCTTCGGTGATTTTTTCTTTCCTCCTGTGTTTTGCTGTTGTTGTTCTACCATGGTCTCTCCCCTATCTATCATTGGTTAAATTTCACACATCATTGAAATTCTACTATAAAGCTATGACGAATGTTCCCTTTTTAAAAGAATTGAATATTTCCAACTAGTTACTAGTTATTAGTCACTAGGGAATCGTAATCAAAAAGCATTTTTTATTTTCATCATCTCCCCTGTCTGAAAAGAAACGATGGCAGAACAAGAAACGATGGCAGAACAAGAAAATCGGCAGAAAAGTGACACCCACCGTAATGGGCATCGCTTTTCTGCCGACTAATAATATAGAGGGAATATTTATTTTTTCATCACTCACGCAATCAATTTCAGAATCGACTTTTATTCACATTATACAAAAGTCCTATAACCGTTCAGCTTTTCACCTTTTGTTTTTGATTGACGGTACTATGCACTTCTGTTGGTAAGCCCCATAGTTGAATAAAACCAACCGCCGCAGACTGATCGAATTGATCATCAGAAGTATAAGTCGCAAGCTTTTCATCGTACAGAGAATTCGCGGATTTACGGCCTTCCACAATGGCATGGCCCTTGAATAATTTTACGCGCACCGTACCGTTTACGTATTGCTGTGTTTCTTTAATGAAGGCTTCCAGTGCATCACGTAGAGGAGAGAACCAAAGTCCGTTATAGATAAGTTCACTTAACTTTTGTGAGACGATTGGTTTAAAGTGGGCGACATCTTTGACTAATGTGATGTCTTCCAGTTCCTTATGAGCCTTGAGCAAGGTCACAGCCCCTGGGCACTCATACACTTCACGGGATTTGATTCCCACTAAACGGTTTTCCACATGGTCAATCCGACCGACCCCATGTTTTCCGGCCAATTCATTTAATTGTAAGATGAGCTCGCTAAGCGGATAATTCTTTCCGTTCAGACTGACTGGCACGCCTTTTGCAAATTCAATTTCTAAGTAATCCGGCTCATCCGGCGCGTTTTCAATCGATGCCGTCAAACCAAATGCATCTTCTGGCGGAGCAGCCCAAGGATCTTCCAAAATACCGCATTCATTGCTGCGTCCCCATAAGTTCTGATCGATCGAATACGGGCTGTCGAGATTGATTGGAATCGGGATATTCTTTTCTTTTGCATACTCGATTTCCTCTTCACGGGACCAGCTCCATTCCCGAACTGGCGCAATGACTTCCAATGAAGGATCCAAAGCCTTAATGGCGACCTCGAAACGTACTTGGTCGTTTCCTTTTCCTGTGCATCCATGAGCGACTGCTGTTGCATTCTCCTTATGCGCCACCTCTACAAGCTTTTTCGAGATAAGAGGACGAGACAAAGCAGAAACGAGTGGATACTTATCTTCGTAGTACGTCCGTGCCTGCAGCGCGAGCAATGCGTATTCATTCGCAAACTCTTCCTTTGCATCAATTACATAGCTGTTGACCGCGCCGACCTGCAACGCTTTCTGCTGGATGAAATTCAAGTCCTTCCCTTCCCCAACATCCAAGCAGCATGCTACCACCTCGTAACCTTGATCAGTCAGCCATTGAACCGCCACTGAAGTATCTAACCCACCCGAATACGCAAGCACCACTTTTTTCTTTGTCATAATGACGTCCTCCTTTATTCATAGATGTATTTTTATTCAACTAAATGTATTTTTATAATAACATACTTTATTCGAAATGCAAGTATTGTATTTTGAAAGTAATGAAAGTACATTTTTGAATGGGTTTTGAGTTTCAAAGGATATAAAGATAAGTGGAAGCACAAGCGGCTGGAAGCAACTTTATAGGACTGCTGATGAGAATAGTGTTGGCGGAAAGAGAGTAATAGGCATTCTCGACTGAAAATTTGAACGGCTTAGGGAACCGATACAAGCGGTTCGAAAGCTTATATGAGTAGTTGCTGACCTGATACGAGCGGTTTGAGAAATATACGAGCGGTTCGACAGCTTATACGAGTGGTTCGGCAGCAAATACGAGCGGTGCTGGCAATGGGCATGTTCGACTGGAGAATTGAATGACTTAGGGAACCGATACGATCGGTTCGAAAGCTTATATGAGTGGTTGCTGAACTGATACGAGCGGTTCGGTTCATGCTAGTACTCGGCAATTACTCTTGCGCACTCACCCGTTTATCCACGCACTACAAAATAACATCGAGTATGTGCACTCGGCAGCCACTTTCGTGTACTCATTGACATTTTTGAGCAGTCGACCATAAATTCCGGGCACTTTTCAAAAATATCATCATCAACAAAAAAGAAGGAGAAACGAAAACTCGTTTTCTCCTCCTGTTCACTCTATAAACCTTTGGACGGCCATATTACCTGATGCCGTGCGCAACCATGGCGTTGGCCACTTTCAAGAAGCCGGCGATATTGGCTCCCATGGCGAAGTTGCCGGGGTGGCCGTAGTTTTCTGCCGCTTTTTTGCAACTCTCAAATATATTGTGCATGACGACTTTTAGTCGTTCATCCACTTCGGCTTCTGTCCAGGAGAGCCTCATGCTGTTTTGAGACATTTCCATTGCCGAAACGGCCACCCCTCCTGCGTTCGCGGCTTTTGCCGGGGCAAATAAGACGCGGTTTTCATGGAATAAGTTGATCGCTTCGATGGTGCATGGCATGTTGGCACCTTCCCCGATGGCAATGACACCGTTTCCAATAAGCGTATGGGCAGAAATTTCGTCAATTTCATTTTGGGTGGCGCATGGCAATGCTATGTCACAAGCGACTGACCAGATGTCCGAGCAGTCTGGATGGTATTCCGCGTTCGGGTGATCTTTCATGTAGTCTGCGATCCTTTTATTTTCCACTTCTTTCAAGCGCTTTACTGTGGCAAGGTTTATCCCTTCCGAATCGACTATATACCCATCAGAATCACTACAGGCGATGACTTTGGCGCCTAGCTGCTGCGCCTTTTCCATCGCATAAGTGGAAACATTCCCTGAACCGGATACTATGACCGTCTTGCCCTCGATGGACTGGCCATATTCATTCAGCATCTCTTCGACAAAGTAGACGGTCCCATATCCGGTCGCTTCTTTTCGTCCTAAGCTTCCGCCATGATTCGGGTCTTTGCCGGTCAGGACGCCTGCTTCGTAGCCGCCCTTTAGTCGATTGTACTGGCCGAACATGTAACCGATCTCTCGTTTTCCGACTCCGATATCGCCTGCGGGCACGTCGATGTCCGGGCCGATATGTTTGCTTAATTCTGTCATGAAACTTTGTGTAAAGCGCATGATTTCACGGTCCGATTTCCCTTTCGGATCAAAATCAGAGCCGCCTTTCCCGGCACCGATCGGCTGGCCCGTCAGTGCATTTTTAAAAATTTGTTCGAAAGCGAGGAATTTCATAATGCTGCTGTTGACTGAAGGATGGAAGCGGATGCCGCCCTTATAAGGGCCGAGGTCGCTATTGAATTGGACACGGAAACCGCGGTTCACTTGCACTTTCCCTTTGTCATCCTCCCATGCTACCCGGAAAGAGATGATGCGCTCCGGCTCGGTAATCCGTTCCAATATGCCATTGGCAATGTATTCCGGATGTTTGGCAAAGACGGGCCGCAGTGAATCAAAAATTTCTCTTGTTGCCTGCAGAAATTCCTTTTCATCCGGATTCCTTTTTTTCACTAATTCATATACTTCATGCACATAATCATTCGCCCGGTTCCGGTTCTCTGTCAATACCTCTAATTTTGTCATATGCCTCATCCCTTTCTGCATCGGTGCCGAAGAAATGAATTATCCAAACAACAAAATTGATATTTCGAAATTATTTCTCCGTTTTTAACTATTATTACTGAAAATTTCAACAGACACAACTATTTTTATTCTAGAAAATTTATTTCTAATAATATCTCGAACAAAATATAGCAGACATAATTGATTCAGCAATGGAATAAAATAATGATTTACAAGGTTCTGAAGATAGAGTATTATGAGTCTACTTACTTGGCAAGCCCCTTGTAAGCACATCTATCAAGAGAAAGAGGCGATGCATTATGAAATTCACCAAACTCCTACGAACTGTCATCGGCGCGAATCTGATGATCATCCTGACATTTGCATTCCTACCTGCTCTACTGATCAATCCTGAATTTGAACTATTCCAAAATCTATCGAACTTTATATCAAAAGAATAAATTGTAAAGGAACCGTTTATGCAATGACTGCATGAACGGTTCCAATTTTTCTAATTATCGTTTACGTACATTAAACATATCTTCTAGTAACAACCAATTTTGCGGGAAGGATAGACCTAACTTCCAATACATAATTCCTCTTAAGTTGAATTCTTTCAGTAGATTAAATTTGGCACGAATGCTGCGTGCATCTTCAAACCATACTTCATGGCGAACGCCGTTGTTGTCGGTATACGTAAAATGCGGGGCTTGGGCGGTATAGTCATATTGAATGGCGGTATTCGTGTTGATTGCCAAATTGACAGCTTGCTGTGGACTGAGGGCTTTTGCGGGTATCCCGCTTTCAGGCGGATATGGGGTTGACCAATCATACCCATACAGATTTTGTCCTAAAAAGACTTTTTCCGGTGGAATTTGGCTCACTGCATATTCCACTACTTTACGGACCTCTGGCAATGGACTGACCGGCTGTGGCTCGCTGTAAGAATAGCCCCATTCGTAGGTCATCAATGTCACAAAGTCACAAATTTCCCCGTGCGCCTTGTAATCAATCGCCCCATACAAACCTGACTTACTGTCGCTTGTCTTCGGAGGCAAGGCTGTAGAAATCGTTAAACCGGCAGGCTTGAAGCGTGCTTTTGCCTTTCGCAGAAAATCATTATATAATTCTCTGTCGCCCGGCCGCAAAAATTCGAAATCAAAATGGATATCCCGGTAGCCAACCTTCCGGGCTACTTGTACAATATTCTCGAATAATCGATTTTGCACCGTTTGATTCACAAAAAGCTCGTGAGCCAGTTCAGAGCTGAACGCAAAGTTCTCCAGGTTGCTGACGACCATTGTATTCAAAACTCCGGCAGCGCTCGCGATGGAAGGGATATCACCAATTGGCGGTTCCTTTAAAGTGCCGTCCCGTTGTGGCTCATAACTGAACATTGCTAAATAGGTGAGCTGCGGCGATCTTCTTCTTACTTCCTGCACGAGCGTCTCACTGACAGGAGGACGCGGTTCCACATAGGCAAGCACATCGATATCTGTTTTCGGCATTGGCGGAATATACAGCCGCAATCCGACAGGCAAAATACCGTTGACCGACAGTCCATTTATCCTTGCCAATTCTTCTACCGTTATACCATATCTCTTGGCAATCAAATACAATGATTCCCCTGGCTGCACCCAATGATAACTGCCCGTTATCGGTATGACCAATGCTTGCCCCACAACAATTCTCGAAGGATCAACTAATTCATTTGCAGCAGCTATTTTTTCGTAAGAGACTCCGTATGCTTGACCAATTCCATATAAACTTTGTCCTTTCTGCACCACGTGGATTTGCACATCCATCATCCGCCTTTCCTCATACGTATGAACATCTTCTTCACTATATTTTTGAGGGCAGATGATTATGACATGGACCACGCGATCTTCTCATTTTCCAATGCATAACTCTGTTTAGGGATACCATACTACTCCTGATTGCACATCATGAAGGAGGAGGAATACCTTTGACACAAAATCCCTTTGGCCAAACACACCAAAATATGCACACAGGACAGGTGCCCCCGAAAATGAATCACGGCGGACATGAATTATTCGATGTCCACGAAGTGCTCAACGCCGCAGTTGGCGCTATGAACCAGGCAGTATTGCTGCGTCCTCACGTTAAAGATCCAGAGCTACTTGATATTTTGGATCGCCAATTGCGTTTCATGCAGGATGAATACAATATTACCGTGGAATGTTTTAAAACTGGACAGGATCCATCCCATCCGACGCAAAGCTACAAAATGAAGCAGAACAATGATTTTATTTACGGCATGAAGCAGTCTCAGCCTAAAAAACCGATTCAATCAGCAAATGAGATTACTGATGAAATCATTTCCGGCTTTTTGCTTGCTTCCGCAAAAGCATCTGCTTCCCATAAAACAATGTCTGCATTGGAAACAACAAACCCTGTCGTTCGCCGAGTTCTTGCAGATTCCGTACCAAATTGCATCGAAATGGCATACGAATTGTCAATTTATCAAAATAAACATCATTACTATCAAGTTCCTCAGCTGGCACAACAGGATATGCAGGCTATCTTGAATGCCTATGCTCCTACCCAAGTACAAATGGGTATGAAGAACAACAATAATCTTCAATAATAAAGAAACAGGTGCCCTCCATTGGGCACCTGTTCTATTTTACTTTCCTGTAAAACACTTCTGGAACTTCCGATACAAACCGCATCACTTTGCCCGTCTTTGGGTGAATTACTTCTAATGCAGAAGCATGAAGTCCCAGTCGTTTAATTGGGTTGACAGTTGAACCGTATTTCCGGTCTCCAACTATCGGATGCCCAATCTCCTCCATATGGACACGAATCTGATTCTTCCGTCCCGTTTCAAGCAATACCTCCAGCAGAGTAAATTGTTGAGCGGAACGGATTTTACGATAATGAGTGATGGCGAGCTGCCCGCCATTATCTACAGGGCTAGAGTAAATTTTGAATGTCTTCGTTTCCTTGAGCCACGATTTGATCGTTCCTTCTTCCTTCTTTACCTTCCCCTCCACAAGGGCTGTATATTCCCTTCTGCGGACAAGCTCATTCCAATTATTTTGCAAATCCTGTTTCATCTTTTCATTTTTCGCGAAAACCAATATACCGGATGTATCCCGATCTAGTCGGTGGACAACGAAGATTCTGCTTTTTGGATTCATTTTTCTAACATAGCTGGCAGCTTGGCTAAAAGCCGTCATTTCCTTTTTATCCTTGGCTGATACTGAAAGCAGACCCGCCTCTTTATCAATGACAAGCAGATCATCATCCTCGAAAAGAATTGAAATCCCTTCCAGTTCACTTTCTCCTTTGGCTGCCCTATTTTTCATAATCTCTACTGTTTGTCCTGGTTGCAATGGGTGGTCATGTCTTGTAATCACGACACCATCCACACTTGCCTGCCCTCTGGACAAAATGGATTTCACTGAGTTTCTGCTGGTTTTCGATAAGACTTCCAATAAAAACGGCAATAGTTCTTGCGTTTGTTTTACTTGGTAAACAGATGTATGGGGGCTTGCTGTTTGCGCTTTCTTTGGTCCTTTTTTCTGCATGTGGAACCTCCTTTGGTACTTTATATTATCCTTGAATTGCTTCTCCAACACAAACACTGTATGATCGGTAGAAAAGAAACTTGGCAGCAATTGCAGAAGGAGTCCCATATGCGAATCGCTATTTTTGACTTTGACGGAACATTTTATGCTAATGAAACATTCCAGCTCATGATGGACCAGTTAAAAAGCCACCCGACCTACAGTCCTTTGTATAAACCATTCTTTCGCACCATTCTTAAACCGTATATCAGCTACAAGTTAAAATTGCTTCCTGAATCCAAAATGAAAGAACGGTCTATGCAAATCTATTTAAACGCATTGCAAGAGTTATCTCGAGAAGAGATACACAATTATTTCCAAGAAATGAAACCGGCTATTCAAAAGGATTTCAATGAGAGCGTAGTCGAGCGTTATCGGGAACACCGAAAAAATGGAGACTACACGATGCTCGTATCCGGCGCTTACACGCCGTTCCTTCTTGAGGTGACAAGTGAATTTGAATTTGATCAGATCATCGGCACCGATGTTCCGTTTAAAAACGAAACGATCGATTCCAGCAGTTCGATTTATCATATTCAAGGTAAACGAAAAACGGAGAAGATACTATCTTGCTTGGCTAATGAGGTTGTCGATTGGTCCGAAAGTTATGCCTATGGAGACAGCTATTCCGATTTGCCTGTCCTTCAATCGGTCGGAAATCCAGTCGCTGTCCGGCCAGATGCAAAATTGGAAGCGGTAGCTCTGGAGAAGAAGTGGGAAATCATACGGTAGACTTCCCCTTTACGAAAGTGCCTTGATTCCAACAACTCCAATGACGATCAGCAAGACACTGAAAATCCTTCCTGGGCTCTTGGACTCATTAAAAAAAATCATATTGATGAGTACGGCTCCCGCAGTCCCTACACCTATCCATACTGCGTATGCCGTGCTCACTTGTAAATAGTTAAACGAATAATACAAGAACAGAAAGGCTGCTCCGAATCCAGCCATATAAAGCAGTCCTCGGCTTAAACTCTTCTTTTCACTATATTTTTTTAAATAAATTACACCGACAAACTCACTGATTGCAGCCAAAGTTACGAATAACCAACCCATTATTTCACCTCGCCAACTGCTTTTTTCTCTTCGATTCCATCCGCTATCTTCAAGCCAATCACTCCAGCCACAAGAATGGCTATGAAGAAAATTTTCCCTCCGCTTAATGTTTCACCGAATAGAAAGACGTCCATTAAAGCGGTACCGATTGTACCGACCGCCGCAAATACTGCGTACACTGTACCGGTCGGCAAATTCTCACAAGCCTTGGATAAATAGTAAAAATCAACAAAAATGAAGAATACAATTGGAATCCAGTGCCACCAGGTGCTTGCTACATTAAAACCGTATATCCAGACCAACTCAAAGAAACTGGTCATCGCTACATATAACCATGATTTGTTCATCGTTGCCTCCTGACTGACTATCAGTCATTTTATTGCATAATTTGCCTTGAAGCCGGATGGAATCAATTCAATCCATCTGCAAGGCATGTTTTAGGAATTCCTTTACTTCCCTCTTTTGAGTGTCCGCCATATTTTCCGCCTGTGAATCATAAAGATAAATCTGCTCCGCTGCAGATTCGACAAGGCCAATAATTAATTTCGCAGTATGGGCAGACCGAATTGAGTTACGAATTTCCCCAGAGTCCTTTGCTTTATCAAGTTTTTCACTAAGCCACACATAGATGGGTTCATAAACAGCTTCCCATTCCTTCAGATGCTCTGTTGATGCCAATCCAGAATAAATAAGGGCCTGAATTTCATGGTACTCTTCGTTGATACTAAAGATGGCTTCAACGAACTGTTGCATTTGATCCGAAAAAGAAGCTTTTTCCGATACAGTCGACCGCAAGATTTCCATCGTCTTTGCAACCATCACTTCGGCAATTGCTGGCATTAGCGACAGCTTAGATGGAAAGTATAAATAAAAAGTTCCTTGGGCGACCCCAGCTACTTGTACGATATCCGATATTTTAGTTTTTTCGATTCCCTTATCGCGGAAAACTTCAATCGCCGCCCGTACAATCATCTCTTTTTTATTTTGAGCCATTTATCTCCCTCCAACTGAATGACTGTCATTCATTTTACTACAAATATAGTATTAAGCAAGGTCTATCCATTTTGCGTTCGCTACTTTCATTCATTAAAATCATCCAATCCCCCAAGACATCCTGTAAAAGGGCTCGCATGGAAGATTGGATTTGAACATTTTGCACGCAATAACTTGTGAAACCATAACAATTGATTTATTGAGCGACCAATTTTGGATTCTTAGGAACGTTGATCGATATGCAAACTTCCATCAGTTTGAACTTCCGCATAAAAAACCTGATCGGCTTTGCCAATTCCCTGAGCTTTCAATTGATCGGACAGCCATTCCTCCGTCAATCCAAGCTCCGTCAAGTTTTTGGAAACAATTTTCCCATCTGAAATAATTTCAGTTGGCACAAATTTCGGTTCTGGACACGGTGCTTTTACATCTTTTTTGGTAGCCGGTTCCTGCCCAGCCTTTTTCATTACACTTAACTGTCCGTTCGTTTCTAATATGGCATATTCTACATCTTTAATAGAGAAAATCCCCTGCTCCCGCAGCATCATATTCAAATCGTTCAAGTGCAGGCGCGACTTCTTCATTGCATCTTCATTCAATTTTCCTTTATGCATAATGATTGTCGGTGTATCATCGAGTAAAATTCTCGCCTTTTTCGACTTTAACGCTAGGAAGTTCATTAAATAAGTTAAAAAAGCCCATAAAACCATCGCATACAAACCATTGAAATATGGTGTTTCCGATTCACTGGCAATGGCAGCAGCAATCGATCCAATCGTGATGCCTGTTACGTAGTGGAAGAAAGTCAATTGGGAGATTTGCTTTTTACCCATTAAACGCGCCAGCAGAAGCAGCACGATAAAGGAAGCTAATGTTCGCATCGTCATTTCCCAAAAGTCAAATTCAAGAAATTCATTCATATTCAAAACGCAGCACCTCCATTATACGAGTGTGCCACTACCATCTGATAATTATACGGATGTCTTTATGAGGGCGATTGTATGATTAAAAGGCGTCATCTCTTTTACGAGATGCGCCTTTTTACTCTATAAAGCTTTACTCCCATACAAATGGTGTTTCTTGATATACATAATAGTTCAGCCAGTTTGAAAACAGGAGATGCGTATGGGAACGCCATGTGTTCATCGGCTGCCTAGCCGGATCATCATTCGGAAAGTAATTAGCAGGAACATCGATTTCCAGACCTTTTTGTACATCACGCTCATATTCCTCAGCCAACGTCGTCGCATCATATTCCAAATGGCCAGTAACCATAATATGTTTTTCATCTTTGGATAACACGATAAATGCCCCAGCATCCTCAGATACAGCGAGCAGTTGGAGTCGAGGATCCTGTTCAATTTCCTCAACAGATACCGATGTATATCTCGAGTGCGGTGCTGCAAAAACATCATTGAATCCGCGTGCAAGCTTTACAGTCGAGTCTGTCAAACTATGGCTGTAAACGCCGGACAATTTCTTCGGCAAATCATATTTATCAATGCCATAATGATGATACAGTGCTGCTTGCGCTCCCCAGCAAATGTGCAAAACAGAAGTGACATTCGTTTTGGACCAGTCCATGATCTGCTTCAGTTCTTCCCAATAAATGACCTCTTCAAATGGCATATGTTCAATCGGTGCACCTGTAATGATCATACCGTCAAATCTACGATGTTTAATATGTTCAAATGTCGTGTAAAACTCTTCTAGATGATTTTTGCTCACATTTTTCGATTCGTATGTAGCGGTATTTAAGAAATTCATATTCACTTGCAATGGTGTATTCCCTAGCAACCGTAGTAATTGCAGCTCTGTCCGTTCTTTTTCCGGCATTAAATTTAGAATAATGATATTTAGTGGGCGAATATCTTGCGTAGTCGCACGATCCTCTTCCATAATAAAAATTTTCTCTTCTTTCAATAGTTCGCCTGCCGGTAAATGTCTCGGTATGTTAATTGGCATACAATCTCCCCCTCTTATGTCATGGCAATTCAAATAAAAAACCCCCGCTCCTAAAGAAATAGGAACGAGGCTTGAATTTTCCGGTCGTTCTTATCTCTCAAGAATCAAGTACCTACGGCATGCCAGAGATTCGGAATCATGCAATCATCCGCAAAAAGCGGTTTGTAACTGCATCCTGTATTCCAAACGTCCAATAACCGAGGCATCAACATGAATCGGGCAGGGCCATTCTATGAACGGCATGCACAGCTTTTTCACTTACATCGTGAAAATGATCAAGTTGAACTTCTTGTTGGAGGTAGCACCTTCCTGCATACGCAGAGGTTGCTGAAGCTTCATCGGGCCAATTCCCTCAGCTTCTCTTGATAAGAATTATTCTATTACGGAGTAGTATATCACTTTTCAGACAGTTTGCCTAAAGTTTTTTAAAATTTTTCTCAAACTTTCATGTTCTGCTTGTCCCAAATTTCCAGTGAGGAGCAGACATCTTGTGACTACTAACATGTAGGAAACCATTCATCTAACCAAAACATGAGAAGGACCCTGACGGCTTAGGCCATTCACTGATATCTCTTTGCTTTTGAAAATCCAAGTCCGAGTATTTCCGATGCATTTAAGAAAATGACGAACGAAGAAGGCTCTGCCGTCTGCAACAGCTTTTTCAAATACACAGCTTCCGATTGCTCGACCACACAAAAAATCATTGTTTTTTCATTACTTGAATATCCTCCGGTCGATTTAACTTTTGTCAATCCTCGATCGATTTCGTTTTGTATGATTTCCTGCACCATTTTCTCATTTTCCGTAATAATCAGGACCAATTTGGTTGGCGACGTCTGAAGTTGAACGAAGTCGATCACTTTGCTGGTCACATAAATCGACATCAAAGCATATAACGCCAGTTCAAAGTTGAAAACGAAAGCGGAAGTAATTACAACAACTCCGTCAACGATCAGCTGGGAAAAACCACTTGAAATCCCTGTGTATTTTTTCAACAATTGGGCGATTAACGCCGTGCCTCCTGTTGAACCATTCCCCCGATAGACAATGCCCAGGCCAATCCCTAAAAGAATTCCTCCATAGATCGAACTGAGCAGCGGATTATCAACAGAAAGTTCAATGCCCCCCGTCAGCCAGATTACAAACGGGACAAAAAAAGTACCGACTAACGTTTTAGTGCTGAACTCTTTGCCTGCCAGCAGCAAACCTAAAATGATTAATGGGATATTGATAATCCACTGCACATAAGCGGGATTAAAACCGAACAATTCAAACAATATCGTGCTGACACCTGATATGCCCCCTGCCGCAATGCGCGAAGGCAATAAGAAAATATTAAAGGACAACCCGACAAGCGATGCGCCCAATATGATTAATAGATAGTCAAAAACCGTGGATTTAGCGTAACGATTTGACATCATTCTGCCTCCTTTCATAACAGCCTTAATTATTTTACCAGAAATAAAGCTTGTGGAAAGTTTTAAATGAATAATTTAAGGAATAGTAGTAAATAAGGAAATGGCAGAAGAGTATATTCATATTTTTGGTTTTCTTCAAAATTACTGGTATACTCGTAATTAATAGGATAATTCACTAAAGGAGGATATTCAACATGCGTAGTTTAGGTATTGTTAGAAAAGTAGACCATTTAGGACGAATTGTCATACCAAAAGAATTAAGAAATACATTACAGTTGGAAAAAGGCGCTCCAATGGAAATATTCGTTGATGATGACATGATCATTTTGCGAAAATATGTTGTAGATGAAGCCTGTGTTGTTACTGGCACCATTTCTTCAGAAAACAAACGGCTTTCCAATGGCATGTATATCAGTCCCCAAGGTGCGGAAATATTAATGAAAGAGATTAAGGATAATAGGGATTGGTAACGTGAGCAAACGGCATCATCCACTTTTACTATCAGAGGCCATGACAATCAGCAGCCTAGAACTGAAGATACCGGAGAATGTCCAGTTTCCTAACTAATATTCTATTTCCCCATGCAAAAAAGACTGTTTCATCATTGCCGATGGACAGTCTTTTTACTTGTTCATGATATAGTTAATTCATTAGAAAATTTGGAGGGATGTCCATGTTGGTTTATGCACATAGGGGAGCGTCCGGCACTTTTCCTGAAAATACAATAGCAGCTTTCAAGGAGGCTGCCCGGCTGCCCGTTCACGGTGTGGAATTCGATGTTCACTTGACGAAGGACGGAGAGCTGGTCGTCATACATGATGAAACGATTGACCGTACGTCAAACGGTTCAGGTTATGTCAAAGATCTGACGCTCGCTCAATTAAAGGAATATGATTTCGGCAGTTGGTTTTCACCTGACTTCGCCGGCGAGAAGATTCCAACGCTAGAAGAAGTGCTGCATCTCTTCCAATCCACACATCATCATATAAATATTGAATTAAAATCGGACATATTTCCTTATGAGGGCATGACCGAAAAGGTTTTAGAGCTCATTAAGGCGCATAATTTGGAATCAAGAGTCGTCCTATCCTCTTTTGATCACAGCGCCATTCAGGAAGCCAAACGAATCGCCCCGTATATTGAAACAGGTGTGCTCACAATGGAAGTGCTCGTTCAACCGCTCGAGTACCTGAAGAACATCCCAGCTGATGCATATCATTTATTGTTTCCTACTGCCATCCGGCCATCCTACCGGGAAGTTTACGAGGCCGGCATTCCAGTTCGAGCTTATACCGTAAATGAAGAGAACTATGCAAGTCTACTGCAGCAAGCCGGTGTCCAGGCTATTTTTACGGATTACCCTGAACGTCTCTATGCTTTTCTGAAGGCATAAGAGCAGACGGAGAAGAAACGGAGGGGTGTGCCAATGGCATATCCCTTTTCTAATCGATCAAAACTTTGCAGAATGATAGTGTTGCCCGTTACGTAAAAAAGAGTTTAGGAATGCTATTGCATCCTAAACTCTCCAGTAATATACGGTGGGCTTTTTCAGCCCTCTCAAAATATTAGGCTGAAAGACTATTGATGAAATCCTCAATCTCTTCACGCGTTTTCCGGTCTTTGCTGACGAAACGGCCTGCTTCCTGGCCTTCATGGAATCCGATGAAACTCGGAATACCGAAGATATCCATCTCTTGGCAAATGTCGATAAATTCATCCCGATCCACATAGATAAATTCATACTCCGGGAAATCTGCCTCTAAGCCGGGCAAAATCGGTTCGATTACTCGGCAATCCGGACACCAGTCTGCTGAAAACATAAAGATGGTCCGTTCCCCATTTTTGAGTTGCTCAAATTGTTCTTTCGACTGCAGTTTCTCCATTA
Organism: Sporosarcina sp. NCCP-2222; assembly: GCF_023168145.1. Taxonomy (GTDB): domain Bacteria; phylum Bacillota; class Bacilli; order Bacillales_A; family Planococcaceae; genus Sporosarcina. The sequence goes on from NZ_BQYK01000001.1 coordinate 667,419, forward strand.
TCGCTGCACTCCTTTTATTGTATGTATCGTTATACGTATCAGTATATCACGGGTCAAGTTGACTTCCTACGTTCGATGCTTCACAGCACCCTTCCCGTCATGGCCCAAATAGAAGTCGCCACTCGATCGGTATGGTTCACAAAACGATGGGGCGTCGCACTCTTGAAACGGATGCTGTCCCCTTCCCGCAATATGTACTCCTCTTCCCCAAGGACAATGGTCATTTCTCCAGACAGAATAAATCCGCATTCTTCCCCCGCATGCTCCACCAATTGCTGATCCTGTTGTCCAGGTTCCATTTGAATTAAGATCATTTCAATTGAACCTTCATTAATTGGGGTCAATAAGTGATACTTTGAATTGGATTGAGGAAAATCAACTGTTTTTCTCTCCTCTTTCCTGACAATTTGTGTCGTTTGTTCATCCGCTCCCAACAAGGTGGAAATGGAAACATCCAAGCCTTTGCACAGTTTATAGAGCGTGGTCAAAGTCGGGTCTGTGTTGCCTCTTTCAATTTGGCTGATCATACTGATGCTGACACCTGACTTCGCAGCCAACTCTTTTAAGGACAACTGCTGCTCCGTCCGTAATGTTTTGATTTTCAGTCCATCAAACATAGTACCGCCTCTTCTATTACATTTTCGCCATCATACCATATTTTGCGATAAATTGAAAAACCCGTTAGTATCTAACGGGTCCTTCTTATTACAACAACGTTGCAAACCACAAACCTAACGTCGTTCCGATGTAGTTTCCGATAATATAGCCGATGGTACCGACGACGAGGATCGGTCCGATCAGACTTTTCCAACCTTTTGCAATAGCCATGGCTGCTGCAGTAGTCGGTCCGCCGATATTCGCATTGCTGACAAGCAGGATATCTTCCAAATCGTATTTTAATAGCTTGCCTGCTGTTAATGAAACAAGCATGTTGACGATAACAATAATGGCTACGAATACAAGCAAGAGTGGCGCATTTTGTATGATCAACGGGATAGATGCTGGTACACCTATGACGACAAAGAATAGATAAATGAGCAACGTACCCATCTCCTGGCTGCCATTGATTCCTTCAAAATATTTCGGGAACAGCGCGAGTGCGATGAACGTGATTGTTGTCAGGATCAAATATTTATCTCCGAACAGTCCATTTAATAAATTATAAAAGAACGATACATCTTCTCCTGACGGAATAATGCCGTCCAGAAATGCCGCAAGTTTAAATGCTATGATAACGAGAAAGAATGCAGTCCCGATGGATAATGCCATGTCTTTCAGTGAAATGTCTTTCCTTGACCAGAAGTTTTCTGCCAGTGTCTTGCCATCCTGTTCGCCGCTTTGTTTTTCAACTTCCAGCACATGCGGAGTGGTATAGCGTTTTCTGAAAAACGCCATCGTGGGAATGATCATCAAAACGACAAAATACAGTGCCATCATCAGATTGTCTGCGACAATCGTGGCGGAAACCATTTCCCCTGGCGTTTCAAATTTACCGGCCATTGCAGCAAAGTTGACACCGCCTCCAACGTAGGATGCACTCATCATGGCTCCGATTTTATCCAAGTACGGAATATGGTCCTTTAATAAGAAGAAGCTGATGATTGTACCTGCAACAGTACCGATGGAGCTGATCAAGAAAATGATCAACATCCGCCCGCTTTCCTGCCAAATCTTTTTAAAATTCACGTGAAACAATAAAAGCGGAATCGCCAGCGGAATAATAAATGCCCAAATTGCATCATACACCGGTGAATCTGTCGGAATTACACCCGTATTGGACAGGATGATGGCCCCGACTAATGCGATGATGGCGCCGGACACTTTGCTTGCCCACGTAAATCGTTGTTCCAAATAAATACTTACTGCCGCCCAAACGACAATGATACCCCATAGCGTAATCAAATCATCTGACTTGATAAGTGTATTCTCCACGGTTATTTCCCCTTTTCTATTCTTACTTCTTCATATGCCGCTTCAGTACTTCCATTGCATTCCCAAAGCTGATGCGCTCGATCTCCTGCTGGGTAAATCCCCTTTTCGCCATTCGCTCCAATAAATCCGGCACTTGCAAAGCAGATTCGAAGCCAGTTGTTTTCCCTCCGGCTCCCACTGTCGTGTCATAAGGTGTTAGAAAATCCAGAAAATCAAAACCAAATGCCAAGTGCTCTGTACCGACCAAGTCGGAGATATACACCGCATGATCGACAAGCCGGTCAAGAGAAGGTTTTTCGGGATCAATAAATTCATAATGGGCATTCAGACCGATGAGGCCTTGTTTTTGTGCAATCGCTTTCATTTGGTTATCGGTTAAATTTCGTTCGTGATCACAAATCGCCCTTGCATTGCTATGCGAAGCAATCAGAGTTCCGTTGACGTGACGCTCAATGTCCCAGAACGACGTTTCATCCATATGGGAGACATCTATCAACCAGTTCAACCGCTCCATTTCTTTAATGGCTGCTATACCATCAGGGGAAAGCCCTTTCGGATCATGACCGTTGTCCGCACCTGTCCCACTGGCAAGAAAATTATGCTCGTTCCAAGCAAGGATGGCATGATGAAAACCTTTCTGATCCAAATCATGAAAAGCACAGGTTACTCTTTCTTCCACGGAAGCGCCTTCCCATGCCTCCATGAACGTAAGACCCTCCAGTCCTAAATAGACCTTCACTTGATCTGTGTCTGTGTTGTTTACCATCTCGTAGACAGTCCGGCAAACGGCTGCATGTTCAGATTCAGCCAAATCCGCCATCACGTGGTCATAGAGGAATCGAAAGCGCGCCAAGGAAGTTTTACGAAATTCACGTTCCACCCATATGACGCACAAAACTGAATCGACATGTCCTTTTTTCAATTTCGGATAATGTAGCCGATCAAATACACGACGTTCTCCCTGACTCCTCCGCATGGCAATATCTGTGAATAAATCAGAATGTAAATCGAACACTTTCATAACAAGTCACCTCCCCGCTCGATTTTATTATATTGTAATTTATTTATTATCTTAAAACAAGTGATTATTGAGATAATTATTGTTCAATAGAACATACATGGTTCAAAAGAAAACGGGAACGCTAAAGAGGCAAAGGAGGATTTATATAAATGCGTCGTGCTTTTATCGGATTATTTGTTTTCATGAGCATTTTTGCCTTGCAAAAACAAACAATTATGGCGAACGATCAAATGGAATTGTCACCTAGCGAACGGATGGATCTATATCTGCGCTATTCCGATGAATTGGTCCCATGGTATTATTTAGCGGCCATCGACCAATACGAACGGAATATTCAACAAGTACGGAAGGACATTGAGAAAAGTGACGGCCCCCTTGCACTGCGCTTTACGGATGAAGACTGGATCGGAGCGGTTAATCCGGATGCCGAAAATAACTCAATCGAATCCATCACATACTTCGGTGGAATTGGGATGGATGGAGATGGTGACGGGATAGCCGACAAATCTAATTCAGATGATTTGCTGCTCACTCTCCATTCAGTGCTGAGCGCAAATGGTTCCTCCGAAAATGACTTCAAAATAGCATTAGAACAATTGTATGAAAAAGAATCGACGGTCAATCAAATAATGGCGATCGCCACCTTATATTCCCGTTTCGAAACTATCGAGCTCGATGAACATCGATTCCCTATTCCAAAAGGATACAATTATACGTACCGGAGCACGTGGGGTGCAAGCCGCGGATGGGGCGGACGCCGGATTCATGAAGGTACGGATATATTTGCCGGCTATAGTACGCCGGTTATGTCGGCTTCCTACGGTGTCATAGAAGTGATGGGTTGGAATAATTTTGGCGGTTGGCGGATCGGTATCCGCGATAATCATAATACGTATCACTATTATGCCCACTTGGCATACTTCAATAAGGAAATTAAAGAAGGAGATGTCGTGGAACCGGGAACTGTCATTGGTTTCGTCGGGAGTTCCGGATATGGGAAGGAAGGGACATCTGGCAAATTCCCGCCCCACTTGCATTATGGTGTATATAAATACAATGGACGGACTGAATGGGCATTCGATCCATTTCCTTCTCTAAGCCTCTGGGAACGGCAGGATCGGAAAAAAGGTAGGTAGTACAACTAAAATACAGCAAAAAAGCGACGGGTTTGCATAATCCCGCCGCTTTTTCTTATCTTATTTAAACTTCCAACACCTTGAAAAGGAAAGAAAAAATATCTGCCTGTTCTTCAATGATTTTCGCAGTCGGCTTGCCAAGACCGTGGCCTGCGTTTTTTTCCACTCGTAGCAAAATCGGATTATCGCCTTGCTGAACTTCCTGCAGCGTGGCAGCGAACTTTTTCGCATGCAACGGCACAACACGATCGTCGGTATCTGCTGTTGTGATTAAGGTCGGCGGATATTCGGTGCCTTCTTTCACATTATGCAGCGGCGAATACTTATACATGTACTCAAATTGTTCCGCACTTTCCTCAGCATTGCCATAATCGGTCACCCAATAGCGGCCCACCGTGAACTTATGATAGCGGAGCATATCGATGACAGGAACTTGGCAGATTGCCGCGCCGTACAAATCTGGACGCTGTGTAATGCAAGCAGCTACAAGAAGACCGCCGTTGCTTCCACCCATGATCGCCAATTTGTTGACCGATGTGTAACCGCTGGAAATGAGCCATTCCGCAGCCGAAATGAAATCGTCAAACACATTTTGCTTCCGCTCCAGTGTACCAGCCTTGTACCATTCTTCTCCAAATTCCCCGCCGCCGCGCAAATTGGCAACTGCATATACGCCGCCTTGTTCGATCCACATGCGCTGGGCAGGAGAGAAGGCTGGAGTCAAACTAACATTGAAACCACCATAACCGTAGAGCAGTACTGGGTTTTGACCATTCAATTCCAAGCCCTTTCGGTGGGTCAGGAACATAGGAACCTGTGTACCGTCTTTTGATTCGTAGAATACTTGTGTCGTTTCATAATTCTCTGTGTCAAACTGTGAAGATTGTCCGAATACCGGATCCAATGCTCCGGTTGTAAAGTCAAAGCGAGAAACAGTTGCAGGCGCTAGATAGGATGTGTAGCCAATATACATGACATCATCCTTCCGCTTGCCCTGTACACCTGAGATCGAAACAAAGTTCGGCAAAGGAATCTCTTTGTCCAGGCTCCCGTTTTTGTGAAACACCTTCAGCTCATAATGCGCATTGTGCAAATAGCAAACGATGAATTGGTCATGGATGATATCCGCAAAATTCAGGACATCCTCTTGTTCCGGAAGGACATCGACCCAGTTCTCCTTCGCTGGCTGTTCCACATCTATAGCAATAATTTTTTCCTTCGGTGCATCCAAATTAGTAACGAAATAAAATTTTGATCCGTCATTGCCAATGAAATTATACCGAGCGTCGTCATTGGCAAGCAATTTGACGAATTCTCCGTCCTCATCCAGCTTTTTATAATAAATGCGACTTTTGTTTTCTGTTCCTTTCCAGACATTCAAGATTAGGTAACGATAGTCGTCCGAGAAAGATGGGTTGAATGAATGCTCTTTATTGTCACGATCCTCAAAAACGAGGATATCCTCTTCCTGTGGAGTTCCGAGCTCATGCCAAAATACTTTATTATAAAAACTTTCTTCTTCAGCAGGCACAGTACCAGGTTCCGGAAAACGATTGTAATAAAAGCCAGTTCCCTCTTCGTTCCAAGCAATGCTGCTGAATTTGCACCACTTGATCACATCCGGCTCATTTTCTCCAGTTTCCAAATTACGAATATAGATTTCCTGCCAATCGCTGCCGTTTAAAGAGATACCATAGGCGAGTCGCTTTCCATCCTTTGTGAACGACAGATTCGTAATAGCTGCAGTCCCTTCCTCATTCATCATATTCGGGTCAAGGACGACTTCCAAATCTCCAGATTGTAAATCGCTTGTACGGTAGAAAACGGCCTGATTTTGGAGCCCATCATTTTTATGAAAATAGTAATACTCGCCCTCTTTTCGAGGAACGGTATATTTAGGGAAGTTCCAGACGTTGATAAGTTTTTCCTTCACTTCATTTCGATTTGGATAAGTGCTCAAATAACTTTGTGTTTTTTCATTTTGTTCATCCACCCATTGTTTAACTTCGACTTTATCCGGATTTTCCAGCCACCGGTAAGGATCGGAAACTAATGTGCGATGATAATTTTCTACGACCTGTTCTTTTTTTGTTATGACCGTCATCATTTTTCCCCCTTCGAATCACTTCTTTTTCATTTTAACATATTCTTCTGAAGTTTCGAATCACGAAAAAAAGCCGGAAAACTTCCCGGCTTCATCTTTTTATTGCCCTGATTTGTGTAAAGGCGGTGGCGGCATGATCCACCCTTTCTCCTTGTTCAAACGGAGCAGTTTGCTGCCGAACATCAGCTTATCCGCATGGAATTTGGCGAACATCATAGCAATGTCCTCACGCAGACATTGACCAATCACTTGGCTGCAGGATACAAGTCCTTGACCAACGTTTATTGATACAGCCCCTGCAATTTCGGGATCAGAAAAACGGGCTCCTGCAGGAATTTCTTCCGTATTTGCTACAGCTCTCTCAGGCAAAGTAGGAGGTGGGGTTACTCCGTTTTCTTTTAAGACTTCCTCCACTTTCCTGTTCTCGTCTTTCATCGTCTCAACAGCATTCCTTAAAAGTTCTTTCAGTTCTTCATCACCAGCATGATTGATAAATGCCTCATACCCGCTGATCAAACCTTTATTTGCACCGACATATGCCCAGCATCCGATGACTTCGCCATAATGCATTGGCTCTTCTTTAGGATTTCCACTTAATATTCCCATTGATTTCTCCTCTTTTCGTTTGCATTTTCTCCAATTCTTTGGTGTCCATGTTATATTGTGTGGGAACTGTGTTTTTATTCGTTTTAAAAAAACGTTGACAAACTTTTTTTCTTTGAGTAAGATGTGTTTAATTTAATTCACAGATACGAAGACGAAGATACGCGATGCATTTTGGAATCTTAAGAGAGCTGATGGTTGGTGAGAATCAGTGGTTCCGTTGTATACGCAGCACTTCCGAGTAGGTAACCTGAACCTTTTTAAGCAGTAGGGACACCCGGTCATGCACGTTACGCATGCAACGAAGACTGCCCTCGCGGCAGTGAACAAGGGTGGCACCGCGTAAATACAGCTTTTCGCCCCTTGCAATGAATTTTGCAGGGGGTGGAAGGCTTTTTATTTTTTCAAATTTATAGAAAAACGATTGTGATGGAGATACGTTCTTCAAGCAGGAATCTACAGAGAGCTGATGGTTGGTGGAAATCAGCGTTTCCCTTGAAGAATAGCACTCCTGAATCGATGGACTGAATTACCAGTAGGTTCATCCGCTTCATGCACGTTACGCATTTGAGACTGTGACATTCACAGTGAATCAGGGTGGTACCGCGTCCAGCTATTTTAGCTTTTCGCCCCTTTACGTTTCAGGCGTAAGGGGCGGAAGGCTTTTTATTTTTTCAAAAATGAGGAGGAAAAGACATGTTAGCAGATCAAACCATTTTACGAATCCCAGGACCAACTCCGATCCCACCAAGTGTGGAACGGGCCATGAATATACCGATGGTCGGCCATCGCAGTTCTGAAACATCTGATTTAATTCGTGCAATTCAACCGAAACTGCAGCCGATTTTTGGAACAAACCAGGACGTTGTCATTCTGGCAGGAAGCGGGACGGCCGCTCTTGAAGCTGCAGTTGTCAATGCAGTGCGCCCGCTGGATGAAGTGCTCGTCCTTGTAACCGGTGCTTTCGGTGCACGCTTTGTCGACATTTGCGAAGCCTATGGGATCCGCGTTCATCAGCTTCAAGTGGAATGGGGAAAAGCAGTGGATCCAAAAGAAGTTACTCATTTCCTTGAACAGCATAAGGAGATTTCCACTGTTTTCGCGACTTATTGCGAAACATCGACTGGCGTTTTAAACCCAATTGATGAATTGGCGAAAGGAATTCGTTCGGTATCTAATGCACTTTTCATTGTGGACGGCGTTTCTTGCGTTGGCGGTGTGCCTGCCCAGATGGATGACTGGGGCATTGACATCTTAGTGACGGGGTCGCAAAAAGCCCTCATGCTCCCGGCTGGCCTTGCATTTGTTGCTTTAAGTGTGCGAGCATTTGAACGAATTCAAGCCAACCCGAATCGAGGATTTTATTTTGATTTGATTAAATATCGAGCTAACCTAGAGAAGAATACGACACCTTTCACTCCTGCGCTTTCCTTGTTGTTCGGACTCAATCAAGCTTTGGAACTGATGGAGCAGGAAGGCCTGGAAAACGTTTATAACCGACATACATTATTGATGGACATGACAAGAGCTGCATTTAAAGCTCATAACATTCCCTTGCTCACGTCCGATCAAGACGCCTCCCCGACCGTAACGGCCGTTCGTCCAGATGACTTCGATGCGGAGGAATTCAGGAAAGTGTTGAAGAATGACTTCCGCATGTCCATTGCAGGCGGCCAGGGACACTTGAAAGGCGAAATCTTCCGAATCGGCCATATGGGCTATTGCTCTCCAGCAGATGTTATCCAAGCAATCTGCCTGATGGAAATCGCGTTAATGAAAATAGGAAAACAAATTGAATTGGGCAAAGGTATAGCAGCTGCCCAGCAAGTTTATTTGGAAAGGGGTACAAAATAATGACATACAAAATTTTAATTGCCGATCCAATTAGCGAGGACGGCTTGCAGCCACTGAGACAAAATGAACAATTTGACGTGGTAGTCGATACAGAAAGAACCGCTTCCGAGTTATTGACATTGATCCAAGATTTCGATGGGCTTATTGTCCGAAGCCAGACACAAGTGACAAGGGAGTTGCTAGAAGCCGGAAAGCGATTGAAAATTATCGGCCGGGCTGGCGTCGGGGTGGACAATATCGATTTGGATGCCGCCACTGAGAACGGAATTATCGTCGTCAACGCGCCAGACGGCAATACGAATTCCGCAGCGGAGCATACGATCGCCATGCTGTCGGCTCTTGCCCGGAACATCCCCCAAGCCTATTTGTCTTTAAAAAATGGCGTTTGGGATCGCAAATCGTTTGTCGGTGTGGAATTGAAAAATAAAACGCTTGGCATAATTGGTTTAGGACGCATCGGCATAGAAGTGGCCAATCGCGCAAAAGGCCAGCGGATGAATGTCATCGCCTATGATCCATTTTTAACAGAGGAAAGAGCAACAAAATTAGGGATCGGATATGGAACATTGGATGATGTGTTAGCATGCGCCGACTTCATAACAATCCATACGCCATTATTAAAGGAAACTCATCATTTATTAGATGAAAAAGCTTTCGCCAAAATGAAGGATGGTGTCCAGCTGATCAACTGTGCACGAGGCGGGATCATTGATGAGGATGTACTGTATGAAGCCATCGTTTCGGGCAAAGTAGCAGGCGCTGCACTGGATGTTTTTGAAACCGAACCGTTCGTCGATCATAAGCTCCTGACATTGCCTCAAGTGATTGCGACGCCTCATCTCGGAGCAAGTACAGTGGAAGCACAAGAAAGTGTCGCAGTCGACGTGAGCCAGGACGTGCTACGTTATTTTTCCGGCGAACCTGTGAAGAATCCTGTAAATTTACCTGCTGTACCAAAAGAAGTCCTATCGAAGATTGAACCATTTTACAGCTTGGCGGAAAAGCTAGGCGTATTCCTGTCAAGAGTATGTGACCAGGCAATTGAAGAAGTGAACATCGCGTACGCAGGAGAACTTGCTACGTATGATGTCCGGCCGCTGACGCGCAATATCGTCAAAGGGCTATTGAAGCGGAATCTCGGCATTCATGTGAATGAAGTGAACGCAAGGCTGCATGCAGAACGCCTCGGTATCCATGTAACTGAACATAAAACGACAGCGACAAAAGGATTTCTACACTTAATTTCTATTGAGATCAAAGCAAATGGCACCTCCCATAAAGTGGCGGGCACGTTGCTCAATGGACTGGGTGCGAGAATCGTCAAAGTGGAAGACTATGCAGTAGATGTTGTACCCGACGGGCATCTATTACTCATCAAACATAAGGACCAGCCGGGGGCCATTGGACGGGTTGGCACATTGCTGGCAGCTGAAAATATTAACATTGCCACGATGCAAGTCGGGCGCCAAACAATCGGCGGAAACGCCATTATGATGCTGGCAGTGGATAATCATGTAAAACGAGATGAAGTGGAACGGCTCGAGTCGTTGGAAGATATATTCGAAGTAAAGGCGATTGATTTGTAAAAAAAGGATCCTATTTAAGTAACGGGTTCGGTTGATGGGGAGAAAAGTGCAATTAACAACGGAAATGACAGGTTAATTTGCACATATTTCAACAGTGGAATAGCCATATGAAAACAATTAGAAGCACTCAGGAATCTGAGTGCTTTTTAGCGTAATATTCTACTATCCTTATTGAACCAAACCCGTTAGCTCAAAAATTTATTGAAATTCAAAGTCTGTATGAATGTAATAATCTCCATAAAGAGTTCTGCTAGATTCTTTGAAAAATGCTATTTCCACTTCATTTTTACCTATTAGTGTTATCAGCCCTTCTGGAGGATTTTCAAACTCTAATTCTTGTGCACTCTCTCTCTTACTAGTATTTATTTCTTTAATAATTTTTTCTATCTTTGATTTGTCGTTAGATTCTAAGACCTTAACACCATCTATTGTTACTTGAACAGAATTATAATCACCAATATTCAGTTTGTAGTTTTCAATAAAATCAGTATTAGTGCTACTGTTTGCACAACCTAAAATAAATAAACTAAGACTTAACAGTGTAAAAATAATCCATCGTTTCATATAATAGCATTCCTCTTCCCTTTTTCAATTAGTCGTTAGTTGCTATTATTCGTTTCAAAGTTTTAATTCAACTAAACTGCACCGTTAGCTAAACAAAATATTTCGATATAACAACAAAAACGGGGACACAAATTCATATGCGAATTGTGTCCCCAAATGCTGTGTTTTTATTGTTTTTCCCTATCAATCGTTACCCTTTAAGGATTTCCTTTTAATTTGTTACTGCATTCAATTCGTCCAGAATAAGAAACAATTTTTCCAAATGATCGATTTCATAGGTAGGATGGATATCAGGATGCGGGGACTTCTCTTCACGATTGATCCAGACAGATTTCATTCCGATTCCGTTTGCACCAAGAATATCCGTCAAATGGTTATCGCCAACCATGATGCATTCGCTTGGAGTTCGGCCGATTTGATCTAAAACGAATTGGAAAATGGCACGATCCGGCTTGCCTTTGCCGACAGCGCCCGAAATAACGATGTGATCGAAATAAGGGGCAAGCTCCGGTGTAATCGCCAGCTTTTGCTGCTGTAAGGAAGGTGAACCATTCGTAATCAAAACAAGCTCATAGGAACCCTTTAAATGATCCAGAACCGAGAATGTCTCTTCATAGACAAATGGAGAACGAATACGTTCTTCACGAAAACGCTCTGCCAATTTAGCTCCCAGCTCCGTGTCCTCCACTCCTTCCATCAACAAACCTTTCGTCCAGGCTTCCTTCTGATAAGTAGGGATCCACTCTTTCATCAATTGAAACATTTCACCCGGATCATCAAATGTTCCCCACAGCCCTTCAAATGGATTGATGCCAATTTGCTGAGTAAAATCATATGTACGATAGGAAGAATAGAGCTCCCGGGCTTTCTGCCGAACAGATTTCTCCAACCGTGCCGGATCAACGTCCGTTATGTCTGCTGCATAGTTACAAGTGTTTTCAAATGCTGTTGCAATACTTTTTTTATCCCATAATAGGGTATCGTCTAAATCAAATAATACAGTTCGAATCATCTGCCACCTCTCCTTTCCTACGATTATACACAAAAACGACCGTTCCATCTTTAAATGGAATGGTCGTTTGATATTATTGATCTCTAATCCAGCATCGTCCCTGATTCGAAATGAAGACATGGAGAACTTGCACTAGCCCGCCTATCCCGGATGATGACACATTGATGCCTTGAATAGAATTTTCTTGCCCTACAGTAAACACTCTTAAGTACTGTAAGCCGCGCAAAAACAGTCACATTCTCCGGTTCCAAAACCGCTGCATGGCAATGGCGTAGATAAAACGATCAGCAAATCCCTGATGTCCATCCAAGACGACTCCCGGGCCTTCTTTTGCATCAGATTCTTCGAAGAGCGCCATACCTGTAGATGCTATGCCAATCGGTTTGTAATGCTTATACGTTTCATTAATGTAGTCGATAATATGCTGATCAAACGACTGTTGGTCATCCGCTTTTCCACCGACAACATAGATGGAATCCAGTAAAACAGGAGACGCGGTGGTGAAGGTTGCATTGACGACGGCTTCGACTCCGTCCGCCCCTTTAACGGTTCCGAGCTTTTCGCTGATGATATCAACGACCACTCCATATTTAAGCAGTTCTTTCAAGACTGCCTTCACTTCCGCTCCATTGAAGTCGTTGCCGATAAGGATTCCCGTTTTCAGGCTATATGCATATTTCGGCGTGTTTTCCTGGCTTAACGCAGGAGAAGATGCCGATACATCTACTTGCTGTCCTGTCGGTGGCCTGACACCTACTGCATCTGCTAGGCGCCATGCAAGTTCTTCGTCGACATGAACGAACATATCGACGACTTGCTGCCGGACACTTTCTGATTTCACCTTCCCCACTTCGAAGATGAATGCATTCATAATATGCTGTTTTTCAGGCGGAGTCATGCTGTTCCAGAACAAGCGCGCTTGAGAAAAATGATCTTGGAACGACTCGCTTCGCCCTTGAATCACACGTCCATCTACCTTCTCCGCGTAGTGGACATACCCACCTTCCTCCCATGGCGAGGTGGACGGTGTATTGTTTGCTAATGAATTCTTATGGTAGCTCACTTGACCGACGTCGATCCGTTGCCTGCTGAAGCCATCCCGCTGATTGTTATGGAATGGACAGACCGGCCGGTTGATCGGGATTTCAACGAAGTTGGGTCCGCCAAGCCTAAGCAGCTGTGTATCCAAATAGGAGAATAATCTTCCTTGCAATAACGGATCATTTGTAAAATCAATCCCCGGTACAACATTTCCTAAATGAAAAGCAACTTGCTCTGTTTCCGCAAAGACGTTTTCCACATTCTGATTCAATGTGATTTTGCCAAACATTTGAACGGGCACAATTTCTTCTGGCCATATTTTAGTCGCATCCAAAATATCAAAGCCGAACATGAATTCATCTTCTTCATTGATCATCTGCACGCCAATTTCATACTCAACAATATTGCCTCTCTCGATTGCTTCCCATAAGTCACGTCGGTGAAAGTCGGGATCCTTCCCTGCTATCTTCTGTGCCTCATCCCACACGAGAGAATGCACACCCAGAACCGGTTTAAGATGGAATTTTACAAACCTGCCTTTTCCCTCTTCATTCACAAGACGGAACGTATGGACACCAAAACCTTGCATCATGCGGAAGCTTCTTGGAATGGCACGGTCTGACATCAGCCACATGATCATATGGGTAGTCTCTTGATTATTTGCGACAAAATCCCAAAATGTATCATGCGCCGATGAAGCTTGCGGTATTTCATTGTGAGGTTCCGGTTTGATGGCGTGAACTAGATCCGGGAACTTAATTGCGTCCTGTATGAAAAAGACAGGAATATTGTTTCCGACTAGATCAAAGTTTCCTTCATCTGTGTAGAACTTGATTGCGAAACCTCTTACATCCCTCACGGTATCCGCCGAACCTTTACTCCCTACAACTGTCGAAAAACGGATGAAAACCGGAGTTTTTGAACCTGGTTTTTGTAGAAAACCCGCCTTCGAGAATTCTTTCATGGAATGATGCAATACAAACTCACCATGTGCAGCGAACCCTCTAGCATGCACCACTCTCTCAGGAATCCGTTCGTGGTCAAAATGTGTTAATTTCTCTCGTAGATGAAAGTCTTCAAGCAGCGTCGGTCCTCGGACACCCGCTTTTAAAGAATCCTCATCATTAGAAATTCTCAGCCCTTGATTGGTCGTCATCCTCTTTCCATAGTTGTTCACCGTATATGGAGCAAGCTGTTGCAGCTTCTTATTTGTTGGTTTTTCCACTAAATCCCCTTCCATTCAAGTAGTACAAACCACTACCTCACTATATGCGTTCGCCCGGCTGGAGGATAGTTGTCCGATGTTTATCGTCAATAGGAACGGTTATAATAGGCATTGACGAAGAAGGAGGTTTATGATGTCCGCCCATTATTTCATTGGGATCAAAGCGCCGGCAGCAATCCGGCCGATCGCAGCTTCATTCCAACATCAGTATCATCTTTCCGATACCTATAAAGTCTTGCCACACGAAGAGGATTTACATATGACACTTCTTTTCATCGGCGCACTTGCCGACCCTCATATCACGCCAATGAAAGAAGTATTGTTATCTCTGTCACCGCAACATAAAAAGTTCCAGCTTGAAATTAATCATCTTGCCTACTTCGGCTCGCCAAAAGGCCCTCGCGTCGTCTACTTAGGAATGGACGACTCAGCAGCACTCTCTTCATTGCAGCAGGCGATTCATTCCCAGTGCCAGAACATTACGGGACGTACCGATGCGAACCGCTTTACACCACATATTACAATCGCGAAAAAGCTGAAACCAGCAGCAGGAAAACCAATAGTCAAAGAAGAATTTACCGGGGTACCTTTCCAAGTGGATGGATTTTCACTTTTCAGGATCCATCCCGACCAATCCCCTAAATATGAGGAGATCGGATATTTTGAGCTGACTACCTAGAGCCACGCAAAAAAGCTGCAACCCGTGGAAAACGGAATGCAGCTTTTTCTTAATTTATGATTTATCCAATCCAAGCCAACCTTTCGACTTAAACCAAATGCCCATAGTAAAACCGATGACTGCCATGAGCACAAGAACAATCGGATATCCAAATCGCCAATGCAATTCCGGCATATAATCGAAATTCATTCCATATACTCCGGCGATGAACGTCAACGGAATGAAAATAGAAGAAATAATAGTCAAGGTGGTCATAATGCTATTCATCCGATTCGAATTGATCGACAATTGACTATCACGAATATCGGCGGTTAATTCTCTGTTGGAATCAATCATTTCACCCAACCGGATCAGATGATCATAAATATCAGAGAAGTAGGCATGTTCTTGTGGAATGAAATCCAACCGTTCCGAGTCAAGCATCCGGTACAGCAGCTCACGCATCGGGAAAATGGTTCTTCGCAAACGCAGAAGATCGCTTCGCACTTCAAACACGTAGTCCATGGATAAATGGACATTACGCGGTGATAACTGATCTTCAATTTCATCCAAATGATCTTCGATATTATATAAAATGGGAAAGTATTGATCGACTACCTTATCGATAATCTCGTATGCCGTATAGACATGGCCACGTTCCCACTTTTTCGGATTTCTGCTGATCATTTCTCGTGCCTTGTCCAGCTCCTGCAAACGATCAAAGTGGAAGGTGACGACAAACCCGTCCCCTAGAAAAAGATTTAATTCCTCTGCAACTAAATCATTGTGGCAGATGGAATGCAATACAAAAAACGTATAGCCTTCATAATAATCAAGCTTAGGCCGCTGCAATCGGCCTAAACAGTCTTCAATCGCCAGAGGATGGAAGTGGAAGTGGGAATGCAGCAAGGAAGCTTCCTCAGCTGTTGGCTGATCGAAGTCCACCCAATACCACTCCAAAGATAGTTCCGCCATATCTTCCAATTGAAAATCAAACAAAAGCTTTCCATCTGACGTTTCTCCTACTGTCCGAATCATGCCTTCACCTTCTTTACCTTAACTTCGGCACCTGCACTTCTGTTTACCTATACCCGATTCAACTGCTCGCCATACAAGTGATGTATTTGGAATCATAATCGTACCATACTACAGTGGAAGACAGGAGGGATAGATATGGACAGCACCCGTGCAAGGCAAATCGTTTCTTCTCCGGATGATATTGAAGTCAGTTACAACGGTGTCTCCATCTGGATTGATAAGGTGCATGAAGATGACCGGACGGCCACTGTGCATTTGCGCCAGTCATTGGAGGAACGATCGGAAGTTGCCATTTCGGAATTAAAAGAGGAATAGCGTGTACATTTTCGGGTTCAATGGAATCCAGCTATGAAAGGGCCTTGAAGGCAATTCCTTCAAGGTCTTTTTTCAGTCTGGATTGAATCTCGAACGACCGCCTGAAGGGAAATCAACTTTCTTTCGTGAATAGCTGCTGTACTTATAATTAACCATCATAAAACAAATGAATATAATTTTCGTTTAGGCTCTGTAAACAAACGCCTTGATTTTCTATTACTCAATAGTAAGTGCTTCTAAAAACTATCCAATACGATTTGAACAATTAAAGCTACCGTTACGATGCGCAGGATTGGCTTCACATAGGCCGGTTTCAATTTTTCAGCGAGCCGCACTCCGAGTTGAGCTCCTGTAACTGACCCTAGCAACAGCATAATCGTAAGAGGCCAGATGATTTTTCCAGCGGCAATATACGTGATGGCTGCTCCAAAACAACTTGAAAACGTCGCGAGCCGGACATATCCGACAGCCCGGATATAAGCAACTTCGAGATAACCGAACAAATAGAGCATTAATGTTCCCTGGCCTGGACCAAATAGGCCATCATATATGCCAATGCTATAAAGACCGGGAACGCTGATACGATTGACGGTCAATTTTTTATCCCCGGAAAAGTCCCCTTTGCCAATGAATGATGTCACAAACGCGAACACCAATAAACCGATAGCAAAAATTGAAAGCTGCTGGTCTGTTAATCTTGTCGCCAGAAAACCTCCACTGACACCGCCAAATAGGCTGACAGGAATAATCCAAAGCGATTCCCTCAAAGAGATTCGTTTATGTTTCAATAGAACGAAAAAGCTGGAAAACGAACTGACCGTATTGGACACTTTGTTTGCCCCGATCGCTGAATGAATCGGCACCCCCAATAACAGCATAGCCGGCAGGCTGATCAAGCCCCCGCCTCCTGCCAATGTACCGATTGTCGTC
Source organism: Sporosarcina sp. NCCP-2222 (assembly GCF_023168145.1). GTDB lineage: Bacteria > Bacillota > Bacilli > Bacillales_A > Planococcaceae > Sporosarcina. The sequence goes on from NZ_BQYK01000001.1 coordinate 684,438, forward strand.
GCGGTAATCCCAATGAAAAAGAGTACAAGATAATCCAACGTAAACACCCCCTGCTTCTACCTTCAGTATACGCCCCCTTTCTTCATAAGGAAATTAGATGTTTATTAACTTTAGTCATTAGATTTTGTTATCAACGAGCTGTTTTTGCAAGACTATGCGCCGAATACCCTCATCATCTAAAAACACTTCTTTGACGTCAAACCCTTTCTTAATGTTTAAAATAAGCATGCCCCTCCACTTGTTGCGGGTATTCGTCTGAATCGCCCGATACCCCGCCTTCCTTACCAACTCATGCTGGAGGTCCATCAAGCTGCCGGCAATCCCTCTCTCGCGATAGGTTTCCTCCACTCCCCCGTACCAGCTATAATAAGCATCATCCGATAAAGCATAGCCGATTTTATAACCGACCGCTTTGCTGTCCTCGATGGCAATGATCGTCAGCAGATGTTCCCTTTCCTTCATTTTCTTAAAAAACACATCCGCATTTTGAAAGATCTGTTGGTGCAACGGCCGAATTTCCTCTAACCATTCCTTATCAGGCAACCCCCAACAGTATTTGTACTGTGCCATGTCTTTTCCTCCCTTTTTTGAAATAAAAAACTAACGGTATATCGCTACCGCTAGCTCTTCCAGTATTCATTTGACAAACCGTGTTCCTAACAGAGATAACGCATCATCCATTGAAGCGTTCCGTTGCGTTTTTTTCTCTATAATGTATTATCTTCACATACACTTGTTGCCCTAGCAATCTTTTATTGTAAATTTCTCCACTTCTCTCTGCAGATTATCGGCAAGCTCAGCCACTTGCAGCGCATTGGCTGTAATTTCTTCTGTTGCTGAAAGCTGCTCCTCCGTCGCTGCACTTGCCGATTGGGCCTCCTCGGCTACTTGTTTTGACCAATTTCCAACTGCAATCGATGCCTGCATGACTTGCCCGCTTAAATGTTGCGTTTGCTTTATTGCAAGCGAAATTGCCTCCGTCCTCTCTTCCATCTCTTTCGTTGCTTGATCAATTCGTTTAAACAATCTTTGAGTTTGACCTGCGATTTCCTGACCCTCTCCCAGATGGTTGTTGCTTTCCTTCACCTTGCTGACTGCTTGGTCCATATCAATCGTAATTCTGTTTACAATCCTGCTTATTTCCCCTGCTGATGTCTTCGATTGCTCAGCCAACTGCCGCACTTCTTCGGCTACGACAGCAAATCCTTTTCCGTGCTGTCCTGCCCGCGCAGCTTCTATTGCAGCATTTAGCGCTAATAAATTTGTCTGTTCCGCAATCCCAGTAATGAAGGATGTTACTTTTTTGATTTCAGATGAATGGCTGGCCATCTCGGTAATGAAGGAAGCGGATTGTTCCATAGTTTGTTGAATCGTCTGCATCTGGCTCAGAAAGCGCTCCATACTGCCGGCCCCTTCCTCCACTTTGTTCTTCACATAATGGGAAGTGGACTGCAGCCGTTCATTATCGTGTGTAATCTGGCTGATGCCTTCCGCCAGCTGTTCCATTGATTGTTTGGATGCAGCGACAGTTGCGATTTGATTATCGCTCACATGTAAATTCCTCTCCGTTATTGTAGTGACGGTTTCGGATGCAGCCAGGCTTTCTTCCGCACTTGCGGATAATTCTTCGGCTTGAATTGATAATTCCGTCGAAGTCTTTCTGACAGATGCAATGATTCGTTGCAGATCTTTAATCATCCGGTTAAAGCTATTTCCCATTATACTCATTTCATCTTTACTCCGGATATCGAGTGGTTCTACTGCGAAATCGCCAGTTGCCATTCTTTCAAAAGCCGTTGTCAACATACTGACCGGTTTTGTAATTGACCGGCTGATGCCACCTGCAATGATTGCACTCGATGCAACGGACAAGATGATAAAGAGGAGGATAACGATTCGAGTCGTCTGAACTACATGCTTGACGTCCTTCTCTGTTTTCGCCTGCTGGCTTTTCTGATGGTCAATCAATAATAATAGATTCTTCGTTATTTCTTCTTGATAATAAGACCCTTCCTTTGCCAAATTCATGGCACTGTCCATGTTTCCCTGCTGGACATCCAAGATGATCAGTTCGCTGATCTGCTCATAGCTTTTTGAGGTTTCCGTGACGTCCGCAAGCAATTCACGGGCTGATGGCGTTTTGACTAGTCGATTCAATTCTTTCAGCTTATCCTTGATGGAAATCATCAAGTCATTTCTTCTTTCAATATAGGAATCTTCGCCATATAGAATATATCCTCTAATATTTTTGGCGTCTTCATTTTGATCGGAAAGCAATTGCTCAAACAAGATTACTTTCCGTATTTTATCTTCAATGAGAAACTCGTATTCCGAATTGATTTTCGTCAATCCCCATATGCCGGTTCCCCCAGCAATCAATAATAAAAACAATATCGCTGTAAAGCCAAACCATAACTTCCTTCCAATCGTCATTCGCATGTCCTGATGTCCTCCTCAATAAACTGGTCTAATGTCATTGTAAGGCATAGGACAAATGTAATATGTAAATTGTTTGTTAAGTTCAATAGTAACATTTTAGACTGTTTTGATAATTTTGTAGTTTTCAAGCTAGCAAGTTAGGGAACAGAAGAAGATATTATAAAAGGAGGGGCTTCAATGGGGAAACTGTTAGAGAGTGTAGCAGATTGGCTGTGGGGACTGCCGCTTATTTTTACGGTTCTATTCGTCGGTGTCTTTTTTACAATCGGCAGCAAGTTTTTTCAAATTATGTACTTGCCTCATATCTTCAAATCTACTTTCGGAAAACTTTTCACAAAAAAGGACAAGTCGGAAGACTCAAAAGGAATCTTAACACCTTTCCAAGCTGTCAGTACAGCAGTTGGCGGAAGCATAGGTGTAGGAAATATTGGAGGCGTGGCGACCGCGATTGCAATTGGCGGACCGGGTGCCGTTTTCTGGCTCTGGGTTACTGCATTATTGGGAATGATTACAAAAGCGGTGGAAGTATCACTCTCCGTCCATTACCGAAACACGGACGAAGAAGGAAATCCATATGGCGGTCCTACATATTACATGGAAAAAGGCCTAGGGGTCGAGAAAAATTTTAAGTACTGGAAAATTCCTGCTTTTCTTTTCGGCTTCGGAATATTTATCACCTTCATTATCACGCTTCAAAATTATACGGTTTCCGAAGCGGTTAGCTCTACCTTTTCAATGGGGATGATTCCCGCTTCGCTCATTTACGTTATTTTGATTTATGCGATCATTTATGGAGGAATTAAACGGATCGGTGAAATTGCCGCTCTGCTCATTCCATTCATGGGCGCCTTTTATATACTCTGTTCCCTGTTTATTATTTTCAAGAACGCCGGCGAAATCCTGCCAGTTTTCGGCTTGATTTTTGACAGCGCATTCAATGGCACCGCGGCAGTTGGCGGTTTTACGGGCGCCGCAATTGCTCAAGTGATCCGCATCGGTGTATCGCGTGCCGTCTATAGTAACGAAGCAGGCTGGGGTACTTCTCCGATGATTCATTCCACTGCGAAAACCGATCATCCAATCAAACAAGGCATGTGGGGAGCTGTGGAAGTATTTCTTGATACGATTGTCATATGTACGATGACTTCCTTGACGATCATTATTACAGGTGTATGGTCCTCCGGCATGGATGGCGCTGCATTGACACTGGCTGCGTTTGAATCTGGCGTCGGTGAAGTGGGACGAATTGTATTGACCATTTCTGTCTTCCTATTTGGTTTAACAACGACAACAGGCTGGTATACGTATTATGAGATAATCATTCGACATCTGTTTGCCGGCAAAGGGCATTCCCGCGTCAAAAAAATTACATTGACTGCATTCAAATGGCTTTATCCAATACCTGGACTGCTCATGGTCCTGTACGCCGTCTATTATGAGCTCCCTGGAAAAATTGTCTGGTATTTCGCGGACATTACAACCGCCATCCCGACCTTTGTCAATTTGGTCGTCATCCTAATTTTAAGCAAGAAATTCTTCGGCTTGTTGCGCGATTACAAAGCCAGATACTTGAATATCGGCACAGTTGACCCGAATTTCCGTCTATTCTATGAGGATCAAGCCGAGTCCAATAAGAAATAAAAAACGAGGGCTCCCCATTGCAGGGAGTCCTCCTATCTTCATAACATGATATCCATCTTCTTTTCCCGACGAATTACATACCAGACAAAAATCAAACTACTGAGCAATAACAGTCCGAAGAAAACTGGCATTTGCCATTTTGGAAACCACATATTCATCGGAAAAGTGATCATCCGGTTCAAGCCGAAAATGAGAAAGCCCGCAACAAAAGGAATTTGAACACCTAGCAATGTGAGGGTGTTAGGCACAATCGTTGAAAATCCCATTGCGGCCAGCCCAAAGGCGATGCCAACAAGATAGATGCCTCCTATGGTAAACAAGATGTACTGTAAAAAGGTCGGATTGTACCAGGATTCATTCCCAATGAAGGTGTTTATTCGGACATCAAAAAACATCGATGTGTTATTGAGCGAATACAAGCCCATGTATATGACAAGTAAGCTTGTGACGACAAGCAAGGTCGATAGGAAGCCGGCAAGCAGTTTGGTCTTAAGCAAGCTCCTTCCTTTTCTTGCAGTATATTGCAAAGGCACGATTTGTCTTGTGCGATCTCGCAAAATCATCGGAGACATGACAGCTACTACGCTGAACAGGATAGCGACTGCCACATTTGAAATATAATCATGGAAATTGGTAATGACGATTTCTGGATAGTTACCGAAGATCCCTTCTTTAGCCAACTTTGCATATTGCTTTTTCTGAGCAGGGGTTGTGCCACCCGGTTCCATCTCTTTCAGCTCATGGAACTCAATCAGCCTTTCTCTTTCCTGCAACTCCCAAAAGGTATTGACCTTCTCTTCAAAAAAAATCTGCTCCCGGATTTTCCAGACTTCTTGAGGTGCGTTGTTCCAATCGTAGTCCATAAACTTCTTATAAGTGTCGATTCCTTCTTCCACAGCTTGTGGATCCGATTGTAAATATTGGTCTGCTTCTTTTACTTGTGCGTCGTACGTTTTTAAGAAATCCTTAAATTCTTCGTCATCCATCGAAGGTCCGTATTTATCGATCATTTCAATGCCAATCCGATACGAATCAAGTGCCGGCCTTCCATTCGGAAAATGTTTAATGTAAAAATCGATGAGGAAGAAATAGAGGATACAATTGATAATTAAAAGCAGCAACAACGACTTCCATGTCAAAATCTTCTTCATTTCATTCCATAAAATTCGCATTGTCTCCCCCCTTACTGAATATCCAATTTGGCGAACCGTCTATATGAGATAACTAGAGTAATAATTGTAAAAACCGTCCAAGCGCTTATGGTCACCCATTCGAAGTTCTTAAAAAAAATCAACCCGCTGCTTCCCATGAATAATCCCGGGATTGCCATCACAAGAGTCGGCAAGGTATATCCAACAGCAAATACCCAGTTGGATGAATGTGGAATGAAACCTGGAAGCATATAGAGTAGGATGAAACCAGCTGCAACTAGAAAGAATGTGATATAGCTATTCTTGACCAGGATGGAAATTGCAAAGGTCAATCCTGAGAATAGTAGGATGGCAATGAAAAGCATCCCGATAACCGCCAGCAAAAATTGGCCAACAGATAGATCCCACCATGCAACATTCGGGAAATTGTACTCCCAGTTGAACGCACTGCTTATGGACGTCTCCCACACATGCGAGTAATCAAACACCATGAAAAACACGCCGAGCGTACTGCCAAGAACCAATGCCGCTATAGCAACCGCCATTGCCAAAGAGGCTGCCAGCTTATCCAGCAGCAATTTCCTGCCTCTTCGCGTTGAGAATGTGACAAGATGGCTCCGTTGTTCAAATTCATAAGTGGCAAGGAAGGCAGTTGACAGAACGACAAGGAGCAAGATTTCAATCGTCATTTGCAAGAAAATGTTCTTAAACAAGAAAGTATGCATCATGTACGCCTTTCCTGCGAAAAACCATTGCTTATGCTCGCCGTTTTGAATCATTTCTTCAAAGCGCTTTGCAAATTTCTCATTTTCCGCAAGATAGGTCTTGGCTGCTTGGCCGCTAACCTGATACATTTCCAAAGAAGTCTGGCCAAATTTTTCAATGTCGATTTTCGCGTAATTCTCGTCGATGGAACTCGCTGTTGATTCATACATTTCCTTCAGCTGCAATTGTGAAATGAATGTCTTTTCTTTTTCGGAATAGCGTTCATACGCTTCCATATCCAAACCTTCAAGAAAATCATACACACTGTCGTACCGCTTCCCGGACAACTGCTCCAGTTCCAGAAGATCATTTTGAATGTCTATCTTAAACAGTTCTAAGGAGGATGGCGTAATCTCCCTCCCGTATGTATCTATGATTTCATTCACAATCTTCAATTCTTCTCTATGGTCGGATGAATTGAAGATGACGAGCAAATTGAACGCGGTGAAAAGGAGAAACAAACCGATGATGACTGGCGACATGATAACCTTTTTACACTCTAACAAGACAATGCGCATTACAATCCCTCGACCATCTCATCTTGATATTCATACAGAAATACATCCTCCAGTTGCGGATGAACTGGTATCCACTCCTCCTCTTTGTCACCCTTGTGGATAAAACGGACGATCATCTTCCCGTACTCCTGCTTTTCAGACAATAAGACAAATCGCTTTCTGAATTCATCCAACTGGCTGAAGTCCACTGTCGTCTCATAGACAGCATCGCGGAGTGTTTCGCAAATCTGTTCCACGGAATCCTTATACAACAATCGTTTATTTTTAATCATAATAATTTCATTGGCAATCGATTCAATGTCTGAAACGATATGAGTCGAAATAATGACAAGCCGTTCCCGTGCCAGATCGGTAAGCAAATGCCGGAATCGCGCTCTCTCTTTCGGATCGAGTCCGGCTGTCGGTTCATCTAATATAAGTATTTTAGGATCGTTCAATAACGCTTGTGCGATACCGACACGTTGAATCATGCCTCCTGAAAATTTCTTCATTTTCTTATGTTTCACATCTGAGAGGGCTACCTTTGCCAAAAGCTCATCTATTTTAATGCGCGCTTGTTGCTTCGATATCCCTTTCAAGGCTGCCAAATAGAAGAGATATTGAGCCGGTGAGTAATTTTTATAAAAACCGAATTGCTGCGGCAAAAATCCTAACAGTTCTCGATACCGTTGATCCATGGAGACTATATTCTCTCCGTTATATTGAATTTCACCTGACGAAGGGCTGATTAACGTGGCCAGCATTTTGATCAACGTCGTTTTACCCGCTCCGTTCGGTGCGAGAAGACCGTAGAGGCCATTCGTGAATTCCAAATTAATATCTTCCAATGCGGTGAAATCCCCATATCGTTTGCAGACGTCCTTCACGACAATCATCTAAATAACACTCCTTCCATTTGTTTAAAATGAACTAATTTCTTTAATGATTTGCCAAAACCGTATAGACAGCCCAAGTTGACGAGTGCATATACGACTAATGGCGTTTTTTTCAAAAATGCGGAATAAAAATTCGCGTCCACTACTTGGACGGAGAGATTGGCAATGAGCCAAAGACTAACTATCCCAATGACATATTTCCTCGAATGCCTCCCCATCAAGGCATAAAGGAACAGGACGGAAAATAAAAATAGTGACGTTGTCGATATCATATAAGCACGCAGGAATTCGACGTTTGGAAAATGCATAGCAACTAGACTGACTGCAATTGTATTTGTGACAATCGAAATAATGCTGAACACGAGCATACGGAAGGCGACGATCTGATACACATTGTATTTACATGCCATCTCCACTTCGTACGTCGCATTCTCTGTTTTATTCACAAAAGCATAGATGGACAAGCTTAGGAATACGAGTGGAGAGATTAAGAAAATCGCCCCGTAGATGGCCTGAACATCCACATTGGCTGGCAATAGAAAGAGCAGACTGTTAATGGAAAGGGCAATAATAAAGATCAAACCCAATTCGAGACGGTCTGAAAAAAGATGACGCCATCCCACTTGGCTCATCATTTCCCGCAAGAAGGAGTAAAAAGAAACTTTTGGTTGTACTCCTTGCGAGACAATTAACTTCACTTGTTTTTGAATGGTCTCACCATCAGGCATTGGAATTTCGAACTTTTCTTTATGCATCGTGAACTGCCTCCATTTCTTTCCGGATGAACCTCAAGGCGGCATAGTACCGCGTTTTTACTGTGGACAACGGAATGGATTCCATGTCCGCTATTTCCGGAAGCGTATAGTCACCAAATAATTTCAAACGGATGATTTGTTGCAATTTTGCATCCAAACTGTTTACGATTCCAATCACTTGCTCGACGTCCTCCTTATACTCAAGCGATATTGAAAAATCGTGGGTATCTTCCACTTCATATTCGCCAAGCGGCTGTGATAACTGCGCATACCGGTAGCTTTTCGACCGATAGTAATCGACAAGCCGATTCGAAGCCAGTTTATATAGCCATGTACGGAAGGATGCTTTGGAACTGTCATAATTGTGGATTGCCTGCAACGCGCCGATAAATAATTCTTGCGTCAAATCGAGCGACAACTCCACATTCATCGTCTGTTTATAGTGAAACGCATACATCTCTTTGTAGTATTTGGAGACAAGCGCATCCGCCGCAGGTTCGCTTGCTTTCTTCTGAATTTGCCTAATCCATCGCTGTTCATCCATGTTCGTCACCACAAGCTTTCCCTCAGTCTTTCCGCCCTCGTAACTATATTCGTAATCTTGCCGAAGAAAGTTTTCGTTTTCGTTTAATTTTTTTTGATTAAAGAAAAGAGGCCCTTTGCAGGACCTCTTCCTCTATCATACATGACTCGTCTTTTTTGCGCTTTCCAAGATTTCCGGACTTGCGGATGTGATCAGATGCAACTCGTGCATCGGCCGGGTCATCGCCACATAAATCAGCTTGCGATCAATGGGCTGATCGCGGAATGGCTCATCGAAAGCCGCCACAATCACCGCATCGAACTCAAGTCCCTTTGATAAATGGCTCGGGACAATCAGCATCCGGTCTCCATCGATATCGGATTGCTCCTCCAGCAATTGAACGAGCATGCCGGCGCTCTCCAATTGGTTGAAAATATGCAGAGCTTCTTTCCTTGTTTTACATATTAATGCTACCGATCGATGGCCGCGCTCGCGAATCTCCCCATAAATAGCCTGGATTCTCTCTGTTTCTAACTTTTCCATCTCATAAAATTCAGGCTCGCGGCCATGACGGACGACTGGCTCGACTAGTGGAAGCTCCTCTTCCATATCCTTCAATACTTCGTTTGCGAGCTCCATAATTTCAATCGTCGTCCGGTAGCTTTTTTGCAACGTCGTATAAGTCGCCCGGGGAAACATGTCCCGGATCGGTTCCCAAGAGGTCAATGCCCGGTAGCTATGAATGCCTTGCGCCAGATCGCCTACCATTGTGAACATATCCGTTCCTAGACCTTCCTGCAGCGCTGCCAGCTGGAACTCACTATAATCTTGCACCTCGTCAATGAAGACGACGCGCATTTTCCATTCATCCGAAAGCCCCTTGATTTTGACATGCAAATAGAAGAGAGCCGCCAAATCCTCCGTCTCCCACGTTTCTTTCCGGTGTGCATCGAGCAATAAATTGCGTTCATCAGGCGTCCAATCAAAAGCCAATTCTTCCTGCAATTCTTTGTCGGTCAGCCAACTCCGATACAGCCGCTTCACATGATGCTTTTTAAATCGTCTCATATAGGAAGCAACCTTCGATTTGCCTTCCTTCTCAATTGCCGGCAACCTCGTATCGCGTTCTTCCATTACCCTAGTAATCCGTGCGCGCCGTTTTTCGTCATCCCGAATTCCATAGAGGGCCTTGTCGAGGGCCTCCTCATATTTCGCGGATAAGTTGGCGTAAAGCTGCTTCCGTTTCCGGGTCACTTCCGTTTGCATGACGAGTTTAATCCGATCAAGACGTTTCTCGATCGGCATGTAGCGGAAATCTTCCAGGAAGAGCCGTTTGAGTCGGGTGGCCCTCATGATCCGGTATTTATCAATGTACACATCTTCGAACAGAGCAGCCGTGTCCTGTTCGAGCTTTTCGATATAGCGCTGCATCACTTCGCGATACTGCAGCGAGCCTTTCATCCGAGTTAGAAATAACGATTCTTCTTCCAGTGACATTGCCGCAGTTAATCGTTCCAGCTTTCGATTAGGGTCACTCAATTTCAAGGACAACCCAGTTGCCTGGAGAATATACTCGTCAAAGGTCGACTGATAGATGTTGCCTACCCCTAACTCCGGCAATACATCTCCAATATAGTCCATGAACAATTTACTCGGCGCCAAAATCATTAATTTATTCGCCGGAAAATCCGTCATCGAATAAAGAAAATACGAAATCCGGTGAAGGGCAATCGTCGTTTTACCACTGCCCGCAGCTCCTTGCACGATGATTGGCTGATGCAAATTGGCGCGGATGATCTCATTCTGCTCCGCTTGAATCGTCGACACAATTTCAGTAAGCCGCACATCCGCCTTGCCGGAAAGCGCTTCTTGCAGTAACTCATCGTTTGTCGTCAAGTCGATATCTCGAATGTCGAGCAGTTCGCCTTCTTCGATCTTGTACTGGCGTTTAGAAAAAAGATGCCCGCTAATTTCTTCGTCACGGACATGGTACGTCATATCGCCCAATCTGCCGTCATAGTAAACATTCGCAACCGGGGATCGCCAGTCGACTATGATCGGCTCTTGCGTCTCCTGATGAAAAACCGACGTCTTGCCGATATACAAAAACTGATCCTTTTCCCCTTCCGATTGGAAATGAATACGTGCAAAGTAAGGCTTTTGCTGAATCGCTTCCAGCCCTTCCTTCTGGGAACGGGCCATTTCAAAAAATCGGGTGTTGGTCAAAATGTTGATGTAGCTTAAACTAGAATCCAAATAATCCAAGTCAGCCATAGCATGCCGGATTTGCTCCTGCGAGGATTTCACATCACGCTGTGACACTTCCAATAGTGTTCGCATGTATTTTTTCGTGTAGTCGAGACGCTCCAATTCAAAATCAAAATCAGGGTGTTTCTGCATAGTACAGATCCTCCAATTTGCATATTTTGCGTCCTGCAGTATGTAGTAATTGAGATGTTGGGGAATGAAACAAGAATTTGATTGTACCATGCTGGAATGTTTTGGGCAATACAACTTTACAGAAAACTTGCATGAATATGTTTTTTTAAATGGATTTCCGGTAGGACGGGGGTCCATTTATTTTGTCATTTACAGGTTTTATCAATGAAGTTTTCAATCACTATTTGGCAGTTAGGGCAAATTCAACGTATTATCGATCAACCTTGCTTTTATCATTCTATTTGAATGTTTCTCGGTCACTTCCATAATGTTATCAGTCCGTCGCCAATTTAAAAAAAATCAGGCAGAGAAAATGATTTGTCTTCTCTGCCTGATCTGCTCCGCGGCTTGTTAAATGGTAAAACGGGCCATATCGCTTTGAAGCCGTTCGGCTACTTCTGAAAGGGTTTGTGCGCTGGAAGAAATCTCTTCGTTTGATGCGAGCTGCTCTTCTGTTGCTGCACTTGTCGATTGTGCTTCTGCCGCACTTTGCACAGCGAGATGCTGTACTTGGGAAGCCCCATCTTTCACGCGCTCTGTCATCTGTTGGATTTGCAAAATTGCAGCTGAAACCGACTGCACTTTCTCTTTGACTTCAGTTGCCGCGCTTTCGATGTCTGTAAAGACTCGTCCTGTACGCTCTGTAATGCCTAAACCTTCTTGCACTTTTTCAGTACCTGCTTCCGTACTGCTGACTGCCATTGCAACATTTTTTATAATAGTCTCGATCATGCGTCCGATATCTGTCGCAGATTGTTTCGACTGCTCGGCTAAATTCCGCACTTCATCTGCGACGACGGCGAAGCCTTTTCCATGTTCGCCTGCACGAGCCGCTTCGATTGCCGCGTTTAATGCCAGGAGGTTCGTTTGCTCGGCAATATCCGTAATCAACCGAGTCACTTGGCGGATGTTTTCAGAGTACTCCGCCAGCTCGCTAATGACATGTGCAGATTCCTCAATTGACTTGGAAATGGTCGACATTTGCCCTGACACATCCTTCATCAGGGATGCTCCTTCTTCCACTAGATGAGCTACTTGTTCAGTGGAAGTCAGCATTGCTTCATTGTGGTGTGTAATTTGGTCGATGCCGTCCGCCATTTCAGCCATGGCCGAAACTGATTCTGATACCAGGTTTGTTTGTGTATCACTGGATATCAAGTTCTTTTCGGCAATTTCCGCGACCATTTCTGATGCTGCCAAACTTTCTTCAGAGCTCGCGGATAATTCCTCTGCCTGTGCTGCCAGCTCATGTGCCGTCTGGCGGGTCGAACTGATAATGGTTCGGAGATCGGAAGCCATTTCATTAAATGCATCTGCCATTTCACCGATTTCATCCCTGTTTTTTATATGCACGGGTTCCATGGAAAAGTCGCCGGAAGCGAGCTGTTTCAGTGACGAAGTCACTTTCTTTACTGGTCTTGTAATGCTTCGGCTGATGATGGTTGCAATTACCATACTCAGAAGAGCAGCTACTATAATCACTCCCAGGATGAATAGACCTGTCACTTTCATTCGGTCATCCAGCTTTTTTTGAGTTGACGCTACTTGTTCCCTCTGCAACTTTGTTAGCTCTTGCGCTTTCTTGGAAATGAGCGTCTGATACGGCTCTGCTTCGCCTGCTAATCGCAATGCTTCTACATCGTTTCCATTATTAAAAGTGCTGACTGCCTTACTCGTTAATTCTTCATAACTTGTCGATGCAACTTTGATTTCTTCCAATAAAGCCAGTGCCGATTCATCGTTTAATTGATTAGACAACTTTTCAATCGTTCCATCAAGATTCTCAAGCAACTCTCTGCGATTTTTCAAGTAACTGACTTGCTTATATAGTAAATACCCACGCAGATCATTGGATAGTTCATTTTGATTGGTTGCCAGCTGTTCAAGAGTGATGACGTTTTCCATTCGATCCTCTATTAAGTATGTATATCGCTCTTTGATATCAGGTATGGTCAAATAGTTCAATACGCCAGAGACAATGAGTAACAACACTAAACCTAAGAATCCTGCCCACAATTTTTTGCTTACAGAAAATTTCATTATTATCCTCCTATACTATCAAACCCTAAATAGTATAGACTAAATTATTTAGATAAGAAAGGTCATTATAGTTAAATAGTACCTATTTCTTTCCGATTATAAAAACCGACTTGCTCCTAGTCCAAAATAACTCCTCATATCCAAAATAATAGATGGCTCCCTAGGAAGCCATCTATTATTTAATGCTATGGTAACACCTATTACACATTGAAATGTGCCAAATTACTTTGAAGTTTTTCGGCAAGCATGGCAAGCTGTTGGGCGCTTGATGAAATCTCCTCATTGGCTGCCAGTTGCTGTTCTGTAGCCGCACTGGTGGATTGCGCTTCCGCAGCTCCTTGGGCTGCCAGTTTTTCAACTTCCGAAGCTCCAACCGCCACTTCGTTTACCATGGAAGTCATTTGCACAATTGCTGCAGAGACATTATTTACTTTATCAGCTACTTCGACCGCAGCCTTTTCTATCTGCTCAAACACTTCATTCGTCTTTCCAGTCACCGTTAATCCATCGGCGACCCGCCGGCTGCCATCTTCAGTTCTCGCTACGGCATTATGGACATTATCAATCATATTTTCGACCATTCTGCCAATTTCCTCAGCGGATCGTTTTGATTGCTCCGCCAAATTGCGCACCTCTTCCGCTACGACTGCAAAGCCTTTTCCATGCTCCCCGGCACGCGCTGCTTCGATTGCCGCATTCAATGCAAGCAGATTCGTTTGCTCTGCAATAGCTGTGATCAACGAAGTGACGTTGCGAATCTGTTCCGATTGGGATGCCATTTCGGAGATTGCCTCTACCGATTCTTTCATCGTCGTATTGATTGATTTCATTTGTCCCGTAAACTCTGTCATTAATGACGCGCCGTCCGTAACCAAATGCGTCACCTCTCCTGTAGATTTCAGCATATTTTCATTCTCGGCTGAAATCCGTTCAATACCAGTGGCCATTTCTTTCATGGAAGCATTCGACTCTTGTACAATGGCGACTTGTGCATCACTCGCCATAATGTTTTTCTCTGCAATTTCAGCTACCATTTCAGAAGCAGCCAAACTTTCTTCGGAACTGGCTGATAGTTCTTCCGCTTGAACGGCGAGCTGAACAGCAGACTCCCTCGTACTGGAGATGACCTGGCGAATATCATTCGCCATCACATTAAAGGCAGAGGCCATTTCTCCAATTTCATCTTTATTTTTGATCTGGATTGGCTCTGAAGCAAAATTCCCTTCCGCCATCTGTTTAATAACCGCTGTCAATGAAGCTACCGGTCTGGCAATGCCATTGCTGATGACCCGTGCCACGATGATACTCACAATCAATGCGAGCGCAATCAAGCCAATCGTCAGAATGCGAGTTGTTTGCAGTAAATTATGCAGTGCTTTTTCAGTTGTATCGCGCTGTTTGTTCTGATGTTCTATTAATTGTGAGATGCCATCCTTCGCCTTTTTTAGCTGACCGGATGCTTCATATGCGAGCCCCATCGCATTTTTCTCATTTCCTTTTTGGAAATCCTCCAGGATAAAGCCAGTCATACTTTCATATGTATTGATTCGGTCTGTCACGTCAGCCAGCACATTGCGGGCCTCTTCACTTTTTACAAGTGAATCAAGTTCCTGCAATATTTCTGTAGCTTCGGAGTTTAATTGATCTCGGTTTTCTAAAAAAGTCGATTCCTTGTAAATCATATAGCCCCGAATGTTGTTTGATATTTCATTTTGAATAGCAGACAGTTTTTCAAGAAGAACTATTTTGTTCATCCGATCGTCGATGAGAAAACGATATTCGTCACTCACTTTAAACAGCGACCATAGACTTGAGGCTCCAATGACAACCATGATCAGTAATACTGTGAGAAAGCCACCCCAAATCTTTTTACCTACAGAACGTTTCATGACCCCTAACCCCTTTGAAGTATAATATAGTTCTATTATAATTCAGACTAATACAATTAGATAGTACTTTTAATACACTAACATTATTCAACTTTTTACCTATACAAAAAACTTCCATCTTATTCGATGGAAGCCCAGAGCGTAGACAAAAGCATATTAATTTGTTGTCGCGTATAAAAATAGTAAGCAACTGTTGCTCACATAAGATTCCTAATAAAGTTGATTTCCGCTTCTGGCGGTCGCTTTCCGGGGGGCGGGCGGTGAGCCTCCTCGTCCGCTGCGCTTCCTGTGGGGTCTCACCTGTCCCGCTCATCCCCCAGGAGTCGCCGCCTTCCGCTCCAATCAACGGATGTTCTGCTAACAAGTTATGTTAGTAATAATTAAAATGATGAACCTTGTATATAGGAAGTTAAAGGAACTTTCATATTTACTTAATCATAAAGAAATTATATTAAAGGCAGGGAGTGCAACGTAGACTCCTATGGGAATAGCTTGAGATGAAGACTCCACAGGTAAAGCCGTCACGTAGTACGGCTTTTGCGAGCTTAAGCGAATGCGTAGCGAGCAACGGATGTATAATTTCTGCGCGAGGCGCAGGAATTATACAAATCGAACCCTTCGCTGTTCGATTGGCTGAAGCCAAGCTCATGGAAAGCAAAGTTGCGCTCCCTGCCGGTTTGTTTATGCATTTCTATTCATCTCGAAGTGACTTTGTCTACAGTCTGAGCTTCCATCTTATTCGATGGAAGCCTTCACAACTATATTTTTCGAAATTCTACTTTCCACTCGTCTTCCTCCAACACGATGCCGACTCCAACCCAGCCTTTCTTCAGCATCTCTTGCTGACGTTCAATATTTCCCATAGTAATAAAGACGGCTGCTGCACGATAAACCGGCCGCGCAGTCAAATTCTTCATTAAAATATAACGCATCTTCGTTCCGTATTTTTCTTTCAAGGAAACAATATGCATCCCAAGATCTAATTTATCCTTCAAACTCGCAATGTTGAAAGGGGCTACCGTCGTACAGATGTAACGGTGCTTTTCCTGATCAATTTCACTGAGAAGTATTTTGCCTAGAATCCGCTGTAAACTATTTCCCCTTTGCTCCGGATCGACATTCGTAATTTCTGAATAGAGCACTGTTGGAAATTCTTCTTTTGCAAGACCGACATCCAACCCAAGATGCTCTTCCTCATTAACATCAGGTTCCATCATGGCACGGAACGCGATCAGTTTTCCGTCCAGATACACACCAAGCATAATTCCTTTTCCGCCGAGTATGTAGGCAAATTCCTGCTCCTTGAGCGGCTCAAGAAATTCTTTTGTGTCGAGGGCGGCATATACTCTTTCTTGAAGCGATAAAATCTCCGGCAGCTGTTCCATTCCGAGTTGGCGCACTTCTACCATTTGACCATTCCGTAATGTAAGCTCCTGTCTCATTTTTCAATCCTCTCCGTCATGACCGTCAATTTTTCCAGCATCTTTTCGTCAACATTAACTCCTAGGCCAGGCTGGTCGGTTAAGCGTATAAACGGCACGTCATATTTCAAATCTCCGATATCCTCACTAAACTTTAATGGCCCGGTCAATTCTACACTTGTCATAATGCGTTTTGAGAAGGCGACATGGAAACCGGCGGCAGATCCGACAGACGATTCAACCATTGAACCGATTTGACACTCGATACCTGCCATTTCGGCCATATGAGCCAATTTCATTGCGGGATAGATTCCTCCGCACTTCATCAATTTGATATTTACTTTATCCGCAGCCCTCTTTGCAATAATCTCTCGCATTTCACGCGGGCCGCGCAATCCTTCATCGATCATTGTTGGAACCGATGTTTTAGATTTGATTTCAACCATTGCGTCAATATCATCTGCCAGGACGGGCTGCTCCAGCCAGTCCAAACCGCATTGCTCCAGCCTTCCTAACGCTTGCAAGGTTGTGGAACTATTCTTCCATCCTTGATTCACATCGACGCGGATTGCAATTTCCTCTCCCACCCGTTCACGAACCGCCTGAATTCGTTCGACATCCTTCCACATATCCGTGCCGACTTTCATTTTTAACGAACGGTAGCCTTCAGATACCCGGTTCTCTGCCTCACCGGCCATCTCTTCCGGAGCAGCGATGCTTAACACATGGGTAATCGGAAATTCATCATGGTATCTGCCGCCGAGCAGTTGGTAGACAGGCACACCAAGCGCTTTCCCGACTAGATCATAGCAAGCAATGTCGATGGCCGCTTTGGCTGTCGGCACTCCATAGATTGCCTTGTCCATTACCTCATGGATCTTCTCAAAATTCGCGGGATTTTCTCCTATCAATTTTGGCGCCAATGTATGCTGCAGTACAGCAAAAGTGCTCTCCCAGCTTTCTCCTGTGACATGCTCATCCGCCACCCCTTCTCCATAGCCGACATGTCCTGTGTCGGTTGTGATCTTTACAATGATGGATGGCATTGTGTCGTAAGATGCATAGCTAATAACAAAGGGTTCATATAGCGGAAGATGGATTCCATATACCTCAATACTTGTAATTTTCATGAAACATTTTCCTTTCTAATTGGCTTTTCTCTACTAAATATTGTATCATTGTCGTTAAATAGTCGCTATATATTCAGGAGGATTTATGATTATTATTGCTATGATTGGCTCAAAGGAATTCTGTGAGAGAACCGTCAGGCTGCTCGATCCGAATTCGGATATTTCTCTGGTTTCTTATATATACGAGCATCCAAAAGAGGCAAAATCGATTATCCCTACATTAACACCTTGTGATGCCATCTTATTTTCAGGTTCCTTGCCTTATCATGTGTCGCTGGATGAACTGGAAAAACTGCAAATTCCTGCTGTTTATTTAAAACAGAATGAGACAGCAATTGCGATGACGCTCCTCTATTTATCCACAACAAAACAAGTACAGCTGGAGGCCATTTCAATTGATATTCGCGAACCGATTCACATGACGCATGTATTAAATGACTTGGGACAAACGGTTACTATGCCTTATATTCTTCCGATTCACCCTCAGGACTCCATTGAAACGATTACGGACTTTCACCGTTCCTTATACCGTGACGGAAAAACAGTAATGGCCGTTACGAGTATACATGCGGTTTATGAACGGCTGGCCGAGCTACAAGTACCCGCTATGAAAATGATTGACCCGGAAAGCAATATTTTGCAGACGCTGGAGGAAGCAAAACAGAAAGCACTCTTCGTACGCAGTAAGTCTTCCCAGGTTGCCGTAGGTTTGATCCGTCCCATGTCACCTCTGGATTCTCCACTTGAGGAAGCGTCCGAATTGGCAAGCTTGCTACACGGACATGTAACTACCTCTGCGAATGGACATAGTGTATTTACTACATTAGGCAACATTGACAAGGTTGTGGCCACACCTCTTTTTCAGAAGCTTTTTCAAAGACTTTCCTCCAAAGCCCACATGGCATTTGGAGCTGGAGAATCGACAATTGAGGCTACCCAACACGCTGAGCAAGCCCTGTCTCTAAGTCGCCGTCCTGATGAGTTCTATGTGTTGGATGGTTCCAAGCAATTACGGGGCCCTCTCCCGGATCATTTGGATGACCGAATAGACATGCAAGTGCAGAATCCGATTATGCAGGAATTGGCGGAAAAAACGAAACTAAGTCCCGCCAACATATCTAAAGTTATGCAGTTCGGGAAATTTCGGAATGCCAAACAATTTTCTGCAAATGACCTGGCTCTCTATATGAATGTGACGAGACGGACAGCAGAACGTACTATTAAGAAAATGAGTGAATGTGGATATATTAGGATAGCTGGTGAGGAGATGACCTATAAACAAGGACGTCCCCGAGCTCTGTATGAACTGAACTTCCCGCTATGGTAAAGAGGAAAGCCCTGTAATGGACTTTCCTCTTTTAGTGTTGCTCTATTTCTTGTATTACCTTTCCATTTGAAGCTCTTTCTCTTCCTCTATTACGGAATTAGCTTCCGCTTCTTTTGCTTTTGCTATTTCTTCCTTTGTTAACTTAACAATCGAGAAGCCAGTCGCTGCAAAAATGAGTGATAGAATTGGAACAGCGTAATTCAGAATAGCATATGGCCCATATTCCACCACGCCTACTCCCAACGTACCAAGGATAAAGACACCGCATGTATTCCAAGGAATAAATACGGAGGTGAGCGTTCCGCCATCTTCCAAGGCTCTCGACAAGTTCTTCGAATGAATTCCTCTTTCCTTGTAAGCCTTTGTAAACATTCTAGAAGGGACAACAATTGAGATATATTGCTCCGAACAAGAAGCATTCGTCAGGAAACAGGCAGCGATCGTGGACGCAATAAGGCTAAACGTCGATTTAATCACCTTTAATAATTGGTCCATGATTGCTTGCAACATGCCAGAATACTCGAGAATTCCACCAAATGTCATCGCAACAATCGTCATGGAAACGGTATACATCATATTATCCAAACCGCCGCCATTAAAGAGGTTGTCCACCATCGTATTGCCCGTTTCAATGGAAAAGCCGCTTTGCAACGCGCCAAGTGCACTGGACACCGTGCCCCCTTGGATAAAAATGTGGGACATGAAGCCTAAAATGATCCCGATAAGCAATGCAGGCACCGCAGGTACTTTAGTAGCGACGAGAACGATGACCGCAAGAGGAACAAGCAATAGCCAAGGAGAGATGAGAAAACTTTCCTTTAGCACACTTGCTGTCTGAGCAATCTCATCCAACTTCATGTTTCCATCGGCAAATTTTCTACCTAGAAAACCGTAAACACCCAATGCGATCAGCAAACCGGGAATTGTCGTGTACATCATATGCTTAATATGGTCGAATAAGTCCGTTCCAGTTAGACCAGACGCCAAGTTAGTTGTATCTGAAAGCGGTGACATTTTATCTCCAAAATATGCTCCGGAGATGATGGCTCCAGCGACCATGCCGGCCGGAATCCCCATGCTCATACCGATTCCCATACCTGCCACACCGATTGTTCCCATAGTCGACCATGAGCTGCCGATGGCTAGAGAAACGATAGCACAAATAATTGCAATAGCGACAAGGAACCATGATGGAGAAATGATTTGCAGACCGTAATAGATCATGGTAGCAACAATACCGCCACCCATCCAGGCACCAATGGTAAGGCCGACGAGCATAATGATGACGACAGCAGGAAGCGCCAAACGAATCCCTTTGTACATCATTTCCTCAATTTCTTTCCAGCTATAGCCGGCTCTCCATGCAACTAGAGCGGCCACCGTCGTACCGACGATAAGAGGCATATGCGGTCCTTGCTCCAATTTGACGACCGTCACAAGCATGACCATAATCATAATAAAAAGCGGCAAGATGGCCATGAAAAAGCCAATTTTCTTATCTGTTCGTCTACCCATATTCATTCCCCCGATTCTAAGATGTCAAATGATTCCAAAATGTCGTTATATAGTCGTTAATAATAGAATATTATATTTTAATTGGCAAGTTGTCAACATTTTATTGAAAGCGATTTCAGTGTTATAGTTAAAATACGCAATTTTTCTCATATGAAAAACCGTATACCGAACGTCCAAAGGAGCTGTTTCCATACATGAAAAGGGAGCATAAAAAAGAGAAATTCAGTGACCAAATGAAACGTTATTTACTAATTGCAATTGGCGCTACTTTGGCAGCTGTTGCATTGGAACTATTTCTTATACCGAATTCTGTCATCGATGGCGGCATTATCGGTATTTCCCTATTGTTGAATATCATCACCGGCATTCCCTTCGGTATTTTGATTCTCCTCATCAACTTGCCATTTCTTTTCTTTGGATTTAAACATATCGGCAAAAGCTTCTTCGTTTCGTCGGTACTCGCCATAGCATTGTTGGCCATTATCGAGTTTCCGTTGAAATCTGTCGGACCGTTTGTAACCGACCCATTGCTCGCCACTGTGTTTGGTGGATTAATTCTAGGGGCGGGTGTAGGCTTAGTCATACGAAACGGCGGTGCGCTGGATGGAACGGAAATTCTCGGCATATTATTGACAAGACGCATACCTTTCTCGGTGGGTGAATTTGTCATGTTCTTAAATATTTTCATTTTCGGCTGGGCTGGTTTCGTCTTGACATGGGAAAAAGCGATGTATTCCATTTTGACTTACTATATCGCTTCCAAAATGATCGATATGGTCATTCAAGGCTTGGATGAAACAAAAGCGATCATCATTGTTTCAGATGAATACGAGGAGTTAAGTGAAGCGATTGTACAGAGGCTCGGACGGAGTGTAACAAAACTTCATGGTAGAGGCGGCATTAGCGACAACGAAAAGGATGTCATTTATGTCGTAGTCACCAGGTTGGAGATTTCCAAATTGAAACAAATTGTTCGGGATGTCGATCCGACTGCCTTTGTCACAATTATGAATACTCAAGAAACACACGGAGCAACGTTTAAGTCGGCGATCCATTAAAAAACGGGCGAAGCGCTAAATGCGCCGCCCGTTTTGTCATTTTTCTTCGTAGCTTAATTGCCATTCGATACCGAAACGATCTTTGACACTGCCGTAGCATTTACTGAAAAAAGTTTCTTGGAGTTCCATTTTCACATTTCCGCCCTGCTTCAGCTTTTCAAAGGAATCTTGGATGAAATCACGGTCAGCACTTTGGATGGCTAAGCTGATATTCGATCCTGCCACCACTTGTGAACCTGGAAACGTATCGGAAAACATGATCGTACTTCCGTTAATGGTCAATCTGCCATGCATGATCAATTCTTTCGCCTCGTCCGGCAAGGGATACTCAGGATTCGGCGGCGCTTCCCCAAACGTCATCAAATGGGATGTCTCTGTGTCGAATGCTTCAGAATAAAATTCGATTGCTTCCTTGCAATTACCGTTGAATGTCAAATAGATATCGACTGCCATAATAAGCCACTCCTTTCATATAATTTCATCATAACGGAAAGAGAAGCGGAATGGCAATCAGCATGACAACAAACATAATGAATTGCAATGGAACACCCGCACGGACAAAATCTTTAAAACGATAATTGCCTGCTGTCATGACGAGTGCATTAGTTGGTGAAGCAACAGGAGTCGAAAAGGCCATACTCGCTCCCACTGCAACAGCAATCAAATATGGATAGGGGCTGACTCCCATACTAAGCGCAGCGCTTAACCCGATTGGGGCAAATATAACCGCCGTCGCCGTGTTGCTGATAAACTGGCCAAACAGCATGGTGAGCAGGAATATCCCTCCTAATACACCAACCGGACCAATTGGGCCAAGCAGATCCACAATTCCTTCCGCCAGCATCACCATGCCACCTGTCTTTTCAAGCGCAGTTGCCATTGGAAGCATGGCTGCAATAAGAACGATGCTTTCCCAGTTGATCTGCCCGTAAGCATCATCCATATTACGGACACACCCTGTTACAATCATAAGCACGGCTCCAATTAAAACCGAAATGACAGCGGGGAATAACTCCAAGATCATTAAACCGACTACGAGAATCATAATTGCCCCCGCAATCATCGCTTTTCCACTTGCAGCAGCAGCCCCCGCATGTTCCTTCGGCTGGCCGATGACTACGACATCTTTCGTTTCCTTGGCTAGCAGTTCAATGGAATCCCAAGCACCTTGGATCAACAGCGAATCCCCGAAACGCAGACGCTGCTTCGTCATATCACGGACTACATACTCCCCTTGCCTGTTTAAGCCGATTATGTTGACATTGTATTTTTCACGGAACCCGATTCCGCGTATGGATTCATTAATAAAGCTTGAATGC
>NZ_BQYK01000001.1:707353-724774 GCF_023168145.1 Sporosarcina sp. NCCP-2222
TAGAGATCCTTGTACATACAGACGGTCCTTCGGCTGAATAATACTATCCGGGCCCGCCATCTCCTGATACGTCATCGGCAATAGTTTCATGCTTTCCACAGATTTCCTGCTAATCTTCAGCACACATACATGAAAAGAAGCGGGAATCTTCAACTGAGCCAAGCGCTTTCCCGCAAGATCTGAGTCAGCAGGCACTTTCACTTTGTAAAGGTTGCCGCCCAGTTCGTAATCGATCGCCAATTGCTTTGGTGATAATTTATGCTGGGAGGCACTCGAACTGCTTGTTTGACTGGCCGGCAATAACGTATTCCGAATTAGAAACATATAGATTAAACCGACGGCTACACCAATAATCCCAATCGGGGTAATTTGAAAAAAGCCTAGTTTTTCGAAGCCGTTATCGACAAGCATTTGACTGATAATCAAATTCGGAGGTGAAGCAATCAACGTCAAAAGCCCCGAGAAACTCGCCATGTACGAGAGTGGAATCAAATACTTAGACGGACTGCTTTGAATGCTGATGGCAATACTTACTACAATCGGCATCATCAGAGCAACCGTTCCGGTATTGCTCATGAACGCCCCAACAGCCGCCACGATGAGCAACAGCAAAACGAAGAGACGTTTTTCACTGTCTCCTGAATAACGGAGCAATAGAGACCCTGCCATTTGAGCTAGCCCGGTCCGTAAAATTCCGGCGCCAATAATGAATAGCCCTGCAATCATGATGACGACAGAATTGGAAAAACCGGTTAATGCTTCTGCCGGGGAAAGGATGCCCGTGAGAACCATGGCAAGAAGCGCCAAGACGGCAACCAGATCCGTTCGCAGCCGATTTGTCATAAAGAGAATTACCGTCGTGCCTAAAATGAGGAATGTCAACGTAAGCTGCAATGCAATCCTGTTCCTTTCTAATTAAGTCGCTATCTTTGATTGTAGTACAAAAAAGAAAAAAGTGCCCTTCTAAAGAGCACTTCATCTTGGGAAACCATTTGTTTTTATTTCCATGTACAACTATTTATGAATCCGTATGTGTAAATCGGATAAGAGAAGTACCTGTCACACGGAGCATTTGACCTTCTTCCAGCGTCACAACCCCATCTGATTTCGCAATTTCTCCGCCAATCAATTCGAATACCCGCGGTTCCTTTCCTTCCTCGAACACATGCAGATACCCGTATTTAGAATCAATGGCAATTTCATATTTACCCGGCTCGATATCCTGTCCGACTTCCCATAGACCTGTAGTCAAATCTGTTGCTAAAGCTGTCGGCACTGGGGTAATCTCAACCGAATCGTATCCTCCGTCCGCCCTGACTGTATAGCCAGATTGGATATCGATTGTCAGGCTACCTGAACCTGTATAGCTCCCCACAATCTCAGAAAGGACCAAATCTCCTTTTTCATCATAGACAAAAATATTTCCAGTCGGATAGCCAGTGAACATATATCTACCCGTTTTCAGCTCTACTTCCTTTCCCTCCTTCGTGACGACTGGAATGGAAACCGGTTCGGCGTTCCTATTAGTCCGATCTGCAGTCTTGTAAACGCCAGGATTGACGGATCCAAGCAATTTGTCCTTCTCAGGGCCAATTATCTCAAAATCTTGCTCATATGCCGAATTGATTTCAGGAGATTTCGGTACTTCGCTGCAGCCTGCCATGCCAGCCGCCATAAGCA
Source organism: Sporosarcina sp. NCCP-2222 (assembly GCF_023168145.1). Taxonomy (GTDB): domain Bacteria; phylum Bacillota; class Bacilli; order Bacillales_A; family Planococcaceae; genus Sporosarcina. The sequence continues at coordinate 709,034 of NZ_BQYK01000001.1, forward strand.
ACAGAAAGCAATACGTACCGACAACTCCCACAGTGTTCCCTTTACTTGCTCGTCGAATAATATTTTTCATAATACTCCACCGTCCCCAAAGGTCCTACAGTGATTTCTTTTTCATTGTAATCCAGCATCCGATTAATCCAATCGGTTTGTTGCGCCTTGCTCATTCCTTCAAGCGGAATGCAGAGGAGATGATCTCCGATATATAAATGATCCTGCGGCAAGATCATCTTCTTTTTCACCATATCATAACCAGCCGGACTCATTTCAATTTTTAAATAGAGATCCGGCTCGCCTGACATTGTTTGTTCATGAATAATTGCGCCGTTTTTGAGGAAAATGACTCGATCCGCATATAAATCAAGATTTTCCAATAAGTGCGAAGCGACAAATATCAGTTTATCCTGTTGCTTCATCTCCATTAAACAATCCGAGATGAGAGCAACATTCGATATATCTAATCCATTCATCACTTCGTCCATGAGCATGATGGGTGTATCAGCCGCCATCATCATGGCGAAGCATAAACGCTGCCTCATACCCAATGAGTACGTCTTTGCTTTCTTTTTAACGTAATGTCCCATCTGCAAGCGGTCGATAGTTTCTGGCACACGCTTGGCTGAACCTGTCCATAGGTTGGCATATAGTTTTAAATGATCTACACCAGATAATTCTTCAAAAAGATCTTTTTGCTCTGGAAATGTGACGAGCTGCCGATGAATCTGCAATTCTTCTCTTTCATTCCGGTATTCATACTTATCGTCAAACAACACTTGACCGGAATCCGGCTTGACAAAGTTTGCGATAATATTGAACATCGTCGTTTTGCCAGTTCCGTTCGGTGCAGCCACTCCGATGATTTCTCCTCGTTCTGCACTTAAATTCAGATTGTTGAGAACGATTTTATCCTTGTACGCAATTGATACATTCGTCAATTTCAGCATTTAATTGTTCCCCCCTTTTCCTACTTGGTATGTAGGAGTCGCATGTTTTTTCATATATACCACTCGATTCCCGCCAAAGAGTACAGCAATTAGAGCCATATTCAAAACGCAGAGCCATATGAGGGCCCATTTGTAATCCATCGTATCCTTGCCATACTGTGTTGCCACATCGCCTGTTAATACCTGGCTGATATCCATAACGCTCAATGGCTGCAGCAAGCTCGCATTGATACCCGCAAAATGGAGCAGCATCGGAGCAAGGAAAACAACAAGGATCAGCAGAACAGTCGCATACATATTTTTAGTAATGACGTTGACTAATATCGATGCAAATAAGAGCAACAGCGCGAGAAGTGCCATAGCTACTACCATATATAAGATATACCGGCTTGTAGAGACAGCAACATAGTCACCGTTCTGGAATAATAGCAGAGGAGACTTGAAATCGCCCCAAGCCGTTTGAGCGGCTACTACCCACCCGCCAATCAGCAGACCGGCTAGCAGGAATACAAGCACTTGAACGAAATGGAGGCCAGTTTTAACAAATACACGTTGCATGAAGGAAATTGGGAAGATGCCCATTACCGTACGTTTTTGCTGATCATGCAGGAGCATGTTGCCCCCCATGAATAAAACAAATAGTACGAACAGCAATCCGTTCACTTTTTCCAATGCGACGGGTAAGTAATTACTTGTGGTAAAAGGATCCGCCTCGAGAGGCAACTGATTTTTTTGATAATACCGAAGCAACGCATCCTCTTTCATAATCTCTTCCTTCGGTACAACAAACTCTGGATGCACGCCTTTATTGCCTAATTCATGCAACCGAAGGCGCAATTCATTCAGCCTTAACCCGCCTTCGATATATTCCTCATAATCCGCTTTTTTCCATAACGAAAACCTTTGCTTGCTGATCATAGATGATTGCTCAGTGAGATTATTGTATATTTCCTGTCCCTCGGGCGTGTCGCGCATTTCCTCCGGGAAGAAATTAAATATAGTATTGTATTCTAGTGATTCTGCACTCTTTTTATCTCGAAGACTCTCAACATCACTATCGCTGTATTGGATGAAATATAGCGGGAAAAATAAGATGAAAGCTACCCCGAGCAGCCAATTCAATTTATTCCGCAATAAAAGCTTTCCTTCAAATTGAATGTACTTCCAAATCATACGTATATCCTTCCTCGTCCTCATCTTATCCTATTGAATAAAATCGACGTTTATTGAAAATGCGTGACAACACAAACAATAACACTTCTATAACTACTACAGTTACAAGCAATACAAGAATTCCCGTGGAAAAGTCCATTGTCGTCGTATTCAAAAGGAAATTCTTTTCTCCGGTAATGACATTTCCAAAATCAAAGTATGTTTGTGGAAAAAAACTAATATCAACTCCGAGTAATTCCCTCGACGTCCTAGTCAAATAGAGCTTTTCGGAAAACAATAGTAAACTGCTGATTACGAGAACGAGCCATTCATTTTTAAAGATTAAGCTGAAGATAACATTCAGCCTGATAAATAAGTACACTAAAACCGGAATGATCATCGCGACTTTCCCTAAGAAAGAAGCAATCGTCATGACATCATAATATTCCCTTGGGTATTCGTCTTTAATGAGAATGGTCGGTATTTTCAGATCAAAATAACCAAAGCCATACTGCAACGCGATCAAGAGAACTCCGAGCCCAAGAACGATCCCAACGACAGCATGGGTATAAAAGAAAGAGGATAGTGTCTTAAGATTCAACTGCCGGTACCAAGACATAGGCAATCCCTGTAAAACAGTCTTGTTTTGGCGATCTCTTGATAATAAATCACTGCTAAAGTAAATAGCGCAAAACAAGACAAAATACATACCATACTGCTGAAAGAATTTTTGCAGTGCCTGCAAGCCTGTCTTCTCTTCGATCATTCCAAAAGTAATTGGGTGCTCTTTCGCTAAATATGTATCATAACGCAGCATTGTCTGATTGTATAAATGCAGACGGTCTTTCCCTGGGAATGGAGAATCCTTAAAAAGTTCTTGGTCGGCTGTGTATACACTTGTTTCTCTTTCCAAATAATTCGCACGTAAATGTAGCCATCTTGTAGCATTGCCGTCCTCATAAGCCGCTAGCATGGCAGAAAACAATCCATAGGACTCAGCATTCAAGAAAAAGACAGGACTACCGGAAAATAAGATGATACCTGTATTGCCTTTGGCAAGGCGGTAATCCTGTTCCGCCTTAAGTTCGGTCAGCTTGCTTTTCACTTCATCTACATTGAATGTTTCCTGCGTGACTTTATTCGGCACAAAAAGAAAACAATAACTGAGAAGCGCAATACAGAGGAAGACGACAAATGGAATATTCTTTTTACTGCGATATGTCAACAAAAATTCATGCTTTAAAAAAGTCCAATTCATGCTCGATATCCCTTCAAGTGATTTAGTCTTGCAACTACCTAATAATTTATCAAAATATTATATTAATCAATTTTACAAGAATTTAACAAAAATTTCAATAGAATTTGAGTATTTAGTCGTATCACTAACGAGGGGAAGCCTCTTTTACAACGGGCCAGCACTCTCTACTATTGAACTACAGAAGATCGCTCCACATGCAAATGGGGTCTGCCACCCTGCCAGCCGACCGTTACCGGAACCGAATAAGCCTCAGATAATAGATCACCCGTTAGAATTTCTTCCTTTCTTCCTGAAGCTACTATTCTTCCTTCTTTCAATAAAAGAACATGAGTAATATCCTCTGTAATTTCTTCTATATGATGGGTTACATAAACTAGATGGCAATTTGCTTCTACAACAGTCCTTAATGTTTGTAAAAATTGTTCTCTTGAAAGGATATCCAATCCCGAACAAGGTTCGTCTAAAATGAGCATTAAGGGATGACTCATAAGTGCCCTGGCAATAAACACCCGCCTTCTTTCCCCTTCCGATAATAAGCTGATCTTTTTCCCTTTTAAGTAAGACAGACGAAATTTGCTCAACAGTTCGTCAGCCCTTATCCAATCTCCCCCAGTCGTTTGTTCATATAATCCGAAACTCGCATATTTGCCACTCACGATCACTCTTTCCACAGTTTCATTCAAAAACATTTGAGAAAACCGTTCAAGAGAACTGCTGACAAAACCTATCCTTTTCCTTAGTTCCGGCAAGTTGGTTTCCCCAAAGCGATTGCCCAGTAGTACGACTTCCCCTTCTGTTGGAAAATGATGTGCCGCGATAATATTCAACAAAGTGGTTTTGCCCGATCCGTTCAAACCTAAAATCGCCCAATGTTCACCTTGTTTCGCTTCCCAATCAATTTCGTTTAGAATGACTTTCTCTCCTCTGCGATACGTTACTTCTTGTAATGAAATAATGCTAGAATCCATAGTTACACACCTTCTCTATTCAGTTTTTTCAAAATGGACTGTATAAGTACAACCCCCCAGCCAGCAGTTCGTCTTTCATCTGTAAACACTTTGGAAATTTAATAATTCCTTCATACCACTATACCCTTACCGATATGAATTTTCAATAAATTCTATGAATCAATTCAAACCATTCTCTTAAAGTCATAGTTCGAAAAGGTTATTAAATTCACTGATTATTAATTCATAAATAAAAAAAGCTGTCTCAGCAAATCAGTTTACTGATTTCTGGACAGCACTTTTTTATTGGTTAGGCAACTGCCATTTTGTCTTTTTTGCCCGTTTTCCATTGGATGGCGAACATGATGACAAACAAAGCCATACCGACGATATCCGTGATCGTTTCAGGGAAAATCAACAATAGACCAGTCGCCACGATGATGATTCGTTCTATTATATTACATTTACGGTACCAATAACCGATGATTCCAGCACCAATCGCAACCATCCCAATAATGGCAGTGAAAGTCACCCAGATGATTTCAAAGAAGGATGAATCGATCATAAGCAACGCTGGATTGAAGACGAACATATAAGGAATGATGAAGGCGGCAATCGCCAATTTGGCTGAATTGATCCCTGTTTTTATTGGATCACCGCCAGATATTCCCGAAGCTGCAAATGCCGCAAGAGCTACAGGAGGCGTAATATCCGCAACAATTCCAAAGTAGAAGACGAACAAATGCGCTGAAATAGCAATTACAATTGGTACAGCCGCATCTGTCGGCATATCCAGCATTAATAGCTTAATAATGGCTGGTGCTGCAATCGTCGACGTAATAACGTAGTTTGCCGTTGTCGGAGATCCCATGCCCAGTACAATGGCCGCAAGCATCGTGAAGACGAGCGTTAAGACAATATTGCCGCCTGCTGCTGAAATCAAACCGGTTGCAAGGCTTAAGCCAAGTCCCGTTTTTACAACAACACCTACGATAATCCCGGCACATGCTGTTGCAGCTGCCACAGCAAGCGCAGTCCGAGCTCCATCGACGAGAGCCATAATCGTATCCTTGATGCCTAACCGTGTCGACTTATCGAAGAAGCTTACAATTAGGGTCAATACGATACCGAGCAATGCTGCTTTCATTGTTGGAATACCAAGCAATAAGAAGATGATGATCCCAATAATCGGCAATAACAAATAGATTTTCTTTAAGGTCGCTTTTCGATCCGGAATTTGATCTTCCGACATGCCCTGTAAGCCTACACGCTTCGCTTCGAAGTGAGTCATTATCCAAATGCCCGTAAAGTAAAGCAATGCCGGAATGGCTGCTGCCTTGGCAATTCCCCAATAGGTTACGTTTCCAATGAATTCAACCATTAAGAACGCGGCTGCCCCCATGATTGGAGGCATGATTTGCCCTCCGGTAGATGCCGCTGCTTCAACACCGCCGGCAAACTCTTTTCGGTAGCCAAGCTTTTTCATCATCGGAATCGTATAAGAACCGGAACCGACAACATTCGCTACAGAACTTCCAGAAATGGTGCCTTGCAATGCGCTGGAGAAAATCGCAACCTTTGCAGGTCCACCAGTCAAACGGCCAGCAAGAACGACTGCCAGATCATTGAAGTAGTTCCCGACACCCGTTTTGACGAGAAAGGCTCCAAATAGAAGGAAGACGAATATGAAAGTGGAAGACACACTAAGCGGTGTTCCTAAGATACCATCCGTCGTAAAGAACATTAATTGAACGAGACTTTCTACATCTTGCCCCCGGTGCGCCAAGAACCCTGGGAAATAAGGTCCAAAGAAAGCGTAGACGAGGAAAATGGAAGAAATGATCGTAATCGGCAAACCTACCGCGCGACGAGCCGCTTCCATTGTCAAAACCACGGCGGCAATACCAACGATCAGATCAAGAGAGGATACCCGTCCGACACGCAATACGAGATCTCCGTAGAATAGCGGCCAGTAAAGTCCTACACAAATAGCCACTAACGAAAGGATGATATCGTAAAACGGCACTTTGTTCTTTTTGACTCCCGGCTTCTTCCTTGCAGGAAACAGGATGAAGATGAGAGACAGGGCGAAGCCTAGATGGATGGAACGTTGTATGTACGCAGTAAAAGGCGTTCCAATGGACGTGTATAATTGAAACAGGGAAAATGCGAGCAATCCGCCGAACACGATGTACTTAAAAATACCTTTCAAATTTCTCGTGTTGGACTCAGGATCGTATTTCTGTAAGATTTCGAGCTGTTCCTCTTCCGACAACATGTCAAACTGTTCATCGGACAAGTCGTGTTGCTTCTTTTCTTTAACCACTCAAATTGACTCCTTTCATCATTTGAAACAGGGTGATTCTTTCCATACGAAATAAGTACGATTTCCCTCTCGTCAAATGTTGTTTTAAATCGTATTCATGTTGCTTATATTTGAACGCAAGATCGGCATCGACATCACCGACATACAAAACAAACGATTCGATTACTCGATTATCGTAAGAAAGCGTATACACGCCGTCCTTTATTGTCAGCGTCTCCCCTTCCTCAGCATAGGCGGGCAGGCCGATCCCTACATCTTCATATTTCATGGACAGCATTTTAATTTTATCCCGTTGAACGACTTGATAGGTTTCTAGCACATTGGATAGAAAAATCGAATGGACATACCGGATTTGGAATTCCGTTTCTCCTGACTGTTTCAAATAGAAGACAGCCGGATGATCTGTCCGATATTCAGTAAAAGTGAATGCCTTTTGAAAAGGCAGGAAAAAAAAGATGAGGGCGATTAGGAGTAACAGCAAAAGAATGGTCAGGTTGATCCGTTTCTTTCCCATCCGTCACTTCCTTTCCATTCGAGTAAAGAAGAAGGGGACGGCAGAAGCAATCGCTTCACCGCCCCATTCATTAACGTGCCGTCATGAATTACTTATTCACTTCATCGAAATACTTTTGCGCGCCTGGATGTACCGGAATACCGATTCCATCAAGACCTGTTTCAGCTTTGATCAGCTTGCCTTTCGCATGCTCCAATTGGGATGCATTATCATAGATTGCTTTCGTAATTTCGTAAGCCAAGTCTTCTGGAATATCGTTTTGCACGACGATCATCGCACCAACGGAAACAGTCGGTGTCTCGTCTTTTAAGCCATATGTTCCGGCAGGAATGACTTCTTTTGCATAATATTGATACTTGGAAATCAATTCATCGGCCTTTTCATCTGATACAGGAACGACAAAAACTTGAGCAGTAGCATTCAAGCCCTCAACCGCACTAGTCGGTGTTCCAGCAGTAATGAAAGCGGCATCAATTTGGCCTGCCTGCAAGCTCTCTTGGGATTCACCGAAGTCCAAGTCCTGTGGCTTTATATCATCCATAGTCATACCGTGAACTTCTAGCAGCTGTTCAGCGTTTGCATATGTACCTGAACCAGGCGCCCCAACAGAGACCTTTTTGCCTTTCAAATCTTCAAATGTCTTAATTCCTGACTTTTCAAGTGTTACCAATTGAACTGTTTCTGGATAAAGTGCTCCGATAGCAGAAACATTATCAATCTTTTCTCCATCAAACATCATTTCGCCCTTAGAAGCATAATACGCGATATCCGTTTGAACGAAAGCCAACTCAGCCTTGTTTTCTTTCAAAGCTGTCATGTTCGCAGCTGATGCTTGGGAAACTTCAGCAGTCGTTTTGATGCCTGTTTCATCATTAATGTAATTTGCAAGCGCGCCGCCAAGTGCATAGTAAGTACCTTGCGTACCACCTGTTAGAATACTTAGATATTTGAAGTCCTCTTTCTTCTTCCCGGAATCAGAACCCGATCCTTTGCTTGAATCATCCGTACCACATGCCGCAAGAACGAGCATAGCGATCATAGTAATTAAAGCAAATAAACGTATTTTACTATTCTTCATTCAATCTTTCTCCCCTTATTTTCATAGTTTTGCAACTTAGTGTCCATTTTAACATGAAGGCTGACTCTTTTGTCAACGTTTCTTAGTAAATTATCAGTAATTTGCAAGCGGTTCCACCTTAAACCATAAAAAAAGAAGGACAGATTGAGACGTTCTGTCCTCTTTTCACAACATTGCTTACTGTTTGTCTTTGATATCTGTATAGGTGAGCCCGGCTTCTTCCAAGTCACGCGTCCGATGGGCAATCCGGGAAGCTGCACACGATGCGACACTGGCTACCAGGTCATCAAGGAATGTATGAACACCACGCCCTTTTTTCGTGTCCAGCTCATTGATGATGCCTATTTTATTCTTATCAAGATGGCCAAACGTCGTAACCGCTATTGAACCATACGTAAAGACGGCACCTAGCGCAATTGTTTCATCGACACCAAACAGCCCTTCGTCATTTTCTACAATCTGCTGGAGAGGGGCAGACAGCTTCTTCTGCTCTGCTAGTTCATCCAGTTCAATACCGACGAGAATGGCATGCTGCAATTCACGTTTCCGAAGCACTTTTTCAACTGAATCCAAGCATTCCTCCAAATCCAGACTTGGATTATAAGGCGCTTGCATTTCATAGACGATTTTCGCAATATCCTCAAGCTGCACTCCCCGGCGGATGAGCGCCTGTTTTGTCGCTTCCGTCACGACATCGGAATGAACGATATTTTTACCAGTAAACATATCCATGACCCCTTTTCTTTCGAAAGCATCCATCTTCAATAAAGAGTAAGGGAAACCTCCGCTTTTTTGTACATCCTATCCAAGCATTATACCTGTTCTTCATCCTATGTTACAATTTCAGTACATGACAGTCATGAGGAGGCCGCAAATTGAATTACGGTAAAATTGAAGAAGTAACCCTTTACAGTAAGGCACTTAATGAAGAGATGCAGCTGTTGATCCACTTGCCCCACCATTATTCGCCCTTATACAAGCACTCCGTCCTGATCGCATCGGACGGCAAGGACTATTTCCAATATGGCCGCATCGGCCGAGTGGCAGATGAGCTAATGGAAGAGGGCGAAATCGAAAATATGATCGTCGTCGGGGTTCCTTATAAATCCGTCATGGAGCGCAGAAGGATGTATCACCCGGAAGGAGACAGACACGAAGCATATATCCGTTTTCTAGCTCATGAGCTTATTCCCTACATCGATGAGAACTATCCAACATATCAAGTGGGGGCCGGAAGAGGCCTAATCGGAGATTCCTTGGCTGCCACCATTTCGCTGTTGACTGCCTTGAAATATCCGAATTGTTTTGGAAAAGTGATGATGCATTCTCCATATGTGGACGAATCTGTCCTCGAAAAAGTGAAACAAGCAAAAGATCCATCCAGCCTTTCCATCTACCATGTCATCGGCCTGGAGGAGACCGAAGTCCAAACAACCGTTGACGGTATACGAGATTTCCTGACTCCCAATCGCCTGTTGAATGAAGCAATTAAAGAAAAAGGCTTCCCTTATTTCTATGAAGAATTCGAGGGAAATCATACATGGAAATATTGGCAAAAAGATGTCAAGAGAGCTTTATTGAAGTCTTATAATGATGCCAAATAAGGCAAAAATCAAATGTATCTGTTATAATTAACCGTATCAGGTTGGAATCATATTCTATAGGAGGTCTTTTATTATGAAATATGGTGTTGTTGCGTTTCCATCAAAAAAGCTGCAAGATTTGGCGAACGGATACAGGAAGCGGTATGATCCCCACTATGCACTAATTACACCTCACATGACATTAAAGGATGTATTCGAAGCGAACGATACAGAAATCGAGCAAGTCGCAAAAGAGATTCGTAACATCGCGGCGAAAAACAGCCCCTTCGAATTAGGCGTCTCCAAAGTGAGCACATTTGCACCAATCACGAATACGATTTACTTCAAAGTGACGCCAAACGATAAACTGTTGGCACTCCATAAAGATTTGGATGGTGTATTCACTGAAAAACAGACAGAATACTCTTTCGTTCCCCATGTAACGATTGCACAAAAATTAAATCCGACGGAACATGATGACATTATCGGTCAATTGAAGATGATCGGCGTTGACCATACAGAAACGATTGACCGTATCCATCTTCTGTATCAGCTAGAAGACGGCTCATGGACGGTATACGAGACATTCCGCCTGGACGAGGAACAGTAAGCGTTGATCCGGGTAAAAGTAGCCGGTTCTGAACCGGAACGGGAAGACGCATTCTCCGTCAGGAAGATGGTATTTGTCGAAGAGCAAGGAGTACCACTCAACCTGGAGTTGGATGAACATGACGCATCTGCAGCCCATTTTATCGTCTATTCCGATGACCAGCCGATCGGAGCCGGTCGCATTCGGGAAATTACGCAAGGGGTCGGCAAGGTGGAACGTGTTTGTGTCTTAAAGGAATTTCGAGGCAAGCATTTAGGGAACTTGATCATGCATTCCCTTGAAGAGTATGCATTGAAGACCGGCATGCATAAAATTATTTTAAATGCCCAGTCCTATGCGGTACCCTTCTATGAAAAGCTAGGCTATATCGTAACGTCGCCAGAGTTTATGGATGCTGACATTCCCCATCGCGCAATGGAAAAAATGATCACGCAATAAAAAGAGGCTGACATGTCCTATCTGATTCACAGATGGACCTCGGCCTCTTATCATTTTTATATGTATAGTAGTGAATACTGAAACCCGCTGCCTGTTAGGCAGCGGGTTTCTTTTCATTACACATATTGATTAATCGCTAATCCTTTACCTGTTACTTTTGAGATCTGAGGTGATAGATTAGCAGGATTCGGATAGATGAGTCCATCCTTATAAAGCGGCAAATCGGATGTTTGGACCGGCTGCTCCGCTTGCTCTCGATCGTTCAACTGCTTCTCAAGCGTCCGATCAAATGTCTCCATGAATTCCGTGTCCAATTTCACTTTTTCTACACGATTGATATAAGCGAAATTATAACGTTCATCTTGTAATCGGTTTGCATACATCTGAGATTGAATTGGTTGGATCGGCAACTGATAGCCCATCTTCCACACCCCTTTTCTAAAAACATATTTTTCTTTCTATAACCGTATTCAAACGACTTGAAACCTATTTATCTATTTTTTTAGTTTCCAAGCATTTTTTGAATATCGTTCATGTTGAAAGAACTGCCGCTTTGCAAAATGGATCGCACCAATTCATCTTCCAAATGTGGCGGAACGTCTTTGTTTGCCATCTTGCCAACTTTCTTTACAATTTTGCGGACTTGCCGTTCATCACTGAAGTCGGCAAATTGAATTGCATTGGCCAGTGCAAAGACTTCTTCCATTGGCACGCCTGTTTTAGATTCGATTTTCCGGAAAAATGAATCGTTCATGCTTCATCCCCTCCTCTTATACAAACGTAGCGCCAACAATGATCAACAGGATGAAGAGAACCACGATGAGAACGAACGTAGAACCACCATTCGAACCTCCGTAGCCACCACCATAGCCGCCGCCGTTACAGCCGCCAAAGCATCCTGGATTCCAAGGACCGTATCCTCCAGACATTACTAACCCCTCCTTCCCTTCCACCTATCCTATGCAGGAAGTGGAAAGAAGGAGGGGGGCAAACGCACATATTTTTGTTTAACGATTCAATTTTGTCTGTTGCATAAAGTTATAGGGACATTGCATTTCGCTGGTTTATCACGCTTTTCCTTTCGATCGAAATAAAAAGGAAGCAATAAAACCAAATAAAATCGCAGACGTGATGCCTGAGCTCGTCACTTCAAACATCCCCGTTAAAACACCAATAATTCCATGTTTTTCGGCTTCCGCTAATGCACCGTGTGTTAGGGAGTTTCCGAATGATGTGATCGGGATTGTGGCTCCAGCCCCCGCAAAATCAATGAATGGCTCATATAATCCAAAACCGTCTAAAATTGAACCAATTACAACTAAGGTACACAACGTATGGGCTGGTGTCAGTTTCGCTACATCAAACAACAATTGGCCAATGACGCAAATCAGGCCTCCTACAATGAAGGCAGTAATATAAATGGAAAACAAATGGACCACTCATTTCATCGTTAATTCAATTGCATGGGCCGTACACGGAATCGTGTCTCCTTGTTGGAACGACATCGGGGACAATAGGGCACCTGTTGCAATCAGCAAAACACGCTGATATTCCCGCGATAATAATTTGTTATAGATTTCTGAAAAGTAAATGGCGGCAGAGCAACCTGCACCGCTGGCACCGGAGAAAAACTTCGGATCCTTTCCATAGAACTCCATGCCGGCATCCCTGAAATTGTTCGTATTTCGAATTCCTTTTAAATCAACAAGCCTTTTTAATATTTCAAAACCTGTTTTCCCTAAATCGCCGGTCATAATGACATCATAATCGTCCGTCGACGCACCATGGCCTTCCAAATGGCGGAACAGCGTATCGGCAGCTGCAGGTGCCATGGCAGCACCCATGTTCAAAGGGTCTGTCATTCCCATGTCGATTGCTATTCCGAACGTCCCTCTCTCAATACTGGGCACCCCTTCGCAGTGAGGCGTGACTGCGGCGGCTCCCGCTGCAGTTACAGTCCATTGGGCCGTATCGCCTTTTTGGACTCCATATTCAATTGGATACCGGAACTGCCTTTCAATTGAATTATGCTGGCTGGCTGAACCCGCAATTGCCAGTTCAGATATTCCGGCGTCCGTTAGGATTGCAGCAGTCAATAGGGAAGAAACGGACGTCGCACAGGCGGAAAACATGCCGATATATGGAATGCCCATTTTAGTCGCGCAAAAATTGGAAGGAGTCATTTGATTCACCAAGTCGCCTGTTAATAGGAAATCCGCATCTGCCGGAACTGCATTCACTTTACTCAGAGCAATCATCGTGGCATCTTCCATCAATTTCGCATGACCATGCTCATTTGTATCGAGCCCGCATCTTTCCCCTTCGTATATCTTGTCGAAGCTCTCGAAATACGGGCTCTTTTTTTCGAGCGGTCCGGCTGTTACACCCGTTGCCGCAATCGAGGGAGCCGTTTTAAATTGAATTACACCGCGCGTCACCATGATACAACTCCCATTTTGACGAGTATTGTCTTAATTAGCGCAACTGCAAAAGCAGAAAAAACACCCCAAAGAATAACCGATCCGGCTAACTTGAAGATATTTCCTCCTACGCCAAGCACATATCCCTCGGTTCTATGTTCAATTGCCGAGGAGACAACCGCGTTTCCGAAACCGGTAATTGGAACGGCTCCGCCGGCTCCACCAAACTGGCCAATCTTTTTATAAATCCCAAATCCAGTAAGCAGCATAGAAAAGAAAACCATAGTTGCCACAGTTGGATTGCTCGCAGTTCGTTCGGTAAAATCAAAAAAAGTAATGTAGAATAAAGCTACAAATTGTCCGATCAAACAGATAGTGCCGCCTGTTATAAAGGCTTTGAAAACATTTTTTACGATCGAAGGCTTCGGAGATATTTCCTGTTCAATTGTTGAATACTGTTCTTTGTCCATTACGTCTCTTCCTTCAATAGTAATTTCAATCGGTCAATATCCTTGCCTAGCTCGTCCTCTTTTCCTTTATCAATCAGCTTGTTTGTTTCATACAAAATTTTGCTGTCTGCAGAAACGGTTACATCCATATCCGGGTATTGCTCTTCCAGCTTTTTCTTCAATTCAGTTGCGACCTTCTTCTTTTTAAACCTTGAGAATGTTTCTACACGAATCCCCGCAAGCAGTTTCTCGTCATGGAAAACGACTGCTGCCGATTTGATTCGCTTGTCATTCCGGATGATTGTTTCGGCTTGCGCCGCCACTTCATCTGAATCATTTTGATACCGGAACGCATCTTTCGAGCAACCGGCTAGAAGCACTGCAAGTAGTGAGATGAGTAATAACTTACGTATATTCATTCCCTCCCTTTTTTTCACAGTATGGCATTGGAAAGAGAAGTTTATTCAAAACCAGGTTTTCCGCCCTGACGATTGGTCACCATGCGCATAAAGTATAGAGAATTGAAAAAAGGAGGTGGAATGAATGGGATGTGGAAGAACTGAAGGAGTAAGTGATACACACCGTCATGACAATTGTATTTGCGAAGTGGTCCGTGCGATTAAACGTGTTCAGGATATTCGTGATGATATCGATTGTGACGATTGCAGAACCGACTGCTTCTTGACTCCGCTTGGCAGCCTCGTCAGCCCAGCAAGACAACGGGCGAACACTCGGGTGTTTATGCTGTTAGATGATGAAGGTAATCCATTCAAAGCGTTATTCAATCGTAGACGGATCCATAGGGAGAACGAAACTGCGAATGAGCAAAACAAAGTGAGGGAATGTGCAAGCTGTTTCTCTATCTTCTTTAGAGTGCAAAATGTTTTTGATAACTGCTGTGCTACACTTCAAGTCCTTGAGCCGCGTGATGCAAGAGGCAGAGCTGTAGATCTGTTTAAACACGGTAAACTTGACCTAGATGCAGTTTGTGAGGCAGTCCGCTTTGAAGCGACTGGCTCCTGTGTAACAGTTGACCTTAAATGCTTCTGTGGCATTCAATGTGTACGTGACGTATTTATCGATTGCGACGAAGACTGATCTGCCAACCTGCAATGTCACGGCCGGCTGCCAATTTGGCGGCCGGTCTTTTTTGTCGATTGTCAGGCAACGTAATTATAAATACAATAAAACAGGACAGGGGCAAGGTCCCGTCCTGTTTTTTAGTCCATGATGAATTGCTGGCCGCGCCAATGGATACTTTCAATTTCGTTCATGGCAATCATAATAGGTGCCGTTCCGTCTTCAAGCGGATCAATCCAAACCGTTCCCTCCTCCACTTTCCGAAGGTTGCCCTTTACTTGTTCCTCTTTCAAGTAAAAGTGCAATGGCCGGTATACCTGTCTTCGGAAAGGGTTGTTTAAATATTGGAGCGTCTCGTATATGGCGGGATGGTTCGGCCGCTCGTCAATATCGTAAGTTGGGGCAATGTCATGACTTGGTGGGCTTTCACCAGAATAGACAGGTGTGATGTCATAATCCGGCATCTCCTCCGAGGCGGTTTTTCCATCCTCGATCATAACAAAGACGGAAGTGCTTTCCTCCTCATCACTTGCGACAATGCGAGTATAAACTGGTGGACCCTGAACAAACAACAACGGTTTTTGGAAGCGTATCATACGTCCCCCCCTTTTCCCTGTTAGTATATGCGCCTAACTTTTCCAAAGTTCATCACCAATAAAAAAAGCTTCCATCGGATTATAAATTTCCGATGAAAGCTGTAGCTAATCCAAGATAAATCAAAATACTGATCACGTCATTCAGAGTTGTAATGAAAGGACCTGAAGCTACGGCCGGATCAATCTTTAACCGGTGCATAAATAAGGGGATGAACGAGCCTAAAATGGTAGCAACAAAAATGGAGACCAAAATGGCAACACCGACTAATAGGGCAATAATGAATTCGTGCTTCCATACAAATATCAACCCAACTACAAACACCGAACACGTCAGACCCGTAATTAAACC
>NZ_BQYK01000001.1:724897-727246 GCF_023168145.1 Sporosarcina sp. NCCP-2222
GAATAAAGGCGGCTAATAGCGCCACTTGGGAAATTGTATCCGTAAATAAATCAATTAAATTTGCAGTCAGCATGCCTAATACGAGCAAGATGATCAGCCAGGGAACTCTTTTCTTAGCTGCGGATAAAGAATTTTTATCCATCGAATCCATATTAGCAACCCCGGCAAGCTTAGAGTAGTCATCCGATGCCTCTTCATCTAAGACGTCAATGACATCATCGACCGTAATTATCCCTAACAAATGCTGCTGAAAATCAACAACCGGCACAGCAAGCAAATTATAGTCCTGGGTCGTTCTTGCTACATCTTCCTGATCATCCGATACAAGCACACTGACGACTCGATCATTCATTATATCCCGGATGAGTGTATCCTCCTCGGCGATGATCAAGTCACGAAGCGATACAACACCCGTCAGTCGATTGTCTTCATCCACAACGAATACATAATAGATAGTTTCTGCGCCAGGCGCTTCATTGCGGAGGATGGTCATCGCCGAACGGACAGTGGAAAATTCCGGAATAGAAACATATTCCGTCGTCATAATTGAACCAGCAGTATATTCTTCGTAATGCAAGAGCGACTTGATCTGTTCAGCCGCCTCTTTGTTCATTAAGATGAGATAGCTTGCGATTTGCGACTTATCAAGTTCTTTCAGGACATCGACCGCGTTATCGACAAACATATGGGAGATCATTTCGGCCGCATACGTCGTGTCCATCTCCTGAAGGAACTCTTTATATTCATCTTCATCAATCTCACTAGTCTCGAAAATTTCCGCTAATTCCTTTGGTGAAAGAAAATAATAGATTTGTTTCCTCAAATCCGGTCCTACATTTTCATAGATAATCGCCCGGTCATAAGGATGGAGTGCTAAATACTCCTCCCGGAAAGTTCGAAGATCCCGATTTCTCAGAGCTTCGGTCATTCTCTCCTCAATAAGTGTGATTTCTTCTTTTGTTTCGTTATATTCCGTCATGGCTGCACCTTCCTTTCCGCTCTGTCGTGTATGATTGCTTGCAATCCAGGTATGATAACATAAAAAACAATAACAACTTTTCTTCTCAATTTCTACAAGTTACTAAAAAATATATAATGCCAAATAAAGGAGCAAAAAAAATGAAATACGATATCATCGGCGATATCCACGGATGCTTTGCGGAATTAATTGAATTGATTACTTCGCTCGGGTACACAATTAAGAATGGCCTGCCAATCCATAGTGAAGGAAGACAACTTGCTTTCGTAGGAGATGCGACAGACAGAGGACCAGATTCTCTTCAAACAATGCAGCTTTTGTTTTCAATGCAGGAAGCCGGGATCCTGCTCTATGCACCAGGCAATCATTGCAATAAATTGTACCGGTACGCCAAAGGAAACAAAGTTCAGCAAACACATGGGCTGGAAACAACGGTGGCTGAACTCGATTCGCTGCCTACCAACAAGAAAGAGGAATTTCTACTGAGATACCAAAGCTTCTATGAGAATTTACCCCTATATGTATCCCTTGAAAACGGAAAGCTCATAATTGCGCATGCAGGCATCCCAAAAAGGATGATTGGCGTCCCGGTTTCCAAGAGCATCCGGACATTCGTATTGTATGGAGATATTTCCGGTAAAACCTTACCAGATGGTAGGCCAGAACGCAGGGATTGGGCAAAACATTATGATGGGGATCCTTTCATCGTATATGGCCATACGCCGGTTCCAGTGGCCCGCTTTGTGAAAAATACAGTCAACATCGATACAGGCTGCGTGTTTGGCGGGAAATTGTCGGCTCTTCGTTATCCTGAAATGGAAATACGCAGCGTTCCATCCCGCCAGCCCTTCCAGCCTGATCGATTTACTCGGTTCGAATAGTAAGCCATGAAATATCCGGGGGCAAACTGCTATCAAAGCGGAGCGGTTCCCCTGTGAGAGGATGGCAAAAACCGATTGATGCGCAATGCAATGCTTGGCGGCTAATTAGAGATAACGAGCCGCCATATAGATCATCTCCTACTAATGGGTGTCCGAGCGACTGCATATGCACTCGGATTTGATGCGTCCTGCCAGTATGGAGAACTAGCATCACTTCTGAAAATCGATAGCCATCGTTGTCATACAACCCGAGCACTTCAACGTCCGTGCGTGCGTACTGGCCATCTTCCCGAACGGTCCTTTCAATGATGCTCCCCTCTTTCCTGCCTATGGGTCGCTCAATAGTGAAACGAGATTCTTTCAAATGGCCTTCCACAAAGGCGATATATTGGCGATGAAAGCCGATTGATTCCATCTGACTGCTTAACAGATGATGGATATGGCGATTCTTTGCAATACATAAGAGGCCGGACGTATCACGATCCAGCC
>NZ_BQYK01000001.1:727374-732139 GCF_023168145.1 Sporosarcina sp. NCCP-2222
AGCGCTTCGTCCTGATACACGACCGACAATTCCCCTTCTTCCGGTGATAAGCCTGCGCTCGGCTCCTCAAGCGGAAAAAGGACGGAAACAGCGTCTCCTTTGTCTAACCGGTATCTGACAGTCTGTTCCTGCCCATTCACGAGAAGAGCGCCTCCTTCATACTTCGTGGCGGTCAGCGTCTTTTTCGAAATGCCTTTTTGCTGCAAGAAATCACGCAATAGAATGGAGTCGTCTTCCACCAGGAAATCAAGCCGGAATCTGAGATCTTCCTGCCGCATCATTCGTCACTCGCAATAAACGAATCGTGCACGCGTTTCCAGAAAGGGAACGGGCGAAAACGTGCAAATCGGACACGCTGTCCGGATACTTTGTATTCTATAGACTTGACGTCTTTGTGAAGCAACTGCAAATGGTCAATCGTCACCATGAAATCGGGTCCATTGACTGGTGTCAGGACACAATTATGATGAGATGGCAGCACAAGCGGCGATCCCACTGTACGGAATACCCGGTTATTAATGGACGCCATCTCAGTCAGCTGCATCGCAGGAAGTGCCGGATGAATAATGGCACCGCCAAGAGCTTTATTATACGCTGTGGAGCCGGAAGGGGTGGACATGCAAAGGCCGTCTCCCCGGAATCTTTCAAAATGTTCTCCATTCAACTCTACGTCCATGACAAGCGTCACTTCCGGTGATTTCACAGTTGATTCATTCAACGCCAAATACGTAGCCACCTCATCGGACGTTCGATAATTAATGCGTACTTCAAGTAGCGGATATTCAATGACATCGTATTCTTTTCGAGCAATGGAAATAACGAGCTTTTCAATCTCCAACGGCTTCCAATCCGCATAAAATCCGAGATGTCCCGTATGGATCCCGACAAACGCAGTATGCTGCAGCCGATGAATATACTTATGAAAGGCGTGCAGCAACGTGCCATCGCCTCCGATCGACAGGACGATATCAGGTTCATTCTCATCATATTCGAGACCGAAATCGGACAAATAGCCTTTTGCCTCATCGCGCAATCTTTCAGACAGCGTATCATTCCTCGTTTGGATTGCAAATTTCATGAATTTACTCCCCCTTCCACTTTTGTTCGCCATAGTCACTGTCCGGCGTTTCCTTGAATGCACTGAAATACTTCTGGGCATCATGTATTTCATCCCGGATGAGCGACATCTCCTCATCCAGCCGGAATGCCGCCTCTGCCGCACGTTCCAGGCGATGCCTGATCTCATCAGGCAATTCGCCTTTATATTTATAGTTCAATGAATGTTCAATGGAGGCCCAGAAATTCATCGCAAGCGTCCGGATTTGGATTTCTGCTAGGATCGTCTTCTCTCCGTGTATCGTCTGCACCGGATACTCGATAATTATATGATACGAGCGATAGCCGCTCGCTTTTTTATTGGAAATGTAGTCACGTTCCTCAATTACCCGCATATCAGTCCGCTGCCTAAGCGTCTGCACGACTTTGCCGATATCATCAACAAATTGACACATCAGGCGGACACCCGCAATATCAGGGAGTTCTTTCGCCAAAGCCTCAGAGGGTTCAAACGGGATCCCTTTTTCAAGCGTCTTATCATAGATGCTCGCCAAAGGCTTTAACCGGCCGGTTACAAACTCAACAGGTGTATGGACATTTTCCAATTCGTATTGTGACCGCAATCCTTTTAATTTCACTTTTAATTCGGCCACTGCCTGCTTGTATGGTCCTAAAAATTGTTTCCATTCCTTCATCAAGGACCCTCCCCCCACTCTATTCAATACTAACAACTCGACTCAGGTATTAAACCTGTAAGATAGCGCTGAACTCGTCCTCCACGGCGGAGGAGAATTCTTCGCCGTAATTGTCATTCCCTTCGATATTAAAAACTAACATCGTCAGCTCTTCCACAAATCCAGGAAGCTCGATTATTTCCTCATCCCATTTCGCCACAGGCTGCTTGCCTGATTCCAGCACTTCCGCCATTTGCGGCCAGATAGTTTTCGGGAAATGTATGTACGTATAACCCTCTTCTGTTTCAAATAAATAAACGAATGCCATCTCATCCGAATCAGTGATCATTTTCTTGGAAGGTGCACCTTCGGGACGTCCATTGGTCGCATCGATGGTAAATTGCATTGTTTCATTATGTATAGTTGCGTCGTTCACTCGATATTGAATTCGCATGCGTTCTACTTCCTTTCCTTATCATACGTTCAGTCTACCATATGATAGGTTTTCATGCAGTTTGTAATATGCGTTTGGGCGTATACTTGTTATACTATACATATAGTATAATTTACTGTTTACAATGAAAGGAACGATCTTTATGGATGCGCGCTCCATTCGTACACTGCTTGACATAAATGCGATGCAGACATTGGGTTCTGTACAAACATATGCCTTTGGACAAACCGGGACTGCTTCCCTGTTTGATGAATTGCTTGGAGAGTTCATGGGTTCATCTTCTATTGCGGATTCAGTGACAAATGTTTCCGGCTCATTGCTTGGAGCAGCCGACCCTTTGGCCTACTCCGGTGCAAACCAAATATATATGCCACTCTCCATCGGCAATGGATTCGTTAGCACATCTGCTAGCGGGATGCCTAGGATTGACATGAATGAAGACCGGGATTTTGCAGACATTATTAAAGAAGCAGCGGAACGTTTTGGTGTCCCTGAAAAATTAATTTCAGCTGTTATTAAACAGGAATCCAATTTCAATCCTTCCGCCGTCAGCCATGCGGGTGCCGCGGGATTGATGCAGCTGATGCCCGGGACTGCCCGGCTCCTGGGAGTCCAAAACAGCATGGATCCTGTGCAGAATATCCACGGCGGCGCAAAATATTTGCGTCAAATGCTGGACCAGTTCGGAAATAATACAGAGCTGGCACTTGCGGCATACAACGCGGGACCCGGCAATGTAAAAAAATATGGCGGCATACCGCCTTTTAAAGAGACACAGCAGTATGTGCAAAAAGTGCTCGTTTATTATGAAAGTTTCCATGTATGACTGACTTGAAGAAGTTGTAAGGCTATTTATTTGTGAAAGAATAGTCTGGTTGATAAAATGTCATTACAGTCAGAGCAAAGGAGATTGACATAAATGACTCGAAAACCTTTGATTCCTTATGAGGAGATCGGTGCTGAAAAGCTGTCGGAACTCATTGACCGATTTTATGAAAAAGTTGCTGTCCATCCGGACTTATATCCGATTTTCCCAAAAGACCTGACCGAAACTGCTAGAAAGCAAAAACAATTTCAGACACAATATTTGGGCGGACCCAATTTATATACCGAAGAACATGGACATCCGATGATGAAGGCAAGACATATGCCCTTCCCTATCACACCGACTCGGGCCAAGGCATGGCTCGCCTGTATGAAGGAAGCAATGGATGAAGTCGGAATGGAAGGAAAGCTGCGTGAAATTTACTTTAAACGGCTGGAGATGACAGCTAATCATATGGTAAATCGGAACGAGGGTGATTTTCATTGAACCGTCGGACATTGATGGAAACTCCGGTCTCCTCACCATCCCAATCGAGACCGATTGAATTATATGTTTTCGTAGACCCTTTGTGCAGTGCCTGCTGGTCGTTGCAACCGCTGCTCCGCAAATTGCAGATTGAATACGACCGCTATTTTTCCTTGCAGCTCGCATTGCGCACTTCCATTCCGAAAACGAATGCATGCTGCCGCAATGAAGACGACTTATTGGCATGTGAGAAAAGCCATCCCGCTTTCCCTAGCATCGCCATGAAAGCTGCCGAATTCCAAGGAAAACGGGCAGGTTTTCGTTTCCTTTCCAAAATGTATGAGTATACGTTTCTGAAAAACAGGAACATCACCTCTTTTTCAGTATTAACCGAAATAGCAGAAAAGCTTACCCTTGATGTGGATGAATTCATCCGCGATTTTTCCTCTAAAAACGTCATGCGATCATTGCAGGTGGACTTATATCTAGCAAAGGAAATGGAAGTGGCCGAAGCCCCGACGTTCGTCTTTTTCAATGGCAATATCGAAGACGAAGGATTGATGGTCAGTGGATCCTATCCTTATGAGGTATATGAACAAATACTGGAGGAACTTCTCGGCTGCACGATTACGCCTGAATGCCCTCCTGAGCTCGATGATCTCTTGCAGCGGTTTGATACGATGTCGACTCAAGAAATCGCGAGCATTTATTCCCTTTCCGAAAAAGAAGCGGAACGTGAATTAAAAAAACGCCTTCTCCAGCAAAAGGTGGAACGATTGACGTTGCAAAATACAACCTTATGGCGCAATAAATGAAAAAGACTCGATTCCTTTAAACGGGAATCGAGTTTTTTCTTTAATTAAATATAAAGAGCATCCCTCCTGGGGGAGAGGGATGCTCTAATAAAGGGAATGGGAGAAATGTTCACGTTCAAACAAAAGGGGTGTATGTTTGGTATGTGATTTATTTCACATCTATAATTTATCATGGAATAATAGTTAAATCAACATTTCACAAATAAATTCACATATATGTCACAAATGCTAAACAGGTAAAACATTATAGCTATAAGTTATATAACAGCCGTCTTCCTTGATTCGACAAGTTTCGAGCTTATGAAAGCGCTTTATTTATAATTATATAAATATAACTACTGTTATAGTCTTTCCTGTCTAACGACAACGCTTCTCCCCAAATCGCATGGAATATTGAAAATTGGAATCGAGTAGGAGGGAGTGATTAACTCCCGACCTCTCACACCACCGTACGTACCGTTCGGTATACGGCGGT
>NZ_BQYK01000002.1:0-45044 GCF_023168145.1 Sporosarcina sp. NCCP-2222
CCGCCAGCGTTCGTCCTGAGCCAGGATCAAACTCTCCATAAAAGAGAAATTCGAATAGCTCGAGTTTCTTGCTGGCATCATTTAAGATGTCAATTTTGAATCCAAAGATTCATGTTTGTCTTCTTCCCGACAGGGCCGGGTTCCGACTTTATTGTTGACGTTTTGCTGTTCAGTTTTCAAGGTTCATGTTTGTTGCTTGTTTGCAGCAACTTTTCTAGTTTAACACTTATCTTTCATTAAGTCAAGCATTATTTTAAATTAATTAGTGGAGCGGGTGAAGGGAATCGAACCCTCATCACCAGCTTGGAAGGCTGGGGTTTTACCACTAAACTACACCCGCATATTAAAATGTAAATGGCGCGCCCGACAGGAGTCGAACCCATAACCTTCTGATCCGTAGTCAGACGCTCTATCCAATTGAGCTACGGGCGCATTATTTTTATAGAAAGTATTGGTGCGGTAAAGAGGACTTGAACCTCCACGGGGTTAACCCCCACTAGGCCCTCAACCTAGCGCGTCTGCCATTCCGCCACTACCGCATATTGTTTTCCTGAAGCAAGTTTTATTATACAACTTTCACTCCAAAAGTCAACAACTTTTTTTAAGAGAATGGTGAGCCATGCAGGATTCGAACCTGCGACCCTCTGATTAAAAGTCAGATGCTCTACCGACTGAGCTAATGGCTCGTATAGGATGTTGTTAAGGTACAATTACTTATGTGTTTACACGACTTAAGCTTTGGTATTTCTTGTTGCGTTTAGGTTTTGCTCCAAACACCTTACGGTATTTCTCGTTTTATTTAAGTTTTTGCTCCAAATACCTCTCGGTATTTCTCGCAAATTTTTCAAACGTTCCGTTTGAAAAATTGGCTGGGGTAGCTGGATTCGAACCAACGAATGACGGAGTCAAAGTCCGTTGCCTTACCGCTTGGCTATACCCCATAAATGATACGCCGAGCAACTTGCCAGCTCTACTATATTGCAACAACAAGGAGTAATTATACATCACCCACTCGCCAATTGCAAGTACTTTTTTCAAAAACCAAAGTGACCCCTACGGGATTCGAACCCGTGTTACCGCCGTGAAAGGGCGGTGTCTTAACCGCTTGACCAAGGGGCCATATTTATAATGAAAGGCTGTTGCCTCTTTTGTCTTTTAGTTTGTTTCCCAATCGACTTTTTCTATTATAGATACACTTGAACCATTCGTCAACACTTTTAAGCAACTTTTTTTCGAAACTCTATAGATAGCCTATTCTATCGCTTTTTGCTCGTGTAAAACGAGTGGATTCTACAGCAATGAAGTTATCTCTACATGACTATTCATGAGAAAAGAACCAAGTTCAGCCGGACCTGAAAATCTTGGTCCGGCTGAACTTGGTTACTCCATCTTCTTGATGTACTCGATTTCTCCCCTACATTTTCCACAGCGATATTTCCGCGTATCCATCTTTCGTTTACGCTTATATTCGAGTCGGCATGACGTACATCTGTATATGTGGTGAACTGTCTTTTGAGGTTTTATTTCTTCAAGCTGTTTGCAATAGCGGGGAGATCCCGTTTCAGCCAATAGCTTTTTGAAGTCCTTATCACCGTGTTTGTATCCCTTTCCTTCCCTATGCAAATGATAGTGGCATAGCTCATGTTTAATTACCCCGATCAATTCTTCCACGCCATACTTCTGCAAAACAACAGGGTTAATTTCGATCGAGCTGTCAGACAACTTATAACGACCGCCTGTTGTTCTTAGTCTTCTATTAAATGAAGCCGCATGGGTGAATGGTTTATTGAATACTTCGCTAGACACGTCTTCAATAAGTCTCTGTAATTCATTTTCGTTCATCGGTCTCTCCGTTATTTCCCTGCTGGTGGCAGCATAGTCAGCGCTATTCTACCCTTTGCTTTATCAACCGATTCTACCCATACCGTTACAATATCGCCCGAAGCAACAACATCTAATGGATGCTTTACAAACCCTTTACGCAATTTGGAGATGTGCACGAGTCCATCTTCGGACACCCCAATATCAACAAATGCACCAAAGTCGACGACATTTCGAACGGTCCCCTGCATCTCAAGCCCTTCATGGAGATCATCAATATCCAGCACATCCGCCTTGAGAAGCGGCTGCGGATAATCTTCTCGCGGGTCTCGATTCGGCCGTTGTAATGTTTCGACCACATCCTTTAACGTCACTTCGCCAACTTGCAATTTTTCAGCCAACTGCGATAGAGACAGTGAAGAAAGAGCTTCGACTGCTTCTTTTTGACCGAGCTTGTCCTTGCTGATTCCTGCTTCCTCTAGTATTAACTTCGCCAAATCATAGCTTTCCGGGTGAATGCCGGTCGAATCAAAACGATCTGCCGCTTCCGGAATTCGAAGAAATCCAATTGCCTGCTCATAAGTCTTCGCCCCCAGTCTCGGCACTTTTTTCAACTGGGATCTCTTTGTAAAGCCTCCATCCTCCTCACGCTTCTTGACAATATTTTCAGCAACGGATTTTGATAATCCAGCTACATATTGCAAAAGCGACGGGGAGGCCGTATTCACATTGACACCAACCCGGTTCACGGCTGTTTCGACAACAAATGATAAGGATTCGGAAAGTTTCTTCCTGGCCACATCATGTTGGTACTGTCCCACCCCAATGGATTCCGGATCAATCTTCACTAGCTCGGATAGTGGATCTTGCAGTCTTCTTGCAATTGATACCGCACTTCTCTGCTCGACTTGTAAATCCGGGAACTCTTCCCTCGCCTGGGCAGACGCCGAATAGACACTGGCTCCGGCTTCGTTCACAATTACATAGGAAACAGGAGTGGCTGCTTCTTTAATACATTCCGCAATAAAGTGTTCGGTCTCCCTTGAGGCCGTACCGTTGCCAATCGCAATGATCGTAACCCCGTATTTTTTAATCAATTCAAGTATCATCCGCTTGGATTCCTCTTTTTTGGGTTTCGGCGGATGGGGATAGATGACCGATATTTCGAGCACCTTTCCGGTTTCATTGACAACCGCAAGTTTACATCCGGTTCTAAATGCCGGGTCAACCCCGAGGACGATTCTGCCTTTAAGTGGCGGCTGGAGCAAAAGGCTCTTCAAGTTCTCCGAAAACACATGAATGGCTTGTGCTTCCGCTTTTTCAGTTAGTGATGCCCGAATCTCCCTTTCTACAGAAGGAGCGATCAGCCGTTTAAACGCATCCTCAATCGCCAATTTCACTTGAGCCGCTGCAGGCGAGTGACTCTTTTGAATACGCGCTTTTTCCAACTCTCCAATGATCCGCTCAGCCGGAAACGACACAGAAACACGCAGC
Source organism: Sporosarcina sp. NCCP-2222 (assembly GCF_023168145.1). Classification (GTDB taxonomy): domain Bacteria; phylum Bacillota; class Bacilli; order Bacillales_A; family Planococcaceae; genus Sporosarcina. The sequence goes on from NZ_BQYK01000002.1 coordinate 3,316, forward strand.
AATTCTTCCTTCTCCCCGCGATTCAACGCGAGCACTCGGTGGGGGACTATCTTTTTCAATGGTTCTTCGTATTCGTAATAAATACTGTATACGCCTCGTTCATCGTCAGCATCTTTCTTTAACACGGATGTCATGCTTCCATCCGACCAAGCGAGCTTCCTGACTTTATCACGAAGGGCCGCATCATCCGCAATTCGCTCTGCGATAATATCTCTGGCTCCCGCGAGTGCTTCCTCAGCGGTCGGAATTTCTTTTTCAACGTCAATAAACGGTGTTGCTAACTTCTCAGGAACCTCCGATGAAAACGCAAGCAATGCATCCGCCAATGGCTCCAACCCTTTTTCAATCGCCACCATCGCACGCGTCCGTCGTTTTTGCTTGTATGGCCGATACAAATCTTCCACACGCTGCAAAACACTCGCTTTTTCAATCTCATTTTGCAAGTCGTCCGTCAACTTGCCCTGTTCCTCGATCAAACGGATAACTTCTTCTTTACGTTGTTCCAAGCTTTTTTCATAATGATACGCTTCTTCTATTGTTTTAATTTGAACTTCATCCAACGAACCGGTCGCTTCTTTTCGGTACCGCGCAATGAAGGGAACTGTATTTCCAGATTCCAATAATTCTATGACACTGGCCGTCTGCCGTGAGTTAATTCCCGCACGCTTGGCCGCCTTTTCGATAATTGCAGTTGACATGTCAATCACCCTTTCTTACATAAATGATACCAGAATCAGTTTATCCCTGCTTAGTTCGCCGTTGCTTTTGAGATTACCTTCCATTGATTAAGAATAGTATTGCGGTTATAGGTGCGGGGCATTGGGAAGATAGAAGGAATTTACAGCTGGCTATCAATGGTTTAAAGAAATCCAGTTTACCTGGTGGATGGAAGATAAATTATTCGAGAGGTTTGAAACCACTTTCTAGCATGCTCTTCTGCTAACAAGCATTTCCCTAGAATATATGAGCACTCTCCTACTACTTACGAGTATTTCCTAGACTATACGAGCACTCTTCCACTGCTTACGAGCACTACCTAAGATATACGAGCACTCTTTCTGCTGCTTACAAGCACTGCACCAAACATATAAAGTACCGCTTTGCTCAAAAAAACAATAAAAAACTGCAGAACCGGGATGACCGATTCTGCAGTTCATTATCTTCTATTATTACTTCTGTTCAGCAATCCGAGCGAAGCAGGTCGCCGGCGATGAAAGTGGCGTCATCGCCGATACCGTCTGTCGTCTTTCTTACTCGCTCATACAGTTCGTAGGCATTGACGCTTTCCTGCATGCTGGCTTTTGGGCTTTTCATGACAATGCCATCCGAATGAAGGAAGAACATGTCACCATTCTGGTATTCGTATTTTTGGGTTTTCATCTTTTGCGGGCGGCCGGAAAGGTAGCCCATTACCGGCAACGGGTAAATCATCTTTTGGCCATTATGTAAAATATACAATCGAACATTGCCTACGCAACTATATTCGATTGTACATTCTCTAAAATCCACTTTGACAATTGCCACCGCAGCCCCGCGTTTTTGCACCATGTATTCATTGCAGCGGTTCAGCAATTCGTCCAGGGATTCATGGTGATATTGCTCTAGCACACGAGGAATCACAGCGGCCGATTGACGGGCAACGACACCATTGCCGAGCCCGTCCGCAATAGCACAAATGAAATAATCCTTTTCCGAATGGATGAAGTAGGTATCTCCCGATTCGGTATTGCCATGCTTGGCCGAATTATAAATATAGGCTTCCACATATTCGTTCTTAAAGGTTTCCACTATGAAGCACCACCAGCTGATAATATTGCTTCCTGAAGTTTTTTGATCGCTTTTCGCTGCAGTCTCGAAACGTGCATTTGGGAAATACCGAGCCGTTCACCCGCCTCTTTTTGGCTAAGTTGTTCGATATATGTATACTGGATGATCTGCTTTTCCCGCTCTGACAAGACACTCAGTGCGTTTGCGACAACCAGACGGTGGTCCGTTTTTTCGAATTCTTCGTCCGGTTCTCCAATTATATCGAACAGGGTGACTGTTCCGCCTTCCGAATCCGCTTCGAGCGTATGATCCATCGAAAGTGCTTGATAGCTTCTTCCCATTTCCATCGCTTCCAACACAAGTTCCTCGTCCGTTTCCAAGTAGTCTGCAATTTCACTGACAAGCGGCGATCGTTGCAACTCCGTCGTCAACGCTTCTGCCGCGGCTTTGATTTTCGGTCCGAGTTCCTTGATTCGACGAGGAACATGGACGGCCCATGTCTTGTCACGGAGGAATCGTTTAATTTCCCCGACGATGGTCGGTACTGCAAAGGCTTCAAAGCTGCGACCGAGTTCCGGGTCATATCGGCGAATGGCTCCGAGGAGGCCTAGCATGCCGACTTGGACAATATCTTCATGATACGGTTTGCCGTTAGAATATTTACGAGCAATGGAATGGACGAGACGTTCGTAGTGCAGTACTAGATTTGTTTGCGCCTCTTCGTCATTGTTGTCCTGGAAATTCCGGATCCATTCCAATACTTGCTCCTTCGTATCCGGCTTATGAGCTGGCTGTTCGTTTGACATCTTCTTCGCCCCGCTCTCCGCCGAGATATTTAGTCATAAAGACAGTCACGCCCTCCTCATGATGTAATTTTACTTCATCCATGAGCGTTTCCATCAAGTAAAGGCCCAAACCGCCTTCTCGTAAAAACTCGACTTCGGCAGATTCGTCATACGGCCCGATATGCTTTTTCGTCTCTTCGAAATCAAAGCTTCCGCCATGATCTGCAATCATGATTTCCAGCCGATCTTCGAAAAGAGCACATCCGACGACAACCTCTCCTTCTTCATCCTGATAAGCGTGCTGTACTGCATTGGTAATTGCTTCACTGGACGCAATCTTTAAATCTTCGATGTCGTCATATGTAAATCCTAGACGGCTTGCAATCCCGGAAATCATTAACCGGGCAACGCCGACGTATTGCGCCTTCGCAGGTATCTTAATTTCGATATAATCATATGGTTGCATCGTGATCCTCACTTTCCTTCTTCTCGATGTCAATGATTTCACTCAGGCCTGTTATCTCAAACAGCCGGCTCAAGCGTCGATTTAACCCTGTAATTTTCACATGTCCGCCATTTGCTTTAACAGCTTTGTAGAATCCGACAAATACACCGAGTCCGGTACTATCCATATAATCCACATCAGACAGATCCAATTCCGCCTGCAGGTTCGGTGTTCCTTCCACGGTTGCTAAACGTTCACGGAGTATCGGCGCGGTAAACGCATCAATCTCTCCAATGACTTTAAAATATTGAATACTATCTTGTTCCAACAATTCAACTTGTAAGTTCATTTTCGCACCCCGAATCTTTAATTTCTGCAACATATAGTACTAACTATGTAAATACCCAATATGCAGATACGTTAAACCTCTTCCGGATCTTTTTTGAAAATGACAATAGTAAAATCATCGCCTAATCGATATTCCTGAAGACCGGCAAGTTCGTTGTACAGGTGTTCCGCCATCTTTTGGGCGGATTGGTCCCTTACATCCTTCAGCAGTTGTTGGATTTCACCGATTTCGATGAACCCTTCCTCCGTACGTGTTTCAGTAACTCCGTCTGTCATCATCGCTATAAAGTCGCCCTCTTGCATTTCCACAGTATGCTCTTCATACACAACATCTGTTTTAATTCCGAGGAGCAATCCTTTCGCATCCAATTCCATGAACGTCCCACTTGCAGCGTGATAATAAAGGGCCGGTTCATGGCCTGCAGATGAATAGGAGAATGTAGATGAACAGCCGTCATATTTTCCATAGAACATAGAGATAAACATGGAATTGTCCACACTTTTTTCTACAATCCGGTTAATGACATCGAGTACGGCACGCGGATCGGTATCACCTTGTTCCAGCCCGTCCATCCCGAATTTGATCATGGACATGCAAAGGGCGGCAGGGATCCCTTTGCCCATCACGTCCGCAACCGCAACACTGGCGACATGCTGATTTTCATTGAGGAAATAGACATAATCGCCGTTCATCTGGTGAGCAGGTTGAGAGACCCATCCGACGTCCAATCCTTTCACATTCGGCGTCGACGTCTTCAACAACGTGCCCTGTACTTGCGTTGCGACATTCATTTCCATCTGCATGACTTCCTGTTTACGGATGAGGCTCTGATGCTCCCGCAATGTGAGCCCGTAATGAATCATCATCTCAATGAGGAAGTCCATGGAATCCCATACTTCTTCTTGTAAGTCCGGCAGCAGTTCAAGCAGTGCTGTTTTGTGGATACTTATAACATCTTCCGGCGCTATTTGCTTCTCGATGAACCGCCTGCTGAATTGCTGCCCGACGTATAAATCCTCTTCACTTTGACTGTCGATATATTTCTTCAATATTTCTTTGTACTGCCGACCGACTTCCCGAGGCATCCTTCATCCTCCTATCTTAATGGAGCCATTTCTTTGCGGTTATAGTTGTACCGACGCCCGGTTCAGAAACGACTTTAAAATCGTCCATCAACCTCTTAACGCCCGGCATGCCTGCGCCTAATCCACCTGAAGTGGAATAGCCGTCTTCCATCACCTTCCGGAGATCGCTGATGCCCGGTCCTTCATCCGAGGCGATGATTTTAATTCCAAAGAAACCATTTTCGCTAATTCTTTCAATTTCAATTTTACCTTTGCCAGCGTACAGATAAATATTCCTAGCCAGCTCACTGATTGCTGTCGTAATACGGGCCTGGTCAACAGTGCCGAAACCGGTCTTTTTTGCTTCATTTCGGCCCATTTGCCGTGCAGCAACAATATCCCACTCCGTGTATATATCTACAGAAGACCGATAACTCATGGTCAGGCCTCCAATTCTTTATAAAGTTTGTCCAATCCGTTTTCCAAGTCAAGCGCTGTCATGACATTTTCCATACGGATTCCTAGTTCAATCAATGTAATGGCAACAGCGGGTTGGATTCCGGTTATCACAACTTTTGCTCCCATCAGCCCTGTCATATTGATCACGTCGCCCAGCACTTTTGCAATGAATGAATCGATGAAGTCAATCGGTGTCAAGTCGATGACTACTCCCAGTGCTGACGTTTCATGCATCTTTGTCAGTAAATCTTCTTGAAATTGAATCGCTGTTTGATCATCCAACTCCCATTGGATTGACACGATGAGAACGTCATTCAACTTTAGTATTGGAATTCGGGTTTTCATTCCCCATGCACCTCCACAATTTCTCGGTTTGTCATTGCCAATGCTGCCTGCATCCCTTTTTGCAGCGTACTCTTCGTTGTGAAATCATGTAAGTTAATTCCCAAGGCAACAATAGTCTGAGCTATTTCCGGACGAATGCCGACAAGCATGCACTTTGCTCCGACTAGCCGAACTGCGTCCGCCGCTTGGATGATATGATGGGCAACCATCGTGTCGACGACCGGCACACCTGTAATATCGAGAAGGACAACTTCAGCTCGTTGGCTGACGACCCCTTCCAATAGATTTTCCATAATTAATTTAGCCCGTTCCGTATCGATGGTCCCGACGAGCGGCATAACCGATATCTTGTCGAATACTGGAATAAGGGAAGCGGATAATTCTTGTAAAGCGATCTTTTGTAAGCTGACAGTTCGTTCCCATTCCGTCGAATAGGCGTCGATAATACTTTCTCGAAGCGGGCTGATCCAAGTTGTGAATGTCTCGAGAAAACGGCGTAAATTGCCTTCGTTCATAATGCCTTTCTCTTCCAGTAAATCAAAAACGACAAAAGAGAAATTATCAATTGCCTTATTGACAAATTTGATCGACCAGCCAAACCGGACGACCTTCTCAGTAAAATCATTGAGTTTATCACTATCAATAGAATTCGTTTCCATGATGTTGGATGTCATCAATTCAGCAAATTCCCGGCTTGTCTTTTCCACTAGATTTTCGGGCATGAAGTGGAAAAAGCGCTCTCCTTTTTCCTCTTTCATCCTAGCGATCCAGCACTCGATGATTTCGTCCATGTGTCCATTAATACTTTCTACCATGAGTTTGTTCATGACTCCCTAAATGCCTCCTCGTCAAATATCGTAATATTTCAAGCATTGCTGCCCAGAACGTCCGATTTTTAAAGAAATCAAATAAGCTCCTTATAAGCCCATGATGACGGGCCATTAAGGTGCCATTCATGCGAACTTCGCAATCAAATTGGCTCTTTACAGAATGATGATAGCCGGTCCAGCCGCTGGTTGTCTGTTTGTTTCCAACAGGGACTGCTATATCTGTTGCTCCTTACCTTATTCCAAATTAAATCGAGCAGGTATTTCTTACACATGCGCAGATTCATTCATTTCCTATAACCATTGTAACGAAAAATGGCGAATGAAACACCTTTTACGCAAATAAATTAAAAATAACCCAATTTGAGCCGATAAAGCGGGGACAAATTGGATTTCTGTTTTTGGTGCTGCAGCGATGTTATATGATGATGGCCCGCTCTTAATAAGCATACCAATTTGTTGTAAAAAAATAAAATGGCATTAGTGGACCTTTTACGGCAAAGTCCAATAATGCCATTTTGATTATGTATTCTAAAACTTGATCAACCCGAAGCTGACTTCGAGTGCTTCATCCACTCTTTCCATCAATTGCTCATCCAAGTGGGTGATTTTGTCTGTGAGCCTAGACTTGTCGATTGTGCGAACTTGTTCGAGCAGGATGACCGAATCCCGCTCGAATCCATACCGTTCCGCATCGATTTCAACATGTGTCGGCAATTTTGCTTTTTGGATTTGCGCAGTGATTGCCGCAACAATCACCGTCGGACTGAACCGGTTGCCTATGTCATTTTGAATGACTAGAACCGGTCTCGTACCGCCCTGTTCGGAACCAACGACAGGCGACAGGTCTGCAAAAAAGACGTCTCCACGTTTTATCGCCAAATTTTCATCCTCCGCTAACGAGACGTTCCATCGTATGCTGGGCCTCGAGCTCTGCATGCAAGCATTCTTTTGCAATTTTCAAGTTGATTTGCGACATTTCAACGTACCCTTTCATCATCACTTCGCGGATGGTCTCCGCTTCGTAATCGGTAACGTAGCGTTTTGTCGAAACATATACGAATTCTTCACGCTCCGGCTCCTGATGGACGACCGTATGTTCAATTTCGTTTAACATCTTCTTAGGAATTTTCACGATAACTTCCTTGATGTTCTTTTTCTCTCGCAATACTAGCACCTCCGACAGACCCCGTTCCCTCGATCGATTCTATTCTACTTCATCTTACCATTGAACTTCGACAATGAGAAGACATAGAAGGTATTTTATTGACAAGAATCTTCATAATGAAGTGGAGTTTGTCGAAAGTACGTATAAAATGATCATACCCATTTCCGTCTCAATATATTCTCGGTACCCGCTTGGAAATCGAAACCATAATCTCATAAGGAATGGTGCCAAGCGATTCTGCCCACTCCTCAAACAGGATTTCTTCTTCACCCTGTCTGCCGATGAGCGTCACTTTTTCACCAACCGGGAGCTGTCGCGGCAATCTGACCATGCACTGATCCATGCAAATTGTGCCGACAATCGGCATGCGTTCACCTTGAATCAATACTTCCTGGCCGCGCAGGCCACGGCGCAGACCATCCGCATAACCAATCGGAATCGTGCCGATCCATTCATCTTCGGAAGTCTCGTACGTACCACCATAACTGATCCGGTTTCCTTTTGGCAGCAACTTCACATAGGCTAGTTCCGTTTCAATCGACATCGCCCGTTCCAGCTGGAATGGAAGTTTCGTGCTGGTGTACGGGGACGGAGCCACACCGTACAAACTTATGCCAAACCGAACAGCATCAAGTGCGAAATCCGGGTACAGCAAAGTGGCTGCACTATTAGAAGCGTGAACGAGTCTTGGCTTTATCGGCATCATCCCAGCAATGGCCATGAACGTCTCAAACTGCTCCTCTGTCCTGCAAGAATCTGGTTCGTCCGCGCAAGCAAAATGGGTGAAGATGCCATCAACTTCGAATTGGCCACTTCTCTCCACTTCTTTCAGAAGCGCTTGGAGCCCTTCTTTACTTCGCAGGCCGATTCGGCCCATTCCACTATCCACCTTAATGTGGATTTTCAGCTTGTTCTGATTTTCTTGAAGAATTTCTGCAGCCTGTGCAATCCAGCCCGCATCAGAAACAGTAAGGGTAATATGATCATCCAGCGCCTTGGCAGCGAACGCTGCAGGAGATGGCCCCATGACCAGAATATCTGCCCGGATTCCGCCGTCCCGGAGGCGTACTGCTTCATCAGGCGTGGCAACCGCCACCATGACAGCCCCCGCCTCGATAGCGGCACGAGCTGTTTCAACCTCACCATGGCCATAGCCGTCTGCTTTCACGACGGCTATGACCTCGGTGTTATTTTTTAAATACGCTTTCAAATTCTGCACATTCCGTTTAATCGCTTCAAGTTTGACAGCGGCTACGGTTGGGCGATAATTGGCTTCCTTCACGATGATCCCTCTTTTGTTGTAATGTTTGAAACCATTATCCCCGTTGCGCCGCCGTCTCGTCAAATCAATTCCAGAGTAGCAGAATATAATTGGGGTATTCCTTTATTTTACATTATCTGTCGCCATAGAGGAAGCCACTTCTATAAGTTCTTCTTTCGACAATGTGTTGGATGCAACGAAGAAGGCAACTCCGTTCTGCTCCCAGCGAATTGATGTTTCCGTCAATGCAGCCACTGCGAATCCTAAATCGACAGGATCTCCTTCGATGGAGACAGGCATTTGATTGTCAGGCGCCTTAGCAGGTTCCTGGACCACAACAAACTCTCTCTTGCCACCGCCATACGTCAAGAAGAAACGAGTTCCATCGTCGGTCGACGCGGTTTGTTCACTCAATAATGTTGTATCTTCCCAATTCAAGTTCGGGTAGTACGTTTGCTGATCCGTTTGATCTGTACTTTCATCAGCTTTCGGTTTTTCAGTTCCCTTGTCTTCCTGATCCACTGCGAAATCCGACGGGCGATGCTCGATGCCTAGAGTAATTTTGGAGAACGTAATACGAATCTTCTCTTCTTTATTGGCATCCATGACAGAGACATGTTTTGGCAGCAGTGTCTTTTTATCAATATGAATTTCCTGGGTCGGCAACACTTTTTTGTGATTGTTCCGTGTCGCCGTCTCAAAAACATAAGTCTTATCCTTTTCTGTCATTTTCGCTTCCTTATCCGCCTTGATATCATCGGACAGGGAACCGATTAAATATCCCATACTGTTCTGCGTCGGCCAATCGCTTTGGAATTTATATGTTTTTCCAAGAGACGGCGTGACGACGAATACCCCTTCTTCATTGCGGACGATCATCTGAGAATCCTGTGTTCCGCCTTGCGTGACATTGACCTTGTAGAAATCAGGCTTCGTATGCCAAACCGTTACATCATACAACCGCGGCTCCGCACCTGTTTTAATTTCCATTGTCGCCTGCAACTCATACCCCTTTGCGTCATTCCATTTTCCGCTGAGCTTCTTCATAACATCTTCTTTTGAGGGAGATCCACATGCTGCGAGAAGAACCATGACCATAACCAACATTAAAGCAACTATACGGGTGCGCATACTGTTCATCCTTTCTCATTTCAATCAGGTAGGTCATCTTATGAGGGTGGACGAACAATTATGCGAGCTTGGCTCATTCATTTTTATTTTGATGAAAAAAATTCAATGCAAGCTGTGCCAGCGGCCTGCTTATCCGTGCAAAATAACTTGAGCTGCGGCCACCGTCTTCGTATGGGTGATGGAAACAAAACCATCAGCCAGGCGTCCTTGAAAATAAATCACAGGCTTTCCGCCCGGCTCCGAAAGAATTTCAATATCTTGAAAGCCGCATGTGTGTCCAATGCCCGTTCCATTGGCTTTGGCATATGCCTCCTTTGCAGCAAACCGACCGGCCAAAAATTCAATGCGCCGGTTGCCTCGCAGCTCGCTGTACCTCTCAAGCTCCCGCTTCGTCAACACACGCTCTCGAAACTTAGCCGATCGCTCATTTGCATCCGCAATCCGGGCAAGCTCTACTATATCCAGACCGATACCAGTAATCATCCAGAATCTCTCCCCTTTTCAATATGTAATTACAAACGGTATAATGAATCCTAAGATTGAGGTGAAATCATGTTCATACGCAGAGAAAATTTTTCTCAATATATTCGATTATATCCGGTCGTTTCGTTTTTGATTGCTTTGAATATCGTTATCTATATTGTAACGTCTTTCAATGGCCGACTGTATCTTCTCGGCATCGGATTCAATTACGGAATCGCCGCAGGAGAATGGTGGCGCCTCGTTACACCGATGTTCCTTCATGGCGGGCTTACACATTTGCTGTTCAATATGTTTTCGTTGTTCATCTTCGGTCCCGAATTGGAACGCATTGCAGGCAAAGCCCGTTTCATCACCATTTATTTACTATCTGGCATTTTCGGCAACATTGCAGCGTTCTTCCTTCAAGATCTCGACTATTCCCACGTCGGAGCGAGCGGCGCAATCTTCGGCATCCTTGGTGCATTCGGCGCACTTGTCTATTATACAAAAAACGTACTGCCCCAATTACGCCAGATTATATTGCCAATGATCATCATTAGTGTCGTCATGACCTTTGTGCAACCAAACATCGACATCATCGGCCATCTCACCGGTCTCATCGTTGGCTTCATCATCGGACTCGGCTACTTCCATCCGAAGCGTATCGTCCGCTGGCGATAACCATCTGCCATCTGCTGAACACAGGCAGGTGGTTTTTTTTGTGTTTTTTGGGGAGTGCTACGAAGAGAATACGAGTGGTTGCTGACTTATTCGAGTGGTTCGCAAACATTTACGAGCGGTTGCTGACTTATTCGAGTGGTTCGCGAACATTTACGAGCGGTTGCTGACTTATTCGAGTGGTTCCCGAGTGTATACGAGCGGTTGCTGGATTAAGGACTTGACTCGGTCGCTGACTTATACGAGTGGTTCGCAAATATTTACGAGCGGTCGCTGACTTATACGTGTGGTTCACTAGGTTTACGGTTAACAAATGGCATAGACAGATGAAGAATTCATAAAGTTCATCTTACAATGATCCCATGTTGTGTCGTAGAGCCGCCCGCCAACTGTACATCTACAAAAAAAAGCGGCCCGATACGCACCGGGCCACGTCTTCGTTCTTTATTCGCCTTCCAACGATTCGTCCTTTACGTGAAGCAGCGGCACAGCGTTTTGCACTGTACGCTTCTCGTACCAGCTTAAAATGCGTTCGGCTTCACCTTCTTCCATAAAGTGAATAATGCCGCGGTGCTGCCCCATGCCGGATTTGGCACTGGCCACGATAGTAGCAACCTGTTTCCGTTTGTTGAAGTAGCTTTGTTTCATTTCCAACGATTGAATTCTTCTTTTTGTCATGTAGGCCGTTTGCAGGCTGATGCCGCGGAAACGCATCGTCAGCTGGCTATCATAGATGGCATACGCGCCTGAACGATATTGCCAGAGGCCGAATGCGATGATGGCCGGAATGATAAGCAGCGACAGTAGTCCGTATGGAAAAAAGAAATACGCCAACGCCCCGATCACCGGCAGCATCCATAGAAAATCAATTCGGTAGAAAAATGCTTTTCCTCGCTTCGGAAGTTTGGTTGTCGGTTCCTCAAAATGATAGTTCGGAAAAATGGCTTCTAGACTTTCCTGTACAACGTTTTTCTTTACCAAAGGGAACAGGTTGATCTTCGCTCCATCTCCGACTCCGCCACCCGCACTATGAATGGAAACCGACGCGTAACCGAAAGGCTGGCGCAACGGATTCTGAATAACGCTTACACTTTGCACCCGTTTTAGTGGCACTGTCACTCTCTTTTTCTCAAGCAAGCCCCTCGTGATGACAATATCATCGTCTTCCAAAGTTACGGTAAACCCATAATAGGAGAAGAACGTCATGATGACCGAAAGAATCCAGACACCGACAATTCCGGCAAAAACGATGAGCCCGACAATGAGAACGCCAAATTTTACAAACGAGGCAAATTCATCAAAAATCCACTCATATGGAATGAGTTCCCCGAATTGGGAAAGGAAAATAGCCACCCCGGATAAGATGACGCCTATTCCTCCCGAAGTGGTCGCCAAGATGAACAGATCCTTCGAGGTAAGGGCGAATACTTTTTGTGCTTTTTCTTTTACCGCCTCCACCGTTTCCTCATAAAACGGATCATCATTCACAAGATCCTCCGCCATAGGCTGCTTGCGTTTCCGCTTCGCCTCCGCCATATGCTGTTCGATTTGCCGAGCCGCCTCTTTCGTGATGGCGGTCAATTCTCCCTCCGACTTTTTTAAGGATGAACTGCCGGCGGTTTCTACATTTACTTTCACTAGCTTAAATGGACGGTGAAAAATTCCTTCTGTGTAATCAAGGCTTTGAATCCGCTCGAATGGAATGTATCGCTTTTTACGGACGAATAAGCCTGACTCGATTCGTAATTCATCGTCTTCAAACCAATATTGAAATCGCAGCCACTTGATAAGTCCACTGACTGACAATAGAATAATTAGGCCGCCTAAGATGAGGAACGATAAATAATCGATGTACCAAAGTCCGGTATTCCAATCCCTGCGCCCATTTGCAAATAACAGGACAACAAGCGGGAGAATCGCTTCTTTCGCCGCTTTTAGAGTTTCGATAATTGCAGTAACCCAATGCAATCGATATCGTTGCTCAGACATCGTCTTCCGCCACCCTTGCCAGGACCGAGATCCGATTTCTCAATTCATCCGCTTCTTCCATCTCAAGCGCCGGAATCGAATGATTGGTCGCAGCCGTTGATATGGTAATGACAGCGAGCCCATATTTCTTCAAAATCGGACCTTGTGACGTGTCGACATGTTGCACGCGCACCATAGGAATCAGCGTCCGCTTCACAATAAACAAGCCATGCTGCAACTCAATTTCAGACTCCCTCACTTCGTACCTCCACCGCATCCATCTGATTTTAGGAATCAAATAAATGGAGATATAGGAATCGGCAATGACCACTGCTGCTGCAGCGATATATAACCACGTATACCAATCATTTATGTATACCAATACTCCGAAACCAATTGCCAGCAGCGTCAGAATACTGGTTTGGATAATACCATACAGCCTCCACACCTTCAGGCCTTTTCTCGATATTTGATTAGCAGGTTGTGGTCTCATGAATAAACACCTCATTTCCCTTCTTTCTTATCCTCTTATACGACTCAAGTCAAAAAACGTTTCACCTCTGCATGACGAATTGCCTGGACATTGTGAATGGCTTTTTTTATATTAATTTATACGCTACAAGTCATCGCCACAGATGTATCATTCTCTTGGAATAGGTATCGGTCACTCTTCCAGCTTTATTGATGGTTATCGATTTGAAACAGGTATCAGTCACTTCCCGAGTTTCATCGGTTTTCATCACCCACACCCAACTAATTATCGTTCACTCAGAGTTAGTTAGCAATTACTTCGAAATATCCACCGGCCATCTCCCCGTATGTACCGTTATCCCTCTGTATCACCATACTACTCAAGCTCCATGGTATTAGCCCTTTTAATCCCATAATAACGCAAAAAATCCAGGGGACGTCTAAACGTTCCCTGGATTTTTTCTTTGATTATCTATCGTTTCTTGGTTTTGAAGAACGTTCGCGACGTCCTCCGCCTTCGCGGTTGCCACTTCGACGATTGCCGCCATAGCCACGGCCGCCGCCGAATGAACGGCCGCCGCCACGGCTGCCTTTGTAGCCGCCACGGTCACGGGATTGCGTTTTGCGGGATGGCAATGGACGCTCTTCCGTAATTTTAACCGGCGTATCATCCGGCTCTTTCGTCAACGATTTCAACGCAGCTGCGACAAGGTCATGCGCTTCGAATTTCTCTAGCATTTCGGAAGCCATTTGCTTGTAGTCGCCTAGTTGGTTTTTCTCAACGATTTCTGTCAATTGCTCCATCGCCAAACGTTGTTGGCCGATGAGTGCTTCGTCAGATGTCGGCGGCTGCAATGGTGTCATCCGCTTTTTCGTTGTTTCTTCCACCACACGGAGATAACTCATTTCCCGAGGTGTTACGAATGTGACAGCAACACCGCTTTTTCCTGCGCGTCCTGTACGGCCGATTCGGTGTACATAGCTTTCAGGATCTTGCGGAATGTCAAAGTTGTAAACATGTGTGACACCTGAAATATCAAGTCCACGGGCAGCAACGTCTGTTGCAACGAGGACATCGATTTTATTATCTTTGAATTGGCGAAGAACGGACATCCGTTTCGCTTGCGTCAAGTCGCCATGGATCCCTTCCGCCAAGTAACCGCGAATGCTAAGTGCGTGGGATAGTTCATCGACACGGCGCTTTGTGCGGCCGAATACGATAGCCAGTTCAGGCTGATGCACATTCAATAGACGTGTCAGAACATCAAATTTTTCGCTTTCCTGTGATTTCACGAAAAATTGTTCAATGTTCTCGACTGTCATTTCTTTTGATTTGATTTTAACGATTTCCGGATCCTTCATGAACGTTTCTGCGATTTTGCGAATCGGTCCAGGCATTGTCGCCGAGAACAGAAGCGTCTGGCGTTCAGCCGGTACGTTTTCAAGAATTGTGTTGATGTCTTCGATGAAGCCCATGTTCAACATTTCATCCGCTTCGTCAAGAACAAGTGTCTGCACATTGTTCAATTTCAATGTTCTGCGGTTGATATGGTCCAAAATACGTCCCGGAGTTCCCACAACGATTTGTGGATTATTGCGTAAAGCGCGAATTTGACGCCCGATTTCTTGACCTCCGTACACTGTCAACACACGAGCACGTTTGCCGTAGCCGATTTTGTAGATCTCTTCGGATACTTGGATGGCAAGCTCACGTGTCGGCGCGATGATCAAAGCCTGTACAGAAGGGTCGTTCATATCGATTTTCTCGATAATCGGAATACCAAAAGCAGCAGTCTTACCAGTACCTGTTTGGGCTTGGCCGATGACGTCGCGTCCTTCCATGCCAAATGTGATTGTGCCTTCTTGAATCGGTGTTGCTTCTTCGAACCCCATGCGCTGTAATGATTTCTGCGTGGATTCGCTAATGTTCAAGTCTGAAAATTTTGTCAAACTACTCAATCTCCTTTAGTTTCTTCATTTAGCAATTGGTTACATTTGCAAATGAAAGCGCGGCAAATTCGAGCCTTAACTGATATGGGAACGTTTCCGATATTTTGGTTTCTCTGGAGTGGGCGGAAGTTAAGTCGAACTTCCAGTAAAATCAGAGGCATTCGTTGAAAAGGAAAGCCCGGTCTTTGCCGAGCGGCTTGGCGTCCTGATGAGGGCAGCAAACCGTTTTATTCAAAAAAAAGTACTCTTCGCACAGGAAGAGTCTCATGTAAATGTATCCAATACTCATAGTAGTTTACCACGCGATTGGCTGTTCCGCAATCAATCCGCTTAAAAACCAATAATCAGAAAACGCCTGTATCCTTTTGCATGAACGTGAGAACTTCGGAAAACCAATCCGCCGAATCATCGCTGTAGCAAATATGATGTTTGCCTGACTCCGAAATGATGAGATGCTTTTCGGTGGAGCCCAATGACTGATACAAATGCTCGCCCGTTGCAAATGGGACGATTTCATCCTTCTTCCCTTGGACAATGCATACCGGGGTCGTGATCTGATGATAATAGGGGACGACCATCCGGTTCAGCCGCAAAAATTCGACGGCCGATTGCAGCGGTGTATTGGCCAGCTTATAGTCATACAAGTGATAAAACGTGTTCGGCGAGTGTTTCTTCGTCACCGATTCGGTCAGCATCTTTACGATATCCGCCAGCATCACTTTTGGGCTGATATACTTGGCTGCCGCGCTTAAAAGGACCAATTTGTCCACAGGGTAGCGCAAGCTCAAATACATGGCGATCAAGCCGCCCATGGAGAAGCCAGCGAGGATGACACGATCCGATTCCTTCAGGAGTCGTTTCAGCGCCAGCTCTGCTTCCATCATCCATGCTTCCGCCGAAATGCCGCGCAAATTCGGGGGAAGGCCGTGTCCCGGCAAGGTCGGAACAGAAATATTCCAGTCCGTATGATCCTTCAAATAGTGGATGAATGGGCGGACTTCAAACGGTCCGCCCGTAAATCCATGGATGACGAGCACACCCGTTTTCATTGTTCCAGCAAACTTTCCACAACCCGTTCCAGCTCCATGCCTCTCGAGCCTTTCAACAGAATGATGGAATTCGCATTCATGACCTTCCGCAATGGTTCCGTAATTGATTCATAGTCCGTTTCCGACCATATCAGTTGTCGATTTTCTTTCCCTTGCTTCTGCAACACGTCGTACAGCCACTTCATCCGAGGACCATAGAGACAGATCCCCTTAACGTCTAGTGTTGCTAGATCGTCAGCGAGTAATTCATGGTAAAGACGCTCATCGTCACCAAGTTCCAACATATCGCCCATTACTATCCATTTTTCATTTCGTAAATGAGTTTCCTGCAAGAACCGGATCGCTGCACGCATCGATGTTGGAGCCGCATTGTAGGCGTCATTAATAAACAATGTACCGCTGCTATGCAAAATCGGCTGCATCCTCATATCCGTCAAACGGGCTTGGCGCAGTGCCTCTGCAATCTGATCGTTGGTAAGGCCGAGCTCATGAGCGATGAGGATGGCGGCAAGGGCATTTTTCACTTGATGGGAACCGTAGACCGGAATCGTGAAATTGCCGTTCACGACACCTTCTACAGAGAACTTGCTTCCTTCGTCACCAGAATCCATCGAAACAAGTCGGAATGCCGCCTCTTTTCCCGTCCCGAATGAAACGGTATGGATATCCGACTGAGCGACACGATCCCGGAGAAGCGGCTCATCACCATCATAAAATAGAATGCCGTCTTTACTGAATCCGTCAATGATTTCAAATTTCGCTTTAGCAATTCCTTCCCGAGAGCCGAGATCTTGCAGATGTGCTTCTCCAATATTCGTAATGACCGCGTAATGCGGCTTCGCCACATGAGAAAGGAAAGAGATTTCGCCAAAGCCGCTCATTCCCATCTCCAGCACAGCAACTTCGGTTTCCGGATCAAGAGAGAGAAGTGTCATCGGGAGTCCCAGTTCGTTATTGAAGTTCCCTTCCGTTTTCCGCACTTGGAAATAAGGACTTAGGACGCTGGCAATCAAATCTTTCGTTGACGTTTTCCCGTTCGAACCGGTGACACCGATAATCTTGCACGTCAACTCATCGCGATAGCTTCTCGCCATTTGTTGAAGTGCCAGTTCACCGTCCTCAACAAAGATAAGTGGAATATCAGCGGGTGGATTCGGTTCATCGAGTAGCCATAAAGAAGCAGCCGCGCCCTTTTCGATTGCCTGCTGCACAAATCGATGGCCGTTTACATGTTCTCCCCGAAAGGGTATGAACAGTTCCCCTTTCGAAATCGTACGTGTGTCGATCGATGCGCCTGTTACGACGACATTCTCCATATGCTGTCCTTTTGCACCGAGCCAATTTGCGACATCTGCCAATTGCTTTCTCAATTCACTCGCCTCAATCCATCGTGTATTGTATTTTCTTCTTTTCTTCGTGCCGTTCCCATGCCAAATCGATCAGCCGATCGATGAGCTCTGGATAGGCAAGCCCTGAATGCTGCCAAAGGAGCGGGAACATACTTGTCGGCGTAAAGCCAGGCATCGTATTTACTTCATTGATGATTACTTCATCATCTGCCGTGACGAAAAAGTCTGCACGTACAAGCCCTGCACAGTCGAGCACTTTGAAGGCTCGAATCGCCATTTCCTTCAATTCGCTTTCGACCGCGTCTGTAACTTGCGCAGGGATGACAAGCTCTGTATTGCCATCTTGGTACTTCGCTTCATAATCGTAAAAGGAGGCAACCGGCTTAATTTCACCCAGGACGGAACAAGCAGGCTTATCGTTTCCGAGCACAGCGACCTCGATTTCCCTTGCGACTACGCCTTGCTCCACAATAATCTTACGGTCAAATTTCAGTGCGAACTCTACCGCAGCTACTAGGCTTTCCCGATCTTCCGCTTTGCTGATACCGACGCTCGATCCTAGATTGGCCGGTTTCACGAACATCGGCCATGATAGTTCGGTCTCCATCTTTTCTACAAGCTTCTCTTTCTCCGCCTGCCATTCATTCCGAAGAAAATGAACGTATCCGACTTGTTTTAATCCAGCATGGGCAAATAACTGCTTCATGACGACTTTATCCATACCCGCCGATGACGCAAGCACGCCATTTCCGGCGTATGGAATATTCATCACTTCCAGAAGCCCTTGTACTGTGCCGTCTTCTCCGTTCGTGCCGTGCAATAAAGGCAGGATGATGTCCGGTGTTCCAGCACTGCCGTTCAAAAAGTCATGGATACTGTCAGGTCTTGCTGTCTCCCTGTCCAGCCGCAATTCTTCAATCGTAGCAGCCGGTGCCTGCAACGGTTCTCCCTTCCGCCATTCCCCTTCATACGTGATATAAACCGGAATGACGTCATACTTTCCGAAATCAATTGCATTTGTGACTGCGCGTGCCGTAGACAGTGACACTTCGTGCTCAGCCGATTTCCCGCCATATAATAAACCTAGTCGCTTTTTCATTGAATTCCCTCGCTCGCCGTTAGATTTCATTCTCTCAGTTTACCATGAATTAATTCGCTCATGAACAAATCATTAAAATACTATTCCACAATAGGGACTCTTCTTTATGTCTTTGCAACTTTCAAGGGGGCGTTTCGTCCAAAAGTTTGATATGAATCAAGTAAACGGGTACGCTATACTGATAGATAACCTATTTTTATCAACGATTTTGAATAGTAGGTGTTGATCCGGAAATAGGAATTGTAGAAAAGGTGAATGCAGTGAAGCTCTCAAATAGGCCTGCGGACCGTTTTGATTGGACGCTCGCCTTTATTCTTTTATTATTTTGCATCATTAGTGTGACGGTAATCGCTTCAGCCCAAACATCCGGCCAATACGCCGCGAATTTTTCTCTTCTGCAAGTTCGTTGGTATGTATGCGGTGCTTTGATTGTCGCTATGGCCATGTATTTTGATCCTGATCAATATAAGAAAATTGCTTGGCTCCTTTACGGTTTTGGTGTTTGTCTTCTGGCTTTTCTGATAGTTGCGCCGGGCGGCGAAGGACAGATTGCAGAAGTCCGGATGGGGGCAAAAAGATGGCTCACTTTGCCTGTCATCGGTAGAATCCAGCCTTCCGAATTCATTAAAACTTTTTTCATCTTAGGGATGGCTCGGCTTGTGAGCGCTCATCATGAGAAGAACGAAATACAGACACTCCGATCTGACTTTCTCTTGCTCGGGAAAATCGCCACTGTCCTTATACTGCCGCTTGCTTTTATTGTTAAGCAGCCGGATTTAGGAACATCTCTCGTCTTCATCGCCATCACGGCGGCTATCGTCCTTGTTGCCGGCATCTCGTGGAAGATTCTCCTTCCTTTATTTTCAGCAGGCGCCGCTCTGGGAGCCGGTTTGCTTTGGATGGCTCTATATGCACAAGACTTCATGGAAGAGACACTCGGTTTCTCGCGGTATCAATTCAAGCGGGTGTATTCATGGCTGGACCCTTACTCTTATCCGTCCGATGAAGGGTATAATCTCATTACAGCCATGACCGCGATCGGCTCAGGAGAGATGACGGGCAAAGGCTTTCAAGGACGAGTCGTCTACATTCCCGAGAACCATACCGATTTTATTTTTAGCGTCATCGGCGAGGAATACGGATTCATCGGTGCCAGCCTTGTCATCACCCTGTTCTTCGTTCTGATCTATCATTTGACGAAAGTGGCGCTTGGGCTGAAGGATCTTTTCAGCATCTATGTGTGCACAGGCATCACCGCTATGATTGCCTTTCACGTCATTGAAAATATCGGAATGAACATTCAGCTGTTGCCGATTACAGGGATCCCTCTTCCTTTTATCAGTTATGGGGGCAGTTCCCTGTTCAGCAATATGCTCGCCATCGGCCTGATTTTCAGCATTAAATTCCATCATCGGACGTATATGTTCGATTCAGAAGATGATGTGTGAATCCATTGGAAAAATTTCATTTGCCATTTGTTGAAGAAATTCCTGTATAATAATTTCTTAGGTTTTCTATCCTCTACTAATAAGGTGACTTCATATGAAATTAGATAATCGACCATCGGACCGATTTGATTGGACCTTGGCCTTTATACTTCTATTATTTGGCGTGATTAGCCTCATCGCCATTTCATCCGCTCAGACAACCGGCCAATATAACATCAACTTCATCCCTTCCCAGATCCAATGGTATGCGGTGGGGGCCGTTATTATCGCCTTAACGATGTATTTGGAACCGGAGCAATACAAGAAAGCGGCATGGATCATTTATGGAGGCGGCGTCTTCCTGCTGGCATTATTATATGTCCTGCCAGAGAGTATGGAGCTTGTGGCACGGCGAAATAATGCAAAAAGCTGGTTTCACCTTCCGGGTGTCGGCAGCATCCAGCCTGCCGAATTCATGAAAACGTTCTTCATTATCGGATTGGCCCGGATGATTACGAAGCACCATGAAAAATATTTGGATAAGACGATAAAAAGCGATTTCTTGCTGCTTGGGAAAATTCTCGGCCTTTTGCTCGTTCCATTATTCTTCATCATGAAGCAGCCTGACCTTGGAACAGGTCTCGTATTTTTAGCCATCACGGCTGCGCTTATTGTCGTTGCCGGCATTACATGGCGGATCATCCTCCCGATTTTCGCAGTTGGGGTATCACTCGGAACAGCAATGCTTTGGATGGCGCTGTATGCGCAAGATTTCCTTTTCAAGCTTGGCTTCCAAAAGTATCAGTTCATGCGGATTTATACGTGGCTTGATCCGTATTCCTACGCATCCGATGAGGGCCGCCACTTGATCACATCTCTGAATGCGATCGGATCCGGGGAGATTTTCGGGAAGGGCTATCAAGGCCGGGAAGTGTACGTGCCGGAAAGCCATACCGACTTCATCTTCAGTGTAATCGGCGAGGACTGGGGTTTCATCGGTGCCAGCGTCGTCATCTGTCTTTACTTCTTCCTCATTTATCATATGACGAAGATCACGCTTGAATTAAAAGACCCGTTCAGTACGTATATTTGTGCGGGCATTATTGCCATGATCACCTTCCATGTGTTCGAAAATATCGGAATGACGATTCAGCTATTGCCAATCACGGGTATTCCGCTTCCTTTTATCAGTTACGGCGGAAGCTCGCTCATGGGGAATATGCTCGCAATCGGACTCGTGTTCAGTATGAAGTTCCATCATCGGACATATATGTTCAGTTCGAATGATGATGATTGAGGAACCGGCTGTCTTAGGGCAGCCGGTTTAATCATTTGGAGCTCAAAAAAAGAAGCAGCCTGTTCGAATTATTCTTCGAAGCAGGCTGCTTTCTTTCACTGTGACTGTATATGCGGGTCTTGTATGGGTGGCGCGAGTGCTTTAAGCATATCTAGACGGGACTTCGTCACGGTAGCCGACACACCGAGTTTCGCCAAATTGGAGATGATCTTTTTCAAGTCAACTTTATCTTTAGCCATCTTTCCACCTCGACCTTTCTGCTTACTGTTTTAGACGTGTTTTTCATATGGAAGGTTTCATTGGATGAATGAAAATTGTTCCATTTTATCGTTATCTCCATCATACCACTCCTTGACCCATTTAAATCTTTCAATTATGTTACAATTTTAGGTTTTTTGTAAATGTCTTATACATGGCGCCGATAAAGTCTTCTGTTTTAATTTTTTCCATGTATGCAACCAGTTGGATTGGCGCCCGCCTATAGTAAAGGCGATATTCTTTGTGTACGGATGCGTTCCAGAGTAAAATGACTGTATGAATTGTATGGAAAGCAGGTAGGTTTTTCATGAAAAAGTCCATTGTACTTTTAATGTCTGTTCAATTTTTTGTCTATCTAGGGTTCGGAATCATTATTCCTGTTCTTCCTGAAGTGATTGTCCAGCAGCAGTTGTCCGAAGTCCATGTTGGAGGACTGTTGACCGTTTATTCGCTCGCTTCGTTTTTCACGGCGCCGTTATGGGGTTCCTTATCAGATCGGACTGGCCGGAAGAAACTGATTATGGTCGGGTTGGTCGGATTCAGTTTGAGCTTCTTTCTCTTTGCTTTATTCATTGATAACTTGACCCTCTTGTATGTATCCCGGATTGTCGGCGGTATTTTCTCTGGCGCCCTTTATACGGCGGTCACCGGCTTTGTCGGGGATATGACGACAGAAGAGAACCGAAACCAATATATGGGCTTTCTCGGCATGTCAATCGGGTTAGGTTTCATTTTTGGTCCGGCTCTCGGTGGAGTTCTTGGAGATATTAGCTTGCAGACTCCATTTCTTGCATCTGGCATCCTGACACTCCTCATCCTGATTTATGCCAGTATCATCTTGCAAGAGCCGAAACGCCAAGGCGAGGCAAATAAACGCGCGCTTCTGCCAAGAGGTGGGCTTGTGCTATGGCAATACCGGATTCGCAATCTGTTTCTGCTGTCGTTCATGGTTACGCTAATATTGGCTGGCATTGAATCCACATTCCAGTTGTTCCAGATTTCTAAAATCGATATTACGCCGAAGCAAGTGGGCTACCTGTTCATGGCGAGCGGTTTTGTCGACGCGGCCATCCAAGGCGGGGTTGTACGTCGGGTGAAAAATGGCAGCGAGGCGAAGTGGATTTTAGGTGCGCAAGTTGTTACTGCGATTGGGCTGCTCATGATTCCGTTTACCTCCAGCTTGTTCTGGGCCGGTTTTTCGCTCAGCGTATTCACGGCAGGGAATGCTTTATCACGTACCGTGCTCGTTTCCTTAACTTCCAAGGAATCCGGTGGCAAATACGGCACGGCAGCAGGCATGACCTATTCAATGGATAATATGGGGCGAATCATTGCACCGATCCTGTTTGCATGGTTGCTCACCCGCATGAATGGGGATATTTATTATATTTCCGCGGGTCTCGCCATCCTCTCGATTGTTTGGATTGTTCTATTCCGAAAATCAACCAAGTCGCTGCGTTCCATCGAAGCAACAACAAATTAAAGACAGACCGCCGGCATCCAGCCAGGCGGTCTTTGTTATTCCGAATGAAAATCAATACTCAACCGCACACTTTAACATGGCCAATGCCTGCTCCAAGTCCGGGTCACCTGAAATATGTTCCGGTGTCCAGGGGATATGAATGTGCGGCGTGATGCCGACACCCGTCATCCCCTCTCCTTTATCGATCCGGGACAGCCGGGAGGTCGGATACATCAGTGTGTAACCGTCCCAGCTAGCAGATGCGAGATTTGCATAATCGTTTAGCCCGAGTGTCGCCCGGCCAATGACAGTTACTTTACTCGATTTTTTGACATGTTCCACGAAGGAATCCCCAGCACTGCCGCATGTATTGTCAGTGAGTACAATAATCTCCTTAGGATTTTTCAAGCCTTTGACGTATGTGTCCTCTACTGCGTCACCAAAATCAAACTCGACGAAACCTTTTCCCCGATTCTGTGTCCATTCCGATCTAAACATTTGTAAAACCTGCTGGAAACGTTCATCTTCCACGTTGGCCAATTCGTTATCGAGGTCCTGAACAACTCGGTCACAGCTCGCTTCCGTACAATTAAATATCATCGTTTCATCGGAATCGCCAAACTCCAATCCCTCTTCGGGCACCAAATACGGTAGTAGCGGGAAATAGCTCGCGTCACTTCCCCCGTTGTTGACCCTAACATCGATAATCCATTGTTCAGCCGTTTCCAACAGGTCCTTATTCTCTTCCACCAACTTAGCGATCGCATCTGGATTGGCGAAATCCGTCATCGTCAGCAACACTGGCCCCTCCTCCAGCTGGGTAAGTGAATATTCCGGAACAAACGGCTTTTTTTCGAACAGCTGAAAGTCAATATGCTGTTGATTCCCTTCCAGATCCTCCACAATTCCTTCTTCATATTGCAATAGAATCGGCGCCCAGTTCTCGCGCTCCGCATGGTTCTCAGTTAGCAGACGATGATGCTTCTCCCGTAATTCGGGAATGCTCATTCCCCCTGCGGAAATCAAACGCATGCCTGGCACTAGCCTGTCATCTGAATCTACTTTTGTAATATAGAGCTTATCTTCATAACGCCTGACACTGAATCCTCGGTTTTTCGGTTTCTCTACCTGTTCCCCATCCACTATCATATAAATGTGTTTATCTTTGAAATCAAGCAAGTAATCATTCACCAGCTCGAGAAATTCCTTCGATGAAAGGTTGGGATTCTGCTTCACCTTTCCCAAAAAGACCTCCGGTGTATCCCATCCCTTTTTATCCAAACAGCCCGCATAATCATAGTGCATAATGTGTACGATCTCTTCTGCAATTTTTAACAATTCCCCATTCCCCCTTAAATTACTGTTCTGTTGCTACCTTTGCTTTCACCTTTTGCTTTTCCGCAAGCTCTGGATGCGCTTTCCGAACGACAGAAGGACGCGCCATGAATAGAACAATCCCGATTAATAAAGCACCGGTAACGATCAATATCCATTCAGCCGGCAGGACATCATAAAGGAACCCGTAGATGACGACACCAAGCGGCATAAGTGCCATAGCCATCGTTTCAAGTATCGCGAACACCCGTCCCTTAAAATCATCGTCGATAATCTTTTGAAACATGACTTGCATTGGCGTATTGACTATCATAATAGTGGCCCCGCAAGTGAAAATAACGGCCACATAAAAGGCGAAGTACACATTCGGCTGCATGGACACGAGTAAAGGAAGTGTCATGAACATCAGCAGGAATCCAAATACTAAAATTCCCCTCTTCGACACGATCAATGGATATTTCACTTCTTTTCTCACCGAGAAATAAAGCGATACGAGAAGCATGCCAATGGCAAATGATCCTTCCACCACGCCGAAGCGTGTAGAAGGCATCTTCAACCCTTCTATCAAGATATAGGAAAGGCCGACTTGATACGCACCAATAAGGAAATTGATGAACAAGGAGATCCAAATAATCGTCAAAAGAACCTGCTGCTGGCGTACATAATAAATCCCGGCTTTCATACTTTGCCACATCGACTCTTTTTGCTCTTCTTCCGTCTTTTCCTTTCGATTTGAGAAGAGTTTAAAATTCATTGTGGATTCCAAAAGAACAGCCAGTAAGGAGGCTGACATGTAAACGATCAAGAAAGTATTCATCGATACGGTTCCGTACATAATTCCCCCGATTGCCGGCCCCCCGATTGCTGCGAAGGATATTGACATCTGGTTCAAAGCCATCGCTCGTTGAATTCGGTTTTCGTCAATCAAACCCGTAATGGACGAACTGAATGCAACACCCGAAAACGCAGATGCCAATGATAAAACAACAGTCGTTGTATAAATAGCAAGCAATGACAGACCCGATGTCAAACTGACAGTCAGCAATCCCCCAATCGCGAGTGTAGAAGCAATTTGCGCCACAATGACAATCGTCTTCCTCGAATATTTATCCGCTGCGTAACCTGCAAATGGCGCTATTAACGTACGCGGCAATATACTGCAAATAAGATTCATCGCAAAATTCGTTGCAGAGCCTGTCAATTGCAAAATGTAAAAGCTGACAGCAAAAGCATACACATGTGCTCCAAACGAAGAGATTAATTTACTAATTGTAAAGGTCCACATGTGATAAGTAGCACGTTTCAGTTTCATTGCGTGATCCATTTCCTAACACCCCATTTTGAAAAAGTTTAATTTCATTAAACAAAGCATATCATGCTCCCTCTTCCCTTTCAAGCAAAAGTTTAATATAATTAAACAATATGAATTAGAAATTGGAGGTGTGCCTGATCGAAACACTCGGAGAACGAATACGCATATTGCGCAAACAGCGTAAAATGACATTAGAAGCATTGGCTGGCGATCAGCTGACGAAGGGCATGCTCAGTTTGATTGAAAACAATAAGGCGAACCCTTCAATGGATAGCCTGTCTTATATTGCTTCACGTCTAGAAGTGGATGTTGCTGTGTTATTGGAAGAAGGTAATGTAGAGGAATTAAGAAGTATAATTGAAAAGGCAGACGCTCTTTATCACGTGCCTTATGATGAAGTAACGAATGAGCACAAGCAGATTATTAACCTAATTGAACCTGTTTTGCCAAAGTTGACAAAGAACTATGAATCTGCTCGACTGTTGGATTTGTATGGCCGAGCTCTTTATTTTGAAGACGACGAGAGCTGGCATACCTATACGGACCGTGCAGCGAATATTTTTGAGGATTTACATATTATATACCGCCGAGCAGCCGTTGGAATTTTCCGTGCCATGGCAAAATTTGCTCTGCCTGATTATACCGGAGCTTTGGCTACCATGCTGGAAGAACGTAACTTTATCGAGTCGACACACGCCTATATTGAACCAATGACCCGCATCGACTTAGACTATCACGAAGCGGTCTTGCATTTTGCCGTCGGCGATTCGGAAACTGCAACGAAAGTGATGGAACAGGCCATAAATTATTCCAAAGAGCAGCAAGTCTTTTATAAGGTGGACCATTTGTATCGACTCGCTGCCATTCAGGCGCTCATGTCATACGATGAAAAGAAGATGGAAGACTATCGCAATAAGTTGATCCATTACTCGAAGTTCATTGATGACGAGGAACCGCTGGACTTTACGCGCTTCTTAGACATCCATCGGCTGACATCCTATTGTCATGATTACGAGCAAGCACTTCGTCTCATGGAGAAATACTCGGCATCCTTGCACGCCGAAGATGGGTTTAGTCCATATGTCTATTTGGAAACAGGTAAAGCTTTATATGGAGTTGGCCGCTATGAGGAAGCCATTGAGTCGCTTCTACAGGTGAATGTGATGAAATACATTAAACACCCGATCGATTTATCACTTTTCTACGAAGGCGAGGCGTATTTAGCAAAGAGCTATGCTGCCATAGGCGATAGTGAAAAAGCAAAAGAGTGGGCGCAACGTGCATGGGATCACATTTCTGTATTGCCCGATTCTCCCTATAAAAAATCCGTACACCAAACATATGAGCAATTGACGTAAAAAATCCGCAGTCGGCCTAGTGCCTTCTGCGGATTTTTATTATGCTTCGATTGGTTGATTATCCAGTGATTCATTATACGTTTCTTTATCCAGTTCTCCCGTCACTTTCGCCGTCGTCACGCCTGCCGTCATGGCCCCGCTGACGTTGAGCGCTGTACGTCCCATATCGATAAGTGGCTCAACGGAAATCAACAACCCAGCCAGTGCCACTGGCAAGTTCAATGCCGATAATACGAGGATCGCGGCAAATGTTGCACCGCCACCTACACCTGCCACACCGAACGAGCTGATGGCGACAATGGCAACCAATGTGAGCAAGAACATCGGTTCTAAAGGATTTTGTCCGACAGTCGGTGCAATCATGACAGCAAGCATCGCTGGATAGATGCCCGCACAGCCGTTTTGCCCAATAGAAAGACCGAATGAACCTGCAAAGTTTGCAATTCCATCCGGCACGCCTAGCCGGTTGGTTTGCGTTTTAATCGTAAGTGGTAATGTACCAGCACTCGATCTTGATGAAAATGCGAAGAGCAATGTCTCCGAAACTTTCTTCACATACGTGATTGGGTTAAGGCCGGAAAGCGTCATAATGAGCAAGTGAATACCGAACATAACGATTAGCGCAACATAAGAAGCAATAACGAATTTACCGAGATTGTAGATGGCGCCAAAATCAGATGTCGCCACCGTTCGGGCGATAATCGCCAAAATACCATATGGAGTCAAGCGGAGAACGATCCGCACAACACCCATAATTAAAGAGTAGACCGCATCAATTCCTTTTTTCACAAGCGTTGCGTTTTCTTCGTCTCGTCGAACGAGTGCCAAGTAAGCAAAGCCGAGGAATGCGGCAAAAATGACGACGCCGATTGTGGAAGTCGGACGCGCGCCCGTTAAATCCTGGAACGGATTAGCTGGCAATAAATCAATGATTTGTTCCGGTAAGGCACGATCTGCAACAGTAGCAGACGTTTCTTCAATGGAAGCACCGCGGGTAGCTTCAGCTTCGCCCTGCACGATATCCGATGCGTCAAGGCCAAAAACTAGTGAAGCGGAAATACCGATGATGGCGGCAATGGCCGTGGTACCGACGAGCATGCCTAAAATAGTCGCTGCTGTTTTACCAAAGTTCTTTCCAATTGTCACTTTCGTAAAGGCGCCGAGTATTGAAATGAAAACAAGTGGCATAACAATCATTTGCAGCAATTTCACATAGCCGGTTCCAATGATATTAAACCAAGGCATGGAAGCCTTTAGAATGGCCGAGTCCGTCCCGTATGCCAGATGCAAAATGAGACCATAAAGAATTCCAAGCCCCAATCCGGTAAATACCCGTTTTGAAAACGAAACCTTTTTCTGATGCATACGATATAGAATACCGACGAGCAGAAGCAAACCGATAATATTAACTAAAAGTAATAGGGTATCCAACTTCTTTTCCTCCTAAACAACGAATGATAAAAAA
Organism: Sporosarcina sp. NCCP-2222; assembly: GCF_023168145.1. Classification (GTDB taxonomy): domain Bacteria; phylum Bacillota; class Bacilli; order Bacillales_A; family Planococcaceae; genus Sporosarcina. The sequence continues at coordinate 31,857 of NZ_BQYK01000002.1, forward strand.
TACTATAAACCTCTAAAACCAATCAGTCAAGTAGGTTTTAGTGTGGCGCAGTGGAAAAGTTGTCATGTCCATTGATTCCTAGCCTTCTTATTCCACCATTTTAAGGTATACTGTGTCATAGGGATTTCTATAGAAAGGGGGACGCATATGGCTCAATTGATCAGTATTAGTGTGACGGCGATCTTGATCCTGAACATATTCCTGGCGATCGCTCTTATCTTCTTAGAGAGGCGGGATCCAACAGCAACATGGGCATGGCTTCTCGTATTATTTTTCATACCTTTTTTCGGATTCTTCATCTACCTGCTTCTCGGTCGGCAGTTGAGGGAAAGACAGCTATTCCGCTGGGAAGATCGAAATAAGATCGGCATCGACCAGTTGATCAACTATCAAATTGAGGCAATCGAGAAAGATACATTCGATTTCCGGCTGGATGATACAGCCCACTACAAAGACATGATCTATTTGCATTTGTGCAATAATCATGCCGTCTTGACCCAAGACAATGACGTTCAGATTTTTAATGACGGCGCCGTAAAATTCGAATCACTCATCAAGGATCTGGAAGCCGCGAAAGACCATATTCATTTTCAATATTATATTTTACGATTGGATACGCTCGGAAAACGGATAATGGATATTCTAATCCGAAAAGCGAAACAAGGCGTGAAGGTCCGTGTCCTGTTCGACGATATCGGTTCGCGTGGACTGCACGTGCGTCATTTGAAATCGCTCGTCGAGGCAGGCGGAGAAGTGGCTGCATTTTTCCCTGCCGTTCTGCCGCTCATCAATCCTCGATTAAACTACCGAAACCACCGGAAGATTGTCGTCATCGACGGCCGCATCGGTTATGTAGGCGGATTTAATGTGGGGGATGAATACCTCGGATTAAACAAGCGTTTCGGCTATTGGCGCGACACCCATCTCCGAATTGAGGGAAGTGCCGTCCATCCATTGCAGACCCGTTTCATTTTGGACTGGAACCAGGCGTCCGAGAAGCATAATATCATTTATGATGAACGCTTATTCCCAGCCATTCCTCGGAAAGGTTCTGTCGGGCTGCAGATCGTCTCGAGCGGACCGGACGCGGAATGGGAGCAAATTAAAGACGGCTATTTGAAGATGATTTTTCTGGCGAAAGATTATATCTACATCCAGACACCGTACTTCATTCCAGATGTCAGCTTTCTTGACGCCTTGCGGATCGCCTGCCTGTCAGGTGTCGATGTCAGGATCATGATTCCAAACAAGCCAGATCATATGTTTGTATACTGGGCCACTTATTCCAATGTAGGCAAACTGTTGAAAGCCGGCGCCAAAGTTTACATTTACGAGAACGGCTTCATCCATTCGAAACAAATTGTAGTGGATGATGAACTGTCGACGGTCGGCACAGCAAATATCGATGTCCGCAGCTTCAAGCTGAACTTTGAGATTAACGCATTTATTTACGATCGAGAAAAATCACATGAGTTGGCAGAGCTGTTTGAACAGGATATGCAATTATCTACAGAATTAACGTACGACATGTATTTGAAGCGATCCCGCGGCATCAAAATTAAAGAATCGGTGTCCCGATTGCTGTCACCGATTTTATAATCAAAAGACCTCCTTGCGCATTATCGCAAGGAGGTCTTTTCCGTGTTATTTAATTCCTAAATATTCTTCCAACGTGATGTTTCGGTTGTAAATATCTGTTGCGATGTCCTTTCCCACATAACGGAAGTGCCATGCTTCATGCATATAGCCGGTAATAGCTTCTTTTCCTTTTGGATAACGCAAGATGAAGCCATAGCGGTGCGCATTATCGGCAACCCATTTGCCAGCCACGGTTTCCCCAAATGAGGAGGACGCCCAGTGGCTTTGGTTATTCTCTTCCCCGATATCAAACGCCAAACCGGTCTGATGCTCGGAGTAGCCGGGACGCGCACTATAGCGGTCAGCCGCCGCTTTGCCATCTTTTTTCACATAACGGTCGTAAAGAGACACTTGATAATCATAGGAGCGGTATGTGCTGAAAGCCGTCAAATTAATATTGGACAGTTTCGCTTCAGCGGCCATTTCATCGAATGCAGCTCTCGCATCCTTGCTTTCTCCTGGTGCGTATGTGCTCGGCAGCGGGTACTTTTTATTGGCAATCAAAATGCCATTAATGTACGTCGGTTTGTCTGGGAGCGTTTGCCCTGTGATATATCCGTTATCATCTGTCACAGTAGGTTTTTTCGTTGTATTCGGCTTTGTATTCGGCTTCGTTTCCGGCTTGCTCTCCGTTTTTGGCGTCTCTTTCTTCTCCGGCTTTGCCGGTACAGCTGGTTCTGCAGGCTGTTCCTTTGGTTGTTCCGGTTCTTCCGGCATCACTTCCTCCGGCTCCCCTGCTTCTTCTTCGTCTTTCGGTTCTTCCTCGGTCACCCCTGGCTCCTCAGCCGGTTCTTCTTCCGATTGCAGTGAATCTTCCTGTACTGACTCGGGTGCTTCTTCCTGTTTCACACCGATTTGCTCCAGGCTTTTTTCAATATCCCAGTCGTTTATTCCAATCCAGACAACGACAGCCGTCATTAAGATGGCTGTTAAAGTCAGCGTAATCGTCAATGGCAGTTTAGACTTATTTTTATGTTTTGCTCTACGGTTCATTAATCGTTTGCCTTCCTTCTGTAGCGATAACTATGTAAAATCTAAGTAAGGTGAGGTTCACCTCTTCTAGTCTATCATCATTTCTCTCAGCTGTGTGAGCCTCGTTCTATTTTTTTATTACAGTTACATCGGATTGCGAGGATCTTTTCTATGAATCAACGATGGCTTTCCATGAGCTTTCTAGTCTTCTTTTTCACATGGGGCATCTTTTTACCTTATTGGACCGGTTGGCTGACTATTGAAAAAGGATTAAGCGTCCCAGCCGCCAGCGCCATCATGGGGGCCGGCATGATTGCACGCTCCTTTTCGACCTTTTTCATCTTCCCTTACTTAACAAGAAGGTTGTCATACATACGCGTCATTAAGTGGACCACGGTTATTGCTTTGTTGCTCACCCTGTTATACATACCTGATTCGTCATACGTACCGCTGCTCATAATTACCGTACTGTTCAGCGCAGTGTATCCGATGATTTTACCCGCAGTGGAAAGCGGAGCTTCCGTTCTTATGCAGCATGAACGGATTCATTATGGGAAAAGCCGGTCGTTCGGATCGATCGGCTATACGATTGCCCTCTTAATGGTCGGTGCAGCGACCGCCATATGGAGCGAGCGCGCCATCTTATTTTTAATGATCGGCGGTCTCATCGCAATGGTTCTTTTCTTTATGCGGACCGGTCCTGCCGTATTGGATGCACAGCCAAAACGAGTCGCAGTAAGGCAACCAGATGCCGGCCTCGGTGCCCTCTTCAAGACATCCGGCTTTTTGCCCGTTATCATCCTGGCCATTCTGTTGCAAGGCGCCCACGCCTCTTACTACAATTATGGATTCATCTTTTTGGATGATCTTGGCGTCAACGGCTTTTTTATCGGCATCATCTTGAATATTGCAGTACTTTTTGAAATTCTTTTCTTTACAAGAGCGGATCGCTTGCTGGAGAACGTTAAGGTATCCAATATGTTCATTCTGGCAGCCATCGGTTCATCTGCGCGTTGGCTGCTCATTTACCTGTTTCCGACAACAGCCGTATTTATCGGAACTCAAGTGCTCCACTCACTTTCTTTTGGGGTGGCGCATTATGCATTTATCCAGTTTTTATCGAAAAGGCTGCCGCATACTCAAATTGCCACGGCCCAAGGATTGTACGCAGCCGTCGCCATGAGTCTCAGTACAGCGCTTCTCACTTTCCCGGCAGGCGTGTTGTACGACATGTCGCCAGGCGCCGCCTTCCTCGGAATGATGGTTTGTTCCGTACCTGCTCTGGCTATAGCATGGGCCAACCGAAAACAGTTGGATCGCTGACAAAGAAAAAGGACGTTCTCATTGGAATTCGGTTCCAAGAGAGCGCCCTTTTTTTATGTGATGATCAATGCGAGAATAACGAAGAAAGCAAGTCCAAAAACGATAGCCAGCCAACGCATCCATCTGGACTCTTTCTCCAGCCCCTGTTGTTTGAAGGACACCGCCCGGTAAGCGTTTGTCATGGCAAACAACGCCATCATCGATAAGATGGCAAAATCAAGATTCAGTTTTATGATAAAAAATAGGGACGTTAAGGCAGCGATGGCAATTCCGATTCCCAATACCCGTTTAGCGTTCAATTTCCATCCCTCCAAAAAGGCTGGAGATTGCTCTCCAGCCCAGTTTCAACTTATTTCTTTTCTTCTACTGCAGCACCTGGCGTGACTTCTTTGTAATAGAACTTGCGGCCCAAGTAAGTTTGGAACACAAGCAAAAGTCCACCGATTGTCCAGTAAAGCGGCAATGCTGCCATTGCTTTGAATGAAATGAACATAATCATGATTGGTGACATGTAAATGAACAATTTCATTTGTTGTTTCTGCTGCTCTGGCATTGTCCAGAGAGATACGCGTGCCTGTACGAAATAAACGGCACCTGCGATAAACATCATGATCAAATCGGGTTGACCGAGCTGGAACCAGAGGAACTGGTGATCCTTTACTTCTGGCGGAGCGTAAAGGATGGCAAAATACAAGCCCATGATAATTGGCATCTGGATGATCAGCGGCAGGCAGCCCATATTTAATGGATTGACGCCATGCTTCGAGTAAAGACCCATCATCTCTTGCTGCAGTTTCATCTGCTCGTCCTTGTCCTGCTTTTCACGAGCTACTTTTAGGCGCTTTTGAATATCTTCCATTTCCGGACGAAGCGCATCCATCTTCACTTTCATCTCCTGCTGGGACTTATAGTTTCTAAGCATCAGCGGCATAAGGATCAGACGGACACCAACCGTTATGAGCACGATGGCAAGGCCATAGCTGCCATTGAATGTTTCTCCTAAGTAATGCAGGAGCCACTCCATCGGTTTAACAAAAATATTATAAAACGTGCCTTCCTGTTTTTGTACCCCGGCACAGCCACTCAGAAAAACGGCGGCTGTCGTTAATATTGTGAATAGACCAATTCTTTTTTTCAATAGATTCACCTTCACTAATTTAAGCTACAGAAAATTATACAGGAAAACCGCCCTCAATACCAATGAATCTTCCCTGCCGTTTCGGAAATCATGGTTCCTTATCTTGTGCATTCCCTCTCTGGCAAGGTTTATCTCGTCCGTATCCAAAAAAAATACGCCCCCTTTTACGGGAAGCGTACTTTGTTATTCATCCTTTTTTGTATCAGACGAATTGGTATCGTCTTGATTATCTGTTTTTGAATCCGTGTCAGTCAAATTGGCTGTCTGCTTTTTCCGGTAGAGGCCATCCTCTTCGGATTCTTTAGATTTATCTTCTACTTCTTGGTTATAGTAATGGACACTCGTCTGCGAGCCCTCACTCACCATTTTATTATCCTGCAAATCATACGGATCCGAATGGCCAGGTTTTGTCACATCGGACCGGTTCAATTTTTGGGTATTAATAAACGACTCCACTTTCGTCTTCATATTATTAAAGGCGACTTGGGCTTTATCCCGATTTTCTTTTTTACTGAAATACGCATATGCACCTGCTGCGATAGTCGCTAGCAATAAACCATTTCCACGTTTTCGTGCCATGCCGATCACTCCTCATCTTTAATCGTTATACTATAGAATTAGTATACCCTATTCCAAGCATTTAAAAACTTATGAGTCTTCTCCGGCTGTCCAGACCATATCGACATGCGGAATGCCATCTTCATCGTAAGGCTCCGATATGGCTGTAAATCCGTGGCCTTCGTAGAAGTCTTTCAAATGAAATTGCGCTTGCAGCCGGATTTGCTCAGGCTCCCATTCCGATACAGACCGTACCAGGGCTTTTTTCATTAATTCGTGTCCGAGTCCTGTTCCCCGCCGATCCGACCGGACGATGACTCTCCCGATGGCAGGCACCTCATACTTTACGCCCGGCGGGAGCAAGCGTGCGTAGGCGGCAATGCCGAGAGAATCCCTACCAATAATATGGATCGCCTCGTCATCCAGTCCATCGAGCTCCGGATATGCGCAGCATTGTTCAACGACAAACACATCCACTCGAAGTCGCAGTATATCGTAAACTTCCCTTCCATCCATCTGGCCAAGTATTTGGCAGTTCCACTCCATATCCTCACTCTTCCTTCCTATCATGACTAATAAGAAATATTTATTTCATTATGATTACAAGCATAGTTTCTGAATCTATTATTTGTTATGATAGCAGAAAGGATTGCTGAGGTGACAGTGACATGATTCGACCGATGAAGGCCGAAGATATCGGCCATGTACAGCAAATAGCACGCATTACATGGAATGAAACGTATCAAGGGATCATTCCGGAAGACATTCAAATGAACTTCCTTTCCCGCACCTATTCTCATGCCATGTTGCAAAAACGCATGGAAAAGACTTGTGTCCTTATTGCCGAATGCGAAGGTGTACCAATCGGATTCCTCAATTATACGAAAGAGGATGAAGATGGTGATTCTGAATTAACAGCGATGTACATACTTCCTGATTACCAGCAAACAGGTTATGGCAAACAACTGATGGAGTATGCCCTCCATTCACTGCGCACGGCAAAGCAGCTGTTTGTTTACGTCGACGGCCGTAACGAAACGGCCCGGGCTTTCTATGAGAAACAAGGCTTTGAACTGCTCGATGAATTTGATGAGTATTTCGAAGGTTTCCCAGTCGTAACCGCCCAATATGTTTACTATATACATGAGCCGATTCTTGTATAATCGGATTCTGCGCCTCTCCTTTCCGGGAGAGGCGTTTTTATTGTCATAAGTCCAAAAAACGCTTTCCCCCTTTTTGGAGGAAAGCGTCGTCTTATATTGGCCGCATTGTATCGGAGTTTTCGTTGTACGTCGAATCCAAAATTGGCTCATCTTGAAGCGGCGGCTTCTTTGTGAAGCAAAGGATGCCGGCCACATAGAGTAAGATCGACGCAAGTGAAACGACACCGCCTAAAACGCCGGCGATAATGAACATAATTCCAGCCAATTTTGCGTTTTTGTTGTTCCAAATATTGACGATCCCGATAATATTCAGCACGAGACTGATCAGTAAAGCGATGATAATCAGCCAGATAACACCTCCGAGAATATCGAAAACATTGAAGAACATTTCCACGTCTTGTTCTGTAAAGGTCGGATCACTGAGAAGCTCCATTCTCATTTCACTTCTGAACGTCGGATCGCTCGTAATTAATTTTAGGATGCCAACGCCGAAGAATGACGCTACAGTCCCAATGGCTGTCAGGACAACCGCAATAATAGATAATACCTTTTCCGCTGTGCGATTCATGATTCCACTTCCTTCTTATAAAGTTTATGCACACCAATTATACGTCATCCAACGCTGGAAGTTTCGCTTTTTTTATTTTTAGGGTAGAACGTTTCATATTTTTAGAGAAAGGGTATAAAACAACTAGTAGAAAAATCACCTTTTGAAGCGAAAGGAGAGCATGGAAATGGGTAAAAACATACCATTCACTCAGACGGACATGCTTTATACCGTCGCAGGGGCATCCATCTTGACGAGTATTGTGTACGTCGTCACACTGGCTTGGGGATTATGATGCAGTCACTTTTGGCATATCGGACATAGAAAAAGGCGATTCCGTTATAAAGGAACCGCCTTTTTTTGATTATGCTTTTACATCATCGTATTCTTTATACCTTTCAAAGGCAGTGACGACATAGGAGCAGACCGCTTCCATCCGGTACTCATGTTCACGTGCATATTCCGCGGCACGATCAAGCAGTTTTTTCGCTACGCCTTGCCCACGCAACTCCTGGGAAACAAATGTATGATCCATTACCATGACATCTCCGAGCATGGTCCATGTTATTTCCGCCTGCATCTTACCATCTTTCTTCAGTTGAAAAGCAAATGCATCTCCGCCTAATTCCGCGAGTTCAAAACTCATCATACCACTCCTTTTCACTAGTGTACTGATGGAAAGAAAACGTTGTCAAACAATTATTACTACAATTTTATTGGAACCATGATTTAATTGAATCAAATAAATCAGTGAAGAATTGCTTCACTTTATCCCAAAAACCGGGATCGATGTCACCCAGTTTTTCTTTGATCGTTGCGGCCATATCATTCAACTGCTCAGATAATTTATTGAAATCGATATCCAAATTTCGAATTCGGTCCATCAGATCAATGAGCAGCTGACGGTCCGCGTCGCTCAATTCAATGTTCAACTTTTTCAATTGCTCATTGACGATCTTTTCAACCTCTTCTTTGGTAGCCGGTTTGTTTTCGGCAATTTGCTTTTTAATTTCCGTCAACAATTCCGCGACTTTATCCTCATCGATGCCATTACCTGAAAACTTTGTTGCCAGGCTCAGTTCATCATTCGCAACGTCCGTCCGTTCCGTATCCAGTTTTTCTCCTGATACCTCATACGCTTTATAAATCCCGACAAGCGCCGAATGGCCGGTTACCGCTTTTGGTGCCGCCACTTCTACGACCGCATCCTCGATGCCCGCAGTCAGCATGGCCGTTGCATACATATCAGACGTCACTTGCGTAATATTACCTGGCGTGACAATGGAAATCTGCAACCCTTTCCCTGCATCTTTCCGGGTAATTTTAGCCGAGGAATACATACGCGCCTTCGGATCGCCGTCTTTAATATATTTCACCAGATCGGAACCATCGACGAGGATTTCTTCGACTTCTGCCTCTTCGTCAACCTTCAGGCTCTTCTTGACGCTTTCTTTTTCAGCGTCGGACAGGTTGGCGCCATAAACGACGACCGGAACCCCTAATTTTTCATCCACCACTTTTTCAGCCTGTACGGAAGATGTAAAGAACATTCCGCAAAATAGTAAACTTGCCGCCATGATCGCTGTTAATCGTTTCATAGACCAGTGCCCCTCCTTATCTATCGATTAGTACGATATGGATATAAAAAAGTTCCCTTACTTCAAATGGGTCCATCCATCTTCTTGGCTGACCCGCCGTTCTTTCATTAATTTCCCGAGTGCCCGTTTAAAAGCGGCTTTGCTCATGCCGAACATTTCTTGGATTTCTTCTGGGGTTGATTTATCCCCGAACGGCATTTTCCCGCCGACCTCGTTTAGATAATCCAAGATGGCCTGTCCGTCATCGCCTAGCCGGTCTTGTTTACGCGGCAATAACGAGCCGTTCAATGTGCCGTCATCCCGGACGCCAATAATGCGGACATCCACTTCTTCACCGAGACGCGGCTCGTGTTCCCGCTCCGTCTGATGGATGAAAATCCGGTAAAGCTCCGGTTGGCTTAAGAGGAACGATCCGACAGGCAGCAAGCGGTATGCCCTCGCCTTCAGGTTTTGATTGCGAAGCGATTCCGGCGCATCGGCAATCAATTCCTGGACCCGTTCTTCCGTTGCCAGTCTGCCAAAAATGGTGCCGCCTAGATCCGTGCGCAGTGTCATGAATAATTCGTCATTCACTTGTGGCCAAAGCGATTTAAGCCGTGGCAGATCTGCCCGGTTAATAAGCACTTCAAAGGAAGAGCCGATATCGACATATGCGCCTTCATTCGCGTCCAAACGGATGACACGGGCCCAGCCGAACGTGTCGCACGTCATGTTCGGTATACTTGCCGTCGCCGCCAGCTCTCCGCGCCGATTTTTATACAGAAAGACATCAATCTGATCGCCTGGCTCAATAGGCGCCTCCACTTCGGATGCGTTCAGCATGATCTCTGTATCTTTCCCGTCCAGCACCCAGCGGGACCCTTCGCTCCGCAGCACTGTTAGCGCAGTAATATAACCTGATTGTAATTGTTCCAAATGTATCCGTTCCTTCCGTCAAGTGGATTGCTTCTCTTTCATTTTGCGGACAAACTCTTCATCTTCCTCCATCGCCTCGACCAGATCTGTAATTCGATCCATCGCATTCCAGCTCAGATGATGTTCAATCCCTTCCACATCTCTGTAGATATTCTCTTCATCAACACCGATGAGCCTCAGAAACTGTTCCAGCAATTCGTGGCGGTGAACCAGTTTCTTGCCGAACTTCATTCCTTTCTCTGTTAGCTCCAGCCCTCTGTATCGCTCATATACAAGATACCCTTCCCGGTCCAGGCGCTGTGCCATTTTAGTTACAGACGAAGGAAGTACGGCCAGTGCTTCGGCGACATCTGAAACACGCGCTTCTCCTCGTGCTTCATATTGCAAATAAATCTGCTCGATATAATCTTCCATACTAGGTGTTGCCACTCTGTCACCCCCTATGCTATGTACCTTTCCCTTCCTGCCGATGATTGAACCGCCGCTGACGACTTTGTCGCCCTGTTTACATTTTCGTCTATCGGGGTAAATTCAAAATACCAACTCAAAGGAGTGAAAAATTATGGGTAAAGTATTATGGTTTATCATCGTACTCTTACTAGCTTTCTGGATCATCGGTTTTGCAATGAAGATCGGCGGAGGGCTAATTCATCTATTACTTCTCATTGCCGGAATCATCTTTGTCATTCAACTTTTGACCGGACGACGATCAGTGTAGCGGAAAGGATGCCTATATAGGCATCCTTTTCATTTTGAATCTATTTCTATTTTCGCATAGATGCACGTATTCCGTAACTGTTTTCCATCTGCAGACAATGAATCTTGGTGCAGGAGACCTTCCAGCTGGTAACCTGCCCGCTCGGCAACCGCCCGGCTTCTTACATTTTCTTCATCACAGCGAATTTCCACCCGGTTGGCCCCGAGCTCCTCAAATGCAAAACGGGTAATCCGTTTCACCGCTTCGGTCATATAACCGTGCCCTTCGTATCTTGAATCCATCCAATAGCCGATTTCAAACTTTGGAATTTCCCAATTGATCCGATGCAAACCCGAAGAACCAATGAATTCACCTGTTTCTTTCGAAAACAGATGAAGGCGTAAATCCTCTCTCGTTATGAAATCCGCAATCGACTTTCGCAAGCTTTCTTCTACTGTCGCTAGTTCTGGCATGGACTGGGCCCAAATCATCCATTCCCGCAAGGCAGGCAATGAGTTGCGCTGCGCATTCCATACATCCAGTGCATCTCCCATATCGGGCATCCGGATAATCAGCCGTTCCGATTCGAAACGATCCGGAAAACTCGGAATGCGTTTCACACCAAATTTCTTACTGAATTGCTCATCCTCCCACTGGACGGGCGTCGTCGTGCCCGCAAGGAAATCCTCGCGAGTCATTCCATATGTCACGGCATCATAATAGGAATTCTCTTTGGGCGAAAACCAAGCGTTCCGCAAATGGGCCTCTTTGACGAACCCAGCCCGTTCGAACGTCTTCCGCATCGCCAAGTTATCCTGTCTTGTATGCCCCTCCAACCGGATTTTATCTTCAGGAAGTCCAAATACGTATTCCGTCACAAGCCGCAACGCTTTTGGGCCGTACCCGAATCCACGGTATCGATCCGCAATCCGCAGATCAAAAAGCGGTATTTCATCCTGCAAATCATAAATCTTAACGATTCCGACTATATCCTCGGTGTCATTCTCGACCCAGAATGTTTTCACCTCATCGGATTCATAGCCGCCCTCTTCGATCGTTTTCTCAATCAAATCCCGTTCCAAATGTGCATTGCCATGAAATGGCCATGTATTCGTCGTCAAAAAGTGAATCAGCTGCTCCTGTTCCTCGATCGTCCATTCTCTCAATTGCATAGCCTATCCCTCCGTCTCTCCGCCGCTCCTTACTTTTGGATTCGCATCAATCGCAAGGAATTCAATACAACGAGCAACGTTGCACCCATATCTGCGAATATGGCGATCCACAACGTCAACCATCCTGGAATGATCAACAGCAGCGCTACAATTTTTAAGCCTAATGCAAACATAATATTTTCTTTGATAATCTGCAATGTTTTTCGGCTTAATTTCATCGTATATGGCAATTGATTCAAATCATCCGCCATTAAGGCGATGTCTGCCGTTTCCAGAGCCGCATCCGTTCCGGCCCCTCCCATCGCAATGCCGATGGATGATGCGGCAAGCGCAGGCGCGTCATTGATGCCGTCACCGACCATGGCAACACGTCCATAACGGCTTTTTAATTCTTTGATGGCAGTAAGTTTATCCTCAGGCATTAAACTAGCCCGGACATCCGTCACTCCAACAGCTTGGGCAATGGCCTGAGCAGTCGTTTCATGGTCGCCGGTCAGCATAACAGTGTGGCGGATTCCTACAGATTTTAACCGTTCTAATACGTTCTGGCTCTCTTGTCGGACAGGATCCGCAACAGCAATCAATGCTCGGAAGCTTCCAGACGCAGCACACGCCATGACTGATTTCCCTTCAGTTTGAAGTGTTCTTGCACGCTCCAGCAAATCCTGCGGGACTTCTGCGAGCTCCGAAATCCATTGGAGACTGCCAATATGAATCGTCTCCCCCGAAACATCGGCATACGCTCCTTTGCCTGTCACCGATTGAAAATTCTCCACTTCGGCAGGCTGCGCCCCTTCTGCTTTTGCATACTGGACGATTGCCTTTGCCAGCGGATGCTGTGACATGGACTCCACCGCTGCAATTTTGCCTAGAAGTGCAAGCGTATCGACAGAGGCTGCCGCCACAAAATCCGTCACCTCCGGATAACCTTTCGTCAGTGTTCCGGTTTTATCAAAAGCGATGGCGTCCAAACGTCCCATCTCTTCTAAATGAACGCCGCCTTTAATTAATACTCCTTTACGCGCGGCATTGCCGATCGCTGTGACAATGGCAACAGGCGTTGAGACAACGAGAGCGCATGGACAGCCGACAACGAGCACTGCCAGGCCTTGATAGATCCACTGGTGCCACTCACCGCCGAAAAACGGAGGGACAATGGCAACAAGGAATGCAATTAAAATAATGATCGGCGTGTAGTATTTAGCAAATTTGTCTACAAACTTCTGGGATGGCGCTTTCTCTGCCTGCGCATCTTCCACCAGGTGAATAATCTTGGCTATGGTTGTATCATGGACAAGCTTTGTCACCTTGATTTCTAGTGCACCCTCTTCATTCAACGTTCCAGCGAACACCTCATCATCCAATTCCTTCATCACAGGAACGGATTCTCCTGTGATCGCAGCCTGGTTCACAGTAGACTTCCCTGAAACGACAAGGCCATCCATCGCAATCTTCTGGCCAGGCTTG
>NZ_BQYK01000002.1:45157-65406 GCF_023168145.1 Sporosarcina sp. NCCP-2222
TCGCTTTATTCATCGAATATGCTTCCAATGCCTCGCTCACCGCGAATAGGAAAACGACGACTGCCGCTTCTTGCCATTCACCAATAATGGCTGCACCAATGATGGCTATGGTCATGAGCGTCTTCATATCGAATTCAAGACGAATTAAATTCATGAAACCTGTTTTAAAGATGCCTACCCCGCCAACAAGAATCGAGATGCCATACAAAACCACTCCGGCCATTGCCGCGTTACTGAAATGAGAAACCAACAGGCCCGCTATCAGGAATACGAGTGACAAGGCAGTAACGATATTCTCCTTCCGTTTGAAAAAAGGCACTTTCTTCTCCACTTTCCGTTGCGTCAGCGGAACAACTTTAATTCCATCAAATGCACCGGCCGCTTCCAAATCTTCCATTGTAGCATCCCCGATAACCGATAATTTCGATGCACCGAAATTCACCTGTGCTTCAGAAACAGAGGGAAGCTTTTTTATATTGTTCTCGAACTTCATTGCACAATTGGCACAGCTCAAGTTCTCGAGACGGAATTCTTTTTTATCCATTGTGGTCATGGTCATCACCTTCCGCTGCATGGTCATGTGAAATGCTCAATAAATCATGAACGTGATGGTCGGCAAGTGAATAGTAAACCATCTTCCCTTTCTTTTCCGATTTAGCCAGTCCATTTTCCCGTAAATATCGTAAATGATGAGAGGCTGTCGCATTGGAGGAACCTATGATGGCCGCCACATCACAAACACATAGCTCCTCTTTCAAAGTTAAAGAATAGGCAATTTTAAGACGGGTTTCATCTGCCAGCGCTTTAAATATTTGCACTATCCCTCCAACTTCGGGAAGCGTTCCCCTTACTTCTTCGACGATTTCCTCATGGATGACTGTTACATCACAAGTATCTCGGTTTACCATTTCGCCCACCTCATTCAAATGATTGTTTGTATGTAGTGTATGCTTCTTTCACTGGAAAAGCAAGGACAATCAAACAATCATTTGATTATTCTGCAGAAGGGAATTTTATTCTCACGTAGAATTGTATGAAGAGACTAAATTTACGAATGCAGGTGATTGAATGGAGCGCGGAAAGTGGAATGCAATTACAGACGTACCAGGCGTCAAAGTGGGACATGTCACGGTGGAAGAACAGCGGGGAGAAAATTGCTTGTGTACAGGGGTCACTGCCCTTTTGCCACACGGCGAAAATTTATTCGAACAGAAAGTGCGGGCCGCCAGCTTCGTCCTGAACGGTTTTGGGAAAACGGCGGGTCTAGTCCAAGTGGACGAACTCGGCCTCATGGAATCGCCGATCATGCTGACAAATACGTTCAGCGTGGCCGCCGTTCTCGAAGGGACGCTTCGGCATATGCTCGATGAAAATCCCGCACTCGGCGACACGGCCAGCACCTTGAATGTCGTCGTAGGAGAATGCAATGATAGTTACTTGAACTCAATCAGGCTGCTGGCCGTCCAGCCAACTCATGCAATAGAAGCAATCAAATCGGCAGCAGACGGCCCCGTCTCCCAAGGAGCTGTCGGGGCAGGAAAAGGTATGATCTGCTACGGTGCGAAAGGCGGCATCGGCTCCTCTTCTCGCATCGTTCCCGCGGAAGACAAAAACTTTACCGTCGGCGTGCTGACCTTGACGAACTTTGGAAAACCGGAAGAATGCAGAATCAATGAATGGCTCGTCCGGAACGGCATGAGTACTCAGGAACAGAGGCCAACATTGGATGAACCGGCCGCCAGACCCGACGGCTCGGTCATCATCGTCGTAGCAACAGACGCACCGGTAAACGAAAGACAACTGAAACGGTTTGCCAAACGAGCCGCCATCGGACTGGGCCGCACCGGCACCAACATCCATAACGGCAGCGGCGACATCATCATCGCCTTTTCCAACGCAAATCCGGTTCCGCACACAAGCAGCTCCATGACAGACCAGCCGATCGCCTTTCTGCGGGACGACCATGCAATCATGAATACCCTGTTTGAAGCGGTAATCGACTCGACTGAAGAAGCCGTCTACCAGTCCTTAATGCATGCCGAGGACACAACTGGACGCCGCGGAAGGGTTGTAGAGCGATGGCCTTTTGCGAGCGAGGGACAATAGAGAAGTGGTCGTTTCCTGATGGAATGAACGAGTATCAAGGAATTGGGCTTTGATTCGAGGGGCATAACGAGAGGTTGCTTTAACATTCGGGAGGTCGCCTGATTATACGAGCGGTTCGGGCGCATATACGAGCGGTAGACACGAATATACGAGCGGTTTGCCACTTGCTAAAGGACTTTCGCTGTTTACAAGAGGTCGCTTCAAGATTCGGGAAGTCGCCTGCTTATACGAGCGGTTCGGACGCATATACGGGCGGTTCGCTGTGAGATACGAGAGGTTACGGGATTATATGAGCGGTTCAAAGTGAGATACGAGCGGTTGCGGGATTATACGAGTGGTTCGTTCTGATATACGAGAGGTAGACAGAAAGATACGAGCGGTTGCCCCCTCTAAAAAGTTTCGCCTGATACGACCTGTCGCCACTTCCAAGCAGCCAAACACTCACACCACACAAAAAAGGAGACACGCGTCACGGTGTCTCCTTTTCGCTTTCTTTTTTATGCAGCACATCGTATAGCTCGTCTTCTGTTGAGATGTCCGCCAGCTTTACGTTGGAACGGTAGGCAGCTCGAATGATGAGATGGCCCGCTACCGGGGCGGTGAGGAAGACGAATATGATGCCGAGCAGCAGACGGACGCTGATGAAGTACTCGGTCGATAGGAAGTAAAGAAACGCTCCGGATAAGGTTAATAAAACAGCCAGTGTGGAACTTTTCGTGGCGGCGTGGGATCTGGTATATACATCGGGCAGGCGGATGAGGCCAAATACGCTGATGACGCTGGCGATGCCGCCTGTCAGGATGAGGATGGCGCCTGCGTATTCACCGATCTTTTCGATGCTCAATGATAACCCTCCTCTCCAGCGATCTGGAAAAGGCGATCGTGCCAATAAAGGAGAGGATCCCTAATATTAAGATGACTTCCAGAAACGCTTTTGTTTTCATGATGACTGAAAATACAGCTATGGTCGCGATCAGGTTCACGCCGATGACATCGAGCGCAATAACGCGGTCGGGCATGGAGGGACCGAGGATGATCCGAACGACGGCGATACCAATGGTGATGGCAAACAATATTATTGATACGGCAAGCATGAGTTTGATCATCAGCGGGTCACCTCCTTGATGGCTTTTTCAAAATTTCGCAGTTGTTTCAGCAGCGCTTCCCTTGATTGCTCCACATCCATCGCATGAATGTATAAGACATTTCCTTCCGGTGTCACTTCCATCACGACCGAACCCGGTGTCAGTGTCAGCAGCATGGAGAGCATCGTCACTTCCACGTCGCTCTTCAACTCTGTTTCGTATTTAAAGATGCCGGGTTTGATGTTTAAACGGGGGCTCAGTATCTGCTTGAGCACGATTGCACTAGACTGGGTCAACTCCCAAATGAACAGGAATAACAATTTAATCGAAGCGTATAACCGCCTTAAGTAAAATTGAGTGCCGAAAAAACGGTGCATGAAAAAGATGATGCCGATTCCGACAATGAAGCCTGTTAAAAAGGTTGTGAAATTCAATTCATCTTCATCCATTAACGTCATCCACAAAAATGCAATGAATAAATTTAATAGCAGCTGGGCGGGCATAGCCGTTCACCTCTCTTCGGATCAATCGCCATCTTCACATCAGTCCTTCCCATTCATCACAGCCTCGATATAGACGTCTGGATTCGCCAATGTATTTGCGGCGTCACTCACATAAGGCGCAAGCAGTTCTGGTCCAAAACCGAGTACCACGGTCAAAATACCGAGCAGCAGAACCGGTATCGCCATTCCTCTTTTTAAAGGCCGCTCCTCATCTTCACTGATGATTGTTTCGCCCCAGAAGGAATTCAGGAAGATTCGCAGCAGTGAATATAGGACAAAAATGCTGGAGATGAAGCCGACGCCGAGCAGTACATATGCCTTCGCCTCAATCGCCCCCTGGCCAATTAACACCTTCCCGATGAATCCGCTAAGCGGCGGAATTCCGGCGATTGCCAGCATGGTAATGAAAAACAGCCAGCCAATCAGCGGATAATTCCGTATCAACCCACTCATCTCTGCGATTTTCGACTTCCCGGTCAAGTAAATCATTGTACCGGCTAACAGGAATAAGAGCGCTTTGCTGATCATGTCGTGAATTAAATAATAGACCGCACCTTGAAATGCTGAATCCGTCGATACGACCAATCCGATGAGAATGAACCCGACGGAAATGATGACGTTATATGAAACAATTTGCCGGATATCTTGAAAGGCGAGCGCTCCAATGCTCCCTCCAACCATCGTAAGAATGGCCATGATGGCAATCAGCGTATGGGTCACCCCCGGCTCATGATAGAAAATCAGGGTGAAAACACGGAACATCGCATAGATGCCGACTTTCGTGAGCAATGCACCGAAGAGCGCCGCCACTGCTGTCGGAGGCGCACTGTACGAGCCGGGCAGCCAGAAGTACAGCAGAAGCCCGGCTTTTAAACTAAAAACAATCAAGAAGATTAAACTGATGACGGTCAGTAAAGGCCCCTGCCCGACTTCCGCCACCCGAACCGATAGATGTGCCATATTCAATGTTCCGACGGTTCCGTATAAATACGCGATAGCAAGCAAGAAGAACCAGGAGGACAGCACATTAATCGATATGTATTTAATGGATTCCACCAATTGTACCTTCCGTCCGCCTAAGGTGATAAGGGCATAGGAGGACAACAGCATCACTTCAAAACAGACGAACAAGTTAAATATGTCGCCGGTTAAAAAGGAACCATTCACGCCTGCCAGAAGAAAGAAGATGAATGGATAATAGAACATTTTCTCTTCAGCCCGGGCAGTGGAAGCAAAGGAATAGAGAAGCACGATGCCTGTTACGACGGTTGACGTCAGCACAAGCAGCGTAGCAAAGGAATCCGCCACAAACAAAATGCCATATGGAGGCATCCACCCGCCGAAGTCCAGACGCAAAATGCCATCCAGCTGAATGCGATTCAGTATGTAAACACCAGCACCTGCAGTCAACACAATAGAGATCATTGCGAGAATTCGTTGCAACAAAACGTTTGACCGCAGGAAAATCAGGATAATTCCTGTAACTAATGGGGCGACCATTGGCATGACAAGAAAATTATTCATCATTAACCCCTCTCAATGCATCGAGATTATCCGAGCCCGTTTCCTTGTACGTACGATACGCCAAGACAAGCAAAAATGCGGTAACCGCAAAGCTGATAACAATCGCAGTCAAGATGAGCGCCTGCGGCAATGCATCCGTATAGCTGCCCGATTCTCCCTGGATTAATGGAACGCCGCCTTTTTTCAAGCCGCCCATCGTTAAAATCAGCAGGTGGATCGCATGGGATAGAATGGCCGTTCCCAAAATGACCCGGATCATATTTTTAGAAAGCAATAAGTAAACTGCGATCGTCACAAGCACCCCGACGAGTAATGTAATTAACGTTTCCATCGTTACACATCCTCACTAATACTTAATATGATCGTGACCACCACGCCGACAACCGTCAAAGCCACACCTGCTTCAAATACGATGACAGAGGAAATTTCCGTTTCCCCGAAAATCGGCAAATCAAATACGCGCGAACCTTGTCCAAGGAATTTCGTGCCGAACAAGACAGACAAAATACCAGAACCTACTGCCAAAAACACGCCGAATGCCGCGATCTTTTTAAAATCAAACGGTATTCCATTATGCACCGTCTCGATATCGTGCACCAAATACAGCAACACAAAAGCGGAAGAAAGGACAAGCCCACCGATGAAACCGCCTCCCGGCTCGTGATGGCCTGACAGGAACAACTCAATGCCGAATGTCAAAATGATGAACACAATAATCTTAGTGACGGTCTTTAAAATGACATCATTGATTTCCAATATCCTTCTCCCCTTTCTTCGCTTTCAGTTTGATTAAAGAGAAGACACCAATCCCTGCAATGAAGAGAACGACCACTTCCAGCATCGTATCAAAAGCACGGAAGTCTCCTAATATGGTATTCACTATATTTTTGCCGCCTGCCAAACGGTACGCATCTTCAAAATAGAAGGAGATGGACGTAAAGAGTTTATTCCCTTGTACCATCAGCGCCAGGATTGTCACAATCGAACCGACCGCAACTGCAATGAAGCCATTGACCAGCTTCGTCGATCTCTTTGTATCCTCCCGTTTCCATTCCGGCAAGAAATAAAAACATAATAGAAATAGCACAGTCGTCACCGTTTCCACGACAATCTGGGTCAGCGCCAAATCAGGCGCACGAAGCACAACAAATAGGATTGCGATGGAATACCCAAGCACACCATTTAGCAAAATCGCTGTTTTCCGGGATTTCGCCACCAAAATCGACAGACCTGCAAGCATCATAACCGCAATAATAATATATTCGTTCACTGTCACAGCCGCGTCTTTGGACAAGTCAATCTCAAGGTTTCCAATCCAAAACAACCCACCGACTGCTACCGCAATGAAAAACGAAAAAATGTAAACAAAATAATCCCGAAGATATCCTGTCATATAACGACCTGTGAGCATATTGGAACCACTCTCGGTTTTCGTCAATACAAAATTGTAGATTGAATCCAAGTTCCAGCGAAGCGGTCCTAACGCATAGACTTTTTTCCATTTTTTTAATGAAATATACAGCAAGCTTCCTGCCACAATGACACCTACTGTCATAAGCAATTGGGGATTCACCCCATGCCACGCGGAAATATGCGGAACGAGCCCTTTCAAGTCCCGATGCATCGGAAACACTGCCGTCATGGCAGGCGTCAGCAGATAGCGACCGATCCCATTCGGGAAGATGAAGATCCCGATGACTAGAAATGACAGGACAAATGGTGCAACTAGCATGCCGATCGGAGGTTCATGCGCTTCTTTATCAACGCGTTCAGATTGCGGCATGCCAAGAAACGTCTTGAATACAATAATCATGGAATAGATAAACGTAAACACGCTCGCAACCCAGGCAACGACAGGAATGAGAATGCGAAGAGCTCCATTCGAGACTAAATCCAACCGACTCAACTGCACAACCGCTTCAAAAAACATCTCCTTGCTCAGAAAACCGTTAAACGGCGGCAGACCAGCCATAGAAAAGCTGCCGATCAAAGCGACAGTAAATGTCAACGGCATGAATGACATCAAACCGCCCAAACGACGGATATCCCTTGTTCCTAATTCATGGTCGACTATACCAACGACCATGAACAGTGCTCCTTTGAACGTGGAGTGGTTGATGAGATGAAACAGCCCCGCAAACGTAGCAGCTGTGAATATTAACACATTTGATTCATTACTGTCTGAGACGGCCATGGATCCAATCCCAAGCAAACTCATGATGAGACCTAATTGACTGATTGTCGAATAGGCGAGCAGCGCTTTTAAGTCCGTTTGACGGACAGCATTAAACGAACCCCAAAACAGAGTGAATATTCCAACGCACGTGACCGAGTAAAACCATACGGTCTCACCGCCGAATATCGGGGTAAAGCGTGCTACGAGGTAAATCCCTGCTTTGACCATCGTCGCCGAGTGCAAATAAGCGCTGACGGGGGTAGGTGCTTCCATTGCATCCGGCAGCCAGATATGGAACGGAAACTGCGCGGATTTCGTAAAAGCTCCCAAGAGGATTAAGATCATTGCCATGTAAAATAACGGATCTGTCTTATCCAGATTTCCGACTTCGTCCACTATTTCACGCAGACTGAACGTTCCGGTCAGCGTATGCAGCATGAGGAAGCCTGCCAGCATCGCAACCCCGCCCGACACGGTAATGAGCATTGATTTTTTTGCTCCATACCTCGACTGTTTTCGATGGTACCAGAAGGCGATCAATAAAAAGGATGAAATACTGGTCAGTTCCCAAAAAACATAGAGGACCATGACATTATCAGAGAACACCACACCGAGCATCGCTCCCATGAACATGAGCAAATACACATAAAAACGCCCGAGTGCTTCCCGTTCGGATAAATAATATATGGAGTAAAGGATAACCAGACTTCCGACCCCCGTAATGAGCAGGCCAAAAATCATGCTGAGTCCATCCAGGTTCGTCGTGAAGTTGATTCCAGCCGAATCAATCCATTGAACCGTATATGTATAATGGGCGCCACCGGCTACCGAAGGCACAAAACTGGCTAATAGGATAAATAATAGAATGGGGACGAGTAATACAAACCAGCCAATATGCTTGCTGTGTATCCGTTTATAGAGAAACGGCACAAAGAAAGCCATAAAGAAGGGAAAGAAAATTGCTAATAAGACAATCAAAATAGAGAGACCTCCAATACACATTTTGGTCAGACTATAGGTGGCAGAACGTGATTTTACCATTGTTGGATTGCACGCAATCCATCCATTCGGCAAAAGGACATTTTCCCGATATTCAGCGTTTGAAATGGCTCGAGGGGAAAAGATTCAAGATCACTTGTATGAAAATGGAGAGTCCACTTGACTCTTCCCACCGCTACAAGGATAATAGGTAGCCAAAGGCAACATTTAGAAGAGGAAACCAAACGGGTACTAGGTAAATTATACATGACTCGCAAATTGAGTGCATAAAAAGCGACCTATCAGGTTTCACCTTGTGTAAGTATGGCGTATCAGCTATAATGGTTTGGTTTTCATGTAGTACTATACGTTTTGAAAAACATGATCAAGAGGTGAAAACTTTCATGGGCAAAGTAAAAGGCCGTATGGACGAGAGCATTCTCGTATGTGTCTACTACGGTCCGAATGGTGAACGTCTCATCCGGCGTGGACATAAGATGGCAAGCATCATGGACTGTCCCTTATATATTCTAACTGTCGATCCACTCCCGCTCGATGATTTCGATGCTGAGAAATCACAATACATCGATAGATGGCGACAACTTGCCGAGGAATTAGAAGTGGAGGACTTTTTCATCTGTGATAATGAGAGACGTCCTACTGCCAAAGTGATTAAAGAAATCGCACACCAGCACAACATTACGCAAATCATCATTGGGCAAACCGCCCAAAGCAGATGGGAAGAGATCACAAAAGGCTCTTTCATGAATGTGCTTTTGCGAGAAATTACGTTCGTTGATTTCCATGTCGTTTCCGTTGCACGCTACATTAAAGATGAAAGCGAAGGGATGTTTGAAAAAGGCGTCCGCGCATATCTTGTAGAAGACGGTACAGGTTACCGGATTATGTTCACCCTCTCAAAGGATGCGAGATTCGAGGGAATCTTCTTCAAAGAGATCGGCACCGACTTCAACAACGGGATCTTTAAATTCATGCATAACAATAAAATGTGTCAAGTCCCTATCGTAGACGATATCGTGACTGATCCGTCGTTGATCAGCTGCAAAATTCAATTATAGATGCAAACGCATGAAATGGCGGACGGCCTCTCCAGGGTCATCCGCCATTTATCATGTTCACTCATTCTTCTCCTACAATTTTCACTTCCATCTCCAACTCCACATCAAAACGGTCCTTTACTTCCCTTTTGACCATTTCAATCGTCTTGATGTAGTCCGTTGCCGTTGCATTGTCTTTATTGACAATAAAGCCTGCGTGCTTCGTTGATACTTCTGCACCGCCGAACCCTTTTCCCTGCAAACCGCTGTCCTGAATCAGCTTACCGGCAAAATAACCCGGAGGCCGTTTGAAGACACTGCCTGCAGACGGGTATTCGAGCGGCTGCTTGGATTCCCGCTGATACGTCAAATCAGCTACTTTAGCATCGATCGCTTCCTTGTCGCCCGACGCCAGTTCAAAATCCGCAGAAAGGACATAGTAGCCTTTATCTGTAATGATACTGTGTCGATACCCGAGATCCAATTCCTCTTTTGACAGAACAAAGATCTTGCCTGTTTGATCCATGACCGTTGCTTGAACGATTATATCTTTGATCTCTCCGCCATAGGCGCCGGCATTCATCGCCATGGCACCGCCGACAGATCCCGGAATGCCGCATGCGAATTCAAGGCCGGTCAATGCTGCTTCTGCCGCTTTCTTTGATACATCGATAATGTGCGCTCCTGCTTCTGCATGCACTGACGTCCCTGCGATCCGTATGGCATTCAACTTAGCCATATGCAGGACGATTCCCCGTACCCCTCCATCACGAACGACCATATTCGACCCATTTCCCAACAGCAAAATCGGTACGTTATTACGGTCCGCATAGGTAACAGTGTATTCCATTTCTTCAATTGTTTCAGGAATGACGAGCAGATCTGCTGCGCCACCAAGTTTTGTCTTTGTATATTTGCTTAACGGTTCATCCATCAGGACGACCCCTTGCGTTATTTCCTTTTTCAGCTCATCAAACCATTGATGTTTTGCCATCTTCCCACAATCCTTTCCAAGTTAGGTGAGCGTACCATCCTGGTCAACTTCAATCTTATATCTTCGCTTCAGGTCTTCCATGCTGAACTCGTTTCGTTCTGATGATAAAACCCTTCCAACATATAAGTATGCGTGCTATCAACATTTTTGACAAGGAATTATTCCTTCCAACTATCTTGATATCAACATGTTTTGACGCAGATTAGTCACTCCAACCTGCCCGGAAGAGCACGTAACCACTACTGCATAGTTCCTTACTGCCATCTCTTTGCTAGAAAAGAGATCTGCCGCCTTCATCAGATGGAGCAGCTGTCGTCCTTGCAAACCCCTTCCTCTTCATCGCCCAGCACTTGGAATGACGGCTGCACGCCTTCTTCCTGTGCGACTTTACGCAATGCCTCTTCAAAAACTGCAGCAGGCTGGGCTCCAGATATCGCATATTTTCGATTAATGACAAAGAACGGTACCCCCTGGACGCCAAGTTGGCCCGCTTCTGCAATATCGCGTCTGACATCCTCTGCAAATTCATTCGTCTCCATTGCTTGCTCAGCACGGCTGCCAGCAATACCGGCTTCCTCTGCAATGCGGATCAGTACTTCTTTCTTCCCGATCGCTTCCGCATCAATAAAGTGAGCCTTCATGAGACCTTCTGTCACTACAGCGGCCTTCCCTTCTTGTTCAGCAAGCTTCGCAAGCTGATGTGCATTAAACGTATTGGATACCTTCATCTCTTTCGAATAATGAAGCCCGACTGTTTTCGCCTGCTCCGCAACATTCTCTACCATCCGTTCGGCCTCTTGCAGGCTGACTCCGTATTTCTTTGCAAGGCCTGCCACCATGGATTGATCGGAATCCTCGGGTGTATTAGGATCAAGTTGGAACGCTTTAAACTGGACTTCTGCTTGCCCTGCCAGCTGGGTTGACTGGAGAGCTTCCTCCAGACGCCGTTTTCCGATATAGCAAAAAGGGCATACATAATCAGACCATATTTCAATTTTCATATTCGCAACACCTTTCTTCTAATGTGCCTCTGTGAAACCGACTTCGTTTCTTTCATAGAACGCTGATCACGCTCACAGAGACGTATTCTTATAAGTTAATTTTAGAATCAATCGAATCTGGTAACAATGTATATGCCTAGTCTATTCAATTAGAGTATCAGATGGAGGGTTGACAATGATCGATTCATTATGGCTGGATACAGCCTATCCCCGGGACCCCTATCCCGCCGTCACAGACGATTTGTCCTGTGACGTCTGCATTATAGGAGGCGGGTTAAGCGGGATCGCAACTGCGTATTTCCTCGCGAAAGAGGGAAAGGACGTAATTCTAGTCGAAAAAGAGATGATTTTGGAAGGTGCAACGGGCAATTCGACCGGTAAATTAACGGTCCAGCATGATCTCGTCTATGCCAGTCTCATTAAACAATTCGGCCGGGACAATGCAAGAATTTATTATGAAGTGAATGAGGAAGCGGTGCGGTTTGGCCAGTCCATTTCAGAAGGCGATGAATATCGTACTTCTGACGCTGTTTTGTTTTCTCAGACGAAGCTCGGAACCGAACAGCTTCAAGACGAGCTGAAAGCTTACGAGGACATCGGCATTCCAGGCGAACTTGGCTGGAACTCTGAATTGCCGCTTAAAACAGAAGCTACATTAACAATTAAAGGGCAAGGACAGCTGCACCCTGTCCGCTTCGGCCAACATCTTGCTAAACTAGCCGTCAAAGCCGGGGCGCGGATTTTTGAACACTCGGATATTAGAGAGATGGATTTGAAGAAGAGGCTTCTTTTCACACAATCCGGCCATCATATCGAGTTTAATGAGCTCGTACTGTGCACGCATTATCCAATTGAAGCGATCCGGGGACTACAAGTATTGAAGCTCGTTGTCGACCGATCCTATATCGTCGCAGGCCAAGCTGATATGCCGCTGAAAGGCCAGTATATTTCCGTCGACAATCCGAAACGGTCGGTCCGCACGGCTGCCATCGATGGAAAGACTTATTTCATGCTGGCTGGCCAGGGACATCAAGCGGGCATGGAGAAGGACACCCAAGTGCATTACAATATTCTGTCCTCCGAATTGCGAAATACGTTCCATCTGGAGAGCTTGACGAATGCCTGGTCTGCCCAAGATCCGTCCACCCCGGATTTAGTGCCCTATGCGGGCCCGATTGATTCGAGCATGCCTTATGTCTATTTAAACACCGGCTTTCGGAAATGGGGCATGTCCAACTCAATGGTCTCCGCACGGATTGTTGCCGATCATATTGTTGGAAGGAAAAACAAAGCGTCTGCCCTCTATGCTCCTAACCGAACGGAATTCGGATCATTCCTCGTGCAGGCCCTGCGAAATACCGGACTTGTCATAAAGGAATTCACTGGCGGGCATATCACCCGGACGAATTCTCCGATTTGCACGCATATGGGATGCCGTACCCGTTGGAATGAAGCCGATGAAACGTGGGATTGCCCGTGTCACGGTTCTCGTTTCCGAAAAGACGGCTCTGTGCTGGAGGGTCCGGCGACGAAGCCGCTCGACTTGGATTAACACTTCAGAAATCAATGAATTTGCACACTCCTTTGCGCTATAATTAAAGCGAAAAGGGGTGTTCTTTTGTCTTTACGAGAAATCAGGCGTCGCAGATCTTTTCCGAACAGCGAGTATCCATTCAACACAGACATTGTCCGTAACTTTAATTCCCTATCCATTGAAAGCCCGGTGACTATCATCGCAGGTGATAACGGCTGTGGAAAGACGACATTGTTGGAAGGCGTTGCCGCAGCGGCCGAATGTATTCTGATCAGCGGTGAACCGATGGAACGGGAGCAGCGTTTTTCACCCGCCTTTGCGCTTGCGGATGAACTGAAATTGACATGGTCTGTAAAAACGAGAAACGGCTTTTTCTTCCGGGCCGCTGATTATGTAACATACACGCGCAACTTGGCGCTCATCAAAGAGGAGGCGAAGGAAAAGGTCGAAGAAATCCGTGCGCGGGATCCATTCAGCTTAGAAGTGCTTCCTTACGCCAGGACGTATCACGACTTACATATGCTGTATGGAGACGGACTGGACAAACTGTCACACGGCGAGAGTTTCCTCCAGCTGTTTCAAGCTCGCTTCCGTCCCGGGGGCTTCTATATATTAGACGAGCCGGAAGCACCTCTGTCTCCCCAACGCCAATTGTCATTGCTCGCTTTGATTCATGACTTTGTAGGGGACGGAGCCACTTTTCTCATTTCAACCCACTCCCCCATATTGATGGCTTATCCCGGAGCGGATCTTTACGAGGTGAAGGATGGACAGCTGCAGTCTGTTCGATACGAGGACATGGAGCACGTCAGCCTGACAAAGAACTTCCTCAATGAGCCAGAACGGTATTTGCGTTACTTATTGGAATCATGATAGACAAAAAGGAAGAGCAGCCTAAGTCATGGCCACTCTTCCTTTTTTATTTCAACGCTTCAGTTAGAATTGGTACGATTTGTTTTTTCCTAGAAACGACACCTTTCAGCGTCGCACAATTATTGTCCAACCTTACTTGGAATGCCGCGCTCGCACGCTCAGCAGCCGTTCCTAATGCCAATACCACGGAATCGTTATTGAGAATATCCGTTACAACGAAGAAGAACAGGTCTAATCCCTTCTCCTCGATAATGCTGTTCAATAATACTTCTAACTCTTCCTGGCGGCTCAGTACATCCGACACATCCACCGCATTCACTTGGGCAATTTCCACTTTCTTATCACCCATCGTAAATTCTTTCGCATCCAGTGTGATAAGCTCCTCAAGCGATTTCCCGCTCAAGTCAGCTCCCGCTTTCAGCATTTCAAGGCCATACACCGCAGCATCGACTTCTGCAATGGCAGCAAGCTCATCTGCCGCTGCTTGATCCTCAGCTGTAAATGTAGGAGATTTAAATAGCAGAGAATCGGAAATGATCGCCGACAGCATAAGACCAGCGATATTCTTTGGAATCTCAACGCCATGCTCTTTGTACAACTTATTCAAAATTGTCGCTGTGCAACCTACCGGCTCTGCGCGATAGTAAAGCGGATCACTCGTTTGGAAGTTGGCAATCCGGTGGTGATCGATAACTTCAATCACTTGAACCTCATCTAAATCATCAACACTCTGCTGCTTCTCATTATGGTCCACAAGAATGACCTGTGATGCTTCCGGTTTTGCCTTTTCAATTAAACGTGGCGCTTCAAATCCGAATTGCGCAAGCGCATACGCCGTTTCTCCAGAAATGGAACCAAGACGCACTGCTTCCGCGTCCATTCCAAGTTGTTGTTTCAAATATGCATAGCTGATTGCTGCTGTAATGGAATCTGTATCAGGATTTTTATGCCCGAATACTAGTACTTTACCCATGCCTGTCCCTCCTGCAATTATCTTTTCAGTTTCTAGTTTATCATAAAGGCCGACCGAACAAAATTGCGGCTATTTCATCACGATTCACGACAAAATCCGCAATCGTATACCGATCTAACACGGCGAAGTAAGCCAGAAGGGCTTCTTGCAAAACACCCTTTAACCGGCATGCCGGTGCCAATGCACACAGTTTCGCCTCGGAATTAAAGCATTCGACCAAATAAAAATCATCTTCCGTCTTGCGGACAAGGTGACCGATATTAATGTCCTTCGGATCAACTTTTAGCCGGATGCCGCCTCCTCTGCCGCGAATAGTTTCAATCAAACCCATCTTCCCAAGTTCATGGACGACCTTCGTTAAATGGTTCTTTGATATTTGAAAGCTATCGGATATCTCTTGGATCGTCGATAACTCGCCCTCATCTTTTGCCCCTAAAAAGATGAGAACACGCAATGAAAAATCTGTATACATCGTTAAACGCATAATCTCACCGCTCTTTCTCACACTATTATAGCGACTGTGGCATTTCCGTGAAAGAAATGTGTACAAAATCGTACAGCTAGTTTAAACATGTATTTTTAATATAGCTTTAAAACTTATTCAGGTTTATAGTGAAATTATCAAAAACAAGAAAGGTAGTGCTCCACATGCTTTCGCAAAAAACTATTGAGATCGTTAAATCCACCGTTCCGGTACTTGAACAACACGGTAAAACAATTACGACAACTTTTTATAAAAACATGTTCGCAGCTCATCCTGAGCTTCTTGATATTTTCAATCATGCCAATCAATCGAAAGGACGCCAACAGACAGCGCTTGCCAACACTGTCCTTGCTGCCGCTAAATATATAGACAACTTGGAAGCGATCGTGCCTGCCGTCGTGCAAATTGGGCATAAACACCGCTCACTCGGCATTCAACCAGAGCAATACCCGATTGTCGGCCAGCATTTACTAGGCGCTATTAAAGAAGTGCTTGGAGATGCAGCGACACCAGAAATCCTGGAAGCATGGGGAGAAGCCTATGGCGTGATCGCAGATGCGTTCATTGGCGTGGAACAGCAGATGTATGATGCAGCTGAACAAGCAAATGGCGGCTGGAGAACATTCAAGGAATTTATTATCGATGAGAAAGTGAAAGAGAGCGATGTAATCACTTCGTTTTATTTAAAACCGGCAGATGGCAAAAATTTGCCTGACTACAAACCTGGCCAATATATTACGATCCGTTTCCGCATACCGGGCGAAGAGCATATTTTAAACCGCCAATACAGCTTGTCGCAGGCTCCTGATGGCGAACGCTTTCGCCTCTCCATAAAACGGGAGGATGAAAACGCACCTGGTGGTAAAGTGTCTGTGTATCTCCATAAAGAAATGAACGTAGGCGACAAAATCGAAGTGAGTGCGCCTGCAGGTGACTTCCATCTCGATACGGACAGCAGCAGCCCGGTTACATTGATCAGCGGCGGAGTCGGCCTCACACCGATGATGGCGATGTACGATTATATCGCCAAAAATACACCAGAACGCCAAGTGGCCTTCTTGCACTCCGCACGGACCCGCAAGCATCAGGCGTTTGATGAAGTATTACGTAAGATGAACAGCGAATTGCCAAATTCGGCATATGAAGTGCTTTATTCCGAAGAAGGCGATGGATTTATTACAAAAGACTTCTTGAAAAAGCATGTGATTGACGGAAGCGACGTATATGTATGTGGACCAACGCCATTCATGCAAGCAGTCGTCTCCAATCTGTACGACCTCGGCATTTCACAGGATAAAATCCATTTTGAATTCTTCGGGCCTGCTGAAGAACTCGAGTTGGTCAAACCATAAAGAAAAACCGCACCCTCCCTATTATTATGGGAGGTGCGGATTTTTTATCGTCTCACTTTTTCCGGTAAGCGGAAGGAAGCGAAGATGAGTGCAGCTACGAGGAAGAGGCCAACATAGCCGATAAAGTTGTAGAAGTGAGCAACCAGATTTTTGAATCCAACAAAACTTAGGACGAATCCGATCACTAACGTGATTAAAATAAACCATTTAAAGTTGGGCGTACCGATTTTTACAAAGCGTGCGCCAAAAGCATAAAACATACTGACAGCCGTATTGAAGATCATGCCGTACAAAACGAACGCCATAAAAATACCGAATACCGGAGAGATTTCATTAATAATGACGAGCATCGGGAGGTCTGCATCCGCAACGGTTTCCACTTTTGCAAAAATAGCCAAGTGGCTTAAGAGAATGAGCGCTCCCAGCCCCAAGCCCCCTACAAAACCACCCCAGGCCGCAACCTTCTCGTCCTTCTCGGCACTTCCCATAACAATGGACATCGAGGCACCGACTGCGATATTAAAGGACACATAGTTAATTGCAGAAATGAACCAATTCGGCAATGTCGTTGGAACAGCGGTGGCAATTGGATTCAATACAGCAAAAGTTGTATCCATTGTCGCAAGCGCATAAACAGACACAATAATGACTGCAATAATAAGAAATGGCGTTATACTTCCGATGACAGCAACTACCTTGTCCACATTCAACAAAATTGTCAGGAACACCAGCACAACCATCAACAGACTGCCCACGTAAACCGGCAAGCCAAATTGCTGATTCAAGTTTGAACCTGCTCCTGCCAGCATGACAGCCCCCACGCCAAACAACGTGAAAATAATAACATAATCCACAATGATTCCAATATATCTACCGCTGATTTTATAGATAACATCCTTATACGATTCCGTCTGCATCCGGCTTCCAAGCCGAGTCAATACCATTCCTAAATAAGCGAACAGAGCAGTCGATAAAACAGCGGCAACAATACCCATGAAACCGAAACTAGTAAAGTATTGCAATATTTCTTGACCGGAAGCGAAGCCTGCACCAACAATAATTCCGATGAAAGCGCTTCCCATTTTTAAAACTCTTTTCATGATGTCCTCCCCCATAGTTGCACGTTTTTCTATTATACGATACGAAATAATCCGAATATTCAACGCGCTTCTTTTTGTCCCGCTTCAATCTACCATGCATTTGATTTGATTTCAACTATTCTTTTAAAAAGTTAGTACATTGCAATTACAAGAACCTGAAATGGTAATAACACACTAAAAAATAGAATAGAATTGACCAATCTGGTCTATCACTGTTACACTTTAATCGACCACTCTGGTCGAAGGAGGATTCACATGACTGTTTTTGAAACAATTGACAATAAAAAAAGATACAGAGTGTTAAATGCCGCTCTTCAAGAATTTGCAAATCACAGCTATGAACAGGCATCCACCAATCGAATTGTAAAGCATGCTGGAATTGGGAAAGGCATGTTGTTTCACTATTTTAATTCCAAAGAAGATCTGTTTCACTACCTCATCAATCATGCAATTCAATTTATTAACGAGCACTACGTAGTGCAATTGCAATTGGATGAACCGGATTTCATAGAAAGAATGAAACTGGCCACCGAGCTAAAATTGAAAATATACCGTGCACACCCCGAACTTTTCAATTTCATAGCAATGGTCTATGTGAATGAACCCGAAAGATTAACTGAACTTGAAATGAGAAAGTTACAGGACATGCAAAAAAATGGATTTACTCAGTTATATAACGGGATTGACACGTCATTATTCCGTTATGATATTCCAACAGAACAAGCTCTTAAACTGATCCAATGGTCCATCGACGGTTATCAACAGGAAATGATCGGAATCTTGAAAGGCAAGAAATTAGACCAAGAGGATTTTGATCCTTACTGGAAGGAATTTTCCGATTATATGCAAGCTTTAAAGACGGCTTTTTATAAATAAGGGGGAAATTGAATGAATGCCATTGATATTAAAGAGCTGACAAAGAAGTTTGGAAAATACCATGCCCTCGATGGATTGAATCTCACTGTAAAGTCGGGAGAAGTATTCGGATTTATCGGTCCAAATGGGGCTGGGAAGTCAACAACGATCCGACTGCTCTTAGGCATGCTGCGGCCGACTTCTGGAGAAGCATCCATTTTCGGAAAAGACGTTTGGAAAGATGCAGTAGAGATTCACCGTCGAATCGCATATGTCCCAGGAGATGTTAATTTATGGCCACACTTGACGGGCGGAGAAGTAATTGATCTGCTCGCCAATTTACATGGCACTTTGAATAAAAACCGACGCGATGAGCTATTAGCACTATTTCAACTAGATCCGACCAAAAAATGCCGCACCTATTCCAAAGGAAATCGTCAAAAAGTCGCGCTAGTAGCCGCCTTTTCTTCGGAAGCAGATTTATTCTTGTTGGATGAACCTACTTCTGGTCTTGATCCACTGATGGAGCAGGTATTTCAAGATTGCGTTGAAGAAGTGAAGTCTGAAGGAAAAAGCGTTCTTTTATCAAGCCATATTTTATCCGAAGTGGAAAGATTGTGTGACCGAGTCGGCATCATTAGGAATGGAAGATTGATCGAATGCGGTACTCTTAGTCAGCTCCGTCATTTAACCAGGACGCGTTTAGTTGTCGAGACAAGAGAAACCGCCGACTCACTTATGATATGGAAAGGCGTGCATGATGCGAAACAGACGGAAAATGGTTGGATTTTTCAAGCTGACTCGGATGAATTGGAGACGATCATGCGTCAGCTGAGCGACTATGGAATTCTTAAGTTAGAGAGTGCGCCCCCCACGCTTGAAGATTTGTTCATGAGACATTACGAACAGCAGGATGATTCGTTAAAAGGCAGGGGTCAATAATGGAAACCAACTTTGCGGGAAGCATCCACTTGTTCCGATTCATCCTTCGTAAATCTTGGTTGTACATTACAATCTGGTTACTCGGCATCAGCTGTATGACGTTGATCGTACCTCTCTCATTTAGCGAATTGTACCCCACTCAGCAAGCTCGCGATGTAATGGCCGAAACGATGCGCAATCCAGCAATGACAGCAATGGTAGGTCCTGGGCATCTTGAGAACTATACAATCGGCGCCATGGTTTCCCATCAAATGCTCTTATTAACAAGTGTCGCGGTTGCCATTATGAATTTCCTGTTGATCGTAAAGCACACGAGAGCGGAGGAGGAAGACGGCCGAACTGAATTGCTGAGTTCTTTACCTATTTCACGCAAATCACAATTAGTTGCTGCATTGTTTGTCCTTCTGCCACTGAATATGTTGCTTGCCGTACTTATTGGATTTGGACTGTTTGGACTTGGCATTGAGGATATGAATTTGGCAGGATCATTATGGTACGGGGCTGTACTTGGCGCAAGCGGTCTATTTTTCGGAGGGGTTGCCGCTGTTTGTTCACAACTTCTAGAAAGCTCCAGAAGTGCGATAGGTCTTTCATTCACATTCATGCTTATTACTTTTCTGCTGCGCACCTCAGGTCAGGAATGGCTGACTTGGACCACTCCTTTCGGCTTAGTTACACTTGTTCAACCATTTAGCGTGAATAATGGCTGGC
>NZ_BQYK01000002.1:65530-134583 GCF_023168145.1 Sporosarcina sp. NCCP-2222
AAGACAGCCACTTGGACTCGCATGGCGTTTACAACGAACCGCCTTTTGGTCATGGGGAGTAGGGATGCTCGTATTAGGATTAGCCTATGGCTCCATTCTAGGTGATTTGGAAGATTTCTTTGCAACCAATGAAATGCTAACGAGTATGCTAATTAGCGATTCAGGCAGCACTCTGGCAGCTCAATTTCTTCCTATGCTTATGGTTGTCCTAGCGTTAATCAGCTCCATTCCGGCTCTTTTAGCACTTAACAAGCTCCAATCAGAAGAAAACAAATCCCGTTTGGACCTTGTATTAAGCAGAGCGGTCTCCAAGAGAATGCTGATGGCTTCATATCTTATTGTAGCTCTTTTCAACGGGATAATAATGCTAGGTCTTTCCTCAATCGGCCTATGGATAGCAAGCCAGACCGTGATGGAAGATCCGTTTTCTCTTGGTACTTTGCTCGGTGTAAGTTTTGCACATCTGCCAGCGTTGATGATTCTCATCGCTATAAGCGCATGTCTTATTGGTTTTTACGGAAAGAAGAACTTTCTTGTCTGGCTCTATGTTCTGTACTCTTTTGTCGTGATTTATTTCGGAGGATTATTCCAGTTGCCCGGCTGGATGGAGAAATTGACGCCATTCGGTTATGTATCTAAATTGCCGATTGAGGAAATGAATTGGCTGAATATAGTTGGAATGCTTGTTATGACGATTGTGTTGCTTGCCGTTAGTTTTGACCGATACATGAAAAGGGATCTACATGGTTAAGAAAAGATACCTCTCAGAATCATACGCTCTGCAAAGGCAGGAATAGCAGACCCTTGCCAAGTGGTAATAAACACATCTTTACGTGTTGATTTCATTAGCCAATCATACTCGGCTGCTATCTCATATACCTCTATAGCAACCTAGAAGGCAAAACAAAAAACCCGTTTGCACGGGTTTTTGTTTTATTTTTCAAGCAGTTTCACAGATTCACGGACGAACGCCGGAATGTCATCAGGTGTCCGGCTTGTCACTAGCTGGTTTTGGCAGACGACTACTTCTTTGTCCGCAAATTTGGCGCCGGCGTATTCCATATCGACTTGGATGGATTTATAGCCTGTCGCATCTCGTCCTTCCAGCGTTTTCGCTGTGATAAGCAATTGTGGGCCATGGCAAATGGCGAATACCGGTTTCTTGTCGTCCATGAAACGCTTCGCAAATTGGACGAAGCGATCATCAGCGCGAAGCTGATCCGGCGAAAAGCCGCCCGGGATGAACAAAGCATCAAAGTCATCCGGATTGACTTCATCAATTCCTTTATCAATCTTTACAGTCGCTTGACCTTGCTTGCCTTTTACTTCCTTGCCCGCTTCTTTTTCAATTGTAACGACGTCATGTCCCGCTTCTTTGTAAGCGGACGCCGGTTCCGTATATTCCGAGTCCTCGAATAGATTCGTCAGTACTGTAGCAATCTTTGCCATTTGATTCCACTCTCCTTCAGAATATGCTAATGTCTCACTTTTGTCTATTCCCTTCAGGATAAGGGAATAAACTCAAGGACGGTACTTCGACACGTACGGATTGTCTTTTTCATAGAAACGCCAAGGATAATGAACCGCTTCTCCCGAGTTTCCGATGCCGACGCGGGGACCGCTTTCAACCCGCTGCGCTCCCGGCCCTTCGGAAATGAAAAGCGGTTCATCCCCCCAGTGATGACCGTAATATTTCATTGTCACACCGAGTGCCTTCGACAGCTTTCCCGGTCCGTTTGTCCAATCAATCATCCGCAAGTGTTCCCCCCGGTTCTCCTTCATCCACTCCAGTCCTTCCACCGGCTCACCCGCGCGGATCAATACTGCATGCGGTGTTCCGAGAGGACCGCTGACTACGTTCATCAGCGTATGGGTATGCATCTGATATGTGTAGACCATGCCGGGCTCACCAAACATGACTTCCGTTCGTTTCGTCCGGCGGTTGCCAAAACTATGTGCCGCCCGGTCCTCTGGGCCATGGTACGCTTCGGTTTCTACGATTCGCACAACAAGCAAGCCCTCCGGTCGTTCGTGAACGATGTACTGTCCGACCAGCTCGTGCGCAAGCTGTAAAACAGGCAGTTTAAAAAAATCTTTATCAATTGGCTTGTACAACTTCTCCACTCCAATCATCCAATGTCATGATCGCGACGAAAATATTCAACTTCATTATGGGAAATATTTCACGTATACTCAAAGAAAACATAAAGGGGTGTTGAGTATGAAACAACTGCAAAAAGAAATCCGTCAATTCACAGATGAACGGGGCTGGACAGGCAATCACGATGCACGAAACCTTGCCATTTCTATATCGCTTGAGGCGAGTGAACTGCTGGAGCATTTCCAGTGGCAAGCTCCGGAAGACGCCATTGCGTTGCGGAAAGATGAAATCGCTGATGAAGCAGCCGATGTGTTCATTTACCTTTTGCAATTTGCGGAGGCACTTGGAATTGACCTGGAGGAAGCTGCCCGCTCCAAAATGAAAAAGAACGCATCCCGTTTCCCTGTCAATTCAAACTAAACAGCCCTTATCTCACGATACCCTAAATGGAAAAGTGTGAACCAGAATGTATTTATACTAGTTAATAGCTAGTGTCATCCCTTTAAAAGAACCGGAAATGGAGATCAGTTAGCAGTGTTTTGGAAGGGGGAAAACGATTTGAATGAAGCATCCTTTATTGAGTTAGAGAAAAAACTTAAAAGCATTAAAATTGAAGCTTTTATCATTCATCAAGGGGAAAACCGGATCTTCGAATACTTGAAGAATAAAAAAATTGCAGAAAAACCGGCTAAAGTGTATTCGATCACCAAGAGTATAGTCTCTATCTTAATTGGAATTATGGTGGACAAAGGGATGATTAAAGATATTCATGAACCCATCCAAAACTATTTTCCAGACCTAGATGCGCTTAAGGATCCACAAAAGAGAGAAATTACGATCTTCCATTTGCTCACCATGACTTCCGGGTTACAGGCAGGACAATTTCAAGGATCAAAAAATCGGATCAAATTTATAGTTGAACAACCCATAACACATGAACCTGGTTCCACCTTTCAGTATAATTCAGGGGACTCTCATCTGCTAAGCGCAATCATACAGAAGATCTCTGGATTTACGACCGCGGCATTTGCTGAAAGACACTTATTCTATCCATTAGGAATACATAAATATATTTGGGTAAAGGACCCGCAAGGAATTAACGGGGGTGGTTTTAGTCTCTCTTTAAACGTGGAGGATATGGTGAAGATAGGATTATTGTTTTTAAAGGAAGGACGATTTAATTCAAAACAGATCATTTCTTCCAACTGGCTACATCAAGCGAAAACTCCATATAAACAGTTTGAAACCGAAAGAGAAGGTACAGCCGGCTATGGGTATCAGCTATGGACTTATAAAAGCACTATCAACCCAATTGACTACTATTATGCTAATGGCCTATATGGGCAATATATTTTTATAGTGCCCAAGCTAAATATGATAGCCGTCGCCAAAAGCCATCTGCAGGATGATCAACAACAATCAGCACCAAGACTCTTTTTCGATGAAATAATAGGCAGTTGGCTTAAGAAGAATGATTAAAAGCAGTCGCCCATTAATGAAAAATGTACACGCCTAAAATTAGGGGTGTACATTTTTCATATACCTTAGCTTTTCTATTCAGATGATAAAGTAACAAATCTATATTTTTTACGCAAACAGCCCTTGCCCTTCGGCAAACTCCCTATATAAGGCATGCTTCGCTGCCAATTCCTCGTGCGTTCCAATTCCGGTAATCTGGCCGGCTTCCAGAAAAATGAGCTGATCCGCATGGATGACTGTCGCCAAACGGTGGGCGATGATCAATGTCGTCCGCCCTTCCATCAAACGCTGGAGTGCTTCCTGTACATGCGTTTCAGAGCCGCTGTCCAAATTGGAGGTCGCTTCATCGAGTAGCAGGATTTCCGGATTATGAAGCAGTGCACGTGCAATCGCAATACGTTGGCGCTGGCCGCCCGAGAGTTTCATGCCTCGCTCACCTACAAGTGTATCGAACCCATCTGGCATTTCCTCAATGAATGCAAGCGCATTGGCCGCTTCTGCCGCTTTCCGTACTTCTTCAAGAGATGGCCGCTGATCCAGTCCATAGGCGATGTTGTCAATGATTGTTCCGCTTAACAACGGACTTTCCTGAGACACATATCCTATTTTCTTTCTCCATTCAGAGAGTGACATATCATGAATCGGAAGGGCGCCAAGCCGTACTTCCCCTTCTGTCGGAGAATAGAACCGTTCAATTATCGAAAAGATCGTCGTCTTCCCGCCACCGCTTGGCCCGACAAATGCTGTAACTGTCCCGGGTGCCGCGTTGAACGAGACCCCTTTCAGCACTTCCTTTCCGGATTCATAAGAGAAGCTGACGCCATCAAATTGTATGGCCCCGTCTACCGCCAATTGCGTTCCATCAGCCGGCTCGCTCTCCATCTGCAAGATTTGCTGAATCCGGTCCGTAGCGCCGACAGCTTTCTGGAAGATGGTAAAGACTTGCGCCATCTGGGCAAACGGCATGATGATCTGGAACATAAGGAAGATGATCGCTACGAGTGTTCCGGCAGTTAAGTCTCCCCGCGACACTTGTGCTCCGCCATAGCCAAGAATGACGACGAGGATGCCCATCATGACGAGCGTCATGACAGGCGAAATGATCGCCTGGATTTTCGCTTCTTTCAAACCGAAAGAAAAGAGCGAACGAATCGCCTTCCGTCCATTCTCCTCCTCAGCCGGTTCCGCACGATACGCCTTCACTAAACGAATTTCCCCTAGCACACGTCCTAAGTGGCCCGAAAACTTCGCCATTTCTCCTTGCGTCGCCTTTGCAATTTTATGCATAATCCGGCCAAGCGGCAGAATGATTGCAAAGCTGACAGGCACGCTAATCAACATAATGAGCGTCATTTTCCAATCAAGGAATAGCAAAATGGCGACCGCCCCGATAATCGAGATGATGCCTGTAATAAAACTGACCATATGATCAGACACAAGCGTCTTCAACATTGTCGTATCTTGTGTAATCCGGCTCATTGTTTCTCCGGTCTCATTGTCATCATAATAGGAGACTGGTAGCCTTAGGATCTTCGCCCAAAGCCTGCCCCTGAGGTCAGCGACAATGGTCTCCCCAATATAGGCCAGCAAATAGAATGAGACCCCGCCGAGCACAGCCTGCAAGATGAAAACGACAAACAGGAAAGCCCCGGTCTGCCAGGTGAAGGACGCTTGTGTCAGTGAATCGACAAGCTCCCTTGTGACAAGTGGGACTGCGAGGCTCGCAATTGTTGAAAACAATGCGAGGGTGAGTGCCAGCGCTGTTTTTCCCTTCGGCCAATCTAACTGTTTGAGCAAGCTAAAGAATTCTTTCATTGAACCTTTGGCATGTACTTCTTTTTCCACTGCATTCACCCGATCTCTTTCAGATTTTGGAGCCACTTCTTCTGCTCAGCAGGATTCTTCAAAATGAGAATATCCGCATTGCAACGACCCAGCATCTCGAGGACGCCGGGACGTTTTTTCTTTGGATAGGTCCAGATGAACTTGATGAATTCGCAATCCACTTTTTCAGGACATCCTTCCCCCATGTCAGGACGCGTCTTTCCCCTGTACATCCATCGTCGTTTCAATATCCGGGCGAGACAGAGCCAATTCGGGAAATCGAGAAAGATTACCAAATCTGCATACTGAGCCCGCATTTCGATCGTAGAATTGAAATTGCCATCGATGATCCACTCGGGTTTCTCCAGCTCCTTTTGCAAGGCTGCGCGGAATTCAGCCTTGGGGGTAGGCGTCCAGCCTTTATTCCAAAATAGAGCATCTAAATGAAGGACCGGCAGATCCATCTTCCCTGCTAGCTCCTTTGACAGCGTCGACTTCCCCGCCCCACTGCTGCCAATGATTAGGACTCTCTTATATGTCTTCATTGATTAGCGTCCTTCCAAAAGTCGTCCGATTTCCAGCCAGTCCGCCTCCAGTGCAGGACGGTGCGAAGGCCGGTAAAAGATGGAGGCCGGATGGAATGTCGGGACAATCGAGTATGTTTTCTCCGTCCATCCAAATGTACTGCCATCTAAACTTTCTAAATGGCGGATTGGCCCAGTGATCAGCTGTCCGTGCAATTCGGTCACTTTCGCCTCTTTCCCGAGCAGACGCTGCAACCCGACATTACCAAGGGTTACAATGAGTTTCGGCTGCACATGCGTCAGCTCATAATCCAACACGGGGGCATGGGCGATGATTTCCTTCTGCGTGGGAGGCCGGTTGTACTTCCGTTTCACAACCGTGCCATCTCGCTCCTTTTTTGTTCCCCACTTATAGGGCCTGCTGCGGACAGCACTCGTTATGTAGACGTCTTCTCGAGTCAAACCGATTGTCGCAAGTGATTTCATGAGTTCTTTGCCCGCTCGCCCGATAAACGGGATGCCATCCACGATTTCAAACTCCCCCGGCGCTTCGCCAATGAGCATAATTTCGGGGTTTTGCGGTCCTTCTCCGTAAACGAACCCTTCCACAGGAAAGCCTTCGATTCGCTTCCGCCCAAGCTCCGCAACCGATTCAGGTATCCGGAACATCAGATCACTCCCTTTCAGGATTGTAATAAAGAAATCGTCTCCTCGATAAATTGCTTTCCATCGCCCTGTTTAATCTGTTCAATCCCTTCCTCTACTCGGTCATACCGGAAAGGCCGGATGACCGAGACCAAATCGGGGATGACCTGTAATTCAAGCTCCGTAAAGGGCCGCTCTTTCGTGTAGGCCGCCAAGAAGGCTTCATAACGCGCTTCTTCGGATTCATCCCCTTTGAATCCTTCATAATGCCAGGCGAGATAGATAGCGCTCGCTACACTATCGTTAACCAAGCGCTCATCTCCCGCAATATTATAATCATACACAGCAGATATCCGATTGCCATCAAAAAGCATATTATAAGGCGCCAGATCACCTTGCGTCGCTCCAATTGGCAGATCGTCCCAAACTTGGTGGAGTGCCGCCCGCCTTGATTCATACAGGCTGCGAATCAACTCCTGTTCCTCGGGAAAGGAGCCATTCTCCTCAAGCGCCTTCATCAAGTCCAGAAAGCATAATTCATTTTCGTCGTAATCGCCAAGCGCATCAGTCGCATTGCCGCCGAACATTCCCCAGGAAGTCCCCCTGCCAAGCCGCAGCTCTTTGGAGAGGGAAAGCGCATGTTCCTTCCCCGTTAAACAGGCGATCTCTTCTATTTGCCGTAGATTGATTCCTTCCACTTCTGCCCCTTTGCCTTTTCGTTCGAGGATGAACAGCAAGCCCTCGCGCTCCACATAATCTGCCCCGTCTAATGTTTTTTCCGGTCCGATATACGGCAAGCCGGACATGCTCGCCTCTCGGATAAAGGCAATTAGCCTCTCAAGGAATGGTTTCTCGATTTTTTCACCTTTTAAATAAAACGTGTCTCCGTTCACCAGAACTTCCGCAACAAGCCGTTCTTTATCTCGCAATATTTCAAAGCTCGTGAGCGGCTCCTCTACGAACTTTCCCATCACTTCAGAAATCAAAACGATCTTCCCCTCCGATCCGGTGAGGCGCAAGCGCTCTGGCGACGCTATTCGCGAAATTACTGCCCGCGCCCCAGTCAAAACGGAAGAACACACCTTCCGAACTTCCAGCCGCCACCACATGAACAGTCGTCACGCCTTCAAAATTATCAATGGTTGACGTGACAGAAGCCCGATTATTGGACCGCATATAATATTTTTCCATGATCAGCACATGCATTTCATACTCGCCGACCTGGCGGGAATAACTGTCAACCAGTGTACCGCTAATGTTGCGCTGCAATATTTCATTTTCGATCAAATCTCTCGCCTCTCTAGGCGATATGCTCACTTGAAAAGTTTCTTTTGCCATTGGAATAACCCCCTTCTTTTTATTACGAAAGAAGGCAGGTAGAAGTTTCAAAATGGAAAAAGACCCCTTACACAGGGGTCTGTCTTAGTCCTTCGAAAACTACGTATCTTCTCGGTTAGCTACGATAAACTCATACCAATTCGACTGCTCATATCGAAGAATGTAATGGAAGTCTTCCCAATAAGATTCCCGATTCGTCCGCTCGAACGCTTCGGAAGTCTCTTCCTTGAGAGGATACACTTCATCCATAATGCGCTGTTTCTCCTCATCATTTAATTCCGGTTGGACGGATTCAATGACGGTCTCTATGAGTACATTCGCATCCTCTCGGGGTGCCTCAATACCCTCAAGCTCCAACTTGATCGCTTTAATTTCCTTGTTTTTAGGCATTTCAATGACACTCAGCAGAACATCTTTATCCAATTGGATGGATGCCGTCCGCGTATCGTCACTCTCCTGCCATTCATACTCCTTAATTGTAACGGGGAGTTTACGCCTTTCTGCATTGGCATTGAACGCCTCCTCAAATTCATCCATCGTCAAACCGATCGTCAAGTCATTCTTCACACCTGTTTCCTTGCTGTCTTCCTGTTGGCCCGCATCGGACTGTTCGTCTTTTGATGTGTTGCCGCCC
This sequence comes from Sporosarcina sp. NCCP-2222, assembly GCF_023168145.1. Classification (GTDB taxonomy): domain Bacteria; phylum Bacillota; class Bacilli; order Bacillales_A; family Planococcaceae; genus Sporosarcina. Next base: position 74,076 of record NZ_BQYK01000002.1, read on the forward strand.
TTCGAGGAGTCCGACTCATCAGTTTTATTGCTGCAGGCGGCCAGACTCAAGACCAATGCGAAGACGAGCAGGAGAAATGTAATCCGTTTGTTCAATCTGCTCCCTCCTATTCTTCAGTCAGAGTAATCTATTATCTTTACCCGTTCCCTCTGAGATGAATCATAGAGTCCTGTTCCGCGCTTACCGTTTTTTAAGGCGTTTGGCATTTCGGCTGTGCGTCGAGTTTTGTTGACGTTTCTCCGACTTGGTGTTTAATTTTGGACGTTCCTTGTGCGACTGTTGTTTCTGATACTTCAGCTTCAGCGGCCGCTCGCCTTTGTAGTAGGAACCCGTCCGCCTTTTTCGTCGCATCATGATGAAAGTTAAGCCGACCAGCCATGTCAAGACAATCGTTACGTAATAAATCATCATCCGAGAATTAAAAGCGAGTTGAAATACACTCATGGTATCGATCTTCGATACAAACACATTGTACGGGTTATCTTTCATATAACGGATTGGGAGTGTGCCGTCCTGCTTGTTGTAAACTGACCCCGTCACTTCTTTACTAACAATTATTCGTTCGCCTTCCTTCGTTTCAAATGTTAGCATCAAGTAATAAATTCTATTTTCGTACCGGTTGCTTCTTCTCTCATAATACATATCACCGACTTCAGCAACTGTCTCCACTTGCTCACCAGTTGCAAACCTCTCTGCGACGTTTTGAATGACCAGAATCGCTGTCCAGTAGGAGTACAAGAGACCGATCGCGATAACGCCCAGAAAAATGTATGGAGAAAAAATGTTGAACAGCTTGTCTTGACGATCCAACCACCGATTGAATGCCGGTATTTTGAACAATATATACAAGAGGTAACCCAGTGGATAGACCGACCAGACGAGCAAGAAAATCGGAAACTCACTGAAGGAGCCCTTTATATCCAAATCACTGTAGAAACTTTTCCCGATTTGATAAACCGGAATAGTTTCGTATACTTCCACTGCATCGAACTGTTCCTTCGTCAACTGGACAAACGTTCCCGGATCCAGCTTAATCGGATTTCTCCATTGATCCATCATTTGCAGCGTTGCAATATAATCCAGATCACCGAACAAATCCTTCACGCCTGTCTTGCCGTACACCATCGCCTCCGTCTGCTCACCTTTTGATTCTTGTCGCACTTCCAGAAACTCTGTCAAATCTTCAATGAACAAACTGACAAACACATAACAGACAAAAAGCAAGATACTCTCTTTCGCGATCTTCTTAATTAATTTCATCTGATTCTCCTTATACAGTAAAACTAAGTACCAGTTTGCTAGAAAGTTGGGGTGGATACAAGTGATAACAATTTGGATTGATTTGTTGGGGTGGAGATTTTCCTTACATGGAGTGTTTTGATTTAGGGGCACGGTTATGCACGGCGTTAATCTGGCTGCTTTATGCGCAAATATCCTCCTGATATGCGCGGGTGGCACCGTTTATGCGCGGGCTTCCCCCCTGCCGAAAGCATAGCGCCACTCCCTTCAGCCGCTGCGCATGGCTGTTTACAACATACTATCAGATCCACTCCACAAAAAAGAGCCGCTCCCAGGCGGCTCCTTTATTCCAGTTCCATTTGTTTCGTTTCCGTTCCTAGCGCCAGTACCGCGATAACACCAATTAGTATGGCACCGCAGAAAATGGAGAAGATGACTCCAAAATCGTAGCCTGCGGTCAACAGCCAGCCGACAAGCAACGGGCCGAAGATGCCGCCGATCCTTCCTACCGCAGCGGCCATCCCGGAACCCGTGGCCCGTACTTCTGTCGGATATTGCTCGGGAGAATAGGCATACAATGCGCCCCATGCACCCAAATTGAAAAACGACAGGAATGCGCCCGAGGTGAGCAGCCAGACAAGATGATCGGCATTGCCGAAGAAGAAAGCACTCGCAGCTGTTCCTAGAAGATAGGTGGCCAGCACAAATTTCCTTCCTGCCCGTTCAATCAGCCAAGCGGCCGTGAAGTATCCTGGCAGTTGAGCCAGTGTCATCAAGAGAACATAGCCGAAGCTTTTGATCATATCAAATCCTTTTAGGACCATGACGCTCGGCAGCCATAAGAACATCCCATAATAGGAAAAAACAACGGTGAACCAGACGATCCACAGCATGAGCGTCCGGCGACTATAGGGCTTCGTCCAAATAGATTTGATTTTAAACCACACAGATTGTTTTGGCTTTCCGTCTAACTCAAACTTCGGGGAGTCCGGCAAGTTTCTACGCAGGTAAATTGCGTAGAATGCTGGTAGAGCCGTTATTACTAACGCCACCCGCCAGCCAAATTCCGGGATGATAAAGTAAGCAATCAACGCGGCAATTAGCCAACCGACCGCCCAAAAGCTTTCCAGCAGAACGACCACCCTGCCCCTTTCATGCGCCTTTACACTTTCAGATACTAAAGTTGAGGCGACCGGCAATTCTCCACCAAGCCCTGCTCCTACCAGAAACCTGAGAACTAAAAAGATAAGCAGCGTGGAAGTGAGGGCCGACAATCCGCTCGCCACGGAAAAGAGGACGAGGGTCATCATGAATACTGACTTCCGGCCGATCCGATCAGCCAGCAAACCAAACACAAATGCGCCGACCGCCATCCCGATCGAGTTGACACTGCCGATCCAGCCCATCTCCGCCGGGGATAAATGCCACTCCACCGCTACTGCTGCAATGACAAAGGACAAGATCCCCACATCCATTGCATCAAACATCCAACCCGTTCCGGCAATGGCTAATAGCCGGTTACGGGATAATTTCTTTGTTGTTTTCAAGTGAAAAAATCTCCTCGCTTGTAAGTGTCTTGACACGTGTAATTATAGTTCGAGATTCACAACTTCACAAGAAGATTTTTTCCAACGAGACTCCTTTTCATTCTAGAAGATGGTCTTCCCCTCCGTATTCATGCTTATACAATCAGCTTCCCATCCACCATTCGTGCAAAAATTCCGATCTGGTCCTTCTCTACCAAATGACATTCGGTACCTACCCAAAGTTCCGTGCCGGTTCTCGCTAATCCAATGGTAATTGTGCCTGACTCACTCGTTTTTAAAACTGTCTTCCCGCCCGTCGCCGATCCGGATTCTAGAACCGAAATTTTTTGATCGGCATACATCTCACCACCCCTGCAGATGCCTTCCACATATACATCTCTCCTAGCGGATACCGAACAGTTGCAAAGACCTCTGTCTGTCACCATAATTGTTCCATTGCAAGTGAGTACACTGTTAAGGGCATAGGGCAACTCCAGAAGGGAATCGAGCTTCCCATCCTCTGCATGACGGTCATGCATTTGCCTGGCCTCGATCACAAGCCGCGAAAACTCCTGTGCATTTCGAACGCCAGACTTCACAGTATCGGATAAAACATTGTACAAGTGGTTTGCTAAAACCTCCCAATCATCCGAAAGCTGCGATGTATGTTTTTTCACCTTTTGAATAAACTCTTGTTTCATCCGCTGGAAGGGAATGAACTTCTCCTCCAGAATCCAGTGGAAGAGACGGTTCAGCTCGGCCGCATCAATCTCCTCAGGAGACCTGTCCCGTACAACAAGAATTTCACTGATCGCCCGGTCAATCCGTTCCAAGTAGTGGACGACCCCTTCCAACCGTAAAGACAATTCATTTTCCAATGCATCCCGGACACCAACATGAATTGCAGAGGACAGTACATTCCCTCTGATTTGGACTTTCCTTTCCCCTTCCACAATCGCCTTTTGGACAGTGCCTCCGATCTCAATGCTTCCGACTGATTCAATGAACAGCGAGGGTTGGACATTGCCTGTAATGTGAAGATCCCCACTGGAACTGATATTTCCAGTACTGCGATCCACATCGCCATGTATCATTAAAGCCACGCCTTCACAGTTCGCCAAATCATCGGTTTGTTGACGTCGGAACGCCTTCAATTCTACCGGCTGGCCAGGCACATACAATTCCGTCAGCAACTCAATATCCATCTCTTTTCTCTTTTTCAAACTCAGTTCTACAAGCGCCTGCTCAATTGCCTCTTCCAAGGTTGACGCCTTGACTACGACCGACTCCACCATACCCCTCGTCCCTTCTTCCCGGCTCCTTTTTTTCTATCGTAGCATAGACGTCTTCCCAGCGCGCTCGGCTAAAGGTAATGAAAACACAAATAGCTTTCAAATTACCTTATTTTCCGGTAAAAAAAGATCCACCTACCGAGATGGTAGGTGGATCCAGAGATTTTAAAGTCCTGCTTCTACTTCCGAAATCATTTCTTTCATTGAAATCAAACCGCCACCGGATAAGTACCAGTACTCACCGTTCAAGTAGACGATTTTTCCGTTCTTATAAGCATTTGTCTTTTTCACAAGGTCATTTTCAATCGAGTCTTTTGCGCTTGCTCCATTGCCGACAGCCGCATCCCGGTCGACCACGTAAAGGATATCTGGATTCTGTTCAAGAATGTATTCAAACGTAATGTTTTGGCCATGAGTAGAAACTTCAATTTTTTCATCTGACGGTTTTACGCCAAACACGTCATGGATCAGGCCGAAACGTGAGCTTGGTCCGTATGCGCTCACTTTACCTTCTGTAGCAAGTACGATCAGCCCTTTGGAATCCATGCTAGTTGTCTTTTCCTTAATGGCATCGATACGCTTGTCGATGTCTTCCAACTCTGCTTTCACTTCATCTTCTTTATCGAAAATCTGTCCCATCAATTCCGCATTATGTTTGAACGATTCCATATAGTTCGCTGTGTCTAAGCCCACATAGACAGTTGGGGCAATTTCAGCAAACTGGTCATACAACTCCGCTTGGCGGCCCGAAATGAAGATAACATCCGGCTTCAACGCATGTAGCGCTTCAAAATCAGGTTCTTTCAAGCTTCCTAAGTTTGTATACTTGTCATCATCGTACTTAGATAGGTAACCTGGTACGTTTGTACGTGGCAGACCTGCTACCTCAACGCCTAGATCATCCAATGTGTCGAGAGTACCGAAGTCGAATACGACAACTTTTTCAGGATTTTTTGGAACTTCCACATCTCCATATTCGTGTTTGACAGAAACTGTTTCCGATTGTGCAGGCTCTGAAGAACCATTGGAATCTTTTGATGACGATTTGTCGTCTGATTTACTTCCGCAAGCGGCAAGCACAAGCATAAGTGCTGCAAGTAGCAGCGTGATTGAAAACTTTTTCATCCTAAACCATCCTTTTTTGATTTTATGAGTTAAAATAAACGCAAATATTGCAGTTGTTCATCTTTTGAATTGGAATATCCATGTCGTAGATTTCCTTCAATGCATCCGAATTAATGATTTCATCCGTTGGACCATCCTTGACGACACGTCCATCCTTTAATGCGACGATACGGTCGGAATAGACAGACGCAAAATTGATATCATGTAATACGATGACGACCGTTTTTCCAAGGTCTTCAACGAGACGGCGCAATATCTTCATTATTTGAACCGAGTGCTTCATGTCGAGATTGTTGAGTGGTTCGTCAAGCAAGATATAATCCGTATCCTGTGCAATAACCATGGCAATAAATGCCCTTTGGCGTTGCCCGCCTGATAATTCATCCAAATAGGCATACTGCATATCCATTAATTCCATATACTCCATCGCTTGCTCGACGATTCGGATATCCTCGGCATTCAAATGCCCTTTGGAGTGAGGGAAACGGCCGAAGGAGACAAGCTCACGTATCGTCAACCGGACATTCATGTAGTTGGATTGCCGCAGGATTGACACCCGCTTTGAAAAATCATTGGACTTCATTTTCTTCACGTTGTCATTGTCGACTAGCACTTCACCTGTATCTGCATCAAGCAGACGGCTTACCATCGAAAGAAGTGTCGATTTTCCCGCACCGTTCGGACCGATGAAAGAAGTGATTTTACCTCGATGAATGTTGACATTCACCTTTTCCACAACCGCTTTCTTCCCATAAAACTTCGACAGCTCTCGAACTTGAATCATGAAGATCGACTCTCCTTTAACAGTAGATAGATAAAGTACACGCCACCGACAAAATTGATAATGACACTAAGTGTAGTAGAGAAAGTGAAGACACGCTCCACAACCCATTGACCGCCGACCAGTGCAATTATACTCATGATCGAAGCGCCTGCAATCAAGACCGAATGCTTGTAAGTCTTGAAAAACTGATAGGACAAATTGGCAACGATGAGACCGAAAAATGTAATAGGGCCAACAAGCGCTGTTGAGACTGAAATCAGTACAGCCGCAATGACAAGCATCAGTTTGACGACTTTGTCATAGGAAACCCCTAAATTAATCGCCGTATCCCTTCCTAGCGAAAGGACATCGAGTTCATTGAACGACCGCATGCCGATTAGAAACATGAGAATGACGATTGCCAAAGCCCACCAAACGAGCTCTCCGCTAACATTATTAAAGCTGGCGAACATTTTATCCTGCACCCGAAGGAACTCATTCGGATCGATTAGCACTTGAAGGAATGTCGAGATGCTCTGGAAGAATGTCCCGATAATAATCCCGACAAGCAACAAGAAGTAAATCGGCTGCTTTCCTCTTTTAAATAAAAACCGATAGAGTATCAAAGCGAAAACAACCATGGTCGCAACAGATAAAATAAAATTCACATGCCGGTTCACAATCGTAATATGGCTGGAACCGAGGAAGAAAATAACGACCGTTTGAAGCAATATATAGAGTGAATCCAATCCCATAATACTTGGAGTGAGGATCCGGTTATGTGTAATCGTCTGGAATATGACGGTCGAATAAGCGATCGCCACTCCAGTGAGCGCCATAGCCAGTACCTTGATGCCTCGGCGCGGCAATGCATAATCATAGCTTCCATTCAATTCATGGAATAAATACAGTCCGCAGAACAGAGCAGCGAGCGATGCTAAAATGATCATTTTATTTGAGTTACGCATAGGCTTTCCTCCTAAATAGCAGATAGAGGAAGATTCCGCTGCCGATTACTCCGACCATTAAACTGATGGATATTTCATAAGGGTAAATGAGAACCCTGCCAAGAATATCACAAACTAGCAGGAAAATAGCTCCTAACAACGCTGTGTGCGGTAATGTTTTTTGCAAGTGATCCCCTTTGAAGATCGAAACGATATTTGGAATGATCAATCCTAGAAACGGAATCATCCCGACTGTCAAAACGACCGTCGTTGTAATTAATGCAACGAGGATCAAACCGATGTTGACAATCCGTTTGTAAGCAAGGCCCAGATTTTTTGAGAAATCTTCGCCCATTCCGGCAACCGTAAACCGGTTGGCATACAGATAAGTAATGATAAGCACCGGAATGCTTATGTATAAAAGCTCATAACGACCCTTCATGATCATCGAAAAGTCCCCTTGCAGCCAAGCCGACATATTCTGGATGACATTCGATTTATACGCAAAGAACGTTGTGATCGAAGATAGAATATTCCCGAACATTAGACCGACCAGCGGAATGAAAATCGCATCCTTGAACTTGATTCGGTCAAGGATTTGCATAAACAGCAAAGTGCCGGCAAGTGCAAATGCAAAGGCGACAGCCATTTTTTCCAGCATGGAAGCGTTCGTGAATAATAGCATCGAAACGAGTATGCCCAAACGAGTGGCATCGAGAGTACCTGCTGTCGTTGGCGAAACAAACTTATTCCGGCTCAGTTGCTGCATGATGAGACCAGCGATGCTCATACCGGCGCCGGCGAGTAAAATGGCGACTAGCCTCGGCAAACGGCTGATCAGGAATATTTCAGTTTCCTCCGACTTAAAATCTAGCAGATCCATCGGTGTTATATGGCTCACCCCTACAAAGAGCGATAGGAATGAGAGCAGAATGAGTGCGATGATCAAATAGCGTTTCTTCATGAAGATAAAATCCCCGATATCGAATATTTGCTTCTAATTGAGAAACATCAGATGAAAACGATTATCAATTAGCTGCAAATTCAATTATAGCAGGAATGAATGGAGTGTCAACCTCTAACTGAAAATGATTATCACTGAAGAAGAATGTGCCCCCTTTCCAACATGAATAGGGTTGGGAAAATCGCTTGGTTATGAAGTTTGAAGCATTTGTGACGGGATTTTAACATCTGACTGCTGAGGTTTGATTAGAGGAGAAATAGGTTGCGGCAATGAGAAAGAAGTAAGAACGCGAACTGTAGATTACACACCACTGAACTGAAAACGCATTGTTCTTGCATTCGGCTATCCCATCTATATGTCCCCCTTCCACCTCCCATTCTTCACAAAAGATAAGAATTCAAAACTAATAGGTTTACATGAGCGCCACCTTGGGAATACTATTACCATCCCACCCCTTTCTTTTATAAAAAAAAGCACTGCCGACGACATTATTGTCGGGCAGTGCTGTTTTTTTATTCACCCATTAATTCGCTCATATCAACTGCATTGTCAATAACATCTTGTGGAACTGTCACTTCAACTTCGTTGATTTTCGTGATGACAGCCTTCACTTTTTGGTCTGTGTTAACTGTTTCCCCATCGATAACCATATCGAGGCTCATGTCCATGTTGAAAGCAGTTGTGTAGAACGTTTCTTTGTCGATGAAGATTTCAAAGTAGACATCGTGCAATGTCATTTCTTCTGCTTCCGCTTCCGCTCCGCTTGCTTGATCTTCTTCCATTTGTTTCAAGAGCTTTTCAAACTTTTCGCCAGACGCTTTTAATTTTAGAATATAAGAGTCGTCTGTCTGTTCAAATTTGAACTCATCTACGTAGTCTTTGAATAATTTCATGTCTAATGTAGGATCTTCACCGGCCATCTCTTCAAACATTTCAGCAGCAAATTCTTCAGGGAACTTGATCCACTGACCAGTTTCCGGATCGTTCATGTATACTTCTTTTTCAGAGATATACATTTCCATTTCATTCTGGCCGTATTCACCCATATCCATTTTCATTGTTTGGTGAATCGTCATCGGCTCAACTACCGCATCCATATTCAACGTAATTTTACTATTGACTGTCTCGCCGCCAGATTTCATGACTTGCTCAATATCCATGTCCGTATGCATGCTCTTTTGCTCTTGGCTGACTGCCATTGCCTTCTCGTATACTTCTTGAGCTGTCATTTTGCTAATATCTGTAGTTTCCTTTTCCTTGCCTGTCTCGGCATCGACCGTTGTTTTCGGCTCTGCTTGATTACCGCAAGCGGCAAGCGAGAATGCCAATACTCCGGCTCCAATTACTTTTAACCATTTCTTCAAATGTAACGCTTCCTTTCGGATGATAATTTTTGTTGCTGTGTTACATACGACAGGTTTCAACATTAGTTTCATAATCTATTAAAATTACTACATTTGACTTATAATCTATCCACTTTTCGGGATTTTTTACCCAAATTTTTAAAAGAGTCCTTACTCACGTATATTCTCTACACAAAAGGGTATACTCTTTATATCCCACCCCCCTTTCTCTTATATCATAAAAGCGGCACCGCCACTGGTTGATCCAGTGCGGTGCCTTTTTTTTATTAATGACTAATTATATAGGGGTCGAAACGAGACTTCAGCGCTTCCGGCATTTCAACCGTCAGAACCGTCCCGTCTTCCTCATACTCTGTCCGTTTGACAGTCGCTTTTTCATTTAGGAACGAAACAAGATCGCCCCGATCAAAAGGAAGCCTCAATTTACATGTTATATACTGATCAAAAATATATTTTTTGATCAATGCAATCAATTCATCCAGACCTTCGCCTTCTTTAGCCGAAATCCATACATTATCTCCATGAACCCGAGGATATTCGATCATCGCCATATCTGATTTGTTATAGATATGAAGGGTCTGTATATTCTCCACTCCGACATCTTCCAATGTTTGCTCCGTCACTTTCATCATATAATCATGTTCCGGATTGGAGACATCCACGACATGCAAGAGAAGATCTGCCTCTCGCGCCTCTTCCAGCGTCGAGCGGAATGCCTTGACGAGGTGATGTGGCAGTTTGGAAACAAAGCCAACTGTATCTGTCAGAAGGAATTCTTTATGATCTTGGAGACGGACCTTGCGCACGGATGTATCGAGCGTGGCAAACAGCATATCCTTTTCAAAAACTTGCTTGGCATTGGACTCATCCATCCGGAGCAATAACTGATTCAGCAAAGTCGATTTGCCAGCATTTGTATAACCGACAATGGAAACGACCGGGATGCCGCGCTTCTTCCGTTGCTTCCGCTGGGTTTCCCGTTGATCTTTTGCGTGTTCCAAGTCTCTTCGAAGCTTGGCAATTTGGTCCTCAATCTTCCGGCGATCGAGCTCCAATTTCGTCTCTCCGGCCCCTTTGTTCTGGAAACCGCCGCCTGTACCGCCGCCTTGCCTGCTGAGAGAAGCACGTAAACCGACAAGCCGCGGCAGCGTATATTGCAATTGTGCCAGTTCCACTTGCATTCGTGCCTCGTGCGTACGGGCACGCCGTGCAAAAATATCAAGGATGAGCATAGTACGGTCAATCACCTTCACTTCCAACTCGGCTTCCAAGTTTCGGATTTGAGAAGGTGCCAGTTCATCATTAAAGATAACAAGGTTTGCCTCTGTCGCTTCATACATATGGCGGATTTCATCGACTTTACCCTTTCCGACGTAATGTGTCGGGTTGCGTCGCTCCAAGTTTTGTGTCACGCTTCCGACGACTGTTACGTCAATTGCTTCCGCCAAGTTTTTCAGTTCTTCCATTTCATATTCGAAATGCTCGTCATCCGCTTCTTTTACTCCGACGAGCACTGCATGTTCCACTAAGATATCCATAGAAGGCCCCTTTCAATTGTTATCTGCTTTTATGCTTCAGTTTTGCCAATGATGACGTCTGCCAATCTTTCTTTCCCCTCATCCCGTTGATGAAATGATAACCTTACGTTTTCCAAACGGATGGAATGATCGTCTCCTACTTTTTGCGAAAGGAGTACCGCCCACTCACCTGTTTCTTTTAATGGATCTTGCACATGAAAGATGCATTCACGGATGGCCAGTTTTTCATTTTCAGAGGGCAGCGTGCCTTCTTTTTTTAATTTCTCCATGCGGACATCTTCCGGCTCGTCCCATTTAATGAAAAACGGATAAGGCAGCTCATCAGTGACCGGCTGTTTAATAAAAAGCATCTTCCACTTTTTCAATTCTCCGCGAGCCGTTCGACGCTGGGCTTCCAATACTCCCGACGTTTGAAATCCTTTATTTTCAACTTCTGCCTGAAACGATTCGATACCTTCCACCGAAAGACAGAGCGTCCCCCAACCTTCGCCATCGGGAAGATCATGCAACAGCAGACGCGTCAGCGGGTGGTCAACTTGACTGGCAAGCTCTGGTTTCTCGACTGCCAGCCATTCCACATACGCATTTCCCGCATATAATAAAGCATTGTGCGTTCCCCATTTCTCATGGCGGCCCCCTTCAACAGCATGCCGTCCTTCTTCCGCTTGCTGCCGGACTGCTTCAGCCGGACTTTTTTGTGTGAAATATACGACATGATCCAATTTCATACCCAAAACTCCTCCTCTTTATAGTAGCTTTTCTATTACTCTACATGATAGCATCAAGTTGTTGAATTGCATTGCATGTGTTAATTAAATAAGGGTACTCATACAATATATTTAATTTTTATTGAAAGGAAGGTGTTTGCATGGATACTCCCTTTGTTCTTCATATCAGTGGTTCGTTATCGGAAACCGAGTGGTTATCAGAATTTATGGACTCGGAGCAGCTCCCTGGCGCAACGGTAAAGTCAATCAAAGATGGCCTGGACCGCCTCGATGTCCTGCATCCATCCGTCATTTTACTTTCTCTTCCATCTACAGCTGCTATGACATTGCTTTCAGAAATTAACGAGCTGGCTGACCAAGCATTGAAACGCCTGATCCCATTGCTCATTATCGGAGATCCGCCGTCGGACTTTGGCAAGGAGAAATTATTCGAACAAGGAGCTTTCGATTTCGTAGTCCGTCCTTTGGATCAGCAAGCATTTCACCATCTTTTGCAAACAAGAATCGCTTTTAAACGAAAAGTGGACCAACTCTTATCTTCACGCAAACATTCTGATGATAACCTAGCGCAACCTCTATCTTCCCGGACAGTAGAAATTATTCTAATCGACGATGATCCGATTGCATTAGAAATAATGAAGCAACAATTTTCCACCTTACAAATAGAAGATAGCGAGGTAAAGATTATCACATTTAAGAATGGCGCAGACTTCGTTGCCGCCGATTGGTATGATCCAAAACATTATTACGCCATCATCTTGGATGGCATCATGCCAAAGATGACCGGGTTTGAAGTACTATCCCATATCCGATCTGCCTATTCAAATAAAAACATTCTTATTTTCATGTTGACGTCCCGATCGGGTTCATTGGACATGGAGCATGCATTAGAAGCCGGTGCAGATGACTACATCACCAAGCCGTTCCGGCCCAAAGAAGTGGCGCTCCGCGTCCGGCGGCTTATGACGAGGTTATTCAAATGAATGTAGACTTTTCGATTATTGGTTGGACCATCAGCATTTTAGCAGCCCTGCAAGTCATCCTTCTCGCCATACTGATTTGGCGCAAAGTGCTACGAAATCGAAAGGAACGGAAGGAACAGCAACGCTATGCCGAATTGCTTCCAGAATTCGTCTCGTATTTATATGGTGAGTCAGCATTGGACGTCGCTAAACTGAAAACTGATTATCGGGTTGCACAACGATTGGCTAGCGATATTATGTCTTCCACGCGTGACGAAGCCATTCAAGAGAAAGTACGTTCAACCGCTTTCGCTGCTTTGCAAAAACCTTATGAACGTGCATTGGAAGACCCCTCATGGCCTGTCCGCATGAATGTGCTGTATTATGTCCAATCGTTCCAAATGAAAGGGCTTGCCCCTCTCTTGCAAACCAAGTTTCAGAAGATGCCCTTGTGGAATGAAGAGAAAAAACAGATGGCCCGCACACTTGCTTCTCTTGGCGATACCTCCATACTGCCCGCTGTCTATTCAGGAAGTCAGCATTCGCAGAAATTTTACCGGGATGTCTTATTGCGCTTTCCCGCAGAAGCCGACTTACAGTTGCTCGCCTTTTATGAGGAGACCGACAATCCATCCTATCAATGCGCCTATTTGCAACGGATCGGTGACCGAGAAGCACAGGAGCAGATCGCTCAGGTGGAATCGGCATTGGCAAGTGATCTCACTGAAGTTCGTATTCAAGCGTTAAAAACAATTGGCAACCTGTACTATATGCAAGCACCGGAGCTGTTACGCCCGTTTTTCTTTTCGACCCATTGGCAAGAGCGGATGTTGGTCGCTCAAACTGTCCGGAAACTTGACATACACGAGTTTTCGGAAGAGCTCGGCCGAATACTCGGCGATTCCGAATGGTGGGTCAGGTATGCTGCCGCAGAAACAATTCTGGAAGTAGAGGGGGCTGAGAAATTGGCGTACTACGTGAAGAACCATCCGGATTCCTTCGCCCGTGACATGGCAAGTCAATGGCTCAGTACGGAAAGCAGGTCGAATGCGTATGCATAATGCACTCTTTATCGCACTCAGCAGTTTATCGGCTTTTGTCATTATTTTCATGGCAGGGACAGCACTCAGCTATCTATTTCTTTTCCTGTCCTCCATGCGGAAAGTAATGCGGGAAGGCAAACTGGAGAAACGGTCCATTTTAGATGATCTTTCGTTGAAGGATCGGACCTACCCGGTGTCCATCCTCGTGCCTGCCTACAATGAGGAAGTAGGCGTCATTTCTACTGTTCGATCACTATTGACTTTGGATTACCCGGAATATGAAATTGTCGTCATTGACGACGGCTCCAAAGACCAGACATTGACCAAGCTAATCAGCGTTTTCCAGATGAGACAAGTGAATCATGCAACAAGGCTCACACTTCCCTCAAAACCCATCAAAGGCGTTTACCAATCGGCGGCTTATCCTACAGTGAAAGTGATTTCAAAAGAAAATGGCGGGAAAGCAGATGCCCTTAATTGCGGAATCAACGCCTCCGTCTATCCGTATTTTTGCGCGATCGACGGCGATTCCATTTTAGAGCAGGACGCGCTAATGAAAACAATGAAACCGATTATCGATTCGGAAGAGGAAGTCATTGCAGTAGGCGGTTCCGTCCGTATCGCGAACGGCATTACCATTTCGCGCAGCCAAGTTGAAAAGATAGATTTGCCACATAAGCCAATCGTCATTATGCAAATCATAGAATATTTGCGTGCATTTTTGATTGGACGCCTCGGTTTCAGCCGATTCAATCAGCTGCTGATCGTCTCAGGAGCATTCGGATTGTTCAATAAAGGCGCTGTCATCCAGGCCGGCGGCTATACAGAAGGCCTAATCGGGGAAGACATGGAACTGATCGTCCGGCTTCATCGGGTGAATATCGAAAACAAACTGAAGAAACGGATTGAGTATATCCCGGATCCCGTCTGCTGGACAGAAGCGCCGGACACATTCAGCGTATTGCGAAAACAACGTGTGCGCTGGCAGCGAGGGCTTGCCGAAACATTGCTGGCTCACAAGAAAATGTTGTTCAATCCAGCCTATGGTGCTGTGGGGTTGGTGACCTTCCCTTATTTCCTATTTGTCGAATTGCTCGGCTCTGTTGTGGAACTGATTGGATTCCTGATTATTATTATCGGTGTCTTTTTTGATATTCTGAATCCCGTAATTGTAGGGACAATCTTTGCCGTTTCCCTCCTTTATGGCTCGTTCATATCCTCTCTCGCAGTTCTGCTGGAGGAACTGACTTTGCATAAATACCCGAAAGTCCGGCACCTGATTGTTTTGTTCGTCTGGGCTCTGACCGAATCACTTTGGTATCGCCCGCTGCTCGTTCTATGGCGAATCGAAGGGCTGCTGAATACGTTCAAGAAAAAGGCAGAGTGGGGGAACATGGAACGTAAAGGCATTTCATCAAATGAAGGCTAATTGGTTATCATGAAAAAATAGCACAAAGGAAACCCCGTCACACAACGACGGGGTTTCCTTTTATTCGATCGATTTAAAAAGCTGTTGCAAGATCGTGTAGGATTGCTTCAGGCGTTCTGTATGTGGTGGTTCTTCCCAAGTGTCCCACGTATACCGGTAGCCATCTTTTGCGTCAGGCGCTAGTTGAAGCAGTTTCTCCTTTTCATTCACGGCAGCCAAATATACACCGATATCGTCAATGCTCCGGCTACTGGCTAGGCCGTCCCCGCCGTATAAATTCCCCATTACTTCCCGCTGGCTCGGATCTTTAAAGTTCAGTAGAAGCCATGGCAACCGGACTTCCAATACTCTACCGTCCTCTGAAACCGCAAAGTCAGTCAGGGAATTGTACGATGCGGAATCCGAATTTCCATTGCCAAACTGCAGCTTCCCTGTCTCGTAATAAGAAAACGGCATGACTTCTCCCGTGTCCGGACGTGTCGTTTCTTTATTCAAGGCGAAGCGGATCGGATGAAACATCCCATCTCCTTGTTTCGGTAATGGACCATCCTTTTTCAACATATTCAGCTCGACGCCATACATGTAATAGAAAGGATCATACGCTGCTTGCACAAATGCCTTGCTGTCATATTTGGACGTCAAGCTGATATGGAAATCAGCTGTCGGTTCCGCCAGCTCCACACCGGGCAACTGATTGGATGAACGGCTTCCCTGTTCCGGAGCAGTATCCAATAGAAAATGAGCCTCGGTATCCTCCAGCCAGCGGCCCGCACCTTTTTTCAAATCCGCTCGTAAATAAAGATAGGCTTCATCATGATGGACATACATTTTCTCGATTTTGTCTTCAGATGATTCAAAGGCAGGAGCAATCCCCTTCCAATCGTCTGTCTCCCCATCCACACGGATCGATAGCGTATTAAAGCTAAGCAAGCCGAAGTTCTGTTCATTCGTTTGGACATTCGACCAGAACGGACGCCTGTCTGGATCATCCAGATCCATCGTGTTCCATGTACGTTTAAACCATTCATCCTGCCATGTAAAAACGAGACCGCCCATCAATCCCTCCTGAACGATATCTTCATAGAGCCTGCTTAAAATTTGTCCCTGCTCCTTTTCGGAATGAAAGCCTTGGTTCCAGCCATTCACATTCTCATGTGTCATCCCACGGGAAGCCGGCATCCCAAATTCAGCAATTAAAATCGGCGTTTTAGTTGATTGATGTAAATCGTTCAAATAGCCTGCATAGTTGTTCTTTTCACCACGATGATCAATAAACTCAGTATACTTTTTCTCCAAATTCAAGAAATCCGGATAATAGGGATATACGTGATAGGAAGCGAACATCCCTGCCTCCTGTTCCTCCCGGATAAATTCGATATGGTCAGGATGAATGCTGGCCATATCTTCCTGTTCGCTCGGCTCGGCCGGCTGTTCCAGGTGATCCGTTGTCACCCAATTCGTATAGCTGATCGGCCGGGTCCAGCCGTACGTATCTGCCTCGTAGGATAACAAATCGTCCATTCGTTCCGCGAGCCAAAGCTCAAACCCTTCTCCCGCATTCGTGCGAATATGCTTTCCTTCGTACTGAGGACGTTCGGCGTACACCTCTTTCATATTGGCGACCATATGGGGATACCACTCAATCCCGATGACCCATCCAGAGACATATTCTGATACATCGGATCCGTAGACACCGGATGCATGACCTGGAAGGGGCTTCACAGTTGCATTCCCATGAATGACATCGGCAATCCGTTTCATCTCTTCCTCAAACGTTTGGACAATCTCAGGCGTGTATGCATCCAGCGTCTCCTCCAGAGGTGCTTCGTCCGCCCAAACCCCATGCAGGACATAGAGCTTTTGTTCATGAGATTCGTTGTACTCCAGCAACGCATCATAGAAGGCAGGCGGATGCAAAGTGTACACCCGGATCGTATTGGCATTCATTTCTCCGATTTGCTTGAACCATCTGCTATATTCCTCTTTCGTGATAGCTGCCTCTCCTGGAAATGAACCCGGCCGTCCCATGCCGATGTTGACTCCTTTCACCGTCATTGGCTTCCAAATTCCATTTTGAAACACTTCAAACTTGCCTTCTTCAATCCGGGAAGAATAGGTTAAGCCAGATGCAGTCTTCTCAAGCGCTTTATTCTCTTTCTTTTTTGGAGCCTCCTTATCCAAGTGGCCTTTCAGGATCGCTTGCATGACCGGCACATATGTCCGCCAGAAAAATGAACGATCTGACGAAGAATCAAAGCTGGAAATCCATTGGTGCATTTTTGCATATCCAGCATATTGATAAATGGACGGAACCTCTTCCACTGTACTGAACTCACCTGACAAATAATAATTTCCTCTTCTTTGCACAATTGCCGGGAAGCTTGCAGGAAGCCCGGCTGCTATTGCCTGTTCTTTTCCTTTCGGAGTAAGACCTAGCGAAAACTCCGCCATGGTCTCCCCCTCATCCCCGATTGTTTCCACCACGTCGAACCACCCTTCGTAGATAGGGCTTTCCGTAATACCAAAAACCGTTTTCCCTTTTTCGGTAAAACGCAGGATGTTTCCTGCACTTTCTATATCCCCTTTGTCCTCTGAAAACACAACGACTTCTTCTGTGTTTTCATTCACAAACAAGTAGCCTGGCCCCGTAAATGACCATAATTGGCCGGATGTCTTTTCGTAACCGCCGACGGACCAATCAGGCAAATCCTCATTGCTTTTGGATAAATCCTTCATATAGCGGCCATTCCAACCCGTCTGGCGAATGCCGACCAACTCGGAGGCAGCCGATTGACTATTAGAATCTATACCAGACGACAGCGAATCGAATTCAAAGACGACTGTAGCATTTCGTTTACTCATTGCTGTCCTGATTCCATTTAACATATCCACGTCAAGCGGCATAGCTTGGTCAGTTGTAGAAGGCACATAAATAACGTCCGCCTCCTCAAAATCCGCTGCATCCTTTACCCGTTCCTGTCCGGAAATCTTCATATAACGCAAGAGCCACGATATCCCTTGAACAGATGCTTCTTCCCCGGATGGTTCCCAAACTGCAAACTTTATTTTTTTATCAGATTGGACTTGCCAAATGAACCAGGGCAACAGAACAATCACCAGTACCACGGCACCAATTTTCAAGTATTTCACGCATGCACCTTCTCTCATAAACTTCCATACTCGTATCATACCAAGTAGTCATACTCCATGAAAGAAATTGCACAAAAAAAGACCGTCACTTTGGACGGTCTTTTTACTTATCTTTCCTTCTCAAGCAAATCCAATGCCTCTGAGAATTCCTTATTGATTTCCTTGTTAGGACGATACGTGAGCAAACTGACGACCACTGTAACGATCAGACAGATTGCAAAGCCTGGAACAATTTCATATAGCATATCTGACAATGCTTTAATGTTGCCCCACACGCCCACCGTAATCGCTCCTGCAACCATACCCCATAATGCGCCGGCTGCAGTAATTTTACGCCAGTACAACGATAGGATAATGATCGGACCGAACGCCCCACCAAAACCAGCCCATGCAAATGAAACGAGCTTCAAGATGGATTCTTTATTCGGCCAAGCAAGCGCCATCGCGATAAGTGATACGACTAGGACTGCCATTCGACCAAGGAAGACATACTGTTTGTCTGAAGCGTCCGTTTTAATAACTGCCTTGTATAAGTCTTCAATCAAAGCGGAAGAGGTTACGATCAATTGAGATGATATCGTACTCATAACAGCTGCAAGAACCGCAGCTAACATGATTCCTGCAATGAAAGGATGGAAAATGATTTGACCGAGGGAAATGAAAACTGTTTCTGCATCGACCAATTCCACATTCGCATTTTGATGATAGTAGGCAATTCCAACTAAAGCAGTTGCAATCGCTCCGAACAAGCTAAGAATCATCCAGCCAATACCGATACGTCGGGCGCTCTTCGTTTCCTTAACGGATTTGATGGCCATGAAACGCACGATTATATGCGGCTGTCCGAAATAGCCGAGACCCCATGCAACGGAAGAAATAACTCCGACGACCGTGACCCCTTTGACAAGGCTCAGCAAGTCAGGATTCACTTCCCGGATTGTTGCCGTTGTCTCCGGTATGCCTCCTGTAATGAAAACGCCTACAATCGGTACAAGCAGTAACGCTAAGAACATGATAAGACCTTGTACAAAATCAGTATAACTTACTGCTAAAAATCCTCCAAACAGGGTATAAGCGATAACAACAGCGGAAACAATCAACAGTCCGGCATGGTAATTAAGTCCGAAAGAACTCAAGAAAAATTTACCGCCAGCAACCATTCCGGATGAAACATAAAATGTGAAGAAAACTAAAATGATAATACCGGATGCAATCCGCAATAATCTGGATTTGTCCTTTAGGCGATTCTCCAAGTAACTGGGGATTGTAATGGAATCATTGGAAACTTGTGTATACGCACGAAGTCGAGGTGCAACCAATAGCCAGTTCAAGTAGGCACCGATTGTCAACCCTACCGCGATCCAAGCTTCACCAAGTCCGTGCAGATAAATAGCACCAGGCAATCCCATGAGCAACCAGCCGGACATATCGGCAGCTCCCGCACTCAATGCTGTAACAGCTGGACCTAGAGAGCGGCCGCCTAGCATGTAATCCGTCAAATTTGCTGTCCGTCTGAATGAATACCAGCCGATAAACAGCATCGCCGCCATGTACAAAATAATGGCGATGAGTTGATATACATCATTTGACATAGAATCTCCCCTTTCTTATTTAATTTATCATATCATTGTCAACACAAAAAGAAAGCAGGAATTTTCTGCTCTGTCCCGAATAGTATGGATGACAAAATATTTATTATTCCGTAGTATTTCCCGGGAAATGCTGACTATTCGACAGGAGGTTTTTATATTGACACACGAGGATTGGTTATCCAAGACTATTGAAATGGCAGTGGAAAATGTAAAGAAGGGAGGCGGCCCTTTTGCCGCTATCGTAGTGCGGAACGGCAAGATCATCGGCAAAGGGACTAATCAGGTACATGTCCTGCATGACCCATCCGCTCACGCAGAAATGTCGGCAATTCGCGAAGCATGCGAAGCACAGCAATCGATTGATTTGTCGGATTGCGTCCTGTATACGAGCGGCGAGCCCTGCCCTATGTGCTTAGGAGCAGCGTATTGGTCGACTGTCGGTCGCATCTATTATGCATGCGACAAACAAGAAGCGTCTGAGGAAGCCGGTTTTCCAAACCCGCTGGAACGCTATTTTACCGACCAACAATTACCTGGTGAACAACGGCTTGTCCCCTTTATCCAAGTAGCATGCGAAAATGCACTTGAACCATTTTCCGAATGGCAAAAGGCTACGGAGCGCAAATAGGTTTACAGAAAGAGTGTATCGGGAATTGGCTCGTAAAGGAGGCGATGTATATGCCATGGGACGAGCAAGATTACCCCGCATCATTTAAGAATTTGGATAAAGAGGTACGCCATAAAGCAATTGAAATCGCAAATGCCTTGCTAGAAGAGAAGTACGACGAAGGCCGTGCCATTGCGATCGCTATTTCAAAGGCACGGGATTATGTGCATGGAGATGACAACAGCCGGACCACATATGAGGTGAAGCCAGAAAAAGAAGACTGGATTCTGGTGGAAAAGGGCGGAGACCGTGCAATTTATAAGGAAGCTGTGAAAGAGGATCTGCTTGAGAAGGCAAAGCCCTATGTGAATGACAAAGATGGCATCTTAGCGGTTTACCATGCAGATGGCTCTCTTCAAGATACGCTTTACAAATAAAGAAGAGGCAGTCGAATGACTTTGCCTCTTCTTTATTTTGCTGTCCTTCATCATTCTCGGCTGTTTATTGGCGCATAAGCGCCTCTTCCACTGCCATCTCCCGCAACTTGAACTTTTGGATTTTACCCGAAGCCGTCATCGGATATTCCTTCGTAAACATGATGTATTTGGGTATTTTATGATATGAGATATTGCCTTTACAAAATTCCCGAACGGACGCTTCATCCAGTTTGGCCCCTTCTTTCGGAATAATCCAGGCCATCAGCTCTTCCCCGTATTTCGGATCGGGCACACCAACGATTTGCACATCTGAGATGGCAGGGTGCTGATACAAGAATTCCTCCACCTCACGCGGATAAATATTCTCCCCTCCGCGGATGATAACGTCTTTAATCCTTCCGGTAATATCGATATAACCTTCTTGATCCATGACTGCAATATCTCCTGTGTGCAGCCAGCCTTCCGAATCGATGGCGTCATGCGTTGCTTCCTCGTTGTTATAGTAGCCTTTCATCACATGATAACCCCGTGTGCACAGTTCTCCAGGAGTCCCAATCGGCACTTCTTCCCCTGTGAGCGGGTCGATGATTTTCACCTCGACATGAGGATGCGGTTTACCAACTGTTGACACACGCTTTTCAATCGGATCATCCGTCTTCGTTTGTGTGATGACCGGCGACGATTCCGTCTGGCCATAACAGATTGTAATTTCACTCGCGCCCATATCATGGATTACTTGCTTCATGACTTCAATTGGACAAGTCGAGCCAGCCATGATTCCTGTACGGAGTGAAGAGGTATCGTACTTTTTGAAGTCCGGATGGTTGAGCTCCGCGATGAACATCGTAGGAACTCCATGCAGAGCGGTACATCTTTCATCCTGAACTGCCTCCAGCACAGCCAACGGATCAAATTGCTCCACAATAACCATAGTTGTGCCATGAGTAACAGCAGCCATGGTGCCGAGCACACAGCCGAAACAGTGGAAGAACGGTACAGGAATGCACATCCGGTCTGCCTCGGACAAGTTCATATAGTCACCGATTAGTTTGCCGTTATTCACCACATTATAATGAGTCAGCATGACGCCCTTCGGGAACCCGGTTGTCCCGGAGGTATACTGAATATTAATCACATCCTGCGGATCCAACGTGTTGAATCTCGATTCTAATTCATCGTCTGATATACCGGCTGCATGTGCTAAAAACTCAGACCATTTGTAAATGCCCGGCTCTGCCCGATCTGTCATCAGAATGACCCGTTTCAGCTTCGGAAGCTTGGCACTGTGGATCCTGCCATTCCGGCTATCGAGCAGCTCAGGGCAGATCGTTCGAATAATGTCGATATAACTCGTTCCCTTAAAGCCCTCATCTAAAATTAATGTCGTTGCATCCGACTGTTTTAATAAATACTCCAGTTCTGCAGCTTGATAGTTCGTATTCACTGTGACTAACACCGCGCCCATTTTGCCAGTTGCAAACTGGCTCAGCAGCCATTCTCTCTTATTATCCGACCAAATGGCGACATGCTCTCCTTTTTGGATGCCCATGCCGATAAACGCCTTTGCCAATTCGTCTGTCTCTGTGTCGAATTGAGCGTAATTCCGCCGGATATTCAGTTCGGGATAGACATAGGCTTCCTGTTCAGGATGCATCTTAGCGCGTTCTCTTATGATTTGCCCAACAGTTTGTTTCACTAAAGACATCGTCATGCTCCCTTCCCTAAATATTTCTCCCCTTCTTTTAATATTATCATAAAGTTTAGACAAACGAAACAAAAGATTCTGAGTCTTCATAATCAAAAAGCCATTCCGCCAAATAGGCGGAATGGCTTACATTATTCAACCGGGTACACTCGGCCCCGTTCATCTTTGTATACGATATGATGGCGCTCGAGTTTTGTCGGAGAATCAAGACCGGCTGCTGCCGCAATTCGAAATAAACCTTCACGCATCGTCAAAATATAATTGGTCACACGGAATTTTTTCTCTTCGACAACCAAGCCCTTCTGCAATTTCGCATCTGTCGTCGCAACGCCGGCCGGGCAATCATTCGTATGGCAGCGCTGGGCCATAATGCAGCCGACTGAAATCATGAATCCGCGGGCTACCTGTACTAAATCCGCACCCATAGCCAGGGCAATTGCTGCTTTGTCAGGCGTCGTGATTTTGCCGGAGGCGATCACTTTCACCCGATCCCGAACTTCATATTTCCGAAGGGCATCATCCAGCAAGATGAGTGACGAACGAAGTGGCAAACCGACACTGTCTGCCAGATCCTGATAAGTGGCCCCTGAACCACCTTCCGCTCCGTCCAGTGAAATGAAGTCGGGACCTTTCCCCGTTTCCTCCATGAAAGAGGCGAGGTCTTCTGCATCCTGCTTGCCGCCAATCACAATTTTTATGCCAACCGGCTTGCCCGTGTGGTCTCGGACCTTTTCAATGAAATCAAACAACGTCGGATAATCCGAGAATTGTTTGAAACGGTTTGGACTGTTGATAGTCGTATAAGGAGTGACATTGCGGATTTTCGCAATCTCATCTGTTACCTTCTCCCCTTCCACATGGCCGCCTCGCATCTTGGCGCCTTGTGCCATTTTAATTTCAAAAGCTTTCACTTGCGGGAGTTCTGCCTTTTCAGTCAGCCGTTCCCAACTAAATTCTCCATCTTCTGTCCGGAAGCCGAATAAACCGGAACCAATTTGGGCAATAATATGAGCATCCCCCGCAAGATGATACGGTGAGAGCCCCCCCTCTCCCGTATTCATCCATGCTTCTTTCGCCATCCCAATCCCTTTTGACAGGGCGGTGATGGCATTTTGTCCGAGGGCGCCATAACTCATCGCCGACTGGCCGAGCAGACTGCGGACATGAAAAGGATGCCGGCAATCCGGCCCGATGACAATCGCATCCTCTTCCGGCAATAACCATGGCAAAGCAGGCACCTCTTCCCGATGTTCATGTCTGGAGAGAAGCCCTTCCTCGTCAATATGGTATCGCATCGTTGTAACCAGATCTTCATTGTCCACCCGCATCTCTTCATTCTGCTTCGTAAACATTGCATTGCGGATATAAAAGCCCGCCCCTTCAAAATCACGCTTGGATCCAAAACCGATGATGCCGCTTAAGTATTTCCCCGGCAGCACCATATGCAAGTACTCCGTACGGCTGAACGGCTTTCCTTCATTATCACCTTCAAATAAATATTGCCGTAGTTCAGGGCCCGCTTTTTCCGTCGTGTAACGGAGCCTCCCCAAAATCGGGTAATTCCGTAAAATCGCATGCTGCTTCTGACGCTTGTCATAGAAAAAAATAAAAATAGCTATGGAGATTGGTACGACGACAAGCACCAATACAAGTATCGTTGTTGTCATCGAAATTCCTTCCAACCAGTTCACAAGACACACCCCTTTTCAAAACATATGGTAATGTCATATACATACCCTGATTTCACAAAAATAAATGTATTTGGAGGGATAAATATGGTTATGGAACTACTCACATCACATGCATCTGTAAGAAAATACAAAGACGTACAACTGTCTGCCGAAGAAGTTCGTGATTTGATCCACGCAGGACAGCATGCTGCAAGCTCCCATTTTGTTCAAGCCTACTCTGTTATCCATGTGACAGACACGGCCAAGCGCGAGAAACTGGCGGAGCTTTCAAAGAACAAACGGCAATTTTTATCAGCCGGCGCCATCCTCATCTTTTGTGCCGACTATGCACGCTTAGAAAAAGCCGCAGCAATTCACGGCAAGACAATTAATTACTCGTTTGCTGAAAATCTGCTTGTTGGTTCTATCGATGTCGCCCTCTTCGCCCAAAACGTCGCCATTGCCGCTGAATCAAAAGGATATGGCATCTGCTACATTGGCGGTGTTCGGAATGCACCCGAAGAAATCAGCGAGCTGCTCGGCCTGCCAAAAGGTGTCGCTCCCATGTTCGCCATGTCTATCGGCGTACCCGACGAAGCGAATGAAGTAAAACCAAGACTGCCGGTGGAAGCCATCATCCATGAAAACAGCTACGATGCTTCCAAATATGATGATCTCCTGCCAGCTTATGACCAAACGATGCACGACTATTACTTGCACCGGGGTTCCAACCAAAAGGACACGGCTTGGAGCCAGCAGATGGCAGAGTTCCTCCACGAACCGAAACGGACATATATGAGGGAGTTTTTGAAGAAGCGCGGATTTGAGATGAAATGAGGAAAGCTTTGGCGATGCTGTTTGGCATTATGCTACTTGTATCCGCATGCACCAAAGAATTATCGATACAAGAAGTACAACCTGAAAAGGCTGACCCCAAAGTGCTGGAATCAATTCAACCAGCCACCTCTGAAAGCGTTCAAATGCTTACCGATCAACAGAAAGGGCACTATGTTGTCGTTTATGCGTATAGTCCGGTCACCCTGTCGGTTAATGAAGAGGGGACTACCCTCAAAATTCACATAAAGAGCAGTGAAGAAGATGAGACAGAAATGGTGAAACGCTATATTTTCAAATTAACTACAAATCGTGACTATGACACCATCCAGCTCTACCGTAATGCGAAGGAAATTCCTTTTGACCACATTACATCTTATTAATAAGCATGCAAGGGGTTAGCAATTGCTGGCCCCTTTTGCTATTCTGTGGATACAGAATTTGACCATAAAGGAGTCAACCTCAATGGAATTTGAACAATTGATCAACGAACTGGCGGAACGGCTGTCAAACGGCCAACTGATTCGGGCAACCGCCAGCCAGCCTCGCCATAAATCGGAAGGCTTGGCTAAAGTAAAGCTCAAGCCAGTTGAAATAAAAAACGAACTGCATATCCAATTCGAATATCACTATGAACGGATCCTCAAGCATGAAAACGTAAAAATTGCCGATATTCGTACTGCACTTCAACAGCTGATGGAGCAATTCAAGCAAATGCAAGCCGAATTTACTGAGGAGAATGTACATATTCAGCTATCCAAAAAATTCAAGGTCTCTTGGAAATCAGAAAAAACAACGGAACGCAAGGTGGCGGATCTGTCCCATAACCGAAAGAAAAATTACTTATTGGATGAATTCACTCCTTATCCGTTCCTGATCCGGTTAGGCGTACAGACAGCAGAAGGCAAAGTGAAAAAGCAGAAGTATGATAAATTCCGCCAAATCAATCGCTTTATTGAATTTATTGACGATGCGCTCGAGCACTTGCCAAAGGACCGAACGGTACGGATTCTAGATTTCGGCTCCGGGAAGTCCTATCTCACTTTCGCCCTGTATCATTATTTGCATATCGAAAAAGGGCTCGACATCCGCGTCACGGGACTCGATCTAAAAAAGGAAGTCATTGAAGAATGCAACCGTATCGCCCAGGACCTCGATTACAAACAGCTGGAGTTCCTCGTCGGGGATATTAATGATTACAACGAAGAAACAGCGGTTGACATGGTCGTCACGTTGCATGCGTGCGATGTCGCAACGGATATGGCCCTTGCCCGTGCAGTGAAATGGGGAGCCGAAGTCATTTTAAGCGTTCCGTGCTGCCAGCATGAACTCTTTTCACAAGTGGCCGCTCCTGAACTGGACGTCATGCTCCAGCATGGATTGATTAAAGAACGTTTTTCCGCACTTGCAACCGATTCGATTCGGGCTGAACTACTCAACCTAGTCGGTTACGATGCCCAGTTGCTCGAATTCATTGATTTGGCACATACGCCTAAGAATATCCTGATCCGTGCCTATCGGACCCGCAAGACACCGACAAGCGCAGACGTTGGCCGGTATGAAGCTTTCCGCGACATGCTTCACGCCAAACCGTTTCTTGAAAAGGAATTAAAGGAGTATGGGTTCCTGTCTTGAGGTCTTCTGATGATAACTTGCCGGCACAAGTTGACCTGCTACAGTACTGTTAAGTATTCAATTAAATAGAGTTCCCTAATACATTGCGATTGGTGAAGGAGCATACATTCCCTTTGTCGAATGTAGGCAATAGCCTAATGGAATAGGAGTGGTATTATGCCGACATACAATAAACTTGTTCGAGATTTCATTCCAAAAATCATTCAGGATGCCGGCCAAGCATGTCATACCCGCATCCTCGGTGAAGAGGAGTACATAACGGAACTGAACAAGAAAATGCACGAAGAACTGGCCGAATACGAAGCTGCCGAAAATGCCGAGGATGCCATCGAGGAATTGGCAGATTTACTCGAGCTTATTCACGCAGCGGCTTCTTTTCATGAAATTACATTTGAGGAGCTGGAAAAGATCCGTGCGCAAAAAGCAGAGAAGCGTGGCGGTTTCGAAGAACGGATTTTCTTGACGAATGTAGAGGAATTGTAAACAGAAATAGTTCAGATAAGGAATGAAGCAGTTGGAGAGACGATTATTTTACGCCATGCTAGGGATGTTGCTCTTTTTCATTATCGGTACAGTTTTAGCGGTAATTGAGCAATATTCATTTCTTATTAAAATGCATTCGGCAGGCATCATCATCACCGTACTCTCTTCTTGGATTCATTTTAAAAGAATGAAAAAGGATGAGGCTTCCCGCCCTAGTTCTACCTGACCCAAAAGACCGTCGCCGGTTAGCCGGCAGACGGTCTTTTGGGAATAATAATTAAATAATAGCCAATGAATCCTGCGTAACTTTCCTTTCTTGATAGACGGCCAAATCCTTTTCGTAGGACGTCTGGTAGGATGCCATACTATGCTCCTTCACCTTCAAGAAATCCTGCCAATCAATAATTTCATAGTAACGGTTCAACAGTTCTGCATTCGCCCAAGCCGTCTCTTCAAAGACGATATCCCGCTCATGCTCTTCAATCAGCATCTCCATGAACGGCAAATCTCGATCTCGTTTTTCGGCACAAGCCTGTTTCTTCGCTTTAATAATTTCCACAGCGCGGTCCAACGAGGCAAGCAAGGCATCCCGGTCCATTCCATGGCCGAGTTCATGGATCGTCAATGTGCGGATATACGTTTCGAAAGGCATCGATTCAAGAATCTCCCCATACGCCTTTCGTATGCGTTCCATATCGATCAGGATTTCATGTTTGATAAAATCATACATCATATTGACCCCTGTCGCTTCCTGCTTTACCGCGACCTCCATTTCCACATCTCGAATCGTTTGTTCCACTAAATCTTGAATCTGCCGAGCTGGTCTTCTCATTCTCTCCCCTGACTTCCTTTTTAATGTTTCACAGTCTCTTGCAGTGGGTATATAAACTAGTTAATAAAAACCAAGAAGTTCATTATATGAAAATAAAAAAAGGCTTTCAAGCAGACGGGCGCTTGGTCGCTCGCCACGCTAGTCAGCCTTCTTCTTCCGTTCAACTTTCAACAGAAAGAGTCGACCGTTCTCCTTTAGTGGCTCTACGCCAGGAGCCCGCTTCGGCACAACGAAGATCCGGCCATCTTGTGAGCCGGCCCAGAAAGCTAGATAGATCGGCTTATCCAGGTGAAGCTGTTTTTTTCCATTATGGAGTGTATCCCCTCCATAACTGTTATACAGCCCATCTAGGATCACCAATTCCATTTCATCTGCTGGTCCCAGTACAATCGTTTGCTGTTCCTCAAAGATGTCATTCTCCACGATAAAGCTCATCTTTCGGTAGTCCCTCAGATTCCCTGCCAACGGAAGGATTATCGGATCATTCATCTCGTTTCCTTCGTCATATTGCTCGACTGTGAATACCAGCTCTTCCTTCTCCTCTAAGTTCCCGTAAAGTGAGAGCTGTACATTATTCTTTTTCATCGCATTGTCCGTTTCATCATCCAACATGCTCGCCTTAATGTACATCTTTCCACCCACAGCGCAGCCACTTAGCATCAGCGTCAAACTCATTAAGACAGATAACTGTAGTTTTTTCACTGCCTCACTCCCGGTTCATATTGGACCACTTTTGGCGTTCCACCTTCACGAGATAACATTGCTTGTTTTTTAGTAATGAAGCATATCCTTCTTCATTTGGAGAGGAATAATGAAATGTCCCATCGTCTGATCCGAGCCAATATGCGATATAAACAGATTCCTCAAGCGGAATATCGAACTTGCCCTTGAGCATCGTTCCGATAGCACCGTATTTGGTAGTCCCGTCAATTGTTATAGAGGTGGCTTCATTCTGTTTCTGGAAGGAAAACGTCAAACGATCTTGCTCGCTGTCACTTGTTAAACCGAACCATATATCTGTTTTCGCTTTCAAATCCCCAAATGTCAATAATGAGTCCCCTAGGCTTTGCCCATCTCTGTAATATTCTATCGTGAAAACATACGTTTCGCCTTCCGGTAGCTTTCCTTCTATTCGAAAAGGAATGACGTCAGTGGCTTCCATTGTTTCGTCTGCCTGCACGGTTTCCAGTTGAATTGTGGAATATCCCGATCCTTGACATGCGCCAACTGTGTGCAGTATAAGCACCAATAAACAAAGGAACAGGACCCGCTTCACTCTGCCATACTCCTTGCCTCGGCGGTGGCCTGTGCATCTCCACCCTTTTCAAACGCTTCAGCGCTCCGGATGAAATGACTGCGCGATTGCTCCAATTCCCCTGTTTCGTTATAAGTTTGGCCAAGCCCTCGATGAGCACAGCCGATACAAATGCTACAACCGGCAAGCTCGCCTTCCTGCAAGGCTTCCTCAAAATAGCGGAACGCTTCCTGGATCCGTTTTTCAGTCAGTGCGAGGAGACCCAGCTCATAAGCGACAGCGGAAAAGCCAACGTGATTCTCAGCCAATTTTGCGTTGCGCTGCGCAAGCTCTTGAGTAAATGCCTCTTTGGCAAGATCATATGCGCCTCGCATTCGATGCACCATGCCGATTTGATGAAGTGCAATTGCTTCATCTGAAATATTGCCTTCTTCCACTGCCCAACTATGCAGTTTCTCATAGCATGCCAGTGCCTCAGCCCACTCTTCCTTCATCGCAAGGGCAAAGCCAAGTCCATGCAACGCACTCTGTTCGTCCTCTCTGTTTTCCGCCTGCTCCAGACATTGCCGGTAAATCGATTCACTCTCCTCTAGTTTGCCTTCGTCAAAAAGCCGAAACGCTTCCCCCAGCGCTTGTTTGACGTCCATTCCCCCTCCACCTTCCTATCGTTATGCTTCCAGCTGCACTTCCAGAAATACATAGCCGTCCCGTTCATGTTGCTGTTTAAACATAATTGGCACCCGCTTGCTAAAGATCGGCCCATCGACGACAACGGTATGAAATTCACCTGACTCCCCACAAGCATCAATGCCGAGTGCCTCCAGTTCATCCATCAGTTCAAGTGTAAATTCTCGGCCTATGAATTCTGCAGGCATCATTTTTGTATTCACTACCACAATATATGCTTCAAATCCGGCTTGAACGAATTCTTCGAGCAATGCCCTGCGCGGCTCCATCCATAACGGATGTACAGCCTCCATTCCGACCTTGGCGCACGTCTGCTGCACCCACTTCAGATGGTCCTCCAGATCAATGTCACCGAAGACACCTGTCGAAACGCCATCGTCGACACATTCTTTCATCGCATCGAGAAATTGTGCTTCGTAGCCATTCCAGTCAGCGCCCCGTGTCATGAATGGCACCCCAATGCTCTCCGCTTGCGCCCGCACGACCGCAAATGGCAACGCATGTGATTTGGAACGCTCCTCATCCGTTTCAAACATCGTCCACATCCGTTTCGGTTCGCCCCCTGCCTCGACTGCTCGATAAAAAGCAAGTGCCGAATCCTTTCCGCCGCTCCACGAGGCGACAAATGGCTGATTGTCCAACTTTAAATCCTTCATCTTTTGCTCATCTCCTATTTCATAAGTTCATTTGCTCTTTCTCTAGTATCAGATGGAAGGGCAATCGTGTTCACTTCGCCATATCCCATTTCTGCATTTGCATGCTAAACGTCTATAATAAAGTCAGTTACACATGGCAAGAAATAGAGCGAATCTCACGTTTCCATTCTTCCCCGAGCTAATTGTAAGAAAATTATACCATGAGCCATACATTAATGATTTACTAATTACGATTTACTAACTCCAAACTATTTCCCTTCCCACTCCGTCCAACTTATTGAGACGCAAGCGCGCTGGCGTTATTTCTATAGAAGGTGATTTGATTTGTCATGACAAAAGATGAAAAGTTCAAATTGGTAGAGGATTTTATTGTGGAACACCAGCAAGCACACTACCGACTTGCTTATAGTTATGTAAAAAACAAGGACAATGCACTGGATATCGTGCAGGAATCGATCTTGAAAGCTCTCCGCTCAGTGGACCGGCTAGAGGAAGTGAAATTTCTGAAGACCTGGTTTTATCGAATTGTCGTGAATACAGCCATTGATTTCCTCCGTAAAAACGGGCGAATTTCTGTCATGGATGACGAAATCCTGGGGACACACCTTCCTGCCTCCACAGATGGCAAGGCCGATCTCGATTTGCGGGATGCAATTGATGAATTGCCAGCCGTGCATAAGACCATCATCATCTTACGCTTTTTTGAGGACCTGAAAATCGATGAAATCGCCGCTATCACGGGAGACAATGTAAACACAGTGAAAACCCGGTTATATGCGGCTTTGCGGAAGTTACGAGTGGAAATGGGAGAGGAGTACAACATATGAGTAAATTTGATGAATTAAAAAAGGAATACGAGTCTGTGGACATTCCAGAAGAGCTGGCGGGTGTAGTCAAGCGATCCATCCGTGAAGCAAAACAGGAAAAAGCAAAACGGCCAGTCATGCGGAACTGGTTGATTGGTACAGCTGCGGCGGCCGCCCTTTTCGTCGGAAGCATCAATGTCAGCCCTGATTTGGCTAAGGCCATGGCGAAAGTGCCTGTTCTCGGATCACTTGTTGAAGTGTTAACCGTCCAGCAAATTTCATTCAACGAAAAAACTTATGATGCAGACGTATCCACACCGGGCATTACAGGACTCGGTGACAAGGACTTGGAAGCGGCCTTGAATGAAAAATATTTGAAAGAAAACAAAGCATTATACGAGCAGTTCCAAAAAGACATCGCCGAACTGGAGAAAGCGGGAGGCGGCCATATGGGAATGGATGTCGGCTATGAAGTCAAAACGGACAATGACCGCATTCTATCCATCGCTCGCTATGAAGTCAACACCGTCGGTTCTTCCTCCACCGTCATGCAATATGACACAGTGGATAAGGTGGACAATATCTTGATCACCTTGCCGAGCCTCTTCAAAAACGATCAATATATCGAAGCAATTAACAACTATATTGCAGGTGAAATGAAACGGCAGATGGCAGTAGATGACAACATCTCCTACTTTACGGCAGACGATGAATACGCAGACGGCTTCACAACAATTAAACCCGATCAATCCTTCTATATTAGCGACGGAGGGAAGCTCATTATCTCCTTCGATAAATACGAAGTGGCCCCCGGCTATATGGGAATTGTAACATTCGAAATACCAACCAACGTAATTCAGGACTACCTGGTGAGCGACGTATATATTCATTGATAGCCATCCCCATGCATCACGCATGGGGATTTTTTATTGGAAGGGAGCTGGTGTTCATTGAGTAAAGGCAGGATAAGGCTCCGCCGTGTGAACTCGTTCTATCACCGGGTAAAACCCTCCAATCACCGCCTAAATCATTTCTACCACCGGGTAATCCCCGTTCTATCACCGCCTAAATCATTTCTACCACCGGGTAATCCCCGTCTATCACCGCCTAAATCATTTCTATCACCGGGTAATCCCCTTCTATCACCGCCTAAATTGAATTGATCACCGCTTCGCTACAATTCAAAAAAGAACAATCTAATCAACTCTTCTGGGAACATCCTAATTCATGTTACGTTCTAGTAAAATAGAAAAGCATAGGAGGTTCTTACATGAAATTCACCTTATGGATTGCCTTACTATTTGCCATGATTGGCGCACTCTTCGGTTATTTCTTCCAAGACATGTTTTATTGGACCGGTCATTCTTTCTTATGGTTTAACGCCGGAGCTGCGCTCGCTGTTCTCTTTTCACTAACAGCGATTATTTTAGTCATCGTCAAGCACTTAAAAAAGGGCTCTACTTCTCAAGATGCGCTTTTGCTAGTAATCATTCTTCCGGTTGCGATTGCGACTTTCTTCTGGACGATTTTTGTTTTTGCCATGTGGCACAGTTAATTCCCATAAAAAAAATCCCAATGCCTCATTCGCATTGGGATCAGTCGTTCCGTCCGCCGACTGGCTCGAAAGGACGGTTCTCCATTTTCAATTCGTCAATTGTCTTCCGGAGACGCTTCAAATGGCATTTTTCGTAAAGTCCGATGAACGGAAACCATTGGATGAGCGGGATATGCCCGTAGTTTGGATGGGCAAAAGATTTGTCGCGCAACGCATCTTTGCAACTGGCGTCATATACGTCTAGCAGATAGATTCTAGAATTATGAAGCTCTTCCTTCAAATCTGCAATTGTTTTATATTGCTCCGTCGGTTGTGTTTGCTCCGGCAGGTTCACGTTTACGACCCGGTCGCTCGCCAAAAGGATGATCTTTTTAGAAGTACGGAGGCTATCCGGGTTTTTCATTTCCTTCATTATCTTTGTTGCTATATAAGTTTCCATCAACGTCAGATGCTCCAGAATCTGTTTAGGGGACCAGCCGCCGCCAGATGGTTTGCCGTTAAATTCTTCATCTGTTAATCCTTCGAGTGCCTGATAGATTCTTCTCCGGATTTTATTATTGCCTTCGAAAACCATTTCATCTCTCCCTCATTTGCTAATGAAATAGAGTGTCATCCGGTACAACTATGCACCGGTTGTCCAAATTCATTCCCACATCATAAACCCTTTTGCAGGAAATTTAAAGTCCTACGCACAAATTCAGAAAAGTGAATGTAAGTTTGTCAATCAAAGCGACTTAGCGACTTTTTGGCTTTCCCTAAAAATGAATCAAACCGAGCCTATTTGACGATATTTAAAGTGAACTCCAAATCTGCTTCCAAATGCTTCTCCATTAACCGCCCGGCTTCTTCGATTTCCCGATTGCGGATGGCCTCACAAATTTGTTCATGCTCCTCGAGCAGAAAAGGGCGTTTGTGGAAAACGACGGCTCTACTGAATAAGTAGATGATGGATTGCATCTTATCAACGGTTTCAATCATGATCGGGTTGCGGCTTTCTTTGACAATCAAGTCATGGAATCGTTTATTCGCTTTCACAATTTCATCATGTGTTCCGGTTTTCGCCTGTTCGATGGAGTCTTTCAGCTTCTCAATGTCTTCTACAAGCATGTACGTCGCAGCCATTTTGGCGGCATGGCTTTCAATAAGCATCCTCATTTGGAAAATGTGGCGCATGTCCTGCTCTGTCGGTTTGATCACCTTTTTTCGCTTGATCAACCCTTCCTGCTCCAGGCGGCGGATGGCTTCACGAATCGGAGTTCGGCTTACTCCAATCTCCTCGGCTAATCGTTCCTCCACCAGCTTCATGCCGCCGGGATACGAACCCGTGACAATTTGCTCCCGAATCGTTTCGTACGCCAGCAACTGTGCGGTTCCCGCATGCTGTTCCATGTCGCACCCCCTGTTCTTACCCATAGTATACAGGATGATGGACAAGAATAGGTTATTGTATGCAAGTATAATCATATTGTATACAAGTCAGAATTATTGTTGTATACTCAAATTGCAATTCGATAGATACGAAGGAGGCTTTCCCATGAAAGTTGGTTTTATTGGTTTAGGAATCATGGGCCGTCCGATGGTCCTCAATTTGCTGAAGGCCGGCTTCGAAGTTCGCGCATTTGACGTGAATGAAGAAGCACGAAAGGCCGTTGTTATAGAGGGTGCACATGAGGCAAAAACGCCAAGAGAGGCAGCAAATGGAAGCGATTTCATTATTACGATGCTGCCGAATGCAAAAATTGTAGAACACGTATTATTTGGTCCTGAAGGGGTCTCGGAAGGCTTGCAGGCAGGCTCTATTGTTATTGATATGAGCTCGGTATCCCCTGTCGACTCGGTTGCCTGCGCAGATAAATTGAAAGCATATGGCGCTTCCTTCCTCGATGCGCCTGTAAGTGGAGGCCAACCGAAAGCAGAGGACGGCACTCTATCCATTATGGTGGGCGGTGACGAAGAGGCACTTGCAAAAAGTCGGCCAGTGTTAGAAGCGATGGGAACCGATGTAACGAATGTCGGCGGAAGCGGAAGCGGGTCTACGACGAAGCTGGCGAATCAAATCCTAGTGAACGTCACGATGGCCGCCATGTCCGAAGCGGTTGTGCTTGCTGCCAAAGCTGGTGTTGATATTGAAAAAATGTACCAAGCGATCCGTGGCGGACTTGCTGGCAGCGCGGTACTCGATGCCAAAATTCCACTGATCTTGGAACGCAATTTTGCACCGGGCGGACGGATTGATATTAATATGAAAGATTTAACGAATGTCGTGAACGCAGGCCATGACATTGGCGTGCCGATGCCGCTCACGTCAAGTGTTCTCGAAATGTTCCATGCGCTTAAAGTGGATGGCAAAGCGACAGATGACCATTCGGGCGTCATTCAGTATTACGAGAAGCTGGCGAACTTCGAAGTGCCGAAAGGCGGGAAGTAATCGTGGGGAATATAACGGAACAGGTCCAGCAGCTCCCATCACATGGCGAGGAACTTGAAAAGTTATGGAAGGAGGAACGTTCTTCTTTCACCCACAAAATCATTGTGCTCGACGATGATCCAACGGGTGTCCAGACCGTGCATGGTATTCCAGTCTTTACGGACTGGTCGCTAGAAACGATCCGCGCCGTCTTTCAAGATGAACGCCAAATGGTGTTTCTATTAACTAACTCGAGATCCTTTTCGGCTGATGAGACAAGAAAAGTGCATACGGATATAGCTGAACGGATCGCGAAGGTTTCTACAGAAATGGAGATGCCCTTCCTGTTGATCAGCCGCGGAGATTCCACGTTGCGCGGCCACTACCCACTTGAAACGGAAGTATTGCGAAACACGTTGGAAAGCAATATGGGACAAGCGATCGACGGAGAGATTATTTTGCCATTCTTTCAAGAAGGCGGCCGGGAGACAATCGGTGATATCCATTACGTTAAGCAAGGCGGCGACTACGTGCCTGCCGGAGAGACAGAGTTCGCGAAAGACCGGATGTTCGGTTTCCAAAGCAGCGATTTGAAACAATGGATAGCCGAAAAAACTGAAGGCACTTATCCGGCTGATAATGTTGTATCCATTTCCTTGGAGGAATTGCGCTCGCTCTCCATTGATTTGATTGCTGATAAATTACTCAGTCTGAGCAGCTTTCAAAAGGTAGTCATCAACGCCGTCTCTGAAGATGATGTTAAAGCCTTTTCCATTGCTCTCCTGCAGGCCATTGCCAAAGGCAAACGGTTTTTATTCCGTACGGCCGCTTCCTTTACGAAAGTCATTGGCGACGTTTCAAGCAAACCTTATTTGACAAAAAGGGAATTGCTTAAAGAAGCCTCGAGCAACGGCGGTTTGATCATCGTCGGCTCCCATGTGCAGAAGACGACCGATCAGCTGAATGAACTTCGCAATGTTGCCGGCATTCATTTCATCGAATTTGATTGCCATCTCGTCCAAAACGGCATTAAGTTTGAAGTGGAACAAGCGCGGATTCAGCAACTCATCAATCAGAAAATCAGTGAAGGCCAGACGGTTTGTGTTTACACAACGAGGCAGCGGCTCGATTTGGGAGAAGGCCGGAAAGAGGAGGAGCTCGCTTTATCCGTCTCTATTTCCGATGCGATGACGCAGTTCGTCCACAATTGTAATCCGAGCCCATCCTATGTAATCGCGAAAGGCGGCATCACGTCAAGCGATGTGGGGACAAAAGGATTAG
Source organism: Sporosarcina sp. NCCP-2222 (assembly GCF_023168145.1). Classification (GTDB taxonomy): domain Bacteria; phylum Bacillota; class Bacilli; order Bacillales_A; family Planococcaceae; genus Sporosarcina. The sequence continues at coordinate 110,588 of NZ_BQYK01000002.1, forward strand.
GTGTGAAGAAAGCGGAAGTAATGGGACAAGTCGCTCCCGGCGTTCCTGTTTGGCAAACTGGCCAGGAAAGCCGTTTCCCGGGCATCCCTTATATAATCTTCCCGGGTAACGTCGGCGAAGTGGATACATTAAAGAAAGTCGTTCAAGAATTGGAGTCTTAAAGAGAAAAGGGGTTATGAAATGGTTGAAGGCAATATGCTTATTGTGATTTTTCTCCTGGCTTTGGCCGCATTGTTTTTCTTAATTCTCAAATTAAAAGTGGAGCCGTTCATTTCACTAATCAGCGTGGCTCTCGTAGCAGCCCTGGCACTCGGCTTCCCGCTTGCTGATATTCCGAAAACTGTCGCAACAGGCTTTGGGAATACGTTAACTGGCGTTGGAATCCTGATCGGTCTCGGCGTCATCTTCGGACAATTTTTAGGTGTTTCAAGTGCAATTGAGAAGATTGCCCAAGCCGTGTTGCGTGTGTTCGGCATTAAACGGTCGGCGGCAGGACTCTCCTTGACGGGGGTCGCCGTTTCCATTCCCGTTTTCTTTGACGCCGCTTTTGTTATTCTGAGCGGATTAGTTAGAAGCTTGTCCAGAAGAACCGGCATCTCCATCGTCACGTTCGTTACAGCGCTCGGTATCGGTTTGATCGTCTCTCACAGTATGATCGCACCGACGCCTGGACCGCTCGTCGTTGCGGAAAACACTGGGGCAGATCTCGGCCTCTTCATTCTGTATGGAATCATTTGTGCAATTCCTGCCGCTATGGTGGGCGGGTACTTGTACGGTACATTTATCGGCAAGCGAATCAAAACGGACGCAGATGCTCCCGAAGAAGAAATGATTGCCGATCCCGTCGCTGCACCGCGGAAAGAAATTTCCACTGGCTTGTCATTTTTCATGCTCGGCTTGCCGATCATTTTGATCCTATTGAATACCGTTACTCAATTATGGCTGGAGGAAGGTACATTATCCAATATCCTCGGGTTCATTGGAGATAAAAACGTCGCCTTGCTTATTAGTGTGATCGTCGCGCTTATTGTATTGCGTCCTTACATTTCGGTTCCCTACAAAGATCTCTACGATGATGCCATCAACTCGGCCGGGATGATTATTCTAGTTACCGGTGCAGGTGGAGCATTCGGCGCCGTCATTAACCAAAGCGGCATCGGCGATTACTTGATTGGCACGATGCAAGGCTGGAGCATCCCAGTACTCGTTCTGGCATTTATTTTTTCTCAAATTCTACGGGCTTCCCTTGGTTCTGCGACAGTCGCGCTCGTCACGACTTCCTCTATTTTGGGACCGATGGCCGTCGAACTTGGCGCCTCCCCGATTTTGCTCGGCCTCGCCATCTGCGCAGGGGCAATCGGATTGTCCTTGCCGAACGATTCGGGCTTCTGGGTTGTTAATAAATTCGGGCGTCTCACGATTCCCCAAACGATTCAAGCCTGGTCTGTCGGCGGCTTCATCGCCGGCCTGACTGCGCTTGCCATGGTATATCTCCTCAGTTTGCTAAGCGGCATCTTGCCAGGCATCTGATGTTGCAAAAGCCGGTAAGAGAAGGTACTCCTTCCCTTACCGGCTTTTTTAGTTTGCTTCGTCTGCTTGAAAAGCCAGTGTCTGCCTGAGCCCTTCCTCATAAGGCGTTCTCGGGAGAGCCCCGATCTCCCTTTCATATTTGCTGCCATCCAGTTGGAATGGGTTCTCGTATAAATAGGACAGCTCGAGAAATTCTCGCATAAATGGATTGAAAAGGCCAGCTAACCGGATCATCGGCTTCGTAACTGAACTGACTTTTTTATCATAGCCAGTCAGACTACGAATCATATCGACGAGTTCATTTCCCGTCACCAAACGTTCACCGGGAATATTCCAGTTTTGGCCGTATGCGCTTTCGTTCATCGCCAGTTCTACAAGCGCCTTGGCGCCGTCCGGAGTAAAAATGAATTCCCGGGGGATATCCAACCTGCCGACATACCCCGCTTTTTTATTTAATAGAACACTTTTTAATGTATGATGGAGAATCGTACTCTCCGCTCCGGGTCCGTAGAAGTCTGGAAAATGCGCTATGATACAAGGAATTTCGGATTCTTTTAGCTCCTGCTCCAACGCCAAGCGAAGCTTTCCCTTTTTGGTGTGCGGGTTTTTCTTTGTCTCCTCCGAAACCCTTTTGCCCTCTTGCCTGCCGTATGCATAGACATTGTCCACTACGACAAGCTTACGGCCAGTCGACGCATTCATCACATTCTTCATAATGCGCGGCAGTTTTTCATTCCACTGCTCATAGGAAATGCTCACGGAATGGAAAACTGTATCAACACCTGCTGCCGCCTTGTACACTGCTTCCCTGTCAAGTACATCTCCAGGATGGATTGTGACGAGTGGATTTGAAGCAAACAGTGACTTCAGCTTCGCTTCGTTTCTTGCAAATGCAACTACCGCTATACCTCTTCCAGTCAATTCATTGACTAGAGAATATCCCATTCCTCCTGAAGCTCCCAGGACAATCGCTTTTTTCATTGTTATTCCTCCTTTTAATTAACCACTGTTCAATTAAATTCAAAAAGGGACCATTACATCCCCTTCATCAAAAATGCCACGTGCGCCTCCGCTAATACCCGTACATCTTCAAAAGTTTGGGAGGTGTAGCAATAATACGATACGAATCCATGCAAAGATAAAAACAAACACCACATATCTTTAATGGTCATCTTCCCATTCGTAAGTGTTTGTAAGGCGTCCGCAAACTTCTCATAACTTTGATTCGGATGATCCTGCAAATAGCCTTGCACTTCTTGATCCTTCAGCATGAACATCATTTCATAATGGCTTTTGTTTTGAAGGCCGAACTCGATATACTTTAATAAAATTGCACGGCATTTTTCCAGAGGCTGCGAGTCAGTTGCCATAATCTCATCAATGAGAAAATCCAACTTCGAAAAATCATGTGAGACGACCGCTTGGAATAAATCCGCCTTGTTCTTGAAATGATAATAAATGGCGCCATGACTGCATTTTAATTCGGTTGCCACTTGCCTCATCGATGTTTTGTCATACCCATTTTCAATAAACAGCTGCCGGGCCGTGTCCAGTATGGCTTCCCTCGACAGTTCTTCATTTGCCGTTCTTCTTGCAGACATTTGAGCTCCTCCTTGATTGACCACTGTTCAATAAAGAGTAAAACAAACGCACGATTTTCGCAAGAAGCGCCTACTGCTCCCAAACTGATATGAAGATTCGGTTCACTACAACCAAGACCCCATACCCCCATCCAAGTGCTCCTTTCCCAATAAATAGAAGCAACACTGCTGGGGTTAGAAAAACAACGCCCTCCAGAACTGCATGAAGGCTCGCCGGTAACTGTACTGCTGCTTGCGGAGAACCGAATAATCCCCAGATGACTGCAATGCTGAAAGGCAGCCCTATGGATAATCCGAATTTTATCATTGGCGTTGTGCCCAGTTTATATCCTGCATATCCATAGATGGCCAGCCCAAGCAGCTCTAACAGAAAGCGCAGCATAATGTTCATTGTTTGCAACCCTACTAGAATGTAAATCACCTCCCGGCATTTATTTGACCACTGTTCAATTAAGTATATTCGCTTGTTTTCTCTCGTGCAACCGAAATGGTACAATAAACAAAAAAATCGGCAAGTCTTTGTTTAGACTTGCCGAGAACACCAATCATCTTACGCTGGCATCGGTGTGTCGGTTGGTTCAGCATAACCGTCACTATATGTGCTATCAATGTATTCGCGAATTTCCTTCATTGACTTGCCTTCTTGCTTCATTTGCACAGATTTCGCCGCAATTTCCAGGCAGACGAGGCAACGAGTGCCGTGATCGTCCCAGACGACAGATCCATCTTCGCGAATTTCATCAACGAAGCAATTTAGATTGCTCCCGTGACCCGCGCTTTCACCACAACCGCAATAGCAAGGCATGTAAGCTAAGACATCTTCAGCATTAGCTGCCACTTGATACACAAGCCGCATATCTTCCGGTTTGTCATCCAAGAACTTCGGCAGAACCGCTGCAGATTCCGTCACTTCCTGTAAATCGCCGTTCGGCAAATGCTTTTCATGACCCACTTCCATCTCCCCATGGGCAGAACCGTTATCTTTCGACTTGTCTCCGCATGCGGAAAGGACAAGCACAAGTATCACTATGATAGGCATGAGCTTTTTCATCATTCATGTCTACTCCTTTATATTGTAATGTCCTTCCATCATAACGGAGTTGCGGGTGCAAGAGGGTTACAACTTTGTGGACATTCCATGCATTTTCCGTGCATTTTTGTCTTGTTTGATCCAATACCGGATTCCCTTTCCCGCAAACGGCTCATCCGCAAAACGCGGAATCACATGTAAGTGCGCATGCATAATGGACTGTCCCCCGACTTCGCCTGTGTTCCAGCCAACCGAATAACCTTCATGGTTATACCGCTCTTCCAAATAAGCCTTCGCCTTTAAAAGCAGCTCCTGTGTATCCCGCCATTCGTTTTCCGTCAGCCCGAACACATCCGACACATGACTCTTTGGGATAATTAACCCGCTGCCTTCTAAAATGGTCTGCTCAGAAGCCTTCTGGATATAAGCGCACGTCTCGTTTTCAAATAGTATCTGCTGCTCGGGATCCTCGGTCAGATGGCAATAGGGACAACCTGTCTTCTCCATCGCTTACCGGCCGATCATTTTGGACGGATCGACGTATTCATCGAACTGCTCTTCGGTCAATAAACCCGTTTTGAGCGCCGCCTCTTTCAATGTTGTGCCTTCCTTATGAGCCGTCTTCGCAATTTTAGCCGCATTTTCGTAACCGATATGCGGATTCAATGCTGTTACGAGCATAAGCGAGTTCTTCACTTTGCGATCAATTTCCTCGCGGTTTGGCTCGATGCCGACTGCACAGTTGTCATTGAAGCTATGCATGCCGTCAGCGAGCAGCTTCGCGGATTGCAGGAAGTTGTAAATGATGACCGGCTTGAACACGTTCAATTCAAAATTCCCTTGGCTTGCCGCGAAGCCGATTGTCGCGTCATTCCCCATGACTTGCGCGACGACCATCGTCAACGCTTCACTTTGTGTCGGGTTCACTTTCCCCGGCATGATGGAGCTGCCCGGTTCATTCTCTGGAATCGTGATTTCCCCGATGCCCGAACGCGGACCGCTTGCAAGCCAGCGCACATCGTTTGCGATTTTCATTAAATCTGCCGCAAGTGCTTTGAGAGCGCCATGTGTGTAGACGACTTCATCATAGCTGGTGAGGGCATGGAATTTATTCGAAGCGGATGTGAACTCAATACCGACCGATTTTGAAATTTCCTCCGCTACTTTGTCTCCAAAGCCTTTCGGTGCGTTTAAGCCTGTGCCGACTGCAGTTCCGCCAATGGCAAGCTCTTTCATCGATTGAACGCTGTCCTTCAGCATGCGCTCGGTCTTTTCCAGCATCCGGTGCCACCCGCTAATTTCCTGTCCAAGCGTAAGAGGCGTCGCATCTTGCAAATGAGTACGGCCGATTTTTATAACATCCATGAATGCCTCGGATTTTTTACCGAGTGTTTCTTTTAACACGGCAATCGCCGGTAAAACGTCACGTTCCACCGCGATAACACCTGCCACATGCAGAGCTGTCGGGAACGTATCGTTGGAACTTTGGGATTTATTAACATCATCATTCGGATGGAGGCGTTCTTCCTCTCCCCATTCCTCAAGCAGCTGGTTACCTCGGTTCGCTAACACTTCATTCATATTCATATTCGATTGCGTTCCGCTTCCGGTCTGCCAGACGACAAGCGGGAAATGGTCGTCCCATTTGCCTTCCAACACTTCTTCCGCTGCCGCGGCAATCGCCTTCATTTTCGCTTCGGACAAATTTCCGAACGAATGGCTTGCGATAGCAGCCGACTTCTTCAGATGCGCAAACGCACGAATGACTCCGAGTGGAATCCGTTCGCCGCCGATTTTGAAGTTTTGTTTACTCCGCTGGGTTTGGGCGCCCCATAGCTTTTCTGCCGGAACTTTAATTTCTCCAAATGTGTCATGCTCGATACGATATTCCATACTTCCTCCGCCTTTCGAAAATAGAATGAAACTCCTCTTTCTATCATGCACCTTTTTGTCTGGGAAATAAAATGAAAAGACCCGGTCTCCCAGGTCTCAGTCGTTATTTTATACAATTTTTCCCTGTCGCCCATTCCTCAATAAATTGGCGTTGACGCGGGTTCAGATTCACAGGCAGCTCTTCTTTTGCAAAAAAATGATGGGCTATGCTTTCCGCCCCACTCTGTTGGAGGCTGCCGCTGAAATCTGATGTAATGAAGATCACCTGGACGCTATACGTTTCATCTCCATTCGGATAGGTTACAAAACAGGCATCACCTGAATACAGGCCGAACAACTGCAATTGATTCACATGAAGGCCCGTCTCTTCAAACGTCTCCCGCCTCGCTGTTTCCTCAAACGTTTCCCCGATTTCCATCACGCCGCCCGGGATACACCAATTATCCTCATCCACACGGTGCTGAAGCAAAATACGGTCATCTTTTGTTAGAATGACACCACAACCGACCGTCAACAAAGGACGCTGGCCAATTAGCTTTCGCATTGCTCGAACATAGTCCATCCAATCTCGCCCTTCTTCTCTGCTATGACTTCCACAAAAGCGTCCACCACAGCCGGGTTGAATTGCTTCCCTTTTTCTTTCAACAACTCTTCCAATGCTACCTCTACGGGCGTGGCTTTCTTGTATACGCGATCCGTCGTCATAGCATCAAAAGCATCCACAACAGAGACAATGGCCGCTTCCAAGGAGATTTCCTCTCCTTTTAACCCATAAGGATACCCTTTGCCATCAAACCGTTCATGATGCTGCTCTACGATATAGGCCGCCTCTCGCAACCACTCTACCGGATGATTCCGAAGCATGTCCGCCCCTCTCTGCGAATGGGATTTCATAATATCCCATTCCGCTGGTGTCAGCTTTCCTGGTTTATTCAAGATGGCGGGCGGAATTGCCAATTTCCCAAGGTCATGGAAATAGGCTCCCCATCTCATCAGCTTTAAGCTGGCGGCAGGCCGATCGAACTTCTTCCAAACCTCAATTGCGTATTGCCTAATGCGATCACAGTGCTGATACGTATAGCCGTCGACCTGGGCCACAGCATCCATTTCACTCTGAAGCAATTGCATCTCAAAGAAATTTTTCTCGTAAAATGGTGCATCCATATGGATTACCACTTCCGCTTCCGTCAACGCGTAGAACGTAATCACTTTGGTATGCTGGGAGGCATCGATTGTCTCTCCTATTGCCATTCTCCGCCTGCTGCCTTCATGCTCGTAATCCATTGTTCCGCTAATTAACGTATACTGCTCCACCTTGGTATGTTCTGGATTATATTGCGCGCAAAACGAGCCGCCCGGCGGCAAAGCAAAAATCGCTTCCGCGATAGTTTGACGCTTCTCCATCAACGTTACCGTTCCAGAAGACAGATACAGCACGGGGCGACCGCTTTTTTTCTTTGGCGCAACCTTTCTCTTTTTCTCCTTCATCGGCACCCTCCGCCCGTCATAAATCGACTGTATGTCCCATTTTTCTTCATTATACAGGAGGAGGGCAAAGCTGGCTATCATATTTTTAGAATTAATAGATTATTTTATTATAGTTCTTGACGCAAGGCTTGAATCACATCAATCTTGGTCGCTTTTCTAGCTGGACGCCACCCTGAAACCATTGCAACTGTAATACTGATCGCAGAGGCAATGAGTACGAGCTGCCATGGAATAATGGAAAATGTTACATCCAATCCACCAAGATCCTCTTCGCTAAGAGCTGCCGAAACAATCATTGGCAAGACCATATTTGCTATATAACTGATGCCGTACGAAAGGATGACGGCAATCACTGTCCCTAAAATACCGATCCAAGCACTCTCCATTAAGAAAAGCCGCTGAATTAATTTAGGACTTGCGCCGATCGCTTTCATGACGCCTATTTCACGGGTCCGTTCTGTCACAGCCATCGTCATAGTGTTAAAAATACCAATCGAAGCAATCAATATGGCAATGGTTCCGACAAACACCAAGCCTGCTTTGAACGCGAGGAAAAACACATCAATCTGTTCCAGCTGGTCAGCAATGGAGTAGACAGAATATCCCTCTTCCTTCAATGCGTTGCTCACAGTCTTCACATTTTCCAGCTTATCTGCGTACATTTTTACGTTGCCATAAAACAATTCGCCATCCGGTTCTTCGACATTCGCCTGGTAGATTTGATTCAAGGTAGGGATAATGCTTTCATCCGCATATATATTGGCATCCTGAATCCAATCTTTCGCAGGTTCTTTTGCAATACCAACAATCGTAAACGCCGTCTCTTCCGGGAATGATTCTTTTTCATCATATAACCCCATCTGATACGTAAACTGTTTTCCCATCAGTTCCCCATCATAAGTCACAGGCAATTCCGGATCCTCACCCGGCTCTATCAGATTCTGGGCAAAATGACTGCCGACCACAACCTCATTTGAAGTTTTCGGTAGACGCCCTTCCTTCAGGGCAAAGCCTACTTTCCCCTCCTCTTTAAAGTCCGTGATAATAAGCTGCTGACTTCCTTCGAAACCATCTAGGGATATCGTAGACTGCAGGTCCATGGATTGCCGGTACACAACCGCTTTGATATGGTCACGCTTCTTCAGTTTCTCAACCGTCGACTCGTTCATCTGATCCGAATACACTTCAATTTCATTTACCGCGCGATTATCCAAAATCTCTTTTCGCATCGTATCATGGATACCGAAGCCGACCGATGCCAGAACGATTAGAAAAGCCGTTCCCATTGTTGCAGCAAGAATGGTCATGAACACGCGTAACTTATTCTTCTTAATATGCTGACGGACAAAATCCAATTGATCCTTAAACTGCATGCGTCACGCCTCCTTCCTTCAATTCTCCATCGTGCATCCGATAAATCCGGTCGGCCGTCTCCGCCACCGTATCGTCATGCGTAATGATAATGAACGTAATCCCGCGGGTACGGTTCAACGACTGAATCAACAGCAAAATATCCTGCTCCGTCTCGGAATCCAAACTCCCCGTCGGCTCGTCCGCGAAAATAATAGGCGGATCCGTAATAAGCGCACGCGCGATACTCACCCGCTGTTGCTGCCCACCGGACAACTCGTTTGGATAGTGATGCTGTACGTCCGTCAATCCAACGATCGTAAGAAGCTCCTTCACTTTCTGCTTCCGGATGGCCCGGTCCACCCCGCTCAACTTAAGCGGCAACTCCACATTCTCAAACGCCGTTAACCCCGGCATCAGCTGGAAGTTCTGAAAAATGAACCCGTACGTCGAAAGCCGAAACGCCGCTCGCTCCGCCTCCGAGTAAGAAGTCGTCATCGTGCCATCCACCCGAATCGTCCCCCGATCCGGCGTCAAAAACCCCGCCAATATATGCAGCAACGTCGACTTCCCCGACCCGCTCCGTCCTACAATCGAAACGATCTCGCCTTTCTGTATCGAAAAATTCAACCCCTTCAGCACCGGCACTTCCTTCTCCTTGCCCTTCTTGCCAATCTTAAACGAATGATACAACTCCCGAACCTCAATCATCCTGCAACCTCCATTTGTTTCATTTGTAGGTCCAGTATAGACGGCGAATCTTAAGAGGGAGTGAGGGGGAAAATGAAGAATTTCTTAAGAATGGAGTGGGTTGGGGGTGGGTGTTTGCTGGGAGGATTGATTAATTGGCGTTTGGGCTGCGGTTCTGGCGTTCAGATGTGTTTTCTGGCGTTCGTTTCGTTTTTCTGGCGTTCAACTGCTTTTTCTGGCGTTCGGTTCGACTTTCTGGCGTTCAGCCGCTGTTTCTGGCGTTCGATTCGACTTTCTGGCGTTCATTTCGATTTTCTGGCGTTCAGCCGCTTTTTCTGGCATTCGCTTCGACTTTCTGGCGTTCAGCCGTGTTTTCTGGTGTTCGTTTCGTTTTTCTGGCGTTCAGCCGCTTTTTCTGGCGTTCGTTTCGACTTTCTGGCGTTCAGCCGCTTTTTCTGGCGTTCGTTTTGACTTTCTGGCGTTCAGCTGCTGTTTCTGGCGTTCGGTTCGTTTTTCTGGCTTCAGTTAAATATTAAACCTTTCTTGTTGATCACTAGTTCCTGTAATAGTAAGCATCTTTAGATACTCCGTACATAGTGAGTCCCGAGTTTTGAAGAAGCCTTTTAGCAACATGAATGTCTTGAATACATGCAAACTCTCTAAATTGTTGATTTGTTAGCTTCCTTTCCACCAAAACCAACCAATCCTCAATCAGTTCCAGATGAGCATCTGTAGATGTGCATCCACAATTACTGCAACTCCATCTTCTTAGCAGTCTTTTCATACCGAAATGAAAGCAATTCGGACAGATAACACCAGGCAAAATATCGATCAATGGGATCCCAAACATTTGTAATAGAGGTTCCGGTACATACTCTTGATGTTCAACAATCATTACACTTGCTATCTCTCGAATCTGCTGAGAGGTAATAATCTCTTGCTCGAGCCTTTGACTGTACAAAAGGATTGGCACATCCTGTGTACTTACAACTTGCTTGGCAGGTTGTTCATTCATGATAATTTCGTTTGTATAAGCCAAGACAACAATACCGATGATCGGCAAATCAATTCCCCTTTCTAATAGCCACTGCTTAAGGAATATCTCCTTGCGCTCCAGTTCCAAAATGGGATTCTGAAGTACTTTTCTTTCATTCAAGTTTTCTTGAATAAACTGAGTAGGATCAGATTTTACAATTATTTTTCCTGCTAAGTTTTTCACTTCAAAAATGAAGATTCCAGTGGGAGTAATTAACAATGAGTCCATTTGAAAGTAAATGCCATTCTGCTTTAAGCAAACATCATGAAGTATAACATAGGGATAGGATGGTCGAAACTCATTAATATGCTTATCAAAATAGGACTCCCCCGAAAAGCCCGCTGCCCTCCTCCTAAAATCCTCAGATACATAACCGTATTTCTCATGTGTCTCCGGTAATCTTCTTAATAACTTTCTCAAAGCCTGCAACGTAGCTGGTTCTTTCCTCTTCTTGTATATCATTTTCCTCACCTCGATTGCACCATATCAAAGTTTCTCTATTACTCAAAATCCGTAAATCGAGGATTTGATGTTGTTTTGATTATCAAAATGAGGATTTCAAGAGTTTACAAATTGGACAAAGCCTATACTCTCAACATTTGAAGAAATACAAAGTACATATTTGGGATATTCCTATTTTCTGGCGTTCAATCCGATTTTCTGGCGTTCAGCTGCTGTTTCTGACGTTCATTTCGATTTTCTGGCGTTCGCCTGCTGTTTCTGGCGTTCATTCCTATTATCTGGCGTTCACCTACTTTTTCTGGCGTTCATTCCGATTATCTGGCGTTCAGCTGCTGTTTCTGGCGCTCATTTCGATTTTCTGGCGTTCACCTGCTGTTTCTGGCGCTCATTTCGATTTTCTGGCGTTCACCTGCTGTTTCTGGCGTTCATTTCGATTATCTGGCGTTCAGTTGCCTTTTCTGGCGTTCAGCCCGATTTTCTGGCGTTCACCCGAAATTCCCTAGCGATCACCATCCACCAAACAAAAAACCCCCGATCCGCCAGGCGGGTCGGGGGCACTTCATTAATTATTCTTCGGTCGATGCATTTTCTTCTTTTGTAGCGACACCGGCACTCGACTTAGTAGCGGATAGTTCTTCGGTCAGTCGGTCGATGCTGGGACGCAGTGTGTTTTTGCCTACGTAGCTTTCCATCATTTCTTTGACGTCGATGCCGGAAGAAGCCTTTAAGGATTCTTGGAGCGTGGACATCAGGTTCGTTGCGTAGGAGGTTACTTTGTTGGCGCCGCCGCCTTCGCCGCCGCCCGTGTCAACGACAGTGATCTTGTCGATGTTGGATAGTGGGCTTGCAACTTGTTTCGCATATTCAGGGATCATGCGGACAATCATATCAAGGACAGCTGCCTGGCCGTACTGTTCGAAGGCTTCCGCAATTTTGCGTTTTGCTTCGGCTTCGGCCAGACCTTTAAGACGAATGACATCGGCTTCGGATTCCCCTTGTGCCCGTTGCGAGTCGGCTTTTGCCAAACCATCAAGCCGGATTTTTTCCGCTTCGGCAGCGGCTCTAGCCTCGATGCGGTATTTTTCCGCGTCGGCTTCTGCCAACTGACGGGATTTTTCAGCGGCTGCATTTTGTTCAATCGCATACCGGTCGGCGTCTGCCTTTTTCTTAACTTCGGAGTCGTACTGTCTTTCCCGACGCAAGATCTCTTTCTCTTCCAATTCGATTTGCTTTTGACGTTCGATGATGCGGACTTGCATCTCCTGCTCGGTTACTTCTTGCTTGGCACGAGCGGATTCCAGCTCATACGCCTGGTCGGCACGCGCTTTCGCCACGTCTTGCTCTCGGCGGTACTCAGCCACTTTCAACTGGTTTTCTTTTTCTGCTTCAGCAATTTCAGTAGCACGCTCAATTTCAGCCTTTTGTGCTTCCTTCGATGCTTCAGCATTTTTGATGCGCGTTTCTTTTTCCGCTTCTGCAGTTGCAATATCAGCGTCGCGTTTTACTTGTGCGATCCTCGGCTTCCCTAATGAATCAAGATATCCGTTCTTATCGCGCACATCTTTAATTGTAAAGGAGACAATGACAAGCCCCATTTTCGCAAGGTCTTGCGAAGCAACCCGCTGTACTTCCTGTGAGAACTTATCACGGTTCTTATAGATTTCTTCAACAGTCATCGAGCCTAAGATGGAGCGTAAATGACCTTCTAGAACTTCTTTCGCTTCATTTTCACGGTCATCTTTTGATTTTCCTAAAAATTGTTCGGCCGCCGTTGCGATTTCAGAGATGGAACCGCCGATCTTGATGATGGCTGTACCGTCGGCCATCACTGGAACACCTTGTTCCGTGTATACTTCCGGTGTTGTTACTTCCAATTTGCTTGATAGCAAGCTGAGCGGTTCCGATTGTTGGAACACCGGGAAGACGAATGTACCGCCTCCACGAATGATTTTAATCCGGTTTCCGGAATCATCCGTATGTACATTTTTCGAGCCGAGATAGCTCCCTGTAACGATTAGCGCTTCGTCCGGTCCGACCGTCTTATACTTAGAGACGTAGACTAGGACGATGGCTAGCAGAATAAATGCCACAATCCCAATGATAATAAAAATACTTGGCATCGCAATTCCCCCTTATAAGAATTTATTAGTTTTGATCTTACGAAAAACGGAACGGTTCATACTCCTTGACGATGAATGTGCCTTCCTTCACTTCAATAACAAGCACTTCCTTGCCATACTCGATCGGTTCGTTCTCATAGCCGGCCGCCCGCTTGTTAATGATACCGTTCACTGTTTCAATGATGATTTCCCCGAAGCCGTCCACCGGAATCGGCACAATGACTTTGCCGACCTGGCCAGTTAACGATTCATCGGTATACGTCATCGAAACCTCCGCAGATTTCAATGGTAGGAGCACGAAAAAATAGAGGAGTACGTCCAGCAGGATAGCGCCGACAAGCGACACAACCAAGGTAAGGCTATGATTCCAACCCGTTAGTAATTCGAGAATATACCCGATTGCCGCGGTGAATGTAATAAATGCCAAAATGACAGCTGGATCTAGAAATGGACTGCCTTCACCGATCCCCTCCGTGATATCACTAAAGAAGATGTATAAGATTGTGGCTAGACCAGCAATAATAAGGACAGTCAGATAGACTTGCACAATCGGCATGCCAAACAGTTCCAAAGCCAACACCTCCGTTTCCTTCTTTCCTACTCGGTTATATATACGGCCCATTCCCCTATAAGTTTCAATTATCGAAAACTTTTTCAATAAAACTGGCAACCGAACATTTCATCATTCATTCACATATAAAGTAAATTCTTTTAAAGTCCGCAAATAAAATTTGTATGGTTTTTTGTCGAAATTTGCTATGATAGGAATACTGAAATTGATTCCGGAAACGGATGGAGGCTTGACATGTTTAGTCCACGTAAAACCGATCCATTTTTCTCAGCATTGCTCACGATTGCAGAACATGTAAAAGAAGCGATGCACTATGCCAACGACTTTAAAGTGACATCAGTCGCTGATTTGAAAGAAGTAAGTGTTCAATTGAAGAAGTACGAAACCGAAGGTGATGATCTGATTCATGATTTGATCTCGAAATTGAATACCTCTTTCATGACACCGATTGAACGGGAAGATATATTGCAGCTGGCTATCAAAATGGACGATATCCTTGATGGCATCGAACATTTTGTAGCGAATTTGGAAATGTTCTCGCTTACAGAAATTGATGAATATATTCAAAAGTTCATGGAGAACATCGTTAAAAGCTCAGACGAAATTGTAAAAGCCATGGAATTGCTGGCGCGCAAGAAACTTGTCGCCATGCGTGATCACGCTGTGCAGATTAAAGAATATGAGCGGATTTGCGACGAAGTGCTGCGCACCTCGATTAAACAACTCTTCCTTCGGGAAAAAGATCCGATCCGCATCATCCAGTTCAAGGACATGTACGAGCTGTTGGAAGACATTGCTGACCACTGCCAAGACGTAGCGAACACAATCGAAACGATCATCATGCGTAATGCGTAAGGGGTAAGCAGATGGATACATTTGTAATACTCACCATTCTCATTGTAATTTTTGCTTTGGCATTTGATTTCATCAATGGTTTCCATGACACTGCGAATGCCATTGCAACTTCTGTATCGACTCGGGCTCTCAAACCGCGCACAGCCATTTATATGGCAGCTGCGATGAATTTTCTTGGCGCGTTGACTTTTACTGGCGTTGCCAAAACGATTTCAAAGGATATCGTTGATCCATTTATGTTGGAAAACGGTTCTCTCGTCATTTTAGCTGCCCTCATTTCAGCAATTATCTGGAATTTGGTCACTTGGTATTTTGGGATTCCTTCAAGTTCATCCCATGCGTTGATCGGTTCCATCGCAGGGGCCGCCATCTCTGCTGCCGGGTTTGCCGTTTTGAACTATAGCGGCTTCATTAAAATCTTGGAAGCATTGCTCATTTCGCCATTTATCGCGATAGCGGCAGGTTTTCTTGTGATGTCGATCTTCAAAGTCGTCTTAAAGAACCGCAATTTGTTTAAGGCAAATAAACGAATCCGTTACTTGCAAATTGGAACAGCGGCCTTGCAGTCATTCACTCATGGTACAAACGATGCCCAGAAAGCTATGGGGATCATTACCATGGCGTTGATTGCAGCCAATATGCAAACCGGCGATGATATCCAATTATGGGTTCGAATCGCCGCTGCCACAGCAATGGGACTCGGAACATCTATCGGCGGCTATAAAATCATAAAAACGGTCGGCGGCAAAATTATGAAGATCCGTCCGGTGAACGGCGCTGCAGCCGATCTCAGTTCGGCGATGATTATTTTTGGCGCAACGCTGATCCATTTGCCGGTCAGTACGACGCATGTCATTTCTTCTGCCATTATGGGCGTGGGCTCTGCACAACGGGTCAAAGGCGTTAAATGGGGAGTGGCTAAAAAGATCGTCATCACATGGGTAATCACTATGCCGATTTCGGCTACGATTGCCGCAATTCTTTATCAATTGCTAAACTTATTTTCTAAATAAATTCTTTTCACTTGCATTGTCAAAATAGCTCTGTTATGATAAAGGAGAATTATTTTTGTTCGGCGTGACGGTTTGACCGCTTCAAGACTTGAGCAAGGATAGTAACACAATGTGTGCATAGCACACGAGGAGGAAACAAACATGGAACAAGGTAAAGTAAAATGGTTTAACGCAGAAAAAGGTTATGGCTTCATCGAACGTGAAGATGGCGACGATGTATTCGTACACTTCTCCGCTATCCAAGGCGACGGCTTCAAAACTCTTGAAGAAGGCCAAGACGTTAGTTTCGAAATCGAACAAGGTCAACGTGGACTTCAAGCTACAAACGTTACAAAAAACTAATTTGACTTTCCAAAACCACTCTCTTCGGAGAGTGGTTTTTTTATTTCAAAAGAGACATTGGTGGCAGAATCCGGTAAGATAGGAACAGCAACTATACATACAAAGGAGGACGGTACCATGCGGCTGCTTGCCCGTTTAGTTACCTCCGCACATAAGTACATCATGGCGTTCTGGATTCTTTTCGTGATTGTCATGGCAATTTTTGCCGTTCGGCTGCCCAGCTTGCTTGCAGGCGATGGATTCCGGATGGATGCGGAACATGAACAAGTGATGAAAATGGCTTCCGATACATTCGAACTGCCCGCCGAAACGATGTTTGTCGTATTCGATCACGTGCCGGACGAAGCGATCGAATCCACTTTGTCCCGAATCAATAAATTAAATGTCGTTTCTGAAATCGATTCGCCACTGGATCATGAAACGCAATATTCCAAAGAGGTATCCTACGCACTGCTTCATTTTAACGAACCAGAAAAGGACCGGGCGGATGTCGTTACGTTGATCCGGGAAGCAATTGGGGATAAAAAAGGCGTCACCTTGACCGGACAATCCGCTATTACAAAGGACATCAATACAGCCAGCCAGCGAGACCTCATGAAAGCAGAGGCGATTGGTCTCCCGATCGCAATTATCGTGCTGTTATTCGCTTTCGGTTCTGTCGCTGCCTCTCTCGTTCCGCTATTCGTCGGTATTGCAACGGTCGTTTCAGCATTCGGGATTTTATCGCTGCTAGGTGGACAGATGGACTTGTCCATTTTCGTCCTAAATATTGTTCCCATGCTCGGACTCGCGCTAAGCATCGATTTCTCCCTTCTTTTCATTAGCCGGTACCGAGAGGAGCGAAAAAAGAGCGAAATCATGGAAGCTGTCGCAACAACCATCCGCACAGCCGGACGCTCTGTTATCTTTTCGGCGTTTTGCGTTTTCATCGGGCTCGGTGCATTGTTGCTCATTCGAGTTGAAATCTTCCAGAACATCGCGCTCGGCGGCATGATCATTGTCGGCATGGCAGTACTCAGCTCGATCACATTACTGCCCTCGATCCTCATCCTGCTTGGCGACCGGATAAACAAAGGGCAGATATTGAAAGTGAAAGAAAACGGGGCAAATCGTTGGCGTCAATTTGCCAAAGGGGTGATCAAGCGCCCGATCCTTATTACGATTATTGCGCTTGTATTGCTCGGCACCGCCTTAATTCCTGCGAAGAATATGGAATTGACGATTCCACAGATTGACTCTCTGCCAACCTCCTACGATACAAGATCTTCCTATGAACTCATGGATGAGACGTTCGGTTTAGGTGATCAATCTTCTGTTTATGTCATAGCGGAACGAAAAGAGGGCTGGTCGGATACGAATGGATTGGAGTCGATGAAACAGTTAGAGGATGAATTAACATCAGATCCTTTGGTTGATTCGGCAACGACGATCTATTCTGCGAGCGGCATTGCGTCACCAGCCGAATGGGAGCAGGCACTCCAAGTTCCTGAAATGAAAGCACAGCTTGCCCCATTGCTCGACTCGTTTGTCCAAGGAAAGCAATTACTCATCCCAGTCACCTTGACTGCTGGCGGCACATCGGATGAGGCACAGGATTGGGTCCGGGATTGGTCGACTCGCAATACCGAATGGAATTTGCTGATCGGGGGTCAACCGAAATTTAATCAGGAAATCTTTGATGAGATTTTTGATAATCTTTTGTCCGTCCTCTTGCTCATCGTCATTTCTACCATGATTATCTTAATGATCGCGTTCCGCTCGATTTTAATACCGATTAAGGCTATTCTGATGAATATTATCGGCTTGTCCGCGACTTTCGGAATTTTGGTGTACATTTTCCAATACGGACACTTCGGGTTGCATCCCGGCACGATTGCCTTGATTATCCCGGTTATCATCTTCAGCCTCGTCTTCGGTTTAAGCATGGACTATGAAGTGTTCCTCATTTCACGGATGCAGGAAGAGTACGCCAACACATTGGACAATGATCACTCCACCGTAGAAGGGCTTGCGGCCACGAGCAAAATTATTACGTCCGCCGCCCTGATCATGATTGTTCTGACAGGCGCATTCGCTTTTACAGATGTCATGCCCGTCAAGCAAATTGGCGTCGGCATCGCGATAGCTGTTGCCATCGATGCGACCATTATTCGCCTGTTGCTCGTTCCAAGTCTGATGAAGCTGTTCGGCAAATGGAACTGGTGGCTGCCATTTCGGAAAGGCCCATATAAAGCCGGTAATTGGCATTGATTGATTCCATCTGCACATACTGTGTGCAGATGGTTTTTTAGTGAAAACAAAAAGAAACACACCCGGATTCTCATCCAAGTGTGCGTTCCTCTCAATATATCCCGTTCTCCGTTATCATATGCAACTCCGAGTCGATTGGCTCCCATCCGTTCTCATCTTTCTTGAACTGGGCCATCATAGCAAAATAGATGACTGCTACAACGATGATAACAAAAAGAATCAACCCGATAACGAGCGTCTTGCCTTTCATTTCAAATCTCCCCCGCTGCGTTTGAATCGCTCTTCTTTCAAATAATCCACTGCTTCTCCATAATCCCCGAAGCTTTCTTCTAAGTTATAGCCATGGTAAATGTTGAAAAACCCTTCCTCCTCCAGAAGTGTCAGCTTCTGGCCTTGGTCATTCACCCAAGCTTCCTCGATCGACTCCGCTTCGTCCCATTGCTCTTCTGTCGCTAATCCACGGATTGCATCTTCAATTGTCCGCCGCAATTCTTCTTCCGACGCCTCGCGGATATTAACGAGCCCCCGGTCATCAGGTGTGTAGCCAGAAATACCCTCGACATACACATAGCCATTCCCGTTTGGATGCAGATGCTGCACGACAATGGTTTTCTCGTACAAGCTGTCTTCATAATGATAATTCAGGCGTTTTAAGGAAACCTCTTTCCGCGTCAATTCTGGAAAGGATTCAATTATTTTTTGCTTCTGTTCAAATGACAACATTATTTTTCCACTCTTTCTATCCTCAGGTTGTGTATCAGTATACCATTATTCCTCTTTCACTGTTAAGCCCAGCATGCGTGCAAACCCCATGGCCTGCTCTCGGGATACGATGCATCCCGCTACTTTTGTCAGCGTCACTTCAAGCCGGTCATAGGTGCTTGTCGATAGATCGACTCCATCCAAATCAGTTTCCGCCAAATTGATGTTATCGATTTGGCATTTATCAAAACGGAAGCCCGTCCCAACGCACTCATAAAGATCGGCATCAGGCAAATGACATTCCAAGAAATCTACTATCTTCAACTCAGCAAAGCTAAAATTGACATATCGCCCGTCGCAAGCCTGGAATAATGTATGCGACAACTTCGAGTTTGCCAAGTTTGCACCAGTCAGCTTGGAACCCCTTATTTCACAGCGATGGAACACGGCATGCTCCAATTGGACGTTAGAAAAATCACATGTTTCAAAAATGACATCGACAAACTCAACCTCATGGAAAGTTGCATTGGCGAATGACACATCCTTTAAGTGACAGCCGTCAAACACAACACGTGCTTCTTCTACGCCCAATATCCCATCAACGATTCGAACGTTTTCGATAAAACCATCCCGCCGCCAGCAATCCTCCGCACGAATTTCCTCTAATTCAGAAGACACTTTCGGTTTCTGCCTTTTTGATTTTCCGCCTGCCATCTCCTGTCACCTCGTTTTCCATTCAATAAAAACCACTAATAAGATGACGACCGCAAACGCCAGCATATAAAACCAACTTGGTATAGAACTCAACCCACTAAACATGACAACGCCTCCCCCACATTTCCGGGTCCTTCATTATTCTTTAAGTATACAAGGTTTCCGCACTTTCACAAACGGAAATCAAATCTAAAGAGCTCTTGCTGTATTCCAATCCAAAAAAACGGATACAATAACTAGGAAGGAGGCGATTTCTAGTGAAGCGGCTGTTACTCTTCATTATATTCATAGTTGCCTTGTACTTGGCGAAGCCATTATGGGAAGAGCCGGTGTCCAAGCATATCGACCTATCATTTTTACAGCCTGTCGATGAGAGGGTCCAGGAATTTTTCAATAACGAAAGCGTGTCCTCCACCATTGATACAATCCGGGATAAATGGGATCATTTCCTCTACTTCATCTCTGCCAAAACAGCGGATTGGGATGCGGTTGTACCAAAAGAAGTGCCCAAACCCGCTTTGGAAAAACCCGTGCTTTCACCGATTTCCATTCACAATATAGAAATCGGATCGTCCGAGGAAGACGTGACGAGGGAGCTCGGAGAACCAAAGAGCCATTCGAGAAACGAATACGGCACCGATTGGCTTACCTACCATGAAGACTACCAAAATTTTGTTATGATCGCGTTTGGGAAAAATAAAAAAGTGGCGGCCATTTACACAAACGACGATCTCGTCTCGTCTACAAACGGCATTGCCTACGGCACCCCGAAAGCAGAGGTACGCAAAGCACTTGGCGAACCTGTGACGGAAATACGCAAAGGTTTAAACATTTATGTGCTACAAGAGGATGAAGGCATGGATGTTTTCAAACAGGGAGATATCTACACATATGTCTTCTACGATCTCCATCAAGGTACAACCGTAACGGCGGTGCAGCTTGTTACAACGGAATTGGAGCGGAAGAAACCCGATTTGTACGCGTTGGCTGATCCGGCTCTGCGGCTCGGTTTTGAACAACAACTGTACGATTTGACGAATGCTGCCCGAGTCCGTCACGGGCGGTCCATCCTTTCATGGGATGAGCGCGTTTCTGAAACAGCAAGGAATCACAGTCTAGATATGGCCGACAATGACTATTTCAGCCATGACAATTTACAAGGCAAATCACCATTCGACCGGATGAAGGACGACCATATCCAATTTATCAGAGCCGGAGAAAATTTGGCATACGGTCAATCGAGCAGTATTTTTGCCCACGAAGGCTTGATGAATTCCAAGGGACATCGTGACAATATATTAATAAAAGACTACAGCCACCTTGGCATCGGCGTTGCTTTCAATGAAAACTCGCAGCCATATTATACAGAAAACTTCATTTTAAAATAAACTGTTCAGAAATTCCCTATCTCACGGTTAGTCGACTTCTTTCAGGGGAACATAAGAAGATACGATACGAGGAGGGATTCAATGAAAGCGGTCACGTTCCAAGGAGTAAAGGACATTCAGGTCAAGAAAGTGGAGGCTCCGAAAATTGAGAACCCCGATGATATTATCGTGCGCATCACTTCGACTGCCATATGCGGTTCTGACTTGCATATCTATGCCGGAGCTTTGCCTACGCATAAGGATTACGTCATCGGTCATGAGCCCATGGGGATTGTGGAAGAAGTCGGCCCCGGTGTAACAAAGGTGAAGAAGGGCGACCGTGTTGTGATTCCATTCAATATTTCTTGCGGCGAATGTTTTTATTGCCAGCATGAAATGGAAAGCCAATGTGATAACTCCAACCCGAACCCTCACATGGACACCGGCGGCTATTTCGGATTCACTGAACGGTATGGCAACTATCCTGGAGGCCAAGCAGAATATTTGCGAGTTCCATATGGGAATACAACACCTTTTATCATCCCTGAATCATGTGAACTGCCAGATGAAGCTCTTTTGTTCATGTCTGACGTCTTGCCAACCGCTTATTGGAGTGTAGAGCATGCTGGTGTTTCTCCTGGCGATACGGTGGCTGTTCTTGGTTGCGGTCCCGTTGGCCTCATGGCACAAAAGTTTGCTTGGATGAAAGGGGCAAAACGCGTTATCGCAATCGATCATGTTCCTTATCGCTTGAACCATGCTGTGAACATGAATAACGTGGAAGCCTTCAATTTCGACGAATATGATAATATGGGAGCTCATATAAAGGAATTGACAAAGGGCGGCGTCGATATCGTTATCGACTGTGTCGGTATGGATGGAAAGAAGAATATGCTGGAGAAGCTTGGCCAGAAGATGAAAGTGCAAGGCGGGACATTAAGCGCTTTGGAAATCGGCCACCAAGCTGTCCGGAAATTCGGTACCATCCAGTTGACAGGCGTTTATGGAATGTTTTATAACATGTTCCCGCTAGGCAATCTATTTGAACGAAACATTACGTTAAAAATGGGACAAGCCCCGGTCATTCATTACATGCCTATGCTGTTCGAGAAAATCAAGAATGGAGAGTTTGATCCAACGGAAATCATTACTCACGTCGTACCGATGGAAGAAGCATCGTCCGCTTATCATCATTTCTTCGAACATGAAGATGATTGCATTAAAGTGATTTTGAAACCATAGATAAACGGAAAACCGGTAGCAGGCCATTGGCTCTTGCTACCGGTTTTTGTCATTTCTTATTAATTTCCGCACATGCAATCCGTGCGCCCGAATTGCCTGCCGGATCGGTCTTATAATCATCTTGCCCCTCATGAATGACGAGGGCACTTCCATCTTTGTCGAGCAGCGACATGTCAGCCCCCGGCTTCAATGTGAGGTCCGCTGTCGTCACTTGCGCCTCCACTTTCCCGTCTTCT
The DNA here is from genome assembly GCF_023168145.1 of Sporosarcina sp. NCCP-2222. Taxonomy (GTDB): domain Bacteria; phylum Bacillota; class Bacilli; order Bacillales_A; family Planococcaceae; genus Sporosarcina. The sequence continues at coordinate 133,080 of NZ_BQYK01000002.1, forward strand.
CCCACTTCAACATTCGGCAAATCGCCTAAATGGAAGCCTTTCGGGTTGTCGAAACCATGCTCTTTTTTCGTTGGATTGAAATGGCTTCCGGCTGATTCAAATGTTGGAGGAGTGCAAACAGCCGTCTCATGAATATGGACGCCATGCAACCCTGGCGGCAATCCTTCTGCTTCAATGCTAATGGTTACGCCTTTTGCATCCTCACTCATTGTTACATTCCCGATTTCCGTTCCATCCTTATCGATCAGCGGTGAAACAATCGCTTCCACCTTCTCCGCACTTACCGGAAGCTTCGTATCCTTCTTCGAACAGCCTGCTATTAATAGCACGGCTGCAAGCAACAGCAAAGGCAAGGTTTTCATCGTCTTCATTTCAACTACCTCCTAGATGTCTTGTCCTGCCCAGAATTGCCCGATTTCTTAAAGTTTATGAGTGGTAATTAAAACCACAAAAAAAACGCCGCCCTTCCGATTGGAAGAGCGACGATACAATATTATGCCAGTACTAATTTTTCAAGTTCCAGAGGAGGAATATATGTACCTTCTTGATAAACCCGCATATTGCCGCCAGAAATTTCATCGATAAGCATGATGTTCCCTTGTGCATCTCGGCCAAATTCAAGTTTGATGTCATATAAGTCAAGCCCTTTGCCAGCGAGGATATCTTTCACTTCAGTCGCTATTTGTTTCGTCAATGGCTCCAAAATGTCATATTCCTCGTTCGTCAAAATGCCGAGCTGGGCGAGCGCATCCTTAGTGATCGGAGGATCGTTGCGATCGTCATCTTTGATTGTCACTTCAACAAATGCATCGAGCGGCTGCCCTTCTTCACAATAGGCGCCGTACCTTCTCAAGAAGCTGCCGACTGCCCGAAAACGGCAAATAACTTCTAACCCTTTTCCGAACACAGTTGCCGGCTTCACTGTCATTTGAACTTCATCGATATCCGCATCAACATAATGGGTCGGTATACCTTTCTCCGCCAATTTCTCAAAGAAAAACTTTGTCATGCGAAGACCGGATTGCCCTGCCCCTTCAATCGTCAATCCTACCGTGTTGGCGCCAGGGTCAAACACACCATCCTCACCAGTCACGTCGTCTTTGAACTTCAATAGAACATTGCCGTTTTCCAACTGATACACATCTTTCGTCTTGCCTTGGTATACAAGATTCATGCCCACGTTTCCTTTCTATTTCGAAAATGCAGTGCCACTCTTAGTATAAAGTACTTTATTGCTGATAAAAAGGGAAACTTGCCATCTAGCAAACACTCCCCCGTTAATAACCGAAGTATCCGAATGTTTCTCTTGTCTTCATTCCCCCCAAAGGTGTATAATAACTCGATTACTTTATTCAACTCGGTGAGTTGAAAGAATTTTAAGCTCATATCGAAAGAGAGTGGTAACGATGGGCCGTAAATGGAATAATATTAAAGAGAAAAAAGCGTCCAAAGATGCAAATACAAGTCGTATTTACGCTAAGTTCGGACGTGAACTTTATGTAGC
>NZ_BQYK01000002.1:134696-161750 GCF_023168145.1 Sporosarcina sp. NCCP-2222
AAAGGCGGAGCAGAAGAGAACTATGATGAGCTTCGATACGAGGGCTTTGGGCCAAACGGCTCCATGGTAATCGTTGATGCGCTGACCAACAACGTCAACCGCACAGCTTCTGAAGTACGTGCAGCCTTCGGGAAAAATGGCGGCAACATGGGTGTCAGCGGATCGGTTGCCTACATGTTCGATGCGACTGCGGTATTCGCCCTGGAAGGCAAAACAGCCGATGACGTTCTGGAGCTCCTAATGGAAGCGGACGTTGAAGTCCGTGACATTATGGAAGAAGAAGAGACAGTCATTGTCTATGCGGAGCCAGATCAATTCCATGCAGTGCAAGAAGCATTCAAGAGTGCCGGCATTACAGAATTCTCTGTCGCTGAACTAACAATGCTCGCACAAAACGACGTCACGTTAGACCCAGATGCACAAGCACAATTTGAGAAAATGATAGATGCCCTGGAAGACTTGGAAGACGTTCAGCAAGTTTATCATAACGTCGATTTAGGTGAATAATATAACAGTAAAACCGCCCTTCTTTTGAAAGGCGGTTTTTTCTCACATCATTTCCATTACAGCAAAATAATTCTCTTCATCATCAGCGAAGTTGAACGTCCTGCCCGATGGCATGTCTATGATTTCTCCAACTGTCACATGGTGTTCCTTCAGCTGGCTGTGAAGCTGTTCAAAGCGGTCTGAATAGAATAAGAGGGAAGGCGTGCCTAGATGCAACCCCGGCGACATGCGGGCAACGGCTTCCTTGTCGTGAAGAACTACGGTCGTTTCGGAATCTTGCGCGGGTGCAATCTCAATCCATCTCATCGGTCCTGCCGTCTCATCAGCCAGCACATGAAACCCAACTTTTTCTGTCCAAAACTGCATTGCCTTCTCTTGATCATTCACATACAACATGACTTGTCCTAGCTTGCGAATCATTCTTTTCTCCTCCAAGCAGTTTGTTTCCTGCATAAATTCGTCAGGGAGAAGAGAATATCCTTTTTTGTATCTATCCTTTATTGAAATAGTTTCGGGATATCATTAATTAACGTATAAATTCCCATGTAGCCCATCGAAACGACGACGATCAACCCAAAAATGGTCATCCAAAGGGGATGCTTATAGTCACCGACAATTTTAACGCGATACGCTGCGACAAGCATAACGCCAAGTGCCAGAGGTAAAATAAGACCATTCAACGAGCCAACTAGAATCAATATTTTCACTGGTCTTCCAATGATAATAAAGACAAGCGTCGAGATAGCGATGAACGCCATGATGATCCACTTATAATGCTTCTCCAGCTTCGGATGGAATGTCCGGATGAACGACACGGATGTATACGCACAGCCGACGACTGACGTTATGGCAGCTGACCACATGACGACGCCAAAAATTTTATAACCGACATTGCCTGCCGCCAATTGGAAGACGGATGCTGGCGGATTGGCCGGATCGAGCGCAAGCCCTTTACTGACCACACCTAATGTCGCAAGAAAAAGCAGGATGCGCATGAGCGAGGCAATGAGAATCGCAAAAATTGAGCTTCTCGTCACTTCCGGCAGCGCTTCTTTTCCTTTAACGCCGGCGTCGATTAAACGATGCCCACCCGCAAATGTGATATAGCCGCCTACTGTTCCCCCAACAAGCGTCACAATGGCAATCAAACTAATTTCAACCGGTACAAATGTACGTGTGACCGCTTCACCGACTGGTGGAACCGCATTAAACATGACAAAGAGTGTCAAACCGATCATGACAAACCCTAGTATTTGCACGAAGCGGTCCATGATCTTCCCAGCTTCCCGGACGATGAAAATGCCGATTGCTAATAGTCCACTGAGCAGGCCACCGACTTCCGGTGACATTCCGAATAACACATTTGTGCCGAGCCCGGCACCTCCAATGTTGCCGATGTTGAATGCAAGGCCTCCCGCCACGACTAGCGCTGCGAGCAGAAACCCAAGCCCCGGAAACACATCATTCGCAATATCCTGGGCCCGCTTCTCTGATACGGCGATAATCCGCCATATATTCATTTGTGCACCAATATCGATAAGAATTGAAATTAAAATAACAAAACCGAAACTCGCGAGAAGCGTTTCCGTAAAATACGTAGTTTGTGTTAAAAAGCCCGGACCGATCGCGGACGTCGCCATTAAGAAAGCGGCACCGAGCAAAACCCCTTTGTTTTGTTTTTTCATTATCGCTTTAGCGTTCACATGCCCCACCCCATTTTCCATTATAAGAAACTGCTGATTTTGTTTATTTTGATGCCTTCCTCACGTAATGCACCCGGTATTTGCCGCGCGAACTCAAGCGCAGTCTTCCCGTCCCCATGGATGCAGATCGTATCCGCTTTAATGGCCACTTCCGTTCCGTCAGTCGCCTGCACTTTGCCTTCCTTCACCATCTTGACGATCTGCTGAATGGCAATTGCATGATCGGTAATGAGTGCGTTGGATTCCCGTCGGGACGTCAGCGACCCATCCGCTTGGTAGGTCCGGTCGGAAAATACTTCATTGGCCGTTTTCAAGCCGATCCGTTCCCCCGCAAAAACAAGTTCACTGCCTGCAAGCCCGAAGAGAATCAATCCCGGATCCACTTTATATACAGCCCGAGCAATCGCATCTGATAGCGCTGCATCCTTTGCCGCCATGTTATAAAGCGCCCCGTGCGGCTTCACATGCTGCAACATACCGCCTTCCGCCCGGACAAAGCCGTAGAGGGCCCCAATCTGATAGACGACGAGATCGTATGCCTCATCCGGTGTTATCGCCATTTCCCGGCGGCCGAACCCTGTCAAATCCGGCAAGCCTGGATGGACACCGATTCCAACATTCTTCTGTAGCGCCATCTGCACGGTCTTCCGCATCGTCGCCGGATCGCCCGCATGGAATCCGCAGGCAATGTTGGCGGAAGAAATCGTCTCCAAAATGTCTGCATCGTTCCCCATCTGATAGGCGCCAAAGCTTTCCCCCATATCACAATTCAAATCTACTTTGTATACCACGGTACAACCTCCTAACGAAATTTCAATGCGATTCCTGTTTTCAGCTCCTGAATGTTCTTTTCTCTGCGTAGATATAATTCCTGCGCTTTGTCGAGCGAAATTTCCCGGAAGGTCAAGTAATTCCCAGGTCTTGCTTGTGCGACCAGACTCAAATCTACGGAAGCCACTTGTCCGATTTTCGGATACCCTCCGGTCGTCTGCCGATCCGCCATTAAAATGATCGGATTCCCATCTGCCGGCACTTGAATCGAGCCAAAGGATACCGCTTCAGAAATCAATTCCTGCTCCTCCTCCAAATGCAGTGAAGGCCCAGCCAACCGATAGCCCATTCGATCGGATTGTGAACTGACGGCAAATCCCTCCGTCTCAAAGAGCCTCCTGCTTTCTTCAGAAAACAAACTGTATTGGCGACCTTTGATCACCCTGATTTCATATTGATCTGCAAGAGCGGGACGGACATTGCTCGTAATCGTCCAGTCGGTCGACTGTATACAATACTTATCACAGACCAATCGAGAAAAGATTTGTTCCGCCTGTCCCTTCCTCGCCTTGATGGGGAGCCTGTCACCTTTCTTCAGAACGCGACCCTCGCAGCCGCCGATGCCAGCTTTTAAATAAGTAGCATAGCTGCCCATTACATTAGGGACTTCAAAGCCGCCCGCCACCGCCAGGTACACCCTGCAACCGGCTATAGCCGGACCCATTTTCAGTTCTGTCCCTTTTTGAATGAACACCGGTTTCCACATCGGGATTGGTTTGCCGTCTATGGAAGCAGACATATCCCCTCCACAAAGCGCGATCACCGCATGTTCTTCAAAATATAAACACGGACCGACCAACGTCATTTCAAGCGTACCTTCTGTTTCTTCGTTTCCGACAAGCAAGTTGGCAACCCGATGAGCGAAAGCATCCATTGCACCGCTCGTCACTACTCCATATTTCTGGTAGCCGAACCGCCCGAGGTCTTGGATCGTGTCACTTAATCCGGCCTTCCTCACCGTAATCATGGCCGCCCACCTCGCAATTCTTCGTATTCCATTTGCGAAATCGGGTAAAATTCAATTCGGTCCCCTGCCGCTAATAAGCTGGGAGGATCCTGTTCCGGCAGAAATAGTTCAAGCGGCGTCCGGCCGATCAACTGCCAGCCCCCCGGCGTCTCGATCGGATACACGCCTGTCTGCTTGCCTGCAATGCCGACGGTGCGTGCCGGGATCCGAAGGCGCGGCGTCTTTCTTCGCGGTGCCGCTATCTTCTCAGACATGCCGCCAACGAAAGGAAAACCTGGAGCGAAACCGATCATATGTACAAGATATTCTCCGGAGGAATGAATAGAGATAACTTCCTCAGGCGTACATCCATTGTGCTGTGCAACAAATTCCAAGTCCGGCCCCCACTCTCCGCCATAGAGTACCGGTATCCGAACCGTTTTTGGACTGGCTGCGCGACTGGCCTCGACACCGGCCAAAATCTCATGAATCCGCTTACAAACTTCTGCATATGGATTTCCCTCTACGAAAACGCCAAGCCGGTAAAATACAGTCACTGACGTATAGGCAGGAACGACTTCCACCATCCACTCTGGCGCCTCTTCCTCCAAACGCGCCGACACAGCCAGCACTTTATCCTGTGCTTCTATGCTAATATCACGGTCCACCTCAATGACAACCGCTTGATCACCTAATGGAGATAGCGTATATTCCATCACCGCTCACTCCCTTCGACAGATTTCGACTACCTAATCTATTTCATTCTACCGGATAATTAACAGATTTCAATATTTGTTTGAAAATACTATCTTATTCAAAAGGACAGCTAGCAATTCCTTCTAATAAATTCCAAGTTTATTTCCATACAAAAACTGCCCCAACTAAGTTGAGACAGTTATATTCAAAACGCGCCCGACCCTCCACCGCTTCCGCTGCTGGAAGAAGTTGAAGATGACGAGGTACTGCTTAAATGAGCGGTAGCCGTTTCGTTTGCCTGTGAAAACGACGTCGCCATGAACATTGGATTATAGAGAACCACTGAATCTGTACGCCGCTGATAAGCTGACTCATCCGCATATTCAAAAGGATTGGCTTTCGCAGTCAAAGTCGCATCCCCTATCCCTACGCCAAATAAGTAAGAGCGAATTTTGTCTTCCTGCGGGAGACCCTGCCATTTCGAAAAGTCAAAATCAGCGAGGAACCGTTCCCACTGGATTGCCACTTCATGTCCTTCCACACTCCGAGGCTTGTAGAAGGCAGCGAGCAAAGCCGAGGCAAATGTAAGAATAATCGTTCCGATCAATAAAGAAAAGATTTCATACACAATGGACAGGACTGTCAGAGCTACATAACCTAATGCGAGCAGCCATAAACTGGACCGGTAGGCACTTCGATTGGCATAAAGCCCTGCTTGATCTACCTCATTTTTGATATCTTGCACCCATAGCGTTTTTTCTGCACTGTAAGCTTCTATATTCTTGGCCTGTTCCATATACTTCTTTAGCATATCTGCAGTGAACATGTTGCCTTCCCCGATTTGGTGGAACAACAGCTTGATAAGCCGCTGTTCATGCGGCAGCTCTGCATCAGGGCGAATTAATTCAAATTGGTCCTCAGCTGCTTGCCGGACATTTCCTTTCCTGACGAGGTCAAGCAAAGCCGCTGACATGACCTCCGGCTTCATGTTTCCATCCTGAGTGAAGAAAATAGCTGCCGGAATGCTGAGCCGGTCATCCGGTATGCCAAAGCCTTTTCCTGCCAGCTGTTCCATGGCGTATCGATACTGCGCGCGTCTCTTCAGGTATGCCGAAATGACAAGCAAGACCAATAGGCCTGTCAAGCCGATCAATGCAGCTAGCAATATCGTTTTCATCTGCTCACGCCGTTCTGCCTTCAAAATGAATTGTTGACGATCTTCTTCGAGCTTACGGAGACCTGAGCCGGGCACTTCCTTCGCCTGCGGGAATAAAGAAGCCGGATAGATGGCCCGCACATCCGCCGATGTTTCAGATGGAACTTCCCCTAAGCTGAATAGGATGCTTCCGTCTTGTTGAACTGAACCAGTTTGGTACGCTCTATCGTACCCCAAATAATCAACCGGCTTTTTCGGTCTAGGCGGGTGAACTCGAATGATCATCTCATTATATGAGGATTCATTATTTTCATCGAAAAAGGCCCAGAAGAACTGTGCACCATCTTCATATTTCTCTACACCATTGACGATCGTGTATTGCAGTTCGACTAAAATATTTTCATCCTTGCCCTTCCGATAAATCTTGTACAGCTGATTCTCTTTCTTAACATTCAGCGCCTTTCCATTCTCAAAAGCGCGAAATGAATCGACGGACGTTCCAGGTTTCGTTACGATTCCTCGCGTCACGCCATTAAATTTTCCGTCAAAGTCATACTCATACCGTTCGACAATTTCCACGTCCCCGGTTTCTTTCAAATAGGCATCAATGGTCGCGCCTTTTATTGAATAATCGACAGCTTTAGCTTGTATAGGCATCAGCAGCAAGAAACATGCTACAAAAGCAATCCATTTCATCCACTTCATTGAAATCACCTCTATTTACTTTACGGAATAGTCATGGAGAAGTTTCAATTTACGAACAAAAGGACTAGCTGTCAGTGGTTCTTATTTATCAATTATTAATTTTCAGTAAGTAATCAACCTACCGCTTGATCGTCTGTAGTAAAATAAATGAAAAATGAAAGGACGTGCAAAATGTGACAAAACAGAAACAATGGGGGAAACGAACTTTTCTCACCGCAGCGATGGCAGCCGTTCTCCTCTCGCCAGTCGCCTATGAAACCCAACAGACAGCAGTGGCATCCTCAACTTTGACATCCAGCTCAACTATAGAATCCACCTCCTTAGCAAAGAAACTTGATACCATCCTGCAAGATTCAAAACTATCCGGCGGAATTACAGGCGTCACCGTCCGCAATCGCTCAACTGGTGACATCGTCTATTCCCAATTCGGGGACATCCGGCTTCGTCCCGCGTCCAATATGAAATTATTGACTGGCGCCGCAGCTCTTGACGTTCTTGGTCCCAATTATCAGTTCTCGACAGAGGTGCTGACAGACGGCGAAGTGAAAGGCGGTCAGCTGAAAGGGACGCTCTACTTGAAAGGCAAAGGCGATCCGACCTTGATGAAAGAAGATCTCGATGAATTCGCAAAGCAATTGAAAGCGCAAGGCATTACGAAAGTCAACGGCGATTTAGTCGCAGACGATAGCTGGTACGACAACGTCCGCTATTCCCAGGATTTGAACTGGTCTGACGAGCATAATTACGTCGGTGCACAAGTTTCGGCTTTGACCCTTTCCCCGAATGACGATTATGATGCGGGAACAGTCATCGTCGAAGTGAACGCAGCTGCGAAGGCGGGGGATCCATCCGTAGTAACCGTCACGCCTGCCACTGATTCTGTAGAAATCATCAACAATGCCAAGACAGTTGGGAAAGATGAAAAGAAAACCATCTCCATCGAGCGGGAACACGGTACAAACCGGATTTTCATCGAAGGCAATATCCCTGTAGACGGGTCGAGATCGCGTTCCTGGTCAGCTGTTTGGGAACCGACCGAACTGACATTGGATGTGTTCCAGAAGTCATTGAAGGAACAAGGCATTCAATTGATTGGTAACGGGAAAGTAAAAACGGGTATAGCCCCAGCTAACGCTACCGTTCTGGCAACGAAGAAGTCCATGCCACTGAAAGATCTATACATTCCTTTCATGAAACTGAGCAATAACGGACACGCTGAGACGCTCGTGAAAGAAATGGGAAGAGTGAAAGCGGGCGACGGAAGCTGGGATGCTGGATTGGACGTCATGAAGAACACGCTGAAAGGGTTCGGCCTGAACACCGATTCCATCGTCTTGCGGGACGGCTCCGGCATGTCGCATAAAAATCTTGTCTCCGCCGACGACTTATCGACATTGCTCTATCGCATCCAAGATAAAAGCTGGTTCCCTGCATTCGAAGCTGCCTTGCCTGTTGCCGGAAATGAAGACCGCATGATCGGGGGCACACTTCGCAACCGAATGGGTGGAAGCGCAGCAGCGGGTAATGTGAAAGCGAAGACGGGCTCCATTACCGGCGTCTCCACTTTGACCGGCTACGTGACAGCAAAAGACGGCACAGAATTGATTTTCTCTGTCATGATCAATAATTACGTCAACGGTCCGGTCACGCCGATCGAAGATTCCATTGCCAAAACTTTGGCTGAGCATGACTTTTAATAATAATATGCGCATTCCGGATCTGCCGGGATGCGTATCTTTTTAAATCGAAGAAATTAGGATAACTATGTCTCCCTCGTCCATACTACGGAAAACAAGAAACGAGGGGTTCAGTTGTTTTATTATAAAGAGGAACTAATCAATATTATTAAACCGGACAAACCAGACCCGGAAGCTGCACGTGTATTGCAGGAAATTCTAGGCGGTCATTACGGTGAAATGCGGACGATGATGCAATATTTCTTCCAAAGCTCCAATTTCCGCGGGAAAGAGATACAGTTCCGTGATTTACTTCGAGGTATCTTCCTTGAGGAGATTGCACACGTTGAACTGGTTCAATACACGATCAATCAACTGTTAAATGACTCCGGCGAATCATCTCGACCAGGGAATGGAGGTAGTGATGGCGCACCGTTGGATGAAGCAGTCAGACACGGAAATCCACATCATTATATTATGGCAGCCCAATCTTCTCTACCTGTGGATGCAGGAGGAAATCCGTGGAATGGCTCGTGGGTCTATTCCCATGGAAACCTAATATCCGACCTATTAGATAACCTAGTCCTTGAATCGACAGGCGTCTTACAGAAAACACGGATTTACGAAATGAGCACTAACCAAACGTTTAGAGAAACGTTAGCTTTTCTAATTGTTCGGGATAATGCACATCAAAATGCATTTGCAAAGGCATTGGAAACACTAGGGGTCGACTGGGGTAAGTTGTTTCCTGTCCCGAATTATGATATTAACAAATATCCAGAATGCCGAAAATATGTCGACATGGGATACCATAATGTACAATTCAACTTCCGTTTGGACCCTACACGAATCGCGGAAGTTTTCCAAGGTACGTCCCCAAGTCGAAATGATGGGGAACTCCAAGTAGTAAACCCTCCACAAGGGTTCCCGGTGCCTATGATGCCAGATATGCCGAATGAGCATAGTCCTGGCCTGAATGATTTGAACAATTGACACGTTTCCCCGGACATCATGCGTCCGGGGCTTTTATTGTGAATTAAAGGATATGCATTCCTACTTGCCGAATAACAAATAGTAAATAATAAACAAAGGCGGGAGCAAAATGGGGATTCAAAAAATAACTAAGGATCAAGCGTTGCAAGCTGTTAAATTTATGAAAGAAAAGGCAAGACCCTTAGAGAAAGCACTCTATGAATTTGATTTTGAAGACGGTTCTCCGGATAAAGTTTTGGAGGAACTTCATGCATTTCAAAATGAAGATGGTGGGTTTGGCAACGGCCTAGAACCCGATTTCAGATGCGAAGCTTCCTCCGCACTTGCGACGACGATCGGACTTCATCACCTTTCCCATATTGGAGCAGATGACTCCAATCAAATGGTCGAGCGCGCAGTTCACTATATGCTGCAGACTTTCGATGAACAACAAATGGGATGGGAAATTGTCCCGAAAGAGGTCGAAACGGCCCCCCGGGCGATTTGGTGGAATTATGGCGGCGACTGGCCTTGGGGCAATCCAAGCGCAGATGTGATCGGACTGCTCCACCATTATAGAAAACTCGTTCCCGATGATTTACTCCACAAACTGACTGCCTTCGCCGTGGACTATGTATGCCAATTAACAGCAAGCGACCATCATGAAATCCAATGTATCGTGAGAATGATGGATGCACTGCCGGAAACTGAGGCAAACCGGATCGCAGGCAAAGTAAATGAACTTCTTATTGCCAACGTCACGACAAACCCGGACAAATGGAGCGGCTATTGCCTGCTTCCTTTGCAGATTGTAACGTCGCCGGAATCCCCTTTTGCCGAATTGTTCAAAGACAGCATCCCGGCAAACATCGAGCACCTCCTTTCTACGCAAGATGAGGACGGCAGCTGGAAACCGGCATGGGCATGGGGACAGTTCGAGGAAGAGTTCCAACAAGCGAAAATGGAATGGAGCGGCGTATTGACCCTTGACCATATTAGAGTCTTGCATGCGTTCGGCATCCTCGGTTCGTGAGGACATGGCCTATCTGCTCATCCTATTGTCTTTTATCGCACTCGCATTCGGCCTCTTAACACCTGTTAACTTACTCACATCCGGCATCCTATTTCTCGTGTTATTCAGCATTGGAACCGCGTTATTGGTGAGGAAAATGAGGAGATAAAAAAGAAGGCATCCCAGTTTCGATGGGGTGCCTTTTCGTTTTAGCGCTGAAGTATGCTTCTACAGTTATTTTGGTCAATGGATAATAGCTGATTTTTCCGTATCCCCATGTGATTTGGCACCTCGTATAGAAATTTGGCGATAAACTCTATTATTTGGCGCACAGTAGATGGATTTTGGCACGTCGGTTGTTTATTTGGCGCGTGCTGCTCACTATTTGGCGCACAACCTCTTTATTTGGCGGAGCGCTCAAGGTCTTGGCGGGTAAACAAGTTTTTTGGCGGGCACCCGTGGATTCTGGCGTTTACTCCAATTTTCTGGCGTTCAGACGTGGGTTCTGGCGTTCAACCGCGGATTCTGGCGTTCACTCTGGTTTTCTGGCGTTCAGACGCAGATTCTGGCGTTCGCTCCGGTTTTCTGGCGTTCAGACGCGGGGTTCTGGCGTTCGTTCCAGTTTTCTGGCGTCCAACTGCGGATTCTGGCGTTCATTCCAGTTTTCTAGCGTCCACCCCAGGTGACCCCCGTTAAAACTCGAATGTTAGCAATCAAGCTCGGTCTCTGGCTTTACTCGCATCCTTACCGTTATCCGTTTCTTCTCTTCACCAGCTGCTCCACTCACAAATCCACGTCGTCACTCATTTCAAACACATCAAATACATTTTTCTGTATGATCAGGGAGATGATTTTACCCTCTTTTTCATAGTAATGGGTGTGGCCAATCCGTTTGTCGGTCAGTTCCGTCCAACCCCATTTTTCAATTTCAGCCAAGTATTCGGCGGGCGGCGTTCCTTCGGCGTCACCGATATTTTTCAGTTTGTATTTGGCTGATTTCGCGATTTCTGTTGTGCAGTCTTCCGGTTTTATTTCATACGCATTTTTCGGAACAGGGAATCCTTCATTGATTACGACCATCCGGTATCCGTCTTCATTTGCATACTCATAGGAACATCCCGTCAATACAATCGCTGACAGAACGGCTGCTGCCAGTAGACGTTTCATGACAATCCACCTCTCACGCATTATGTTACTTTTAGCGTACGTGGCGATGCAGCTTTTGTCATCCGACATATTTGTGTCAATTCGCTTCGCTGGCGTTCTCTCTTACGACAGTTCCATCCGCAGCCGGATCATATCCCGGCACACTATTCCGTTCTCCACAATCTCTTCTTTGTAATGAAATGTGAAAAAATCATGAATGATTTCGACAATCCGGAATCCGCATTTTTGATACAGCGCCAACTGGTTCACGCTTGAGTTGCCAGTGCCGATTTCAACGTTACGATAGCCGATTTCATCAGCTAGCCGAATTGCTGCTTGCACCAGCTGTTTGCCAATCCCTTTTCCTTGCATAGCTTCACGAACTGCGACGTTTTTTATTTCAACAGTCTCCGGATTTAGCATGAGAAGGACAAAGACGCCGATAATTTCTCCATCCATTTCATAGAGGAAGCACTCGCCTTCTTTTAAGTATCTTTCGACAAGTACCAAAGAGGGATCCGCAAGCAACAGCAAATCATAAGGCGGTGTCTCTGAGCTTCCCAGCCTCCTAATTTCCATATGTTTCGGTTGTACAGGTTCGATTTGCATGACGTTTCGCCTCCTCCATAACCGCTTCATATACTTCATGCCAACCTTTATGATAGTCAGCTACTTCCTGCGGTTGGATAAGCAGCCGTTCTGTCGACTCATGTTCCGCCGCAAATGAAAGAAATTCCGTTATATCCATTCTGTAAAATAACTGATATCCCACAATTGGATAGGGACTCGATTCTTTCCAAAGTGGATTTCCCTCATGATTCACTTCAACAGCGCCAAGAAGATGACAGGTCCCTTTCACATAGGCCTCTTCCAGTACCTCACGCTCGAGGCACGCTTCGGCGGTTTCCCCCTCTTCTATGTGGCCACCCGGAAAATCCCAACCCCGATCATTCAAATTGACGATAAGCAGCTGCTCCCTATGAAAACAGACAGCGTGCACACTCGTAATTAATTCACGTTCCGGCATCAGCTGCCGCATAAACGACAGCTTTACTTTATGCCCATACCAATCAACTGAAATCGAAGCCATCTCTACACCCCCTATTTCTCGTTCACTCTGACCGCTCCTTTACTTCCCTATTGAATACCCATTAAATAACCGACCGCCAAAAGGCTTTAGCACTTCCTCCGCCAACTCGATTACTGGGTTCTTATTCCGTGTGCGATAAAATTCATCGAACACCGTTACAAACCTGTCAGTGAATACCGAGTCAAATTCACGCATCGCTCGAACAACCCACTTGGAGTCACCTATCCATCTTCCATTCGTGCGCAGAATAAACTCATGCAGGCGATCAGCAAGTGTATTCGCGATGAAAATCGATTCCGCATCATCCGTCGACCCCTGAAAATCATCTAAGGCATCTGTCAGCATATACTGCTTTGTTCTCACCGTCTGTTCGTTCCACGGGGCAGGCCCTTTCTTTAGCAATTTATCCGCCTCCTGCTTGACGGCTTGAACAAGAACCGAATCAACGAGAACAATGCCTTCAGAAATCATCCGCAGCAAAGATGGCCTCGCTCTCTCGATGTCGGAATCAAAAAACGATTGATAAGAGGTCTTATTATGGACAAACACTTCAACCGGCCAATTAAAAGCGATAACCGATTCACGATACGGCCCCTTATGGTCATCGAACACGATGATGTCCAAATCGGATGTCTCTGTCGCTTCCCCCCGTACAACGCTGCCTGCAAGCAGGGCGGCTGTGCAATCCGGATAGTATTGATGAATAAACAGTTGAGCCGCTTTCAAAGCATCTACTCGTTCCATGTCGTCTCCCTCTTCCCAGCTTGTATGGCCTTCACTATGCTATGCGGACGAATATCGAGAGAGTCCAGCCTTTCGATCGGTACCCACATCGGTTCATAGGTTCCCCGGTTGCGTGCTGCTCCATATTCCTCTCCTTTGCCCGTTCCAAATGTTCCGGCTCGGATAGCTGCTCGGAAAAAGTGCTGTGTACCGTTGTATTCAATTAGGCTGAGGCGTTCTCCTATTTCCACTTCCACGCCCAGTTCCTCAAACGCTTCCCTTTTGGCCGCTTGTTCGGGGCTTTCTCCCGGCTCAATTCCCCCGCCAGGGAAGACGTAATATTCCTGGCCATTTTTCTTCCTCTTGATGAGCGCCACCTGTCCCTCCAACTCTATGACGACAGCAGCCCGGTCCCTAGCCTTCGCTGTATATTCAATTAGCCAGCAGTCCCGAAACTCACCTTCATGCCACTCCCGCTTGGGCAGCAGCTTCACTTTCCGGAATCCGCATTTTTCATAACACCGCAACGCACGTTCATTCCAAGTTTGCGGATCCATGACAACTCTGTTCACGTGTAGTTCATTAATCAGATAATCGACGACGATTTGGACAAGTTGCGTGCCAATACCTCGATTCCAGAAATCTGGCTCGCCAATGAATTGGTCCATACCGAAAATGACTTCATCCGCTTCGTAGCCATATAGCTCTCTTTCGTCTTCCTCAATCGGGTAGAATTGAAGATATCCGATGGGCGCATCATCGTACAGGATCAGACATCTTGTCTCTTCATCAGGCTCACCAAAAAAGTCCTCCTCCACCTGCTCTAAATCAGCTGGCCGGTCACGTCCCTCGTAGAATTGCAGTACGGCCGGGTCTGATAGCCATTTGGTCATTATGTATTTGTCTTCTTCTATCAATTCCCGGATGGAAATCTTCTCTCTCTCGGCGATCACCATATCAATTCCCCCTTTAGTCTATTTATTCCATAAAGCCTGATCGTTTCCCTGCCCTTTTCTGCAGTTCGATAAAAAAAGATAAGCAGCATTTGAATGTAACAGGTTCGGTTGATGATGAGAAAAGTGCATTTTCAATAATGTAAATAACAGGTTAATCAATAGTGAAATAGGTATATAAAAAACGAGTAAAAGCGCTCAATTCTGAGCGCTTTTTGGCGTAATATTCTTCTATCCTTACTAATGCACCCGTAAGTTTAAGTACTTCCCTTCACAAACTTTGCCCTTTATTTCATTGTTAACTGCAGTGTGTTCATTTTAAAACTGTCTCGGCTAGGGTAAATGCTTCCCATGGATTATTTTTCGTTGTGATTGATGAAATAAACCAATACTCTTTAGATGGTTCTAAATTCTTTTCCACGATTATAATCTTCTCCCCACCACCAAAATCTCCATATGATGCCCATAAATCATATTTTACGGTATACCGCATTTTGGATTCACTAAGCTTTTCTACTTTTGTAAAACGAAAGTTCCTAACCGAAGGGCTTGACTGACCTGTTATCCAGTGAGTTTCCTCAAATTTACTCCTTGATTGTTTTCGAAGCGCTGGTGATAACATCGCATATTGAACAGAACCACTTCGATTATTTACGCCTAATATCCACATTTCAACGGCTTGTTTTGGTTCGCCTACCATCAAACCATATAGAAAAGACATTAATTTACTTTCTAAAGGAGTGAGTTGTTTGCCTTCAATAATTTTTTCCTCAAAGGAAGGAGGAGTATCGTTCACTTTTGCATTTACTGTCCCATAGTACAACCCACAAAACAGTATACAAAATAAAAAAACCAATAGAAGAGGTTTATCTTTATGCAATTTCATCACCCTAAATTATTTTAGGTTTAGTTTGTCCTCTCCATTTACAATCATTCCTTCTTCAACTAACCTGCTCCGTTAGTTGAACATGATAAAGAGCCATCTAAGCAGTTCAACGAACTTGAGGTTTGCACCCGTTAGTTGAAGATTATGCCATGATTAATTTAGGTTTTTTAAATTCGGGAATTTATTATTATAAATTTTGTTCCAAATATTTAATGCACTTGGATAACAATTATTAATCGAAGGTTCTCCACTCCTCGAAAACATTTTTTCAAGGACCTGATGTATCACTAAAGCTAATTTTTCAACAGATGCCGTTGGTAATGCTGATACAATAAGTCTTATTTCTGGATCATATTCATCCTCAGATGTGTAACGTAAAAGGTTCATCGGGTCCCATTCATTAATTACTTCTTTTACAATTTGGTAGTGGTTCATAACATCCCTCTTTCAAATTTAGAGACTTTTCATGATATTTTAACCGATGATCTAGACATAATTTCAGCTATAACGGTAAGCTTAGCCCTTTGGTGTATTTGCACAGTGAATAGGAATTAACAAAGGCACATATATTTATACCCTACTTCTAATTATTGTAATAATTGTCGTTCGTCATTATTATTCATCTAAACTCTGATATAACAACAAAAACAGGGACACCAATTCATATGCTAATAGTGTCCCCAAATTCTATGCCATTGAATGTTGCTCTACTAAATTATCTTGTTAGTGAAACAATCCGATCGACAAACGATTTCTTTGCGTCCGAGTATTGCCTTTCATTATCCGGGTATTTCCGGGCAAGCTCCCATTTCAACGTTTCGTACGCCTTAGCGACATCCGGGTGATCATTTAAATAATCTCGGAAACATGTATGGGCATTCCACCACTCGCCTCCATATTCCACGACATGATACACATGGGTTTTCGTCAGCTCATGAAGGTCCGAAAACTTCGCGAACACCGCTTTCCCTTCCACTTCTGCCTTGAGTCGATAGATATCCGCATCTTTCAATGTGTGCAGGTCAAATCTGTCGACGTCGTTCAAACTCCGTACCCCAATGAGCACGTCAAGCATCGGTTTTGCAGCTATTCCCCGAATCGCTGTGCTTCCAATGTGCTGAATATCAACAGCCATATCACCGAGAAGGGATTCCAGCAGCATTTTTTCCTGTGCAAACAGCGCTTGCCAGCCTTCCTCGTGTTTCGTCAAGGCAACCACATCTTTATTCAATCCCAACATACACGCCGTCTCCTTTCGGAATGAACCCGATCTCTTCACAAATCAAATCCACAATCTGCTCGACATCTCGATTGTCCGTTTGAATAAACTGCTCAAAACAAGAATCCTGATAGCCTTCCAGACATTTATCCGTCTGTGCAAAACACCAATTGCCCGGCTCTTCGCCACGGGTCAACAAACGGTTATGAATCGTCTGCTTCTCTGCCGTTAGACAGAAATGGAATGTTTCCTCATCCAGTTCAGAGAAGCCCTCATAAATCGTATTAAAATAATCTTTTTTATAAATTGTCATCGGCACGATCAAGTCCCTGTCATACGTTTGTTTTAACTGTTTTGCCACTTCAACGACGAGTGTTTTCCACATGAGGAAATCCTGAAAATCACCTGTCTGTTCAACAGGCAGCTTCACTTCATTTGGAATCATTTCCCGCAGCATATAACCTACTTCTTCAGGATCATAAAGCAGCGCATGATCCATCCGTTCCAGCAGTTTTGTAGCCACCGTCGTCTTCCCCGCACCAAATGCCCCATTAATCATCACAATCATGTTTCATTCCCCCTCATATGTCAAAAACGGTTCATACATTGTAATCGCATGATTCTCCGTGATGAATTCATCATCCAAGAGGTTCCCGTCCAGGTCGTACACATGCCGGAAAATCGTGTTATGCCGCACATAGCCGCCCCATGCTTCAAAGGTGAATTGGTGATCCTTTTCGTACACCTGATATGTACGTGTCGCAGGCGATGCGGCCCGCCACTCGCCCGTCAAATACGTATCCGTCAAGTAGACAATGAGTTGGTATGGGGTAGTCGTTTCGTTTTTAATTTGCAAATCTAAATAATTATAGGCGCATGTTGCTCCACTGCCGAACGGCTGGCTCCGGCTGGAATCCGGAAACACATCATAACTATGGCGATACCGTTCCGTTACGGTCAATGGCGTATGCAGCGTGATCCAATAGATCAGATTCGACAGCTGGCAAAGCCCTCCGCCTACCCCGACGGTCACTTTGCCATAATGGAGAATCATCCCGTCCACATACCCTTTGCGCCTCGTCGTATTGCCGATCAGCCTCCAATAGGAGAACGTCTCGCCCGGTTGCAGGATGATGCCGTTCACCCGGCGCGCCGCTAATTTTAAATTTGTGATTTTATTATATTGTAGCTGCATATCCACGTCTTTCAACTTGCGGAGCAACGGTGTACGATGCTTTTTAACCACATGTGGAAGCTTTTCTTCAGCCTTCGCCATGGCATACTGCTTGCCGTCCCACCACCACTCGCCATATCGTTTCAAGCGAAATACTTTCTTTCCAAGATAAATACGCAGTTTACTTCTCTTTATTGGTTGTAATGAAACCACAAAGCCACCCCCACCCCGTATTTATTCCTGACGGAACAAAAAAATTCCTGCTTTTATTGAATAGAAAAAAGAAGTGCCCGCCAGCAGACACTCCCTTCCTATTTCACTTGGCATAATGGAGACTGACAATTAAATCTCCGTCCTTTGAATGTTCCGTGCTGACCATTTGGGAAGTTTCTTCCGAATAAAGATCGATGCCTTCATACCCTGCAAGTACACTGTTAAAGTATGATTCATCGACTTTTAAGAAACGGATGGACTGCAGCTTGCCAAAAACAAAGTGGAACTCCATCTCATCACCATACACGAATGCATAATCAGCATCCTCCACTTCGTATTGCGTAGTATAGTCGTCGCCAAAATATTGTGTTACCTTAGCCTGCGGATCGCCTAACGTTAAGCCGTGGAGATAAAATGATCCATTCGCATCAGACAAAATAGGCTGAGAAGGGTCTAAGCCAATTCGCATCGAGTGCCCCGGAACTTCCGGTTGTAAAACAAGCCCTGGATGCTCTGCAAAATTAGGGTCAATTACCATAAGCCCAACAGTCATCTTGCCTTCTCCGTCATATTCCATTTTAATGAGCTGCAATTTTTCCATTGAATACATAAACCGGATTGTATCATCAGATAGGAACTTGATACCCTCATAATCCCTGTAGATTTGTTCTGCGACTTGTGGATCCACTTCCGTCAAGAACAAAGTGTCTACCTGATTTTTATAAAAAAACACTTTAAGTCGATTGCTATAATTTAGCCCTACATCCGCCCCAGTGCCATCCAAATCACTAATAAGTGTATAGCCTTCACCCAGTCGATCGATGACATGTCCTGGAGAATCCCCCATAGTAATCCCATTCAAATAAAACGAACCCAGTTCCATTGTAACTGACGGTTTAGCCAACTCATCGACTGTTTCTGGGGATTCTTCTCGTGGGTGTGTGTCCCTCGTGTCCAGAGGCAGATCCTTGTCAATTTCGGATGATGGGTTTTGAACGTCCAGTACGGTCTGGAAGGCGAAAACCATTATACAAGACACTATAATTCCGGTCATCAAGATGGCAGGCCATTTCCGTTTGGGTTGACGTACTTTATTCTCCATTTGAGATGTCACCTTTTGCATGACACGTTTCTTGCTGGCCGACAGATCCTTCAATTCCGGAGGCAAAAAGTTATTCATTCAGCAGCACCTCCCATTCAATTCCTCTCAACTGATTTCGCAAAAGCTCTCTCCCCCGTGTCAGCCGTGTTTTCACTGTACTTTCTGGAATAGATACAGTGCTTGCAATCTCGCCAATGGTCATTTCATTGAAATAAAAATGGACGAGCACTTCCCGCTGTTTCAGCGGCAACTTCAAAATCGCTTCTCCTATTAGTTGCTGTTCTTCTTTCTTAACTAAACCGTCCAAATTCCTCTTTCCTGCCTGCGGAGAAAATTTATGCTGCAGCTGTACCTTTCGGTAATTCCAGCTCCTCAAGTAATCTTTGCTTTTATTCACGGTCATTTTAGCCAAATAGGCTCTGACTTCTCCACGTTCTTCGTACTTATGTTGATTGCTATAAAATTTGATAAATACCTCTTGTACAATATCCTCTGCCGCGTGGAGATCCATCACATAGCAATACGCGATGCGTAGTAAATGTTCTGTATGCTGATCCATAATTTCGATCAGTTCATTTCGATCCAATTCGATTGCCACCCCTTTCCTACATTGTAAACGAAACACAACTTGTGGAAGTTTGGATTTCGTGAAATTAATTCCTGATGCAACAAACTTGCCCTTTTTGGCATGTGACTGGCCAAAACATGCGGGTCACCGAAAATCAGCTGTACGGAAGGATTTGATTGGATATAGTAGCAGTACAAAGACGGAACAACGGAGGGATACCATTGGAGATTATTCGAGTCGAGGGGTTACGGAAAGCATACGGAGCGAAAGAAGTGCTGAAGGGAATCGACTTTTCTGCAGAAGCTGGAGACATCATTGGACTCATCGGAAAGAACGGAGCAGGGAAATCAACCTTTTTAGAAATTTTACTGACGCTTAGGTCGTACGAGCAAGGGACGGTCCAGTTATTCGGCCAAGAGCTGAACCAGGCATCTGAAAAACAGCGCGAGCAGATCCGGCAACAGCTTTCAGCAGTGCTGCAGCCAACCCAGTTTTACAAAACATTGAAGGTCATTGAATTGCTCAAGCTTTTTAAAGCTTATTACCAATCCCCTCTCGATGTAGAAACGATTATTGCTGACTTCAAGCTGAGCGACCATCGGAAAACGTATTTTGACAAACTATCAGGCGGCTGGAAACAAATCGTCAGCCTCGCGATTGCGTTCTTATCGGAACCAAAAATGCTGATTCTAGATGAGCCCACCACTGGCCTGGACCCGCATATGCGCAATATGCTTTGGATGTATATTACCGAGTACAACAAACGGACGGGCGGCACGGTTCTATTGACCACACACAATATGGACGAAGTTGAGTTGTATTGCGACCGGGTCATGTTGCTGAATGAAGGTGTGGCGGAAGTATTTGATTCTACAGAAGGAATTCTCGCTTCCGGCTTCAAATCAATTCACGAATTTTATCTAACACAAGTTGCGGTATAAGGAGGAATTTACATGATTGCTACACAATTACGTTATGACTTACTGATGTTTTCCAGGGAATTGTTTTATGTTGTGTTCACGTTGATCGTTCCCCCGGCGACCTACCTGTTCATGGGTGCGCTTTTCGGAGGCTTCACCTATGCCGGAAATTTAAGCTATGCACAAAATTATACACCGTCCTTCATTTTGCTCATTATGTTTGGTGTCGTATTTTTCTCTTTCGGATTTGATCAAGTGATGAACCGGGTAAGCGGAGTCGAGAAGAGAATAGCACTTGCCCCGGTTCCGAAACGGACACTTTTACTGTCCGCCATTTTAAAATCAATCATCGTTACAAGCTTTGGCTATCTGTTCGTTACATTGCTCGGTGTATTTGTATACCATTTATCGCTTCATTGGGTTAACGTGCTATTGTCATTTGGATTGTTCATGCTGTTGAACGCGATCCTGCTCGTCCTCTCATCAGCCATCTTCTCCTTTTTTAAAACGGTGAATGGAGCGCTCGTGTTTTCCATCGTCACGTTCCAAATTGTGATGATTACCGGAGGTTTCGCGATGCCTATCGACAGGATGCCTAAATTTGTACAATACATGGCTGAGGCAAACCCGCTTTACCATATGAATCAATTATTCATTGCCGTTTGGAATGGACAGTTCCAATTGGATCGTGCGTCCATCATATCAATTGGCTTTATCGGCAGCTGCGTTCTGCTAGCATTATTTGCCCTACGCTTCGCAACAAGACGACAAAACCGCAAGTAAGTCATGGTACGATAAGGTGAAAAGACTTTCTGGGGGTGGAACGAGTGAAAGTGACACTGGACATCGACAGTGACTACAAAGAGACAAAAGTCACGATCCATTGCAATGAAGTGGATAATTCAATAAAGGAGTTCCTTGATTTCCTAAAAGGGAAAAAGACCGAATTCCTCGTCGGACGGGACGGAGACATGCAACATATTTTAAAGCCGGATGACATCCATTACTTTCATACGGAAAAGGAAGGGGTCGTCGCTGTCACAAGTGAAGGATCATTCTCTTTACGGGAAAAGCTGTATGAGCTGGAGGAAATGCTGCCCAGCACTAAATTCATCCGGCTCTCCAAATCCGTCATTGCCAACCTACATGAACTGAGCCGGTTTGAGGCTTCTTTTAACGGAACCCTATGCGTCTATTTTAAATCGGGCGCAAAGGAATATGTTTCACGTACATACGTCAATGCGATCAAAGAAGCGTTGAAAATGAACAGGAGGAAAAACGGATGAAAACATTCTGGATCAGAAGTGTGCTTGGCATCTTTTTCGGATCGTTTCTGGCAATTATGACAATCTTCGCTGTCATCTATTTCGGTAAAACAGAAACTCTTAATTCAGCCATATTAGTAAAGAATGCGCTTGGCACCATGTTCTGCGGCTGGTTTTTCGCCGTGACTCCGCTGCTTTTTGAAAATGAAAGACTAACCTTGCCGGTGCAAACGGTCTTGCATTTCCTTAGCGTCAGTATTTTATATTTTTTCATTGCTTTCGTAGTTGGATGGGTGCCATTCTCAGTGAAGGGATTCTTCGGTATGCTGGGGCTCTTCATTTTGGTTTACGCGGGCATCTGGTTTTCGTTCTATAGGTACTTTAAGAATCAGGCAAAAAAATTGAATGAAGAATTAAATAGCTTATGATACTAGGCTCGCCAACGCTCGTACTTGGCGAGTTTTTCATTATTTACAACCCATTAACACAAATCCCACACGCCCTTTATATTCCACCTCTACAATGAACATGATCACAATTTGAAAGGAGCCAAACCATGAAAATTGCATTGTTCAGCGATCTGCACTACCCTGCCGTCGACGAGAGGATTCCGGGATTACTGGAGGCCCGTGCTGCATTCTACGAGGAATTTATCAATCAGTTTCTACAAGTGGATGCCGACCTTCATGTATCATTAGGCGACTTAACAAACTACGGCATGCCCCACGAGCTGCGGAATATCTATTCCTTAATTGGCGACAGCCGCGAATTTATTCATGTCCTTGGAAATCACGATAACTACACAATGCCCAAAGAGGAATTGCTCGCATTGACTGGCCAGAAACGCTATCATTCATTCGAAACAGATGAAGCCGTGTTCGCTTTTCTTGATACAGCACGCGAACTCGATTTCGAAAGCTGGGGCGGCTGGATGGACGACGAGCAATTGGAATGGTTCGAGCACGTCATCCAGCATTCCGAAGAGAAGCCATTGCTTGTATTCGCCCACCATCCGGTGTACAACACAACAGCAGGCTCCGACGGGGAAAACGGCTCCATTCATCCCGATATCGACATGCGCTCCTTGCTAAAGCAAAAGAAAGGCATCGGGATGTTTTTCAATGGCCATATGCATTGCGACTCCATTGTCAAAGAAGACAACTGGACATTCGTCCAAACGGCGGCATGCCTGGACCAGCCGTCCTTCCGCCTCATCAACATCCTAGAAGACGCCATCATTGTGGCAGCCCTCGACGTCGAAAGCGACGAGCTTAGAAAAAATGCAGCCATCATTTACGATAACATCAATCACTTCACGCACCGCCCGAATGCATGCGGAACTGACCTGAATCGCAACTGTGCCGTGTCTCTAATTCCGACAAGCCCGGTTTTGTGAATCGAACTATTAGACTGCCCTATCTATTCGATGGGGCGGTTTTTTTGTGTTTCAGGCTACTTATTTCACAAATCATTACTAAACGTTACCAAATCACAAATCTTGCGTCTAAGTAGTAGATAAGAGAGGTGAACGTGATGTCCAGTGAACAATGGTTTAATGATTTTTTCAATGCGGTCTATAGTTACATCTTCATGCTCGTGAAAGATGTTCATACTACTGAAGATTTGACGCAGGAGACGTTTATGAAAGTCATGGAAAATGAACATCAATTTAAGGGTGATTCCTCCATCAAAACATGGATTTTTCGTATCGCGTACACGACGACGATGAGTTATTTCCGGAAGAAAAGGCCGCTCACATCTTTATTTGACCTTCCTATGCTGAGCCACAAACATGAACCGTCCTCAGAGGAAATCGCCCTTCTCAACGCACAGCAAACTCAATTTTACGAAGCACTGCGCCAGTTGAAACCAAGCTACCAGCATGTGATTATTCTTCGCAAAATACAGGAGTTTTCCACAAAAGAAACGTCCCTCATCCTGAATTGTTCGGAAGGAAAAGTCAAAATGAGCTTATCAAGAGCACTTGCGGCATTTAAAAATGAATTAGAGAAAGGCGGGTTTACAAATGAAACACTTATCCGATGATGAGATTTTCCACGAATTGAAGCAGCTTGGAAAAGCATTTGAGCCAAGTACTGAGCAACGAAAGAATGTGCATCGTCTTTTGTTTCAACCATCTCGTCCTCACAAGACATTTCGCCAACGGACATTTCTTCCGTCCATCATTTCGCTAATCGTCCTTTGTTCTGTATTTGTTGGAGTATATATAAATTTTTCAAGTTCATCTGCAAAACTTGGTGGAGATGTAACCTCCTCTTGGAACGGAGTTTATCTAGAGCAAACGAGTCGAACAAGTCCTACAAGGTATGTAATTGGATTTAGTAAAGACAGCTTCACGATTAAAGATCAATCCATTATTCCATTTATCCAAACGTCAAAGGCGAATAAAGAGGAAGCACTTAAAGGATATAAAATAAAGGAGCCGGCTTTAGTTCCCGGAGAATATACGAATTACACCGTTACAAAAAGTGGTGACACATATACCATTACTGCCTCCGATTCTTTCAAGTATACAGTGGAGAAATTCGGCCCACGAAGATATGTCGGGGAAGATGGCATTGAATATTCCACTCCAACATACATGGATCAGGAAGGATCGATTACAGACGAGGTTACACCAAGACGGCTTGAATCAGCTGAAAAAACGGAGCATACATTTTTGATTGAATGGGGCTCCGACGCGATGGATAGTGGCAACCATGACTTTGAAAGCCACGAACATGGGAAGCTTGTCGTTTCACCAAACACCTATAGCTTAGAACGCGGGCAGGCTGTTTATTATCACATGCCGCCTTCTGTAACTTCGAAGAATCCCGCCATTCCTAAGATGTACATCGGAAGAGTCGTCGGATTGCCCGGTGAGACGGTCGAAATAAAAAGCGGCCAAGTGTTTATAGATGGCAAGAAGCTGGATACGTTCTATGGAAAAGCAACAGTACGCGGAATGGGAGAAGAAGAATACTTCACCACTATGCCTCGACAAAACAAAGATTCTGAACAAGGATTCAGGGAATATTTTAATACGGATATGGTCCCTGTAAAAGTTCAGGCCGATATGGTGTTCCTACTCGTCGATCATTGGTGGCGAGGCACGGACAGCCGTGAATTTGGGCCACTGCCGAAAGAAGAAATTGAAGGTATCATTTTAGGGCATGAACAATGAACAATAATGAAAAATTGGAGGCAGGTTCCTTGAAACTCTATTCAGTAAAATTACTGCTTGAATCTATCGTCGTACCAAATGAAGACAATACAAAAACGTTCGAGGAAACGATTGTCTTACTGCGGTCTACGAGCCGAGAAGACATTGAAGCCAAAATTCGAAATCACTTCGTTGATTACACATACGAAAATGCGGTTGGCGGACAGACGACTTGGCGTTTCGTCACCATTTTAGACGTATTTGAACTGGTGGATGTCTTTGACGGAGATGTCGATTTCAAAGAAGTGTATTGCCGTTTCTTGCCTTTCGATGAAATGATGACCGCAGAAGAAGTCATTGCTTTGTATTCACTGGATAAATAATAAAAACTTGTAAGGCACTCGGTGCATAACCCAAGTGCCTTTTCATCTCATCTCTTCTTTTTCCGTCTCCAATACCCTATTCCTATTAACAAAATTGCCGTGACGCCCGCCACTGCCCATGATTCTCTAAAAAACGGCGGATAGTATGTCAGTTCAATTTCATTCATTCCATCCTTTAATTCCAATCCGGTAAAGGCATAGTTAGCACGTAGAATATCCTGTTTCTCTCCATTGACTTTCGCCGTCCAGCCACGCTCATATGGAATCGGCAGCACTACATGCGAATCTCCCTTGGTATTATCCACCTTCACACTCGCATGATGCCCATTCCATGTGACAGCGGCTTGCGGTTTGTCTACGCTCTCTTTTTTCACTTCTTTTAAGGTCTCGTAGTCTTCTGTATACAAGGCAAAATCCCGCACATCATATTTGCCTTTCGGGACGCGAATGCGAATCCGCTCCTCCGCGGGCACCCGGATCGTCAGTTCATTCACGTTCGTCCGGTAGATGGAATCATTTTTCTTCCGTTCCGTCTCAAAGTCATTGACTGTCATCATGTAGTCTTTGTCATTCTTCTTCCGTTGAATGAAAAACGATAGAAATACATCTTCTTTCAGAAGACCCGGCTCATTGAGTATAACGTCCATTCCACCATTCTCTTCTGTTACATCCAGTACGCCATCCTTATACGATCCACCAACAGGTTCCAGTGCGGCACGATCTATCAAATTCTCCAGTTCTGGAATAGCTGATGTTAGGCTTTCGGCATTCTCCAGCACAATCCCTTGCAGCATCGCATGCTCCTTCGCAAGTGCAGACGCCCCTTCCAAGTCGCTTTCCAAGAATAAATCCGAAGTCGTCCGCACAAATGGCAAGCTGTATTCGTTCTGATACGCTACATACTCCCCTTCTCGGGCAATTTCCTTAAAGCCAAACGGCACAAGCTTCTCTTCCCCAACTTTCCGGATTACATAGGATCCGTTTAATAGGGCATACAGATTGGCACGGTCGCCAAGAGAGGCATAGCGGCTTACACTTTCCCGTCTCATATCAATGGAAAGATCGTCTAAATAGAAATGCAACAGATGTTTATTCAAAATGCTCGAATAGACACTCATCCCCTTGAAGTCCTGAACAATCGGCGTATTATTGCGCGTGTCGACCATCCAATCAATACGCGCTTGCGGGTTATCCTCCATCTCCTGCAATTTGCGGATCAATGTTCGCTGGTCGACTCCGTAATATTCTTCACTTTCCATGTACTCTCGCGTGATGCCATACTCGGGTCCCTTATTTTTCCCGTTATCTCGATACGTCAATTTCTCTTGCTGGAACATGTTTGCCGTAAGGAGTGTTGAGAAAATTAAAAAGCCGGCCGTCATCCAAAATGCCCAACGCTTCCGCCTCAGGACATACAGCAGCAAAATCACCATTGTCACAGCAGCACAAATAATTAAATACGATTCATAAAACTTTATTTTCAGCTTTGGATCAGCAATAAAAAACAACCCATACAATGCAGTGCTGGTGACGATGGCAACCAGGAGATCCCGCCACCTGACCAGTTTCAAATGTTGCAAAGCCGATCCTGCCACGCCGCCTGCGGCAAGGGCCAGGAAATGTTCCCACCGGTATTGAGGGGCGGACATCCCGTTAAAAAGACTTCCTACCATCGGACTGTAATGCAATATGCATAACGTGATCGTCAAGACAGCGAAAAAGCGGAACGCCCGTTTTTTATACAGCGGAACGATGAATAAACAAAGCAGCACAAATGCCGGCAAGATGACAAGCCTACCATGCAACAATAAGTTATCCACCGGTGCAATCAATGGAATGGCATCTTCAAAAGGAGGTCTATAGTTGTTTAAATAACCGTATACCGACGGAATGAAAAACGGAGCGCTGAGCCCTGCTCCTGTCAGTCCACCGAACAGAAACTGCCTGATTTGCTTCCCTTTCTTCGTCCCCTCCAAAAAAAGCGGAAACAACCAGCGGAAAACGATATAAATGCCCGCAATTAAAAAATTCACGTACGCAAAATA
>NZ_BQYK01000002.1:161845-169013 GCF_023168145.1 Sporosarcina sp. NCCP-2222
AATAGCATCGCATCCGCAAAGAATTCCCAATACGTTACGTGGCGGAAATACATGACGCATGTTCCATACAAGGTTGCCGCAACGAATGCAGGAAACACGGGAAAACGTATTTTTCTAAAATAATATGTAGTTAATACCAAAATGCATGTCATCCGTATAATGCTGATGACGAGTATGATATTTGCCCAGTAAAAAAGATCCGGTGTAGAAATCCAGCCCAGCTTTTGAAGAAGGAATGTAATTAGGACCGTCACATAGAAGACGAGGGACGTTGAGAAGTAATAACCTAACTGCGAGAAGACTCCTCCACCCAGTCCGAAGCTCTCCGAATAGAAAAACTCGCCTTCCGTGAATAAGTTGTAGAGGAAATACTTGAACGGGATCATTTGTGACAGACCGTCATTGAGTCCCGTCATATACCGTCCTTGAAAAAACTCGGACAAGAAAAAAAGGTGGCTTAGGATGGCCACCGTAAGACAAGCCATCCCGAGTATAAGTTCGGGATATTTAAAACCACTCATGCTGCTTTCAACACCTTCCCTGTCACAACGAAAGTAATTGGCACCGTCACGAATAGAGCCGCAATCGGCGCTGCACTGCTGTTCATGCCTAACCATTCCACCAGAAAAAATAGCAGAATGAATGTGACCAATACGTTGACTGCCTGCGTCAGCGGGAAACGGACAAACCGTGCCCATGTCGGTTTCACCCCGTATGTCAAATAGCAGTTCAGGAAAAAGGAACCGACCATGCTCATGACGACCGCCACCCAATGCGCGGTCACATACGATACATGGACAAGATGAAGACCGGCCAAGTAAAGGACATAGTACACACCTGTATTCACAATGCCGATGAGCGCGAATTTATTAAATTCATAAGTGATGAATCGACGCATGGACATCCCGTTTCCCTTTCACTTCCGTGCTGGCCTGGCCGACCAAATAATGCGGCCTCTTTTTCGTTTCATTGTAAATTCGCCCGACATACTCCCCGATGATGCCTAACGATACGAGCTGCACGCCTCCGAGGAAGAGGACAGATGAGATGGTTGTAAAATAACCCGGCACCGCAACGCCATTTTTAACTATGCCAAGCAATGTAATGGCGATGTATAGCAACGCAGCCCCAAGCGAAAGCAAGCCCATGTAGAAGCAGAGACGGAGCGGCTTCGTATTGAAGGAGACGATACCATCGATTGCATAATTGAGCAGCTTTCCAAACGACCATTTTGTCTCGCCATGCTGCCTCACAACATTTTCATACGTAATCGTCTTCTGTTCGAGACCGATCCACGCATACAATCCTTTTGAAAAACGATTGCTTTCACTCAATAAAAGCAGGGAATCGACCGCCTTTCTGCTAAGCAGCCGGAAATCTCCCTCTCCGTCGCTCAGGCGGACATCGATTGCTTGGTTGACGAGACGATAATAGGAGCTAGACAGAAAGGAACGGACTTTGGAATCCCCTTTCCGGTTCCGTTTCGCAACGACCTGATGATATCCTTCCTCAAACCCTTGCAGCAGTTCGGGAATCAAAGAAGGGGGATGCTGCAGATCAGCGTCCATTATAATGACTGCATGCCCGTTCGCATGCTGCAAGCCAGCCAAGATGGCGGCTTCCTTCCCGAAGTTCCGGGTGAAAGATACATACTCTGCTTCAGGATACATAAGTAGCACACTTCGAATTTCATCCATCGTCCCGTCCGTACTTCCATCATCAACGAACAACACTTCAAAATAGGCCTGCTGATGACGCATTTCCTTTGCAATGGCATCCATGACCGAGGCAATATTGCCTGCTTCATTGTAAGAAGGGATGACGAACGAAATCATCAGCTGATCCATTTAGACACCTACTTTCTCTTGTTGAGTTACAAGTCGCTCCGGAAAATTAGTTGTAATGACAAGTGAATCGGAAAGCCGGTTCAGCCTCTCTAGATCCTCCGCAGTATCAACTGTCCATACACCGAGCTCAATTCCAAGTGGCTGCACCGCATCTACTAATTCCTTCGACAAGAACTCATTATGGATGCCGATATAACTAGCCCCCACCTGTCTGATCTGCTCGACAATCAACGTTGGCCAGCCAAGAAAGATGGGACCAACCGCAATGGACGGATCGAGAGCTTTCACTTGCTGCAAGGATATGTGATCGAATGAAATGATAAGCACTTCCTCAGTCATGCCATGCCGGCGAATGAGCTCTACCACTTTCTCTTCCAATCCGTTGTAATAACCGGCTTTCTGCTTTAATTCAACTAACAGGCGCTTCCTCCCCTTTGCAAGCAACAGGACATCCTCCAAAGTCGGAATGCGCTCATACGCAAAACGCCCGTTAAACCAACAACCTGCGTCTAGCTGTTGCAACTCCTCCACGGTGTAATCCCCGACCAGCCCGCTTCCATCCGTCGTGCGCTCCAGCGTAAAATCATGAATGACGACCGGCACGCCGTCCTTCGATAAATGCACGTCCAGCTCAATCGCTTCAACTGTATCGTTACCGAGCGCCATCATGAAAGCAGCCATCGTATTCTCAGGTGCCCTGCCCGACCACCCTCGATGTGCAACTAATCTTCGCATGTTATAACCCCTTTTCGGATGTAATGAATGAAGACTTGCTTACCTAACAGGATTGCGTTCTACCAAAGTTCCAACTACTCAACCAAACCTTAATTGGTCAAGAGCATTTCGCGCGCCAGAGGATGGTTTTGATTAAACGGAGAATTCCGCGAACCTCCTGGCACCCGCGCATAAGGCATATTCCTCTATTTATAAATCAAAACCTATCCTCCTCACTTCACCCCGGTATACACAAACGCGCGGATAATTTGCCGTTGAGCGAAGAAGAACACGAACAAGATCGGCACAACAAGGATGAGATTGCCTGCCATCAAGATGTTCCAGGCCACACCGCCATCCACTTCACGCAACTTGGAAATACCGAGCGGTAATGTCCGCGAGGCATCGGTCGTCGTCATGACGAGCGGCCAGAAGTAGTCGTTCCAATGGGCGATGAAGCTGAACATCGCAAATGTGATCAACACCGGCTTCGCCATTGGCACCATGATTCGCATAATGATTTGCCATTCGCTCGCCTGATCCAGTCGTGCGGCCTCCAGCAGCTCCTCTGGCACTTGCTTGAATGACTGGCGCAACAGGAAAATACCGAATGCACTCGACGCAAATGGCAAGATAAGTGCCCATAACGAGTCGAGGAGTCCCCATGCACTCATTTGCAGGTAAACCGGCAAAAAGATGAGCTGCGTCGGAATCATCAATGTCACCATGGTCACTCCGAAAAAGAAATTACTGCCTTTGAATTTATACCTGGCAAACGCGTAAGCAGCAGGTATAATGGTCAAAAATTGCAGCACGAGAATACCGAGCGCCACAATGGTGCTATTGAAGAAGTATTTTAAGAATGGACCTGAATTCCAGGCCTTCGAGAAATTTTCCCAAAGCAGGGTGTCTGGAATCCATTTTGGCGGAAACACCATCGTCTCCCCCAAAGTCTTGAACGAGGTGGAAATCATCCAGACGAAAGGCAGTGCGAATATCGTGATTAAAATCAGCAACCCGATGCCATTGAGGACCTTCCATAGCGGATTCTTTTTCATCTGCTTTCTGCCCCCTTACTGGTAATGGACTTTCCGGGATAATAACCGGAAATATAGAATGGTAAAGACGCCGATAATGCCAAGCAACAGAACACCTGCAGTCGATGCATAACCGATCTTAAAGAAACGGAAGCCATTTTCGTAAATGTAATAAACGATCGTGTTTGTCGAATTAATCGGGCCGCCGCCTGTCATGATGGAAATCGTTTCAAACACTTGGAATGAGCCGATCAACCCGATAATTGTTAAGAAAAATAGAGTTGGCGACAGCATCGGCAGCGTTAATTTGAAAAACGTCCGCACTTTGCTTGTATCATCCAGCGCTGCAGCTTCGTAGATATCCTTCGGTATGCTTTGCAGGCCGGCGATGAAAATGAGCGTGTAATACCCGATCCCTTTCCATACCGCCACGATAATAAGCGACAATAACGAAGTCTTCGGATTTGTCAGCCATGGCACATTCGAAATGCCAAATAGGTTCAGGAACCAATTGAGCAGGCCGTAATCCGTGTCCATCAGCCACATCCACAGCATGGAGATGGAGACGAGGGAAATGATATGCGGGCTGAAAATTGCCCCTTGGACAAATCCATACATCGCGCCTTTCCGGTTCAACCACAAAGCCAGCAGCAACGAAATGCTGATTGTGAGTGAAACGGTCAACGCAGAATAAATGAATGTGTTGCGAAGCACCTGCATAAACTTGGCATCCTGTAACAGCGCCGTGAAATTGTTAAAACCGACGTAGTTTTTATCCGGGCTGATGAAGTTCCAATCATGGAAGCTTAAATAAATCATGTAGCCGATTGGATAGATGAAAAATAGCGTGAATACCAAAATGGCGGGGAAAATCATCAAGTACGGCCTTGCTTTTCCTAAGCTCATCTCAAGCCCCTCCGACCATTGCCGGCATCGGAGCTTCCATATAGTCTTCCGTTGCGCGGATTCGTTTCTCGTTCTCGTCAAAGAAGTACAACTGATCAAACGGAATGGCGATATATACTTTCTGCGTATCCGTGATCGGCTCCGTAAAACTTTTGATGTTCATCGTGCCGGCTTGATTCATAACGGTATAGATCGTTTCCGCTCCAAGCGTCTCGGTTGTAATGATTTCACTTTTCATCACCAGATGATCGGACATCTTCTCCATCTCCGCACTAATATGCGCGTGTTCTGGCTTGAAACCAACGTGTCGGACACGGTCCATTAGACTTGGAAGGAAAATTTCAAGGCGCTCCCTCTCCAAAATGTTCATTGCCGGGGTGCCGATAAATTCTGCTGTGAATACATTGTTCGGATCATGATACATGTTCATCGGAGAATCCACCTGTTGCACCACGCCTTGATCCAAGAGAATGATTTGGTCACCCATCGACATGGCTTCCACCTGATCATGCGTCACGTAAATAAATGTCGTACCCAGCCGCTTATGCAGCTGAATTAGCTCACGTCTCATCTGTCCCCTTAATTTCGCGTCAAGATTGGACAGCGGCTCATCCAAAATGAATACTTTCGGCTTCTTCACCATCGCGCGGGCCAATGCCACCCGCTGCCGTTGTCCGCCCGAAAGCTGTTGCGGCTTTTTGTCCAAGTGCTCCGTAAGACCAACAATGTCGCTGATCTCCTGAATCAATGCTTCCCGCTCTGCCTTCGGAACCTTTTTATTCACCAGCCCGAATTCAATATTCTTCCGCACCGTCATCGTCGGATACAAAGCGTAGTTTTGGAATACCATCGCGATGTTTCGTTTCCCCGGCTCCACATTCGTGACGCACTGGTCGCCGATCCAAATGTCGCCGCTTGTCGGTGACTCCAGGCCGGCAATCATTCGAAGCGTAGTCGATTTCCCGCAGCCGGAAGGGCCGACGATTACTGTAAATGACCCATCTGCTATGGTCAGATTCAAGTTCTTCACCACTTCATCCTCATTAAATCGTTTCACGACATTCTCGAGCCTGATTTCCGCCACTGTCGTTCATCTCCTTTTTCCGATCATAGTTTCACTGCGGAGGGTTGACGCAAAAAGGCGGCGAGCTCCTCCACGGTCTGTACCGCTCCATCCCATGCATGACCTCCGAAATGGCTATACGGTGAAATAAGACATGTCCGACCGCCCAAGCGTTTCACTGGCGCCAAATCATTGAATGGATTATCTCCGACTGAAAGGATCTCATGAGGAGCGTACCCTTCCTCCATCAATTTCTTGACCATATTTTCCATGCCGACCGGTTTCCTTGCATCAAACACGAAATCATCAAACAGCGTACCGATATTTAAATAATGAACGAAAGCAGGGCCGGTTTCCCCCGGTGTATTCGTCATGAAAATTTTCCGCTCTACGTTCATTGCCCGGATGCTTTCGAATAAAGGGGAATGCAGTCGAATTCCATACGGCTGGCGAATCATCTCATAACGGACTTTTTCAAAGGCACCTGCCCGCTTCTCTGCCGGCACCTTATACCTTTCTGCATAGACATGTGCAACACACCACACATCCCCAATGAACAACAATGATGCAGTGTCGATTTCCTTCCCCTCCTGCTTCCGGCCATCCCATGTAAAACTGGCTGTCGGTTCGAAATTCTCATGTTCGTACACAACATGTTGCTGACGGTCAAAAAAGCATCCAAACGGAACAGAATGACTTCCATCCAATATGTCGTATGCTTCCATGACGACTTCTGCAGCTTCTGTTTCATCCAAAGTCCCTTCCAGCATATAGGCAAGATAGCGGCCCAAAAATGCATCGTCCTGATATAACGTTCCATCCAGATCGAATATGACCACTTTCAATTCATCCAGCCAGTTCAACATGAACATCTCCTTTTCTAATAGGCAAGGGGGAGGGCAGCCTCCCCGAGCGCCTTTATTTCAATAATGGGTTGGCGAGTGAAGCCGCTTGGTCCAATGCCTCTTTTGGCGATGTGCCTTCCAATAGGCATCTTGCGATTTCATCACGTAAAATCGTTGCGATTTCCGGATAGCTGTCTGCCATTGGACGCGCTTTCCCAAACTCAAGCTGATCGACGGCCACTTTATATTGAGGCGTTTCCTTATAGAGATTTTGCATTTCCTCTGAATTCACAGCGGATAATCTGCTCGGCAAGTAGCCTGTGTATGTGCTCGCATAGATTGTCTGCTCTTTCGCTGTCATCCATTTAATAAATTCCCATGCCGCCTCCTGCTTTTCTGGAGACAGTCCCGCTGTCATGACAAGGTTCGCACCGCCAGTCGGCACACCATTTACTTTGTTTGCTGGCATAAATGCTGTATTTAACTCAAAACCATTTTCCTTTGCTATGGACAAGTTGTTCGTCAGTCCGGCCGTCGATCCAAAAATCATCGCCGATCGGCCGTTGGCAAAGTCTTGGACCGCCTGCGCGGACGCCTCATCACCAGCCGGAATCTTCAAAACGCCTTCGCTGGACAGACGCTTCCAGAATTCCAATGCCTCTACGCCCGCTTCGCCGTTAAACGTCACTTGTTTCTCATCCTTAGATAACATGTCGCCGCCACCAGCTCCGACAAATGCCTCGAAGAACCAAATAT
>NZ_BQYK01000002.1:169140-182142 GCF_023168145.1 Sporosarcina sp. NCCP-2222
AAAGGATCGGTGTACTGCGTAAATATGGCAGTCCATGGATTTTCCCATCCACGTACGAGTTGCCCATCAACCCTGGATTAAAGTCATTCAACATAATATCCGAATCCCGCTCGATGAAAGGCGTCAAATCTTCCGTCATGCCAGAGCGTGCAAACACACCAATGGAAGCAATCTCATTCAATGTCACTTCAGGCGCATTTTTCGCAGCAAATGCCGCTTGTGTCTTCGAATGCAGATCGGCATAATTTCCTTGGAACTCTGCTTTTACCAGCACTTTATCTTGCGAATCATTAAACATCTTGACGAGGTTTTCATTGTTTTCACCGATTTTATCCCCGAATGCATACCAATATGTGATCTCTGTCCTGCCACTATCCGCCGACACTTTGTGTTCCGAACTTGCCTTGTCTTCCTTTTTGTCTCCACAAGCGCCAAGCACCATCATCAGCGCCAGCAATCCAAGCATTCTACAAATGGTTTTCAAATTGTTCCCTCCAGTTGATTGATTGGTAGTTTTTGAATGAACAAGCTGCAAACGGGTTTCATCTTTACAGTCAACCCCACCTCCATGGCTTGCCTCCCTACAGCCCATATTCTACGGTCCAATTGTTAAGCCCATATCCTCCCTATGTTAAGGTTTCGTAAGTTTCGGAAATTAGTAGATTGTTCTCATGTGCGTTTTCACTTACAGCCTCCCATATTCCCCCCTCTCTATGAGCACAAAAAAACCACCCCCTCTCGGAGATGGTTTTCATACCTTATTTCAACTTCTGCAAAATAACGACTTTTAAGTAATTGAACTCAGGAAAGTCCCGGTTCGCGCGGAAATCTTTCGGGAGCGAGGATTCTTCCAAAATCTTATACGTAGATCCTGATTCGCTGAATGCCTTCTCAATGAATGTTTTAAACTTCTTCATGCCAAAGCTTGCATTGTTTGTTGAAGCGACAATGATACCCTTTTTCGCAGTAATTGCGATGGCATCCTGCAACAGGGCCGGGTAATCTTTCGCTGTGCTGAATGTGTGTTTCTTCGAGCGGGCGAAGCTCGGCGGATCTAATACGACAAGATCGAATTTCAATTCATGGCGCTTTGCATAACGGAAATAGTCGAACACATCCATTACTTTAATGTCCTGTTGTTCATAATCAATTCCATTCACGCTAAATTGCTCAATTGTTTTCGGCAAGCTCCGCTTTGCTAAGTCGACGCTCGTTGTCTTGACTGCACCGCCAAGTGCCGCTGCAACGGAAAATGCTCCTGTATAGGAGAATGTATTCAAAACATTTTTACCTTCTGCATAGTTTTCACGAATTGATTTTCGGACATCACGCTGATCCAAGAAAATTCCGGTCATCGCCCCGTCATTCAAGTCCACAGCAAAGTTCATGCCGTTTTCTTTGACGATAATTGGAAAATCGCCCGGGGTTCCTTTTACGAAATCGTCCTGTTCAACGTATTGGCCCTTTTCGTCAAAGCGTTTCTTTTCGTAAATCGCCTTATATTCCACAAGCTTATCCAGCACGCCATATACGTGGTGTTTCATTGAGTAAATGCCCTCGCTGTACCAGCTGACTACGTAATAACCGTCGAAGTAATCAATTGTCAGGCCGCCGATTCCGTCCCCTTCTCCATTAAAAAGGCGAAACGCATTCGTCTCAGAATCTTCCATAAACGAGTCACGCCTTGCAAAAGCGGACTTCATGCGCGATTCGAAAAACGTAAAGTCGATCGGCTCTTCGTCCTTCCGGGTCAACACCCAGCCGACACCTTTATTTTGATTGCCATAATAGCCTTTTGCGATAAACTTACCGTACTTGTCCACTAGACGGATAATCGTTCCTTCTTCTTTTAAGACCTCCGGCTGGACTACGGCATCCTTCAAGATCAGTGGATAGCCTTTTTTAAAAGCTGCCGTACTTTGTGCGTTTACTTGTACATCTATTGTTTTTGTCATCGTGTCATCCTTTAATTTTCATTTCTTCCCATTATCGCACGGATTCGCACAAAATGCGAAAACGAAAAAAGCCTCCCCTTTGACAAGAAGAAGCTCCTCTATGCAAGCAGCCGGAACGCCAGGCTTTTCAGCAGCCCAATCCGGATCGGAGCCTCCACCGGCCCCCTTGTGATATTCAAATAATGTTGCAGCTCGCCTTCGTACACCAATTCCAAATGGGGCATATCCACCAGGTGATGTGGCATTGTCAAAGATGGTGTCGTGCCAAGACGGTGATTCTCACTCTCCTGCATGACAGTTGCGACAAATTGCGAACAGAAGAAAGCGCGTTTCCGCCTGATTTCCTTGTTCAAGGCTACACCAAACAAACCGATAAAATTATATTTATACATTTTTTGATTTAACTCAAACATCCGGACCTTCTGCCTGATCCGCATGTAAGCCTCCGTCGAGACCTCACAACGATAGATAGCGCAATCAGCGTCCCGGAATATGCCGTCTGTTACGTTCTCTCTTACAAAACCGCCGATAAACGGATTGTACTGCTGCTTCCGGCCAAAGCTGTATATGTCAGTCAAATGTTCATCAAATGCGATCGAGGCGTGGTTCAAGTCCTTCCTCGTGTACATGCCGATCGCTTTGGAGAGCAACGTTCCTGTATCCGTCAATACGATATATATGGATTTCCCCATAATCCCAACCCCTAACTCGTCTATCTCTCTACCAGTATGCACCAACTATTTGGGAAGCTAAACCGTCTATCGGCGGAAATTCTCTACAACTCCGGACGTAGTTGCATGCCGTTTGTTTATCTATTCTATTATACGTTTTGCAGGTGGAAGAAGTTTCATCTATCGGAAGAGTTTCGCTTAACGAACTAATCTTGGAGGGGATAAAAAAACGCAGAACTTGGCTGCGTTTAAAATTCATACCGATCAATATTCATAATAGGGGAGCGGCAACGATAAGCATGGATGATTACATCTTTGTGCACCTTTACATATTTGGCTGCATCAGTAGGCGAATAAATGAGGAGATCTCCCTCATCTATCGGCGGTCCGCTATGCGCTTCATCGACAACAATAATAGCGTGATTCCCTTCAGCCTGAAGCCGCTTAATAATTTTTTCATTTCCAATCGTTCTTCCCAAGATCAAATGGATTGACACCTTTTCCCCCGCCCCTTTCCTATGACACTATCCATATCGTAGTACATCCGCTACTATTTGTCGATTGCCAAAATGCTTCTATTGAAAAAAGCACTGCCTAAGCGGCAATGCCCGTTCTGTTAGGACTGGCGGTCCGCATACACTTTCATCGCATCGCGCATGAAAATAGCCAAACCCGTACCAAATCTATCAATATTTTTTGTAAACCGTTCATCTGCTACATACATTTCACCCAATCCTGCAAATGCCTCCGGCGAATAATGTCCCATCCGGTTCAGGAAGTGAAACCATTCCCCGATCGCCTCTTGCGCTTCTTGAGATGCCGGATCGACAGTCCGCAATTCGGCAAGCTTGGTGTAAATCCGATTCATCCTATCCTGCAATTCATCTTCCGCACCTGCAATCCGTTCATTTGCCTGATTTACCGCGTCATCTCCCCATCGGTCACGCGCTTCCTGTTCATAAGGATTCGTTTTGAAATCAAATCCTCGGAACTTCTCTTCATTCGTCATTTTGATTTCTCCTTTCTCTGCCCGCAGCGTCTTGTCAATCGTCGCAATCATGGCATCCAGCTGGCCGCGCTTCGCCACTAGCATCTCACGTTGCAGTTCAAATGCTTCCAGCCGGTCAAAAGATGGACGGTCGAGCAATTCCTTTATCTTCTTTAAAGGGAAACCTAGCTCACGGAAAAAAAGAATTTGCTGGAGCGTCGCCACATTATCATCCGAATACAGTCGATACCCGGCATCCGTCATGTCCTCCGGAACGAGCAGGCCAATGTCGTCGTAATGATGCAGCGTACGCACACTGACCCCCGAGAGTTCTGCTACTTCTTTCACTTTCAATTTCCGTCGCCTCCCTTCCTTGTTTACAATAAAGTATGACGTTACGTAAGAGTCAATAGAGAAATCACTCTTTATTGTGATACCACTTTAAAAATGTCTCTTTTTCAATGACATTCAGAATACAAGCTTCTCCTACTTGCGCTTCCAAGTTCATATGGTCTTCAGGATATTCCTTTTCCACATGACACTTGATATAAGGGAGTTTCTCTTGCGCCCTTTGTGAGCGCCCATTTTTCTGTTTCGCTCCTGCAAAAACAATATCTAAGTCAAGGTCCGTGAAGGCAGTATATAATATCTTCCGCTTAGCTGCTTCGTTGAATCCTTTTCCCCAGTAAGGATATCCAATCCACGTACCGAGATGGCCTGTCTTCTTGACTGGATTTAATTCTTTTAGTGTAATCACGCCTATGACGTTTTCCTGATCGTCCAATATGACTCTCGAATATTGCTTTCCCTCGTTTTCCTGCTCCTGAATAAACGTAATAAACCCTTCCGTCCCCTCTCTGGATGTCTGCTCCGCACTGAGCCCTAATGCATCCCGTATTTCGGGAGCAGACGACAGCGTTGAGATCGCTTCAGCGTACTTCAATTGATGTGGCGCGAGTACAATCGTAACCATCTGAATCCCTCCATCTTTCTTCAGAAACTTTTACTCAATCGGAACCCAAACTTCCGTTTCATACGGTTTTGACGGATCGGGATGAATGTACCGCTCAAACCCATAGCTATAACGCATTTCAACATCCGGTGTTTGCATCAGTGTATCGAACATGGCCGGAATCATCTCGATTCCCCCTTCTACCGTTCCAACGATGAAGCGGCCGCCAGGCACTGTAAGGCTTGTCAGGCCTTCTACACCTTCCGTCCATTCGGACTTAACACCTGCCAGGTAATGAAATTCTGTGCCGTTGATAGCCATCGTAATGCCAAATGAATCATCTGCCGCTATCCCTTTTTCACACAACATAGCATTCACCTTGTCCCACAAGGCAGGGATCTCTTCGACTGACCCCTTTACTTCAAATCCCGATACAGTAAATCCTTCAATTGTTTCAATCCTTTTATCCATTTTCCAATCCCCCTTTTTCTTTACTATACGGG
The DNA here is from genome assembly GCF_023168145.1 of Sporosarcina sp. NCCP-2222. Lineage (GTDB taxonomy): Bacteria > Bacillota > Bacilli > Bacillales_A > Planococcaceae > Sporosarcina. Next base: position 174,210 of record NZ_BQYK01000002.1, read on the forward strand.
AGGTAGTTTGGGAATTTCAATAAATTTCTTAATTATGGAACTTCCGTTATACTAGAGACGTAAAGAAGAAGACAAAGGAGGAATGAATTTGTTACAGACAACAACAAATGTATTGCAAGGTAAAACGATTGTAGCTTATCACGGAATTGTATCTGGCGAGGCGATCATGGGAGCGAATATCGTCCGGGATTTGTTCGCTTCTGTCACGGATATCGTCGGAGGACGCAGCGCCGCCTATGAGGATAAACTTGCGGAAGGACGTCAAATCGCTTTGAACGAAATGGAGGAACGCGCCAGGAAATTAGGGGCCAACGCCATTATCGGCATTGATTTGGATTTTGAAACGGTTCGCGAAGGCATGATGATGTGTATTGCAACTGGAACGGCAGTGACGTATCAGGACGGAGAATAATAAATAGGATAAGCAGCTTCTATACGGACTGCTTATCCCTTACTATTATTCATTGCTAGTAATCACTCAATTGGCATCCAAATTTCAATAACATCCTCCGTTGCCCCGACTGGGTGGACGTATCGCTCAAAATCATAGCAATCCCGCAGCTGAATATCTTCCATCTGAATAATTGCATCGTACGTTGCCGGAATTCCCGGAATGCCGCCTTCGACCTTTGCCACAATGAATCGGCCTGCCGGTATGACGACTTCATCTGATCCCGGCAACTCTTGTGCCAAGTCTGCTTTCAATCCGGCGATGTAGTGGATCGTATCGCCTTCCATCTTTAGACAAACGCCGAACGATTCTTCAGCCACTACCTCATGCTGTTTAATGTCCTCATTCAAAATGGCCCATTTCGCCGGAATATCCGATACAGGTCCGATCACCTGATATCCTTTCACTGTAAATCCGCCACTTTCCACAATACGTGTTTCCATTTGTTCGTCCCCCTTTGTCAGTTTCCGTTCAATCGCTTCCATCGTTCCTTGCAACTCTTGAATTTCCAATTCAATTTGCTGTCTTCTCTCGCGTAATAACGAGTCCATTTGATCATCCCCTTCCCGTAAAATGTCGGCCAAGGAAACACCAAAACTCCTCAACGTTCGAATACGGACAAGCTGTTGCTGCTCGTGCTGCGAATAAAAGCGGTAGCCCGAATCGGGATTGACAAATGCCGGTTGGATGAGCCCAATGTCCTCGTAATGTTTAATCGTCTTCACTGTCACCCCTACGAGCTTAGCTGTTTTTCCAATCGACAGCATACACACCCTCCTTTTATTCCACTCTAAACCTGTCTGTTAGGGACGAGTCAATTCGTTTCCGAAAATATTTTTCTCTAAATCGTACGTATAAATCACTTCTGCATACTCGTTTTCTTTTTTTGCGCTAGTAAAGCCGAACTTCTCATATAGAAGGATGGCATGCATATTGTCTTTTTCGACTGTCAAGGAAACTAGGCAACATACGGGATGCCGCTCTTTTATAAACTTCACGATTTGTAGTAGCGCTTGCTTTCCATATCCCTTGCCTTGGTGCCTCTTATCGATTTGAAATCCGCCAATCCAATAATTGTCCTTGCTGTCAGGTGTGTAGGAAAGATAAAAAACACCAATGATTGTTTTATCTACTAAAAGAACATATGGATCCAACGCTTCATCCCAAGGCTTCAAATAAGCAAACGCCAAACATTCCGCGACCGATGGAACGAACGACTTCTGGCTATCATAAACCCCGATTGCCATCGCCTCTTCCCAATTTCTTTTCGTAAGCGGCTCAATTTTAATAGTCGTCAAATTCCTCGTCCCCTTTTCCAATGCCTCTACCCGACAGTCCGTTTCATTTTCCTTTTCGTCAAAAAGGCTAGCTTCGTTTCCGATAAGATAATAGCAGCTAAAATCAAAATCGCACCGATTCCCATGCGAAGTGTTAGGATCTCACCGAGTAGAATAACGGAAAACACCATGCCCCAGAACGATTCAGTTGATAAGATAATGGCGGCTTTCGTTTCTGAAATAAATTTCTGGGCAACCGTTTGTAATAAAAACGCGATTGTCGTTGAAAATATACCTAAATACAACAACGACGTGAGAGCTTCCGGCTGCATGTCAAACGATGTTTCTCCTCTTGACAATACAACGACGAAACCAATAATGGCTGCTGTCCCCATTTGCACAATCGTCAAGTGGATGGCATCTTCCTTCTTCACAAATTGGGATGTGTAAAAGATATGGAACGCAAACCCAATTGCGCAACATAAGGAAAGAAAATCGCCGATATTGATATCCGCTGACAGTTGCAGGGATAGCACAGCCACCCCAAGCATTGCCAAAACGGCGCCGCCCACTTCAAATAAATCGAGCTTCCTTTTATAAATCAACAGACCGATAAACGGAACGATGACCACGTTAACTGCTGTTAGAAATGCATTTTTAGATGGTGTCGTGTACTGCAAGCCGACTGTTTGCAAGGCGAATGCAATGTAGAGGAACACACCTAAAACGGCCCCTTTCCAGAGGACGCTCTTCGAAATCTTTTTCAACTTGGGGAGAAACACAATCCCTAAAATAATGACACCAATTAAAAACCGTCCTGCCAGTATTTGATAAGGGGTATATGATTCCAGTGCCATGGCGCTCCCTACGAACCCGCTTCCCCATATAATCGCTGTCAATAAAAGCCCTATTTCACCTATATACTTTTTCATCGAATCCCCCGCCAATTTTTTGAATAAAACCATTATATCGCATTACAACAATCAAAAAAGCATATGTTCGAAAGTTGTGCATTGTTTTGCTTTCATGGGAAATCCTAATAACAACACCACTTAGGAGGAAATCCTCAATGAAAAAGACATACATGATGTTAGTACTGGCCGGAATGCTTTTATTGGCACTCCCTCAGACATTGAAAGCGAACCAGAAAATCGAGTCCCAGACGATTCAGGATGCGTTTCTCACCACACTAGCCCCCTCGATTTCAGAAGGAATCATCCAACAATATGGTTACTTAAAATCATACCGGCTGAATGATGCTTCGATCGTAAGCATGAAACGCAATCAAAAAGAAGGTTTCGATTTTACTGTAATTGTGGAAATCAAAACCTTTGAAAACGCTGATAATCCACCATACGGCAACGAGAAGATGACGTTTCAAATTCAAACGGACGGTGTTGCATTGGTTGAAGTGGAACATGAAGGAGATGAAGAAGAAAGGAAGGTCAATGAGTTTTACAAAGATGTTTTAATGGATATTACCCACTCCTTTCATCTGAACGTCTTGCCGTTCGAAAAATACACGTACCCTCAGTTGCAATACCAGGCTGAACAAAATAATGATTTCAATACACTGCAAGCCATCGTAGATGACATCGTCATTACGATTTTAAATCCCGGCATACAGCCTCCGAATAAAAATGTCATCCTGCCTGTAACCTATTTGAAAGAGACGGAAGGATACATCGTCTTTAAGAAATCCGATGGCACCAATATGCTATATGTACTGAAAAACGAGAATGGCCAGTGGCAGATCGTTGATAAGAAGAGCGCAAAAGGTAAGAAAATGAAGGCGGATCTGCTGTGGTATATGTAAGGAACACGTTTTTGTTAACACACTAGAAAGAGGCAGGCGCTGTTGGACAACGCCTGCCTCTTTTTAAATGATTACTGTGTTGCACCTTTCCAGTTCGAAATGTCTTCCTCTAGTGGAATCTGTGCTCTTCTAGCCCGAATGGCTGCTGCAAAGAACAGTGCGACAATGAAGAAAGAAATGACACCTGCGCCAATGTATGCCACGTTCATCGGCAAGCCGAACCCAATGCTAGCGTTCAAAATATAAGTGTTTGTTGCCATGAGCATAAACGTCCCTGGAATAAGAGCAACCCAATAATTCTTGCCTGCAATAAACAAGTACATAGCTCCAACAAACAAAGCGATAACAGCAGTCGATTGGTTTGCCCATGAGAAGTAACGCCATAAGATATTAAAATCTACTTGTGTTAAAGCGATAGAAATCACAAACATCGGAACTGCAATCCATAGACGGCTCGTCATTTTCACTTGCGATATTTTAAAATAGTCCGCAATGATCATCCGCGCGCTTCGGAATGCTGTATCTCCTGAAGTAATCGGCAACACGATCACGCCTAGAACTGCCAGCGTACCACCAATTGCACCTAACATCAGGGTAGACGCTTCGCTGACGATCAAGCCAGGTCCGCCTGCCGCCAACATTTCGTTCAACCCATTATAACCATTGAACAAGGACATGCCTGCTGCCGCCCAAATCATCGCAATAATCGCTTCCGCAATCATCATGCCGTAAAAAATCTTGCGTCCTTGGCCTTCCTTTTGTGTCGTCCGAGAGATAATCGGTGATTGTGTCGCATGGAAACCAGACAACGCACCGCAAGAAATTGTCAAAAACAATAATGGGAAAATCGGCAAATTATCAGGATGCAAATTCGCAAGTGTTAATTCTGGAATTTCAACGCCCTTAATAATCATCATTCCACCGACTCCGACAGCACTAATGATAAGCAAAGCGCCAAAAATCGGATAAAGCCTTCCAATAATCTTATCTACCGGAAGTAGCGTAGCTAAAATATAATACGCGAAAATTAACGTAACGATAATCCCCATTGCCATCCAGCCATTCATCAGCGAGTACAGCAATCCGGCAGGAGCCGAAACGAACACGGTACCTACTAGAACTAACAAAAGAATAGCAAATGCATTAACAACGTGCTTCATGAACCCGCCGAGGAACTTCCCTGCCAGTTCCGGCAAATGCGCACCCCGGTTACGGATAGAAATCATTCCAGTCAAATAATCATGGACGGCTCCAGCAAAAATTGCGCCAAAGACGATCCAGATAAAAGCGACCGGCCCGTACAGTGCACCCATGATCGGGCCAAAGATCGGGCCGACCCCTGCAATGTTCAATAATTGAATGAGCGAGTTCTTTTTCGTGCTCATCGGAACATAATCGACTCCATCTGCGCTCGTATACGCCGGTGTCGCACGGTCTTCCTTCACGCCGAACATTTTCTCGATAAACTTACCGTACGTGAAATAACCGACAATCAATAATAAAATACCAAATAAAAACGTCATCATACCTATCTTCCCCTTCCCCAAATGATAGCGGTTTCATTCAGTGTAGAGGAAATCTTCCTACAATAGGACATATTTTCATAAGATGCTTTGAATCCAGCTCGACATGCCAGATTGGCAGATTATCATGTATTTCAGGTTAGTTCCAGACGATGCCGCAAATCCCGGACATAATTGCGGCTCACCGATAATTTCTCGGCACGCCCCTCGACTTCCAGTTGGTATGCCCCATTAAACCATGGCGTCAAACGCCGTACATGAAGCAGATTGACAAGATATCCTTTATGAATTCTAAAGAAGGAGTAGGAGGACAACCGGCTCTCCAGCTCCTTGAGCGTCATCCTCACATCATATTCCTTCTGTGTTGTGATGATCTTCGTCAATTTCTCATCACGGAACATGTATAAGATATCTTGAATTGGAATGTAATCGATTTCTCCATCGAGTTCAATGGCCAGCTTCCCCAACCGCAAATCAGGACTCTCTTTTGGCATCAGCTTCTCTTGAATGCGGATAATCGTTTGTGTCACTTGTTCTTCCTCATACGGCTTCAATAAATAATCTACAGCGTTAATCCGGAAAGCTTCCGCCGCGAACTGAGGATACGCCGTCGCGAATACAACAAGCGGCACTTTTTTCAATCCAAGCAACGCCTTAGCCGCTTCCATTCCGGACATTTTTGGCATTTCCACATCCAAGAACAGAACGTCCGGCTGGAGCTGAATCGCTTTCATGATCGCCGCTTCTCCAGAATCCGCCTCCCCCACAATTTGGATGAATGCATGTTTCCCGAGTAAATATGCGAGCTCCTCGCGCGCATACCGCTCATCATCAACTACAACAACACGAATCGTCCGGTTCATACGGCCACCCCCATCTTCGGTATTTGAAATGAAATTTCCGTCCCTTTATCTTTTTCACTTCCGATATGCAGTGCAGACTGATTGCCAAACGTCATGAGCAATCGGCGGTTGACATTGTAGAGCCCCATGCCGGTACCCGAATCAGATTCCATCTTTTCCGCACCAAGCAGCACTCGTCTCTCCTCCGTGATCCCCTTGCCGTTATCCTGCACGATAATATCTATGGCATCGCCGACATCCCGGATGATCAACCGCACTACACTATTTCGCTCCATATCCCGGATTCCATGTTTTATCGCATTTTCCACGAGCGGCTGCAAGGTGAGCGGCGGCACCGTTTCTTGCAGGACGGCTGGATCCACATCAATGTGGACTTGCAGTTTGTCGATAAAACGCGCTTCCTCTATTTCCAAATACGCTTTCACATGAGCCAGCTCCTGTTCCAGCGTTACCTTTTCCATCGTGGTCCCCATCAAGTTTTGACGAAGAAAATAGGATAACGATGTGAGCAGGCGTCTTGCTTCATCCGGATTTGTCCGGATAAGAGACACAATAATATTCATGGAATTAAATAAGAAATGTGGACTAATTTGCGCTTGCAACGCTTTGATTTCCGCTTCCTTCGCAAGCTGGTATGCCCGATCCGCCTCCGCAATGGCGAGCTGGTTGCTTAGCAGGGCGCTGAGTCCCGATATCAGTTCGATGCTTACATCCGTAATGGCTTTCGCCGAAGGATAATACAGCTTCAACGTACCGACTGTCTCATCGCGCAATTTTAGTGGTGCAATGACAGCCGCCCCAAGCGGACAATCTTCCCTCACACAATGAATGGACATTTCATCTGCCACGACAAGCTGCCCATGCCGGAGCACTTCCTTTGTAATATGCGTCTGCAATGGACTGTCCGTCTGATGATGGTCATCGGCAATTCCTACATGCGCCATGATTTCCGTTCGATTTGTCATCGCCACTGCACTCGGCTGCAGTTCTCGGAACAAAATATTGCAAACCGCCAATGCCGTCTCCGAATTCATCCCTTTTCGCAAATGTCCCACGGTTTGATCGGCAATCCGCAATGTTTTCTGCGCTTGCATGGCTGTCGCCTTCTCCTGATCTCCAATGACATTGTAAACAATCAGCATGAACAAAGCCGTCCCGATACCGTTCGCCAGGATCATCGGCAATCCAATCGTTTGTACGAGTGACAGCGCTTTCTCAAATGGGTCTGATATTAATAAAATCAAAACCATCTGGATCGTTTCTGCAAACGCGCCAATAGCGAAAGCAGCGACTGGTTTTGTATGCTTGCCGCGCTTATAAAACGCACTGGCAAGCAAGCCGGAAATAATGGTAGACACTCCGCAGGAAATCGCAGTGAACCCGCCAAGTGACATCCGGTGTATGCCCGCAATCAAACCGGCCCCAACTCCTAATCGGTATCCCCCTAAAAGCCCTGCAACGACAATTCCAATAACCCGAGAATTGGCGATGGCCTCGTCCATCGTCAATTCAATAGAAACGCTATTGAAATGCAACGTTTGCGTATTGAAAGCGACACCAAAATAGGTGCCGATAATGCCAAAAAAACCGAAAAACAGGATGGCAGTCATCTCTTGTTTCCGGTCCAATCGATCTTGGTGCACCATATTTTTAAAAAACCGGAAACGTGTTAAGATGAACGCCACCGCCACAATAGTGCCGACCCGTTCCAACATAATGACCAGTAAATCTAACACGTTCATTCCCCCAGCAGTCCATTCGTTTGTACACCATTATACGTTACCACTGCTCCGTTATAAATCATTATTTTCAGTAAACTAGTGAAAGGGATATCTCTATCCTTTCAATAAAAAGAAGCCGTTCACCTCAAAATGAGGTGGCGGCTTCTTCGGATTATTTTAGTTGGAGATCAACTTGGTCCCGATTTTTCAATTGAGTCATCTGGAACGGGTTCAACAACCGATCCAGTTCTTCATTCGTTAACACCTCGTAATGAAGGCATA
>NZ_BQYK01000002.1:182224-191044 GCF_023168145.1 Sporosarcina sp. NCCP-2222
CAATGTGCCGATGCTCTTCTCCACATACTCTTTCATACGCTCTGCATTCGCAGTAATCCCGCTAATGCAATATTCCCGGAACACCTGGATTCCGTTCTTCATAATCGTCAGCGATTGCAAGAGATTATAGACGAGCACTGGCTCCATTACATTCAATTCAAATTGGCCCGCTTCGGAAGCCAAACTGATCGTGTGATCGTTGCCGATTACTTGGAAAGCAATTTGGTTCAGCACCTCAGCCATAACCGGATTCACTTTCCCCGGCATGATTGAGGAACCTGGCTGTCTGGCTGGAAGATTAATTTCACTGAAGCCGGCTCTTGGACCTGATGCCATGAGGCGCAAGTCGTTGGCCATTTTCGAAAGGTTAATCATACAGATTTTCAGCGCTGAAGATAGCTCTGTATAAACATCGGTATTTTGCGTCGAGTCAATCAGATTCCCAGCCGATTGCAAAGGCAATCCGCTGATGGAGCTCAATTGATCGACTACCATTTCGATATAATCCGCATTCGCATTCAACCCAGTACCGATGGCAGTCGCTCCCATATTAACGGAAGAAAGAAGTGGTTTCGTCCGCGCAATACGCTCAATATCGCGTTCGATGACACTGCGATAAGCGCCGAACTCTTGTCCCAGGCGAATCGGAACCGCATCCTGCAAATGAGTTCTTCCCATCTTAATGATGCCGTCAAATTCCTGCTCTTTCCCTTTCAGCTCATCCACAAGCTGCTCCATCGCTTCCAATAGCTCATTCACAAGACGTTGTGCTGCAATTTTGATAGCTGTCGGAAATGCATCATTTGTAGATTGAGACATATTCACATGGTTGTTCGGACTAACGATGCTGTAATCGCCTTTTGGCTGGCCCATGATCTCAAGCGCGCGGTTGGCAATGACTTCATTCGCATTCATGTTAAATGAAGTGCCAGCGCCCCCTTGAATCGGATCCACGATAAAATGATCCACCAATTTCCCCTCAATCACTTCATCCGCCGCTTGAACAATCGCCACGACCAATTCCTTCGGCAAATCATTAACAAAGTGATTGGAGATGGCTGCCGCTTTCTTCACCACGCCGATGGCACGGATCAACTCCGGATGCATGCGTTCCTTCGTAATCGGGAAGTTCTCCGTTGCCCGCATCGTTTGAATTCCGTAATACACATCATTCGGAATCTCTTTCTCCCCTAAAAAATCATGTTCGATACGTCCAGCTAGTTCACTCATTATCCTGTTCCTTCCTCTCGATCATCGCCAAAAAGGCATTCCTTCACTATAGATGTATGATGTCTGACCAATTCAGGCATTATCCAAATGCTTTCAGTTGGCGCATGATAGTATGATTTTGCTCACGCCGCCCTTGTCTTCGTCCCTTTATCGGACCTTCGACTGGACCACGCAAAGTCACCCCTCTAATGGTACGCCTTTTATGTTAGCAATGCCATGCTTTTTCGAAGGAAAGTGTAAAAACCATATGATATTTTTTTGAGACAATCCTAACCGTTGCCAAACACGCTAGCCAACTTAGGTTGATTAGATAATTGAGAAGATAAAATGAGCCATACAATATTAGTTTCCCTTTAAACCATTAGGATTATTAGGTTTTTGCAAAAAAATAAACCTTAAAGACGTAAAGTCCTTTTGGTCGGTCGCATCACTCTTTTACATATGTGAGATAACGGGCTCATCAAAAGTTGCATATTCTCTACATTCCGACAGTAAGACTTAATTTTCCCGCTTGAAATACTTCATATTTTCCAATTGGAAAAACCGTCATTTGCTGAGCGGCTCAATCAAGATAAACTCTAGATTTATGCTATTGACCAGGATTGTATTCTAACTCAGAAAATTCTTCTCATTGGGTCCATTTATAGGCTACAGTTCAATAATTTTCTTATTTCTTGATCATAGTTACTATCATCATTACCTATTTCAATTAGCACGCAATCTTCATCTGTAGCAGGTTCATAACCTAGCACTATTTTGGGTATATTAAATCCCTTTTTTAATGCGAACAAATAATGTATCAGTATTTTTATCTTTAATTCACCATCTTCTTCATATCTATTAACAATCTCATTTGCAGGAAAGTTTAATACTATATCGCCTTTAAGTTCATTAAACGAGAATACAATCATGATATCCTTTAATGGTATACCTAACTGTAATTCCTCAATTAATACATTCCCTGTTCCTGTCGGCGATAAGATTTCCTCTACATCTTTCACTCGAGAAAATACCAAGTCTTTTTTTAGTTTCCTATCATAAAAATGTGATGATATTATTTTCAAACTCGCTAGGTTGAACTCATCATAAACCAATTTATTTATATCTTTCTTATTAAAATCGGTTAAAATAATCTCAAGATTTTCCACCTTGTCCCACTCCCTCATTAGGATCATAAATGAATAAGCAAGTGCGTAAAAATAATAAGTCAATCTGAAAGAGACTCAATTTTTTTAGCGCCCACAATATCTTGCAAGCTTGCAGCCAACACATGTCACTCATCTTTTTTAGAAATAAGTCTGGCGAGATTCAACAGCCTCATCCAAACTCATTGCTTTTTCTAAAACATCATCCACAAGAATAAGTAAAGGCCCCTCTAAAATATCCCCTTCTGAAGTTTTAACTTCAAAAGAAGCAGCCCAGTATTTCGGGGAAATTTTAGACATCTCGACACCCATTAGTTCTAACTCGAAGTTTTTATGCCTATCTTTATTTACATAGTCAAGTGCCAGTTGTTTAGCTCTCTCTCTCGACAATTTGATTTCTGAACCCCTCCATATCCTGCTGTAGATCTTCATAGAGAGAAATTTCAACCAATGAACCTTTCTCTTGCAATGAAGGTTCAATAATTTTCTACTTCATTTATTTCAACGCTTCTTCTAATTTATTCTTTTCATGTTCTAACATACTGCTTACTATAACACCACAACCCATTTTATCTTTGTCTAAAGCCAATCCCACATTTCGTCACTGGGCAGCCCCCGTCAAAAAAAGAAACCTTGAAAGCCAATCAAAGTTCCACAATACTGATTTAACCGTTTTGATGTCGCTTTTTTGCTAAATCAATCGCTACGGCTAATTTAATTCGAAAAATTTTACTCAAACCTCTTTGAAAATCCTTCAGATTAAAAGTTTCAATTATAGGTAATTCTAAATGATCGACTCTACTAATCTCAATTTTTGCAATTCTATCAAGATCCACTAAAATAGTGAATATATCTTCGCTCTGGTCTGGTGTCCAATTTAAAATATATGCGCTTTTTACTTCTCCAAAAGTAGTTCTTAACACATTCAATATTGCTTCTGCTTTACCATCTCGAGCCAAAACAATGTTCGAACCTTCTAACTCCTTTCTGAAATCCTGTTCCTGTTTGCTTCCGATTAGTTTCATTTTATCACCCCTGGTGTAGTAGTAACTAAATTATGGCTTTAGCATCTAATACCTTCATAACTTTGTTAAAGTCGGTTCATTTGTTGTAAGCAACTCTATTCCAGTGTCAACTCTATCAAACACAAGATAATGTTTTATGTTTTTCGTAGGAAATGTTCCAGAAACTTGGAATATAAAGTTATGTAAATAACTTGAGTCAGTCACCATGAATATTCTATTATTTTGGAGTATATCCACTGGTATACTAGAAATCCTATTAATAAAACCATTTTAACAGAATATCTTATATCCAATACATCTTTAAATTGTAATTTATTGTTTTCAGTGTTAGAAAAATAAATCACAAAAACTCTGTTACCACCCTTGAGCTTGAGGGCAATCCAAATATCGGTACCACCTTTCCCAACGTTCCAATACTATTCCTCCACTATTCTTTTTTAATTGATTACAGGAAAATGAGCTATTACAGAGATTAATACCATGGCACCTAGTAACGCGGATGTTTCTTAAGATAATTAGTAAATTATTTTACATTAATCGGCTCCACAAACAAAAAAGAAACCTTGAAAGGCATATAGCCATTCAAGGTTCTCCTGATACGTGTTCTAAATACAATTATTTTTCTTCTTCATACGCTAAGGCAATCTCCACTATTTCTTCTGGTGATAATTCCTCTTCATTCCAGAAAATTAAGTCACTTGGGGCTGGATGAGGAACGTTGTTTTCCAAAATACCTATATATTCACTTACTTCTTCATCAGACAGTTTAGGATTACAAATTTTAGTTACTAGTTCAACTAATTCATCTTTAGATAATTTTCTACTCATTTTATCCACCTTTTCATTATTGATAATGTCACCACATTAATACTTACCTGTATAAAAGTTCCTTCTATCCAATATTCGCTTTACTTGAACTTTCGTAAACAACTTACCTTGTTTCGTTTTATGCCCTCTTCATTCCGTCGTTCTGCTATTTGAGTTAAGGATTCTTAAAAACATAATATATGGCTAACAGGAGTCACTCATATTCTCTCCCCAAAAATGAACTATTCCTACTGGGTAGCCCCCACCAACAAAAAAAGAAACCTTGAAAGGCATTAAACCAATCAAGGTTTCATCATAAAATTATTTTAGTTTTGTTATCTGATTTGAGAGATAAACTCCTTGATACTTGACTCTACCTTCTTCATCGACAAACTCAACCTCATATGCTTTATTAGGTGTATCATAAACCATTATTATAGTGCCTATATCTCCTTTTTTTATCCCCTCGTTAGGGTCATCTTCTAAAACTATAACAGTTTCGTATACTTCAAAACTCATTATCTTCACCTACTTTATAAATAGTGTAGTCATTTCAGGTGTATTTGAGCCACTCTTAATAATCCATCCCGTTCTAACTGTGGCAGTTTTACCGTTTGCCCCTTTTATTAGCATATCAACAGTATATCTTTGACCGTATTGGTCTGCTTGCCCTATTGTAGCAGGTGTATTTGCTATATTTTTATGAATTTTTATCATTAGTTGACTAGCATTACTTTCTCTCACCTACTTTAAAAAATAGAAATGCGTCGCGTCTCTTAATTCTTGCCTTTTAATTCTTCACCATTTATAAAACCTTGAAAGGCATTTAGCCAATCAAGGTTCAATTATTTTATATACTTTATTTCAACGCTTCTTCTAATATATTCTTTTCATGTTCTAACATGCCACTTACTATAACGCCACAAACCATTTTATTTTTGTCTAAAGCAAATCCAACATTCTCATTTTGTACAATTGAAACAGTATCGTTTTCTGAAAATGAAATTAATACCTTATCAATCCCTATATAGACATTCAATATGTTGTTTTCATCTATATAAATTTTATCCTCATATTCTTCAACTTGAAAATTAGGTACGCCTTTTATTAAAGTAATTATCCAAGTTTAATTTTTCCATCTTGTATACGTTCTCACTCAACGTCAGAGTAATAGACCGAATGTTCTCCGAACTAGAACCGATTAACAATCCTAATCATTCAAGTCAATTTTACTTCGATAGAGCGGCTCAGAGAATGGCAAGATGTCTGGTTAAGGAAAGCACTGTATTTCCTGAGAAAATGACATTTGAGTCCTAAGGAGTTTAATTTGATCCATGTATATCCTCCTCTTATTGCCTCTTTAATGGTAGCATTACTTTCTCTCACCTACTTAAAAAAATAGAAATGCGTCGCGTCTCTTAATTCTTGCCTTTTAATTCTTCACCATTTATAAAACCTTGAAAGGCATTTAGCCAATCAAGGTATATGTTTAATGCAACGTTTTTATTTCTAATTTTCCCTTTTCCATACACTTTGTCCGTCAGTTAAAAAAATTGCACTTGGAGGATCATCATAGAGAGAAATTTCAACCAATGAACCTTTCTCTTGTATTAACCAATTATATAAACCGCCTTTGTTTTTACTAGGATGAGATAAAATTTTACTTACTCTAAATACAGCTGCATCATATTCTGTATAATTTATATCATCCTCATCTAATCCATTATCTGTTTCGAAAACTGTATCTAACTCGCCAATAATCCTTAATCCATTTTCCCATTCTAGAATCATGTCACGATCTTCATAATTTATTATTGTTTCTATTAAAGAGTCATACCCCATATGCATCCTCTTTTCTTTTGTTTTTTATGGTCTTGATGGTACTATATGAGCACCGTCTTTTCCATAATGTATTAATCCTTTAGTAGTCTCAAGGTATTTACCTGTATCGCGATCATAGTATTTCCCAATTGGTTTACCAAAGTCTACTCTTTCTTTTTTACCGTTCGGTAGTAGTTGACCTTTCCCCGCAAACTTATCAAGCAGTTCTTGTGCTGTTTTATTATCACCATAGAAAATACTCTTATTTTTTCCATTTGCAATTTCTTGCTTGTAATTTGGGGTATTGGGAATATGTTTCTCTTGAGCACCTGGCTTTACTTTAACTGGGAACCCATTGACTTCTCTATAAGGTCCGATAGGTACTGAATTCTTACCATAAGAAGGTACACCATTATCCCTACCCTTAGTCCCTTCCAACCCACCAGTCTTCTTCGGCTCCTCTACCTTTTCAACCTTCTTAATCTTCCCTCCCATTGCTTTCCTGCTCAATCTATAAGTTATTGTGCCACTCTTGAAGATCTTCCCTTGGGGGGTCAGGAAAAAAAAGGCGGCTGCTTTTTGCGGAATTGTTGTATCCTTGTCAAATATAGTTTTGACATCTTCAAGGAACAGGAAGTCAAGGGCACCTTTAACTGTACCTATCACGAATCCGCCAAACCCAGGTGGTATCATCCCCCCACCGAACATAGGCTGCACTGGACCTTTGACGGCGCGAAAGTCCATGACGGGATCGCCGTCTGTCGGATAGGCTTGCCGGTTGAGTCCAACATTTTCTGATAGAGAATACTTGGCCATTTCATCGTAAAGCTTCTCCAATTCCTCTTTGTCACGGACTTTTTCCATCTCGTTGATTGTCGCTTCGAGGTCTTTTCCAAGCTGTTCCTTCGACTTTGATCCGGTCATGACACTGGCCAGTACAGTGCCCCTGTAGGCCATGTCCGTCTGTAGGAGGTTCTTGGCGAGCAGCTCCGCCCATTGCCCCGTCTCGTAGTGAATATCGGACGTGTTTTCTGTAAACAGGCTGGATGCGTCCGCAATCCATCGTTCCATCACTTGTAGATGGTTGTCGATAGCTATTAGGGCATTGGTTTGCTCTGAATCAAATGTATTTAGCTCCGTGACTGTATTATCGCGTTTTCGCTTCGCTGTGTAAATGCCGTCCTGTACATTGCTGTCGTCCAGATGCGGCAAGGCAACGATGTCGGCTACTTTGTTCATGATTTGATTCGCTTCGTCTGTCAGACTCGCGGTGATTCGGGCTATTTCATCCAGGCCCTGCTCCACTTCCCCTTCTAGAAAGCTCTCTTGGATCCATCCTGAAGGATGTGGTTCCAATGTAGTTAATGCAGCTGTCATTCGTTCCAGTACATTCACGAAGTCACTCTGCATCATATGGAAGAGCTGGATGAACGGCAAATGCACTTCATCATAGAACGAACGAATGGCTTGGCCGCCTTCACCTTTAAATGCTTCATCTAACGCTACAAATGTCTCGATTGTTGTTTCGATTGCTTTCATTTCAGTTTCGAGCCGATTCAACGCACTCAGCATATTTCGCAATCCTTCTTGAAACGGATGGACTGCCAGAATTTTCACTTTTCCCTCACCCCTATTTCATCACGGAAACCCCTTCTCACACCCTCCAGGCGTTTCAATAAATTACTTGTATTTCCATCTGTACTTCTAAAAAAACAGGATGCCGAGGCATCCTGCCAGAGTGTAGACAAAGTCGATTTTAACTTTGTCTACACTTTTGTAATTGCTTTTTCGACTAATTAGCACACACCTCAGCCTGGCTTGAAAACGCTTGCCAGACTAGGCGCGAAGGCGAGCGAAGACTCGAATAGAACTAAAGTTCATGAGAGGACGAGCGAGCCGAGCAACAACGTATGAAAGCGTTTGTCAACAGGCTGACAGGATGCCTAGGCATCCTGCTATTTGGTTTATTTGAAGAATGGAATAAAGTACTCCAACAGAAGGATGATGGCGACAATCGCAATAATTTGGATTGCAGTTACGTGCCATTTTGTCTTTTTGTCCTTTTCCCACACATAATTATTGAGGATGACTACTGCAGCGATGACTAATGTTAGTTGAATCGGACCCATTCTCCGCCTCCTACTTGAAACTGTTTGTTACCCCTTAAACTTTTTGGTAGTGACTTCTCCATCCGGGGTTATGACAAAGCGAACCCGATGTGGCCAATTCTTTCCTTCATCTTCACTAAGATATAAAATGACCTCTTTCGTCCCGATTGAAGGTACCGTCGTGCCAATAATTTCTCCCCATACTGGCACTTTCTTTTGGATTTCGTAGGATGCGACCCCTTTGCCGATTGATCCCGCGTGAGGTAATGGCACTTTCTTATTAAAAAGATCAACGGCTTTAGTCGAGCCGGGTATTTTCCCTAACACTTTGAATATACCTGCCGTTCCATAGAAATTAGCTACTGCTTCTGCGGATTTAGCAGAGTAGTAATTGAAGCGTCCCATCTCGGCTCCCTGTGTATAATACTGTAAATCCGGATTGTCTTTAAAAATGATGAGCTTTCCGTCTTTCACCATATAGTTGACATCATGTCCGTATAGATCCAGTTTGTCCGGCCGCACGCCGAGCGAATCGTAATTGATTGGCGCTCCTTTACTGACGACATGATTTCCATGTTCTCGTTTCCATATAATATTTCCTTCTGCCAGCTCTTCCAACGGTTTATCCGTTACTGCCATTCGTTCTTCGATGGACGAACGGTCCGACACCTTCAGCATTTCTTT
>NZ_BQYK01000002.1:191164-238321 GCF_023168145.1 Sporosarcina sp. NCCP-2222
TTTAGCCCACTGTTCTGTCGGGAAGGACACATCGGTTAAGTTCTCTTCCATTAATCCTTGAATATCCGCTAGCCAAAGTTCCATTGTCAGCAAATCGGATTCAACACTCGTTAACGATTCAGTTTGTGTCCTATCAAAAGCATTCAAGTCGGCGATTGTCTGGTCTCTTCGCTTCTTCGAATTTCCGATGCCTGTCTGGACGTCGCTGTCATTTAATTGGGGTAAGGTGGCAATGTCAGAAACCTTCGCGATAATTGCATTCGCTTCCTCTGTTAGACTCGCAGTCACCCTTGAAATTTCAGACAGTCCCTCTTCCACCTCTCCCAACAAAAAGCTTTCTTGAATATAGCCGTCCGGATTCGGTTCAAGCGCTTCGAGTGCACCTTTTATTTGGGAAAGGACGCTATATAAATTGCTTTTGAAGAGTTGCATGAACTGAAGGAACGGCAGATGACATTCCTTGTAAAAGGATCGGATTGCACTGCCACCCTTCCCTTTTAACTCTTCTTCCAGCCCCACAAGTTTTTGGATCGTCTCATCTATTTTCTTCATTTCCCCTTCGAGACGATCGAGCATTTCCTTATTGTTTTCAAGCCCTTCTGATAAGGTGCTGACCTTGAGGATTTTCATTCGATCGCTCCCTTCAGACCCATTGCACTTCCTGCCGCGGCAATCCCCTTCCCGATTGTTTCGTCGGCGGCCTGCACGAATTGAACTGAGTTCTCCGTTGTTTCTACATTTTTCAGCAGCAGCGTTTGGTAATTGGTCAGGAGTGTCTCCAATTTCGTTTGCAATTCAGTTAGTTTCGTTACGACATCCATTTGGTTTTGAGAGATGGCAGGTACGGCTGTAGGATCCAGCCCGTCTGTCGCCCCTTGGATTTCACCCAGTTTGCTTTCAACCTCTTCATAGACAATTTTCATTTCCGTCATGAGAAAGCCTCCTCTGTAGAACGTTCATCTAGCTTCATCTTTGTATACGGAGATTGACAAGAACCCCGTTTATTTACTTCCTTGCTTGGCGGTTTCCTTTGCCGCCGCTTCCTTTGCCGCCTGCTCTGCCAACAACCGGTCAATCGTTGCCTGGATACTTGCGATCTCGGCATTCAACTCTGCAATTTTCGCATCGATTGCATCGTACACTTTCGTAAATTGATCTCCGGAAAGCTCCACATAGGAGGCGTGAATATCCGCTTCCCGAATCTCATCAAATTCATCGGCGTGCTTGCCATGCCATGTCGTGAGGGTCAGTTCAGGCTCCATGCACTTCTTTTCGTTGTCGTGAAACTCGCTCTGCTTGCCGGAAAGTTCCCCTTTGCATGCTTGCAGCCTGGCCACATCGTTCATTTTTTTCGCCTTCAAGGCAATATAGAAACCTATCAAACTGTTTTCCTCCTTTTCCTCTCCCTGACAGGGGATTCCTGTATGGTTTTTGGAATGAACACGGTGAAGAGAATGACCGTTCCGATCACGATCAACAAAACGAATAGCAGGGTCCGGCCGTTGCTGTCACGCTGTTGCTCCACTGGGATATACGAACTGACAGTTGCCTCATTCTTGCGGACGGCTGTCTTGGTAAACAGGCCAATTTCCTTCGACCTTGCCGCGACGGTGCTTCTCTCCCCACGTACATCGGTCCTGAACAGATAGGAACTGTCGCCACGTGCAGGCAACCGGCGACTCCCGTCGA
Organism: Sporosarcina sp. NCCP-2222; assembly: GCF_023168145.1. GTDB lineage: Bacteria > Bacillota > Bacilli > Bacillales_A > Planococcaceae > Sporosarcina. The sequence goes on from NZ_BQYK01000002.1 coordinate 192,854, forward strand.
AATGCAAGTTGAATTGCTTCTCGGGGAGTGTATTTTTCATTTCGATTTTACCTGCATCATGTAAGTAATCAGTGTTCTTGTTAAACTTCAATTTCTCATAGAGGACCGGCTCCAAATCTTCGATCGAGCCATCTGTGGCGGCCGATCCCCTAGCCTGCATACTGAAAATGACGCTGCACAGTAGCACCATCACGACGATGGATTTCGCTGCTTTCATATCTCTTCCACTACTGGCGGTTCCCCATTTTTTGGCCGGTTCACAAAATATGAAATAGTTAACATGCAAATCGCTATTGTCGCTACGATGGCAGTTCCCCAGCCAAAGAGTGTTTCAGGGTCATATTTAATGGAGATAAACACTTTTGAAACCAAATCAGGAATTTTGATTTCCGGTACGCCAAGCACGAGTAACGGCATAATATATAGTCCCATCAATACGATGGACGCAAGCCACCCGAGTCCCAGGCTTATATCGAGTGCCGTTTTGATAATAGCCGATCCAGCGAGAAGTAACAGAATGGTGAAAATGGTCCACTGGATGGCACGATCGTCGCGTAGAATATACATATTCACGCTATATAAGCTGATGATCAAGCCCACTAGCAATGAAAGAATCGTAATCATTCCAAGGTCCCATAAAACGGAAGCCCCTTTAATTCGATGGGCGAAAAAGCCGATCGCGAGACTGCTGAGCAGCAAGATGATAAAGAGGATGAGTGGCGGCACTTTGGTCATCTCATCTGCCACGACTGCCTCTCCTTTCACTTCCAATGGGTTCACTAAATAGTTGAAGACATACCCGTTTTCTTGCCCATCCACGTAGGTGTTCGCCAAATAACTTTGAATGTCATCTTTGAATGCTGACATCTCTGTTAGATTTTTCTGCCATTTATTTCCGAACGCTAATGAGCTCTCTTTTATATCATTCGCTTTTCCATAAAGATCGGAAGCATAATTGACCAAGCCGTTTTGTCGCTCAGATAGTGAAACCATTTGACTACTTAAGGAAGCAAGCTGTGAACTGACATTTTGTTGGCCGCCCATGACTTGCCCTTCAGATACATTTTGAGCAGGTTCCCCTTCCGTCGATTGCAACTGTGCCAAAAGGGCGGATGCCTGCTCGTCGAGCGTATTCAGGTCGTTCTGCAGCTCAGTATGCTGCTCTTCCATTGATTTTTCATAACCGGACATGATTGCGGCAAATGAGGTGCTGACATTCTCCATGCTGAGTTCAGTTTCCGGAATGCTGGTGCCAAGATCTTTCCAGCTTTCCAATTCCTCAACATTGAGCTCCACAACCTCTTCCAGCATCTCCTTCGTCCTGTCATCCTGCAGCAGCTCTTGCTTTGTTGTTCCTCCTTGACGCTCTTCCAGCATGAATTCGTATTGATCTAACTTCGCAAAATAGGCTAGAAGCGAGTCAAAGTTAACATGTGCATTATTTTGCTTGAAGACATTACCGAGCTGCTCTTTTTCTACAGCTGATAATGCCGGATTTTTCAGCAACTCCTGTTCTTTCAATTCAATGGCATATCGGATGGCGGCCTGATCCGGTGTATTGTTTTCCAAAATCGTTTTCAGGCTCTCATATTTTTCGGCCAGCATCTCAAATGAAGCCTGCAATTCATTGAACTCCGAGGACGCGTTCCTGTAGTCACCCGTGTCTGTGCTAACCATCTCGTTAAGTGTTTGGGCCTTCGTCATGATGGCTTCGTTCAACGTTTGCATGTCAGATTCCAACTGGCTAATAGTAGTACCCAGCTGCTGGCTTGCTTCATCTTCTCCCAATTGGGATTTCAGCGAAGATAAGCCCGCTAGAATTGCCTGCATTTCCTGTTGTTCCTCCGCCAGATTCGGCGTTGTCCGGCCGGCTTTTTCTGTTGTCTTCGCCGCCAGCTGTTCTTTAATAGCGGCCCAGTCTTTTACATAAGGGAGTCCGTCAATCTGCCCGGAACCCGTCGACAGCTCGCCTTTTTTCCCGGCCTCCACTTCTTGGCCGACTCGATTGAATAATCGATAGGCATACCTGTCAATTGCTGTTCCTTGCACCGTCAGCAACTCTTCCACTTGACGGGATACTTGCTGCTGCCGCATTTCCGCCAAAGCGAGGAGCCGCTCTTTATTGGCATCGATCGCTTCATTCACTTCCGTGATGCGGGAATTCAGTTCCTCGTTATTCTCCTCCAAAGTTTGCAAGGACTCGTTGTAACGCTCCGTCTGCACAGCAGCTGCCTGTTTAATTTTCTCCAGGCTGCTGCTCTGCATATGGAGGAGCAGTTCCTTTTGTTCCGCCTGATAGTACTTATACTTCTCAACGTATGAAATGAACTCCGACAGTTCAGAGCTGAAAGCTTCTGTGCTTTGAATATGAGATGCGTGGGCTTCGCCTGCATTGCCGATCAGGGACCGGAGCCCTTCCACCTGCTCCTTCTGCTGTCTCATCTTTTCCGCCAATTGTTCGGAGCCCGGCATGTAGTAGGCTGACATGGCGTCGAGGAATTCGGTCTCCTTCGTCAGAATCTTATCGAATTCTTTTTTGATATGATCCATTTCATTGGCGACATAGCTCCAGTAAAGGGTAGATATTTTTTCATTCACCCGATTGGAGGCTTCATCTATCTCACGCAGAACTCGTTCCTTTTGCAATCCGTCCTTTTGCCGTTGCACTTGATACGTGAATTCCGCTTTTTCAGGACTTTGCTCATTGTAAGACATGACACGATTTGAAAAGTCGGATGGGATATAGACGATTGCATCGTACTGGTTGGATTTCAAGCCGTTTGTCGCCGTTCCTCGCCCCATCACTTTCCATTCGTACTCGGAATTGTCGGATAGGATGGAGACGACCTCCTTTCCCATCTCGACCGGTTCCCCATCTCTCGCAACGCCAAGATCTTCGTTAACAATGGCGATGATCCGCTTCTGATGGCCGTTCATATGCAATAGACTGCCGCCCATTAACTGAAAGAACAGGACGGGGACGGCGAGTATTACTAACAAACCGGCGATCAATTGTATTTTTTTTCGTTTGCTGCTATTCATTGCGCTATCTTCCTCTCCAGCTGGCATAAGGGCGTAAGTAGTTTCCAATCCTGGCCGTTAAGAATGTAGTGGGCATAGCCCATCGGCAACTCCGGCTCTTTGCGCTCGTAAGGGATTGTATATAAGGTCTGCTCTGATTTCCTCATGAACAGAACAGCCTGTCGGACCAGTTTCAGCTCATTCGTCAATACATCGTATCCTTTGGTCACTTCCGCATTGCTGATGGAGACGATGATATTGAAGCCTAGATGTGTATATTTCTTCATCAACTTCGCCAAGCGGTCTTGGATGCCGGCATCGACCGTTTGCAAGAATCTTGTATATCCATCGATAATGAAATAGGAAGGCAGGATCGGAGTCTGTTTCCCTTTTTGGAGATTCTCCAAATAGACTTGCTCCGTCCGCTCAAAGTAAAGCTCCACTACTTGCAGCCAATCTGTAAGCCGCTCCTTCGTTTCCAAATAGTCCACTTCATGTTCCTTGCCGAATTCGGCCAAGCCTCTGTCGAACGAATCGAAAATGCCGATGAATCCTTTTTCTTGCTCGTTCAATTGTTGGAGGAGCAATTTCAACAAGTTGGTCTTTCCTCTTTGCGGCTGTCCGATGATCAAGCAATGGTTTGTTTTTGTAAAATCAAGGACGATCGGCTGAACGGTATTTTCGTCCAATCCAATTGGCAGCTGTCCTGCTTTCAGACGACGATCCATATAGTCATAGAAATTGTTGGTCGTCAATTCAAGCGGCAGCATTGGAATCGACTTCGGCGTTCGGCATCCTTCGTACTTCATTTTCAACGAACGAACCGTTTCTTTCATGGAATCGAGTACTTCCCAATCATTTGCACCAGGTGCCGGCAAGTAAAGTTGGGCAAAATAGGACTCTTCCTTTTTGATCGCGGCTCTTCCCGGAAATGGTTCCAGATCAAACGGCAGTCGCCCAACAACACCAAATGCCTCTGACGAATCCATTAAGTAATGAACGATCTTCGTCTTCAAATTATTCATGAGGGACTGGCGAATGGATTGCGCCCTTGTCGTACTGACAAATAAATAAATCCCGAGCGCCTGCCCGTCTCTGCCGAACTGATTGATCGCAAGCTCGGTCTCTTCCATTTCCTCTCTGACAATATCGTAGTTATCGATGACGATAAACCATAACGGGAATGGTTCGTCCGCCACTTCGTTATACATCCGAATCGTGTTTACTTCGGCCTGCTGGAATGCCCGCTTGCGCTTTGTCATCTCTTCTGTGATCCGCTTGATCAGTTTCGTACGCTTCAAATCTTCCCCAAGGGTCAGATAATCCGCAGTGTGCGGAAGCTGCCTCAATGGCAGAAGCGAGCCATTACCGTAATCCAAAATATAAGCATGCGCCTGCTCCGGCGACAGCTTCTCACAGATGCCTAACAGCATCGTTAGAAGTGTATAGGATTTGCCGTAGCCCGGAGAGCCAAATACGCCGACATTTCCATCTTCCATTAGCTGATAGCCGATCTGGGTTTGACTCTGTTTCTCTGCTTCATCAATCATGCCAATCGGCACGGCTGCCGTATCCTTTTCAATCAAAGCCGGTTTTTCGATCCGCATAGCAAGAGGCGGCAGCCATGGACTTCTCAGCTTGCGAATCCCCATATCGTGTTGCGCAGATACAATTTTCTCCGTTACCACTTCAATTTCGGTAATTTTCGCTTTGCCTTTATCGGAACGTGTCCGGATGCCGGATAGTGGATACAGGCCGAGATCGGTCACGATAGCGATCTCATCCTCCCCCTCGAATGTCTCCTCTAAATACGGAGACCGGCTATACGCGGATTGGAAAAGTTCGTACACTTCATTGTTGCCGACTTGCATATAGCCCCGGCCAGTTACTGTAATGGAAGCCGCGTCATTATTTTTCAAGATTTCCTTACTATCGGATTCGTCTTGCACCTTCAATGCGACGCGGAAACGGGCATTACTCCAGATTTGCTCATCGATGACACCACCTGGCTTCTGTGTCGCCAGTATGAGATGGACACCTAAGCTCCGCCCGATACGCGCCGTACTGACAAGTTCCCGGATGAACTCCGGTTCTTCACTTTTCAACTCGGCGAATTCATCTGAAATAAGCAATAAATGCGGCATCGGCTCTTCAGCGACCCCTTCTTTATAGAGCGCTGTGTAATCATCGATGTGGGACACGCTGAACCGGTCAAATAGGATTTGCCTGCGTTTCAGCTCGCTCTTGATAGAGGTCAGCGCCCGCATACTGAAGTTTTTGCTGCCCTCGATATTCGTAATTGTCCCTAGCAAATGCGGGATTTTCCGGAAAGGCTGTGCCATCCCGCCGCCTTTATAGTCAATTAATAGAAAGGCGACTTCGTGAGGATGAAAGTTCACGGCGAGCGATAAGATCAATGTCTGAAGGAATTCACTCTTCCCTGAACCGGTCGTTCCTGCTAACAATCCATGAGGTCCGTGCGCCTTTTCATGTAGGTTCAATTCAACAAGCTCCGAATTTCCTTTCATACCGATCGGGACGGCAAGTGATTTCGCCGATTCATTAGATAACCAGAACTCATGGATCGGCAGCTGCTCCACTTCTTTCACGCCATACATTTCAAGAAAGCCGACCATTTTCGGTATGGAACTGACCATGCCGACTTGGTGGTTCAGCGTCTTCAACATCCGGGCAAACGTTTCATTCGTTCGGTCCTCCACCGTATCCAGGCGAAAGGGAATCCGGACAGCCCGTTTTTTATTCATGACGATTTCGCCTTCCCGCTCATTTAAATACCGGACTAGCGTTTTCGCATTCTCAGGTATCCATTCTTGGGCGGATGCCGTAAAAATAACGGAAATCCCGAGTTCCTCCAATTTATTGCCTTCCAAATACTCCAAAATCATATGTTCAGCAATTAATTGATAATCAGAGATGATAAATACCAGATGAGGAGAATAGATCACCTTTCCTTTGTTTTCATCCACATCCCGCTCCCTGATCATTTCATACAGAGAAGACAACAGCTGATCACGCGTCTGCTCGTTATGAATAAATCCTTTTGCATGCATATGCGGAAGCGTGAACTGTGGAAGCCATTTCATCCATTTCACCTTTGAATAATCGGCGTGCTTGCAAATGTAGATAAACCGCACATCATGATAGCTATGGAAAAATGCAAGCTGGCCGAGAATTTGATTCAACTCTTTTCGGATGATCGAATCCTTTCCGATCAGACCGACCATTCCGGAAGCGAGTCCTACTGTAATGGGTGCGTCCTGGATTTCCTTGAACGCTTCCTCCATCATCCGGGACTGTTCCAGCAAATCATCTGTATCCCGGTTGGCAAGCTCTGATGTCGACATCGTGATTCCGTAACTTGACGGCACACTGCCGGTTCCAAGGCGGAATTCGAACGCATCATGGCTATCCAGTGTCTTCTCCCAAATCCGGCCGGATAGTTGGTTCGTCATATGTTTCATTTGCTCGAAAGAAGGAAAGTGGAAAGCGAGCACATCCTTCTGTTTTTTTGCTAATGTATAAAGCTCTTCGCGCATATTGCGTAAATATGCTGTATAGACTCGCTTCCTTTTTTCGTTACTCTGTTTTCTTCTTTTCTTATCATTGAAATATTGAATCGTGGAAGTTATGAGCGTCACGGTGAACATGGTGACCGAAATGATAATGAAAATCCCACGTGGAATGAGAATCGCCACAAGCCCAAGCACGATGAGCATAGCAAGAGGCGGAGCAACAATGAGCCACAGCCCTCTTCCTGTATACTCACTTTCCTGCGTTGGAAATGTGATTGTCACTCGTTCATCCGGCAAATCGTAAATCATACGGGGGGTCCGGCGGTATTCAGGATAGAGCGCAGCCATTTCTGAAGCAGGCAGCTCCATTTCCGGAAGTACAGTTTGCACTGGCGTAATCGAACGGATTGCGAGCACATCCTCTTCCAGCAAACGAAGCTCCATACCACCCCACTGGAGGATATCCCCGCAAGCGAGCGCCGGACTCCCTTCCTGTTTTTCTCCGTTTATGTATAGAGGACAGTTCTTTTCCATCTCGATTCGCCAGCCTGTTGATAGTTTCAACAGTGAAAAACCGCCTGATGGCTTTCCGAGTGGATGCTCTGATTGGATGTTGCTGATTACCGCATCTCCATCCATCCCGACGGTTATTTCTTTTTCATCTCCGATAAAATACGCCTTTTCTTTCGATAACGATTTCGTTAAGCGTAATGTCAGCAATCGCCCTTTTCGTGAAACGGAAACACCGTCTTCCATTGATAAAATGCCGAGTCTCTTTCCGGATTCCCGTATCGCAAAGCCATCCTTCACTTCCTCAATGACAATCGAACCTTGCGGAAATGGAAAATCCAGCATGGTGATATCATCATCAACGGAAGAACCGATCGTCATGCGGTCAAAATCGTATTCATTGATCGGCACCCGTTGGTAATGCCGATCATAGAACAGCCAGAGTTCCAACATTATCCTCACCTACTTTCCAATGGCGATTTCTTTTATTCATCGTCCTCTTCTTCTACCATTAACTTTTCATACTCTTCTACTTCATGGTCGATATCTTGCAGCAGTTGCTGTTTTTCTTCCCCGGTCAAATCCCGATCTGCTTGGATTTCCTCCCGTCTTTTCAACAGCCCGTAGACGATCAATTCCCCGTCCTCCATGGACCGGGCCAAATCCACCGCTTCTTCCGCTTCCGCTCTCCCGATATAGATCCAGTACTTTAAATAATCTTCATCGGTCTGCAAAGTAATATTAGAGAGAACATTCTTTTTCTGTTCCTCATCCAGCCGTTCATTCGTCACGTAAGAAAGGGCGGCTTCGTACAGAACGACATAAGGCATGTTGTTTACCTGAAGAGGTTCCAGCGTCGTTACTACTTCGCTGTATCGGTGCGCCAAGAATAAATGGTGGCTCGTCATATAGGCATCTGTCGTCGGTTTAGTATAGATAAAGTAATAACATACGAAAATAAGTGCAGGGACTAGCAGGGCACCTAGACTGATGGCTGTAATTTTCCACGACTTCCATTTCTTCTTCGGCAGCTTGATATAACGTTTTTCATTCTCCTCAATCAGCTGAATCTGTTTCTTGCAAAACACCCGCAGCTCTTCCGGATCTTTTGCAGACAGGATCGATTGCTCCACTGCATTTAACGGCAGAGCATCTTGGTATTTGATATAGTCGTCAAACGTTCTGGAGTTGCTTACCGCCGCAGCGACCGCAGCTTTTGTTTCGGCCCAGACGCGGTCTGGATTCTTTTCCATCGGCGGTAGGGCATCAATCATTCCGTAATGTATGAAATAAGGTGTCATTCCTGTGTTGTACACGATATTTTCAGGACAGACAGCCAGCGTAATGCGATCGTAAGGATGCTTTTCCACCTTCTCAATTAATTGGTGGGCAAAGATCCATCTCGTTTTCATATTCTCTTGGCGCAACGCCTCAAACGGCTGATGCAATTCTGGAATGATTGCCGTTATGATCAATTCATCATCTGTCGTCGTGATCGCTTTAGGGATTTCTGGTTCGACTTCGCTTAGGAATTGGACGACCGACGGACTTTTGAGACCAATCCGTTCCCGTTGAAATGACAAGGTGATTTGATTTTCTTCCCGCCGCACTTCCGTATCGATTAAACTTTCGAAATAGGAGCTTTTCTGTTTCGACATCCCAATTCCCCTCACATGACTTCCACCCGGTCACCCGTCGTAATGCCGCACTCGGCCAGCGTCAGGTATCCCGGATACGCCTTATTTTTGTTGACAACTCGAATCCAATGCCCTTCCCGCTGCTTTTCCGAAATGGAACGGACCTGCCAGGCGATATCGATCAATTTCTTCAAGCTATGCAAATCGGATAAGCGAAGGTCGAATTCCTCGGCTCCATATCGCTTCACATCAATTGTCACTTCTACATACACGAGACTTCTCCCTCCAAGCAAAGAAGCGCCTTCCACTTAACAGAAAGACGCTTCCGAATACGTAACATATGGAATGCATTCAGCCGCGAATTTGACTTGCAACTTGTTGATCCGCGTCTTGAAGAGCTTCTCCTGCGCGATTCAACTGGATTCCAATCTCGCTCAATAACTCTCTCATTTCATTGAAGTGCGGCTTGAGGCGCTCATACTGTTCAGCAAACGCAACGCTGGAAGCACCTTCCCAGACCGATTGCAATTCACCGATCATCCCATCAAGACGTCCGATTTGAGAAGCGACCTCTCCAGACTCGTGGTTATAACGGTTTGCCATTGCCGATAGTTCTGCGGGTGTGACGCGAATAATTCCTGACATGCTTCATCTCTCCATTCAAAAAATTTTTTATAAAATAACTGCGTGGAATCACATAACCCACGACAGATATTTCAACTATGAATCTTTGAAAAGCTAGGTACTTACTGTAATCAATAGCACATACTTAAATTCATTGTCAAAAAACTTTAAAAACACGTATTTGCCGGATAGGAAAAGGGTAATGAGGTCTTGGTCATATTCTCCAATTTCCATCACATAACACTCTGTCATCCCGACTCGAAATATAAGTATTTATTTCCAAAAAGTCACAAGTTTTCTTACAATTTTAGACCTTTTGATTCATTTATGGCGAAATCATGTACATGAAGAGCAAAGAGAAAATAGACTGTACACCAACTTCCATATTGTGGTTAATCATACGACCTCAATTCGTACTGTAAATGTATAACAAATTCTTAGGATTCTATCGTGAATACATAAAAAAGCATTCCAATGCACAATAGGCATTGAAATGCTTCGTCGTCAGCTGATGAACTTTCGTAAAATTTCCTCGACGGTTCCTTCTGTTGTGGAATGCACCTGTTCACCCGCCCACATGGACATGAATTCCGGCTTCCCTTGTTTCCCCGCTTCGCTGCGTATCTTTTTCGTTAAATCGTTTTGAACTGGATAAGGCGCGATCCGTGCGTTCTGCATCATTTCGATAAATTCATTGTGAATGCCCCTCGCCATTTTTCCGGAGAAGGTATCGGTTAATACTGTACTTCCCGCTTGAGCCCGCAATACTGCCTGCTTATACAGAGGATGCGCCCCGCTTTCTCGGGCGGCGAGCAAGGCGGTCCCGATTTGCACAGCTTGTGCTCCATAGGTCAGCATTTGGTTCATTCGAGCCGCATCCGCGATTCCGCCTGCTGCGATGACTGGTATGGAAACAGCCTTAGCCACATCTTGCAGCAACGTTTGCAAAGGAATCAAAGGCAACCCAATAAAGGAGCCTCGATGCCCGCCTGCCTCACTGCCTTGCACGACAACAGCATCCAGCCCCGCTTTCTCGACAGCAAGCGCTTCTTCGACCGAAGTTGCTGTGCCGATCAATTGGACACCCGCTTCTTTCAAGATTTTTATGTCACCTGGCTTTGGCAATCCGAATGTAAACGAACAGACCTCCACTTTTTCTTGAATGATTACATCCAGTTGCTGTTCAAATTGAGAAACAGAAAGCGTCACGTCCCATAATGGCATCCCCAGCTTTGCACCGATTGGCTGCAATGCCTCATATGCTTCCTCGTACAGCTCTTGTTCCATCTGCATCTCTTCTGGAACAAACAAATTCACCGCGATTGGCCTCTCCGTCCGCTTCTTTACCGCCTGAATAAACTCCCGCGTTTCATCTGCAGACAAATAGCCTGCCCCAATCGAACCAAGCACGCCAAAGTTCGACGATGCCGCCACGAATTCGGGCGTCGTCACACCCGCCATCGGAGCTTGGATGATCGGATGCTCTATTCCTAACAGTTCCAACAGTTTCATTCGTGCACTCTCCCTTCTCTTCGGTAAATAAGAAATAGAAGCAACAGAGGTAGTAAAGGAAACAATGCTATCCATTTAACTGCATGGTTGACTCCCCAAAAATAATAGGAGATCGGCAAAAACATAACTGCACATAGAAGCAAGGCTCGTTTCTGCCTCGTCAACAAACCAAAAAAGAACAATAGAATTGATATGATCAATGCTGCCTGCCAAAGCACAACCGCCACAATCCATCCCCTCCTAGTCTTTTCTCCAGTCATACACATCTCGCCTGACATCCAATTTGTGGCCGTTGATGCGCACTGTATGGCTATCCAGCCACTCAATAGAAGCTTCATCCTCCCGATATTGCCAATAAATATTTTTCTTTTTATCTTTCTTTCTATGATAAACCACTTCAGCTCGCACCGCATAAGAAACGGTCGCTCCCCCATCTACCAAGTATGCCGTTACCGTATAATCACCACCGGGCGAGGACGACTCTGTTAAAAAGACCCCTTCGGGCAGCCGCTGCGTGTTGTAAAAGAATTGATACCAAATAATAGAGAGAACTACGGCGAATATTAGGAGCGGTATAAAAATCGTTATGATAATAGTAGATCTTTTCTTCATCGCTCTTTCATTCCCCTACAGGTAGGTAGCCAGACTTTTTCACGATTTCTTGTCCTTGCTTTGAGCGCATCCATTCAGTAAAGGATTCTACATGGGGATTGTCAGTTCCTGCGGTAATAAGAAGTACTTTGAATCGTTTCTTTCGCAAACTAATCCTCATCCCCTTGCCGATTGGTCTACTTACTTGAACCATTTGGCTATCAATTATAGTTAATTCCACTATTATCATTTTACCATAGGTAACTAAATTTCCCAGGAGATGTTTTTATTTAAACTAATATCATAGAACGAATCATTCGATAAATATTGAACAGTAAAATTAAATCATCTATACTCAATTAAAAGGAGATGTGCGTTATGAACACTTTATCGATTACCGGCAGAAAAAAGGAAACCTATATTGTCGAGCTTGAATACTCGTTGCTTTTGGAAAGTGCGTTAGGAATCGCTGCCTTCACCAACACCCCGTTGCTTGATACGCTGGAAAAAGAGAAGTCCTTTGAGATGCTTCGAAAAAATATGCCCGACCCATTGCTTGCGGAATTGAAATATGTCGAAGCGAATAATACATGGAAGAGTTTGCTGCAATTGTTGCACGTCTGCACGGAAAGCACATTGGAGGGATTTGCTGTATTCCTCAAAACTCTATCTGACAAGGAATTAAAGTATCACTGTTTGCCTTATACAGGAGGCAGGAACGAGAACACAAGAATTGCTGCCTCAACAGGAGACTTGAATGCTGTCAAACAGTTGCAGACCGTAACGGAAGACATTGGCTTTTTCCCTACTTACATAACGTTCATTCATGAAGTGAACGGAGACGACTTAAAGAAACACCTTACAAAGGTTCTCACCTTATGGCATGAAATTGTCGTTCTGCCTGAGGCGGATCAATTGTTAGCAATTGCCTCTCGGGATATGAAACAGAAGAGAATGATGCAGGAAAAGCTAAGTGCTGAAGAATTTGTTACGTGGGCGACAGGCGGTACTGAATATTCGCCTGAGCCGAGTGTCAGCCGGGTTTTATTAATACCACAAATGAGTTACCGACCGTGGACAATTGTCTCCGATATTGAGAATACGAAAGTCTTTTACTATCCCATTCCGAGTACCAGCATTTATCCGGACGATCCGTATCTTCCCGATTACCTGCTTATCCAGAAGTATAAAGCGCTGGGAGATGAAACACGGCTTCGGATGATTAAACTATTGTCCAAAAAGGATTACACGCTCAAAGAGATAGCAGAACAACTGAATATCGGGAAATCCACAGCCCACCACCATCTGAAACTGTTGCGCGCAGCGTCCCTTGTAGGAATCCGTTCTTCTAAATACGTGATGAAGCCAAAATCGATTACTTCGTTGCCTACAGAACTGCAACAGTATTTAGATTTCCATCCAGTTGGAGAAAACGAATGAAGGAGGGGATCACCCGCAATAAAAATTTCTTGTTGCTTTGCACAGGGGCGACGGCATCCGAACTCGCCGGTGCCTTTGGAACATTCACCAATTCGGTTCTCGTCTATGAACTTACGGGATCCAAACTGGCACTTGGAACCATGTGGTTGTTTTACTATGTCCCGTCAATTTTGTTCCAGCTCATCAGCGGTCCTCTCGTTGACCGCTGGAGCCGAAAATGGATCATGGTCTTCTCCCAATGGACAAGGGGCTTCATCTTCCTTCTCCCCCTTCTCATCATGAATTTTGGGAATTTGGAGACCTGGCATATCTATATGGTGCAGATTGTTATTAGCTTTATGACTCCCCTTTATGTTCCGGCGAGCCAAGCAATCGTACCTACCATTGTCCCAAGTGAAAATTTACCTTCAGCAAATGCCTTTTTAGATGGGATGACAAGGATGATGCTGTTCACGGCTCCAGTTCTAGGCGGTATTGTAATTCAGTCGCTCGGTTCTTCCTTAACTTATCTATTGGTCAGCGTTTTACTTTTGTGTTCAGGTTTTCTTCTAGTCTCTTTACAGGAAGAACGATACCCTTTATCCATTCGCAAGTCGTGGCTGGGACAGCTGCGTGAAGGGTTCACGTACTTCTTCAAAATGCGCATTGTCGTATGGTTGGGTATTTTTCTCGCGTTCGTCCAATTTGGGGTTGGCGTCACAATGGTCATCAATTTACCATACATCACGGAACTTTTAGGAGGAGATTATAAAGACTATGGATACTTCATGGCCGGGTTCCCATTCGGCTATATTCTCGGATCCTTTTTGATTGCCAAACTGCAAAAAATGAACAGACGCTATCTAATGCTGGGCTCATTAGTAATGGGGGGATTCACCTACATGGCCCTTGGTGTTGTCCACTCCATCCCTCTTGCTATAGCCTTTGAAGTGATAGCAGGTATTGTTATGGCTATCTTTAGCATCCACAATCTATCCATCTGCCAACTGACTATCCCCAATAACATGATGGGAAAAGTCATGTCTGTCCGGTTAGCCCTCATAAAATCCGCCATGCTGCTTGGCATACTGGCAGGCGGTGCAATCAGCGAACTATGGGGCATTCGTCCGCTGTACCTGTCAATCGGCTCCATTATTGTGCTCGTCTCTTTAGCAGGCATGGCGATGCCCTATTTTTCTTTTATTGACAAGCCAACCGCCCAAAATTCATAAAAAAATAGGACGGTCGTCTTGAAAGCAACCGTCCTAGCAGTGGGTTTATTCTCTCTTTAAAAATAATTTCTTCGTCAGGAAAAAGCCTGCCACCACATAAACCATTACCCATAGCGTATCCAGCCAAAAACCATTTCCAACCACATAGGGCGTGCCATCCGTAAAGTGAAGAATGACTTGATAAATAGGCGGAAACGGCAGCAATAGCCATTTGAAGAAGGATGCCTTTTCGACAATCCCTTCCGCTGCCAATGAAATAACGATGACGAACATGGCGGAAAGCCAGGCAAATCGTTTAGACTCTATTTTCAAGGTCGAGAAAAAAGAACCGACCAATACTCCGAAGAATCCGCATATTATATGGCCGTAAATGGCCGCCATGAGCTGGACTGGTTGAATCGGCTCCTTAAAGATTGAAAAAACGAGCGGGTATACAAGAGCGAAAGCCCCCAGGACAGCAGTCACCAGGAAACAGACGGCCCATTTCCCGATTAAGTAAGCACGTTTTCCATTTAGTTGGACAATCAATAAGTTTTTCTCGGTTTCATCTTCCAATGAAAAAACATTCATCGCTACCCATGTCATGACTAAATACATCGAAACACTTGTTATGACATAGCTGCTCATAATCGGAACGCCGCTGTATGTATAAAAAATAATGACCCAGGCTCCGAAAAGAGTGACCGGCGGTATGAAAGTCAAAGAACGGAGGTAGCTTTTCATTTGATATTGAATAAAACTCGACCGAATCATGATTTCACCTTCACTTCCAATATGGAACAATCCGCTCCCAGCAGTTTTCGCAACAGGTTGTCACTCTTATCCTCTTCCACCGTAATGACCGCCGTCTTTCCGTCAAAGTGTATGCGGTCAGATGGCACGAACGCCAAATCCTGTTCTTCTTGGAACTTCACGCGGATCAGTCTTTGCGGTTTCCTTTGCCTATGCGGCTGATAGATGCTCATTTTTCCAGTCTCTATTTGTAAGGTCTCTGTTGCAACCTGTGTGATTGGGCCTTCCTCATGTGCGGTGAAAATAATTGGTATCTGCCCTCGTAATTCGTGCAACAGGCTGACAAATGCTTTTTGCGCGCCTTGATCCAATCCTGTGAGCGGTTCATCCAATAGAAGGAGATCAGGCTGCATGAGAAGAGCCTGAATAATGCCGACCTTCTGCTTTGTCCCTTTGGAGCAATTGGCAAGAGGGGTATTCTGAAATGAACTTAATCCGAATAGATCCATGTACTTCGCAAGGAGCAACTCACTCTCCTTCGCCGAAGTATGGAAGGAAGCTGTTAACAATAAATATTCTTTCACTTTAAAGCGCAGCCCTTCTGGAAAATGCTCAGGGACATAGCCAATTTTGTTTGTGTTCCATCGTACGTCCCCATCGGTCGGTTCATAAATACCTGCCAGTATCTTCAACAACGTACTCTTCCCCGAGCCATTCCCCCCCTGAACGAATAAAATGGTATCCCGTGTGCAAGAAAACGTAACGCGTTGAAATAACGTGCGCCCGGCTACTTCTTTGCCGATATTTGTTACTTCCAGAACGACTTCCATTCCCATCCCCCATTTAACATTCACTTAAAGCACTAGTATACAGTAAATCTATTGGAAAAATAAAAAAACACCGGATTTCTCCGGTGCCTTTTTCCTACTCATGCAGTTCCCATTTTCACGCCGAGCTCTTTCAAATACTGACGATAGGCGATACTCATGCGATCACAGACAAGCGATAGTTCTACCTGCAAATCGAGTGGCAATTCTTCAGGTTTTTGATTTTCCACAACTGGCTTATCTTGTGCGAAAATTTCATCCTGGAATTGAATCAATGCTTCATCACTTAGACCTGTATCGTAATTAAATGACAGGATGCCATAGGCCATGGAACGATCCTCATCGATCGGGCGAACTGTCAGCAGGATGGTCATCAGTGTATTGTTCTCCTTGTCTCTCTTCGTAAAGCTCACCGTGAAAGGTCGATGGATTTCATAGGTGTAGTAGACATATTTCGGGATACCCGAGCCATCCGGATCCGGCTGATAAATCGCGATTTCATCGGAGAAGATACGGTCTCCTTCTTTGTGCACCTTGTAATCATGCACTTCCCGGTGTGATTCTGTCCCTAGTGCGCCGACATGAACGACCGCAAGATGGCCGACATCGAGAAAGTTTTCAATAATGCGCGGCGGCTTTGCGACCACTTCTTGAGGACCCCAGATGACATGATGGTAGCTCTCATCATTCATTGGCTTATATTCAAATAGCTCAGGATCATTCCCCGCAAGGTTCACCCAAATCAATCCATACTTTTCTACGCATGCATACGAAGTGGCCTTCGCTTTTTTAGGAATCGCCCGCCCTTCCGGAAGCTGCGGAATATGAACGCATGCCCCTTCATCGTCATACTCCCACGCATGATACGGACAAACGAGACAGTCATTTTTCACTTCCCCTAGCGAGAGGGCTGCCCCTCTATGGATACAAAGATCCTTGAAGGCGTGAACCCCTTTGCTGTTGCGGAAAATCGCCAGACGTTCTCCCATTAACACGACTTGGATCGGCGACTCCTTGACGTCTTCTGAACGGCATGCAACTAGCCAATCTTCCAGTACCACTTGATCATCTATCATTTTCATCGCTCCTTCTGTCTGCTTTGCTCTTTGGTTGCTTTACGTGTTTTTTGACCTTTGCGTTTAATCAATCTATCTACATAGTACGGGAAAATTCTATAGCCCGTCAACCCCAAACACGAACTATATTTAATACCAATATTTTTTTGTTCGTTTTTTATATACAAAACCGAATAAAAACTATATAATTCACTTGAAAAGTTCGTAATAAGCCAAAAAGAGAGGTTAGCAACTATGGAAAAGAAACCGGATGGCATCATTATTGGCGTCAATGAAAAAGTAAGCGCCCCAAAAGCCTTGGTTCTCGGATTACAGCACGTACTCGCGATGGACTTATATATCGCCCCGATCATCATTGCAGGACTTCTTTCTTTAACAGTAGAAAATACGTCTTTCTTTATCCAAATGTGTTTCTTCGCAACAGGCATTGCCACATTGATTCAAACCGGTGCCGGCATCAAGCTCCCTGTTGTGCAAGGGCCATCCTATGTTCCGGTTGGCGCCATTGCGGCAATCGGCAGTAAATTGGGACTTGGCGCTATCGCAGGGAGTTTGATTCCCGGTGCTATTTTTATCGCCCTACTTGGCTATCCTTTGAAATGGTTCGCGAAAGCGGTCCGCAAAACAATTCCTCCACTCGTTGGCGGAACGGTTATTATCATCGTAGGAATTGCGTTAATGCCGATCGGCCTGAATAATATTTTCCTTGCGGAAGGCAGTATTGGCACGAATATTATCGTAGCTTCCGTTTCAGCTATCATTGTGATTGTTTGTATGCTGCTCGGCCGGAGACTTGGCGGCATTGGTACCTTCTTCCGCTTGGTCTCTGTCATTCTCGCAATCGTTGGCGGCACCATTACGGCAAGCATTCTGGGAACCGTTGATTTCTCACCTGTCTGGGACGCAGCCTGGTTCTCCTTGCCATCACTATTGCCATTTGGTAAACCGGTCTTTAACACGGGTGCTATCATCTCCATGATTTTCGTCTATTTAATTATCTTGATTGAAACGACCGGTACCTGGTTTGTCGTCTCGACAGTAACAGGAGAAGAGCTTGACGAAAAGCGGTTAAACCGTGCTTCGTTCGGAGAAGGGCTCGGCTGTCTTGCTGGATCGCTCGTCGGCAGTACACCGATGACCGGCTACTCTTCCAATGCCGGACTTCTTGCAATTACAGGCGTCGCCAGCCGGACCGTCATCATGGTCAGCGGAGGGATTCTCGTCTGCCTTGGCCTAGTTCCTAAACTGTCGACTGCCATTACATGCATTCCCGAACCTGTCATCAACGGGATTTTCGGTATTGTCTGTGTAGCCATTGTTACGAACGGCATGAAAGTCATTCAACCTATTGTCATCGACGACCGCAATATGATGGTCATCGGCCTTCCAATCCTCCTGACAATCGCCGTCACGGTACTTCCGAAAGAAGTATTGGCGAACGTTCCGGACTGGGCCAACTATATCCTGTCATCCGGCATCACAGTCGGCGCGCTGGCTACGGTTTTATTAAACCTAATTATTCCTGTCGCCAAAAAGGAGAAAGCTGAACCGCAATCAATCGAATAAGAGAAAAGAGTGCAAACACGGATTGTGTCTGCACTCTTTTTTAGTTTTTATTCCAAAATGTCGCATACCCTGCCGACTTGGCCATCAGCCAGGCGTACTTTAATGCCATGCGGATGATAGCTGGAATTCGTCAACAAATCTTGTACGATACCTTCCGTTTTTGTACCTGTCCGCTGGTCCTTTTTTAAGATGACATTCACTCGCAGCCCGGGCTTCACGTCACTTCTATTCCGTCCGTCCATTTTGCATTTCTCCCTCTTTTTTAAATATGCATTGTACCACATGGGCTTTCCCTGTGTGGAGCTGCCCTTCCTCGCGATACACTTCTCCTATATAAAAGTGTTCGATAAAATGACTTTGAAAGCTTTGCAGCAGGTTAAGCGGTTCAACTAACAATGCCTCGTCACGCGGCCCGCCTGTCCCATAGCGCAGTTGATCCTTCGTGTATAGTTCACTGATATAGAGGCCACCCGACCGGAGTGATTGCTGAATTCCCTCTATTGTGCGTTTCATCACTTTTTCGGGAAAATGGCCAAAGACGTGAACAATGGCATCCCACTGTTCAAATCCCCACTCCACATCCGCCAAATCATGCAGCTCCGTCTTGACAGCCACTCCTTTTTCCGCTGCCAATCTCTGTGTCTTTTCCAGACCCGACTCGGCATAATCCCATGCCGTCACATCAAAGCCAAGCGTCGCCAAATAAACGGCATTCCGCCCCTCCCCTTCCGCGATGCATAGCACTTTGCCTTTCGGTATCTGCTTCGCCGCCTTGACGACGAACTGATTCGGCTCTTTTCCATAAACATATTCCTCTGTATCAAAACGTTCATGCCATGGATTCATCGATCATGCGTCCCTTCCCTCTGCATTTCTTTCAGTGTAGCACGGAATCCCACTGTAGATGGTTTCCTTACTCCTACGATTAGTCCGGTTTTAGGGCGCCTGATCAAAATTCTAGCGTTCGCATTAGGTTTATTGGCGTTCAGCTCGAGTTATTGGCGATCGGCTTGAGTTATTGGCGTTCAGCTGGAGTTATTGGCGTTCAGCCACGGTTTCTGGCGTTCAGCCACGGTTTCTGGCGTCCAACTCGATTATCTGGCGTTCGGCCACGGTTTCTGGCGTTCGACTTGATTATCTGGCGTTCGGCCACGGTTTCTGGCGTTCAACTCGATTATCTGGCGTTCGGCCACGGTTTCTGGCGTTCAACTCGATTATCTGGCGTTCGGCCACGGTTTCTGGCGTTCGACTCGATTATCTGGCGTTCGGCCACGGTTTCTGGCGTTCAACTCGATTATCTGGCGTTCAGCCGTGGTTTCTGCCTTTCAACTTGATAATCTGGCGTTCGGCCACGGTTTCTGGCGTTCAACTCGATTATCTGGCGTTCGGCCACGGTATCTGGCGTTCGGCCACGGTTTCTGGCGTTCAACTCGATTATCTG
Source organism: Sporosarcina sp. NCCP-2222 (assembly GCF_023168145.1). Lineage (GTDB taxonomy): Bacteria > Bacillota > Bacilli > Bacillales_A > Planococcaceae > Sporosarcina. Next base: position 212,575 of record NZ_BQYK01000002.1, read on the forward strand.
GCGTTCAGCCACGGTTTCTGGCGTTCGACTTGATTATCTGGCGTTCGGCTACGGTTTCTGGCGTTCAACTCGATTATCTGGCGTTCGGCCACGGTTTCTGGCGTTCAACTCGATTATCTGGCGTTCGGCCACGGTTTCTGGCGTTCAACTTGATTATCTGGCGTTCGGCTACGGTTTCTGGCGTTCGACTTGATTATCTGGCGTCCTAGTTTTTCTGGCATTGGCGTCCGGATTCTCACTTTTAACTCTAGTTTCTGTTATTCAGCTCCGGGCTTCTGCCGTTCAAACTAATTTTCATCGAAATGAAATTTTTTCACCACTTGACCCGTTATACTGAATGAAACAAATAAAGACATGCGCATGTCCGTTTCAAGCAAGGAGGTCACCATGGCAGAAGAGCAGCTTTGGATACGCCAAGTATTGGCAGGCGATAAGCAAGCGTTCGCTAACATTATTAATCGATATAAAAACCCACTATATGCAACCATTTTGCGGATGACCAAAAATCCGCAGGACGCTCAAGATCTTGTACAAGATGCTTTTATTAAAGTGTACCGCAATCTTCACAAATATGATGGAGGCGGCGCTTTTTCCGGATGGCTCTACCGGGTGGCCATCAATCATTGCATGGATGAGTTTCGAAAAAAGCAGTATTCCACTGTGCAGGTGCAACTGGACGAAGAAGCGATCATCAACCCCAATCATCCTGAAATCGTGTTTTTGAAAAAAGAGAAAAGCCGTCAATTGGAGCGACTGATCTCCACTTTGCCGGAGGACGAGCGACTCATCATCCTTCTTCGCTATGTGAACGAAATTAGTTACGAGGAGATTTCTGAACTGCTGGGCGTTCCTTTGTCTACCGTTCGGAATAAACTGCATCGGGCGAAGAAAAAGATGAGAGACACCGTGAAACGTGAAGGAGGTTTTTATCATGAATTGTCCAACGGGGGATAAACTTTCACAATATGTTGATTCTTTGCTGCCAAGCGAGGAGCATGCGGAAATCAAGAGACACGTCGAGACATGCAAGTCATGCCAAACTGTGGTCTCTGCTTACCAAGAAGAACAGGTCTTCCTGGAGGAGACTTTGAAGACGCCGATGTTGCCCGATCACTTCGCAGATATGGTATTGGATCAAGTAGAGCCTTACGAACAACCTGTAACAAAGCGCCGATTCAGCGCTTGGAAACAGGTTTCCGTTGCCGTTGCCGGAATTCTATTGGCTGTCGGCATTGGTGCAAGTCTAAATCCAAGCTTCGCAAAATTCATAGGCGGCTTGTTCTCCACTGACCAAGTCGATAACGGATTAAAAATAGCAGCGGATGCAGGTTTGGCTGAGCGAGTGAACTTACAAACAGAGGATCAGGGGCTGACGTTTGTTGTAGAAGATGTCATTGCTGATTCGTCTAGAATCTCGCTTTCATACAAAGTGTTGAATAAAGACGGCAAAGCGATGGATACCGATTTGCGGTTTTACGAATCGGGCAATACGGTCACCGCAACAAATCAAAATGGCCAACCACTGGAAGAATGGGGAACTGGCTGGCAAGAAGGAAGCGATTACGGCAACATTGAATTCTCTTTGCGTAGTCATGGCGATTCGGAGAACGTAACAATTCGTTTTGATTTGGTAGAACTCAATGGAGTCAAAGGCAACTGGCAGCTGGAAGTCCCTGTCGATTTGCATGAGAACCGCAAACTGACAAAGAAGATGGATTTGAAGAATGCTACTGGGATCCATCACGGTGTCCAAATCGATCTGAAAAAGCTGCAGATCGCACCTTCTTCAATAGAATTATCGTACGAGACTGTTTTTACAAAAGAGGAAAGAAGGAAATCAGAAGAGGCCAAACGAAAGTTTGAGGATATGTTCGGCAAAGATAGCATGGATTCGCTTGTCTTCGGAAACAACACCTCGATTGCCTATCATATTGAAAATGCGAAAGGTGACGTTATCTACTCTGCCGGCCGTTCCACAAGAGAGGAAACCGGTTTGCTGCGAGGAAGCGGCGAGGATATTGACATCACAGGAGGCACGGCTTGGATTGATTCCTTCGTCCCTAAAGGTGAAGAACAACTGACCTTTGTATTGGATGGAGTCTATAAAACGGAGCCGACTGACCTTTCTCTTGAATTTAAACCAAAGGACATTAAAAAAGATCCTGTTTCCTTCAGCTATAAAGGAAGTCATTTAACAATTAAAAGCGTGAAAAAGCCCCTTTTCAGCAAAGATAACTCTGTTGTGATCAAAATGGAAGGCGGCATGGTCTCGCTTGATGATGATTTCGGCAGCTGGATTGCTGTAGACGATCAAGGAAATAGCTACACCGGCAACTTCAATGGTTCCATTTTCGATGAGAAAGATAAAAACGGACGCCATAAGGCAGAGCTGGATTTAGTGTTGGAAGGGTTACAGGAAGTCCCGGAGGAATTAACGCTTTATCTCGTCACCAAACGAAGCTATTACCCAGTTGAAAAACAATGGAAAGTTCCGTTGACTGAAAAAGAGTAATACGCGATAGACTGCTGCTTGCCAGATGGCTTTGCAGTAGTCTTTTATATTTGCTTGTATAGCCAAGAATGGTTGTCACTAAATTGCCGCAATCAATAAAAGCCCCACTCTGCCGCAACCCGTTCACTCTTTTCAAGATTACGGCCAAGTTGGAAGTTTGACGAATAGTAGTAGACCCCCTAAACTATATTTATTAGTTGAGGGGGTCTACTAATTTGAAAGAGAAATTGAAAGAAGCCATTGATTTATTCGAGGAAGTCATGATCTACGGTTCCGAACAGGTCATGAAATCTGTCGATATTGATATTTGGAAAGAATATTCACCTGAACAAATTCAAGTGCTTAAAATTCTTTCGACCCAAGGACCGCTTTCGAATGGGAAGCTAGCTGAAATCCAAGGGGTTCATAAGAGCGCTGTTTCTATTCGCTTGAGGAGACTAGAGGAAAAAGGATTAGTCACTTCCTCCAAGAATCCTACTGACCAACGCACAAAGGTAATAGAACTGACTTCGTCGGGAGTAGAAATTCTTAGCCAATCGAATGAGGCAGTCTACGAAAGTATCGTTGAGTTATTTAACGGCCATATCAATGAAGAGGAAATAGATACGTTTGTAAAAACGTTCCGTAAACTAAAAGATATTTTACATATGAGAGGAATGTGACTATGAAACTCGTTTTGAAATTCAAGTGGCCGATTTTTATCGGTTTACTCGCCCTGACAGCAGCGCTTTTCATTCTATCACCGGATCTTGCCAAGCAAGCGGAAAATGCAGGCTCATTTCAGTTGCCAGATACAGCAGATTCGCAAAAAGCAGCTGACATTCTGGAGAAGGCTGGCGTTTCTGAAGAGACGATTTCACTCGTTTACACTCTTGATAAACCAGTCGATGACGCACGCAGGCAAGATGTTTCTGCCGTTGCCAAGAAAATAGAATCCCTTGGCAAACCAGTCAAGGCTGTTCTAAATCCTTTTGAAAACGAAGAACTGGAAGCACAGCTTGTGTCTGAAGACAAGAAGACCATTCTCGTCCCCGTCACAGTAGATGGCTCCCATGATGAAATCATTGATCTGGCGGATAAAATCCATGCTGACATTTTGCCGAAAGACGAAACTGTCTATCTAACGGGCGAAGCCATTATAAACAATGACGTGAATGTCAGTGCACAAGAAGGCTTAAAAAAGACGGAATTGATTACTGTCATCCTCATTTTTGGCTTGTTGCTAATTGTTTTCCGCTCAATCGTGACACCATTCGTTCCATTGCTGGCGGTCGGGATTTCCTACTTGCTCAGCCAATCACTCGTGGCCTTCTTCATTGATTGGTTCGGCTTTCCTGTGTCGAACTATACCCAAATTTTCTTAGTGGCCATTTTATTTGGCCTTGGCACTGACTATTGCATTCTTTTGCTCAGTCGCTATAAGGAAGAGTTGCTCGCGGGTCATGAAGTGGAAGAGTCCATTCTTAATACGTATAAAACAGCTGGCCGCACATTATTCATTAGCGCGACTGCCGTCTTTATCGGTTTTGCGGCAATCGGTTTCGCTGATTTCCCGATATTCAAATCGGCTGTCGCGGTAGCCGTCGGTATCGCCGTATTGCTTGTCATCTTGTATACAGTCGTTCCGTTGTTCATGGTTTTATTAAAGGATAAATTGTTCTGGCCATCCAAAGGGGCCGCCTCCCATAAAGACAGTAAAATTTGGATTGCATTCAGTAAGGTCTCGGTTTCCCGCCCCCTTCTGTCGATGCTCATTGTGGCGATCATCTCAATTCCATTATTGCTGACGTATGATAACGATCTTTCCTTCAACACAGTCGATGAAATCGATGACAGCAAGGAGTCGGTCATGGGGCTGAACCGGATATCGGATGCTTTTGGAGAAGGCGATTCATTGCCGGTCCAAGTCATTTTGAAAAAGAATGAACCGATTGTGAATGAAAAAGATATTACGTATCTCGAATCCATCAGTAAAGATCTCGAGAAAGTGGATGGGGTTAAAAGTGTCAGGACGATCACACGGCCGACTGGCGAATTGCTTGAAGATTTGTATGTAGATCATCAGATCACTTTAATGGCCGATGGGTTGGACGATGCCGTTGCCGGTCTTGCGGAGGTGCAAAAAGGACTCAAGCAAGTACAAGGTGGTTTGAATGAAGTAACAGGCCAATTGCCTGCCGGATCAGCTGCCTCTTCAGGCGGTGCTGGATTGCGTCAAGCTGCGGGCGGCATCGGGAAAATAAATGAACAGCTTGGTCAAATTGCAGGCGGGCTGGAACAAGGTATGCCAGCTGAACAGGCAGCCGGTGGACTGAAAGCATTGAGCGGCGAACTGAAAAAAGTAAGCAACAGTTTGTATGGTGCCGCCAACCAGCTGGATGGATCAACTGGACAGATTGGCGCTCTTTCCGGCGGATTGACGGAGCTAGCCAAAGGGGTCGAAGCTGCAAATGGAGGCCTCGGTGAAATCCATTCAGGTCTTTCGGATTTATCTGCCATGCTTCATGATATGGGTGATTCCAAGAGCGTCCAGGATACCGGCTTGTTCATTCCTGAAGGCACGCTCGATAATAAAGACTTTAAACAGGTGTTAGACCGCTATACGATTGACAATAAAACCGGGATTATTCTTGAAGTCATTCTGGAACAGGATCCATATTCCCGGGAAGCGATTTCAACTGTTCATGATATAAAAGAAACGATGGAGCGTTCTGTCATCGGCACACCTTTTGAAAAAGCGGATGTCGCGTTAAGTGGAATATCAGTCATGAACGCAGACTTGAGCGATATCTCGACGAAAGACTTTACCCGTACCGTAACCATTATGCTCGTTGGTTTGTTTGTCGTCTTGTTCATTCTCTTCCGTTCTGCGATCATGCCTGCTTATATGATCGGCTCGCTCCTGCTGACGTATTATACGTCCGTCTCCATTACGGAGCTGATTTTCGTAAACGGTCTTGGCTATGACGGCATCAGCTGGGCCGTGCCATTTTTCGGGTTCATCATGTTGATTGCACTCGGTGTGGACTACTCGATTTTCTTGCTTGACCGGTTCCGCGAAGAGAGCATTAACGGAAAGAACGTCCGGGATGCCCTGGTAACCTCCATGGCGAAAATGGGCACCGTCATCATTACTGCCGCTGTCATTCTCGCTGGCACATTCGGTGCGATGATGCCATCCGGCGTACTTAGCCTTGTGCAGATTGCGACAATCGTCATCACCGGATTATTGCTGTATGGTTTGATTATCTTGCCATTGCTCATTCCAGCTATTACGGTGTCGTTTGGACGCGGTGTCTGGTGGCCGTATCGAGGATAATAAAGACCTTAAAAAGCACCCGATCCTAATGTGATCGGGTGCTTCTTTCATTTTTTATATACGATGTCTCCTGCCACGACCGTCATGACCACGTCCGTATTCGGGATCTCTTCTGTCGGAATAGAGAACAGGTCTGCATTCAATACTGTAAAGTCCGCATCAAATTCCGGGGCAAGCTTCCCGCGCGACTCGGACTTCCCAATTGTCGCTGCACTGCCTGTTGTGAATAAACCGACCGCTTCAAAAGGAGTCAACGCTTCCTTCATCAAGTAACCTTCATGCGCAGCGCCCGGTTTCTTGCGAGCGATAGCAGCATAGATGCCAAGCAATGGATCGACTTCTTCAACAGGAGCATCTGAGCCTGCCCCACAAATGAATCCCTCTCCCATTAACCGTTTCCATGCATATGCCCAGTCAAGCCGATCTTCCCCTAGCCGTTCCATCACCCACGGAAAATCAGAAGAGACAAACACTGGCTGGATATCGAGGACTACCGGTAATTTTTTCATCCGTTCAACCAACTCATCCTGCAAGACATTGACATGGATGAGACGATCCCGTTTCCCCTCTGGAGCCGGGTGCTTTTCAATGGCATCCAGCGCTTTTTCAACCGCAGCGTCCCCGATTAGATGGACAGCGACAGCTTCCCCATGTTGCCGGGCGAGTGCCAGATGCTCATCAATTTCCCCATCTGTCAAAACGGCAGTGCCTGACGTAGACGGATCATCCGCATAAGGTTTGCTGAGTAATGCAGTACGTGCACCAAGCGCACCGTCAATGAAAAACTTCATTTCACCTGGATCGATCCACGGTTCATCATATGTCGCTTGATCTTCCATTAATTGAGCAAAGACAGTAGAGCGGCGCAGTAAATGCGCCCGGAATTTTTTCTTGTCTTCTCCAATGACATTCTTAAAGGCATTAAGCGGATTCCGGTAATCACCATAATAACCCAAATCGTCAGTGACTGCACCCGTCAGTCCGAGTGAATGTAAGTTGTCCACCGAAGTCGAAAGCGCCTTTGTCAATGAAGCCTCGGTCGGTTCTGGCACAAGACGCAGCAACCTGTCCATCGGGCCTTCCTTCAAGAAGCCGGTCGGCTCTCCATTGGCATCCCGCTCAATGACACCATCTGACGGATCTGGCGTATCTTTTGTGATTCCTGCCAAAGCAAGCGCCTTGGAATTCACCAGGGCTGAATGCCTGCAGGTTCTTTTTAAAATCATCGGCGAGCTTGTCACTTCATCCAATTCCTGCCGCGTCAAAATCCGGCGGTCAGCAAAATTGTTTTCATTCCACCCCTCGCCAATGAACCATTCATCCTCTTGTATATCAGGGTAGGCATTGTTCAACAGATCCAGCATCTCATCTGCGGATGTCGCTTTCGATAAATCAAGCCGGAGCAGCCTCTCCCCGTGTCCGATCATATGCATATGATTGTCAATGAAGCCCGGATAGAGCACGGCTCCTTGGAGATCCACTTCGGCATCCGCTTGCGGCGCCAGTTCGTCATATATGCCGACTGCTAGAATCTTTCCATTTTCCGTCAGCAATGCTTCTACGGTTTCGCCTTCTTGATTCATTGTGTACAGCGTCCCATTATGCCAAATAGTCTTCATTCGAATCCCCCTCTTCTCCCTTTATTCTAAACTTTCATGCAACATCCGGCAATCCTTTTAGACCAGTGCTATAATGAAAGCATCATATTTGGGAGGGATCGTATCATGCGAATTACCGTGTACTTGGCAGGAGAAATCCACACATCCTGGCGGGAAGAAATCAAACAGAAAGTGTTGGCGCTTCAGCTTTCCATCGACTTCGTCGGACCAATGGAAGATCATGACCGGTCGGACAACATCGGAGAAGAAATTCTCGGAAAACAGCCTGACGCTATCTTCAAGGATGCCGCTGCATCCAGCTTCAACAACCTGCGGACTGAAATCCTCTTGAAAAAGGCCGACCTCGTCATCGCCCTTTTCGGCGAACAATACAAACAATGGAACACTGCCATGGACGCCAGCAGCGCCATCGCTCTAGGCAAGCCGCTCATTTTAGTCCGTCCAGAAAAATTGCATCACCCGTTGAAGGAGCTTTCCCGCAAAGCCCATGTAACAGTGGAGACTGTCGATCAAGCCGTGAAGGCATTGCATTATATTTTTGATTGATCCCCTGTTGGCAAAGGAGGCCTGGCATTGAGCTGCCAGGCCTCTTTCTATTTAGTTCGGGCGAGAGGATAATCGGAATTCATTTACCACCGACTTGAGCAGCCTTACCACCGTCTCTGAGCCCTTTACCACCGACCTGCACTCCATTACCACCGTTTCTCAACCCTTTACCACCAACTTGCACTCCTTTACCACCGACTCTCCCTTTTAACACCGACCTAAACACCTTTACCACCGTCTCTCAGCACTTTACCACCGACCTGGACTCCGTTACCACCGACTCTCCCTTTTAACACCGACCTAAACACCTTTACCACCGTCTCTCAGCCCTTTACCACCGACCTGCACTCCGTTACCACCGACTCTCAACCCTTTACCACCGACCTGGACTCCGTTACCACCGACTCGAGCAACTTTACCACCGTTTCTCCCTTTTACCACCGACCTAAGCACCTTTACCACCGACTCTCAACCCCTTACCACCGACTTGAGCAACTTTACCACCGTTTCTCCCTTTTACCACCGACCTAAGCACCTTTACCACCGACTCTCAACCTTTTACCACCGACTTCCCCCACAGTACCACCGCATCTCAACCCCCAACACCCCACCCAGTTCCACCACCATCAAAAACACACACCATTTACAAACTCTTAACAATCCCTTCATACAAGCTCAACAATCCACGGGTACAATGAATAAACAAACCTCAATAATATGGGAGGCCATTCAAAAATGGTAGTTAAAGAACGGATTAAAGAAGCGCCATTCAGTGTCGTGAACAACGAGACTTGGAAGAAACCGATATATGAAACGCATGGTTTGAATTTATGGTATGGCACATCGCATGCCTTGAAAAATATAGAGATGAATATAAATGAAAAAGAAGTGACAGCCATTATCGGGCCGTCCGGTTGCGGGAAGTCCACTTATTTAAAGACGTTGAATCGTATGGTGGAAATCGTGGCGGATGTGAATATTTCCGGCAGTGTCACGTTCAAAGGGAATAATATTTTGGGTAATGCGATGCCTGTGGAGCTGCTTCGCGCGAAAGTGGGCATGGTGTTCCAGAAGCCTAATCCTTTTCCTAAATCGATCTACGAAAATGTCGCATTTGGCCCTCGCGTTCATGGCATCCGAAACAAAGCGATGCTCGATATGATTGTAGAAGACAGCTTAAAAAAGGCTGCGTTGTGGGATGAAGTGAAGGATCGCCTGCACAAAAGTGCGTACGGGTTATCAGGCGGCCAGCAGCAGCGGCTTTGTATCGCACGGTGCCTTGCCGTCGATCCAGAAGTGATTCTCATGGATGAACCGACGTCAGCTTTGGATCCGGTTTCGACTCATAAAATCGAAGAACTGATCAAAGCCATTAAGAATGATGTAACGATCGCGATTGTTACGCACAACATGCAGCAAGCTGCCCGCATTTCTGATCGCACTGCTTTCTTCCTGAACGGAGAAATCATTGAGTGTGATCGAACATCCACCATTTTTACAAACCCATCAGACAAGCTGACTGATGATTATATTAACGGCCGTTTCGGCTAACCCCCAGCATCCGCGAAGCAGCGGGTGCTTTTTTTATTCCTAGAAAAACGCAATACTTCTATCTAGTATTTTCGAATTGATTACCGCGTCCAACCCTTTACGAAACCTTTACAAGTTTCCCATACTCGCTTTACAAACGGCCTCTATACTATGAATTGAAGGCGATGCCTTTAAGACAAAAGCCATTTAGGGAGGACAATTCGAATGAAGTTCAACAAAGTTCTTTTATTCATGATCATTGCTGCATTTGCTGTCATCATGGCGGCATGCGGAACAGACAAAGAAAAAGAGGAAGACAGCTCCTCATCTGACAACAACTCCTCGGCAGAGGCCACAGGTAAAGAGGATCAGGAAAAAGCGGCAACACTTGAAGGAAGTGTCGTGATTGACGGATCGGGTACTGTATATCCGCTGATGGCCCGCATTGCTGAAGAATATATGACAAACGAACAAGAAGGCGTTTCGGTAGAAGTCAGCCGCGCTGGAACGAGTGCAGGCTTCAAGAAATTCCTAGTGGAAAATGGAACAGACTTCAATGACGCATCTCGCCAAATCAAAGACGAAGAAGCGGCAGAAGCAGAGAAGCTTGGCATTGAAGTAAAAGAAATGAAAGTGGCATTAGACGGTTTGACATTCGTTATTAATAAAGACAATGACTGGGCGAAGGAAATGACGCCTGAGCAGCTGATCAGCATTTTCCTTGCGGATGGCGGCGTAGAGAAATGGTCGGATATCAATCCAGAATGGCCGGATGAGAAAATCAATGCAATGGGTCCAAATGAAAACCACGGAACGTATGAGTTCTTCTACGAAAAGATTTTGGACAAACAAGATATGAACAGCTCTGTAAACTTGCAACAAGAGTATTCGACGCTTGTAAAACTAGTTTCGGAAGATAAAAACGGTATTGCCTTCTTCGGTTTTGGCTACTACGTCAATAACAAGGATAAATTGCAAGCAGTGAACGTGGACTTTGGCAACGGACCTGTCGAGCCAGCTCTTGAAACGATCGCAGAAGATGGCGATTACGCAGACTTTACACGTCCTGTATTCACGTACTTGAACGTGAACCATGCGAAAGAAAAGCCACAAGTCTTGGATTATGCCATCTATGTTATGAATAACATCAACCAGTTTGCCGGAGAAACCGGATTTGCACCGATTCCGGAAGCTGATGTGAAAGAAAATGTAAGCTTCCTTGAAGGCCTAAAATAATCGATTCAAGAATGAGAGCTGCTATCAGCTCTCATTTCTTATCAAAACTGCAATTTGGAAGGAGTATTATCATTATGGTAAATGGCGGTTTCTCTAAAAAAGATGTTAGCATCCGTGAAGTGATTGATCATAACCGCAAAACCCAGCACATCAAACGCAAGGTCGAAAAGGGGATACCTGTCGTTCTCTTTTTAATCGCATCGGTCTCCGTCATTACGACAATCGGCATTGTGTTCACCTTATTATCTGAGACCGTTGAATTTTTCAAACGGGTTCCGATTGCGGACTTTTTTACAGGAACCGTCTTAAAACCGCTCAGCCAAAATCCTGAGTTCGGTGTGCTCCCCCTTTTAACAGGTACGGTTATTTCATCTCTTATCGCCATGCTGGTAGCGGCGCCAATCGGATTAATGGCGGCGATTTATTTAAGCGAATATGCATCCGTCCGTGTACGCAAAGTTCTTAAACCAATGCTGGAACTGCTCGCAGGCATTCCGACCATTGTTTACGGTTTCTTTGCTTTCACATTTGTCACGCCTGTTTTAAAGAACTTGATTCCTTCATTAGAATCCACAAATATATTAAGTCCCGGCATTGTTATGGGTGTCATGATCATCCCGATGATCGCTTCCCTTTCGGAGGATGCCATGAGTTCTGTACCGCAAAGCATGCGGGAAGGTGCATTAGGATTAGGTTCCACTAAGCTTGAAGTGACAAGAAAAGTTGTTATTCCGGCTGCTCTTTCTGGTATTATTGCCTCTTTTGTTTTAGGTATTTCGCGCGCTATCGGGGAAACGATGATCGTGACAATCGCAAGCGGCAGCACAAAGAATTTTACGTTTGATGTGACTCAATCCATGCAGACCATGACTGCTTATATCGTTGAAGTGACAGGCGGCGATGCACCTGCCGGATCGACTGTCTATTACAGTCTGTATGCTGTCGCCATGACTCTATTTGCATTCACCCTTCTTATGAACTTGTTAGCTCGCTATGTCTCAAGGAAATTCAGGGAGGAATATTAATATGCAACTTAGTAATCAAACAATAATGATGAAAAAGATGAAATATCGGATTGGAGCGAATAAATTCGCCAAGCTCCTCTTCATGCTATCTGCTTTTTTCGGATTAGGCGTACTTGCCGTTTTGTTTTATCAAGTCTTTTCTCAAGGAATTCAATTTATCAATTGGCAATTCCTCACCGGTAAACTTTCAACGCAACCCGAACGCGCCGGTATTATGGGTGCTATTCTCGGCACGTTTTGGCTCATGCTTGTCGTCGTCCCTGTTACGATGTTTCTCGGAGTCGGCACAGCCATCTTCTTGGAAATGTATGCGAAGAAAGGCCGTCTGGTCGGTTTGATTCAAACGAACATTGCTAATCTGGCAGGGGTTCCCTCGATCGTGTACGGCATTTTAGGACTGACCGTTTTCGTGCGGCTGCTCGATTTAGGGAATGTCGTACTCGCAGGCGGACTTACGATGGCATTGCTGATCCTGCCAATTGTCATTGTCGCAAGCCAGGAAGCGATTCGTGCCATTCCAAGCCAAATGAGCGAGGGTTCCTACGGTCTAGGCGCCACCAAATGGCAGACGATTCAGCGGATCATCTTGCCAGCCGCCCTTCCTGGTATTTTGACAGGCGCAATTCTTTCCCTATCAAGAGCAATCGGGGAAACAGCTCCTCTTGTCGTCATCGGAATACCCGCCTTGCTCATTCCTTTCCCAGGCGGCATTCTTGATCGATTTACAGTACTGCCGATGCAAATCTACTACTGGACACTCGATTCCTCGCTCGTAGCGGAATATGCAAACCTGGCATCGGCCACGATCATCGTCTTGCTCATTACCTTGTTCGTGCTTAATTCATCCGCGATCATCATCCGGAACAAATTCCAGAAAAGCTACTAGAAAAACCGTCTAACGACGGTTTTTTTGCATTCTATTCCAAGAAAAAAAGCTGGTAGAACTCTCGGAGTCCTTCCAGCTTTCCTCTTATTCTTCCGTACCCATTTCAGAACGGACCACATCTGCAATTCGCTGCACATAGCGGGAGCAGTCGTGCTGATCCGGTGCTTCTACCATGACACGAACGAGCGGTTCGGTTCCTGAAGGTCTCACAAGCACGCGGCCGTTTCCTGCCATTTCGGCTTCCACGTCCTGAATCGTCTTTTTCACCGTTTCGTTTTCCGTCACTGCATTTTTATCTGTCACGCGCACATTGATCAGTTCCTGTGGATAGACAGTCATCTCACTGGCCAATTCTGATAGTTTCCGGCCTGTACGCTTCATGACATTGACAAGCTGGAGTGCGGTCAGCAATCCATCGCCTGTTGTATTGTAGTCAAGCATAATAATATGGCCAGATTGCTCTCCACCCAAATTGTAATTGCCTTTTTTCATCTCTTCTACAACATAACGGTCACCTACTGCGGTTTTGACACTCTTCATACCATGAAGGTCTAACGCCTTGTAGAATCCTAGGTTACTCATGATTGTGGAAACAATCGTATCCGACTTCAGACGCCCTTTCGATTGAAGGTGTCTGCCGAGTATGAACATGATCTGGTCGCCATCGACAATACGTCCTAATTCATCGACCGCAATGAGGCGATCCCCGTCCCCGTCAAACGCCAAGCCAATGTCCGCGCTTTTTTCCACGACAAGCTTGCTTAACCCTTCCGGATGAGTGGAACCGACGCCGTCATTAATATTCAACCCATTTGGTGATGCACCCATGGTGGATAAATCTGCGTCCAGATCTGCAAACAGATGAGTCGCCAAAGTCGAAGTGGCTCCATGTGCACAATCAAGCGCAACATGAATATCCGTGAAATCCTCGTCTACTGTCTGCTTCAAGTATTGAATATATTTATGACCGCCTTCGAAGTAGTCCGTTACCGTCCCGACATCTGCTCCGATTGGCCGTGGAAGCTGGTCTTGCTCCTCGTTCAGGAGCTTTTCAATTTCTTCTTCCTGCTCGTCCGTTAATTTGAAGCCATCCGCCCCAAAAAACTTAATGCCATTGTCGGCAACCGGGTTATGGGAAGCTGATATCATGACACCCGCCTGCGCGTTCATCGCGCGGGTTAAATACGCTACTCCAGGTGTGCTGACGACGCCAAGGCGCATGACTTCGATTCCGGTCGACATGAGACCTGCGATCAGTGCACTCTCCAGCATTTCGCCCGATATCCGGGTATCTCTTCCGACTAATACTTGCGCTTTATCTGTCAAGTCTTTGGTCAGTACATATCCGCCCAGCCTGCCTAATTTAAAAGCCAGTTCAGGTGTCAATTCTTTATTTGCAATCCCACGAACACCATCGGTTCCGAAATACTTTGTCATAATGATTCTCCCTTTCAACGCTATGCATTCTGTCTTTTATCAAGCTAACACGATTTCCAATGTCACTTCTTCATCAGAAAGCTTCCATGCGATGGCATCCGGCATTTCAGCCTGTATGGGAAACGTCTGCTCCCCTTCCGCATTTACTTTCGATGTATCGATGAAGAGATTGAAATCGGACGTCTTTAGTGAATTGATGACATCCTGATCAGCAGTTACCGTCACATCGACAAGCCCATTTAGGGGTTTGCTGAATGTGCTTTTATATTGTGGTTGAAGCCCTCTTATTTCTACAGGTACATTCGAAAATTTTTTTGTTACTTTCATTTGTACGGTCGTTTCTGTTTCAGAGTCTGGTTCAGTGTCCGGTTCGACTGAAGCTTCCGGGGGCGATTCATCTGAATTTGCCTCTTTCGTGACATTAATCGTTACTTTTATCTTTTCAGATGAAACGTTTTTGACCCCTTTCGGCTTTGGCAAGGTGACCTCATAAGTTCCCGACTCATTAATATCCGCCACATCCACATTGACTGCCAGCTCCTTAATCGGATCAAGGGCAGCCCGCGGGCCGAACAGCTTCACTTCTTTGGCATCGCTCGTTATGGAATTAATGGTGATACCATCCGCAGGGGTCCCTTTCTGCTTCAATACGATCGGGACTTCTTTATTGTTTTGTTCTATTTGAACTTTTACGGTCACTTCCTCAGGGGACATGGTCACATTTAACTTATTAAGCTCTCTATCAAGCACTCGCACTCTTGCTTTTTGCTCAAACGATTTATCAATTCCCTTTTCTTTTGTAGCTGAAACCTTAACAAAACTGATCGATTCAATGACACTTTTCGCACCTGTCACTTCAATGCTCGAAGGCTCCACTTCCATTTTAACAACATTATAATCCTCTGCAAGCAATCGCTCGTTCAATTCTGGATCGACCCGGAATGATTGTGTGATCTTTTCTTCAATTTTCACATCGACCATAGCGGGATCAAGTGTCACTTTCAGCTTGTCTGAAAGGTTTTCTGTTTTGATTTGCACCGTATGCTCACCCATAGTCGATTCTCTCAAATCCACTTTCAAGGAAAAGTCCCTCAACAATTTTGTCGACTGAACGATATTGGCTGGACCTTCTATCTTCATATTTACGGTTTCCGGAACACCCGTCACAACTAGGTTTTCGGTATCGTAATACACTTCTACTGGGACATCGCGAAGGATGTCCATGGTATCACCGATCGTCGTACTTGAATTATTTTCCTCTTCTGCCTGGACGGTGAAAAAGAAGAAAACAGCCAAAGCCAATGCTGTGAAGCGAAGAAACCAAGGGCGATCAAACAAGTTATCCATTTTTCCGCTTCCCCCATTTCCACAAAGAGGTATTTGTCTGTTCTATTTCCGGTCCGAACCAGACAGTCCGCAATTGGTTTTCAAATTCCTCCATGGATAGGTTCCGGTTAATGTCCCCGTTGACAGTTATACTGACAGCTCCCGTTTCCTCCGAAACTACAATCGTAATCGCGTCTGTCACTTCACTGATACCTAACGCGGCCCGATGGCGGGTTCCTAATTCCTTGGATATGAACGGGTTCTCAGACAACGGTAAATAGCAGGCAGCCGCCGCAATCCGATTTCTCTGGATAATGACAGCGCCATCATGCAACGGAGTATTCGGTATAAAAATATTGATGAGCAACTCGGACGATACATTTGAATTCATCGGGATGCCTGTCTCGATATAATCACTTAATCCCGTTTCCCGTTCAATCGAAATGAGTGCACCAATTCTACGTTTCGCCATATAGCTCACCGACTTGCTGAAGGCTTCAATCAGGCGATCACGCTCTTCCGCCTCTTGCAAGGCTGAACGTGAGAACAGACGGCCTCTTCCCAATTGTTCAAGTGCACGACGCAATTCAGGCTGGAACAAAATGATAATAGCGAGAAATCCAAATCGGAGTACTTGTTCCATCATCCACCTTAACGTATCGAGTCCTAGAAATTCCGTTAGGATGCGGACAATGAGGATGACGAAAATTCCTTTCAGCAGTTGGACCGCCTTTGTTCCTCGAATGATAGTGAACAATTTATAGAAGACGAACCATACAAGAAGCACATCCACAATGTTTTTCAGTATTTCAGCCGGACTTGAATTCGTTAATGATTCCCAAATAGGCATGTGCTCCCCTACCTTCATTTCCAATTTCTTATTTTTTAATTATAGCATACAGATAGTTACGCCGCCCCTTACAGATTGATTACAGTTGCGTAAGATTCACTTACCAAGCAGTAAAAGAATAAGGGTATATTTTGCATCTATTACTTCCAGTTTGACTTCTCTGCTTTGCCACTAAGCATGTTCCCGCAGCTGCAATAAAAAAACGATCGGGGGGCCCAAGAGCCTCCCCGGTCGCTTATTCACTATCGGTATGCGAATCTCCATCCTTGCCAGTATCAGAAGTAGGAAGTAGACCCTTCACAGTCGATTTGATTTTATACCAGAGCCAATCGAAAGCTTTATCAATTTCTTCACTCTTCCCTGTGACAATGGCTGTGGAAGCCATATATTTAGATCCATTGATAACAGTTACATCTCCGTCTACTTCACCTTCAATCCGGATATTGCCGTTCTTCACGACGATATCCCCTTTGACGGTCTCCCCTGCTGGAACGACAACGGTCTCGCCTTCAATGACAAGGTTCGGTTGTTTCGTTACCGAGAATTGCTGATTGTTATAGCTCGAAAAGAGTGTGGCGCTCATTAGTATGATAAACATAGCCGCCGCCGCAATTAACGGGTGCCTGCGGAGCAAACGATGAATACCGGCCTTTGGCTTCTCTTTCGGCAGACGGTCCATAACACCTGAAACAAAACCTTCAGGCGCTTTTACAGGCTCGGCGAATTGCAGAAAAGAAACAGCCGACTGCAGTTCATCCATCATCTCTTTACATGATGGACACACTGCTAAATGCTCTTTCAGTTCACGCTCTTCATCCCGACTGATATCTCCGTCTAAATACGCGTGCATATAGTGGATCATTGACTCACGACACGTATTCATCCTTTTTTCCCTCCTACATATTACCCATCTGTTTCCGAAGTGCTTCCCTTCCGCGGTGTACGCGGGTTTTAACGGTCCCTAGCGGCAATTCTAAAATATCACTGATCTCTTGCAACGGCAGCTCTTCCATATAACGAAGTATGATGACAGAACGGTATTTATCAGGAAGTCTTCCAATTTCGTATTGGATCCGTTCCTGTGTCTCCATCTTCTCCACTTCTTCTTCCGGTAAATCACCGGTGGCCGCAATTTGTGAGTACATGTTGAGCCCTTCCGTTCCGGGTACTTCCGCATCCAGATAATAATCCGGCTTTTTTTTCCGGATCCGATCGATGCACAAATTAGTTGCGATACGAAACAGCCAAGTTGAGAACTTTCTCTTTTGATCATACGTATGGATGTTCACGTATGCGCGTACAAAGGCTTCCTGGGCAATATCCTCCGCTTCCTGGCGATTGCCGAGCATCCGATAGCAGACCTGGTAAAGCCGATGCTGAAACATGGTGACGATCTCTTCGAATGCTTCATGGTTGCCTTTTAACACTTCATTTATTCGTTTATTGACCAATTCATCCAATGACTTTCATCCTCCGCTCCATGCGGCTGTGCCTTCTATACGAATGAAGGTATCAACAGGTTTCATTTTTTTCGATACTTTTATTTTAGCAAAGAGGAAGGATTTTTTCTTCCTTTTATCGAATATATTCTACTTTTCTAGCAAGGCCTAACAGAAAAACTTTTGACTCCCAGCTAATTAGTCGCATTCCCCTGATTAGACCGTGGCCGTAGCCAATATGTACCAACCACATTCCCACGCATTTTATCACACTGCAGGCCAGCTATGCAAAAAACCCGCCAAAAGAGGCGGGTTCAGTAATTAAATCAATTTTTCTCCGAAAAGGGAGCCCATTAAAGCAACAGCCACTTCAGCTGTTTTGTTCTTTTCGTCAAGGATTGGATTGACTTCCACAAATTCAGCAGATGTGATCATTCCGGAATCCTCCAGCATCTCCATAGCGAGATGGCTTTCCCGATAGCTGATACCGCCTGGCACCGGAGTACCTACGCCAGGTGTGTAAAGTGGATCCAAACCGTCCAGATCCAATGATAGATGGACACCATCTACTTCACGGGATTGCAAGTATGCGATGGCTTCCTCCATGACCGCTGTCATGCCGAATTTATCGATCTCATGCATAGTGAACACCTTAATGCCTAGCTCTTTGATGAGTTTCCGTTCGCCTGGGTCTACAGAGCGAGCCCCAATGATGACGATATTTTCCGGCTTCACTTTTTGACCTTCCCGGTGAAGATTGATGAGACGTTCATGCCCAAGTCCCATATTGACAGCGAGCGGCATGCCATGAATATTGCCGGACGGAGAAGTTTCGGCTGTATTCATATCAGCGTGTGCATCGTACCATATTACGCCAAGGTTCTTAAATGCATCTGCCAGGCCTGCGATGGTACCGATTGCAATACTATGGTCTCCGCCAAATACAAGGGGGAAACGGCCATTTTTCAATACTTGTGACACTCGGGAAGCAAGTTCTGTATTCGCTTGGATCACTTCATCCACGTTTTTTAAACGCTCGTCCTTTGGTTCCTTTTTTTCTACTGCGCTCACTTGCACATCGCCTTCGTCTTTTACTTCATGACCAATGGCCTCCAGCCTGCCAACCGCGTTAGCATATCGCATGGCACTCGGTCCCATGTCGACTCCTCTTCTATTTTGTCCTAGATCTAACGGTACGCCAATGATTGATATGTTTAGGTGCTTCATCAAAATTCCTCCCTTTTCTACATAACAACATTGTAAGACCTTCTGAATAATGGCTCAACTCGACATTTTCTCGAATATTTATGCGTTACAGACTCATCATCAATGAACAATCTTCGGCAGGAAGCGGCCGGCTGTAAAAATAGCCTTGTCCTTCTTGACAACCCAGCTCCAATAAGATTCTTGCTTGTTCTTCCGTTTCAATTCCTTCTGCAATGACATGCAAGCCAGCCGTTTCAGCAATCGTCACAATCGCTTTCACGATGGCGCGGTTATTTTCATTCACATCGATACCTCGAATGAAAGACATATCAATCTTAATCGTGTCAGCCGGCAATTCCTGAATATAACTAAAATTACTGTACCCCGTACCGAAGTCATCGATTGCTACAGTAATTCCAAGCGACCGGATCGCCTCCAATGTCTCTTTCATGTATTCCTTGTCAGCAAATGAACTCTCCGTCACTTCAATTTCAATTAATTCCGGCGCCACTCCGGTATAATGTAACACTTTTTTTATCCGATCCACCGTTTCCGGGTCTTCCAGCTGGACAGTCGACATATTAATGGCAACTCGAACAGGGGGATAGCCCGCTTCCTGCCAGGCTTTCGCTTGCTTACATGCCTCCTGGAAAATCCAATCCCCCAGTGGAATGATTAAGCGGCTCTCTTCAGCAAGTGGAATAAAACGATCTGGAGAAATTCGGCCTAGCTCCGGGTGATCCCAGCGGACAAGCGCCTCTACTCCTTTTAATTCGCCTCTTGCCAAATTCATCTTGGGTTGGTACTCCAATGTGAAGTACCCAAGCTGCACACTTTTACGAAGTTCACTCTCCAATAAAATGCGTTCTAGCGTTTTTGTTTCCGTACCTGGCTCATAAACTTTTAAGCCACTTCCTCCCATTTCCTTAACAAAATGCAAGGCTTTTTCAGCATTCTTCACTAGCTCAGACGCATTTCCTGCGTTTTCGGGATAAGAGGCAACCCCGTAGCTCGTCGAAAGGGAATAGGTACGATGGTCAATTTGTATCGGTGTCTCCACAACTTCCTTAATCCGATGCGTCATTTCTTCTGCTTGATTAACAGAACCTGGCAGGGTAAAAGCAAATTCATCACCTGAGATCCTCCCCAGCAGATTCTCTGTTCCTACGTGTTGCTGCAGCCTTTTAGCTATGACAGACAAAACATAGTCCCCTTTTTCATGGCCAAAGGATTCATTGACATACCGTAAGCGGTCAATATTCAAATGAACCAAACTGAAAGTCGATCCTGTTTTTTTGCAAGTCTCTACCTTATTCAATAACTGTTGCCGGAAAGAAATTCGGTTGTATAACGAAGTCAATTGGTCCGTATGCTCCAAACTTTGAATAAGATTCTCGGTTTCTTTTCGCTTTGTTACGTCTTGCATGGCGACAACCCAGTGCTGGAAATAGCGTCCTGGTTCTCGGATCGGGTTAACCAATACCTTCATAACGAGAGAACTATCACCACGACCCGCAATCTGTAATTCCATCTCATCCGGCTGCGTATCCTCTGCCAACATTTCAAGAAGACGATCAATGAGACCGTGATCTTTTTTCTCAACAAACGAATAGAATGTATCTTCATTGAGAGAAAGCGGATACCCCAGCAACTTATCAAATGATGGCGATACATATTGGAAACGGCCATGCTGATCAATGACAGAAATAAAATCGGATGCATTTTCGGTAATTAAACGGTACAGCTCTGCATTATCTAACATACTCTGTTCCATTATCTTTCTTTTCGTAATGTTGTAACGAAAAGCTATATATTGAACTGGCGAGTAGCCAGTTTCTCTAGTGATCGGAATTATTTTTGTATCCACCCAGTAATGCGTGCCATCTTTTGCGCGATTGCGGATTTCCCCTTGCCAGACATCCCCCCGCGCAATCGTCGACCACATATCCTGAAAGAACGAAGGGGAATGGTATCCGGAATTAACCTTGCGGTGAGTGGAACCGATTAACTCCTCCGCTGTATATTGAGAGATTTCACAGAACAGGTCATTGACATATGTTATCTTGCCAGCACGGTCGGTAATCGCAACAATCGCAGATTGATCGAGTGCATATGCGATATCCGCCAGCATTTCCACTGGACATTGTAAACTTTCTTCGCCAATCATGCTTTGCAACATCTTCACATAATCCTGCATACAATTACCTCTTCCTACAAGAGCTATTCCCGTCTTTTCATACACTAAGACGAGGACTTAATACCTACAATATACTATATAAATGACGGGAAGGCTTCATCCTTCTTGATAAATTTTATTTATTTGTGTCGAATTCGTGTAAAAGAGCATGAGCTGTGCATTTTTTCCTTGGAAATGCTACAGAGCAGCCGAAGGACAAACTTGAAAACACGAAAAAAGCCCTTCCTAAGTTGGAAGGACTTTCATTTATATCAGTAATAATAATGTAAAGGTTGGCTGGGGTAGCTGGATTCGAACCAACGAATGACGGAGTCAAAGTCCGTTGCCTTACCGCTTGGCTATACCCCAATATTGAAATCTTGTTCATTCACTTTCTTACTATGGACCATTTAACAAATTTCATACATTAAAATAACAAAATGGTGACCCCTACGGGATTCGAACCCGTGTTACCGCCGTGAAAGGGCGGTGTCTTAACCGCTTGACCAAGGGGCCGTATAAATAAAATGGTGGTGGGGGACGGATTCGAACCGCCGAACCCGGAGGGAGCGGATTTACAGTCCGCCGCGTTTAGCCACTTCGCTACCCCACCGATTTAAAATTGCGATAAGCTTCGCATGACTATGTCATCTGCTTTCGCATATATACGAGCTTTTTTAAGAATGGAGCTTCCAGCCGGGCTCGAACCGGCGACCTCTTCCTTACCATGGAAGCACTCTACCTGCTGAGCTATGGAAGCAGAGTTGTCCATTGAGAGCATTCTTCTCTCCTAGGCACAAAACCTATTGTAAGGTTGGTCATTTTAAAAGTCAATAGTTATTGAAATATTTTTTATTTAATTTGGCAATAAAAAACCACTTCAGCAAGTGGCAGCCTGTAAAATAAAAATGGCTCCGCAGGTAGGACTCGAACCTACGACCGATCGGTTAACAGCCGATTGCTCTACCACTGAGCTACTGCGGAATATTATGTATTGAGCACAAAAAGTAGTATACCACAATTCTTAGTTTTTTCAAGACTTTTTATGTGCTTGCCGTAACGACTTTTTTATATTATCACGGAGATTCATATTGGTCAAGCCTATTTCATAAAGTATTTTATTATCGTACTTCAAAGGGGTTCTACTATGAAGAAAATCATTATTCTAACTATCCTCATATGCGGGATTTTATTGCTCGTCCCGTTCACAAACAAACCCGCATTACTGTCCGTCTTCAAACTGACGGAGGAGCCGGAACATATTATTGTGCGCGGATCATCCGGTTCTGCTTTAACTGTCAACATTTCATTTGGAGACGTGGATGTCGAAAATTGGATCGCTAATTTAAAAGCCCCCTACCCGCTCTTGTTTCTCGATATGGATTGGGTCGATCGCTTTCCAGAGACAGTGGAGTTGATTAAAGAGAAGAACATTCCGGTTGCTCTTTTAGGACATCCCGGGGAAGCATATCACCAAAATACTGAATTGCTGATTGGCCAATTGGAACGATTTGAAAAAGTTTTCGGTTCACAACCGCTCTGGTTCCGAACGGCGGATGAGGATTTTCCTTATCCACTTCGCACTGCATTATGGGAAGCGGAAGTTAACGCACTTGGCTCTTCTGCCATTTACACTGGCGGAGAAGTTCCACCCGTCATCGAGGGAGAAATCCTATCTGTGCCGCTGCATCGTGAAGTCAGAGTATCGTTCGTAGATTTGAAGAACTTAATGGATAGCAGGGAATTTCACCCACTGGAAGATGTACTGTTTGCCATGTCAGCAAAAGTGAAGAAAATACCGAAATAGGGTGGATGCTCCTTCCATCTCAGGAAAGAACATCTACACAAAAGGCGGCTTGGAATCTAAAGATCCAACCGCCTTTTTCATGTTCATTATGATTTCGCCAATTTCCGCGCTTTTCGGCGCTCCTCTAATTTGGCTTTGTCCTCGTCAGATTTCCGATTATACTTAGGCAGCATTAATAATTGATATGCATTTACCGCAAGCAATGGGAATAATAAGATCGTCACCCATGAATCAATATTGCCGGAGCGAACCATTAACGCAGGCAGCCATTCAAGTGTCGTAATGACAATCATGAAAAACAAGGCGGAGATAAGGGCATGTTTTTTTGTCCACTTCGCTTTGTAATAAGCTGTGACAATGGAAGTAGCCAATAGTGTGAACAGCAACACTAAATATAATACCGTCCGTCCCGTATTTCCAGACGTCAGTTCAAATCTGAAGAAGATAAGATCAAACAGGACAACCGCGATGATCAGCAGCTGCACCCAATTCCATAATGTTAACGAGCGGAACATGTTCACCCCGAATTGGTGTACTGTCAAATAAGCAAAAAAGCCCATTTGTGCTACAACACTCATTGTAAAACCGAGAAAGATCATCCATAAAAAAGCGCCGATAAATTCCAGATATTCTCCGGACGCCACATATTGCGAGAAGAATTCCCACCGGACAATCAGCCCTGCAATTGCCGTGATCCCTCCTCCAATTAACAATGCATTAAAAAAGAACTTTACCCAATTTCGTATTGTCACTACATCGTTCCCCTTTTCAATTGCTTCCATAAGTGTATCAACGTTTTTGCAAAAAATCTATTTCATTGTGTGATCTATGCATATTACGCACCATATTGTGAACAATAATTGAAAAAGCAGCTGGAAGGGAATTTGATATCCATGAGAAAGAAGTGGATCTTTATCGTCGCTTGTGCGTTTCTGCTGATGGGCTGTACTCAGCAGCAGCAGAATCCGAATTATGACGAAATGAAAAAGATGATGACCGATGCACTGCAAACCGAAGATGGAAAAAAAGCACTCCGGAAAACATTAAGTGACCCTGAATTTAGGGAACTGATTGTGTTGGAGCAGCCGGAAGTGAAAAAGTCCATTGAAGATACACTGCTGTCGAAAAAGGGCGAGGATTTCTGGAAACATGCGTTTGAGGACCCAAAATTCACAGAAGCTGTTGCCAAAAGCATGAAAAAACAGCAACAAGATATTATGTCACAACTCATGAATGATTCATCATTCCAAAAGGAAATGCAGGATTTCTTTGCTCAACCGGATATGCAGAAGCAAATGGAAACGATATTAAAATCATCCGAGTTGAAAAAACAGATGGAAAAATCCGTTGAGGATACGATCAACAATCCACTCATGCAAGCCAAGTGGCAGGAACTGATTTTAAAAGCCGGAGAAGTCACACCGACTAAAAGCGAGGATAAAGGTGGGGGCGGCCAAGGTGGCGGAAGCGGAGGAGGAGGAGAAAAAGGCGGAGGAGGCCAATAAGCCTTCCCCGCCTTTTTTCATTTCGTCTTTTCAATCACTTCTGAAGCAATCTGCTTATAAATCGAGCCAATTGGATGATCTTCCCCATATACCGATGGCGCAAAGTCACTTTCATTCCAATCAGGCTGTCCTAAAGGTATCTGCCCTAACAATTCTGTACGCAGCTCTTCAGCAAGCTTCGGGCCGCCTCCTGATCCGAAGACGTACTCTTTCTCTCCCGTTACCTTCGATTCGAACCATGCCATATTTTCAATGACACCTAAAATCTCATGTTCTGTCTGAAGTGCCATAGCACCTGCTCGCGCAGCTACGAATGCAGCGGTTGGATGTGGAGTAGTAACAACAATCTCCTTGGATGATGGAATCATCTGGTGGATATCAAGCGCCACATCCCCCGTGCCCGGCGGCAAGTCCAAGATAAGGTAATCAAGAGGACCCCATTCTACATCTCTGAAAAATTGGTCCAGCACCTTACCTAACATCGGACCGCGCCAGACGACCGGCGCATTATCTTCAACGAAGAAGCCCATGGAAATGACCTTGACGCCAAATCGATCGACCGGGATGATCCGGTCGCCGCGAACGATCGGCAAATCAGTGATCCCCATCATATCTGGGATGCTGAATCCATAAATATCCGCATCAATTAAACCGACCTTTTTGCCAAGTCTGGCAAGGGCGACTGCCAGATTGACAGAGACAGTCGACTTGCCAACACCGCCTTTGCCCGAAGCAATCGAAATGAAGGTAATATCATTTAAAGGAGAGAGCAAGTCTTGCGTCTCTGCTTCCGTTGCGGTTCCTCTGAATTTCTCAAGTGTTTCGGCTGGCAGTTCTTCAAAGCGAATTCCAACTGAATCGGCTCCTGCCGCTTTTAATACTTCGACAACTTTCATTTGCAAAGCCATTTGTTCCGCTGTATTAATTTTAGCTATGGCCAGCTTCACACTGACGTGCGCTTTTTCCTCTTTTACGGACACATTTACAATTCCGCCTGTCTCGGATAACGGTCTATGTAGAAACGGATCTTGTAATTCGCCGACAATGTCACGGACGTTCTGTTCTGTCAACACGATAAAACACTCCTTAGAGGCTAATTTTCTCCTCTAAGTATACCATAGTACAACTCATACAAAGCGGGTATCTGCTTCATCTCTCTTCTAAATCATAATATTGAATGATTCCTTCTACGATGGAGTCGGCCACTTTGGCTTGGTAAGCCGGATCAACGAGCAATCCGCGTTCTTCCGGATTGGAGATGAAGCCTGTTTCAACCAACACAGAAGGCATAGGAACTTTTTTCAATAAATAGACCCCTTTAATCGAGA
>NZ_BQYK01000002.1:238424-274385 GCF_023168145.1 Sporosarcina sp. NCCP-2222
CGCCCCTCCATTTGGAATCCGGGATTGCGTTGACATGGACGCTGACAAATAAATCCGGATCTTCCTCAATCACAATGCTTTCCCGAAGCTTCAAATCGGCAAATTTCCGTTCCCGATTCGTTCCGAACTTATCACTCGGCGCATGCTCCGCAATAGCGTCACCATTTTTTTCACGCGTCATCACAACAATGGCACCCTTTTTTTCAAGCCGCTTCTTTAATTCATGAGAAATGGATAACGTGATGTTACTTTCAATTACTTCATCCACCGAAGCACCTCCATCCAACCCTCCATGACCCGGATCCACCACGATTTTCACACCGGCTAATTTTTCCGGCAAAAAAAAGCCACGGTCGGACGCCTTCACGCCATACAGCACCACACCTAATGAACAGACAAATAATAATCCGATAATGAGCCATCGCTTCAACTCGACACCGCCTTTTTCCACACTATACGCGGTGGATGAGTGGGATATGCATAGCTTGTATTCATCTACAAAAAACAAACTGCCCCGTATCGTGTAAACGGGACAGCTTATAGCGAATTCACATCACTTTTTCCATCTTCTCTTTCAAACGCTTTTTTAATTCCTTGGCAGCAGCCACCTTTTCATCTAACTGTGGAGAAATTTCTACACGATACGCACCGCTCCGAATCGCATCCTTTAATTCGCGCACGGTTCTGCAGCTCACATCCAGGATATTGACTACTGCACCATACTGTAAGCTTTGATGTGTATCGCTCCCTCCCACTACCGGAATACCGATTTGCTCAGCCAATGCATACACTTCACGACAATTTTCCTCGATGCCTTTTTCATATAGATCCTTGCCATTCAAATCAAACGCATCTAATTTCGCCAAAAGGTCTGACGGTAATTGGTGAAGTGGCGTGCTCTCCCGATAAGGATGGGCTCCTATAACGAGGAAATCAACATTCGCCGTCCTTTTCAACAGTTCCTGAAAAGGAATAAAGTTCCCTTTCTCTGTATAGGGCTCAAGTTCCTTTCTGAAGTCGAGCAAGTCTGCCCGCTTTCCGATTAAAAGAATATGCCCTGTCTCATTTATGTCGACTTCCATTCCAGTGAAGACTTTCAAACCTTCAATTTCATAATAAAGGTCTACGTATGGAAAGTGATCGTCCAATGTATCATAAACATCTGAGAAGCGATGCGTATTAAAATGCTCCGTCAAGGCAATTGCATCCAGGTGGTTTTCCTTGGCTGCTTGAACCATATTCATAAAATAATCAAGTGAGAAATCTACTTTCTTTGATAATTTTCCGTGTGTGTGAAAATCAATTTTCATATGCTATTCTCCTATTCTGCATCTACTAGAAATGTCCCAAGCCAAAATGCAAACGAAATATAGGCAACTGTGCCAATTAGAAACAATGGATCTTTATACGTATACGTCAAGTGAGCCAATTTCATTTTCTTTACTTCGGAATTTGTAAATGAATAACTAAATCCTTTGGTTTCCAATGCTTCAACAGTAGTTCTCGATCTTTTAGCACTGTTCAATATAAGTGGGTAAAATGACAACACTAATAATTTCAAGTAATAAGAAGCCGTCCGCCAATAAAAAATACCGTGTGTCTCTGGAGCTTTCCCACGTAAACGGTAGGACAGGAACACCCTTTGAAATTCTTCCACCAGTGTAGGAAGGATTCGATAACCGAAGGATACACTGAACGAAGCCTGCCCGGGAACGCCAAAGCTGAGCAGCGCATCACTAAATCGTTCAGGATCCATACTGGTGAAAACGGCAATACTCGCCAATGCGATAACAGCTAACTTTACCGTTAACCAAAACATCGGAATCAATGAGGCGAGGCCACCTCCGAAAACTAAAGAAACAAGCAAAAGAAATCCAATTTCTCCTAGCAATCCAACGCAGAGAATGACAATGATCAAAGGGCTTACACGCGCCATAATTGTTAAAACAACCATTAAAACCAAAAAGCAACTTAATACGATTTTGTTATGAATAAACCACGGTACGATACCAAAAAATAAGTACCAAATAATCAGCGTGCGAGGGTGCAAGGAGGCGAGAAAAGTTTCTTTGCCACCATAAGCTGTTTTAATTAATTCACTTTTTACGTATTCGATATTTAATTTTTCACGCATATCCTTTACATAATTCAAGTTGTACTCCCTCCGCTTCTACTGTATCCAAGCGTGATGTGAATTCATCAATTGTAAAGCAGGGTGGCTCTAGACATAACTTACGGCTCAATTGTAAAATTTGAGGCGGGACTAAACCCGCTTTCCTCATGACATCCTCGTTTCCAAAAATGTCGTACCGACTCCCGTCAGATATAATAGAACCAGAATTCATAACGATGATTCGGTTGGCCCATTCTGCCACCAGCTGCATATCGTGGGTTGCGACAATGACTGTCTGCACATGATTCTGCAACTTTCCGAGCATCTGGATCACCTGCTGTTTTGTGGCCACGTCCAAATTAGCAGTCGGTTCATCCAATAAAATGACGGCAGGATTCATCGCCGCACCAATGGCAAGTGATGCACGCCTTTGCTGGCCACCGCTTAGCAAACGGCCATCTTGATGCTGAATATCCACTAAATTGAAATCGACAAGCAGCTTATCGACAATCAATTCATAATCCGGAATTTTTCGCACCCGCAAATAATATTCAATATCTTTCCGGATCGAATCATCTATGAACATTTCCTCTGGACTCTGGTAAATATAAGATACTGTCTCACTTAATACTTCGGGACTCGCTTCCCGCGTTGTTTTACCCAGAACCACAACTTGTCCATCGCTCGGTTTCACAATGCCAGCAATCAATTTAAGCAAGGATGATTTCCCTGCACCATTATTCCCTACCAACGCAACGAGGTCGCCTTGATAAAACGAAGTATCCACCTCGTAAAGAACCCGCTTACGTTCCTTCTTCAGCGTCCTATACTCTAGTGAAACATGATTGAAACGAATTACTTCCCTATTCTCCGTCATGCATGTCGGTCTGAAAGGAGGTAATGGGACCTTACGCTGTATATAGGTAGAGAAATGTTTGATCGCTTCATCCATGCGTATCGGAAGAAGGCTGTCCTGAGAATCTTTCTCTAACAATGCATAGGCTGCCTGGGTCACTTGCGGCGGGAAAATATTCCGATGCAATAATTCCCGAACTTGTGACAAAGCTTCCTTCACATCTTTTTTCCACACGAGCTCTCCTTGATCCATCAGTATGACTTCTTTGCAGTAATCCGCGATGAATTCAGTGTGATGTTCAATGACGATAATTGTAATACCAAACTCATTATTCAGTTTTTTCAATATGTCATAAACCTGTTTCGCATGATTGGGATCCAGCTGTGCGATCGGTTCATCTATAATCAGGAGTTTCGGTTTCATAGCCAATGCTCCTGCTAATGCAAGCAAGTGCATTTGCCCTCCACTCAATTGCCAAATAAATTCATTTCGCAACGCAGACAGCCCTGTTATATTAAGAGCCCACTCTCCTCTTTGCCTATAATCGGCCAATCCGTAATTTAAAGGAACAAAGCTAACATCATCGATTACTGTCGGACGCACTAACTGATTTTCAAAATCTTGGTACACATATCCGATATTTCTAGACAGTTGCGCTACTGTGTGTTCACTTGTCTTCATCGTGTTCAACACAACCTCACCCTCGAAATCACCAACATAAAATTGAGGGATCAAACCATTGAATGTTTTGCATAATGTCGACTTTCCTGAACCATTTCCGCCAATGATGGCCGTAAATTCACCTTCGTAAATGGTTACATTTATATCCTTTAGTACCGGACGATCGGCCCCTGGATACGTAAAGGTGACATTCGTCAATTGGACGAGGGGATTAGGCAACATTGTCCAGTTTGCTCCTTTGTGTTTTATTTTTTCTAGCCATCAATACGATGGTGATACATGCAATAACAGCAGCGACAGCTATGACAATCCAAATAAACCAATCGCCGAACATTTCCATAAAATCAGGTTCCCACTCACCAAAGCTAAATTCAGTTTCAGATAAAAATTCAGCAATGATGGCAGTCGCTGATAAGACAATACCAATTACTACAAATCTTGGAGTGATGACTTCTTTCATTGTATAGCGGTCATCCTTGTTTCTTGGTTTCATTCCTAACAACGGCTCAATTTTCCCGTACAAACGCGGAACCAAGTACAATGTCGGCAATAAAGCGAAAAGGATACCGGAAAACAACAAATCATTTAGAAAAGCAACACCCTCAATAACGATGATACTTTCAGCCAACCCCTTGACAGCCTCGAATTCTTCAACCCCAACCCAAACTTTGCCTATGTCCACAATCATGCCCAGCAGGTGATGGACTACCAATCCTGACATAACCGCCATACCCACTTGCATACGATTCAATGGGTTTCGAACTAAAATGCCTGCGATATACATTCCCAAGGAAAACGTGATAAATTTTTCAATCTCGCCGATGCCTCCAAACTGTCCAAGCATCAGTTCTCCGAAAATTATTTCCCCTAATGAGGCACCGATCGCAGCATATAACGGATGAAACAGAATGCATAATGTTAATGGAATAAATGCAAAATACTCCACCGACAGTTCAACTGGCCCGATTTGTAAACTCGGAATGAGTTCTGTGAACATGTTTGAAAGACCATACAAGGACATTGACAGAATAAAGACCATCATTTTTTGTGACTGTGTTAACTGAAATACTTCACGCTTCGCCATTGAATTCATCCTCCCTTTCATTTCATACCAATCGTACCAACCAATTGTTAATAAAGTATAATTCCAATGTAAATTATTTTTAACAAAGATAAGTTATGAAAAATATTTTTCATATGATAAGCTACATGTAACTAACATGGTAAGGAGTTTGTTTACAGATGCCTGATATGAAGTGGAACGTCGAAAATATGACACCCCATCAGAAAACAATTGCAGATTTTGTGCAAAAACATATGAGAGATCTTCTTTATTTAACTGAAACAGAAATTGCCCAACAGTTAAGTTTAAGCAACGCAACCGTTTCTCGTTTTTGGAAATCAATTGGCTTTGAGAATTTTAAATTGTTTAAGGAGTACGTAAAAGACCGCCTGGAAATTTCACCAGCTAACAAACTTGAAAGCATTTTAAACCAAGTAAGCGCCGGTAGTATCCAAAGTGAGATGCTACAAGTGAGCCAACACAATTTGGAAGAAACACTTGTCCACTTTTCTACCGAAGACTTCCAACAAGCTGTCGATGCACTTTCTTGCGCCAAAACAATTTATATTTATAGTCCCGGTCCATCAGAAGGACTGGCACATCTGCTAAAATTCAGACTATCTCGGTTCGGTAACGTCATTCATCTTTTAGCAAAAAGTGGGCATGAACTACTTGAATCATTAGTGCATATGACAGAGCATGACACTTTGCTGATTTTTGGATTTGTCCATCTTCACCCTGAGACTCGCGTACTTCTAGACCACGCTAAAACAATATCATGCACATCAATTGTATTGACTGACCGCCTCGTCTCCGATTTCAATACAGAGGCTGACATTGTACTGTATGCAAGCCGAGGTGAACTTTGGGAGTTCCACTCAATGGTTGCCCCCACGTTTTTAGTCGAAAATATAATTATCGGCGTTGGAATGAAACAAAAAGAAACTACTCTCCAGAAACTAGAGACACTCAACAGATTACGCAAGATGTATAAAAATGATCTTCCGAGGGACTGAATTTTAGAGAAGGTATATTAAAGATTGGCCCGTCTGTCAGTTCTTTCTAGCCGGGCCTTATACGAAGTGAGCAGATTAAATTTTTTGAATTTCATATTTATCCCATTGACGATTTTCTTGAAATGATTTATCCTTAAATCAAGATATCTCGAATTCGAGATAAATTCAAAGTGACAGGAGAGATTTGGCATGGCAAATTGGACAGTAGACAACTCGCATTCTAGTATTGGTTTTTCCGTAAAACATATGATGGTGTCAAAAGTGAAAGGTGTATTTGAAAATTATTCCGCCACGGTGACAGCCGATGACCTGACGGACTTGACGACAGCTTCCATTACTTTCGATATTCAAACTGCTTCGATTAATACAAAATCGGAGGACCGTGATAATCATCTCCGTTCCGCTGATTTCTTTAACGCAGAGGATTTCCCTACAATTTCATTTCAATCGACAAACATCGTAAAAGACGGCGATGACGAATATAAAGTGACAGGCGATCTGACAATCAAAGATGTAACAAAACCTGTCACATTTGATGTGGAATACAACGGAAAAGGAACGAATCCGTGGGGCGTTGAAGTGTATGGTTTTGAAGCGGAAACCAAATTAAATCGGGAAGAATTCGGTTTGACTTGGAATGCCGCCCTTGAAACAGGAGGCGTTTTGGTAGGAAAAGATATTAAGATCTCAATCGACTTGGAAGTGAATCCTGCACAAGCCGAATAAATATAGCATTTTTGCTTTTATTTGCGAAAAGAGCCCTTCGGCCTGAACCGAGCGGGCTCTTTTTGTACTTCAGATCGATAATAAAAAAATCTCATCCTTCATAAAAATGAAGAATGAGACTGCTTCGGCTTTATTCAACTTCGCCTTGCCACGCCAACATGCCGCCGACCATATTCGTTACGTCATAGCCTTGGGCCTCGAGAAATTCACAAGCACGACTACTGCGGCCGCCTGACCGGCAAATGATGATATACGACTTGTCTTTATCCATTTCATCCAAACGTTCCGGAATTTCACCAAGCGGAATATGAATAGCCGTCCGAATCATACCTTGTGCCACTTCATCATCTTCCCGAACATCGATCAGATGGAAGGACGTTCCTTGTTCCAGTTGTTCTTGCAGATCATTTGTTGTAATCTCTTTCACATTGGTTCCTCCTCGGATAAGCATAACTCCATGATATACACCC
Organism: Sporosarcina sp. NCCP-2222; assembly: GCF_023168145.1. Taxonomy (GTDB): domain Bacteria; phylum Bacillota; class Bacilli; order Bacillales_A; family Planococcaceae; genus Sporosarcina. Next base: position 245,350 of record NZ_BQYK01000002.1, read on the forward strand.
GTCCATGCCTCGTCCATCGAGATGCTTCCTAGATTTTTCAGCCAATCGTTTTTACAATATTGCCATCTTGATCTGTAATAGTGGTCTTTGCAATATGAATGTTCATTTTATCTTTCATCGAGACTTCAAACTCGCCCTGTTTTGGCAGCAGCTTTTGGCTCATATCCTCAACGGTTTCGTCATTTAGCGTAATGTGAATAAAGTCTTCCGAATGCTCAAATTCGTTCTGCTGTCCTGATTTAAACGCAACGCGGATGCCCGCTCCCGATAGCGTCAGTTCTTTTCCTTTGAGCAACCTGCCGCGGAGCAGCTTTCCAATAATCTCCGCTTGTTTTGCACCAATTGTAAGCACGGACGGCGTTTGACGCAGCCACCCCTTCTTTCCAGCACTCCATTCGAGTTGATCCACAAACAAAAAGCCCGTATTGGAACCTTCTTTCTCCATCCCCTCCTGGACAATTTTAGCAACCGAGTGATCCGCCAAAATCGTGTCACGCCCTAAATCTGTTACATAACTAGGAATGTGAGACAGTCCGGCAGCGAGGACACCTAATGTGTTCCACGTTTGCATTGCTTCCAATTCATCATGCGTAATGCCAACCATTTGAAGAAATTCAACGTGTCCATTTGGCGTATCCATTGCCTCCAGCTCCGGATCCTTCACAAATGCCAAGGCAGTTAATTGGGTATCTGCCCCTAGGCATATGGGACCGTTTGCATCCAAATAGTCCCCCGCCCGAAAGACATTGCCGCTGTTAAAGACATACCGCCCCATATTTTGCAGTAAATTTAACGCCCATGCCGGCGGCTCTTCCTCATCCTCTTCCCGTACAAGACGAAAAGTCAATTCAAAACCATACCCGCTTTCCTCCGGATCTTCCGTTTCTTTCTCATAGAGTTCCGAAAAGCCATACGTCACAAAATGCCAATGCGGCACCGGTTCAACCGACTTATACACACTGATTCCATCAAGCGGATCCGATCCGCCAAGCGCATACGAAATAAGCGTCCCATAATGCTTCGGTTCCTGTTCCCCGTATATCGTCTTCACTGCGCGATCAATCGCATCCCAACCTGTAGTCATCACTTCTTCGCTCACTGATACAACCCCCCATGTTTACTTTTATTAGATATACCTATTTTATCAAAACTACTGATTCAACGCCTGCTTAGGAGATGCCCGTTTTTACCGGATGACTGCTTCGATTTGTTTCGATAATGCTCAAGTACTGCAAGAGTCTTGTATCCGCAGCTGGAGTCCGCAATTAGTTGAAAAAGTCCTCGTATCTGTCGCCAGAGTCCGCATTTATCAAAAAAAGTCCGCGTATCTGTCGTCAGAGTCCGCGATTAATGAACCGAGTGCTCAAATAATCAAAAAAACTGCTCGTATGCATTTTCGGTGTCCGTCATTAACGATCGACCGCTCGTATGTCCTTGGCAACCACTCGTATCAGCCGACTACCGCTCGTATGTCTCGAGCAACCACTCGTATAAATCGACAACCGCTCATATATCCCGGGCTACCACTCGTATCAGCCGGCAACCACTCGTATGTCTCGAGGAACCACTCGTATAAATCCACAACCGCTCGTATATCAAGGGCTACCACTCGTATCAGCCGGGAACCGCTCGTATGTCCTAGGCTACCACTCGTATCCCCTTCTACAATCAAATCACTTTCTCAGTCCATCTCACTTTGAACAAGCAATTCCAGCAGGTTGCTTGGCTATTTCACAGGCAGCTTCCCGTACACAGCCGAACGCCAAAAAGGACTGTCCAACAAATCAGTTATCACTGACTTATCGGACAGTCCTATGTCTTAACCATTGTACATTTTATTCTGCCCGCTGCACTACGAATTCAACGGCATGTCCAGCTGCGTCTGTCACAACTATAGCAAGAAGATCTTTTCCGGCATCAAATGAAGGTAGCTCAAATGAAAACGTCCCGTCTTGGTTCAACAAGAACGATACAACCTCACCCGCCTGGCCGTTTTTCGTCAACATGTACGAGGCCTGCAGTTTTTCATTCAGCTCGAAACCTTCCCCGATTTCTTCTAGGGCCTGATTGAATTCGATATATTGGTCTGTCACATGGCCTTTCACTGAGACCGCATGAATGGAGGCAGTTACCATAGGCTTGGTCGTTTTTACAAAGACGGGACCGATGCTTCCCGTCAGAGAGAGCGCTTTTACCATCCCTGTAAAATCAACTGAATAGATTCCATCCGCCAGCAGTGTCTCTTCTCCCGACCAGGAGGATTTGTATTGATGGGATATCGGAAACTCCCTAGTTCCGAGACTAATCCCGTCTCGATAGAACAAACTATCCACCGGCTCTTTTGTTACATAATTAACAAGTTCCAGAGATGGATAGGATACGTCTGTATTTACCGACAATCTGACAGCTACTTGTCCGCCGGCTTCCATTTCAGTAAAGGAGAGATCCGTCTTGGTCATGCTAAACGCCTCAATGGCAGGTGTGACGGTTGCTCCGTTGCTGAAATCGGCTGCAAATGGCAATGATATTTCAACCGATCGGTCGCGGCTGGCAATTCGGATATAGCCTGTTAGCTCATCTCGATATTTCGTATTCGGATTTTTTGATGCTTTTAATGAAACCTGCAGCCTTTGTTCCCCATGGAGCGTAAAGGATGGCTGGTCAATGGTTACTTCCGCATCACCAAATGAAGTAATCACTTGAACCGTGACATCATATTCTCCCCCAGCCCCTTTTATATCTTTTACTAGAAGAGACTTTGAAATCAAAATATCCTCGTCAAGGGTTACGGGACCAAATGTAACAGTACCTTTTTGATTTTCCACCCATTCCCCTTCGCCATTCACATCGACCTCCTCAATGGAATAGGCAAGGATAGCCGGATGAACGGCTGCATAGGGCTGGACACGTCCCGCGCCTTGATCGAACACATCAAACTTATCAGTATCGAGCACTTTCGCTGTATTGGAAAGAGCCACTTTGATATCAAACGGCGTCCAGTCGGGATGGGCTTGCTTTATGAGTGCTGCTACCCCAGCTATGTAAGGCGCGGCCTGCGATGTACCAGTCTCCGTTTTATAGGCATCCTTATAAATCGAGTCTGATTTATCTTCCACATACCTCGGCATCGTTGAAAAAACGTCTGTTCCTGGCGCCAATACATCGGGCTTGATGTCGAAATTTGGTTTGGACGGTCCACGAGAGCTTGAGCTGTCCACCTGATCATCCCAAGTCGAATTGCCGACTGAGATGCCGAGTCTGGAAGTGCCGGGAGCCCGCACGGAACCGCGAACCGGCCCCGTATTGCCAGCCGTACTGATCGCAACGACACCGGCCATCACTGCATGATTAAGAGCAATAGAGATTGCATGGGTTTCTAAATCACTATCCAAGCTTAGCGAAAGATTGATTACATCCATCTCCTGCGCGACCGCTTCCTCAATTCCCTTTAGAAGGTAGGATGTTTTTCCGGTCGTATATGCGCCAAACACCCGATAGGCATACAACTCAATTTTAGGAGCTACCCCTTTTACTCCATTTTTCCCTGCCAAAATTCCTGCGATATGCGTTCCGTGATACGATTCAAATGTGGCTCCGGTGGAAGGATGTTTTTCCGGAGCTCCTTCCGGGCGTTCAGCAGGTGACGTTTCGGAAGGATCGTCTTCCTCTCTCGGCCGGGCGTACTCTTCCGGATCGGACTGATCGACAAAGTTTTTCCCGCCTTTATATACTTCTTTTAAATCGGGGTGGTTTTTGTCTATACCCGAATCAAGAACCGCCACCTTAATTCCCTGTCCTTCAATTCCTTCTGACCAAAGAGCTTGCAACTCACGAAAAAGGCAATCCATTTTCAACTCTTTCTCAGACTCATCGGTCACCAGTGAGGTCCCCGCTCCTCTCACTTGCATATCCGGTTCAATCCAAACCACTTCCTTGAGAGAACGGATCTTTCCGATGTCCTCCCGTCGAACAAGGGCAGACAATGCATTCAGCACAGTTCGAAATGGCTGAACTTCACTAACCCTGATGTCTCTTGCAGCCATCTCGCGAAGGACTCGCTGTTGTTGCAGATTTACGGCTGCATCTGCTTTTTTGTAAGCTTCGTCTGTGAAAGGAATGCCGTCCACTTCCGCCGCACGCCTCTGCAGAACGATAGGGTCTTCACTCAAGTGAACGATGACAGCTACTTCTTCTTCCGAAGATACGTTATATAAGTTAAGCATGTAGGATCTCCTTTAGCTGGTTAAATAGTTCATCACTTCTCCATCATTAATTTCAAAATCCACTCATCTGTTTGCCGTGTCCCTTCATTTCCAAGCGTACAGAAGGCTTCAATGCTCTTTTCGACATCATCGTGAATAAAACCGTCCGTCGATTGAATCTCTTGATGACTCATTGCGAGCAACGCGGATTGTACAGCTACGTTGGAGCAAGTGGAGACCTTCATGGCGCATCCGGCTTTCGCACCGTCGCAAATCATTCCGGATACATTGCCTATTGTATTTTGCACCGCCGCTTTCACTTGCTGGAGTGTCCCGCCAAGCAAATAGACGATAGCAGCGCTGGCTCCCATTCCGGCAGCTGTTACACCGCATAATGCCGATAAACGGCCAAATTTCGATTTTATATGAATGGTGACAAGGTGGCTGAGCGCTACAGCGCGGATCATGACGTCCTCAGAAACTTGAAGCTTCTCTGCTGCAGCAACGACTGGCAGGGTGACGGCAATCCCTTGATTTCCACTGCCTGTATTCGCCATGACCGGCAGAGTGGAACCCGCCATCCGCGCATCGGAGCCAGCTGCAGCGAGCGACATGGCCGCCGTCGCTAAGTCATCTGACAGTATTCCTTTCTTCACATTCTCCTGAATCGTCCGGCCGACATTTAATCCATAGTCGCCAGACAGCCCTTCCAGCCCAATCACTTTATTCAGTTCAATACTTCTCTTGACAAGAGCCAATTCCGATAACTCCGCTTGCAGCACCCACGCATAAATTTCATCAAGCGTCAGTGCCTCTAGCTCCTCCTCTTCCGATTGGATGCGGACGTTTTCACATCCACCGCGGAATACAGCTTCGCCATCCACTTCAATTAACGTAATATTACTATGGTTATCGCTAATAATTACGCGAGCTTCCTTTTGATCTGTCTTAACCTTCACTTCAATATATAATCTTTTCGGCGTATCGGCCTGGCCTGCCTCGATTTTTCCTTCTTCTATAAGTTGGAAAGCTTTCTTCTCATCGTCTTTTGTCAGCCCATCCAGCAGTTCTAATTTTCTCTCCGGATTTCCTCCTACCGCACCGATGGCAGCAGCAAAGTCGAGGCCTTTGCCGGACATGCCCGGAATACCGACGGATTTTGCATTCTTTATGATATTTCCGCTGGCCATCACGACAATTTGCCGGATTTCGCCTTCCGCATGACTCTTGGCTGTCGCCGCCGCTAATGCGATCGCTACCGGTTCAGTGCACCCCAGTGCCACTACTAGCTCTTTCTCTAAAATCGCTGAAATTCTATTTCTCTCCATTTCAAAACCCCCATATGGTCATCATGATGCTGCCTTTCTAATTCAATTACGCGCAACATCTTATCTGCTCTTTCTCTTGAACATACTGAGTTTCGACCTGAAGTTCAATGGGGTTCGTCTATTATGGAGTTTTTCATGTCAGGTTGGGCAACCCCCACTCCAATTCAACAAAAAAACGCCTATCCGGTGTAACCAAATAGGCAAGTTGTGAATGGAAATGGAGTAGGTTTTCTTAAGAGGTTCATTCATTCAAATAGGATTCTCAGACTTCATTTTCATCAACAAATCAAAATAACGATTCGCTTTCTCTTCAATGTAGGCCACTCTCCGTTTTGCTTCTTCCAACTGGGCAAGTGCCGCAGCTTGTTGTTTACTCATAATCTCATAGCGCTCCGATACGGTGGCATCCCCCTCCTGACAGAGGGAGATATATGTCTTAATATCGTTTAGCCCCATTCCGCAATGCCTCAGATGTTTTACACACAACAGCCAGTTAACCGCAGCTTTGTCGAACTGGCGATTGTTATGTTCGTCGCGCTGTAAATTCGGCACTAATCCTTTGTCCGTATAGTAGCGGACTGTGTGCTCGGTTAAATCGAGCAATGCAGCCACTTCTTTCACCGTGTACATCGCTCCAGCCTCCTTTATGGGCGCCCAAATGAACGGCTATAAAATTGCCCTGATTGAACCATCCGGCGTACTGTTTCTAAACGGAGGGATTCATATTCATCCACCGCTCGAACGGCTGCCTGTCCTTGTACTCCATTTTCAGCGCATACCCCTAATGCCACCGCATCCTGCAAGGATTCATTAAACCCGCTTGCCGTAACAGGAGCCGGGACATGTGCCGCATCACCCACGAGCGCGACCCGGCCCTTCACCAGCCGATCGGGCACATATTCTTTAATCGGAATTCCGATTAGCGTCCGTTCTTGAATGGCATGACGTGCAGCAAATCGCCAAGGTTCCGGCCACCCTGCGGTCTCTGCCTCCAGCTCTCTGAGCGTCTGCTCCGGTATATCTTGTCCATTCAATGAATGGCAAACAACCATCCCTTCCACGCAGCCCAGCTGGCGCAATAAACCGCTTCGCTTATTGTCATACCATGTACAGCCGATTCGACGGCTCCCGGCAATTGAAGACTTATCCTCTCTTTCAATGATGGAGCCGAACTTAAAGCCATCATAACTATCAAACATCTCAACGGAAGGGCCACCCCCTGCAGGACGAAGCGACTCGGGCAAATCATTCTCCCCGATGGAGGCGAGCCATCCCATGTAGCCAGCATATGTAGCGTTCGCATTGTCAGGCGACACATATTTTCGCACCTGGCTATTGTGCCCATCCGCACCAATCAGCAGATCTCCTTCGATTCTCTCCCCTTGATCGGTTAAGGCCCAGGCCGATTCCTCATTCTGTTCTACTGCAACGATACGCGTATGATAGCGAAGACTGATCCTGTCATTTTGTTTCGCTGCCTCCCGCAGGCGCGACTCGATCGATGCCCAAAGCTGGACGGAACTTTCCCCTCCCGACACCAATTGCTTCAGCAGTTTCTCTGTCTTCGAGCGACCGAACGTTCCACCGTCTACACGGAGTCCCGATCCGCCAATCCGATGTTCTCCCACTTTCTCCACGATGGTGACCTGGATACCCTCTTGCGCGAGGGCGATACCGGACATGAGTCCTGAAAGTGAGGCACCGACAATAACAGCCGCTCCTCTTTGGTCTTTCTCAATTTCAACATTCATAACGCCGATCCCCCTCCCGATTTTTTAAAGTAGTATATCACCTTCGAGCAACTCGCAGTCAACCGTAAAGAGTAGCCTCTAAGAATAAGAGCAAGCGCCAGTCCATAGAAACAGAAAAAGCTTGCTCGTTTTGAAAGCATCAAAACAAGCAAGCTAATACCACGCATTCTTTAAGCGGGGCTAATCATGTATTAAAGCAACCTTCGTGTACGCCGCATACTCTCTTAGATCACTTACGCTTCCATAGAACAACCATGAGAATCGTAATTAGGGTAAAAGCGACGAATGCCATGAAAGGAATCGTGATGAATCCTAAGTAATTTACGTACTGGCCTGAACACGGCACACCGCTTGTACAAACGCTGAATTGTTGTAACGAAGGGATTTTCTGCAGTGCGTAATGATAAGAAGAAACGGCCACACCGATAATCGACAAAGGCAATGCATACACATATATATTTTTATCATTGCGATAAAAAGCGATCCCCAGCAAAAAGACCAACGGGTACATCAAAATACGTTGATACCAGCAGAGATCACACGGAATGAAGCCCATTCTTTCGCTAAAGAACAAACTTCCTGCCATGGCGATAATTGCTGTAATCCATGAAAGTAATAACGGTTTATTTACCACTTTCCGTCGCCTCGTCTACTTGGTCAAAGAAATCCTTCATACTGCTTCCTTCAAATAACTTTCCGTTAATAAAAATGGACGGTGTTGAGGAAATTCCTAAATGATTTGCTATGCTCATGTCCTTCTTCAAAGCTTCATTTCCTTTTCCTTCTTGATACGCGTCCAGCACCTGCTGTACATCTTCAGTGCCGGCAACTTCAGCTAACAGCGTTTCCATAACGTCATCTGTGAACTGCATAGCTTTACCAGATTCGTCGGTTTGATTGGCAAATAATAAATGATGGAACTTCCAGAACACCTCATTGCCGAGTTCCTTATAGACAGTCTCCGCAAATTGCGCAGACGCGGTCGAGTCAGGACCCATGAAAGCATAATTCATAAAATAAAATTTGGCCTTTCCTGTTTCCACAAGCTCCTTTTCAATTACAGGAAGAAGACTGTCATTAAAGTCTTTGCAATGAGGGCATTGATAGTCACCAAATTCTACGATATCGACCGGTGCAGATGCATCCCCTAAAAAGGGCTGCCCTTCATAGTCAATGCTGGCGGATTCTTTTTCTTTTCCGGTTAGCACAATAATTCCAATGATACATACAGCTACAATTCCAACAAACCAAAATATTTTCTTTGACAACGGTACCACTCCTTAACGAAAACTACTTAATGTAGTGTGATGGGATAAAAAATTTACGCAAGCGCGTAAATAAAGAGGCCACTAATGATACTAAAGACTACGATGGATAGAAAGACTATTTTTATCGGCAACCGCAACCGAAAATCCTGGACCGGATTCAATATCGATTCAATTCGAAGATCAACGGCAGTTGCAGCAAATGAAACAAATGTAAATGGCATCTTCTCTTGCTTCCCTACTCTAACCATTTTCACAAGCGCACCGCCTAAATGGACCACTGTCCCCTGTCGTTGAATTGCAAATTCATCTGCTAAAACTTCCTGCACAACCTTGTATTGATGATAGAACCATTTTTGAATTGGGATATACCACATGACGGAAGAACTGAGAGACAATAAGAAAACTTTTAACGGATCGCGATTTACTTTATGGTACATCTCATGAGTCACCACTGCCTCTAGCTCTTCTTGACTTAATAAATGAAACAGACCCGTCGTAATGATGATTTTAGGTCGGATAAACCCCATTGTAAATGCAGCAGGCGTCGGATGCGAAAGAACAATAATGCATTCTTTTCCGAGTTTGAAAACTTGATTTAACTTCTTTGTAAGTTCCCTTTCCTTGTACTGCTGAAAATGCTGTTTCATTTTAGTCATTTGAATCCATTGCGAACCAATTTTCCATAACGAAAACAACAATGTATAGATGACAAGTCCATCAAGCACATGCATTAAGGAGGACAGGCCATTTTCATTCAGCCAGCTATGACATACGGAGACCATGTTAAGTTTCATATCGCAACCTGCAAAAATAGAAACAGTATACAGAACCATTTGAAACATTATGAGGCTAGATATAAAAATTGAGACAGTCCAAATAATTAACGATTGACGTTTTACCATAATTACAGTCCTTTTTTCAATTCTTCAATTTTACGTTCCAGCTTTGCGACAAGATCATCATCTGCTTCCTCGAGTGCGTCCAGCATATGGCTGACGACCACATTTCCAAACTCATCCATCAGTTCGTTTGTCATTTCTTTTGACTGGCTATTTAAGAACTCCATTCTGGACTGAACCGGTTTGAATAAAGAAGATCTCCCTTCGGCTCTCTTCTGAAGAATATTCTTCTCTACCAGTCGATTCATCACCGTCATTACTGTGTTAAAATTCGTTACTTTTTCCTGGTCAAGAACTTGTTGCACATCCCGTATAGTCAGTTCTTCAGCATCCCATAAAATGTCCATGATTTTTGCTTCGAGCGGTCCAAAAAAGCGGGACAGTCCACTCTCATACAATTTAAAACTCTTCACTCTCAACTTAGAACACCTCACACTACATATTGTAGTGTCACATTTTACTTTATGCAATAAATACTTTCAGACGGGCAGCGCATAAAAAAGCTCACCCTTTACAAATGGGCGAGCCGTTTTGGGAAATCCTTATGTAAAACACTAAAAAACTCATTGAATAAAATGAGCTCATATGGTACTTTTATATAGATAGGCATTTATAAATGAAAAGGTCTATATTTATCCTATCTTAATTGTACACCATAATCTATTTGTTCGTCAACCCTTTTACTCATTTTTTTTAAGGAGCGTGTGCTATGAGGTCAAATTTTGAGCAAGAGCAGCAAAGAGTGACTGACGTGATGGAGTTAATTCAAAACCAGATTCACCGGTTGGAGAAGGAAACTTCTCAACGCCGGAACGAAGTGGTGAACATTCGGAGACATTTTTGGGATGAGGTCAAGGTAAATACGGATTCGTTCGATGATTATCTTGAAACCATTATCGGGTTGCGGCAAGAAGCTCAGGCCCTTTCTGTGAGCGAAAGCACTCTTCGGCAAGCTTCCAAAAAATTATCCACACTTCGCCGGATGCAGGATGCCCCCTATTTCGGGCGTATCGACTTTCTGGAAGACGGCTTTTCATCTGACGAACAAATCTACATTGGCATATCCACGCTGACGAATGAAAGCGGAGAAGACTTTATTATCTACGATTGGCGCTCGCCGATTTGCAGTGTTTATTACGACTATCAGCCAGGTACAGCCCATTATACGACACCGGGTGGCTTAATTCGCGGGGAGCTGTTGAAAAAATGGCAGTATCTCATTCGGGGCGGTGTTCTTCAGTCGTTGTTTGATACGAGTCTCACAATTGGCGATGAAATTCTGCAGGAGGTGTTAGGAAAAGGCACCGACAAACAGATGCATTCGATTGTTGCCACTATTCAACAGGAGCAAAACAAAATCATTCGACACGATCAAGGCAAACTGCTCATTGTTCATGGAGCGGCAGGAAGCGGGAAAACGTCTGCAGCGCTCCAGCGGATTGCCTATTTGCTATATAAATATCGTGGCACGATCAAAGCCGATCAAATCATCCTGTTCTCACCGAATACGATGTTTAATCATTATGTAGCCAATGTACTGCCGGAGCTCGGTGAGGAAAACATGCAGCAGGTCACCTTCCAGGAATATCTGGACTATCGGCTAGGGAAACAGTTTACTGTTGAAAACCCGTACGATCAATTGGAATATGTGTTGACCGCCGAACACAGCAGTTCCTATTACGCTAGAGTGGCTAGCATTCGACTCAAGGCCTCTACTCCCTTTTTCGAAGCAATTGAAGGCTATCGAAACGCCTTGGAAACATCCGGAATGGTGTTTAAAAGAGTAGCTTTTAAAGGGGAAACCATTGTTAGTGCAGAGCAAATTGCTGAACAGTTTTACGAGCACGACACAGCACTCCGCTTTCATAATCGCCTTGAGAAACTAATGGATTGGCTTTTGCAAAAGCTAGCCGACTTCCAAGAAACAGAGTGTACAAAACCTTGGGTTCTCGAGGAAATCGAGCTACTTAGCAATGAGGAGTACCATAAAGCACGCATGATTCTTGCGAAAAAGCACGGCATGAAAAAAGAAATGATAGCGGATTTTGATGTGGATCCTGATGAACTTGCCCAATTAATTGTTCGGCAGCGGATGAAATCATTGCGAAAACGTGTCGAAGCATATGATTTTATTCATATGAAAGAGATCTACAAGCAGCTATTTTCTTCACCGGAGCAAATTAGGCAATGGTATGACGGAGAGTTGATCGAGGAATGGCCAGCCATCTGCCAAGCAACAATGACAACGATCAACGATGGAATCTTGCTTTACGAGGATGCTACACCCTATTTGCTATTACAGGAGCTCATTCTTGGGTTTCAATCCAACCGGACAATCAAACATATTGTCGTGGATGAAGCACAGGATTATTCACCGTTCCAGTTCGAGTATTTACGACGGCTGTTTCCCGCTGCCAAGATGACGGTTTTGGGCGACTTCAACCAGGCTATTTTTGCACACGCAAGGGACCGGGTTGACTTTCAAACACTCACCGGGCTGTACGGACCGGAACAAACGGAAGTCATCCACTTGGCCCGAAGCTACCGTTCTACAAAACCGATTATCGAATTTACTCGAAGGCTTGTACCGAACAGTGAGGAGATTATTCCATTCAACCGCGACGGTGAATTGCCTGTTCTGACACAACTCGAAAGCAAGGAGGCATTGCACCGCCACATTACCTCGAAGGTAGCAGAACTGCAAAGCCTCGGTTGTCAAAGTATCGCCATCATTTGCAAATCAGCGGCGGAAAGCCAGGAAGCCTATGATGCCTTATCCAACATCGAACAGATTAAGTTCCTCAAGAAAGGCACAATGGAATACGAGCAGGGCGTTGTCGTCATTCCATCTTATTTAGCGAAGGGAATTGAGTTTGAAGCAGTTATTATTTACAATGCCTCCGAAGAAATTTACGGGGAAGAAAGCCTGCAGCGCATTTTCTATACGGCTTGCACGAGAGCGATGCATTACCTGAATTTATACAGCGTCGGAAAGCCGACTTCATTGTTGCATACTGTTCCGGAAGATTATATTAAACAATCGTAAGAATGACTAAATCAACCGACCATAGATAGCGCTTATGGTCGGTTTCCAGATTCGTCTTATTTAAGTCATTTAAAACACACTGCGTACTAATCCCCCGTCTATCCGTAATGCGGAACCATTAATGGCCGAGGATAATGGACTGCTCAAGAAGGTGACGAAATTTGCAATTTCATCTGGACGGATTAGCCTTTGAATAATAGAAGTTGGACGGTTCTCTTTCATAAACCGCCTTTCTGCTTGCTCCATAGACAATGTCTCATCAGGGTAAAGACTATTTAGCATTGTTTCCACACCCTCTGTCAAAGTGGAACCAGGCATCACTGTATTAACCGTCACATTTGTTGCTTTCGTCAGCTCGGCTAAACTGCGGGAGAGTGAGAGTTGCATCGTTTTGGTAGCGCTATAATGTGCCATTTCCTGAGACGGCATGATCGCTGCTTCGCTGGCGATAAATATGATCCTGCCTTCTTTCTTACGAAGCATTTGCTTCAAGTATCTGCGAGTAAGTCGTACGCCACTCATGATATTGGTTTCAAAGATCGTAAACCAGTCGTCATCAGTAATATCAAAAAACTCTCGAGGTTCAAAAATCCCCAGATTATTTATTAGAATGTCTACTTCAGGACAATTCTCAATCATCTGTTGGCATCCCCATTCTGTCGCTAGATCAGCTACTGCCGACTGAAGGATAGCGTCAGGATACTTAGCTTGAATTTCATTAATCGTTTGGTTCACCTTTTCTTCATGACGGCCATTAATAATTACAGTGGCCCCTTCCCCTGCTAAAGACATGGCGATTGCTTTGCCAATGCCAGATGTAGAGCCGGTAACCAGTGCCGTTTTTCCATTTAGATTTAGAATCACGCAGAATCCTCCCTGATTCGTGTTTTAACCCAATACCCTATTACTGAAAATTGTATGGATAGCTCCTCTTCCTTTCACTAGCGGGAGAAGCTATCCACTTTTATAAATGCTACAATCTTCTTCTACTGTTATTAAAAATCAAAATTATCCGGATCTGGACCGACTCGATGATTCTCATTCAAACCATCAATGCGTTCCATGTCTTCCTTTGTGAGTTCAAAATCAAAAACTGTTGCGTTTTCAACAATTCGATGTTCTTTTGTAGATTTAGGAATGGTTACAATGCCGTTTTGCAAGTCCCAACGTAAAATGACTTGTGCAACGGACTTGTTATACTTATTGGCGATTTCCAAAAGCACCGGATTATCCAATAGTTGACCTTGCATCAAAGGAGACCAGGCTTCCAGCTGAATTCCATGTTCCTGACAGAATGCCTTGAGTTCCTTTTGAGTCAATCGCGGATGGCACTCCACTTGATTCACCATCGGTTTTATTTCAGCCTCTTTCATCAAGTCTTCCAGATGATGAACTTGAAAATTACTTACCCCAATTGCTTTTACCCGTCCTTCTTTGTAAAGCGACTCTAAAGCTTTCCATGCATCTTTGAACTTTCCTTCGACTGGCCAATGGATAAGATATAGATCTAGATAATCCAAATTAAGTTTACGTAGGCTCGCTTCATAGGCTGTGATTGTCGATTCATACCCTAAATCGTCATTCCATACTTTCGATGTCACAAAAAGATCTTCTCTGGAAATGCCGGCTTCTTTTATCCCTTCACGGATACCTTGTCCGACCCCTTCTTCATTTCCATAAATAGCTGCGGTATCAATACTGCGATAACCGTGTAAAATAGCTGTTTTCACAGCATTCACAAGCTCAGGGCCCTCTTCTACTTTAAATACTCCGAGACCAAACCAAGGCATTTTCACACCGTTATGCAAAGTTGTTGTGTCCTGCAAATTTTTCGCTGCCATAATTAAACCTCCAAATTTATTTATAATTACTATTGATTTCGTTTGTTTTACTGTCTGCGTCGCAATCATTACCTCCTTCAAGAGTGCTCGGTTATTCTTACGACACGTAGAAAGCATGTATGTGAAAGTACCTTAAATCGGTGCAGCATTTTTTTGATCTTTTTGCTCCAAAGACCGGCTCCATCCAGTCAGGATAACAGCTCCCAGAACCATCAAGGCTCCTATCCATGCTGTATGAATAATCCCAACAGAATCTGTTATAACACCACCCAAGTAACTGCCGATGGCAATTCCTGCATTGAATGCTGCAATATTGACTGCGGACGCCACATCTACTGCACTCGGCACCAAACGCTCCGCCAACATCACAACGTACACTTGCAGCCCCGGCACATTCATAAATGCAAATAATCCCATGAGCATGATTGTAATCAAACCAGCCACCTTAAACGGGGCAGTAAACGTTAAGACGAAAAGGACAATCGCCTGTGCAATAAACATATAAAACAAGGCAACAATTGGCTTCCGGTTCGCTGCCTTCCCTCCTATCATGTTGCCGATTGCGATAGCCACTCCATACACAAGTAAAATGACAGCAATAGTACCTTCCTTAAAACCTGTTATGCCTTGGAGCAAGGGAGATAAATAAGTAAAGACAACAAAGGTACCTCCGTAACCTAAAGCTGTAATGAGAAATAAAAGTAATAAACGGCCGTTCGTAACTAGTTTAAATTGATCGCCGAATGTTGTACGATTTCCTTTCGGCAAATCAGAGGGGACAAGGAGACTGTTTGCAACAAATGCAATTACACCCACTGCTACAATTGCTATAAAAGCAAATCTCCAACCAAACTGCTGCCCAAGAAATGTACCAAAAGAGACACCCGTTACAGTTGCCACCGTTAGTCCTGTAAACATCATGGAAATCGCGCTGGCTCGTCGATCTTCTGTCACTAAATTAGCTGCGATTGTAGAGCCGATTGACATGAATAAACCATGTGAAAATGCCGTGAGGATACGAGCTGCTAATAAGATGCCTATACCGGAGGCAAGGGCAGCAATAGTATTACCAACAATAAAAACAATCATAATCCAAAGCAAGAGAGATTTACGCGCTGCACTGGAAGTCACAGACGTCAGTACGGGGGCTCCAAATGTCACTCCTAATGCATATATAGAAACGGTTAAACCGGCTGTCTTCAAAGAGATTTGTAAGTCTTGTGCAATAAGGGGCAATAAACCTACACTAATAAATTCCGTTGTTCCAATTGCAAATGCACTCACTGCTAAAGCCAGCAATGCTAAAGTACTTTGTTTTTTATTCATGATCCTTTATCCTCCTCCTAATCATCCTCTTATCGAGAGCCACATGAATAAAAGAATATCGTTAAAATCAGCTGACAATGTGTTATTATGATGTATATCATCTCTAATGAAAAGTACGCACTTTTAAGTAATATAGATACCTAAAAGTACTATAGGTACTTTTAGGTGCCTATAGCTAGGAGGGTAATTATGCAGAAAAAGAAATATAATATTTCAGTTGAGGCGACCTTAGAAGTGATAGGCGGAAAATGGAAATGTGTAATCCTTTGCCATCTGACCCACGGAAAAAAACGTACAAGTGAATTAAAGCGATTAATTCCAAGCATTACGCAAAAAATGCTAACGCAGCAATTGCGCGAGTTAGAAGAGGACGGGGTCATTAATCGTATTGTTCACAATCAAATCCCTCCAAAAGTTGAATATGAGCTCAGTGAGTATGGCCAAAGTTTACAAGGAATTTTAGACTCCTTATGTGCTTGGGGAGAAAATCATATTACAAAAGTATATGGGGATAAGTTTGCTGTATTAGAGGAGAGCGTGTTAAACGATACTCTGAAGTAAACGTATACTCATCAAAATATAAAAACCAACATACCGCTCTGCCAGCCAGAGAAACATGTTGGTTTTTTCATTCGATTCCACAGTTGGTTTATTGTAAGATCTTCTTCAGATAGTGGAGAACCTTAAAATGCAAGTGAATATATAGAATCAAAGTCTATGGAATTCGCCTGAATCGGCCGGCACTTAAATCTGTACGCATGTTCGGATAATGAATACGCATTCCGTAATAAGTAAATCATTAAAAATATAGTTTCATATAGAAAAAGAGTCCATTTTCTAAGAAAATGGACTCTTTCTGTAATCAACCACCAGTAACGGCATTATCCTCAGTAATTACACGCTTCTCTTCTTTAATCAAAGCTGCTGAAATGGTACCGATCACAAGCAGGAAGCCTGCGAAGTAGAAGCCCATGTTCAAGCTGCCTGTAACGTCAGTCAAGAAACCTGTGATGTATGGTGCCAAGATGGATCCACACATCCCGATAAAGTTATACACACCGAATGATGTAGAGTATGCATTCTTCGGCGCATTGTCTGCCACAACGGCAACCAATACCGGGTTTGTACTAATTTTACCGAAAATCCCGTAACCGATTAGAGCAGCGTATAGTACCCACATGCTATCAAACGCTACGATCGATACAAGTGCAACGAGGGATGCCGGAAGCATGATGAGCAATACCGGACGGCTCTTCCCTAGACGGTCTGCAACCCAGCTGAAGAAGATAGAAGCCGGAATGGCTGCCCAAGGTACGAGTGAGGATACAGTCGCAACTGCGCTTCCTTCAATACCGCGAGCATGTTGCAAGTAGTACGGCATCCAAGTTACAACAACGAAGAAACCGTAGATGGCACAGAAAATAGTAATGTAAGACATGAGCAAGTTGCGGTTTTTAAACAAAACGCTCATTTTTAGTTTTTCTTGTTTATCGAGTACAGCATTTACTTCCTTGCCTTTTGGCTTTTCCTTAACGAGCCACCACATGAGCAAACCGATCAAGACAACCGGAATAGCTACAATGTAGAACGGTGCTCTCCAACTCATCCCTGCTTCTAGCGTAAAGCTGGATAAGTAGTAACCTGCGGAAAGACCGAATGCCATACCACTGTTAATGATCGCAGAACCGACAGTCAAGTGCTTTTTCGGAATCGCTTCAGACGACAATCCATACTGTGGTCCGTAGTAGAATCCTTGGAAAACACCAACCATAAGCCACATCAAGATAAATAGGAAGAAGCTAGGCATTGCGCCTGAGATTGCTGCGAATAGTCCAAACAAGATAATTCCCGGGACTAATACTTTCTTCTTACCAATTTTATCGCCTAACATACCAGATGGAATGTTAAGTCCTGCATAACCGATGAAAAAGATACTGCTGATCATACCAAGTTGTCCAGCAGACAAACTGAATTCATTTTGAATATCATCCATGACAGGGTTCAAGATTGCACGTGTTCCATAGATAGCAACCCACCCTAAAAAGAATACAATAACGGCTTTGATCCAATACGGGATCAATTCGTCCTTCTGGCCATTATCATGTACTTGCTTCGCCATTATGAGTGCCTCCTCATTCTTTCTATAATGGTACTTCAGGAAAATGATCATTTACCTTGCACTGTTATCATACGGCAGAGAGCATTGCAGACGAATAAAAACAAGTAATGCGACATTGCTAAAACATTAAATTTCTAAGTAATTCCTTACAAGTTCAAATCGACCAACGGCTTCCGCCTGTAAATCCATTCAGGCAGATCAAATATACCTTCACTCTCAGTCTTGTAAAAGGTTTAGCCGGACGTTGATCAATTGTTATGAATCGCTGCTACACTTTTCAACATATAACCAAGACCCGGATATGTAATGATATACTCTTCCGGTTCCTTCAGCCGTTCTTTAATTTTCCGCCGGATTCGTGCTATTCCGACACGTAAGTATTCCACATCATCACGATATTGTGGCCCCCATACTTCGGACAGCAGTGTTTCGTGCTGAACTACCTTGTCCAGATTGAGCGCCAAAATTTCCAAGAGCAGAAACTCGGTTTGTGTGAATTTCAGTTCTTCTCCGTCAATCCACACCCGCTTGCTGCCTACATCAACTTGAATGGAACCTGTCTCAATCATCGAGGAGGCGTTTACAGTCCCTTCCGTGAGAGCCGGCTGGCTTCTGCGCAAGACAGCATTTACGCGGGCAAACAGCTCATCTAACGAGAAAGGCTTCGTCAAATAATCATCTGCTCCCAGATTCAAGCCATTTACTTTATCTTTCGGGTTGCTTCTCGCTGTCAGCATGATAATGGGCGTATGTGAAAACTTCCGGAGTTCTTTTAACACATAAAATCCATCCTTGCCCGGCATCATAATATCGAGCAAGATCAAATCTGGCGAAATCAGATCATAGTTTTCAAGCAGCTCTTCTCCAGAAGATGCCGTCTCAACGTCATATCCAACCGAACGTAAATTTGCTGAGATGAAACGTAGAATCTTCGCTTCGTCATCTACGACACATATTTTTTGTTTCATCCCTTACCACCCTCTCTTAATGGAAAGTAAAGTGTAAACGTACTGCCTTTTCCAGGCGTGCTGTCCGCTTTGATTTTCCCCTCATGGGCTTCCATAATCCCTTCACAAATCGACAGCCCGAGACCCGTTCCGCCGGAGCGTCGTGTTGCGGTCACGTCCACCTGATAGAAGCGGTTGAAAATTTTCTGCAAGTGCTCCTTGGAAATTCCGATTCCATTATCCGATACAGCAATCGTCAGCCAATCGCCCTTCTTTTCAAGCGTTACGTCAATCTGCTTTTTCGGATGATCATTGTAACGGAGCGCGTTGGTAAACAAATTGACCAGTACTTGCTGCACACGTGTTTTATCAGCATAGAAGAACAAGTAATCTTCTGCTTTGTTATGAAACTCAATTTTCACATTGTCTTTTAATACAAATGGAATTAATTCAATTGATTTTTCAATGACATGATCTGCTCGAATCATATTGCGCTCGATGTACATGGAACCCGATTCGATTTTTGAAATATCCATCCAATCATCAACCAGCTGCTGGATGCGTTCAATGTCTTCATGTACACCTTCAAGCAGCTCACGCTGGAAATCCGGCTCCCATTCGACATTATCGCGCAGCAGTGTCTCAACACTTCCCCGAATATTGGTGATCGGCGTTTTGAACTCATGTGATGTTAAGGAAATGAGGTTATTTTTCAGCGTGTCAATTTCCTCTTCTTTCGTAATATCACGAATGAGCAAGCCCTCTCCAATCTTTTCCTCATCGGAAACGACAGAGAACTTATGCAGCATGTAGAAATCGGTATCTCCGGTTTTCGTCTTATGCTCCAACTTCAATTCATTAATACTACCGTTAAAATAGGAGATTAACTCCTCTTCGGTAATATCGAAAATGTTGCTGAGCCGCTTTAAGACATCCGGCAACTGTTTAAGCTCTACATTCAGTCCATCACCATCAATGACATTTAAGAATGACTCATTGACGTAATCGACTTGGTAGTTGTTATTAAGCAGCATGATCCCTTCCGACATACTTTCAAGAACCGCATCGAGCTCTGCATGCTTATTGCGATAGCGCTCGAAAAGCAGTTTGTTCTGCATCATAATGGCCAGCGACCTTGAAAAAGTTTGCAGGAAAGACTGTTCTTTCGACTCGATTGTCTGTCCTTCCAATAAATCAATAATTAAATAGCCATTCGGCAATTCACTCAGAATGATTGGTTCAATCCGTTGATTTGTACCCTGAACATGCTGTTCCATATACTTCTGCAAGCTGATATTTTTGTATATATGCTCACGTGTCACAGCCAGCTCGCGGAACCAGATATGTACTGAAAACGGAACAGTCGGCTCCATTTTTTGCAGGCATAATTGAATAAAGTGAGGCAAGTCCACCTCAGAAGACACTGGTGTAATCAGCTTGTTGACGGCCAGCAGTTCGGCATTCCGCGTCTCCAAATTAGCCGTTCGCTCTTGCACGCGTGCTTCAAGCTTTGTGTTCAACTCCATCAATTCAGCACGGTTTTCCTCGATTTCAAAGAGCATTTCATTGAAATGGGTGAGAAGATCCGTCATTTCCTGAGGCCCGTCAATCTGTTCAGCTATTTGTACTGGCTGACTGGATTTGTAGCTTGCTGAATACCGTTTGATCGTATCGAGCAAATTCCGGATCGTCTTTTCAAGCCTCGCACTTAGGTAAAGGCTAGCCAGCACGACCAATAATGCCGTTAAGGGAATGAACCATAAAATCGTGATAGCCGCATCTTTCAGCGGTTTCAAAATTAGCGTAGACGGGTTCGCAATCCATAGCGTCCAACCGAGATTTGATGTTTTCGTGTAGGTAATGAATTCCTTTTCCCGGCCTTCTTCTTGTATCGTCATACTTTTGACGGAACCGCCATTGCTTTGATTGGTCGTCTGGACAATTTTAGAATCCGTCAAGTTGACTATTTTCGTTTTTGTATCAATATCCGGATGGATAATGACATTATTATCTTGGTCCAGCAAAACTGCATAATTCGCTTCGCCGGAGATTCGGGTCGATACATACTTTTCTAAAGCATGTAAGTCGATTGCCCCTAATATGTAACCTTGCATCTGACCGTCGCTGTTAAAGATGGGCGAAACAATGGCAACAAGAAGTGTATCGGTCCCCCCTCTGCCATGGAAAACCGGAGATACAACTTGCCGCTTTGTTTTCAGCAACTCTTTGTAATACGATCGATCACTAAAATCAATATGTTCACGCGTCGCGCCATCTGTATAGACAGGGGGATAGAAGACTAGCGACTCTCCATGCTTATCCCCGACATACATATTTACGAATCCAGGATAGTGGGCTTTGACGTCTCCCAGCACCTCTTCGATTTTTTGCATATCGTCCGACTCCAGCAAAGGTGCAATTATGGAAGACAATGTATCAATGACGCTGCCATGCTGTTCCATATAGCTTTCTATATTATCATCTAGAAACTCGGTCACTTTCGTCTGGCTGTCTTGATTATCTTTAATCAAAGAGGAGAGCTGAAAGAATTGAAAAATCCCAAGTGAAATAATTGTCGTCAGCCCAATCGCTAAAAACGAGTAGCTCAATTCCTTTCGAAACGAGCGGGATGGTATCTTCTTCATTCAGTCCCTCCTCTCCATATGAACTACATTCTACGAGGTAACCTCTTTATAGTAATATATTATAATATTATTTTGTAATTTGAGTGCCTGCTTTGCCTTCTACAGCTAAATCTGCTTGTCCAAGAGAACAGATGATTGCACGTCCGCCGCGTTCAGCAAATTTCATTGCCGCTTCCATTTTAGGACCCATGCTTCCTGCAGAGAACTGTCCTTCATCTGCATATTTCTTTGCTTCTTCTAACGTAATGCAGCCAAGCGCTTTTTGATCTGGCTTGCCGTAGTTCACGTAGACATTATCTACGTCTGTCAAAATCATGAGAACATCCGCCTCTGATTCTTCTGCAAGACGGAATGCACTGCGGTCTTTGTCAATAACAGCTTCAATGCCAGTCAAGCTTCCATCTTCTTTACGTGCGACTGGAATGCCGCCGCCTCCAGAAGCGATGACAATGACTTCGTTGTCTGTAAGCATTTTAATAGTTTGGGAGCTTAAAATGGATTTCGGTTCAGGAGAAGCAACTACTCGTCTCCAGCCGCGTCCTGCATCTTCTTTCACGACCCAGCCTTTTTCTTTAGCAAGTTGTTTCGCTTCTTCCTCTGAATAGAACACACCGATTGGCTTGGAAGGATCAATAAATGCCGGATCTTCCGGATCTACTTCTGTCTGCGTGAGCATGCTGACAACTTCCCGATCCAGCTTCAGCTTATTCAATTCATTTTTCAATGATTGTTCCATCATATAGCCGATAAAACCTTGGGACTCCGCACTGCAGACATCCAATGGAAGCGGAGGAACGAAATCCTTTGCTTCTTCGTTTTGACGAAGAATATTCCCGACTTGCGGGCCATTTCCGTGAGTTACAATAACTGTATGTCCGTTCTTTACAATCTTCGAAATGATTTCTGTGCTGATCCGCACGTTTTCATATTGATTTTCATACGTCGCTTCCTGTTTTGGTTGGAGAATTGCATTTCCTCCGAGCGCGATTACTACTTTTTCAGCCATTCTAATTTCCTCCTTTTTATCAACAAACCAAGCAACATTCCAAAAACCGTGTCGATTCCGGAACTATGCCCCATATCAAGCAAATCTTCAATCACTGGTTCCAATGTATAAATATCGGTCTTGTCTGTTAACGCTGATGCCGCCTTCACAACCGTTGAGCTGAATTTTCCATCCAGTGCATACAGCAAATATTCCCGGCCGACATCCGTAGTCAGATTTTCTTTCACTACTAAATTGCGAAGCGTTTGAAGTGCCTCTGGAGAAATCAAGCCGACCGCTGTATGGATGGCCAAGATTCCGACGAGATGATCGTCACCTGATGGAGTGAGCCCCTGGCCTCGGCCCAAAAAGAACCGCAGGGTTTGTTCCAATTTCTTTTGATCAGATGTAAGGAGTACCGAAACAAGCTCTTTCAGTTGCCGGCCTGTTTCGCTGGCAGGTATATTTCCTTCCAGATAGTCCGCTACAAACTTTTCAATATCAATGTCCAATCCCGTTTTCATCGGTTTCTGCACCAAGATGGATAGAAGCATGACTAAGTTATTCGTCACATTTTCTGCCTTAAGCTCACGACAGGCCAATTCCCAATGAAACGGGGTGGCTGTAGCAAGCGTAACAGCAAGTGACGCTTCTTCAAAGACAAGCTCCTGTGAATCCACGCTCCACCCTACCGAGCTTTCTTGTTCAATGACTCCTACAAAAGATTGTACTTCATCTTCCGATAGGTGAATACCGAATGGAAGCTCGCCATTCTTTTTCGTTCCGATGAAAAATAGCCTGTCACTCATCCGGATATTCACGCCATTTTGAAAGACACTGTGCACAAAGCCTTCTGGGTGCTCAGAAAGCAGCAGAGGAATACGCTGCTCGTATTCCTTTGCTGCTGCAACTTTTTTGTTTCCTGCCCCGCTGTTCATTAGATCAAGCCGAGTTTGATCGCGTACGCTTCCAATGCTTTTTCAAAGCATTCTTTCGGTGCACGGACCGTCCCTGCTCCTACTTGTCCCATTCCAGCTTTTTTATGGGCAATCCCTGTATTAATGACGGGCTCAATGCCTGTCTCAACTACTTTACGTGCATCAATTCCGAGACAAGCGCCTTGGAAATCCCACGTAGGAATTGTGAAATTACTGTTTTGAGATACACAGATCTCAGCCATCTCGTTGCTTGTTGCAAGCGCATCGTCAAATCCGCCCGCGCCGACAAAGCGAGTAACGCCTGGAGCAGCGATCATCGCCATACCACCTACGCCGAATGTTTCTGTAATGGCGCTGTCTCCGATATCCGGGTTTGCATCTTCTTGTGAGTAACCTGTGAAGAACAGACCTTGCGGCGTATTAACCGGTGCTGTGAACCACTCGTCACCCATTCCGCTAATACGAATTCCGAAGTCTTTACCATTACGGCACATTGCAGTAACGACAGTACCCTCTTCGATTTGGCGCGCAGCATCCATAACCGCCTTAGCAGTCGCCATTGCGATATTCAAGAAGAACTGGTCCGTGTCAGCCAAGAATTGAATAACATCTTTGCGATCGTTATCATCCATTTCTACTTGTACGATGTACGGGCTGATTTCCTTCAAGAAGATCAAGGATGCCGCAATATTACGTTGGTGGAACTCGTCGCCCATTGTGATTGCTTTTGCAATCATAACGTTCAAGTTCAAGCCGTCTTCTGTCAGCTTAAGAGCTTTCGAGATTGTCGGGCCCAGTACGTTTTGCATCCATTTCAAACGGTCAATAACTTCTTGAGAGTTTGCACCGAAACGAAGTACTTTCCCGATACCTTCGTTCATAATGCAGTACGCTTCATTGCCATCCGTGCGGTTTTCAACAACAAAGACAGGCATGTTGGCAGATGTAATTCCGCCCATAGGACCTACCGCGTTCACATGGTGGCAAGGAATGAATTTCACTTCGCCGGAAGCAAGCTGTTTTTCCGCTTCTTCTGGAGTAGCTGCCCATCCTTCATAGATGGATGCACCGATGCAAGAACCTTGCATTGGGCCTGTCATGTCTTCCCACTTAATCGGAGGGCCTGCATGGAGCAATACTTTACCATCATTCAGTTCTTTTACTTTTTCTTTAGCCGGAACAACATCTACTAAGAATGGCGCTGAGCCGGTAATTTTGTCGATGACTGCTTTGTTTGCTTCATCCATTGAATTGTATTTCATACTCGTTCCACCTCATTCGTTATATTTAAAGCCGTTCTTTCCCGATATGGTGAAGGCCCAGTCCATCCGGGCCAGACCTTCATTCGCTATCTTGCCGTCAGGTATTACTTCAACAAGCTAAGGATTTTAGCCATACGCGCGTTACCGCCGGCAATTGGACGCCAATCATATTGCACGAATTGAGTGCCTGTGTCTGCAAGCGCATCCGTAAAGCCTTTTAAACCGACATTGATGACACGTGGACGGTCTGAAACGAGGGCAGCAATTTCATCGGAAACAGACAGATCGAATTCCTTGCCCGACTTCTCGCCTTCCACATGCTTCTTCTCGTAGTCCTCTACTTCAAGTCCTACGATGCTAAGAGCTGTACGCACTGCTTCGTTGTTCGTTTCTTTGACAATGATGCCTGCTTCTTTTAACGCTTTCACATGGCCATCGTAGCTTTGCGGGTCGTTTTTAGTACCGCAGACGGTAGCGACGACATGCAGTGTACGTCCATCTTCTTTAGCAGTAGCTACTGCTTTTTGAATGGAAGGAAGCAAAGCACTTGCCATATCATCATGTGAACCATAACCAAGTACGAAATCGAGAAGAATGACAGCTGTAGATGCATCAGCACCTGCCTCTTCGATGAATTTCGAACGTGTTTCAGGATCGATCATCGGATGTGGCTTTCCTTGTGTGTACTTGTCATCACCAAGGTCAACAACTTCATGGCCTTCATGTTTAAGAACATAGCCTTCTTCGTTTTTAATATGTGTTCCAAGACCTAAAGCGTCTGAAATTAGAATTGCTGCTTCAGAAGCAAGCGTTCCGCCGGAATACAAGCCTTTCAAAGTACGTTGGCCTTCTTTAAGATCTGTGTTGGCCACTGTGAAATCACCAGCATTATAATCCGGTTTCACTTCATTGCCTTTTGCCAGGTCAACAGCGATGTAAGCTGTCTCTGCAAGTGTGTATGCCTGATATACATTGCCTACGTATTGCTCTGGCTTTTCGCCGAGGAATACCGCAACGACAGGTTTTGTCAAACTTTGAAGCAACTCCATTACTTCATTCCTCACATGTTCTGCAGGCGGCTTCGAAATGATTGTGATGATTTCTGTCTGGCTGTGGTTTTCAAGCGCACGGATGCCATCCATCATCGTAATCGCACCGATCGGATCTTTCAAGTCACGTCCGCCTGTTCCGATTGCATGGCTAACACCTTCGCCAAGACGGTCAATAATCGTTGAGACTTCTTGGATCCCTGTTCCGGAAGCACCGACAATACCGATGCGACCTTTGTTTACTACGTTAGCGAATGCAAACGGCACGCCATCCAAAATTCCTGTACCGCAGTCTGGACCCATGACAAGCAATCCTTTGTCATGCGCTTTTTGCTTTAGACGAAGTTCGTCTTCGATCGATACGTTGTCACTGAATAAGAAAACGTGAAGTCCACGGTCAAGCGCCTTGTCCGCCTCGTCCGCTGCATATTGACCTGGCACTGAGATCATAGCGACATTCGCGCCTGGCAATGCGTCCACTGCTTTGTCCCATGTACGGACAGTTTCAAAGCTTTGTTTTTTATTGCTAATAGATTGGTCTTTCAAGTATTGATCTACTTTCTCTAGCACCTTGTCAATTAAACTAGCATCGTCTGTGTCTACAACGATCGCCATGTCGTTTGATTCGGCTGCTTCCAATTCAGGTGTATGCAATCCAGCCGTATTGAAAATATCCTTGTTTGCCGGAGTCGCCATCATAATCTGCACCTTGTTGAGCCCTTCCATCGTCGACACAGAATTCGTTAGCAACATCAGGTTGATGGAGTCTTGGTACGAGTTCTTCTTAATAATCGTATGAAGCACAAAAATCACTCCTATATTTTTTTGAAAATCAGCACAGCAACTCACATGCCCAAATAGTTCTCAGAAAAAATCGCATGCAGCTGTTGATTTTCTACGCCAAAATCATTGTAACTGAGGCGCCATTGCAGACGAATAAAATCCATGGGTCCCACATTACAAAAACGTAAAAATTCTGATCAAAAGCTGTTTTCTTAGCGAACGGTAGTATAGTATTTAGAAGAAAATTGTTGAAAAGAAATAGATCTTGAACATAACGATGACCTAAAGAAGTTCAAATACAGAGGAGACGAAATGATCATGGCAGAAACTGTTGTCTATCGGCAAGCCGGAGAGTGTTCCATTGAGGGTGTGCTCCATCGCTCGCCTGCGAAGCAGGCGCCTTTGCTTGTTTTCATCCACGGAGGCGGACTGGTGTGGGGAACGAAGGACGATTTACATAAAGAACAAATAAAACGTTACACCGAAGCGGGATTCCACGTGTTTTCCGTCGATTACCGCCTGGCACCGGAAACTAAGCTTCCCGGAATTCGAGAAGATATCGAAAGTTTGATCGTTTGGTTAAAAACAGAGGCTTCTTCTATGCTCGACTTTGATCCAAACCGCGTGGCTGTAGTCGGCAATTCCGCCGGCGGTTATTTAGCTTTGCTGTCCGGCACGTTTGAAGTGAAGCCGGATGCCATAGTGTCTTTCTACGGCTATGGACAGGTGACCGGAGATTGGTATAAGGAACCGAGTGTTCACTTTACAGCGATGCCTACTGTTCCTGAAATGCTTGCAAACCAGCTGGTGCAACCCTCGCCGATCTCTGCGGCCCCGATTCAAACAAGATACGCCATTTACTTGTATTGCCGTCAGACAGGCTCTTGGCTTGATTGGGTGGCAGGGAAAGATCTTGCTAAGGACGAAGTGGCCTTGAAAAATTTTGCTCCTGTCGAGCTTGCAGATGCTGCATACCCAGCCACCTTGCTGATTCACGGAGATGCAGACAAGGATGTTCCCTACTCGGAATCAGTCGGGATGAAAGCGAAACTGGATGCCCTGGGAGTCTGCAATGAACTGCTGACGATCCGACAAGGACAGCATAATTTTGATGCGAACATGGAGGATCCGGAGGCGATATACGCTGTGGAACAAACGATACGATTCCTGAAAGACCGTTTTGAAATTGAAGAATCATGACAAAGGGGAGTGCTTGAAATGAGAGTGAGCTTTGACGAGCTAAAAATGCTAATCGCACGGAAATTGACGAATGCAGGTCTGCAGCCAGCACATGCAGAAACGGTTGCCGATGTACTGGCACATGCAGATGCCCGGGGAATTCATTCACACGGCGCGATGCGGGTGGAGTATTATGCAGAGCGTATTGCAAAAGGCGGTACGACGATTGAACCGGATTTCAAATTCACAAAGACCGGAACGGGAACTGCTATACTGGATGCCGATAACGGAGCCGGGCATGTGGCGGCGAAAGAAGCTATGGAACACGCCATTCAAATGGCACGCGAAAACGGTACAGCCATCGTCGGCATACGTAGAATGGGCCACAGCGGCGCCCTGTCTTATTTTGTCGAACAGGCTGCCGAAGCGGGTATGATCGGCATTTCCATGTGCCAATCGGACCCTATGGTCGTTCCGTTTGGCGGCGCAGAACCGTATTTCGGCACAAACCCGATCGCTTTCGGCGCACCAGGCAAAGATAACGATAAAATCATTATTGATATGGCGACAAGCATCCAGGCGTGGGGGAAAATCCTGCATGCCCGTTCAAAACAAGAATCCATTCCAGATACGTGGGCAGTCGACAAGGAAGGGATTCCAACTACGGACCCATTCAAAGTGAACGCCCTTCTGCCAATTGCCGGGCCTAAAGGGTATGGCCTCATGATGATGATCGACATCTTATCAGGCGTTCTGCTTGGCCTGCCATTTGGCAAGCATGTGTCCTCCATGTACCACGACCTGACCGCAGGCCGTGAGTTGGGCCAGCTGCATATTGTCATTGATCCCGGTGCTTTCACAAGCACGGACTTATTCCGCGAAAGCATTTCCGGCATGATGAAGGAATTGAACGAGGTGAAGCCTGCTCCAGGATTTAATCAAGTGCTGTATCCGGGACAAGACGCCTTGCTGAAAGAGCAAGAGTCCAGGAAGAACGGGATCGACATAGTCGATGATATTATCGACTACTTGCGGAGCGATGTCATCCATAACAATCAATATGATCATAAAGATCCGTTTGCGAAGTAAAATGACGAATGAGCGCAGCCAGGTTAGTCCCGGCTGCGCTCATTTTATCATTCCAAGATCTGTGCCTGCTTTAACAGGAAAGCCCGCAAGACTTGCGCACCTTCCATCAGCTGCTCCATGGAAGTATATTCTGCTGGATTATGGCTGAGCCCATCCTTGGATGGAACGAAAATCATGCCTGTCGGACAAAGCGATGCCATATTCATCGCATCGTGACCGGCGCCGCTCGGCATCTTCATCCAAGCGATTCCTTGTGCCTCGCAAACTGATTCCAAATCCTCCACTAGCACGTTATCCATTTGAACAGGCGTCTCGCTTGAGATTTCCTCCATCCAGATATTCAGTCCACGCGCTTCCTTCACCTCGTCTACTGCTCTTT
>NZ_BQYK01000002.1:274506-275059 GCF_023168145.1 Sporosarcina sp. NCCP-2222
CGACTGTACCCTGTGCAAGCTCCTCGATCGCTGCCCGTTCCACGGCAAGTGCGATTTCTGCTCCTCCAAGAAGGGCGTCACGCCGATAATCCATTGGTGTAGTGCCGGAATGATCCGCCGTCCCTTCCACATGGACGTGAAAACGGATTGGCGCGGCAATAGCTGAGACAATGCCGATCGAAATATCTTGTTTTTCAAGGACAGGCCCCTGCTCCACATGCAGTTCAACGAACGCTTTGAATTCGTCGCGAAAGCGCTTTGCCAAATGAACCTCTTCCAAATCAAGACCATTCTCCTCGAACGCATGCATCAGCGTGACTCCAGTTTTATCAGTCAAAGACCTTGTATACGCCGGATCCAGCCGCCCCGTCATCGCTTTGCTTCCTAGAGTCGATGCACCAAAGCGAGCGGATTCTTCACATGCAAAGATGATCACTTCGAGCGGATGCAAAGTAGCAATGCCTTCATCCGCTAGGGAACGCATAATTTCAAGAGCAACCAGGACGCCTGCCGTCCCATCGAATTCTCCAGCAGCATAGACGGAGTCGATATG
>NZ_BQYK01000002.1:275174-277322 GCF_023168145.1 Sporosarcina sp. NCCP-2222
GAGCCGAGCATCGCGTTCCATTTTTGTATAGGCCAGTCGATTAATGCCTTCTCCTTTGTCTGTGAACTTCGCAAGTTCTTCAAACGAGAGGCGCAGCCGGTCTATCTTCATGGCAATTCCCCCTCTTTCTATAATCGTGTTTCTATTTACAAAATTGTTATATCTCCAAGTATCGCAAGTTGAAGCTAGAAAATCAAATCTGTTTTTGATGGCAATCAACCTTAACAGGAGGATGAGGATAGTATGAAGAATAGGAGAAATTGAAAAACCCCTCCCCGGAAAAATCGGGAAGAGGTTGTATACGTTGATTAACGCTTCGAGAACTGTGGTGCGCGACGTGCAGATTTAAGACCGTATTTTTTACGTTCTTTCATACGTGCGTCACGTGTAAGCAATCCAGCAGCTTTAAGAGCCGGACGGAAGTCAGGATCTACGTTAAGTAGAGCGCGAGCTACGCCGTGGCGGATAGCGCCAGCTTGACCTGTGTAACCGCCGCCGTGGACGTTTACATGGATGTCATAGCTTCCAAGTGTTTGTGTTGCTACTAGTGGTTGTTTGATCACTTCGCGAAGTGTTTCGAATGGTACGTAGTCTTCTACGTCACGGTTGTTGACGACGATTTTTCCTTCGCCAGGAACGAGACGTACACGAGCTACTGAACTTTTACGACGGCCAGTGCCGATATATTGTACTTGTGCCAAAGGTGGTTCCTCCTCTTAATTATCCACGAAGCTCGTATGCTTCTGGTTTTTGTGCCGTATGTGGATGTTCCGCTCCAGCATACACGTGAAGTTTCTTGATAGTTTGACGACCTAGAGGACCTTTTGGAAGCATCCCTTTAATCGCTAGTTCCAACATTTTAGTTGGGTAGTTAGTGCGCATTTCAAGCGCTGTACGAGACTTGATACCGCCTGGGTGGTTCGAGTGGCGATAGTAAATTTTGTCGTGTAGTTTGTTTCCAGTAAGGTGAATCTTGTCCGCGTTGATGATGATTACGTGATCACCAGTGTCAACGTTTGGTGTGAACGTCGGTTTATGTTTACCGCGTAAGATCGCTGCAACTTCAGATGCAAGACGTCCAAGCGTCTGGCCTTCAGCGTCGACAACGAGCCATTTACGCTCTACTTCGTGACCTTTAGCCATGAATGTTGTACGCATGTATTGTTCCTCCTAATGAATGTCAAAATTGTTCCGTTTTCTCTATCCCTAAACACAAATAAACTTTCCGGGGCTTATTGTGGGGTTATTGAAATACCATTTATCATCTTATAATGTTTACCACTTTAAGTCAAGCATTTTTGTGAAAACACCAGGAAAAGTTGGCTCAGCCGTCATATGTGACATTAACAAGGTACAAACCGTGAGCTGGCGCGGTTTTTCCTGCCCTTTTACGGTCTTTCGCCTCTAAGATCGCCTGAATGTCCTCCGGCTCGTTCCAGCCGATTCCGACGGCCAGCAGCATGCCTGCAATGGTCCTCACCATATTGTATAAAAATCCGTCGCCTTCGACTGTCATGATTAATTCCTCGCCTTGCTCCTCAATGGTGAGCATGCGTATCGTCCGCACTTTACTTGCAGTTGCCGTTTTTGAAGAGCAGAAACTAGTAAAGTCATGAGTCCCCATGAAATACTTCGCTGCTTCCCGCATTCGACCGATGGCTGGATTCCATTTGCCCAAATGAACAGAATAATTCCGCTCAAACGGGCTCTGCACTTCACTTTTTGTCCATTTGAACATATACGTTTTTCCAGTTGCCGAATAGCGGGCATGAAAATCATCATCGACGAATTCCACAGACTCCGCACGTACATCTTTTGGGAAGTACACATTCAGCGCCATTTTCCACCGTTCCAGCGAAAGATCAAGCGGTGTGTCAAAATGGATGACCTGTCCCAGTGCATGCACGCCTGCATCCGTCCTGCCGCTTGCTACAGAGAAGATCGTCTGGTCCTTATGGAGCTTGCGAAGCCCCTTATCAATTTCCGACTGCACCGTGCGCATCTTCGGCTGATACTGGTACCCTGCAAAATTCGTTCCGTCGTAGGAAATGACAGCTTTCACTCGTCTCATCGTATCCCTCCTAACTCCGAAGCAAAAGTAATGCGGCCAGTAATAAACCAAAGATGACAAGAGCTAACGTATCACGC
>NZ_BQYK01000002.1:277416-282863 GCF_023168145.1 Sporosarcina sp. NCCP-2222
CACTGACAAACAAAGGAACGAGCAATGGGACAACGGCCTTAATCCGCTCTTTCAGAGAACCTGTCGTTAAATCGGAACCTCTGGCCAGCTGAGCTTTCATGATTTTATCCGTCTCGTCCATCAAGGTTGGTATGAACCGTAGAGATATCGACATCATGAGGGCCAGTTCGTGGACAGGGAGCTTCACTTTTTTCAACGGGTTCAACAAGGTCTCCATTCCGTCCGTGATGGAAATCGGTGAAGTCGTCAAAGTTAGAATCGTAGTCATCAAGACGAGAACAAGAAAACGAACGGAAATATAAATCCCCTGCCGAAGTCCTTCTTCATAAATCCTAATGAATTTCCATTCAAACAAAATTGGTCCTTCTTTTGTAAAAATGAAATGCATTAATAGCGTAAAAACGACTAGGAATAAAATCGGTTTTAATCCATTGAACAAAAAATACAACCGGATTCTTGACGTCAAGATGGTCAGCAGCGTAAACGCCAGCAGGGTGGCATACGTCGTTGTATTATTAGCGAAAAAGACGGCTACGATGAACAGAAAGACAAAAATCAATTTCGAGCGGGGATCCAGCCGATGGACGAAGGAATGGCCCGGAATATAGCGGCCAAAAATCATTTTTTCCATCATCTTCGGCCACCTGCTTCCTTCAAGACCACGGCCATCTCTTTCGCGAGCTGCTCCTCTGTCAATGCCAGCCTTCCGAGCTGTGTACCCGTCAGTTTCTCAAAATCCCGCTGGAATTGAACAGAACGCGGAACCCCTAACCGGTAGGAAGCCAGCTCCTCCGCCTGCCCGAATACTTCCTCCGGCGTGCCTGATAAAACAGACCTTCCATCATGCATGACGAGGACCTGGTCGGCATATCTCGCTGCGTCCTCCATGCTGTGCGTGACGAGGATGGTCGTCAGGTTCTCTTCTACATGCAAACGGTGGAACAGTTCCATAATCTCTTTCCTGCCCCGCGGATCGAGTCCCGCTGTCGGTTCATCCAAAATGAGTACAGAAGGGTTAAAAGCAAGAACGCCCGCAATTGCCACCCGGCGCATTTGACCGCCTGAAAGATCGAATGGCGATTTTTGTGCCACATCCGGCGGCAAGCCGAGGAGCTTGATCAATTCATGAGCCCGGCTTCTTGCTTCCTCTTCCGGAATGTCAAAATTCAATGGGCCGAACATAATATCCTTCTCAACCGTTTCTTCGAACAGCTGGTGTTCGGGAAATTGAAAGACAATGCCGACATGCTTTCTGACGTCCTTTAACGACTTCCCTTTCGTATCGGATGTAATGACAGTCGGACCGACACGCACTGAGCCTTCAGAAGGCTTCAGGAGCCCGTTTAAATGAAGCAATAATGTGGACTTGCCTGAACCGGTATGGCCGATTATAGCGGTGTAGGAGCCGGATGGGATGGTCGCATTGACCTCTTCCAATGCTCGTTTTTCGAAAGGCGAATCCTTCGCATATAAATAGCCTACTTGTTGAAGTACGATGTCCATAGTTCATTCACCAACTCTTCTTCTGACATATGGTTACCATTCAAATCAATGCCCTCATCTCGAAGATAGCTGGACAATTTCATGGAAAACGGCAAATCAAGTCCGATCGCTTCCAGCTCATCCCCTCGTTCGAAGATCTCTGCGGGCGATCCAATAGCTAGCACTTTTCCTTGGTTCATGACGATGACGCGGTCAGCCAACAGGACTTCCTCCAGGTCATGCGTAATAGAGAGGACCGTCAAGCCAGTTTTCCGCTTCAGTTCCTCTACCACCTTGATGACTTCATCCCTGCCTTGCGGATCCAGCATGGAAGTCGCTTCGTCCAAGATGAGCAGCTCTGGTTCGAGAGCAAGCGCCCCTGCGATGGCTACACGCTGCTTCTGTCCGCCAGATAGGTGATGGGGTTCGTGGTCCAGAAAGGACTCCATCTTCACTTGGGCAAGGGCAGAATGCACCCGCGGCACCATCTCTTCAAAGGGAACGCCATTGTTCTCTAAAGCAAATGCGACATCATCCTGAACAGTCGAACCGACAAACTGATTGTCAGGGTTCTGAAAAACGATGCCCATTTGTGACCGGATCTCCCAAAGATTCTCTTCGCCCAACTCTTCCAGGAAGACGCGAATCGTCCCTTCGCTCGGGAATAAGAGTCCAATGATCAATTTGGCCAATGTTGATTTACCGGAACCATTATGTCCTACTATCGCTATCCATTCACCCTCTTTGATGGTGAATGAAATATGATCCAATGCTTTTCTGCTCTCCTGCTCGTCTTCTGATGCATATGTGAATGAAACATGTTCTAACGAAAGGATTTCCTTCAATTCGACCACCCCAGACTGAATCGTTATGTATCATTTGGAGCACTAAGTCCGTAAAGATTTCACTCGAGTACGGTCCGTTCCGAGAGAATGTGCATTGACAAGCTGTTACGGCCTCCACGCTCATGCGTAGGGTGGGGGTCTTACAGCCAGTGAATGCCGGATATATAAATAAAAATAAAAAAAGCGCGCACCTCATCCGAAGAAATGCGCTCATATCTATAACTGATAGCGGGTGCTCAATCCGAATCAGCGGATGAGGTACGTAGAGCTAGACCAATGGAGGGACAGTGCCTGCCATCAATCGTAACACTCAGCTTTTCATATTGTCGTATAAATCTATTGTAAAAGAAGGGTGTGGCTATGCGAATGCCAGACACACCCTCCTCCGATTCCAAACAGACACCGGCGGCATACGTACCGCCCGTCTAGATGGATTAAACTAATTCGATAACTACTACAGGTGCTCCATCGCCACGGCGAGGTCCCATTTTCATGATACGTGTGTAACCGCCTTGGCGATCTGCATAACGCGGTGCAACTGTATCAAACAATTTTTGCAATGCAAATGTCGTTTGCTCTTTGCCCTCTTCGTCTTCAGTTACAATCACTTCACGACGGATGAACTCAGCAGCTTGACGACGCGCATGCAAATCTCCACGCTTACCAAGAGTGATCATTTTTTCGACTACGGAACGCAATTCTTTTGCGCGCGCTTCAGTCGTTTGGATACGCTCATGAATAATGAGGTCTGTCGCTAAGTCGCGTAGCATCGCTTTACGTTGTGAACTTGTGCGTCCAAGTTTTCTGTATGCCATAGAAGTTTCCCTCCCTCAATTTATTTCTTAATCTTCCGAGCGTAACCCAAGGTTCAACTCGTCCAATTTCGCCTTCACTTCTTCAAGTGATTTACGGCCAAGGTTTCGCACTTTCATCATTTCGTCCTCTGACTTGTTAGCAAGTTCAAGAACTGTATTGATGCCTGCACGTTTCAGGCAGTTATAAGAACGAACGGAAAGGTCAAGTTCTTCAATCGTCATCTCAAGGACTTTCTCTTTCTGGTCTTCTTCTTTTTCCACCATGATTTCAGCAGATTGTGCTTCGTCAGTCATGCCGACAAAAATGTTCAGATGCTCCGTCAGGATTTTTGCTCCGAGCGAAACAGCTTCTTTCGGACCGATGCTGCCATCTGTCCAAATATCAAACGTCAACTTGTCAAAGTTAGTACTTTGACCAACCCGTGTGTTTTCAACTTGGAAATTGACGCGTGAAACTGGAGTGTAAATAGAGTCAATCGGAATAACACCAATCGCAAGATCCTCACGTTTGTTCTGATCAGAAGGCGCATAGCCCCGTCCACGGACAGCATACATGCGCATGCGGAGATGTCCGTTTTTGCCAAGCGTTGCGATATGAAGATCAGGGTTCAGCACTTCGACATCACTATCGTGAGTAATATCAGCTGCTGTTACAACTCCTTCACCTTTTACATCTATTTCAATCACTTTCTCATCATCTGAGTAGATTTTGAGAGCAAGCTTCTTCACGTTCAAAATAATTGTTGCTACGTCTTCGACGACACCTTCAATTGTAGAGAATTCATGAAGAACCCCGTCGATCTGAATAGATGTTACGGCAGCTCCTGGCAATGAAGAAAGAAGCACACGGCGCAAGGAATTCCCTAACGTATTTCCGTATCCACGCTCCAATGGTTCAATAATAAACTTACCGAACTTGGAATCTTCGCTGATCATAACTGTTTCAATCTTCGGTTTCTCAATCTCGATCATTCATTTACCCTCCTTCAAAACGTCTAGTATATAGGCCGTTCCATATTGAAATCGATTCGTATAGACAACAAATTGCAATCACACAATTCATTTTTGCCAAAAATTGTGCTTTTCAATCAATTGGAGAACAAACCTTTATACACGACGACGTTTTGGCGGGCGGCAACCGTTATGTGGTACCGGTGTTACGTCTCTGATTGCAGTTACTTCAAGACCTGCAGCTTGTAGTGAACGAATAGCAGCTTCACGTCCAGCACCTGGTCCTTTTACTGTAACTTCCAAAGATTTTAAGCCATGCTCCATAGATGCTTTCGCAGCTGTTTCAGCAGCCATTTGTGCAGCGAATGGAGTTGATTTACGGGAACCTCTGAAACCAAGTGCACCAGCGCTTGACCAAGAAAGTGCATTCCCGTGGCTGTCAGTGATCGTTACGATAGTATTGTTGAACGTCGAACGGATATGTGCAATACCAGTTTCAATATTCTTTTTTACACGACGTTTACGAGTTTGTTGTTTACGTGCCATGTTTAGAAAACCTCCCTTACTTATTATTTCTTCTTGTTAGCAACTGTCCGTTTAGGACCTTTACGAGTACGTGCGTTGTTTTTCGTGTTTTGTCCGCGTACTGGCAATCCACGACGGTGGCGGATTCCACGGAAGCTACCGATTTCCATCAAACGTTTGATGTTAAGGGAAGTTTCACGGCGAAGATCCCCTTCAACTTTCAAGCCGTCGATTTGCTCACGGATTTTATCTAGTTCTGCATCAGTCAAATCACGAACGCGTGTGTCTTCAGAGATACCAGCGTTAGCCAAGATCTTTTGTGCAGAAGTTTTACCGATTCCAAAAATGTATGTCAATGAAATGACAACGCGCTTATCGCGCGGTACGTCTACTCCAGCAATACGTGCCATATAGAGTGTGCACCTCCCTTTGAATTAGCCTTGTCTTTGTTTGTGTTTAGGATTTTCACAGATTACCATTACTCGGCCGCGTCTGCGAATGACTTTGCATTTTTCGCAGATCGGTTTTACAGATGGCCTTACTTTCATCTTACCCAACCTCCTTCGATATTCCGGAGTTGCAAAAGTTTATTTGAAACGGTATGTGATCCGACCGCGTGTTAAATCGTAAGGCGAAAGTTCCAATGTCACTTTGTCGCCTGGCAGGATGCGGATAAAGTGCATACGGATCTTGCCTGAAACATGCGCAAGAATCGTATGGCCATTTTCCAATTCTACCTTGAACATCGCGTTCGGCAACGTTTCGACTACGGTTCCTTCAACTTCAATTACGTCGTCCTTCGCCATCAATCCTGTCTCCCTTCTATATC
>NZ_BQYK01000002.1:282991-294490 GCF_023168145.1 Sporosarcina sp. NCCP-2222
GTTGTGGAATATCGCATCGGAATAGACACGACCGACAGGATTGCCGTGGAGGAACCCCGAATTCGTTTTAGACCTTTTCGACAAATACATTATAGCCACTCGCATGGCGAATTGCATTTGATTCGATCTGGTGCGAATCATCATCGGGCTCTTACCAGTTCCTATACCGGGCATCATATGCTTTTGCAGCTCGTTAATCTTACTTTCCGTGCAGCAAGTGCTGCCCTTTACAGAAGGCGTGCATGAATTGTGCCCGGAAAGGATCACTGTGCGCTTTCGCTAAGGATTGCGTCCAAATCTTTAAAAACGTCATTGATGTCCTGCTCACCATCAATATTTGAAAGCACGCCTTTTGCATCATAGAACGCTAAGAGCGGTGCTGTTTGATTCATATTTACTTCCAGACGGTTCGTGACAGTTTCCGGATTATCATCCGCTCGCTGATAAAGTTCCCCGCCATCCTTGTCACAGATTCCATCCACTTTTGGTGGATTAAACTGCAAATGATAGGATGTGCCGCATACTTTGCAAATTCTGCGACCGGTCAATCTTGCGATCAGTTCTTCCTTTTCGACTTTGATGTTCAGAACATCTGTGATTTTCCGTCCCATATCAGCGAGAAGCTGATCGAGCGCCTCGGCTTGAGGCACTGTGCGAGGAAATCCATCTAGAAGGAAACCTTTGTCGCAATCCGACTTGCTTAATCGTTCACGAACGATTCCGATAGTCACTTCATCAGGCACAAGTGCGCCTTGATCCATGAACGACTTTGCTTTGACTCCAAGTTCCGTGCCTTCTGCTATTGCAGCACGGAACATATCGCCTGTAGAAATATGAGGGATTTCGTACTTTTCGACAATTTTGTCTGCCTGTGTGCCTTTTCCGGCTCCAGGTAGACCCATTAATACGATATTCATACGTCTTGCCCTCCATCCATATTACACCGATAGGGACAAACCTATACGGATTTATTTCATGAAGCCTTTGTAATGCCTTTTTACGAGTTGGGATTCCAACTGCTTCATAGTCTCAAGGGCAACCCCGACGACGATGAGCAAACTCGTTCCACCGATCTGAGCCGACTGTGGAAGGTTGGCTAGATTGATGAAGAAAATCGGCATGACTGCGACGAGCGCCAAGAAGATGGAGCCGACGAATGTCAGTCTGTACAAAGTGCTAGTCAAGTATTTTTGTGTGTTTTGTCCTGGACGAATGCCCGGGATGTAAGCACCTTGCTTTTTCAAGTTGTCCGCCATATTTTCTGGATTCACTTGAATGAATGCATAGAAATAGGTGAACGCAAGGATCAATGCTACGTAAATGATCATTCCGACAGGATGTGTGTAATCGAATGTCCGAGTGATGAACTTCGTTACGCTGTTCTCGCCGAAAAATGCCGCCAATTGCTGTGGTGTGATGAAAAATGCCACGGCAAAGATTACTGGAATAACTCCGGCTGCATTCAATTTCAATGGCAAATGAGTTTGTTGTCCTGCAGTTGTTTGACCGCGGCCAGTCACTCGTTTTGCATATTGAATTGGAATTTTACGAAGCGCTTCTTGTACGTAAACGACAC
Organism: Sporosarcina sp. NCCP-2222; assembly: GCF_023168145.1. Taxonomy (GTDB): domain Bacteria; phylum Bacillota; class Bacilli; order Bacillales_A; family Planococcaceae; genus Sporosarcina. The sequence goes on from NZ_BQYK01000002.1 coordinate 284,568, forward strand.
CAGCAATGATTGCGATAATAACAATCAATAATAGTGCCATCGTTGCAATACGGATGAATAGCAGGTCGCCCGCATCTTGAATTTGAGTGGCATACAGTTGGTTAACCGCGTTCGGGATACCCGCCGCAATACCAGCAAAGATGATAATGGAAATTCCATTACCGACACCTTTTGCGGTAATTTGTTCACCCAGCCACAACAAGAATGAAGTTCCTGCTGTCAGAACGATTGCAATTACGATGTAAGTTGAAATGCCTTCATCCTTGATCAGCGTGCCGCCGAACATTTGGTTAAACCCGAATGACATAGCGATCGCTTGGATAAAAGCAAGAACAACAGTGAAATAACGTGTGAACTGGGCAAGCTTCCGTCTTCCGACATCCCCTTGCTTCGCCCACTCTGTAAATTTCGGAACGACATCCATCTGCAATAACTGCACGATGATGGATGCGGTGATGTAAGGCATGATTCCCATCGCGAAGATAGAGAACTTGGATAATGCCCCACCACCAAATGTGTTTAAGAAACCGATAAATTGGTTATTCGTTGCTTGTAAAGCAGTCGCGTCAACGTTCGGCACTGGAATGAAAGTTCCGAGCCGGAAAACGATGAGCACAAGTAGTGTGAAAATGATTTTAGACCTAATATCTCTAACGCGCATAAAGTTGGAGATTGTCTGAAACATTATACCACCTCGGCTTGCCCGCCCGCTTTCTCGATTGCTTCTTTAGCAGAAGCGGAGAATTTGTGAGCTTTGACAGTGATCTTTTTCTCAAGAGTCCCATTACCAAGAATCTTAATACCGGATTTTTCATTGCTCACAATTCCTGTTTCGACTAGCAATTCAGGCGTTACTTCCGTGCCATCCTCAAAACGGTTAAGAGTTTCAAGGTTAACGATCGCGTATTCCTTACGGTTGATGTTCGTAAATCCACGCTTAGGAAGACGTTGGAAAAGTGGAAGCTGACCACCCTCGAATCCGAGACGAACGCCGCCGCCGGAACGAGCTTTTTGACCTTTGTGACCTTTACCGGAAGTTTTACCAGTACCGGAACCGATACCACGTCCAATACGCTTACGTGATTTACGTGCGCCTTCGGCTGGTTTCATTTCGTGTAATTTCATCCTTATCGGCACCTCCTTATTCGAAAATGTGGATTATTGTTCTTTTACAGATACCAAGTGGCTGACTTTGTTGATCATGCCGCGGATTGCGACGTTATCTTCATGTTCAACCGTTTGGTTTAATTTGCGCAGACCTAATGCTTCAACTGTTTTGCGTTGTGCCGGTTTAGCACCGATCACACTTTTAGTAAGGGTGATTTCAAGTTTATTTGCCATTGTATTTCCCCCCTCAACCTAACAGTTCTTCTACGGATTTGCCGCGCAATTTTGCTACGTCTTCTGCGCGTTTCAAGCTCTTCAGCCCTTCAATTGTTGCACGGACCATGTTGATTGGTGTGCTAGAACCTAGAGATTTTGAAAGGATATCCGTGATTCCTGCTAGTTCTAGTACCGCACGGACAGGTCCTCCGGCGATAACTCCAGTACCAGGTGCTGCTGGTTTGATAAGGATCTGTCCAGCACCGAAACGTCCTAGTACTTCGTGTGGTGTAGTTCCTTGTACCATTGGCACTTGAATCAAGTTTTTCTTCGCATCTTCGATAGCTTTACGGATTGCATCTGGAACCTCTTGTGCTTTACCAGTTCCGAAACCGACACGGCCGTTTTTATCTCCGACTACGACAAGTGCAGTAAAACGGAAACGACGTCCACCTTTAACCACTTTCGCTACGCGGTTAATCGTAACTACGCGTTCTTCGAATTCACTTTTAATCTGATCATTACGACGCATGAAATATGTCCCTCCTTCTTAATTAAAATTCCAGTCCATTTTCGCGTGCTGCGTCCGCAAGAGCTTTGACACGGCCGTGAAATAGGTATCCGCCACGGTCAAAAACGACTGACTTGACGTCTTTTTCAACGGCTTTTTTCGCGATCATTTCGCCGACTTTAGCTGCTGCTTCAGCATTGCCTTTTGAGTCAGCACCGAACTCTTTATCCATAGTGGAAGCACTTGCAATCGTAACGCCATTCACATCATCGATCAATTGTGCATAGATATGTTTATTTGAACGGTACACATTCAAACGTGGACGCGCTGCGGATCCGCTGATTTTCGTACGCACACGTGCGTGACGTTTTTTACGTACAGCGTTTTTATCCTGTTTTGTGATCATCGTGGTCACTCCTTCCGGATGCCTTAAGCGGCATTATTTACCTGTTTTTCCTTCTTTGCGGCGGATTTGTTCGCCTTCGTACTTGATACCTTTACCTTTGTAAGGCTCTGGTGGACGTACTTGTCTGATGTTCGAAGCAAGAGCACCTACGCGCTCTTTGTTGATGCCACGAACGATGATCTTTGTATTGGAAGGAACTTCAACTTGGATTCCTTCTTCTGGTGTGAATTCAACTGGATGAGAGTATCCAACGTTCAATACAAGCTTATTACCTTGAAGTTGTGCACGGTAACCTACCCCGACAAGTTCAAGAGTACGCTCGAATCCTTGAGATACACCTACGACCATGTTGTTCAAAAGTGAACGAGTTGTTCCGTGGATGGAACGGTGTTCTTTCGCGTCAGAAGGACGGACCAAAGTGATAACGTTGCCTTCTTGTTCGATTTTGATATCAGTGTTAAATGTATTTGTAAGTTCGCCTTTCGGTCCTTTTACAGTAACGTGGTTGTCATCAGAAATAGTGACAGTTACGTTTTCAGGCACCTCAATCGGCTTTTTGCCAATACGGGACATTCAATTGCACCTCCATTCTATTGTTGCGGATTACCAAACGTAAGCTACGACTTCTCCGCCTACTTGTTTTGCACGAGCTTCCTTATCTGTAAGGAGACCATGTGACGTGGAAACGAGGGCGATACCTAGACCATTCAAAACTTTAGGCACTTCGTTCGTTTTTGCATAAACGCGAAGACCCGGTTTTGAAATACGTTTAAGACCAGTGATAACACGCTCGTTGTTTTGACCATATTTCAGGAAAATGCGGATGATGCCTTGTTTGCTATCTTCCACGTATTCGACATCGCGTACGAAACCTTCACGCTTCAAGATTTCTGCGATTTCTTTTTTCATATTTGAAGCAGGTACCTCAAGCTTCTCGTGGCGAACCATGTTCGCGTTACGGATGCGTGTAAGCATATCTGCAATCGGATCACTCATTGTCATTCCATTAACCTCCTTCCCAAGTTAGGGGATTACCAGCTAGCTTTTTTGACGCCTGGGATTTGTCCCTTGTATGCAAGTTCGCGGAAACAAATACGGCAAAGTTTGAATTTACGATATACGGAGTGCGGACGACCACAGCGCTCGCAACGTGTATATTCTTGTACTTTGAACTTTGGCGTACGTTTCTGTTTAACGATCATTGATTTCTTAGCCACGTTTTCGCCTCCCTTTTATTTACTTTTGGAACGGCATGCCGAACTGCGTCAATAACTCACGTGCTTCTTCATCGGAGTTTGCAGTCGTAACGATGACGATATCCATTCCACGTACTTTTGATACTTTATCGTAGTCAATTTCAGGGAAAATGAGCTGTTCTTTAACACCTAGCGTATAGTTGCCGCGACCATCGAATGCTTTTTTAGAAACACCACGGAAGTCACGTACACGAGGAAGTGAAATAGCGATCAGCTTGTCAAGGAATTCATACATGCGATCTCCACGTAGCGTTACTTTCGCTCCGATTGGCATACCTTCACGTAGACGGAATCCAGCGATTGACTTCTTCGCTTTTGTAACTACTGGCTTTTGACCAGAGATAGTTGTTAAATCTTCTACTGCCGCATCTAGTGCTTTTGAGTTTTGAACTGCGTCACCTACACCCATGTTGATGACGATTTTCTCGACTTTCGGCACTTGCATGACAGACTTATATTCAAACTTGCTCATAAGAGCAGGTGTGATTTCTTTTACGAATTTATCTTTCAGACGGCTCATTCTAAAGAACCTCCCTTCTTCAAGAGATTATTTTTTTTCTTTAAGTTCTTTTTTGCTAATTACGTCAAGTACTTCGCCGGACTTTTTAGCAACACGGGATTTGATGCGGTATGTTTTGCCGCTTTCCGTTTTTTCCTCGTATTTGTAACCGACGCGAGTAGGTTCGCCCGATTTTGGATCGATGAGCATTACATTAGAAACATGGATAGCTGCTTCCATGCTCACAATGCCTCCTTGAGGATTTGCTTGGTTCGGTTTTGTATGCTTTTTGACGATGTTAACACCTTCGACAAGAACTCGTTCTTTGTTTGGAAGTACTGAGAGGATGACGCCAGTTTTACCTTTGTCTTTCCCAGTGATAACTTTTACTTTATCGCCTTTTTTAACGTGCATTGTATCGCACCTCCTTGATTGGCACTGTCATGTGATTAAAGAACTTCTGGAGCTAGTGAAATGATCTTCATGAAGTTGTTGTCGCGAAGTTCGCGGGCAACTGGTCCGAAAATACGAGTTCCACGTGGGCTCTTATCATCACGGATGATTACGCATGCGTTTTCGTCGAACGTAATGTAGGAGCCATCTTTACGACGCACTCCGCTTTTCGTGCGGACGATAACAGCTTTAACAACGTCACCTTTCTTGACAACGCCGCCTGGTGTTGCTTTCTTGACCGTAACAACGACGATATCACCGATATTCGCAGTTTTGCGTCCAGTACCACCAAGTACTTTAATTGTTAAAACTTCACGCGCACCTGAATTGTCGGCAACTTTCATACGAGTTTCCTGTTGAATCATTGAGGCTACCTCCTCTCGGAATTTACTTTCCGAACGTTATTAAATGATGACCGCTTTTTCGACTACTTCGATGAGGCGGAAACGTTTTGTTGCTGATAGTGGGCGAGTTTCCATAATGCGAACGATATCGCCGATTTTCGCTTCATTCATTTCATCATGTGCTTTGAATTTCTTTGAATACTTTACACGCTTGCCGTATAAAGAATGCTTTTTGTGTGTCTCTACCATTACGGTAACTGTTTTATCCATTTTGTCGGATACGACACGGCCTGTATATACTTTGCGCTGGTTACGCTCAGTCATGGCTGCAACCTCCTTCATCAGTTATTTGCACTGATCTCTCTTTGACGTATTACAGTTTTCATGCGCGCAATCGATTTGCGAACTTCGCGGATGCGTGCAGTGTTTTCTAATTGTCCTGTCGCTAATTGGAAGCGAAGGTTGAAAAGCTCTTCTTTCAGTGATTTTACCTTTTGCTCGATTTCTGCAGTTGTCAAGTCACGGATTTCATTAGCTTTCATTAGACTCACCACCAATTTCTTCACGTTTAACAAACTTGCTCTTTACAGGCAGTTTGTGCGATGCGAGTCGAAGTGCTTCACGTGCAACTTCTTCAGACACACCTGCAATTTCAAACATTACTCGACCAGGTTTAACAACTGCTACCCAGCCTTCAACAGCACCCTTACCGGAACCCATCCGGACTTCAAGAGGCTTTTTCGTATATGGTTTATGCGGGAAAATATTGATCCATACTTTACCGCCACGCTTCATGTAACGTGTCATCGCAATACGGGCAGATTCGATTTGACGGTTTGTGATCCAGCCAGATTCAGTAGCTTGGATGCCGAATTCACCGAATTGAACTTTTGCGCCGCCTTTTGTCATACCGCGCATCTTGCCACGGAATACACGACGGTGTTTAACGCGTTTAGGCATTAACATATTAGTTGCCTCCTTCCTCAGAGTTCTTCTTCACTGGAAGGACTTCTCCCCGGTAGATCCATACTTTAACGCCTAGCTTACCATAAGTAGTATCGGCTTCTGCGTGTGCATAGTCGATGTCAGCACGTAATGTATGGAGAGGAACAGTTCCTTCGCTGTAGTGTTCCGCACGAGCGATGTCGGCACCGCCAAGACGTCCGGATACTTGCGTTTTGATACCTTTAGCGCCAGCACGGATTGTGCGTTGGATCGCTTGTTTTTGTGCACGACGGAAAGATACACGGCTTTCCAATTGACGTGCGATTGATTCTGCAACCAATTTCGCGTCAAGATCTGCACGTTTGATTTCAACGATATTGATGTGAACACGCTTGCCAGTGATTTCGTTAAGCTGTTTACGAAGTGCCTCGACTTCAGAACCGCCTTTACCGATCACCATACCTGGCTTCGCAGTGTGAATAGTAATGTTAACACGCTTTGCTGCACGCTCGATTTCCACTTTGGAAAGTGCTGCGTCAACAAGACGTTGTTCGATATATTCACGGATTTTCAAGTCTTCGTGTAATAGGTCTGCGTAGTCTTTTTCTGCATACCACTTCGAATCCCAATCACGAATGATGCCAACCCGTAAACCGTTAGGATGTACTTTTTGACCCACGAATTATCCCTCCTTCTTTTCAGATACCACTACAGTGATGTGGCTAGTACGTTTGTTGATCGCACTTGCACGCCCTTGTGCACGTGGACGGAAACGTTTCATTGTCGGACCTTCATCAACGAATACTTCGCTTACGATGAGGTTTTCGACATCCATTTCATAGTTGTGTTCAGCGTTTGCAATTGCTGATTTCAATACTTTTTCTACAACCGGAGATGCCGCTTTAGGCGTCAGGCGTAGAATCGCGACAGCTTCACCGATTTTCTTGCCCCGGATAAGATCAACGACCAAACGGACTTTGCGAGGAGCAATGCGGACTGTGCGGGCAGTAGCTTTTACTTGTTGCATCAGGAATACCTCCTCTCAATTAGCGTTTTGTTTTCTTATCGTCGGCACCATGACCTTTGTAAGTGCGCGTAGGTACGAATTCGCCCAATTTGTGACCAACCATATCCTCAGTCACATAAACAGGTACGTGTTTGCGTCCGTCGTATACAGCAATCGTCAATCCGATGAAAGACGGGAAGATAGTAGAACGGCGAGACCAAGTTTTGATAACCTGTTTTTTTGGTGCATCTTTTTGTGCATCAACCTTTTTCAATAGATGATCATCTGCAAAAGGTCCTTTTTTCAAGCTGCGGCCCATGTCGAAACCTCCCTCCGTGATTGTACTACGGCCCAATCATTGAACCGCAGTGCTATCACATTATTTTTTACGACGACGAACGATAAGTTTGTCGGATTTGTTGTTTTTCTTACGAGTTTTGTAGCCAAGAGCCGGTTTGCCCCAAGGTGTAACAGGAGTCGGACGGCCGATTGGTGTACGTCCTTCACCACCACCGTGTGGGTGATCGTTAGGGTTCATGACAGAACCACGAACAGTCGGGCGCTTGCCTAACCAACGAGAACGACCTGCTTTACCGATGTTGATCAATTCGTGCTGCTCGTTACCAACTTGGCCGATTGTAGCGCGGCAAGTAGCTAGAACCATACGAACTTCACCAGATTGTAGACGGATGATGACATATTTGCCTTCACGACCTAGAAGTTGTGCAGATGTACCTGCAGAACGTACTAGCTGTCCGCCTTTACCAGGCTTCAACTCGATGTTGTGGATCGTAGAACCCATTGGAATGTTTTCTAGTGGAAGTGAGTTTCCTACACGGATATCAGCTTCCGGTCCAGACATGATTGTCATGCCTACTTCTAGACCTTTTGGTGCTAGGATGTAGCGTTTTTCTCCATCTGCATAGTTAATCAATGCGATGTTAGCAGAACGGTTTGGATCGTATTCGATCGTAGCAACGCGTCCTGGAATGCCATCTTTCAGACGTTGGAAATCGATGACACGGTATTGGCGCTTGTGGCCTCCACCTTGGTGACGAACAGTCATCCTACCTTGGTTGTTACGGCCGCCTTTGCGTTTGAGCGGTGTAAGCAATGATTTTTCCGGCTTATCTGTCGTGATGTCAGAGAAGTCCGAGCTAGTCATGTTACGACGTCCGTTGGAGGTAGGTTTGTATTTCTTAATCGCCATTGGTGTTCCCTCCTTCGTTTAATTGCGTTTCAATTACATTTCAAATAGTTCGATGTCTTTGGAGTCTGCTGTTAACGTAACGATCGCTTTACGGCGCTTGTTCGTATAACCAGCATGTTTGCCCATACGCTTGAACTTACCTTTGTAGTTCTGAACGTTGACTTTTTCCACTTTCACGCCGAAGATTTCTTCGACTGCTTGCTTTACATGCGTTTTGTTAGCGCGTGTATCAACTTCGAAAGTGTATTTTTTTAACTCCATTTGTTCAGAAGAACGCTCGGTAATGACCGGACGTTTCAGTACATCACGTGCTTCCATTAACCAAGCACCTCCTCTAATTTTTCAACTGCACCTTTTGTGATGACAAGCTTATCATGAGCGACAAGGTCAAGAACATTGATGCCGTTAGCTGTAACTACGCTTACACCAGGGATGTTACGAGCAGACAATGCTACTGTTTCATCTAGGTCAGCAGTTACGAACAATGCTTTTTTCTCGATAGAAAGGTTTTCAAGCACTTTTACAAATTCCTTTGTTTTTGGTGCGTCGAAAGCTAGGCCTTCCAATACGATGATTTCTTCGTCGCGTACTTTTGTAGAAAGTGCTGAACGAAGAGCTAAGCGACGAACTTTCTTAGGAAGTTTGTAGCTGTAGCTTCTTGGAGTTGGACCGAATACGATACCGCCTCCACGCCATTGTGGTGAACGGATGGACCCTTGACGAGCACGACCTGTTCCTTTTTGGCGCCACGGTTTACGTCCACCGCCGGCTACTTCCGCGCGAGTTTTTACTTTATGGTTACCTTGGCGCAAAGAAGCGCGTTGTTGAACCAATGTTTCAAATAGGACAGCTTCGTTCGGCTCGATTCCGAAGATTGCTTCGTTCAATTCGATTTCGCCGACTGAAGAACCTGTCTGGTTTAGTACGGATACTTTAGGCATTCTTGTTTCCTCCTTCCTTTAGAAATTAGTTCCCTTTAATAGCACTTTTCACTTGGATCAATGATTTGCGTGCTCCTGGAACATTACCTTTAACTAGCAACAAGTTACGCTCAGCGTCAACTCGTACGATTTCAAGGTTTTGGATAGTAATTGTTTTCCCGCCAGTGCGTCCAGGTAGTTTCATACCTTTGAATACGCGTTGTCCGTCAACAGCTCCTAGGGAACCTGGTTTACGGTGGAAACGGGAACCGTGGCTCATTGGGCCGCGGGAATGTCCGTGGCGTTTAATAACACCTTGGAATCCTTTTCCTTTTGATACTCCTGTAATATCAACGATATCGCCTTCAGCGAATGCGTCAACTTTGACTTCCTGACCAACTTCGTACCCAGCTACATCCACTCCGCGGAATTCACGGATGAAGCGCTTAGGTGCCGTTTCAGCTTTTGCAACGTGTCCCTTTTCAGGTTTGTTCGCAAGCTTTTCACGTTTATCATCGAATCCAAGCTGGATTGCTTCGTAGCCGTCTGTTTCAACTGTCTTCTTTTGAAGAACAACGTTTGGAGCAGCTTCAATCACAGTTACTGGGATCAAATCGCCGTTTTCAGCAAAGATTTGCGTCATGCCGACTTTTCTTCCTAAGATTCCTTTGGTCATTTGTCACACCTCCTGAAATAGTTTGTTTTGTATTGGTAAGATTAAAGTTTGATTTCGATGTCTACGCCTGACGGTAAGTCAAGTTTCATCAATGCATCAACAGTTTGTGGTGTCGGATTGACGATATCGATTAGACGTTTATGCGTACGCATTTCGAACTGCTCGCGCGAATCTTTGTACTTATGTACCGCACGAAGGATCGTGTATACAGATCTTTCAGTTGGCAACGGAATCGGACCTGATACGCTAGCACCTGAACGTTTTGCTGTTTCAACGATCTTTTCAGCAGATTGATCAAGAATACGGTGATCATATGCTTTTAAACGAATACGAATCTTTTGTTTTGCCATTATTTTCCCTCCTTTTTCGCCTAT
>NZ_BQYK01000002.1:294571-331538 GCF_023168145.1 Sporosarcina sp. NCCP-2222
CAGTCAAAGACCAACATTCAACATTATACATAAGGATATAGATTTCCGCAAGTCTTTTACGGAAAATCTTTTTCTTTAACCTTGCTTATTATATATTCTTCGGTTCAGATATTCAAGTGGGATCCATAAATTTGGAATAAAGTCAGAGAAATGTGTTACCTCTACGGTCTGCATACGCTCCGTTTGACGGTTTCTTTAGTTATCTCTACTATATATCCCAGACGATTTAGTTATTGTTTTTGAGTACTTAATATAGGACTCTTCAAATTAAGCGGATACTTACTTCAGATGAGTGTATGTGAGATTTGTAGATAATCCGAATCGTCGAGCAGAACACTCAGCTGCGTTTTGTAGACATGAAAAATCCCGTCACAAGGACGGGATTTCCATGATTGCAATCAATGTATGATCTTACTTTTCGATTGTAGCAACAACGCCAGCGCCAACTGTACGTCCACCTTCACGGATTGAGAATTTAGTTCCTTCTTCAATCGCGATTGGAGAGATCAATTCAACAGTCATTTCAACGTTGTCTCCAGGCATAACCATCTCAACGCCTTCTGGAAGATGAATGATTCCAGTTACGTCAGTTGTACGGAAGTAGAACTGTGGACGGTAGTTAGAGAAGAATGGAGTGTGACGTCCACCCTCTTCTTTAGAAAGAACGTAAACTTCTGATTTGAACTTAGTGTGCGGCGTGATTGTACCTGGCTTTGCAAGTACTTGACCACGTTCGATATCTTCACGAGCTACCCCACGAAGAAGTGCACCGATGTTGTCTCCAGCTTCTGCATAGTCAAGAAGCTTACGGAACATTTCAACACCTGTTACAGTTGTTGATTTTGGTTCTTCAGTCAAACCGATGATTTCTACAACGTCACCGACTTTAACTTGGCCACGCTCAACGCGTCCTGTAGCAACTGTACCACGGCCTGTGATCGAGAATACGTCCTCGACAGGCATCATGAATGGCTTTTCAGTGTCACGTGGAGGAGTTGGAATGTACTCGTCAACAGCGTTCATAAGCTCAACGACTTTCTCTTCCCACTCTGGCTCTCCTTCAAGAGCTTTAAGAGCAGAACCTTTGATGACTGGTAGGTCGTCGCCAGGGAACTCATACTCGGAAAGAAGGTCACGAATTTCCATCTCAACTAGTTCAAGAAGTTCTTCGTCGTCAACCATGTCACATTTGTTCATGAATACAACTAGGTAAGGAACACCTACTTGACGGGAAAGAAGGATGTGCTCACGAGTTTGTGGCATTGGGCCGTCAGCAGCAGATACTACTAGGATACCGCCGTCCATTTGAGCAGCACCAGTGATCATGTTCTTAACATAGTCAGCATGTCCTGGGCAGTCAACGTGTGCATAGTGACGCTTTTCAGTTTCATACTCGATGTGAGAAGTGTTGATTGTGATTCCACGCTCTTTTTCTTCTGGAGCGTTATCAACGTCAGCGTATGATTTCGCTTCTCCACCCATTTTCTTTGAAAGAACTGTAGCGATTGCTGCAGTCAAAGTTGTTTTACCATGGTCAACGTGACCGATTGTACCAATGTTAGCATGCTCCTTGGAGCGGTCGAATTTTTCTTTAGCCATTTTGGAATTCCTCCTTAAAATGTGAGTGTTTAATTTTATATAGCTATGGAAGCTGAAGGTTCATTCCCTTCAACTATCCATATCTTACAAGTAATCAACTGTAGAAACAAGGACGAAATACAATTATTCGCCTTTATTTTTTTTGATGACTTCTTCAGAGATTGATTTCGGTACATCTTCGTAGTGATCGAATACCATTGAGAACACACCGCGTCCTTGTGTATTCGAACGTAGAGATGTTGCGTAACCGAACATTTCCGCTAGTGGAACCATTGCACGGACAACTTGTGCGTTACCGCGTGCTTCCATACCTTCTACGCGTCCACGACGGGAAGTGATGTCACCCATGATATCTCCCATGTATTCTTCAGGGATGATGACTTCAACTTTCATCATTGGCTCGAGAAGTACTGGATTACATTTAGCTGCTGCGTTTTTAAGTGCCATGGACGCAGCGATCTTGAATGCCATTTCGTTGGAGTCAACGTCATGGTAAGATCCGTCAAAGAGACGAGCTTTAACATCGATCAATGGATATCCAGCAAGAACACCATTGTCTAGTGAGTCACGAAGACCCGCTTCAACGGATGGAATGTATTCACGAGGAACAACCCCACCGACGATTGCGTTTTGGAATTCGAATCCTTTTCCTTCTTCGTTTGGAGAGAATTCGATCCAAACGTGTCCGTATTGTCCACGACCACCAGATTGGCGGACAAACTTACCTTCAACTTCCGCAGCGCTGCGGAATGTTTCACGGTAAGATACTTGTGGAGCACCTACGTTAGCTTCAACCTTGAACTCACGGCGTAGACGGTCAACGATGATATCTAGGTGAAGCTCACCCATACCAGCGATGATAACTTCGCCTGTTTCTTGGTCTGTATGCGCACGGAATGTAGGGTCTTCTTCTTGCAATTTAGCAAGAGCATTACCCATTTTGTCTTGGTCGCCTTTTGTTTTCGGCTCGATTGCAACGGAGATTACCGGTTCAGGGAATTCCATTGATTCAAGGATGATTGGCGCCTTTTCATCACAAAGTGTGTCCCCAGTTGTTGTATCTTTCAATCCAACAGCTGCCGCGATTTCACCCGCGTGGACTTCACTGATCTCTTCACGGCTGTTCGCGTGCATTTGAAGGATACGTCCAACACGCTCACGCTTGCCTTTCGTCGAGTTCTGTACGTAAGAACCTGATTGAAGGACACCTGAATAGACACGGAAGAATGTAAGTTTACCGACGTAAGGGTCAGTCATAACTTTAAATGCAAGCGCGGAGAATGGATCTTCGTCGCTTGGATGACGCTCTTCCTCTTCTTCTGTATCAGGGTTGATACCGCTCATTGAAGGGATATCTGTTGGTGCAGGCAAGTAGTCAACGACTGCATCAAGAACTAGCTGAACACCTTTGTTTTTAAATGCTGTACCGCAAACAACAGGGTAGAACTCTACCGCAAGTGTCGCTTTACGGATAGCTGTTTTGATTTCTTCGACTGTAAGCTCTTCGCCGCCGAGGTATTTCTCCATAAGATCTTCATCGAAATCAACAATCGCTTCGATTAGCTTCTCACGGTATTCTTCAGCTTGTGCACGGAACTCTTCAGGAATTTCCTCGACAGTTGTATCTGTACCAAGGTCATTACCATACATAGTCGCTTTCATTTCGACAAGGTCGATGATTCCGCGGAATGTATCTTCAGAGCCGATCGGCAATTGGATCGGGTGTGCATTTGCTTGAAGACGGTTGTGAAGCGTACCTACTGAATATAGGAAATCTGCACCTGTCTTGTCCATCTTGTTGACGAACACGATACGAGGTACACCATAAGTAGTAGCCTGGCGCCAAACTGTTTCAGTTTGAGGCTCAACACCTGATTGCGCATCAAGAACTGTTACAGCACCATCAAGTACACGGAGTGAACGCTCAACTTCAACAGTGAAGTCCACGTGTCCCGGTGTATCGATGATGTTTACTCGATGGCCTTTCCATTGTGCAGTTGTTGCCGCAGAAGTGATCGTGATACCACGCTCTTGTTCCTGCTCCATCCAGTCCATCTGAGAAGCACCCTCGTGCGTTTCTCCGATTTTATGGATCTTACCTGTGTAAAAAAGGATCCGCTCAGTCGTCGTCGTTTTACCAGCGTCGATGTGAGCCATGATACCAATGTTACGAGTATTCTCTAAGGAGAACTCTCTAGCCATTTTGTATATCTCCTTCCGTTTCGGGTTGGGGCATCAATCAAATCACACCTCGGTGTATGTATTTTCAGATCAACAAGAGCGAGCTCGTAAAATTTCTCTTGAAAATCTTCTTCATCACCTAAGGCTTTTATCTCCGTTCAGCAAAAGCTAGCACGCGTTGCAGATTCTTCTGCCGCAGAAAGATAAATGTCCGATCTTACCAGCGATAGTGAGCGAATGCTTTGTTCGCTTCAGCCATCTTGTGCATTTCTTCACGACGTTTTACGGAAGCACCTGTGTTGTTGGAAGCATCAAGGATTTCATTCGCAAGACGTTCCTCCATTGTTTTCTCACCGCGTGTACGGGAGTAGTTCACAAGGTAGCGCAATCCTAGTGTCGTACGGCGTTCAGGACGTACTTCGACTGGAACTTGGTAGTTCGCACCACCGACACGGCGAGCACGTACTTCAAGTACAGGCATTACATTGTTAAGTGCAGCTTCAAATACTTCAATCGGGTCTTTTCCGGAACGTTCTTTAACAAGTTCAAACGCACCATAGAGGATTTTTTGAGATGTACCTTTTTTACCGTCTACCATCATTTTATTGATAAGACGAGTGACAAGCTTGGAATTGTAAATCGGATCCGGTAATACGTCACGCTTTGCAACAGGACCTTTACGAGGCATATTGTGTTCCTCCTTTCGAAATGATCATTTCGTTATTAGTTTTTCTTTTCTTTTGGTCTTTTCGCACCGTATTGAGAACGGCTTTGCATACGGCCAGTTACGCCAGCTGTATCGAGTGCACCACGAACGATGTGGTAACGAACACCCGGTAAGTCTTTTACACGTCCGCCGCGGATAAGAACAACGCTGTGCTCTTGAAGGTTGTGGCCTTCACCAGGGATATAAGCGTTGACTTCAAGAGTGTTAGTCAAACGTACACGTGCATATTTACGAAGAGCCGAGTTCGGTTTCTTCGGAGTCATCGTGCCGACACGTGTGCAAACACCTCTTTTTTGTGGTGAATTAACATCAGTCATCGACTTTTTGAAGCTGTTATAGCTCTTTCCGAGTGCTGGTGATTTAGAACCGGAAACTTTCGATTTACGAGGTTTGCGGACCAATTGGTTAATTGTAGGCATCGGATTTTCCTCCTTTCATTACTCTTTTACAAGACCACACATCCAGGTGGTTCATTTTAAGGGTAAAAACAAAGTCTTTGTGCATATATACACAAAAACCATTAAACAGTAATTGCAACCGCTACTGCTCCAACCTCTATTCCACATGCATGGCCGAGAGTAATTCTCGAGTCCACATAAGTAATAGGGATGCCGTGAAGCTCTGCTTCCCGGACTACCGGGACGATAAAGCGTTCATCTGCATCGGTCGCAAGGATAACTTCCTTTGCAGCACCTGTGCGGATCGCTTTAACTGTTTGCTTTGTACCGATGATCGTTTTCTGTGCCTGCTCCACTTTATCATAAGACATGAGCATATCCTCCAAAGTACAGACATTCAACTATCAACCTTTTGTATATTATCACCTGCCGGAGAAACTGTCAACAATTAATAGAAAAAACGGGGGGATCTTTTTGACTCCCCCGTTTTGTTCCGGGTTACTCTACTGATACTGCGTCAGCGGAGTCTGCTTCTTTGTCTTGTTCCATCTCGACATGACGGTAACGCTGCATACCTGTTCCAGCTGGTACAAGTTTACCGATGATGACATTTTCCTTCAAGCCGAGCAATTCATCCGTCTTGCCTTTGATAGCTGCATCCGTAAGGACACGCGTCGTTTCTTGGAAGGAAGCTGCAGATAGGAATGATTCCGTCTCAAGCGACGCTTTTGTAATACCAAGAATGACCGGACGGGATGTTGCCGGCACTTTGCCTTTTTTGAGGACAGCGCCATTGGCTTCTGAGAACTGATGGATATCCAGCAAAGATCCAGGCAACAAGTCAGTGTCTCCAGCTTCAATAACACGCACTTTGCGAAGCATTTGGCGAACCATTACTTCAACGTGCTTATCTCCGATTTCAACACCTTGCATACGGTATACTTTCTGAACTTCCTTCAGCAAGTATTCCTGAACCGTTGCGACATCTTTTACAACAATTAATTCTTTCGGATCGATTGAACCTTCCGTGATGCTTTCACCCCGGTCGATCGAATCGCCAATTTGAACTTTTAGACGGGCATTGTAAGGAGCCAAGTATTTTCTTGTTTCGACTTCACCCTGGATTGTGACTTCTTTCTGTCCTTCCCGGATTTCATCGATTTCGGTCACTTCACCTTTGATTTCAGAAATGACAGCTTGCCCTTTAGGATTCCTTGCTTCGAAAATTTCTTGGATACGCGGAAGACCTGATGTGATATCGTCTCCTGCGACACCCCCTGTATGGAATGTACGCATCGTAAGCTGAGTTCCTGGTTCTCCAATCGATTGTGCAGCGATGATTCCGACTGCTTCACCGACCTCAACCGTTTCACCTGTAGCCAAGTTGATGCCGTAACATTTTTTACATACACCGTGTTTCGTATTACATGTAAATGCAGAACGAATCGTCACTGTCTCGATGCCTGCATCAATTACTTTCCGAGATAAGTCAGCCGTAATTAAGCCATCTTTCTCAACAATCACTTCACCAGTTTCCGGGTGGCGAATTGTTTTCTTCGTGTGGCGGCCTTCAATACGCTCTTCCAGAGTTTCGATAATCTCAGCGCCTTCAGTCAGTGCAGAAATTTCTAGACCTCTATCCGTGCCACAATCATCTTCACGGACGATAACATCTTGGGCAACGTCTACAAGACGACGAGTCAAGTAACCTGAATCGGCCGTTTTAAGAGCTGTATCCGCAAGACCTTTCCGCGCGCCATGGGTCGAGATAAAGTACTCGAGAACCGTAAGACCTTCACGGAATGACGATTTGATCGGTAGTTCGATGATACGTCCAGCCGGGTTGGCCATCAAACCACGCATCCCAGCGAGCTGCGTAAAGTTCGATGCGTTACCCCGCGCTCCGGAATCACTCATCATGTAAATTGGGTTCGTGTTTTCCAAGGAATCCATCAACTTGTCTTGAATTTCATCCTTGGCATGGCTCCAATAAGAAATAACACGATCATATCGTTCTTCTTCCGTAATGAGACCACGTCGGAATTGCTGAGTTACTTTATCCACTTTACTTTGCGCTTCCTGCAAGATTTCATCTTTATTCGGCAAGACGACGATATCAGCGATACCAACAGTGATACCTGCACGCGTGGAATATTTGAAACCTAGGTTTTTCATCCGGTCCAGCATTTTGGAAGTCTCGGTAATATGGAACTTCTTAAAGATCTCCGCAATGATGTTACCTAGGAATTTCTTAACGAAAGGTGCTACCAAGTCAACGCTTTGCAGATGTTCCTTAACGTTTACAGTTCCGTCAACGAAGTATTTATCCGGCGTTTCCACTTCCAAGTTGTGGTTTGTCGGCTCATTGATATACGGGAATGTTTCCGGAAGGATTTCGTTAAAGATCAACTTTCCGACTGTTGTCAGCAAGAGCTTGTGGTTCTGCTCTTCTGTGAACGTCGGGTTGTTCAATGATCCAGCGTACACAGCGATTCTTGTATGAAGATGTACATGACCTGTCTGGTATGCGATCAATGCTTCATTCACATTACTGAAGACAGTTCCTTCGCCTGCTGCACCTTTACGTTCCAGTGTTAGGTAATAGTTACCTAATACCATGTCCTGGGAAGGTGTAACAACCGGTTTACCATCTTTCGGGTTCAAGATGTTTTGTGCCGCAAGCATGAGCAAACGCGCTTCCGCTTGGGCCTCTGCGGATAACGGAACGTGAACAGCCATTTGGTCACCGTCGAAGTCAGCGTTATATGCTGTACATACGAGCGGATGCAGCTGGATGGCACGGCCTTCAACAAGCATCGGCTCAAACGCCTGGATACCAAGTCTGTGAAGAGTAGGTGCCCGGTTAAGAAGAACTGGGTGTTCCCTGATAACATCTTCAAGAACATCCCACACTTCAGAATGCAGACGTTCAATCTTACGCTTCGCACTCTTAATGTTATGTGCAAGTCCGCGCTCTACAAGCTCTTTCATAACAAACGGCTTGAATAGCTCGATCGCCATTTCCTTAGGCAATCCGCACTGATACATTTTCAAGTTCGGGCCTACGACGATAACGGAACGGCCTGAATAGTCAACCCGTTTACCGAGCAGGTTTTGACGGAAACGACCTTGTTTCCCTTTCAGCATATGTGACAAAGACTTCAATGGACGATTTCCCGGTCCAGTGACAGGGCGTCCGCGTCGTCCGTTATCAACTAATGCATCAACTGCTTCCTGAAGCATCCGCTTTTCGTTTTGGACGATGATGCCAGGTGCGCCTAGATCAAGCAAACGCTTTAGACGATTGTTACGGTTGATGACTCGGCGATACAGGTCATTCAAATCCGAAGTGGCGAAACGGCCGCCATCCAATTGAACCATCGGACGCAATTCTGGCGGGATGACCGGAAGCACTTCAAGGACCATCCATTCAGGACGGTTGCCTGAATTACGGAATGATTCCACAACTTCAAGGCGACGGATCGCACGTGTGCGGCGCTGTCCCTGAACAGTTTTCAATTCCTCTTTCAGCATTTCCGTTTCCTTGTCTAGATCGATCGCTTTCAAAAGCTGTTCAATCGCTTCTGCACCCATCAAAGCTTGGAACTTGTTGCCGTACTTTTCACGGTATAAGCGATATTCCTTTTCAGAAAGCAATTGTTTACGCTCTAGCGGAGTATCGGCCGGTTCAATAACGACATAAGATGCAAAGTAGATGACTTCTTCCAATGCACGTGGCGTCATATCCAAAATGAGTCCCATACGGCTCGGGATCCCTTTGAAATACCAAATATGTGTTACAGGAGCAGCCAATTCAATATGTCCCATACGCTCGCGTCGAACTTTTTGACGAGTTACCTCAACGCCACAACGGTCACATACAACACCTTTGTAACGTACTCGCTTGTATTTACCGCAATGACATTCCCAGTCTTTCGTCGGTCCGAAGATACGCTCGCAGAACAAGCCGTCTTTCTCGGGCTTTAACGTACGGTAGTTGATTGTTTCAGGTTTCTTCACTTCACCATATGACCAAGAACGGATCTTATCTGGCGAAGCGAGGCCAATCTTCATATACTCAAAATTATTAACATCTATCAAGGAGCCTACCTCCCTTTAATCTTATCTCCACGATGGTTCCATAAAATCAAGCTTCACATTTCCTATCCGTTGAAAATAGGGGAGTACTTCAGGACTCCCCTATTGGTATGAAATCAAACAGGCTGATCTTCCGTCATGAGATTGAGTGCATCCGTCGGCTGCATATCGTCATCTTCATCAAGATCACGCATCTCGATCTCCTCGAAATCATCTGTTAGCATCTTAACATCTAAGCCGAGGCTTTGAAGTTCCTTGATCAATACTTTGAATGATTCTGGAACGCCTGGCTGCGGTACACTTTGTCCTTTGACAATCGCTTCGTATGTTTTTACACGGCCTACAACATCATCGGACTTCACTGTAAGAATCTCTTGCAATGTATAGGCAGCACCGTAAGCTTCCAGTGCCCATACTTCCATCTCCCCGAAACGCTGTCCGCCGAATTGGGCTTTACCACCGAGCGGTTGCTGTGTAACAAGTGAGTATGGTCCAGTGGAACGGGCATGGAGTTTATCGTCGACCATGTGGGCCAACTTGATCATATACATGACACCAACAGAGACCCGGTTATCAAACGGTTCACCTGAGCGACCATCATACAAGACCGTTTTTCCGTCACGATTCATGCCGGACTCTTCCATCGTATCCCAAACATCTTCTTCGTTGGCGCCGTCAAATACCGGGGAAGCCATGTGGATACCCAGATTACGTGCAGCCATTCCAAGATGCAATTCCAAAACCTGACCGATATTCATACGGGATGGTACGCCAAGTGGATTCAACATGACATCGATCGGCGTGCCGTCCGGCAAGAATGGCATATCAGACTCCGGTAAAATCCGGGAGATAACCCCCTTGTTACCGTGACGTCCCGCCATCTTGTCCCCAACAGAGATCTTACGTTTTTGGACGATATAAGCACGAACGAGCTGATTGACGCCCGGTGGCAATTCATCCCCGTCTTCGCGGTTGAACACTTTCACGTCTAGGACGATACCGCCCGCGCCGTGTGGAACACGTAATGAAGTATCGCGCACTTCCCGTGCTTTTTCTCCGAAAATTGCATGTAAAAGACGTTCTTCAGCAGTCAGTTCAGTAACCCCTTTAGGCGTTACTTTACCAACTAGGATATCGCCATCGCGTACTTCTGCACCGACGCGGATAATGCCGCGGTCATCGAGGTTGCGAAGTGCGTCTTCACCGACGTTCGGAATATCCCGTGTAATTTCTTCAGGTCCGAGTTTCGTATCCCGTGCTTCTGATTCGTACTCTTCAATATGGATCGAAGTGAATACGTCGTCTTTCACAAGGCGTTCACTCATGATGATGGCATCCTCATAGTTATAGCCATCCCACGTCATGAATCCGACTAATACGTTTCGTCCAAGCGCCAATTCACCTTTATCCATGGATGGACCGTCAGCGATGATATCGCGTGGTTTCACACGATCACCTACAGATACGATCGGACGTTGGTTATAGCAAGTCCCTTGGTTGGAACGAATGAAATTCTCCAGACGGTACACAGTAAGGTCACCCTTCACTTCTTTCCCGTCGATTGTTTCAATGCGTCGAATGCGGACTTCTTTCGCTTCTACATGCTCTACAATACCGTCATATTTCGCAGTAACAGCTGCACCTGAGTCACGGGCTGATACATGCTCCATTCCAGTTCCGACAAACGGCGCTTCCGGATTGAGCAATGGTACAGCCTGCCGCTGCATGTTCGCACCCATGAGGGCACGGTTCGAGTCATCGTTTTCAAGGAATGGAATACATGCTGTCGCCGCAGAAACTACCTGTTTCGGCGAAACGTCCATGTAATCGATTTGTTCACGTTTGAAGACCGTGTTATCCCCTTGGAAACGGCCGATGACTTCCTCGTTCACATACGAGCCATCATCATTTAGAGGTGCATTCGCTTGTGCAACGACATAATTGTCCTCGATATCTGCTGTCAGATAGTCGATTTGTTTTGTAACACGATTTGTTTCCGGATCTACTTTCCGATAAGGCGTTTCGATGAAACCGAATTTATTCACACGCGCAAATGTCGAGAGCGAGTTGATCAACCCGATGTTCGGACCTTCCGGCGTTTCAATTGGACACATACGGCCATAGTGAGAATAGTGGACGTCACGGACTTCCATTCCGGCACGTTCCCGTGTAAGACCGCCAGGCCCCAAGGCAGAAAGCCTACGCTTGTGCGTTAATTCCGCAAGCGGGTTTGTCTGGTCCATGAACTGTGACAACTGGGAGCTTCCAAAGAACTCTTTAATAGATGCAATAACAGGTCGGATATTGATCAGCTGCTGCGGTACGATTGACTGCGTATCATTGATCGACATCCGTTCCTTAACAACCCGTTCCATTCTGGAAAGACCAATCCGGAACTGATTTTGAAGCAATTCACCAACCGAACGGAGACGGCGGTTTCCAAGGTGGTCAATGTCGTCTGTATTGCCGACGCCATGCAGTAAATTGAAGAAGTAGCTAATTGAAGCAACGATGTCAGCTGGCGTGACATGCTTCACTGACTCATCAATATTAGCGTTAGAAATTACATTGATCACTTGCTTGTCTTCGCTTTTTGGAGCATATATCTTAATGGTTTGGATAGTAATATCATCTTCCAAGACACCACCGACATGCGAGATTTCCTGGATGCCGATGCCCTTTTCGAGATGAGGCAAAAGGCGGTCCAATGTTCTGCGGTCGATGAGTTGATCTTTCTCCAACAAAATTTCGCCAGTTTCAGGGTCAACTAGTGTTTCCGCAACAACCTGATTGAATAAGCGATTTTGCAAATGGAGTTTTTTATTCATTTTGTAACGGCCCACATTTGCAAGGTCATATCGCTTCGCATCGAAGAAACGAGAATACAAAAGACTCTTGGCACTGTCCAATGTAGGCGGTTCGCCAGGACGAAGGCGCTCGTAAATTTCCAGAAGCGCTTTTTCCGAGTTTTCGGTATTGTCTTTCTCTAGCGTGTTGCGAAGATACTCATTGTCTCCAAGCAACTCGATGATCTCTTGATCTGTGGAGAAGCCAAGGGCACGCAAAAGCACTGTGATCGGCAGCTTTCGTGTACGGTCGATGCGGACATGCACGACATCTTTGGCATCCGTTTCGTATTCTAGCCAAGCTCCACGGTTAGGAATGACTGTCGCGGAGAAACCGCGTTTACCATTCTTATCCGTCTTGTCATTATAATAAACGCTCGGTGAACGCACCAACTGGGAAACGATAACCCGTTCCGCACCATTGATGATGAACGTTCCGTTTTCAGTCATAAGCGGGAAGTCGCCCATGAAAACGTCCTGCTCTTTCACCTCTTCTGTTTCTTTGTTGTGCAAGCGCACTTTAACGCGGAGCGGTGCTGCGTACGTTACGTCACGTTCTTTTGATTCATCGACCGGGTATTTGGGCTCCCCAAGTTGATAATCGACGAATTCCAACGAAAGATTCCCTGTGAAATCCTGGATCGGGGAAATATCGTGGAACATCTCACGTAATCCTTCTTCCAAGAACCACTCGTAAGATGCCGTCTGGATCTCAATCAAATTCGGCAACTCGAGGACCTCATTGATTCGCGCGAAACTTCTGCGCTGACGGTGTTGACCATACTGAACTAAATGACCTGTCAACTCTTTCACCCCTCAAACAATATTAGTTCTTTGCGAAATCATAAAAATGGTGTATGATATCGAAAAAACAAAAAGAAAACGAGTTCCGTCTAGAGCTCATTTTCGGTTTAACAATCTTTTATCCATTGCCAGTATGCCTAACTTTTCCACTTCTTATGCAAAAGGGCACACGACCGCATTATAATATTTATGCATTTTATAATGCTACCACAACAAGTTTAGTGAGTCAATGTTTTTTTGACTTGAAAATAAAGTATCCTTTGTTCTTCGCCACCGTCTCCACATTGCCGAAAAGCTCTTCCATCTTAGAAGATGTAGAGGGAGCTCCCTGCTTCTTCTGAATGACCACCCATAACTCTCCTCCAGGGATCAACTTAGAATAGGCTCCCTGATAAATGGTGAACACCGTCTCTTTTCCTGCCCGGATAGGAGGGTTCGTTATCACAGCGGCAAACCGATCTCCAGATACAGCTGATAGGGCATCGCTTGGGTAGATATTTACATTAGCGATTCCATTCAGCTCCGCGTTACCTTTCGCAAGTGCAAGCGCCCTTTCGTTCACATCGACCATATGAACATTCCGATCCGGAAAAGATGCGGCGATCGACAGTCCGATGGGTCCATATCCACACCCAACATCAAGCAGATCACCTTCTACTCGGGGCAGTTGGAATGATTCGGCCAGAAGGCGTGAACCAAAGTCCAATTCTCCTTTGCTGAACACACCTGCATCCGTTTTAAACCGAAAGCCTTTATCCCGGATGACAGTCTTCCACTCTTTCGGATCACTTTTCACTGACGGTTTTTTCGAGTAATAATGCTCTGACATACAATGCCTCCTGACGCACGCGAATTGCGTTACATGTCAAATTGCTTCACAGATAAAAAAACGAAGAAAAGCCCGTCCATTTTCGACGAGCTTTCCTTCCTTATGAAAATTACTTAAGTTCTACGCCAGCGCCAACTTCTTCAAGTTTAGCTTTCATTTCTTCAGCTTCTTCTTTAGAAACGCCTTCTTTAAGTGGTTTTGGAGCGTTGTCAACTAGTTCTTTAGCTTCTTTCAAGCCAAGACCTGTGATTTCGCGAACCGCTTTGATAACTTTGATTTTTTCTGCACCAGCAGAAGCAAGGATTACGTCGAATTCAGTTTGCTCAGCAGCAGCTTCACCAGCACCCGCACCGCCAACCATTGCTACAGGAGCAGCAGCAGTTACGCCGAATTCTTCTTCGATAGCTTTTACTAGATCGTTAAGCTCAAGGACTGTCATTTCTTTAATCGCGTCAAGGATTTGTTCTTTAGTCATTTTATGTTCCTCCTAAATTAGGTATTGTTTGGACGGGTTTCAACCCGCGATTTTGTTGTCAGGCGACAATAATAAGATTACGCGCCTTGTTCTTCTTTTTGCTCTGCAACAGCTTTTGTTGCAAGCGCGAAGTTGCGCATTGGAGCTTGAAGCACGCTGAGGAGCATGGAAAGTAGACCTTCGCGTGATGGAAGCTCTGCCAATGCTTTCACGTCTTCAACCGTAGCGATAGCGCCTTCGATGACACCCGCTTTGATTTCAAGCTTTTCGTTCTTCTTTGCAAAATCGTTAAGGATTTTAGCAGGAGCTACAACGTCTTCAGTTGAAAACGCGATTGCGTTAGGTCCTGTCAAGTGCTCATTCAATCCTTCAAGACCTGCAATTTCAGCCGCACGGCGGGACATCGAGTTTTTGTAAACTTTGAAGTCAACGCCTGCTTCACGAAGCTGCTTACGAAGTTCAGTCACTTGGCTGACGTTAAGACCACGATAGTCTACAACGACAACAGAAACTGCTGATTTCAGTTTACCTGAGATCTCTTCAACTACTGCTTGTTTAGCCTCTAATACTTTGCTCATCTTGACACCTCCTAAAGAAATTGGGGGTCATTTATACCATACGAAAAGCCCTCGGTCCATGCGAACATAGACACGAGGGCAGAAAAGTCGTCATCTTTGTAATAAAGAGCGTCTTGTCCTCGGCAGGATGATTAAGCACTAGGCCCCTGCTGTCTACGGTACAAATGATTTATAATCACAAACGACATCTTACAGGAAAATGCGCTTGCTGTCAACAAATTATTTAATTGTTACTGAAGATGGATCGATTTTAACTGCAGGGCCCATTGTAGTCGTCACGTTAACGGACTTCATGTATGTTCCTTTTGCTGCAGCTGGCTTCGCTTTAAGGATTGTTTCAAAAACAGTCGTGAAGTTCTCTTGAAGTTTTTGATCATCAAAAGAAGCTTTTCCGATTGGCGCGTGAATGATACCCGCTTTGTCAGCACGGTATTCAACTTTACCAGCTTTGATTTCCTCTACAGCTTTTGCCACATCAAATGTTACAGTGCCTGTTTTAGGGTTTGGCATAAGACCTTTTGGTCCCAATACGCGACCGATCTTACCAACTTCACCCATCATGTCAGGAGTAGCAACGATTACATCAAAATCAAACCAACCTTGTTGGATTTTGTTGATGTATTCTGCATCGCCGACATAGTCTGCGCCTGCAGCTTCCGCTTCTTTCAATTTTTCGCCTTTCGCGAAAACTAGAACGCGTTGAGTTTTACCAGTACCGTTTGGAAGCACGACAGCCCCACGGATTTGCTGGTCATTTTTACGAGTGTCGATTCCTAGGCGGAAAGCGACTTCAACTGTAGCATCAAAATTGACTGTGCTTGTTTTCTTAGCAAGCTCAATCGCTTCCTTGTAATCGTACGCTTTTGTACGTTCTACAAGTTTCGCAGCTTCAGTGAACTTTTTACCTCTTTTAGCCATTTAGATTTCCTCCTCATTGTGGTTTTAACGGATTGAACCTCCCACGAATAAGGGTTGCGTGTTCATGTGAACAAGCGCAACCCCCACTTACAAAACCTTTGCATCCGGTTGGGATCAGTCTTCGATCGTGATTCCCATACTGCGAGCAGTACCTTCAACCATTGCCATCGCCGCTTCTACAGATGCTGCGTTTAGATCTTGCATCTTCTGTTCTGCGATTTCGCGAACTTGGTCGCGCTTTACAGTTGCAACTTTTTTCTTATTAGGTTCGCCTGAACCCTTTTGAACTTTCGCTGCAACCTTCAGCAAGACTGCTGCTGGCGGAGTTTTTGTAATAAACGTAAATGAACGGTCTTCAAATACAGTTATTTCAACAGGGATGATTAATCCTGCTTGATCTGCTGTACGTGCGTTGAAATCTTTACAGAATCCCATGATGTTGACACCTGCTTGACCTAGTGCTGGTCCAACTGGCGGAGCCGGATTGGCTTTACCTGCAGGGATTTGCAATTTAACAACTTTCGTCACTTTTTTAGCCACGAGACACACCTCCTTAAGTCCGTGATGTGGTAAATGGGTTGCCCCTCCCACTCAATATGTGCCTGCCGGTTTACACCGGTAGAATTGGTTAATCCGTCCAGACTATCAGATTATAGTCTGACCTTTGAAATGATACCACTTTCACTTGCTTTTTGCAAGTAGCAATGGATCATAATTTTTCAACTTGGTTAAATTCGAGTTCCATAATCGTTTCGCGGCCGAACATATCGACAGAAACTCGCACTTTGCCTTTGTCCGCGTCGATTTCCTCCACTTTCCCTTGGAAATGCGCAAACGGTCCTTCTAAGACTTGGATCATTTCGCCGATTTCGAAATCGACTGCCATGTTCCGTTCCTTCATGCCCATCTGTTTCAAAATGAAATCTACTTCTTCCGGAAGCAGCGGTGTCGGTTTAGCGCCGCCGCCTGAGGAACCAATAAAGCCGGTAACACCCGGCGTATTGCGGACGACATACCAAGAATCGTCAGTCATGACAAGTTCGACGAGCACATAGCCCGGGAACGTCTTTTTCATGACTGTCCGTTTCTTGCCATCTTTAAAATCTGTTTCCTGCTCTTCCGGGATGACGACACGAAATATTTTGTCTTGCATACCCATTGTCTCCACACGCTTTTCCAAGTTAGCTTTTACTTTGTTCTCATAACCGGAATACGTATGGACGACATACCATTTTTTCTCCATCTCCATATCGACGAGGACTGTGTCCGTCCCTCCTTTTTCAATTCAAAATGAAAAAACCCGTTCATTTGCTCAGACGGGATATTTTCAAAAAGGATATTCATACTGCCTTATTATAACGCAAGATACCATTCCATTACTTGTGATATGCCCAAATCGACTAAGCCGAAATAGATCGCCATGAAAACGACTGTGGAAATAACGACAATCGTATAGCGTGTCAATTGCTTACGTTTCGGCCAGCTGACTTTCCGCATTTCCCCGACAACATCTCTTAAAAAACCGGTTATCTTCCCCATTACTCTGTAAACCTCCGAATTTATAGTGCCTTACGCAAAAGAGTGTTTCACGCGGTCTGCTTGTGTATTGTATGTGCATTGCAGTGTCTGCAAAATTTCTTGACTATCAATCGCTCAGCAGTTTTACTGCTCGTTGCAGGAACTGAATAGTTCCTTGAACCGCACTTCTCGCAGCTTACTATTATTTTTTTTGACATTTTATCACCTGTCAATGTTTGTCCATACCTTGGTAAAGAGTATCATTTAAACTTTTCCATGTCAATACACTGGTAAATGTCTTACAGTAACGTAAACTTCATTCCATCAGCGAATCGGCTCCAGTTGCATATGTCGCTCCAGTTTGCGTTTGATGCGCTGAAGGGCATTGTCAACCGACTTCACTTGCCGGTTGAGCTCATCCGAAATTTCTTGATAAGTCTGGCCTTCCAAGTAGAGCGTCAGCACTTGCTTTTCCAAACCGCTTAAGACTTTATTGATCTCATCTTCCATATTCGAAAAATCTTCTTTGTGGATCATCAAATCTTCCGGATCGTCCAGTTCGGAACCAGCAATGACATCAAGCAATGTGCGGTCGGATTCCTCATCAAAAACCGGCTTGTCCAATGAAACAGACGTATTGAGCGGAATATGCTTCTGCCTTGTCGCAGTCTTGATCGCCGTAATGATCTGCCTCGTTATGCAAAGTTCCGCAAATGCTTTGAACGAGCTGAGCCGATCCCCCTTAAAGTCACGGATGGCTTTATACAGTCCGATCATGCCTTCCTGGATGATATCCTCACGATCTCCACCCATCATGAAATATGAGCGCGCTTTCATTCTTACAAAAGGTTGGTATTTTGTAATTAAATAATCCAACCCATCTGTTCCCCCATCGTGAATGATCCCCACTAGCTCTTCATCGGTAAGTTCGGTGAAATCCGAGTTCCCCTCTTGCACAAATGTCTTAGCCACCAATACCCCCACCCCCGAATCTTCGTTGCCATTTCACCAAGTATACCGTATGGAAAATTTTTGCGTCAACCGTTCATTTCAAACCGCGTCTCCACTTTTCAAATACTTCAGCAACTTCATCGGACAATTGGATCTTTGAAAACGGCCGTTGTTCCTGGATATCCTTCACTTGTTTTGCAATCCGGTGATCAATATCATCCATCTCAATTTCTAGTTCTCTCGCGGATTTCCGTAGCGCCCCTTGAGCAAAAATAACCCATTGCTCTGTACGGTCTGAGGTGGCGACATGTATTTGCACACGGCGCCCGCTCAATTCCGCCACCAGTTTTTCGATTCGTTCATCCGCAGTTTCGTTTTCTCGGGTGAAGATCACTTCGACATGATGTTTCAAATTTTTCTTTTCGATGCCAGGCACAAGATGAGCATCAAACAGGACAATGACCCGCCATCCTGTATGGGCTTTATATTCTGCCATCCGTTCGATAAGACGGTCCCGCGCATCCGCGAGCCTCTCTTTTTTCAAAGAACGGAGTTCCTGCCAAGCGCCGATTATATTATAGCCGTCGACGAGCAATATATCTTTCTTCATAACATTTGCCGTTACGGCCGTCGTTTCCGCAGAACTTCATACATTAAGAGCGAAGCAGCGACCGATGCGTTGAGCGATGTAACATGGCCGACCATCGGCAAGGAATAAAGGAAATCGCATTTCTCCCTTAAAATCCGGGACATGCCTTTCCCTTCACTGCCAATAATGATGGCAAGCGGCAGTGTGGCATCCATCGAACGATAATCTTGTGAACCGGAAGCATCAGTGCCTGCAATCCAAACACCGGATTTCTTTAAGTCTTCTACTGTCTGGGATAGATTGTTCACCCGTACGACCGGAATATGTTCAATGGCTCCAGTTGACGCTTTCGCCACAATTCCCGTTAATCCGACAGATCTCCTCTTAGGAATGATTACTCCATGGACGCCAGTTGCATCCGCAGTCCGGAGGATCGACCCTAAATTATGAGGGTCTTCCAATTCATCCAGAATAAGAAAAAAAGGATCTTCCTGACGTGCCTTCGCCCTATCGAATAGCTCTGAAAGTTCTGCGTACCGGTAAGCGGCGACCGATGCAATAATTCCTTGATGATTCACTTCCAACATCGTATCCAGCTTCCGTTTTGGAACCTCTTGAATGACGACACCTGAACGTTTTGCCAGCGAAATGATTTCACCAATGCTCTTTTTGTTTAAGCCTTCCGCAACCCAAATTTTGTTCAATTCTCTGCCGGATCGCAAAGCTTCCGCCACGGGATTTTTGCCTCCGATCAGTTCAGCTTCATGCGTTGTCAAAATGTGCCCTCCTCCTTTGGCTGCTCCACGAACTCAATCGATTTCCGAATGAACTCCGCGAGTCGCTCTGCTCTTCCAAGCAAGTATAGATATCCGATCACCGCTTCAAACCCCGAACTATAATTGTACGTTATAACGTCTGTATGTTTAGGCACAGAGCCTGATTTTGCATTGCGTCCGCGGCGGAGGACTCCTTCTTCCTCCTCTGTCAGAAAACCGGATTGCTGCAGCATTTTGATTGCTGCAGCCTGCGCCTTTGCAGAAACATACTTTGTCGCCTCTTTATGGAGGGTGTTCGGCTTCACCTTTCCCGAGCGCAGCAGATGCTCTCGGACTGCCTGCTCGTAAACCGCGTCCCCCATATAAGCGAGCGCCAGCGCATTCATCTGTTTGACATCGATATCACGCAGACTGTACATGGCGGTCACCCTCTTTTCCAACGGGTGCCTTGCGCAGTATCTTCCAATAAAATGCCCTGCTCCTTCAGCTCTTCCCGGATTTCATCGGCTCTGGCAAAATTACGTTCCCTTCTAGCTGTCAGCCGCTCCTCGATCAAGGCTTCAATCTCCTCATCGAGCAACTCTCCTTCGCTTTGGAACGGAAGTCCAAGCACGCCCATCAGCCGGTCGAAGGTTTCGATAAAATATGACAAGACTTGCACTTGCGTATTCTCTTCAAGCAAATATACATTGGCCAACTTGACAAGATCAAAGATAGCTGCCATTGCATTTGCCGTATTAAAATCGTCATCCATCGCTGTTTCGAAGGCACGCACAAGTTCATCCACTTTATGAATCCAAATACCCTGCTGATCACCTAGATCTGCAGAAGTTTCCAGGCGGTACTTCAAGTTGCCGTAAGCGGTCCGTATACGCTCTAATGCGTTTTTTGCACTCTCCACAAGATCCTGCGAGAAATTGACAGGATGTCTGTAATGGACTGACAGCATGAAGAAGCGAAGCACCTGAGGATCGATTTGTTTTCGGATATCATTCACAAGAATGAAGTTTCCGAGCGACTTCGACATTTTTTCATTGTCGATATTAATATAGCCATTGTGCATCCAATACCGCGCAAATTCTTTTCCTGTCATCGCTTCCGACTGGGCAATTTCATTCTCATGATGAGGGAATGCCAAGTCCTGTCCACCAGCATGGATATCAATCGTGTCTCCAAGGTGCTCCCTAGCCATGACGGAGCATTCGATATGCCAGCCCGGACGTCCGGGACCCCAAGGGCTTTCCCACGATATTTCTCCTACTTTCGCAGATTTCCATAGAGCAAAATCAAGAGCATTTTCTTTTATGGCACTTTCTTCGATTCGGGCACCGACTTTCAATTCATCAATTGATTGGTGGGACAGCTTGCCGTAATCATCGAATTTCCGTGTTCGGTAATATACATCACCATGGGATTCATAAGCAAATCCTTTATCGATCAATACTTCGATAAATGCAATGATATCTTCAATATGCTCTGTCACTCGCGGATGAATATCTGCCTTTTCACACCCAAGCGCTCCTACATCCTCGAAATAAGCATTGATAAAGCGGGAGGTAAGTTCTCCTACTTCTTCGCCAAGCTCGTTTGCAGTACGAATGATTTTATCATCCACATCCGTAAAATTTGAAACGTATGTGACATCATAGCCACGATATTCAAGATAGCGGCGGACCGTATCAAAGACGATAACTGGCCGGGCATTTCCAATATGGATGTAGTTGTAGACGGTCGGTCCGCACACATACATCTTGACCTTTCCTTCTTCCATAGGGATGAAAGGTTCCTTTTTCCGCGTCAATGTATTATAAATTTGTATGCTCATGTCGTTCTCCTCCCATTTTTTCCAGCTCCGCAAGACGGCTTTTCAATTGTGCGATTTCTTGTTTCATTTGATCACACGTCTCTTCAACAGGATCAGGCATTTTATGATGATCTAATTTTTCTTTAACACGCACCCCGTTGGTGATGACCACTTTTCCCGGTATCCCGACAACAGTCGAATCGGGCGGTACGTCCTTCAAAACGACTGACCCGGCTCCTACCTTACTGTTCTCACCAATTGTAATGGAACCAAGCACTTTCGCTCCCGAAGCGACGAGTACATTGTTATGCAATGTTGGATGGCGTTTTCCTTTTTCCTTGCCTGTACCGCCAAGCGTCACCCCTTGATAGAGCGTAACATCGTCGCCAATTTCACAAGTTTCGCCGATGACAATGCCCATCCCATGGTCAATGAACAAGCGTCTGCCAATTACGGCACCCGGGTGAATTTCAATTCCCGTGAAAAACCGGCTGACCTGAGAAACGACACGCGCCAAAAACAAAAATTTTCTTTTATACAAGGCATGCGCAAATCGATGCGCCCAAATGGCATGGAGGCCAGAATACGTCAACACGACTTCGATTGTACTGCGCGCTGCCGGGTCCTGTTCAAAGATACACCGGATATCCTCTCTCATCCTCTTGAACAATGTAGATCCCTCCATACTTTCTATCTATTTTTCATACACAATGGCAATCGAACCGAGGCATTGGCAGGGAACAACAACAAAGAGCCGGCACGTAAAATAGAGCTTTTCCATCTAAAACGCCGGAAATGCACCATGTGTAATCTTGGCCTTTGCCCAGAATCCGTCAAATAAAAAAATGCGCCCCTGTCCATAATTAGACAGAGACGCATGATCTGCGCGGTTCCACTCTTCTTGGAAGTTCAACCTTCCCGCTTAAAGCCTTTAACGCAGGCATACGTCCGGCCTACTGTAAGTTCGGCGCGGCACTCAAGGGGGCATTTCTACAATACAGCGGCCTGGATCACTTTCAGCCGGTGATGATCCTCTCTGCAAAGCATGTATCGTGTACTTCTCCCTATCAACGCTTTTATCGTTCGGAATACATTGTATGTCAATTGTACACAGACTATCGGGAAAGTCAATTCATTAATACGCCTGTGAGGTTTAAATAAATTTTGCAACCCGGCTAAGCGTTTTCTCCTTGCCGATCAGTGCAATGGATTCTGGAAGTTCCGGACCGTGCATTTGGCCTGTCGCCACTACACGAATCGGCATGAAAAGGTTCTTGCCTTTATGTCCAGTTTCTTTTTGCACCGCTTTAATAGCTGCCTTAATCGAATCCGCATCAAATGATTCCAGTTCTGACAGTTGTTTATGGAAGGACGCCATCACTTCCGGCACTTGCTCCCCAGCCAATACTTCTTTGGATTGTTCATCATATTCCACTTCATCCGTGAAGAACTGGGCAGTCAATTCTACAATCTCCGCTCCATAGCTCAGCTGCGTATGGTAAAGCGCGATCAGGTCATGGACCCACGCACGCTGGTCGTCCGTCATGTTTTCAGGGATACGTCCAGCTGATTGCAAATGCGGCAGTGTCAGCTCGATTACTTCTTCCAAGCTGCGTTTTTTTACATATTGATTGTTCATCCAAGTCAACTTTTGCTTGTCAAACATGGATGGAGATTTGGATAAGCGGTTTTCGTCAAACAGCTTCACCAGCTCATCATGAGTAAAGATTTCCTCTTCCCCGCCCGGAGACCAGCCGAGCAGCGCGAAGAAGTTGAACATCGCGTCAGGCAAATAGCCAAGGTCCTTATATTGAGAAATAAATTGGATGATCGACTCGTCACGTTTCGACAGCTTTTTCCGATCTTCATTCACAATCAATGTCATATGGCCGAAGCGAGGGTATTCCCAGCCGAACACATCATAGATCATCAATTGCTTTGGTGTATTAGTCAAATGCTCTTCTCCACGGAAAACATGGGAGATTTTCATCAGATGATCATCGATGACCACCGCAAAGTTGTACGTGGGAATCCCGTTCGCTTTGACGAGCACCCAATCGCCCACATCTTTGGACTCGAATGCCACCTTGCCTCGAACCATATCATCCACTTCGTACGTTACATTTTCAGGAACCCTCATGCGAATTGTATATGGCATGCCGGCCGCTTCCTTTTCAGCTACTTCCTCAGCAGTCAAATGGCGGCAAGTGCCCGCATACATAGGAGCTGCAATGCCGGACGCTTTCTGTCTTTCCCGCTCTGCTTCCAGCTCTTCCGTCGTGCAGAAACATTTATAGGCACGGCCCTTTTCAAGCATTTCCTTTGCATATTCAGTATAGATATCCAAGCGTTCCATCTGGCGGTACGGACCATACGGCCCACCCACATCAACGGATTCATCATGATGGATACCCAGCCACTTCAAGTTATCAAGCTGTGACAATTCACCCGCTTCAATATTCCGTCCTATATCCGTATCCTCGATTCGGATTATGAACTTCCCTCCGTGGTGCCGGGCGAATAAATAGTTGAATAACGCTGTCCGGGCACCGCCGATATGTAAATGGCCTGTCGGGCTCGGCGCGTAACGTACGCGTACTTCTGTTGACATAATGAGTCCATCTCCGTTCATTTTATAAGTATTTCCTGTGTCATTTTACCATTGTGGCAATCAATTTGAAAGGTGTCATTCCTTGACAAGAAGAATGGTAGCCATAGAGGCAATCCCTTCTTCTCTCCCTGTGAAGCCCAACTTTTCAGTTGTCGTCGCCTTGACATTCACTTGTGACACGTCTGCTTTCAGCAGCTCCGCAACACGCTTCTGGATTTCACCGATATAAGGTGCCATTTTTGGCCGCTGGGCAATAATCGTGCAGTCAATGTTTCCAAGCTTGTATCCGCGTCCCTCGACGAGCTCCCAGATCTTTTCAAGCAAAACAGCAGAATCCGCGTCTTTAAACGCTGCATCGGTATCAGGGAAATGTCGTCCGATATCCCCTTCGCCAATCGCTCCGAGTGCTGCATCTGTAATCGTATGTAATAGTACATCCGCGTCCGAATGCCCTGTCAGCCCTTTTTCATGTGGAATCGTCACGCCTCCAATAATTAGCGGCCGTCCTTCTGCGAACTCATGCACGTCAAAACCTTGTCCAACTCGAATCATCATAATCCTCCTACTGTCTACGTGATAAAAAGATCTCGCCGAAGACAAGATCTTCTTTCGTCGTCATTTTCACATTATCGTACGTACTCTCCACTACTCTGATCGGATGTCCGAGCCTTTCCACAAGCATAGATTCATCAGTTCCAAGGAACCCTTCTGCTTCCGCCTTTTCGGATGCCTCCGCCAGCAACTCATACCGGAATGCCTGCGGCGTCTGGATGATCCAAAGACGGTCCCGATCCACCGTTTCCTCTACTATACCATCTGATGCCATTTTCATCGTATCCTTCGCTTGGACGCCGGCAATGGCAGCTCCATGAGCCTCCGCATTTTCAACGAGGCGGTGTATGACATCTCGGTGTATGAACGGCCTGGCCGCATCATGAACCAGAACAATGCCTCCGGTCTGATGCGCTCGGATGCAGGCGGCGACACTCTGCTGCCGCTCGCCTCCCCCATTAACCAGCTGATTTGCTTTGGAAATCTCGAACTGGCCAAGCAATCCTTCGATCTCATTCCTCTCGTCCGGACGGACAGCCAAAATAATCTGCTCGCAAGCGGGATCCTGTTCAAACAATTCCAAAGTATGAATTAATATTGGCTTATCGCCCAGTTCAAGAAAAAGCTTGTTTCGACCCGCACCCATCCGCTTGCCGCTTCCGGCTGCAGGGATCATAACTGTATATTTCACTAACTACCCCATCTTTCCAATTTTCGGCCGTTTGTATCTGATTTTCCGTTTTTCGGCTTGGCAAAAATCATCCGGCCTGCCGATGTTTGCAGCACACTTGTCACGACAACATCGATTGTATTGCCGATATGCGTTTTTCCCTCTTCGATGACAATCATTGTACCATCATCCAAATAAGCGACCCCTTGGTTATGCTCCTTGCCATCCTTAATAACAGCGACGTGCATCTCTTCACCCGGAATGACAACAGGCTTCACCGCATTGGCCAAATCATTAATATTCAATACAGATACACCATGAAGATCCGCTACTTTATTCAAATTAAAATCATTTGTTACAACAAGTCCATTCATGCTTTTTGCCAGGCGGACAAGCTTGAGATCCACTTCCGCCACGTCTGCGAAGTCTTCATCAGTAATTAGTATTTGAGGCCCTTCTTCCGTCTGTAGACGCTTTAAAACGTCTAGGCCCCGTCTTCCTTTCGTACGCTTTAACGTATCGGAGGAATCCGCGATATGCTGTAATTCCGTAAGGACAAACTGAGGTACGACCAAGATCCCTTCCAGAAATCCAGTGGATGCAATATCTGCTACTCGGCCATCAATGATGACACTCGTATCTAAAATTTTATTCAGGCTATCCTTCGGACGGGCAGCCTCTCCCCCATCTTTTTTCTTCGGACCGCTGTTGCGAATGGATACCATGGCATTAATAAACTCTTCCCGCTTTTTAAATCCCACTTGAAAGCCGAGATATCCGAGCAAAATAGATAGCAGGACAGGAAGAATGGATGTAATGATCGGTATTTCAACGCTGCTAAGGCCAAAGCTCACGAGGAAAGCGACACTTAACCCGACCATCAGCCCGATGGTTCCGAATAACAAATCAAAAATAGGTGCCTTCAATAGTAGATCTTCCATCCACTTGATGAAATTCACAATTGGTTCAGTTAGAAAGATACTTAATAAATATAAAACAATAGCGCCAATTACAGCTGCCACATAAGGGTTATCGATCATCGGTCTGGACGTGAAAGAAAAAAGAGAAAATAAATGCGGTAAAAACAAGACGCCGAGCGTGCCGCCGATCAGCAAAAAACCGACTTGGACAACTCTTTTTAACATAGGAACACCTCCTTTTATTAGTAAATACTATACACGTATTCAGTTAATTACGCTTAAATGAACACCCCATCTCCTCAAAAATAAACCTTTCCTATTAGACCTCATGACACTTCAACAGGTTTCGACTTGAAACAAAATCAGTACATCTGTATCATTTCGGGCGCATGCCCGGGCAGCCCTGCAGATCAGGACTGTCCGAATGCCAGCTTCATCGCGTCACCTATCGTTTCGACACCTACGACTTGAATCCCTGCCGGATAATCCCAGCCACCCAAATTGGAGCTCGGAACGAAGGCACGCTCAAAGCCTAATTTAGCCGCCTCTGTCACCCGCTGTTCAATGCGGGATACCCGCCGGACCTCTCCGGTCAATCCTACTTCGCCGATAAAGCAATCCGTAACGCCGACCGAAAGATCCCGGTAGCTGGACACGATGCTCATTAGCACGGCCAAGTCGATCGCAGGCTCATCCAGCTTGACGCCTCCTGCGACTTTAATATACGCATCTTGCGCCTGTAATAGCATACCCATTCTCTTTTCCAAAACGGCCATGAGAAGAGACACCCGATTTTGATCAAGTCCGGTCGCCATCCGTTTCGGATAATTAAAACTCGATGGTGTAACAAGCGCTTGGATCTCCACTAGGATAGGCCTTGTTCCTTCCATGGAAGCGACAACAGTGGAACCAGCCCCACCTTGAGAACGTTCCCGCAAAAATAGTTCAGATGGATTCAGCACTTCTTTCAACCCGGATTGCAGCATCTCAAAAATGGCAATTTCGTTCGTTGAGCCGAAACGGTTTTTTACACTGCGCAAAATCCGATACGTATGGTGGCGCTCTCCTTCAAAATATAGAACGGTGTCCACCATATGCTCCAGCAGTCTAGGACCAGCAATCTGTCCATCCTTCGTTACGTGCCCGACAATAAAAATGGCGATATTCTGCGTTTTGGCTATTCGCATCAATTCCGCTGTACATTCTCTCACCTGGGAGACACTTCCCGGCGCGGACGTCACTTCGGGATGATGGATTGTCTGAATGGAATCGGCAATGACTAGCTGAGGCTTCACTTCGGCAATCGTCTCATGTATCTTACCCAAATCCGTCTCTGCGTAAATGTAAAGTTCGTCTGATATTACACCTAATCGTTCAGCACGAAGCTTTGTCTGCCGGATCGATTCCTCACCCGAAATATAGAGAACCCGCTGGCCTTTATTCGCCAAGAGCGAGGAGACTTGAAGGAGCAAGGTCGATTTACCGATCCCCGGGTCCCCCCCGATTAATATGAGGGAGCCCGGCACAATGCCCCCTCCAAGAACACGGTTCAACTCATCAAGGTCCGTATCGACTCTCGGTTCCTGAATCGTTTCAATTGAATTGATCGGCACCGCTTTACTTAGAATGCCCGTTGAGTGCTGAAATGCGCCACGCGGCCCTTTTTGAACAATCTCAACTTCCTCATCCATCGTATTCCATTCCCCGCAGCCCGGACATCGTCCCATCCATTTAGGGGACTCATAGCCGCAAGACCTGCACATGAACTTCGTTTTCTTTTTAGCCATTCGTTCCTCCATATAAAAAGACAGCCCTTTCCACCGATTCATAGCTAGGCGGAAGGGCTATCCTTTCTACTGTTATTTTTCTGTGACAGCTTCTTTTTCAGTTTTCACAACAAAATTGCCATCTTCTACATCGACGATCACTTTTCCGCCTGTAAGCACCGTACCTTTAAGAAGTTCTTCAGACAACTTATCTTCTACATGTTTTTGAAGCGCACGGCGCAATGGACGAGCCCCGTAATCAGGGTCATATCCTTCTTCCGCGATTTTCATTTTCGCTTCGTCCGTCAAGACAAGTTCAATGTCCTGCTCAGCAAGGCGTTTTGTCAATTCATTCGACATCAGTGTAACAATCTCTTTTAAATGCTCTTTTTCAAGTGAATGGAAGACAATCATTTCATCCACACGGTTCAAAAATTCAGGACGGAATGCTTTTTTCAACTCTTCTAGCATTTTGCCTTTCATATCTTCGTAATCCCGTTCGCCGTCTTGAAGGTTGAATCCGACATAACGGTTCTTTTTCAAAGCTTCCGCTCCTACGTTCGATGTCATAATAACAACCGTATTGCGGAAGTCGACCGTACGACCCTTCGAATCCGTTAGCCTTCCATCCTCCAAAACTTGCAGGAGAATATTAAAGACATCAGGATGCGCCTTCTCGATTTCATCAAGCAGGACAACGGAGTATGGTTTGCGGCGTACTTTTTCTGTCAATTGCCCGCCTTCATCATAGCCGACGTAGCCAGGAGGTGAGCCGACGAGTCGGGATGTGGCATGCTTTTCCATGTACTCGGACATGTCAATCCGAATCATCGCATCTTCGTCACCAAACATCGCTTCCGCCAGTGCACGGGCCAGTTCTGTCTTCCCGACCCCTGTAGGACCAAGGAAAATGAATGAACCAATCGGACGCTTCGGATCTTTCAATCCGGCACGCGCACGTCGAATTGCCCGGGAAATGGCCGTTACCGCTTCTTTTTGGCCAATGACGCGCTCATGAAGCAATTCTTCCATGTTCAACAATTTAGCAGTCTCTGTCTCGGCAATTTTAGCGACCGGCACGCCAGTCCACATCGCAACGACTTCCGCTATATCATTAACCGTAACTTCCGATTCTTTTTGGCCTTGTTTTTCTTTCCAAGCTGCCTTCGTTTTTTCGAGCTCTTCCTTCATCTTCTGTTCCTTATCTCGGAAGGAAGCGGCCTTTTCGAATTCCTGGCTTTGAACTGCCGCGTTCTTCTCATGGCGGATTGCTTCCAGCTTCGCTTCCAACTCTTTTAAGTTAGGAGGCGTTGTATAAGAACGAAGGCGCACCTTTGAACCCGCTTCGTCGATTAAATCGATCGCTTTGTCTGGAAGGAAACGGTCCGATATATAGCGATCTGACATTTTCGCAGCCGCTTCGATTGCCTCATCTGTAATCTTTACCCGGTGATGCGCTTCATACCGGTCTCTAAGCCCACGGATGATCTGGATGGACTCTTCAACTGTCGGTTCATCGACTTGAATCGGTTGGAAACGGCGCTCCAGCGCAGCGTCCTTCTCAATATATTTCCGGTATTCATCAAGCGTCGTTGCACCGATGCATTGTAGCTCCCCGCGAGCCAAAGATGGCTTCAGAATGTTAGAGGCATCGATCGCCCCTTCTGCTCCACCGGCTCCGATCAATGTGTGCAATTCATCGATAAATAAAATGATATTTCCGGCTTGACGGATTTCCTCCATCACTTTTTTCATGCGGTCTTCAAATTCACCACGGTATTTTGTACCTGCGACGACTGTTCCCATATCGAGCGTCATAACCCGTTTGTCACGAAGAATTTCCGGTACTTCATTGTTGACGATCTGCTGGGCAAGACCTTCCGCAATCGCTGTCTTCCCGACACCCGGCTCTCCAATTAATACTGGGTTGTTTTTCGTGCGGCGTGCAAGCACTTCAATAACACGTGTAATTTCCTTGCTCCGTCCGATGACAGGGTCCAAAGATCCTTCACGGGCGATTTCAGTCAAATCACGGGCCAGACTATCCAATGTCGGCGTAGAGGCCGAAGAGGACGGCCCTTGAGTTCCTACTGAGCTGTCATTGTTTCCTAGCAATTGCAGCACCTGCTGCCGTGCCCGGTTCAAGCTGACGCCTGCATTGTTCAGCACGCGCGCTGCGACTCCTTCACCTTCCCGAATCAATGCAAGCAGAATATGCTCAGTTCCAATGTAAGAATGGCCGAGTTTCCGAGATTCATCTACAGAAAGCTCAATCACTTTTTTCGCTCTTGGTGTGTAATGTACAATTGGGCCGACATCCTTATTGCCTGTTCCAACGAGGCTTTCAACGCCTTTTTCGATCGTTTCGAAGCTGACATCGATAGCTTCAAGCGCTTTAGCTGCAATGCCTCCACCTTCACGGATCAATCCTAATAAAATGTGTTCTGTGCCGATGGATTCATGTTTCATCCGAATTGCTTCTTCTTGAGCCAGTTGCAGTACTTTTTGGGCCCTCTGCGTAAGACGATTATTAAACATCATATCCATTCCACTCCTTCTATACGAATATCAACTTTTCCCCGCTTTACTAGCACGGAATAGGGATTTCAATTCATCAAAAATCTAGTCTGTTTGACTTTGACTATCTTTGACTTAATTATACAAGATGGAAAGCATGTGTGCAAAACAGATGCTCATTCTCCGGATTCCTCTTCCATTGACCTTTTAGTGCCCACTTCAAGCCTTTCCCGGAACAGTTTCGCCCGGAAAATATCCCGTTCTTCAGCCGTTAACTCCGTTCCCGCATATTGCTGGAGGAACCCCGGCTGCATAAAAATCATCAGTTCATTCAAGATGGTCATATCGATATCTTGAATGATATCCATATCGATTCCCAGACGGACATCCGATAAGCAGCGGGCTGCTTCTTCTGATGGCAGAAGACGGGCATAGGTGATAGTGCCAAGAGAGCGGAACAATCTGTTTTCAAGCGCAATTCGGGATTTGGACATGAGAAGCTCACGCGACCTGCGTTCATGTGCAATTAGACGTAATGTAATATTCTTCAACTCGGACAGGATCTCCTTCTCGGTTTTGCCGAGGGTCGTCTGATTGGAGACTTGATAGATATTTCCGAGCGCCTCACTGCCTTCACCATAACTTCCACGGACTACAAATCCAAGTCGCGAGATTGCCGGGATGATGCGATTTATTTGCTTTGTCATCGTCAATGTCGGCAAGTGCATCATGACAGATGCACGCATTCCAGTCCCCGTATTGGATGGACAGCTTGTCAAATAGCCAAATTGTTCATCAAAAGCATAGGGAAGTTTCTTCTCTAAAAAATCATCCACCAAATCCGCCTTTTCATAAGCGCTATCCAGTTGGAATCCGGGATAAATGCATTGAATTCGAATATGGTCCTCTTCATTCACCATAATGCTGAGCGTTTCGTCCTCCGACAGAACGACTGCACCATGTCTTTCCGGATCGGTCAATTGTGGACTGATTAAATGCTTTTCCACTAACACTTGCCTTTCAAGAAGTGGCAATTCAGAGACCTTCATATAGGAATACCCATTTTCTTCTGAGTTAAGCAGTGCCTCTGTAATTAGATGATCAACATCCTTCGCTTCCTCGGGTGAAAATGCGATCGGGAACCTTCGGCCTCTTAAATTTCGCGCTAGGCGTATTCGAGTAGACATGACAATATCGGAATGTTCGCCATGGGAAGACATCCAGCCCGTCACTGAGTTTTTCATGAAGTTATCAATTGACATGGGCGTCACCTCCTCCGTCCATCATCAGCCTTTTCAGTTCGTTCGCTTCATCACGCAAAGAAGCAGCCTCTTCAAACCGTTCTTCTTCGATGGCTTCTTGCATTTTCAACCGGATTTCCTCGATCCGTTTTTTCACAGCGAATAATTCATTAAAAGAGACAGGGATTTTACCAGTGTGACTGGAGTGCCCATTATGCAGCTTGCCAAACAAGCGAGGCAGGCGTTCTCTGAACGTGTCGTAGCAAGTGGAGCAGCCAAATTTCCCAATGTCCAGAAACTTTCTGAACGTTAATCCGCAATCCGGACACTCAGGACCTTCCGCCAGCGGCTCTTTCGCCTGCTGTTGAGACTGGAATGGCTCTGAACTGCCAAGCCAATTAGAAAGGAATTGCTGGATGGAAAGGGGCTCTTGGTTTGGATCGAAATGAAACATTTTGGATTGGAAAGCACATCTTTCACACATATGACGCTCCGAAGATCCTTGCATCGTTTCCTGTGTGAAGATGACAGAAGCCGGCCTTTCGTTGCAAATTTCACATAACATCGTTTGCCACCTCTTCTTCTATAGTCACTGGTTTTTATTATGTTCGTAAATTAATGTCACAAGCATCGCCTGCAATATCCTCCCTCGGATGATATCGCGTTCCGGAAGCGGATAATGGAGTGTCGTCCTGTCTACCGCAGCCAAAATGATTCTCGATTCACGCTCGGAGATAACTTTCTCTTGCAGCAGACGATAGATGACATCCTCAGCCATTGTGTAGGTAGCCCCATCTTGAAGTCCTCTTAAAATATGCTCAATCAATTCTTTATGCGAATTGGTTTTCACTTGGTAGATGCGTATATAGCCGCCTCCGCCCCTCTTTGATTCGACTGCATATCCCCGTTCCACTGTGAATCGTGTATTGATAACATAATTGATCTGGGAAGGCACGCATTGAAATTTTTCCGCAATTTCACTCCGTTTAATTTCAATAACGCCGTTCTCGCCCTTTTCAATAATCTTTTTTAAATATCCTTCTATTACATCCGAAATATTCCGCATGTGTTTTCACTCCTTCCGTTGCGAAGTGATAAGCCATTGACTTTGACTATCTTTGACTTAATTATACACGATAATACATTGTTTTCACAATTGATTTGCAGTCAAAAAAGAAAGGTTTTGATTTGGCTGGAACGGGTAATTAAGAGGTTGAGGATTTTTTTCTGACCTCTTTTTTCCTCTACCTTATGGGCTTCAGCTGTTATATATGCTATACACAACCTGAACCCACCCCCAAACAAAAAGCTCCTGGTACGATAACTACTACGGAGGAGATTTACAAGTGAATTGGTATGAAAAGCTAAGTGAATATTTCCCGATTGAAGAGATGAAGTCAAAGGAACATATGGAGGCGCTTCTAAACGATAAGAAGAATATCTATCGTAAAGAAGAAGGGCCGCATCATGTATTGATGTTTGTGGAGACAGAATCATTCATTTTCATCGATTACCTATTCGTCTCAGCACAATCAAGAGGCGCGGGAATCGGTAGGAAACTGCTGAATTCTTTGAAACAGAAAGGGAAACCGATCATTCTGGAAGTGGAGCCCGTGGATTACGAAGATACCGATACAGAAAAACGCCTGAAATTTTACGCCCGCGAAAACTTCCATCATGCACGCAGGATCGGCTACAGCAGACGTTCGTTAGCTACAGGGGAGCAAAATGATATGGAAATCCTATTTTGGTCTCCAGATGATGCAGATGAGGAAAGCGTCTACGATGCGATGAAAATGACATATGAAGATATCCATACGTACAAGGATGAAGCATTTTACGGAGAACCATACGACCCGGCTGAAAAAGTGCTTGTTTTTACAACCGAGAAGAAGAAATGCATTTTAGAACCGTATTTAGCTTGATGCAGGATGTATGATTTCTAAAGGGA
This sequence comes from Sporosarcina sp. NCCP-2222, assembly GCF_023168145.1. Classification (GTDB taxonomy): domain Bacteria; phylum Bacillota; class Bacilli; order Bacillales_A; family Planococcaceae; genus Sporosarcina. The sequence continues at coordinate 327,891 of NZ_BQYK01000002.1, forward strand.
TCAACATGCCGGTACATTTGCAAATGAAATAAGTGGCCCTGCCGCCTCTTTCCAATAAGGAGAACAGCCCGCAAGAATAGGGTTGTTCTCCTATTTTAGTACGATTGCTCAGCTATCTTGCATGAAACTATAATGGGGATACGACGTACATAGGGAAAGGAGATGATGATATGGAGGACAACAGGATTTCTAAGCGCGGACATCCAAACGCATTGTCCGCTTGGAAAAGAATGTATTACTACGCAGTCATCGCCGGACTGTCCATCTTTGCCATTTTTATCTTCACTGTGTTTTGGGATCTCTTCCTCACGCAAGAGTGGTTTCTAGCCATAATTTTCGGGGGCCTCTTCCTTTTCCTTTGCTGGATAATTATTATGATTCTCCGGGCTCCACGAACTAGCGGCGTAACCAAACTTGAACAAATCGACACGCGTACCGGCTATATCATTCATGCGGAAAATGAGTGGACAGGGGAGAAGGAAACGATTTCGTTTTATTGGGATCAAGTTGATGCGTTACTAATCGGCATCTGGACCAACCCCGGCTTCAAGGAACGGAAATATGATTACGTCGGAGCACGGCTCGTCTATCGTTACAACGAAGCGGGCGTGAAAAAATACGCTGACCACATCATTGTGTGCGAGAAAAAGTTGGACGAGTGGGTTGACAAGATTAGAAAACATGCCATTCCCTGCCGCGTGACAAATGCTAATATTTCAGCGGTTAAAAAAGAGGAATTTGATGAAATGCTTACGGAAGTCACTGCAGTTCCGATCAGCGAAATTCCGTCTATTAGGGATTGGTTTATGGAGCAGGAGGATTTTACACTTTGGCACCCTTCCACAAGACCTCAGAAAAAGTAACTTCGCAGCCTTTATAACAAAAAGGCAATCACTTACCGGTTTCGCAGTAAGTATTGCCTTTTTTATATCATATAGTCACAGGTGTTTTTTTCAACGGTTCCAAATCGACCTCGAACCCTAAATCTTCGAGCATTTGCCTGTCGCGGTCGCTCTCCTGGCCCGCTGTAGTCAAGTAATCGCCGATAAAGATGGAATTGGCAGGATACAGACCAAGGGGCTGCAAGGAGCGTAAATTTACTTCCCGTCCACCTGAAATTCGAATTTCCTTTGTCGGGTTGATGAAACGGAACAGACTGAGCACTTTCAAGCAATACCGCGGCGTCAGTTCATTCGTTCCTTCGAGCGGAGTGCCATCGACTGCATGCAGGAAATTGACAGGAATCGAATCCGCGTCCAATGCATGCAAACTGCGCGCCATGTCGATAATATCCTCTTTCGTTTCACGCATGCCGACGATAACGCCGGAGCATGGCGAAATGCCGGCTTCCTTTGCAGATTCTACAGTATTCACACGATCGTCGTATGTATGAGATGTCGTGATGTTGCTGTGATGAGACGCGGACGTATTAATGTTGTGATTGTAACGATCCACTCCCGCCTCTTTCAGTCGCTTCGCTTGCTCTGGCTTCAAAATACCGAGACACGCGCAAACCGTCATATCCGCATGCTTGCTTTTAATCTCCTTGACGGAATCAATTACGATTTCGAGTTCCCGATTCACAGGTCCCCGGCCGCTCGCCACGATGCAATAGGTCCCAGCATTTACAGAAGCTGCCCGCTCCGCCCCTGCCACTATCTCCTCCTGTTTCATCATTGCATACTTTTCAATCGGTGCCTGCGAGACAATCGACTGGGCACAATAACCGCAATTCTCTGGACACAAACCCGATTTGGTATTAATGATCATGTTCAGCTTTACTTTATTTCCATAGTAATGTTTACGGACTTTATAAGCCGCATGGAGCAACGGCAGTAAATCTTCGTCTGGACTTTCCAGGATGGCCATCGCTTCAGCATCCGTCAGGGTCTCCCCTTGCAACACCCGATCCGCCAATGCTTCGTAATTCATCATCGTCTTCTCCTCACTTTCAATACTTTATACATCCTGCGGCCAAAGACCCCTGCAAGAATAGACAGGATAATATCCTTTGGCAACGGCGGAATCATCCACGCCCAAGCCACTTTATAAGTAAATGCATCAGGCGCTTTTGCCCACAGTTTATATGCAAAATACATCCAATTCGTACCGAGTAAATAACTGACGACAATGGCAACCAGGCCAGCCAGAATGTAACTTTGTAAACTTCCGTTTTTCTCCACAATCTTGCCTGCTATATACGCTACCAGTATAAAAGAAATGACAAAGCCAAATGTCGGGCTTAAAATTTGAGCAAAGCCACCTTGAAATTTCGCAAATACAGGCGCTCCCGCCAATCCGACGGTAGCATAAACCACCATTGATATCGCTCCAAGGCGACTCCCGAGAATGAGTCCTGCCAAAACAGCGAAAAACGGCTGCAACGTAATAGGTACGCCGCCCACTACAAGAAACGGAACAAAGGAAGTAATATTAGCCCCGATCATCATAAGAGCAGCAAACATACCGCAATACACTAGACTTAACGCACTCATTCCACTATTTTGTTTTGCTGATACTGTTGCCATCCAATACACCTCATTTAACTAATTATCTGTAGTAATAGAATATAAGCTCACAAAATATGTGTCAACCATATTTTGATTCTAGGTTAACTCATTTTATTTATCATTACAGATTAGAGGATACAATAGACGGTTATGTTCCTCCCTTCTGTCTTAAGGGGACGTTGTTGGTTGAATGATCGATTCTCTGAAACGGGATGAGGATGGGTCGGACGGAGTTTACATGTAGGTGGGTATGCGCGCGTGCAATATCCGAGGAGTGATCAACAGATCTAGTGGAAACCCTTTTGCTAGATAACAAAAAAATCGACAGCTCTCCGCTGCCGATTTTCCATTCATCTATTCTTGTCTTCACTCTTCGGGAATAGGAAATACGCAATGATCCCACTGAAGACAGCGGCTCCGATTGTAATCCACACACGGGATGATTCGGGCACTTCTTGAAAGTTCTTTGTTAACATATACCAAGCGATCCAGCCGACAATGAGCCCGATCGGAACGGAATATTTAAAAATCCTCAAGTGATTCACCTTCTGCCATTTATGTACTATGAATAGTGTAGCACAGTCCCCTGTTCCTGCCCAACCTATGAAGAGGACTTGACGGTTTCGAGAATAAGCGTTATGATGTTTGAAATTATTCAAACAACTATATATGAATCTATTCTTATCAAGAGAAGCTGAGGGACTGGCCCGACGAAGCTTCAGCAACCAGCCATTTTCGGTCAGGTGCTAATTCCAGCAGGCAACTAGCCTGAAAGATGAGAAGGATTGAATTGCGATATATTCAAAGCCTTCTTTTCGAGAAGGCTTTTTTATTTTTCTGATTACATTAAACGTACATACATGACGAGAAGGGACGAGATGAGATGACTTTTTTAGATGATTTAAAACACAAGGTACTGCTAGCCGATGGGGCGATGGGCACTTTGCTTTATTCTTACGGCATCGACTTTTGTTATGAAGAGTTGAACGTGGAGAAACCGGAAATCATTGAAAAGATCCATTTAGATTATATTGCAGCAGGTTCCGATATCATCCAAACGAACACGTATAGTGCCAATGCGCATAAACTCGCACGCTACGGCATGGAAGGCCGAGTGAAGGAGTTCAATGAGGCCGCA
>NZ_BQYK01000002.1:331639-353432 GCF_023168145.1 Sporosarcina sp. NCCP-2222
TGATCACTATCGTGCGCGAACAGGCAGACGCCTTGCTGACTGGAGATCCTGATGGACTGCTGCTGGAGACGTATTATGATTTCGATGAACTCTCTGCTGTTGTAAAGGAACTGCGGCGGATGACTGATCTTCCGATTGTCGCCCAAGTATCGATGGATGAACCGGGTGTATTACAAAACGGCCTTGTGCTGAATGAAGCGCTGCATCAATTGGAGGCACTCGGAGCGGACGTAGTTGGCGTAAACTGCCGCCTCGGCCCCTACCATACTATTCAAGCCTTTGAAAAAGTAACATTGCCAGAGAAGGCCTTTCTCTCCGCTTCCCCTAATGCCAGCCTTCTCGATGTCGAGGATGGCCGGATCGTTTATGTGTCGGAAGCGGATTATTTCGGAAAAGCCGCTGTCCTTCTTCGCGATGAGGGAGTACGGCTTATCGGAGGCTGCTGCGGGACAACACCGAAACATATTGAAGCTGCTAAAAAACATTTGGCAGGTCTGGCTCCAGTAACAACGAAAATCGTGACACCGCAAAAACCGATTTTAATCCGCGAGGCGGAACCGGCTGTTCATGAGCCGATTCACGAGAAAGCCAAAAAAGAGCGGACGATTATCGTTGAACTAGATACGCCTAGACATTTAGAGACGGAACAGTATATTGAAGGAGCCAAACTTCTATATGACGCAGGCGTAGCGGCCGTTACCATGGCTGATAATTCACTCGCATCCCCGCGCATCAGTAATATGGCGATGGGTTCAATTTTGAAGTTGCAGAACAATATCCGCCCGCTCGTCCATATCACATGCCGCGACCGGAATTTGATCGGTTTGCAATCACACTTAATGGGGCTGGATGCATTAGGAATCCATGATATTCTGGCTGTTACCGGCGACCCGACGAAAGTCGGCGATTTCCCGGGCGCGACAAGCGTCTACGATGTATCAAGCATGGAATTGCTCCAATTGATCAAGCAATTAAACGAAGGAATTTCATTCACCGGAAAGCCGCTGCGGAAGAAAGCGAAATTCTCGGTAGCTGGCGCCTTCAATCCGAATGTCCGCGTCCTGGACCGGGCTGTAAAGAGACTTGAAAAAAAGATTGAATGCGGTGCTGATTATTTCATTACGCAGCCTGTCTATACAAAAGAGAAGATTATTGATATCCATGAAGCGACCAAACATTTGGAAACCCCCATTTTCCTTGGGATCATGCCATTAACAAACAGCCGCAATGCCGAATTCCTTCACCATGAGGTACCCGGCATCAAATTGTCCGATGAGGTCCTTGAAAGGATGCACGCCTGCGGGGATGACCGTGAGAAATCTACAGCAGAAGGCATCGCCATTGCAAAGGAACTGATCGACACGGCTGCAGAGCTGTTCAACGGAATCTATGTCATCACTCCGTTCCTCCGGTACGACATGTCGCTTGAGTTAGTCCATTACATCCATGAGCTGGATGCACAGAAGGAGAGAGAATTCGCCCATGCCGAAACATCTTATTGAGCAACAACTTGAAAACAGAATACTGATTCTTGACGGGGCCATGGGTACGATGCTGCAAGCTGAAGACCTATCTGCGGACGATTTTGGCGGGGAGGAATACGAGGGCTGTAATGAGTACTTGAACATCCTACGGCCTGATATTCTCCAGAAAATCCATCGCGCTTATTTAGAAGCAGGTGCAGATATTATCAGTACGAATACATTCGGCGGTACTCCCCTCGTGCTAAATGAATTCGATCTTGGCCACCGCGCAGAGGAAATCAACCGGCGGGCAGTCGAAATTGCCAAGCAATGTGCTGCTGAGTTCTCGACACCTGAGTGGCCGCGCTTTGTAGCCGGCGCCATCGGTCCGACGACAAAAACATTGTCAGTGACAGGCGGAATTACATTCGACGCCCTCTCAGAGGACTTCTATGTGCAAGCGAAAGCATTGATTGAAGGCGGAGCCGATGTTTTATTAATGGAAACGAGCCAGGATATGCTAAACGTCAAAGCCGGTACAATTGGTATTAAACGGGCATTTGAGGAAACAGGGATAGAGCTTCCTGTCATGATCTCGGGAACAATCGAGCCAATGGGCACGACACTGGCCGGTCAGAGCATCGAAGCCTTCTATATTTCCATAGAGCATATCAAACCGCTTTCCGTCGGATTGAACTGTGCGACAGGCCCTGAATTTATGACAGACCATTTACGTTCGTTATCAGATCTTGCGACCAGCTACGTCACCTGCTATCCAAACGCAGGCTTGCCTGACGAGGAAGGGCATTATCATGAATCACCAGAATCCTTGTCGTTGAAGTTACAAGGTTTTGCGGAAAAAGGCTGGCTGAACATGGTGGGTGGATGCTGCGGTACGACGCCTGCCCATATTAAAGCAATTCGGGAAGCTGTTGACGGCTTGCCGCCGCGTTCCAAACCGGACTCTGACCATGCCCATACCTTGTCAGGCATCGAACCGCTCGTTTATGACCCGTCCATGCGACCTTTATTAATCGGAGAACGGACGAACGTCATCGGATCCCGGAAATTCAAGCGTCTGATCGTGGAAGAGAAATTCGAGGAAGCTTCCGAAATTGCACGTGCCCAAGTGCGCGGCGGAGCGCATGTTCTAGATATTTGTCTCGCCAATCCAGATCGCGATGAACTGGAAGATATGAAGAAATTTATGGAAGAAGTCGTTAAAAAGGTGAAGGTTCCTCTCGTCATTGATTCAACAGACGAAAAAGTGCTTGAGGAAGCTTTGAAATATTCCCAGGGGAAAGCCATTATCAACTCTATTAACCTAGAGGATGGCGAAGAGCGATTCGATGCAGTATTGCCGCTTGTAAAGAAATTTGGAGCAGCTGTTGTGGTCGGCACGATTGACGAAATCGGCATGGCAGTGACACGTGAACGAAAGCTGGAAATCGCTGAGCGTTCCTATGACTTGCTCGTAAACAAATGGGGCCTGGCTCCGGAAGATATCATTTTTGACCCGCTCGTCTTCCCTGTCGGCACGGGTGATGAACAATATATTGGATCAGCCGTTGAAACAATCGAAGGTATTCGTTTAATTAAAGAAAAAATGCCTCGCACCCTGACGACGCTTGGCGTAAGTAACGTTTCCTTCGGCTTGCCGCCTGTCGGACGTGAAGTGTTGAATGCGGTATATCTATACCACTGTACACAAGCAGGGCTCGACTACGCGATTGTGAATACAGAAAAATTGGAGCGTTATGCATCCATTCCAGAAAAAGAAGTGAAGCTCGCCAACGATCTATTATTCAATACGACAGATGCAACGCTTGCCGAATTCACTGATTTTTATAGAGATAAAAAGAAGGAAAAGACAGAAGACGACATACCGAAAACTGTTCCTGAGCGGCTCGCCTATTACGTGGTTGAAGGTACGAAAGAGGGGCTTATCCCAGATCTGGAAGCTGCACTTGAAATGTACGACACGCCGCTCGATGTTATAAACGGCCCATTAATGGAGGGCATGGCGGAAGTCGGCAGATTATTCAATGACAACCAGCTGATTGTAGCGGAGGTTCTCCAAAGCGCAGAAGTAATGAAGGCTTCCGTCTCGTTCCTGGAAACGTTCATGGAGAAAAAAGAGGATGATTCCGGAAAAGGGAAAATCATTCTGGCTACAGTAAAAGGAGACGTTCACGACATCGGGAAAAACCTGGTGGATATCATATTGAGCAATAATGGCTTTAAAGTGATCGACATTGGCATTAAGGTGACACCGGCGACGCTCATTGACGTCATCCGGAAGGAAAAGCCCGACATTATCGGTCTCTCCGGCCTGCTCGTAAAATCTGCCCAGCAGATGGTATTGACAGCCCAGGACTTTAAAGCTGCGGGTATCGATACACCAGTCATGGTAGGCGGCGCTGCACTGACCCGCCGATTTACAGAAACGAAAATCGCACCGGAATATGACGGGCCGGTTCTGTATGCAAAGGATGCCATGCAAGGCTTAGATCTCGCCAACCGGCTGCAAAGCGGAGAGAAGGAAGCCCTGTTAGTGGAACTTGCAGAGAAACAGGAAAAGCGCGCGGAGACGGAAGCCTATCGCGCAACGAGAGATACCGCGGTCGCTGTTCTGCCGCGTCCTGTCAAGACAGTGAGCGAGGATGTGCCAGTGTTCGTCCCGAAAGACTTGCGCCGTCGTGTCATGAAAGACTATTCAGTAGCCCACCTATACCCGTATGTAAACATGCGGACATTGATTGGGCATCATCTCGGCATGCGAGGCAATGTAGATAAAATGCTGCAAAACGGAGAAGAACGGGCCGTCCAATTACATGAACTTGTCACCAGCTTCTTGGAATCGGGCAATTTGTCCGCTTCCGGCATGTACCAGTTCTTCCCTGCCCAAGCGGATGGCGATGACGTAGTCATCTATGATCCCGCAGATGCGACAAGAGAAATTGAACGGTTCACATTCCCTCGCCAAAGCCGCGAGCCATTCCTTTGCCTCGCTGATTATTTAAAGCCAGTGAGCAGCGGCATCATGGATTATGTTTGTTTTATGCAGGTAACTGCCGGGCATGGCGTGCGGAACTTCGCCAATGAATTAAAGGCGCAAGGAAAATTTTTGGAGAGTCACGCCTTCCAAGCAACTGCTCTGGAATTGGCGGAAGGATTTGCTGAACGCGTACACCAGGAAATACGGGATCAGTGGGGCTTCCCGGATCCGACTGACTTCACGATGCGCGAACGATTTGCAGCCAAGTACCAAGGCCAGCGTTTCTCGTTCGGCTATCCGGCCTGTCCACACCTCGAAGATCAAGCCAAATTGTTCGGCCTTCTTAAACCGGAGGACATTGGCGTCCATTTAACTGAGGAATTTATGATGGAACCTGAAGCATCCGTTTCAGCCATTGTATTTGCTCACCCAGATGCACGGTATTTCAGTATTGATTAACAAAAAAGCTGTTCCCATTAAGGGAGCAGCTTTTTGTTATTCATCATATCAAAAGAAACGTCGTCTCCGTCCAAAACCAGGGCCTGGTCCTGGGCCAGGGCCAAATCCAGGTCCGTATCCTCCAACCGGAAAAGCAGTTGTCGGCGCTCCCATTACCGTCTCATTCGTTACTGCCACGTAGTGACGAGGAACTTCTACCATGTGTTGACGATTGACGTTAACAATCGGGTGAATGTATGGCACTTCTTGTGGAATGAACGTATCGTGATAACGGTATTGAGTCGGGCAAACGACTGGCTGAACTTGGGAATTCGGGCAACATCCATGTTGCATCATGCTTCTCACCTCCTCCCTCTATTACATGCCACAATGGGGAGGAGAAACGGGCGAGCGACTATAGGTGCCATGATTACATTTAAAAGATCTATTCTCTGGCTGATTATCCTTGTTTCCGCAATTCATTATACGCTCGCAATGCACGCTTTCTTGCCAAGGAATGGTCAACGATGGGTCTCGGATACGTCAAATCGAGCTGAACATTCGCTTCTCTCAAGAGAGCCGGAGGGGCATCCCATGGTTTGTGGATATGTGGCGCTGGCAAATCGGCCAATTCAGGAACCCACTTGCGGATATAGTCACCATTCGCATCGAATTTTTCACTCTGGGCAACCGGATTAAAAATCCTGAAATATGGAGCCGCATCTATTCCCGTCCCCGCTACCCATTGCCAGCCCATCGCATTGTTCGCAATATCATAATCAACCAAGGATTTCCGGAACCAGTCTGACCCTTCCGTCCAGGGTATAAGCAAGTGTTTTACTAGAAACGAGGCAGCTACCATGCGAACCCGATTATGAATGACACCAGTTTTCAGTAATTCACGCATACCCGCGTCAACGAGAGGATATCCTGTTTGCCCCTGCTTCCACTGATCCAGCTGCTCTTTTGTCCCGCTCCAAGGGAATTGTGAGAAATAGGCAATCAGAGGCTCATTCACCATTTTCGGAAACCAGACAAGCTGATAATAGGCAAAATCTCGCCAAGCCAGCTGGCGCAGAAATGACATAACAGATTGGTGGACAGCCGGCAGCACCGAGGCGTCGCTAATTCGTTTGGCAGAATGCCAGATGGACCTTACACTAATATCCCCTGCCGCTATAGCTGGAGAAAGCATAGAGACAGCAGCTGTTTCCCCAGCAAACAAATCACGTTCCGTTCCGTAATATAGCAACGGCTCATCCATAAATTCTTCCCATTTTTCAATTGCACCTTGTTCACCAGGCTCCCACATACTCTCAAAGCATTCAGCCCAATCTCGCTGAATCGTGAAGCCCAACTCTTCAATCGCCAAGGAAGACCATTTTTCCTCCATCCTTTGTAAAACCGGAACATGTAAAGGCCGCGGGACAAGTTCCGCTAAATTCTTCTTCCAAAATGCCGTGAAAACTTTAAAGGGCTCTCCCTTTGAATTTTTAATCACATACGGATCAAATAACAGATTTCCTCTGAAAGTCTGCACGTCGAGATCGAGCAAACGAAGTAGGTCCACAGCCTCTTCGTCTTTTGCCCGGTGCGCCGGTTCGAATCGTTCATTAAAAAAAATGCCGTCCGCCTGCGTTTCTTTTGCCAATTCGGCTAGAACGTTTGCGCTTTCTCCCTTACGAATCACTAATTGAACCCCTAAACGGTTCAAGCGATTTTCAAATGTCTGCAATGAACGATGCAGCCACCATAATGACGGGCCGCTTTCACTAAATGCCTTTTCATCTTCAGGCGTCCAAATAAAGACAGGAATCACCTTTCCAAGGGATGCCGCTTCAAACAAAGCTGGGTGATCATGCAGCCTCAGATCTTTGCGGAACCATACAATTGTTGTTTTCATCTCTTTCATCCTCTTAGTATGAATTTCCCCGAAGCAACGGGCTTTTTACACTATCGGTTTTCATTTCCCTCTAATGTTAATACACCATCCGTCATCTTATAAACTTTGTCGCAGTAGTCGGTTAATCGAATATCGTGTGTCACAACAATGGTCGTCGTTCCTTTGCTTTTCGTTTCATGTTTTAGAAGTTCCATTACCTCGTACGCTCTGTCAGAATCCAGGGATGCTGTCGGTTCATCTGCCAATATGATGGATGGATTCGTGTATAACGCTTTTGCAATGGCAACACGCTGGCGTTCCCCGCCAGACAGGTCGGCAGGATACTTTTTCCGAAGCTCCCCAATTCCTAAATCCTCGTATAACTGCTCCAGCTCCGCATTATCCATATTTCCTTTTTTCACCTGATCGAGCAGTTTCATCTGCTTATCCACTGTCAGGAAGGGAACGAGGTTGGATGCCTGCAAGACAAACCCAATTTCTCTTAAACGGATTTGGGAACGCTCCCGTTCATTCATATTGGAAATCGGCTGTCCATTTAAGATAACCTCTCCGGACGAGGGTGATAATAACCCGCCGACAATTGTTAAGAATGTACTTTTCCCAGAACCAGAAGGGCCAATAATAGCAATCAATTCTTTTTCATTTGCTTGAAAATCAGTCTCTTTCAAAGCGTCGACTTGCGTTCTTCCGCTTCCGAACGTCTTCTTCACTTGCTGTAATTCAAGAACCGTCATCTTCCTCACCCTCCTATCGCCTTTAATGGATCAATACGTACAATTGTCAGAACAGAGAACACTGCTCCCGCAATCGCAACAACTACTAATACAGCGCCGTACACGAGCATCGTAGGTATATCAAAAGAAACTGGCACAGCAGCCGGCAAAAAGGCCCCAGTTACTAAGGTGAGCACCAGGCCGATGGCAACTCCGACAAACGCGAGTAAAAACGTTTGGGCGATGACCGATCTGGATAGATAAAAGCTGGAAATTCCTTGAGCTTTCATGACGCCAAACATGCTAATTTTCTGCACTGTCAATACGTATAAGAAAATGGCTACGATGACAGAAGAGATGATAAATAGAAAGTAGATCATAAAAGTGAGTGTTAAATTCTGCTCGGTATAGCCAGGCAAATTTTTAATAAACGTTTCGGTTTCAATCACTTCGAGCGAATCGTCTGCAATCTCCTGCTGTTCACCCCGGATGATGACCGCATTAATCCGATCCTTGTTCGCTTCTACCGCTTCTCCATACTTCACACGATTTAATGTGTCCAAGTCCATGTAAAGCACAGGAGAGGCATTGAACCGGGAGGCTTCCATAAATCCGGTTATTTTTAGCTTTATATCTGTGGATGAGATGCTTAATTCATCTCCAACCTTAAAACCATCTTCTTTCAAGGAGGCATCTGCAACGACTTCATTTTCCTCACCGAAAGGATTTCCTTCAGAGATGGACGGCATTAAGAACTCCTCCGGTCGAATGCCGAACAACGAGACATTTGTTTTCTTTTTCCCATTATTCGCAATGGCGCTCATCTGGCCAAGCACAGCCTTTTTATCCGCTTTGACTTCTTTCGCCTGATCGAGTGTCAAGGAAGATTGATACAAGCTTTTGTCTGATTCATCCGTTAATACGACAGCATCGGCTTTCCAATTATCGACCGCTTCCCGGTTTAAGTTTTTCAACCCGGTCGCCAAACCTGATAAAAAGAAAACCAAATAGGCGACCAGCAGCAAGACGCCGGTAATGAGCGTAAACCTAAGTTTATTCTTGACGATTTCATTCCACGCTAAAAACATTCTCTTCACTCCTTTATATATGAATTGCCGTCTGATGGAGGCTATCCGCAGTGGCAGATACTTTCTTCGTCTCTTTCCCAATCTCATGGAACACTTCTAATAGAGCCGAAATATCGGATTCCATTTGGTGAATGTCCTGAGCGTTGGAAACGATGGCATTATGTATCTTTTCGAATTTTAATCTTGATTCGCCCGATTTATCTAGTCCAGCATGAACCCCTTGCCGAACCGTTTCGATTACTTCAACTGTTTGTCTCGTCAACTCGGTCGATTGTCGAATATGTTCCGTAATCTGTTCCACCGACTGCTTGGATTGCTCGGCAAGCACGCGAACTTCTTTCGCCACGACGGCAAAACCTCTTCCGGCTTCCCCAGCCCTCGCAGCTTCAATGGAAGCATTCAGGGACAACAAATTCGTCTGTTCAGCTATCCCCTTAACGAGACCAGCGATAGAAATGATTTCTTTGGAAGAGCGTGTCAACTCACCAACAAGTTCCCCCATATGTTCCGTCTTTTCCATCACGGCTGTCATATGTACATCCAATTCCCTGATCTTTTCACGACCTTTTTCAGCGTAGGTTCGAATAGCCCCGACATCCTCTACTCTTTTATGAATAAGTGTCCTCATCCCCGACACATTCCTATTTGCTTCTTCCACCGAAGCATTTGTTTCATCTGTCAGACCTGCCAAATCTTCACTGATTGAAGATATTTTCCCTTTTAACTCATACTTCACACGTTCATTTTGTTCTTTTCTTATCATTTCGTTATTTCTTTCGTATGCTTCGAGGACAATCTGCATTTCCAGGTTCAAAAGCTTTCCAACTGTTTTGATCGCCTGCTCTTTATCAGCATTTGAATTCATCGGCTCTGTAATTAACCGCACCAGCACTTGCTCAATCTGATAAAACATACCGACATACCATTTCGGCTCTACTCCCATGCGGAAATGAATCGCCGCCAATTTTTCTTTTTTTCGGATCGAATCATCATCAAAGATGCCGTCAAACATATTCGCAATATAGTCGGCCAGCACTTTTTTCAAATGATCCATATTTGAACGTTCCTCAATTAACTCACGCAGAGTCGGCACCTCTAGCACTTTTTCATAGAAAATAGAAACGATTTCGGCGGCACCTTTGCGGACAAACGGTTCATAACTTTGGAGAAGGGCTAGATCATCCAGTGTAAAGTGAATCAGTTCCATCTGTTTTTGCAAGGTAGGGTAGGTGTTAAGCTGGATAACAGGTTTTGGAACATCTTTTCCACGTGGCTGATGAACATCCACAGGACGGTTGCTTCTTGTAAAGAATTTGATGACCATTTGTAACTTCCCCTTCCACTAGCTGATTCCTATATTATGAATGCTAGTTCCTCCCTATGTCAAACGTTTGTACATAGTTTAATAACATCTCTTACAATTCTCTATGTACTGCCGTCCTTTTCCACCGAATACGGGTAAGGAGAATCCCTAGAAGCAGTCCGTATACAATATGCCCAATTAGCCAATAAACAATAGCAGCCATACTATCAATAGGTGGTGTACGCGTCGATAGAACTGTTGTCGGATAGATAAGAACCCCAATTAAAAGATTGGCCAATGCACAGAAGCCCATGATCTGTTTAATGTTTTTCTTTTCTATTATGAACTGGAGGATAAATACGAGAACAATGGAGACAATCAAATGAAATATCACTTCTACAGGTTCGGGATACGTATAATTACGGAACACAGGTATATAATCCACATTCAATAACAAGGTATAGACTTTATGGCCCGTTGCCTGTTCAATCCATTTAAAAAATATGGACAGCACTCCGCCCGAAACAATACCGATACCAAGCAGCCGATACACATTTTTCACTTCCATCACACCCTCTTCGTTCAATTAAGGATAAACCCTGTACAATCATTGTACATCAAACGTTGTACGAGTGTAAAAAATCGGATATACTATTTACAGCGTCTTGTGAAGGAAGTGAGCACTCGAATGTCTGTCTCAGAAAATGGATTATATACAATCAAACAAGTAGCAGAGGCCACTGGGCTTTCGACACAAGTCATCCGTAAATGGGAAGAGAGGTATTCCCTGATCATCCCTGATCGTCTGCCAAACGGATACCGAGTATATAGCGAGCAGGACATCCAGCTGTTAGCAAAAGTCAAAACACTGGCCGACCAAGGCTTTCCGATTCGCCAAGCAGCGGCTTTGGCGAAGGAAGAAATGGAGGCAGGGACCTTCATTTCTGATGCCCCTCCCATTGAATCGCCTTTGGCTAATAAAAATGAAACTGTTCGAAAGCTATTAGATAGCGGTACCGTTTGTGACGAAATCGAATTGAATGTTTTGTTGCAAAACGCTTATCTCGAGCTCGGCTTATCGCCATTTCTCGATACTATCGTCATACCCTTCCTGAAAGAAGTCGGATTACGGTGGGAACTTGGGGAATGGGATGAGTATCAAGAGTCCGTCTCCAGTCTCGTTGTACGTGATTTCCTTGTGCAGATCCGAAGAAGCCATCAATATCGGAATGATGCACCCATTCTCGTGACGGCTTGCCTGCCAGATGAACGGCATGAAATTCCGATCCATATTTTAGCGCTGAAGAGCATGATGAAGGGGTACAAAACGATTGTTGTAGCCTCCTCACCTGCCCCAGGCGCCATTCAATCTCTTGTCAAAAGGTTAAAGCCGGCGAAAGTGCTGTTATCCGCCTCAACCTCAATGCCTTTCAAAAAAAATCCTGGCTTATTGGAGGAATTGGATGAATTTGCGGCCGCACAAAAAAACACCGATTTTTATATCGGCGGCCATGGAGCTATCCATTATGCTGCTCATCGACCCGTCAATACGTTAAAGGTTACGAACAACTTGGACGATGTATTTGAAGAATCCTCAGGAAAATAAATATACCCCACAGAGTGGGGCACGTTATTATTGATAGGCGGGCGGCAGTTCAGATTCATCGTAACCTGCCGCCTCTGTTCTTCTTTTATTGCCTGCCTCATCACTTGCGTAGTGAACTGGAGCTCCTTCTCCGATCATATCCAAAGAGGCAATATAGTCCAGATCTCGTCTGCGTTCCATCTCAGTTGGATCAACCGGTTTTTGTCCCATTCACATCATCCTCCTTCAAAGTAATCCGTGACCACTTGCTCCATCACCAATGAACGACGGGACTCCGCTACTCTCAGTTACCCCCTATTCTATTCAAACGAGTAAACTATTATATTATGATTCAGGCTTTGGTATACTAAATATTCAGTCACCAATAAAAGAATTCTTCCGTTTCACCATAACGCAGAAAGGATATAGTAGTAATAAAAGCCCCCAAAAGGAGGGAGAGAAACATGAAACGAATTGTCCTCTTTGATGGCGAGTGCAACTTCTGCAACTCCAGCGTCCAATTCATCATTAAACGAGATCCGGCTAATCATTTTCTTTTTTCATCATTGCAAAGTGAAACCGGAAAAAAATACGTGAAGCAATTCCATATTCCAGATGATGTGGACAGTCTGGTCTTAATCGAAAATGGGAAAGCCTACACAAAGTCTGCTGCCGCTCTGCATATTGCAAAGAAACTCGATGGCCTCTGGCATCTGCTCTTTCTATTTATACTAGTTCCACGAAAAATCCGTGACAAAGTCTATGATTATGTGGCCAAGAATCGTTACAAATGGTTTGGCAAACAGGAAGAAGCTTGCATGCTGCCAACACCCGAAGAACGAAAACGATTCATTTAAAGAAAAACGCTTCCTGCAGGAGGCGTTTTTTTCGCGCATGGAAAAGGAGATAAACAGGTTGTCTATCTCCTCGAATACTTTATGTTTCTGCGGCTTGCCGTATCTTTTCATTTTCTTCTGCCGTGAAAGCGCGGGACCTGGTTAGGAACCGCTTGCCCTCAACGCCTTCCAGCGAAAACATGCCACCCCTCCCGTCTACGACATCAATGATCAGCTGCGTATGTTTCCAATACTCATACTGATTTTTATGCATATAAAACGGCACACCGCCGATATGGCCGAGAAGCACGTCTTGATCGCCAATGATCAAGTCACCTTCTGGATAACACATCGGGGAGGATCCGTCACAGCAGCCGCCCGATTGATGGAACATGAGCGGGCCGTGCTTCGCCTTCAGCTTTTCGATCAACCCCAAAGCAGCGTCTGTCGCTAAAACGCGTTCAGGCATGGACCCGTCTCCTTTCCATTAAAAGAATCCTAGCTTGTCTTCGCTATAGCTGACGAGCATGTTTTTCGTCTGCTGATAATGCGCCAGCATTTGTAGGTGGTTTTCCCGCCCGATGCCGGATGCCTTATAGCCGCCGAATGCAGCGTGGGCCGGATAGGCGTGGTAGCAGTTCGTCCATACTCGCCCTGCTTCGATGCCGCGTCCGAAGCGATAAGCCGTATTCATATCACGCGTCCAGACACCTGCACCCAATCCGTATAACGTATCATTGGCGATTTCCAGCGCTTCTTCTTTCGTTTTGAAGGTCGTAACGGATACTACAGGCCCGAAAATTTCCTCCTGGAAAATCCGCATCTTGTTATTTCCTTTAAAAACAGTCGGTTGGATATAATAACCATCCGCCAGTTCTCCTTCCAGCTTGTTGCGGTCGCCTCCAGTCAGGCATTCTGCCCCTTCCTGCTTCCCGATATCAAGATAAGAAAGGATTTTTTCCATTTGTTCTGTCGATGCCTGCGCACCCATCATAACGGTCGGATCAAGCGGATTTCCTGTTTTGATCGCTTTTACTCGCTCAATCGCACGTTCCATGAACTTGTCATAGATGGACTCCTGAATGAGTGCACGCGATGGACAAGTACACACTTCGCCTTGGTTCAACGCGAATAGGACAAATCCCTCAACCGCTTTATCCAAGAACGAATCATCCTCTGCCATCACATCTTCAAAGAAAATATTCGGCGACTTACCGCCAAGCTCCAGTGTGACAGGAATCAAGTTTTGAGATGCATATTGCATAATCAGGCGGCCTGTTGTCGTTTCACCTGTAAACGCAATCTTGCCGATACGCGGATTAGACGCAAGCGGTTTTCCTGCTTCCAGGCCAAACCCATTTACAATATTCACTACACCAGCCGGAAGCAGATCTTCAATCAATTCCATCAAGACCATGATAGATGAGGGCGTCTGTTCCGCCGGTTTCAAGACAACGCAGTTCCCTGCGGCAAGCGCCGGAGCCAGCTTCCATACTGCCATAAGCAGCGGGAAGTTCCACGGAATGATCTGCCCAACAACCCCAATCGGTTCGTGGAAATGATAAGCGACTGTATGATTGTCAATTTGGCTGACGCCGCCTTCCTGCGAACGGATGGCAGAGGCAAAGTATCGGAAATGGTCGATAGCTAACGGCAAATCGGCATTCAGCGTCTCCCGCACAGCTTTCCCGTTCTCCCACGTCTCTGCAACTGCAAGCATTTCGAGATTTTCTTCGATTCGGTCAGCAATTTTCAACAAGATATTCGCACGTTCCGTTACGGATGTCTTCCCCCAAGCATCCTTTGCGGCATGCGCTGCGTCGAGAGCGAGCTCAATATCCTCGGCTGTGGAACGGGCCACTTGTGTAAACACTTTGCCGGTCACAGGCGTAACGTTGTCAAAGTACTCCCCTTTTACAGGGGCTGTCCATTTACCGCCGATATAATTATCATACCGCTCCTTGAAGTTCACCTTTGCCCCTTCTGTGTTCGGAAACGCATAAACGTGTTTTTCTACAGCTTGTACCATGTTCCATTCCTCCCTATTCTCTTAAAAATTGCTATTGTAAAGTGCTCGATTGCACACAAAGCCACCTTATGAAGGGATAAGACAAGTTATTCATTTTGAATGCGCTTACATTTTATTCAACTATGTCCCCCACATATCTTCCATTTCCCTCTTATTCTATCTGACTATATTTACTATTTCAAGTTATAAGACTACTAAAGCTCATTTAATAAATTGTCTTTTCGAAAAAAATGCAATAGAATGGGATATCAGTCTAAAAAATACACGAAAGGATTATTTTTTTAAAATCGCTAATTACCAATTCACTTTATGTTGACATTTCAAGAAATCCTTAAAGAAATCCTTAAAGACATCCTTTGATATTTCCCATCTTTTAAAAAACTATTGCGAGGTATTATATTGAAAAATTATGTTCCACTTGTACGTTCTCTCAAGAATTATAAGGCCTCTATTGCACTCGGCTTCTCAGTGGCTTTAATTGCGGCTCTACTTGTCTCGGCATCACCTTACTTACTCAAAATACTGATAGATGATATCTATTCAGGCGACCATAAAGAATGGCTTGGGATTGTCGTCTGTTTATACGTGTTAAGCTATTTCCTCTCGAACCTCGCGGAAGCCGGTTCATCATATTTGTTCCTTCGAACAGGGGAATCCATTACTGTGGACACCCGTACGGCCATTCAAAATAAAATCAACCGACTTCCGTTAACCCAATTAGAACAGCAAGCACCTGGCCGGCTAACATCAATGGTGGTGAATGACGTTTCCATTGTCTCAAACCTGTATACCGATTTACTGCCGAATACGATTTCTATGGTCTTCCGAATAATAGTTGCTGTACCTATTCTCTTTTATATTGATTGGCGCATGTCCTGTCTCCTGGTGCTGATCATTCCGGTATTTTGGATGGCAAGTAAATCATTTCATGGACGGATTCGTTCGACAGCGATTGAATACCAAAATACATTGGGAGACGTCACCCAAAAAGTGAATGAAAGCATTGCCGGTTCTATCGAAATTCGGACTTATAAGAAGGATCATTGGAATACAAAAAAAGTTCAACGCTCGTTCCACTTAGTTAAAAAAGCGGCAATCCAACAATTCTATCCAACTCACCTGAATCAATTTATGTTGGGTCTCGTTTACTTCATTCCTATCGCCCTTTTGTATTATTTGGGCGGAAAAGCGATATTTTCCGAGACACTAACAATTGGAGAACTAGTTGCATACGCCACCTATTTTACAAATGTCATGAGCCCTATTAATATGTTGCTGCATACGAATTCCCAAGCTCAAGCCGGACTTGGTGTTTGGACTTCCATTCAACAGTTTTTAGATCAGGATTCCGGTAATGAAGGTATCTTGGAAAAGAAGCAATCGGACAATAATTCGATTCAGATCAAAGACGTTGCTTTTCAATACAGCAATGGGGATAGGGGGCTATCCAATACAACTGGTATGATTCCTTTATACAAGACTACCGTCATTACAGGGGAGAATGGAACAGGTAAAACAACACTTGCCCAAATTATAGCTGGCCTTCGTACTCCTTCTGAAGGAAGTGTTGATTATGGCCCGATCGATCCAATTGACATCCGGTATGTTCCACACGCACCTTACCTATTTTCAGGTACCATTGAAGAGAACATATCCTTCGGACGCAAATGTAACAGCAAACAGATTCAGGCCGTATCCAGTTTGGTCGGGTTGCATCCTTTGATTGAACTCTTGCCTGAGCAATATGAAACAAAAATAGGCTCTGAACATCAAAGCCTTTCTGCAGGCCAGCAACAACGTCTGTCCATCGCACGTCTCCTGTTAGACCCACCGCCAGTAGTGATTTTAGACGAGGCACTTAGTAATGTTGATGAGCTTTCACAGCAAATATTATTCGAAGTCTTGAAGCAACACATTCCGACGATCATTTTGATATCCCATAATAAAAACCACGTCACCTGGGCAGATCATGTACTTCCATGTTCCCCAAAGGAAAAGTTAGTGCTTTAATCAACTCCTCATACTTCCGTAATAATTTGTTAACATCTTCCCTTTACAATCAACTTAACTACTCATAGTAAAGGGGTTTTATTCATGGAAAACTCATTCGGAAAACGGTTGCTATCTACAATTGGTGCAGGTGTCGTGGGCTCCGCTTTGACTCTCGGTGTGGTGGCGAATACAGATCTGCTGAATGCCCAATCCAAAACGGAAACACCTTCGTCAGTTCTTTCCTCACAGGGCAAAACGAGCAACACAAATGTGGTTAACACAGCAGTGACAAAAAATACTTCCTTGTCGGACATGGTGGAAAACACATCGAAAGCAATTGTCGGGATTACTAATTATCAGGAGCAAGGAAACCGGTTTGCGGGGGGCTCCTCTATTTCTGAATATGGGACAGGCTCTGGGGTCGTTTTTAAAATCGACGATAAGACGGCTTATATCGTGACAAATAATCATGTTATCGAGGGTGCTGCCAAAATAGAAGTTACAACTTCGAAAGGGGAAAAAGCCGAGGGAGAATTAGTCGGCAGCGATGCATTGACAGACTTGGCGGTCGTGAAAATCGACAAGAAATATGTTGATACGTACTTAGAATTCGGAAATTCGGATCAAGTCCGTGCAGGCGATTCCGTCATCGCGATTGGAAACCCGCTCAGCCTCGATTTCTCCGGAACGGTGACACGGGGCATCATCAGCGCACCTGCCCGTTCAATCGATGTCAACACTTCAGCTGGCGCATGGAAAATGGACGTTATCCAAACAGACGCAGCCATTAATCCCGGTAATAGCGGCGGCGCGCTTATCAATGAAGACGGAGAAGTCATCGGCATCAACAGCTTAAAAATTGCTGAAAGCGGAGTGGAAGGCATCGGCTTTGCCATCCCGAGCAATGATGTCGTTCCGCTCGTGGAGCAAATTATGAAATCAGGTAAAATTGAACGTCCATACATGGGTATCGGTCTAGCAGATCTCTCAAATGTCCCTTACATGTATGTTCAACACTTGCCGAAGGAAGTGGAAGGCGGCGTCATGGTTACATCCGTTGATCCAAATTCCGCCGCTGCGAAGGCCGGCTTGAAGGAGCAGGACGTTATTACATCCATTAATGGTACAAACATCGAGAACGCGATGGATCTTCGTAAAGTCCTTTATTCCGATTTGAAAATTGGAGACAAAGCGAAATTGACTATTTATCGGGACAACCAAAAGCAGACTGTGGAATTGACATTGACTAGTAATGCTGATCTGAAATAAAACGAAATATGGATAGACGCGTAGCCAACACCTTTGCCGAACAAGCGGCAGAGGTGTTTTGCCATGCCATCTTCCGATATAATTTCAGTAACGAATATTAAAGGGAGGACAAGCCATTGAAAATCCTAGTAATTGAAGACAATGAAAGTGTCGCTTCCATGATCGGGCTCTTTTTTGAAAAAGAAAAAATTCAAGGGGAATTTGTAGCGGATGGCTTGGTTGGCTATGAACGGGCACAGGCGGAAAAGTGGGATTGCTTAATCATCGATTGGATGCTCCCCAGCATGGATGGCGTCACGATTTGCCGGAAGTTGCGCCAGGCGCAAGTGGAAATTCCCATTATTATGCTGACGGCGAAAAACACCGAATCCGAGCAAGTACTAGGGCTTGAAATGGGGGCTGATGATTACGTGACAAAGCCCTTCAGCCCGCTCGCTTTACTCGCACGCATTAAGGCGGTCACCCGCCGATATGCCGGCCGCAAGGATTCCCAAGTGGAAGATCCCGATTGGCTGGTGACTGCTCATTTCCGGTTAAATCCGAGCACACGGGAAGTGCTCCTGGACGGGAAGCCCGTTCCAAATCTTACACCGAAGGAGTTTGACCTGCTTCATTTTTTCATTCAGCATCCTAAACAAGTCTTCTCACGCGAACAATTGCTGGACCGAGTGTGGGGCTATGACTTCTATGGGGACGATCGGACGGTCGATGTCCATATAAAAAGACTTCGGACGAAGGTTTCTACAGAAGAAAGACCTTTTTTCCATACGGTATGGGGCGTCGGGTACCGGTTTGACGAGTCAGAAGGAAGCGGCCGATGAAAATTAAATATTTCTATCAGCAGCTGGCGAGCCACCTTGGCGTTATTATTATCGCTTTTGTGATTCTAAGCTTGCTGTTTTCAAGTTTTGCCCGCAACTTCGTTTACGAAAATAAAACCGAAGAACTGTTGTCATATGGCTCCTCCATTTTGAATGAACTCGAGACCAATGGAAATTCACGGATGGTATTGCAATCCTACGGCCATGTGCTCGGCGGACGTGATATCCAGTACAGCCTGTTTGATGAAAATTCTCGGATTATTTATTCCACCGGATTAAAGACGGCGTTGATCGAGCTGAATGAAGAAGAGTGGAATGAATTACAAAACGGCAAAGCCATTACAGTAAAGCAGGAATATAAGCGGTTTAACCAAGCCGTCACCTTCGCCTTGTTGCCGTATTTCCATAATGGGCATTTCGGGGGCGGCATCCTGCTCACGTCGCCAATAAAAGGGTCGCGCGAACTTATCTCCGAGTTGAACAGCTATGTCCTCTATGCAATGGGTCTTGCCCTGCTGGCAGCCCTTTTGCTGAGCAGCCTGCTGTCCCGATTCCATGGCAGACGCATCAAACGGCTGCGCGCTGCGACGGCAACCGTTTCACAAGGTGATTACTCCGTTCGGATTCCCTCTTCCAAAGTCGATGAAATCGGGGAATTGGCAGGAGACTTCAATGGCATGGTGGAAAAGCTTGGCGCATCCATGGAAGAGATTGAAAGCCTGGAGAACCGGCGCCGGCAATTCATGGCGGACGTATCACATGAACTTCGCACCCCGCTGACGACCATCCGGGGCATCATCGAAGGGCTGCGGAACGATATGATATCCGAGTCGGAAAAGGAGCGGGGGCTCGAACTGGCAAGCCGGGAAACAATGCGACTCATCCGGCTTGTGAATGAAAACCTGGATTACGAAAAAATCCGCTCCAATCAAGTCACACTGATGAAACAAGAAATCGATCTGCGCGAGCTGCTTGAAATCATCTGCGAACAACTGGAAGATGCAGCAGAATTAAAGGGCGACCGGATCATCGTTTCCGTAGATGGCGAGGTATCTGTGTGGGCTGACTATGACCGGCTGACTCAAGTATTAATTAACATAACGAAAAACAGTATTCAGTTCACCGAAAAAGGCACTATCTGGCTCCGAGGCCACTCGGCGGACGAAGGAACGGTTATTGAGATTGAGGATACTGGAATTGGCATGATGGCCGAAGAAGTAGAAAAGATCTGGAATCGTTTTTACAAAGCGATTGATTCACGCACGACGAACCCTTACGGCGAGTTTGGGCTTGGCCTGTCCATCGTCAAACAGCTCGTCCAACTGCACGGCGGCACCATTACAGTGGAAAGTGAACAAGGCAAAGGGACGCTCTTCCGGATTGTGTTGCCACAAGAAAAATAGGAAGCTGTCATGCTGATCGCATGGCGGCTTCCTATTTTTCTGTTTGATACAGCAAGATCGCGTCTTTCATTTGTTTGGGCGTCAATAAAATATGATCACTAGAATTGATGCGTACAAACGGCTCTCCCTCATTCTGGCCTTTCACATACAAACCAAAATCATTATTGGCAGGATATCCATAGATATGGCATACGACTTTCCCATCGTGCATGAAAACAATCTGATTCATGCCTTCACTCACCGTTTCTTGGATTTTGTCCCACCGGTATCCGACCGTCTCGTACACTGCTTCCTTTGAAGCATATGGCACAAATGAATAAAGGACGTCCCATTCAAACGGCGTGATGTCCGATAATGCAACAGGTTGTTGAGGATCCATCTTACGAACCTGCTCTTTCATTAATTCAAGATTATGATCCCAAACGTCCGGCTTAAAAGCAGGAATGAGTAGGCATATGGCACACACAAGCGACCCGATCGTTAGAACTTTCCATTTCTTCATCATTGCGCCTCCTTTCTTATAGAGACGTTCCCTTCGGCTATAAGTTCAAATTCGTCTGTATTTCCCTATATTACAAGCGATGAAATAGAATGGGCCAGTCTCCCGTTATCCTCCGATCGACTGTCCCTCTCCCTTTATTTCCCCTGAGTTTTCCGCAATTCGAACATTCGGTCCGTCCAGTCGTTAACTCGGTCAATGATTTCTTGCCGTTCATCAATTGCATTCATCACGTCAACAGCGGCAGCTTTTTTTGCTTTTATCATTTCGTTGATTTCATCCTTTATGCTTCCATGCAAATCGAATCAATATGGTAGCGAATCGTTTTCCTGACCCGTTCCGCATCCAAGCGCTCCGGCTCCAGCATGGCATGAATAGCGATGCCGTCAATCAAAGAATAGAGCCGTTCGGACTCCAGATCCAGATCCAGCCCCTCCTTCAATAACGAAGTTGCTTGCAAGTAATGCATGACTTTTTGAACACCTGCCCAAATGCCATCATCCGGAATCGGCAGCTCCTCTTTCCTGTGATTAACATACGCAACAAAAGCAAACCAGACTTCCATTTCTGCTCGGGTTTCTTCGTTGATCGGCACAATTTCATAAAGCACTGCCAGCACCATTTCCTTTGGAGGCAGCTCTTTTTTTAAGACGGCCTCTATCCGGGTCGTTGCCCTTTCTTGCACGAGCGTCATCGCGTAGACTAGCAAATCATCTTGTGTAGAAAAATAATGACGGAGCGCTCCAAGCGAGAGCCCCGCCTCTTCCGCAATATTCCGCACTGTCGCCCCTTCCATTCCTTTATCCAAAATGACCCGCCACATCGCCTGTGCAATCTGTTGTTTTCGCTCTTCATGATTAATTATTTTTGGCATACTATCAGTGTAGAATAAAAAAGATTTTTTAACAATACAGTTGTATTAATTAAACATAATATGATACGATGCACATAACCAATACAACTGTATTAAATTAAGAGGTGAAACCATGAATTTTATTGCTTGGACGATCATTGCCTGCGAAATCGGCTTTTGGGTCGTTATCTTAGCTGGCCTGGTCACACGATATGTGTTCAACAAGAAACGGCTTGGCTTATTTTTCCTCGCTCTCACACCAGTCATCGATTTGCTGTTGCTTCTCGTCACCGCCTCCGATTTGTATAACGGAGCAGTCGCCACACAAATACACGCCATTGCCGCCATTTATCTCGGCGTGTCCATTGCTTTCGGAAAAAGCATGATACGTTGGGCGGATGAACGGTTTTTATACTATGTAAAAAAGCAAGGCACAAAGCCGGTGAAGAAAACGGGATACGCGCATGCGCGCCATTCCATGAAAGGCTCCTTGCAACATGTGCTCGCCTTCATCATTGGAGGCACCTTCCTCATCGCCATGATTTACCTCATCGGGAATGCCGAAAAAACCGAAGCGCTCTATGACATGCTACGGTTATG
>NZ_BQYK01000002.1:353538-395535 GCF_023168145.1 Sporosarcina sp. NCCP-2222
TTTTTTGTGGTGATGAAGGTGCAATTGAGACTGACAATCGAGGATTCTTTCAAGAATACGAGAAAAATAAGCGAGCCTCCTCAGACAAAGGAGCGGTTTAACGGAAGATATGAGAGGCCTGGCAGAAGATACGAGTGGTTACAAAGGTATTCGAGAGGTTACTGGAATAAACGAGCGGTTTGGAAGCACAATCGAGCGGTCACAGCGATATGCGAGTGGTTCGGGCCAATAAACGAGAGGTCACGAATTCGTGTTATCCCTGGACCTCATGATATGCCTGCCATTCCAAAGGCTTTATTCACAAGCAGGTATGCTCGTTACGGCAAAAATAAAAAACCGGCACATGCCGGTTTTCCATTTTAAGCTTCCAAATGCGCTAATGCTCTCGCTACTTGTACTGTTCGTTTGGCTTGATGTTTGACTGCCGCTTGAACATCTTCGATCATTTTGCCATCTTGGCCGACCGTGACGCTTGTTCCATATGGATTGCCCCCCGCACCGAAAATGACTGGATCTGTATATCCCGGTGCTACTACAATGGCACCCCAGTGATACATGGTTGTATAAAGAGAAAGGATAGTCGCTTCCTGGCCGCCATGAGGATTTTGAGCGGATGACATGGCACTGACCGCTTTGTTGGCCAGTTTTCCCTTTGCCCAGAGACCGCCTGTCGTATCCAAGAAATTCTTCATCTGGCCTGGCATATTGCCGAAACGTGTGGGAACGCTGAAAATAATGGCATCTGCCCATTCAAGGTCATCCGGCTTTACTTCCGGTACATCCTTCGTTGCTTCCACATTCGCTTTCCATGCCGGATTTGATTCGATGGCTGCTTGTGGAGCTGTTTCGGCCGCCTTTAGAATCCGAACTTCCGAACCGGCTTCCTTCGCCGCTTCTGCCGCCCATTTTGCCAGTTGATAATTCGTACCGCCTGAACTGTAATACACGATTGCTGTTTTCACCATTTCACAACACCTCTATATTATATTTTTTTCATACCATTTTGCCGCTGCCGCTACTTCCGTCTGCGTCAGCGAATGTCCGTTCATTTCCCAATGAACCTCTGTTTGGGCGCCAGCTTCAGTGAGCAAGCTGTCCAAGTCCATCGTTTCTTGCGCAGGACAGATGGGGTCATTTTTTCCAGCTGTAATGAATACCGGAACACCCGTTAAATCAGGCAATCCGATGCCACGCCGGGGGACCATTGGATGATGCAATATCGCACCTTTCAATGACTTGGCATAATGAAACAACAAGCTTGCAGCGATGTTCGCACCATTCGAATAACCAATCGCTACGATATTTGATCTGTCAAAATGATATTCCGCCGCTGCCTCATCTAAAAAAGCATCAAGTTCCTTTGTCCGGAAAATCAAATCTTCTTCATCAAACACACCTTCTGCAAGCCGTTTGAAAAAACGCGGCATTCCGTTTTCCAACACATTTCCTCTGACACTTAACACCGAGGCTTCCTCGTCAATCATTCGCCCAAGTGGCAACAAGTCCTGTTCCGTTCCGCCAGTGCCATGCAATAACAATAGCGTCGGATGCTGCGGATTCCCCGCTTGAAAAATATGCTTCATTCATTTCCCCGCCTTTCACGGACTGTAAAGGGGATTAAGGCTGAGTTGAGCCGATCCCGGTATTGCTCATATTGTGGTGGCAGCATTAATGACGATCCCATAGTTCCAAGTGACTCATCGACAGCAAAGCCCGGGGGATCCGTTGCAATTTCAAATAAAATCTCACCCGACTCCTGAAAATAAATGGAATTAAAATAGTTCCGATCTTGAACAGGTGTCACATGGAAACCTTTCTGCCGTAATAGCTTGCTCCATTCTTGCTGATCATAATCATCGATGGCACGAAAAGCAATATGATGGACAACCCCAACTCCCATACTGCCGCGCCCTGTTGGTTTTAATTTCAGATCGACTTGATTCCCAATAGAGGCTTCGGATTGAAAACGGACCATATCATCCTCCTTGCCAATTTGCTCGAATCCCATTTCCAAAAGAAGTCCTGCTGTTTCCTCCGGGTTGGATGAAAGCAGAGTCGCGACCGCAAATCCATTGATCGCCTCTTTTGGAGATATGCCAGAGAATGACCATGAATTCACGGGGACATTTCCCCGTTCTACAAGCTCCAGTTGCAAGCCGTGCGGATCTGAAAATGACAAATACCGTTCGTTAAAGCGGCTCTTAATGGTAAACGGGATGTTTAAACTCTGTAATCGCTCTTCCCAAAATGAAAAGGATCCCTTTGGTATGGCGAATGCGGTTACTCCGACCTGCCCATCCCCGATTTTCCCTTGATACGCGCCCGCCCAGTTGAAGAACGTCATAATCGTACCGGGTTCACCGGCTTCATTGCCAAAATATAAATGGTACGTTCCTGGATCATCAAAGTTCACCGTCTTTTTCACAAGTCGCAGGCCTAACACGCCCGCATAAAAATCAGTGTTTTCCTGAGGATGGCCGACGATTGCCGTTATATGATGAATTCCTGCTGTTTTCTTCATGCTTTACACCTCGGATTTATCTCGAAATAAAATATCTTGAATTCGAGATAATAGTATCAAATTGAAAACTTCCTGTCAAAAAAGAAGTTTTCAATCATCCGCTCACTCAAAGTTCGAGCAACGCCAATAATGATAAGCGATAATATCGGACATGAAGGCAAGCCCTTTACTTTCCACTTGCAAAACCGGCTCCCATTCTCCATCGTGCCCACGGGATAAGTAAATCTCATGTTCTGGCGCAGGATCAAAATAGCCGGATATGTCAAACGTGCCATGGCGCCGTAGGACAGCCTTCACTTCATAATCGATGTTCGGGGCGGTCGTTAAAGGATTGCCGACCGAGTGCTCCAAAAGGAAACCAGATTCCTCCTTCTGATGATCTAACCTTTTTAATGTAATGCCGTCTGGTGAGGCGGTCTTCTTTTCCTTAAATTGTTTCAAGTAATCGTATGCAATCGAAGGGCCGACTTCCTTCGTAAACGTCATTGGATGTTTTTCCAGATCATAAGCCAGTTCGATATCAACCCGTGTACGAAACGATTCTCCTTGCGGATCAAAACCACGTCCGTCCCCATGAAAATAATGATTTGGCGACAGCATATTCGGATTTTTTATCCATTCCTCCCGCAGGAAAGTAGTGTAACGGAATTTCCAATGGTTAACCGGCTTCAACATTCGTTCTCTTTGATTAACGGGAAGAAGCAAGTCGTTCGGCTTTCCAATCCATTTAATCATCGTAAACGTTTCGGATGCTGTCTCCTTCTGGCTTGTCGACGGGTTCAATGCCCCATAAATCGTGGAAAACATGGATTTCACCGTAGTCAATTTTTCTTCAGATTCTACCAATGGCCGTTTTGCCCGAATGGCATATGCGTAAGACTGATCCAACGAAATATTCCGGTCGATATATCGGTTGGATTTGACCGTGTCCACCAGCTCGCCGTTTCTGAATACCTCGTATTCTTCTATATTCTTGATTCGTTCCCACGAAAGGGCGATTTGTGTTTTAGCCACAATGGTTGTCATGACTAGCGATTGTAACGGATTCTCGATATTTTTCTTTTCTGCGAAAGCAGAAGTTTGCATCGCAATAACATCTACAACTCCATTATTGACAACTCGTTCAATCGTATAATGATACAGTTTTCCATGTTTGAAGTCGCCGTCCTGAAATTCCGGCACGTTTCCTTCATATAAATGTTCGCCATCTTTGTATACATTGTAGAAGCCCCCGACATCATTCCATGTGAAGGAAATCAAATCATGTTCATGTTTTACATGCTTAACCTCAAAATTCATGGCTCATCCCTCCTTCTTACCATTGTGTTGTACTTTTCATGCCATTAAACATGAGAGCCGATCTAGTACGTCAATCCCCTTCTTCCCACCCTGCCAAACGTTATAACAGAGCCCCACAATGGGGTTACGCGTCCGATTTTCATATCCAAATGGACAAAGTACAGGCGCATGACATCTACATCATGCGCCAAAAATCATCTATTCAATTCTCTTAATTTCCTGCTCACCTCATGAAAGGCCGCATCCAATTCCTTATAGCGGTCACTTCCTGGCATCTCCATGCTTAATTGTCCTAAAACGGCTTGCAGCTCGGTTTCAAGACGCAGTCGATCCTCCGGTGTCTTCCTTTCCTCGGGAGCGTCTTTCCGATCCACCCATTCTTGAAACGTCACGGGCCGTTTCTGTACCGTGCCCTTCTCAAATAGCAGAAGGCCCTTCGCCAGTTTTTCGATGAAATACCGGTCATGGGAGGCAATAAGCAACGTGCCGGGAAAGGCTTCCAAAGTCTTTTCCAACTGCTCTCGTGAGGGCAAATCGAGATGATTTGTCGGCTCATCCAGCAACAACACATCGGTCCCTTGCAAGATAAACTGCATCAGCTTCACTTTAACCCGTTCGCCTTGGCTTAATTCGCCTAACTTCAACCCCCAATGGATCTCTGTCAAACCGAGATTTGCCAGCTGTGTCCGCAGCTTCCCCTGTTCTGCAAATGAATTCCGATGAAAATGCTCCGCCATCGTAATATCCTGCGGCAAATCTAGGACGGCCTGGCTCATATACCCGATAGATAATCCGTTAGATAGCCAGACCTCACCTTCACATACAGCGTTCCCGGTCAAAATGGAAAAAAGGGTAGATTTCCCGCTTCCATTTGGTCCAATCAGTGCCAGTCTCTCGCCCGCTTGCACAGTGAAGGAGACATTCGAAAAGAGCTGTTGATTACCGTAAGATTTTTGGACATTTTGCAGCTCCATGACGCGGTGCCCTTTTTTACGCTCTCCTTTGACATCAAACCATACGGTCGTCTCTTCGGCCGGTTTCTCCACCCGCTCTTTTGCAAGTTTCGCCCCCAGTCTTTTTTGCATCGATCGAATTTGGACATCTTTCTTCTTCGCTTTTACTCGATAATATTCTTTCGCTCCGCCCTTTTTGGTCGATTCGGCATGCGCCTTGGCGGACCATTCTTTCAGCTGGGCGATTTGTTCCTGCACTTGTTTAATTTCCCGTTGCTGTTTTTCATAGTGATGTACCTGAATGGCGTGCGCCTGCTCTTTTTTCTCACGGTAGCTCGTATAGTTCCCTGTATATACGGTCATCTTTCCATCTTCCAGCTCCAGCACATAATCCGCTGTCTGGTCAATGAAGTGGCGGTCATGGGACACAATGAGATAGGTCGCCTGCTTTTGATTGATCACACGAACGAGCTCCTCCAAACTTTCCGCATCCATATGATTTGTCGGTTCATCGAGCAATACGAGCTGGCTGTTTCGCGATAGAGCGGCCGACAAACGAATTTTCATCCGTTCGCCCCCACTTGCGGTCGCGTAGCGGACATGATCCGGAAGATGCCACTTGGAACGGTAAACATACATTTCCCCGGTGTTTTCCTGATCTCCTTCCTCCCGTTGCTCCTGTTTAAAATAAGTCAGGCTTGGGCGCGGCCCAACCCAATGCAGGGAACCGGAAGTAGGAGCCAGTTCCCCTGCCAAAATAGACAGCAGCGTAGATTTACCGGCTCCATTTGCCCCGACAATCGCAACGCATGCGTCTTGCGGAATCTCGGCTGAAACAGCATCCAATATCGTTGTTTCACCAATTTTATAGCTTATTTCTTTAATCTTTCCCAGTAGCATACACATTCCTCCTATTTGGAGGGACAAAAAAATCCCTCCGTATTGGAACGGAAGGATTAGTCAGGAAAAACACAAAGAAACCCCGTACAATAGGGCTGCTTTACGTATAAGTAAAAATGGACAGACTAATCCCGTTTTCCGTTCGGATTCAAATAAAATTTCGTCGGAAATTGAGATTAGTTAATCACTGTCCACCCTCAGCCCTTTCAATAAATAGTCTACATAGTTTACCATACTGGACGTGTAAAGTCATTATAATTTTCAGATATCAAAAACGAATGAGCTTACTTGTCCGCCGTACGGAAAAGCACTAGAGGACAACCAATTTTTTGGTACAGCATCCGTTCGATAGGCTTATATTGCATCATCCTGCCGGCTTCTCCTTGTATTAACTATAAAAAGTTGATAGGATAGCTTGCATCGGTGACCATACGAATAGGTAACCTACATCAGCCTGCACGGAACGCGACATGGAAGCCTGCGTTTTGGAATGCCATCGATGCATTCCACTCAGCAAAGGTTCCTTCTGGCTGAAACAAGTTAAGCCTTCGGTCGATGTTGTGACTCTAGTACATCGATGCGATACACTAAATAACCACGTTATTTCTAATGACGCCTCCCCTGTGACATAGAAATGGAACGGACTTTTCGTATTCTCACCGATGCAGAGCCTCTTTTTCAAGGGAGGCTCTTTTTAATTGGACTCCTCTGTCCAAATTCGCTTCATCTCTACTTGTCCATCTTTCTGCGTGACCTGATAGACATCCGGATTCGTTAACGCCTGCCATTCCTTAAACCCGATCCTTTCATCAAAGCAGCGAAGCAGTAATGTCATCAAGTTTCCATGTGTCACGATTACACTATGGGAACCATCCGGCAATTCGTCGACAACATCACATACCCGGCTCATCGCTTCGTTAGAAGACTCCCCTCCTTCATACGTAAGATTCAAATCAAGGAAAGTGTCCTCCAGTTTGATAAGCCAGTCTTCAAAATCATGTTCACTCAATGTTCTTTCCGCCAAACGGCTATCTTCTTCGTAATAAATTCCTTTTTGATCGGACAATGGCTGGGCAGTCATTCTGGCACGAAGAAAGGGACTCGTAATAATCCGATCCACTAGTTTATCTTCAAAAAAATCAGCCAGTTTGCTAGCTTGCATTACGCCATTTGCGGTCAGGTCAGCATGTGCAGACTGACCTTCCGCCTCGCAATGCCGTACAATATATATCGTTTTCTCCATGAGAAACGCCTCCTTTCTCATTATTTTCCCTTCTCTATTTCAGTAGAAACCTGTCAGGCTAATCTCGCGTGAATCAAGCTTAGACAAATACATTGCATAGACCTTTCTGTTCCAACCATCCTACGGAAAAGGAGGTTGGCTAAATCCATGGATAACGAAACGAATCGAACGGTTGCCGGCACGGATATTAACGAGGTCAAACGGCAAAATGCCAATTCCGGCCTGACCTATAACGAAGTGAAAGCATTGATTGCTAAAACCGGAGGAAAAGGGACGGGCGTCTACAGTGACACAAGCCCAGAGATGGTCAAAAAGCAAATCGAGCGAGATCAGTCATGAAAAAAGGGTTTCCAATATGACTTGGAAACCCTACTTATTATTTAGAAACCCTATCCTTATCCGTCACATACCGGTTGAGGAACTGGTTCATCTTTTGCTTGTAAGCATCCCCTGCAAGAGCAAACGACTCGCCATGATTCGCTTTCGCCACTAGGAAAATATCCTTTTCACTTGCCGTATTGCGATAAAGATCCTCTGCCATTTCAGTTGGCACGAACGTATCGCTTTTACCGTGGATATATAGGATCGGAATGCGCGTCCGTTTCACTTCCTTTAAGGCACTCGCCTCTCGGAATGAATAGCCGGCTCTGAATTTCGTTACCATGCTCGTTCCATCCAGCAACGGAAATGCAGGAAGATGGAACATCCTGTTCATTTGGTAAGTAAATAACGAATAGACCGACTCATACGGGCTATCCGCGATGATCGCCTTTACTTGGCGGGGAAGCTCTTCCTCTCCACTAGCCATTAATACCGTCGCGGCTCCCATCGAAAGCCCATGATAGGCAACTTCCGTGTCGGGCCCTAATTTCTTGACCAACTGATCCGTCCAATCTATTAAATCCAACCGGTCCGGCCAGCCAAAACCGTAATAATCTCCTTCGCTTTTGCCATGCCCTCTCGCATCCGGCATGAAGATGTTATACCCTAATTCATTATGATAATACTGTCCGAACAGCCCCATCTGTTTCGCATTGCCAAGATACCCATGTGTCAAAATGACCAGCTTTTTGGTAGGCTTGGCAGCTGGCAAATAGTATCCGGACAGTTGTAATCCATCACGCGACGTCAGGCTCATGCGTTCAAATTTCTGATCAGCGACCCACTGTCTCCAGTCACCTTTCAAATAAAGCTCAAGTGTTTGATCCGCTACTTCCAAGTCCGCATTTTTCTCTAAATACTCTTTCGGACCTCGCTTGATTGCCAGATCATAGAAGAAAAAACTACCTGCCACTTGAACTGCAAGAAACCCGATTGCCAATAGAATCAATATCTTTCTCCAATTGATTCGTATCGTACTCATTCCCCTTCACTCTGTCTTGTGACATTCTCGATGTCTAGCATTAATATACAATAAAAGTCAGCCGGAATAAATAAGATATTTGAAAATACACAAATTTGCCATGGAGAATTCAGGCGTATAAGATTCGTAACCACACGAACACTAAGGCAAGTAAAGGAGGAATCTGAGGATGGAGTATATATGGAAAACGCTTCTCATCTTTATTGTCGCTACTGTGCTTTTACGAATTAGCGGCAGAAAATCCATTTCCGAAATGACAGTCCCTCAAGTCGTCGTCTTGTTTTCACTTGGTACGTTAATCATCCAACCTGTCACAGGCCATGGTCTCTGGACTACATTCGGGCTTGCTGCCATACTCATCGCCTGCCTAATTATCACTGAATGGCTACAATTAAAGTTCGATAAATCAGAATCAATCATAACCTCTAAAGGCAAACCTATTATCATCAACGGTAAACTGCAAACAAAAAATATGAAAAAAATGAGATTGACGGTGGATCAGCTAGAAGCCCGACTACGCCAAGTCGGCATATCCGCCACTCAAGATGTCAAACATGCAACGCTTGAACCAAACGGACAACTGGGATATGAATTACAGGATGCCAAAAAACCCGCCACAAAAGAAGACATTCAAACGCTCATTCATTTAATACAGACCGGGGAACTCAAGCTACCGAGCGAAACACCATCAAACAATATCTTCGTTGAAACAATAACCAAACAATCC
This sequence comes from Sporosarcina sp. NCCP-2222, assembly GCF_023168145.1. Classification (GTDB taxonomy): domain Bacteria; phylum Bacillota; class Bacilli; order Bacillales_A; family Planococcaceae; genus Sporosarcina. The sequence continues at coordinate 362,545 of NZ_BQYK01000002.1, forward strand.
AGTAATGAGAGTGATTTCTTAAAATAAAAGTGAGCTCGTAGTATCTAACCGGCCAAAGATCGAACGCCAGGCAACGGCGTTCGATCTTGGATGCTAGATGACTGAATATCGGGTTGAACGCCAGTAAATCCAGATGAACGCCAGATTATTGAGCTCAACGCCAGTAATTCCAGATGAACGCCAGATTATTGAGCTGAACGCCAGTAAGTCCGGGTGAACGCCAGATTATTGAGCTGAACGCCAGTAAATCCGGGTGAACGCCAGATTATTGAGATGAACGCCAGTAAATCCAGACGAACGCCAGATTATTGAGATGAACGCCAGTAATTCCGGGTGAACGCCAGATTATTGAGCTGAACGCCAGTAATTCCGGACGAACGCCAGATTATCGAGCCGAACGCCAGTAAATCCAGATGAACGCCAGATTATTGAGCTGAACGCCAGTAATTCCGGGTGAACGCCAGTAATTCCGGGTGAACGCCAGATTATCGAGCTGAACGCCAGTAATTCCGGGTGAACGCCAGATAACTAGGACAAACGCCGTTGTCAGTTCTCTTGAAGCTACAGTATGGTTCGAGACGCCATATGATTACTGTCTTGCCCAAATTAATGGATACAAGAGCCATATTGGCAGCGGCTAGTGCCAGCTATTTTATCCGGCGCCTGAGCTGCTGCCTCTTCTCCAAATATATCCCTAACTATAGTTGCCTGCGCAACCGCCACTTTAACAATGCGGTGTGCAAAATGCACGCCATCCCAACCATTCATCACTCATTCTCTAATTCCTTTTTCCATTTTTCTTGCCATGCTTGCACGGCATCGTCAATTTCTTTCATTGCTTTTTCTGCTTCTTCGCCCTTTTGGTCTTTCAAGCCCACAAAATGTGCATCGCGCAGTTCACCCATCTGTTTTGCCAGTTCAATTACTTTACTTCCTTCTTCTTCATCGATTAACTTTTGATTCTTCAAGTAGTAAGCAGCATCCACAATCCGAATCCTTTCGCGGGTTGATAAATTAGAGAGTGGATCGTAGATGGCGTACAAATCTTCCCATTGGTGAACCATTTCATGCAGTTTCACGCCTTGTTGACTCAGGACTTGCATCATGCTTGGTTTCCATTTTTTAATTAACACGCCTTCGAATTCTGATTGGTTCCGAACAGTTGCATATTGCCCGCCGCCTGCTTCCGCAACTTGCTTCAATTGGGCTTGCCCTTCGTCGTCGACATCGAATCCAATAATATTTACTTTTGCTTCAATATCACTTACGTTCAATTGCTTTGCGGCTTCGACGGGATCTCCGCCGCACGTTTCTATCCCATCGCTGACAATGTAGACAATATTTCGGTATTCCTCCCTGTCGTAAGATGCCAGATAGACGGCCGCTTTTTCAATTGCACCGGCCAGTGGCGTCCAGCCGCTTGCTCCAAACGATTCCATTGCGTCATGAAACGAGTTTTTGTCATATGAGGAAAGCGGGTACACTTCATCTATAGCTCCGCAAGATAACCCCTTGTCCGCTTGCGTGCCTGCTCCTTTATGTCCATACGCAAAGAGCGCCACGTTCACTTCATTATCGAGCTGGCTCGTGAAGTTCTCGATAGCCTCCTTGGCCAGGTCCATCTTCACCCGGCCATCGACCTCTCCCTTCATGCTGCCGCTCGCATCCATAAGGATGACAACATTTGTCTTTTGCCTCTTGGCAATTTCGATTTCATCTTCGCCATCCGGCAGCTCCGGCATGACGTATCCGTGCTCATAAGAAGCCAGCTGTTCATAAAGTCCTTTATATTGCCCTGACCCGAGTTGAAAAACTAGGTAGTCATAAATTTCATCCGCCTCTGCCTCTGGATGGTCCTTGAAGTAAGAAGACAATTGTTCTTTCATCATGTCGCTAAACTCATCCTCGTAATACCGGAAATATTTCACATAATCTACCGTTCGGGCCGCCTCGATTTTCGGATCCATATTTTCCTCAATCAGTTTCCCTGCTGGTTGCTCGATCATTTCTTCAACTGTTCGAGCTGCTGTTGGGATCACTTCCTCCGCCACTTCAGCCACAGTGGATTCTGGCGCCGCTTCCACCTTTTTCGTTTCCTTCTGATCCGAACAAGCAATCAATCCTAAACAGCATATAATAAGCCACCCAACATGCCATTTCTTTGATTTCATGTAAACTCCTCCCCTATGAACATCTACACTTCACTACGGTTTATTGAAGAGATAAGTTCCTATGAGCAAGGACCCGAATTTACTAGTGGGCATTTCCGCCTCCCCTCAAAACCAAGTCTTCCACCTAACCTTTCTACAAAGAAATGTGAGAAAATAAGCCTGTTACCACATTACCAAACTGGGAGGGTATGTATATGACCAATCATTTGCAAGGAACTACAACATTGCATAACGGAGTGGAAATGCCTTGGTTAGGGCTTGGCGTGTTTAAAGTGCAAGAGGGACCGGAAGTAGTCGATGCAGTAAAAACGGCTATTCGCCATGGATATCGGAGCATCGATACGGCAGCCGTTTATAAGAATGAAGAAGGGGTGGGCCAGGCAATCCGCGAGGCCATTGAAGAAAACGGCTTGAAGCGCGAGGATTTGTTCATCACTTCTAAGGTCTGGAATTCGGATCAAGGGTACGACTCGACAGTTGAGGCTTATGAGATCAGTTTACAGAAACTCGGTTTGGATTATTTGGATTTGTATCTTGTTCATTGGCCTGTTAAAGGGAAATATAAAGAAACGTGGCGCGCGTTGGAAACACTCTACAAAGAAGAGAAAGTTCGCACGATTGGCGTCAGCAATTTCAAAGTTCATCATCTTGAAGATTTACTAGAAGATGCGACAATCATTCCGATGGTCAATCAAGTGGAATATCATCCGCAATTGACGCAAACGGAAGTGAAAGCATTTTGTGAAACGCATAATATCCGGCTTGAAGCGTGGTCACCGCTCGCTCAGGGTCAATTGCTCGACAATCCGGTCCTATCGGAGATTGCCAATACCTATAGCAAATCGGTCGCACAAATCATTATCCGCTGGGACTTGCAGAACGGCGTGGTGACGATTCCAAAATCGATTAACGAAAGCCGAATTGTAGAGAATGCCAATGTATTTGATTTCCAATTGACAGACGAAGAAATGGAACGGATCAACCAGTTGAACGAGGACAAGCGCGTTGGTCCCGACCCAGATCATATCGACTTTTAAGTATGGAAGACACCTTTGACGAGGTGTCTTTTTTCGTCTCACATTGAAATCCTTGTCATATGGCACGTCCTAAAATGATACGATGAAAGGCAAGGGGGAATGGCAATGAAACGCAAAATTGGCATCGCGATCGGGAGTCTGGCTGCTATCCTAGTGGTTGTCCTGGTCATTGCGGGCAATTATTTTTACAATCAAGGCGTGAAGCGCGGTACGGAAGTGGAGCTGCATACTGAGTCTGAGGCTGTGAATGCGGTGGCAAGTGATGCGGATCAACAGCTACTGCTTGAAGCAAAAGAGTGGTTTGATTCACAGGAACGCCTGCCGATAGAGATGAAATCATTTGATGGACTGCGGTTGCATGCGCAGTATATCCAACATGGGGATCGCTCAGATAAAGCGGTCATCCTGGCACATGGTTTCCGTAACTCAGGGGATAATATGGGCAAATTAGCGAAGATGTATTACGACCTCGGTTTCGACGTGTTACTGCCCGATGCACGGGGACACGGAAATAGTGAAGGCGAGTATATTGGCTATGGCTGGCACGACCGGCTTGATTATAAAGACTGGATCGATAACCTGATGGAAGAGCATGGAACGAAACAAATCATTTTGCATGGCAATTCCATGGGAGCCGCCACAGTACTGATGACGAGTGGCGAAAAGCTTCCTCCCGAAGTGAAAGGGATTGTCGCGGACAGTGCGTATAGCACCGTGAAAGAGGAACTGACCCATCAACTGAAATCCATTTACAATCTTCCATCGTTTCCGTTGCTGCAAGTGACAAGCATTGTAACCAAAATACGCGCCGGCTACACGTTTGAAGAGGCGTCTGCTCTTGACCAGGTGAAGAAGAATCAAGTTCCACTCCTGCTCATTCATGGCGACTCGGACGATTTGGTGCCGACAGAAATGGCCTATGAGCTGTACGACGCAGCAGGTGGCGAAAAGGAATTATGGATTGTGCCGAACGCCGGCCATACGAAGGCATTCGATAATGGAACAGCGGAATATGCTGAACGGATCCAAAGGTTTGTCGAGCATGTGTTAGCGCAATAAAAACCTAGACCTCTTCTGTACATTATATAAAAAGGAAAGCCACAAATCGACCGAGCCTGGTCCATTTGTGGCTTTTCCAAATCACTTCTTCTCGTTTTTCTTCAGTGCGTTATCTGCACGTTTAAAATCCTTGGCATATAGCACTTCCTGGGTGTCTCTCAATCCATTGTTCTTTTCGGTTAACCGTTCGTGAGGCTGCTTCTTTTCGTTCATGGCAAACCCTCCTTTCTGGCGACCTTCTTTATCGTTTTTCCGTTTTACCGCATGGCTAAACTTGTCCAGCTTCATCCTTTTAATGGAACAACCCGGACTCTCTTGATTTCCGCAGCAATTGATGCGTCTTCCGGTTAATCATTTCCTTTAAGAAGTAGCCGATGAAAAAGATGGCCATGCCTGTTAGAAGCAAGAAGGTAAAATCGGTCAACACCCGTTTCCAAACAATCCCGCCGACTGCTTCCCGCATCAGGTCGATGGCATAGGTGAAGGGCAGTCCCGGATTGATCCATTGGAAGAATTCCGGCAGCAGCATGACGGGATACGTGCCGCCCGAGCCGGCAATTTGAAGGACGAGCAAAATGATGGCAAGCGCCTTCCCGACATCGCCGAACAACGTGACGAGCGTGTATACGAGCGTCATGAAAATGACACTGATAAAGAGACCGAAGACAATAAACCATGCCGGGTTATTCGCTTTTACCCCTAACAGCGTCAGGTCTCCGACGGTGACAATTATCGTTTGAAGAAATCCGATTGTTAGGAAGGTCATCAGCTTGCCGACATAGACTTGGCGTGCACTCATTTCCTCGTGATTTTCCGCGTCCGTCGATAAGAGGGAAATTAATAATAGGCAGCCGACCCAGATGGAAAGCACCGTATAAAACGGCGTCATCCCGGTGCCGTAATTCTTGATTGGAAATAGCTTATTCTCATTCAATACGATGGGCTCTTCGAAAAAGCTCCTTTCTGCCTGTGGGTCATTTTGCAGCAGCTGAATGATTTCATTAATATCCGTTTCGCCTTTTAATTCCCTGATCCTGTTCGCCAAGCTTTTCACCTTTTCCGAGACATAGGGATATTCCGCCATCACTTGATCAAGCATGCCCTGTCCGTCCTTTAGATGGGTAGATGTGCTGGCTAGGACGCGTTCCACTACCGGAATCGTCGTTTGAATTTCAACGAGCATGGACCGTCCTTGCTGCAATGTGGCTTTCGCCCGTTTCACTTCGCTTCGTACGGTCGGTTCAATCGTCTGCTCATATTCGGCAATGAACTGATCGAGGCTAACGGAAACACGGCCTGAGATGTCTTGCAGGTCAGCAAGCGTTTGTTTCATTTGTTGCTCCTTGCCTTCCACGAGCCCATTCAATGTGCGTGCGTTCGTTTGGGCTTCTGTCATGAGAGCTTTAATTTCCCCTGTCCGGTCAATGGCATCCTGCAATCGTTTATCGCGTTCTGGATTTGCCGGAACGCTCTCCCCTTCCTCAGTTGGTTTTGACTCAGCCGCCATATCACGGAGCCATATAAGATCTGCCTGAATGGCATCTACTTTCCCAATAGCATTTGTCATTCGGGTGTCCACTCGTTCTTTTGCTTGGTCTAATTCGGTGAAATCGATTTGGGCATTCCCGACTTTTGTCAGAAAATCATTTGTTTCCTTCGATATTCGGGATGCTGTATTTAAATCTTGTTGAATAGTCGGGGCCATCTCGTTTAGTCTGGCTTCTGCTTGATTTAAAAAACCGAGAGTCCGGTCGATGGTGCCCAGCCCTTCTGAAACTGTCTGCTTCGCAACGGGCACTTTATTTTGCGCCTGGCGAATCAACTGGCGTGCCGACTTTGCATCATTCCGTGTGCCGACCAGTGTTTCATGAATGGCGGGCAGCTTCTGCTCTATATCAAAAATGTAATTTTCAAATCGCTCGATGTCCGGCAAGTCTTTCTGAATTTCGACTCCGAGTTGATTAAACAGGTCAAAAATAACCTCGTTCACTGTGGCAATAAACTGGCTGCTCACCTTCTCCACAATGACGCTGGCCCCTTTTTCTGTAATTTTCGGGGCAATGGAGTTCAATTTCTCATTTACGTAATAGTCGATTTGAGATTTTTCAGGCTCACCGGAAATAACCGTTCCAAGACGTTCCGAAAAATCTTCCGGTATGATTAAAACCGCAAAATAATCACCATATTCAATTCCATCCATTGCCTGCTCACGTGTCGTGAAGTTCCAGTCCATATCCCGATTGTGCTTCAAGGTGTCGACGAGCTGTCCTCCCACATCAATCGGTTCATCCCGTATGGTCGCCCCTTTGTCTTCATTGACAACCGCTACCGGCAACTGGTCTGTGTTCGCATACGGATCCCACGAAGCATATATATTCAGCCACGCATACAAAGAAGGGAGAATGATCAGCCCCCCGATAATGACCGCAGCGACCCAGTTGCGGCTCAAATTTTTTAAATCCGACATATAGATGGACCAGCTTTTGCGCACGTTGCCACCCTCCCCGTTTCCACTTTTCGCCCAAAGTATACCCTTCCTCCAGGCTGCCGAATCATGCACTGTTCCATGCCTGCAATTTGTATGGTACAATCGTCTAGTTGAATAAATAGTTGAAAGAGTCATAGAAACCTATGTGAATGGGGAATCCGGTTAAAATCCGGAACTGTTTCCGCAACTGTACGTGTGGACGAAGTGAGAATATGCCACTGTTCGTAAAGAATGGGAAGGCTCTCGCCGAGAATGAAGCACAAGTCAGGATACCCGCTTTTTCAATGTGTATTTTGCTCCTTCGGAAAAAAGGGAAGATACGACATATTGGATTAGTAGGCATTTGTTGCTATAGATCTGTTTGTCGCCACCCATCTCCCTGGGTGGTTTTTTTCATTGGCGCCAGAAGCGGAATACATCATTTATTCGAAAGAAAAGGAGGAAGAGATATCTTGAAACAGGACAAACGGTACATCTGTTACCCGTTCATGCGGGAATCGGCTTCGACCGTCGATTTTGAAATCCGGACCGATTCGTTGACGACACGGATCGGCGAAGCGCTGGCACTGACAGAAGATGTGGAGAAAGTCCATGCAGATCTTCGTTATTTACAGCCGCTCGCCTACCATTTGAATGGATCTGTGCGCGGAAAACTGGCGATTACAGAGGAGGATTTAAAGCGTCTGAGCGATCTGTATGATTCCTATGTGGAAGAGGTCGGGGAGTTGATCGAGCAGTTCGTTTTGCCACAAGGGTCGCATGCGGCCTGTGTGCTGCATGTTTGCCGAAGTGAAGCGAAGAAATCAGTTCGGGCTCTGCACAAAGTCTCTTTGGAGCGTGAAGTGCCGGTTATTTTATTCGACTATGCGAATTTGCTGGCGAACGTCTTATTTGTGATGGCTGTCTATACGAACAAAGTGAGCGGCGTTGATGAAATTCCTTTCATCAGCAAGTCGTATCCCGTCCGAAAGATGAAAAAACAAGTGGAGGTCAATTGAGATGAATAAACGGATTTGGTTAAATGGACTTCTTGCCCTTCTAGTCGTTCTAATGCTGGGTGCATGCGGATCGGACAAGAAGAATGAGGGAGCAGATCCAGGTAAGAAAGAAACACCGCAAGAAGAAGTTACTTCCTACACGGTAACAGATGATCGTGGAAAAGACATCACCTTTGAGAAGGCACCAAAAACCATCGTCTCCTTGCAGCCAAGCAACACAGAAATTCTTTTCGCATTGGGCGTCGGTGACCAAATTATTGGGGCTACGGATTATGATACATATCCGGAGGAAGCATTGGACATTGAACGGGTTTCCGATTCTGTTAAATTTAACGGTGAACGGATCATTGAAATGAAACCCGACGTTGTAATCGCCTATACGACGGGCGGAGAAGTAGAAGGACTCAACACATTGGAGGAAGCCGGCATTCCGGTGTTCGTTATTCAATCCGCAAGCTCTTTTGATGATGTATACGGTGATATAGCACAAATTGCAGACGTCTTGAAGCTTCAAGAAAAGGGAGATTCCGTTATCGAGGACATCAAAACCACAATCAGCTCTGTTACAGATAAACTGGGCGATTTAGACAATCCGAAACAGATGTATTTTGAAATCAGCCCGGCTCCGGATATTTACACGACCGGTAAAGGCACATTCCAACAGGAAATCTTTAATCATGCAAACGTGACAAATGTTTTCGGCGAACAGGAAGGCTGGATTAAAGTATCCGAGGAAGATATCCTTACGAAACAGCCTGATGTCATTGTCACAACCGTGTCCTACATTCCGGATCCTGTCAGCGAAATCAAAAGCCGTGAAGGTTGGGATACGTTACAGGCGGTAAAAGAAGACCGCGTCATCCAATTGGACAGCGATATTATGTCACGGCCTGGGCCACGTATCGGAGAAGCAGTTGAACTTCTAGCGAAAGCAATCTATCCTGAGAAATTTGAATGAAACAGACAAGCCAGGCGCGAGTGAGGGCCTGGCTTTCTTATGGCTTTATTAGAAAAAATCATACAATCCATCCGCAAAGTACACATACTCTTCCCTGCTGATGCGAGACCCATACCCCTCAAAGAAAAATTCACGGTCCTCTGCTTTTTCAAACATCCCTGGTTTCGGACGAATCGCGAGAGCCATATCATAGCGGGGATCGCCGAATCCCCCTCCACTCCAATCGATCAAGCCTGTCACTTTACCGTTTGCAACCAGTACATTGTCAACCGTGCAATCGCCATGAATTAATGTCTGTTCCACCGCTTGGGGCCTGGATGCCTTTAACTGTTCCAGCAACTCAGCCGTTCCATCGGTTTGATAATGAAGTAAATTGTACGCACTTGTTTCAAGCTGCCGTTCCAGCCAATCCCCATCTTCTTTAAGACCCCTTGGACATGGAGTCGCATGCAAACGCGCAAGCAGCTGGCCGAACTGAACCAACAAGGAACGGCGCTGCATGTCATCCGTCTCCCGAGAGAGCGCTGAACGGATCGGTTCTCCCTCCAACACTTCTAGTACGAGCCATTGCCCGTCGGGTGTCGTCGTGCTTCCAAAGACTATAGGCACAGGCAGCCCCGAACCCATTAAGTTTCGCAGCACATACTCCTCCCGCAAGAGCCAAAACCGAAACAGCTCCTCTTTTGCCCGCTTTATAATATATGGACCTTTCTCTCCATCGACAATCCCTACATCGGAAGTATGTCCTTGTTTGGGAAACCGAATTTCGTCAATTGCTCCTGTTAAGTAAATTAATTCTTGTGGTATCTCCTCTATGGTTAACGGCGTTGTCATGTAGTTCCTCCTACTGGCTGTTTGTTTTACTGGCGTTTGGATGAGGGTTCTGGGGTTCATTTTATTTTTCTGGTGTTCATTTTGTTTTTCTGGCGTTCATTTTATTTTTCTGGCGTTCAGACCGGGGTTCTGGCGTTCATTTCGTTTTTCTGGCGTTCAAACCGGGGTTCTGGCGTTCATTTCATTTTTCTGGCGTTCGGACCGGGATTCTGGCGTTCATTTTGTTTTACTGGCGTTCGAACCGGGGTTCTGGCGTTCATTTCATTTTTCTGGCGTTCGGACCGCGATTCTGGCGTTCATTTTATTTTTCTGGCGTTCAGACCGGGGTTCTGGCGTTCATTTTATTTTTCTGGCGTTCGGACCGCGATTCTGGCGTTCATTTTATTTTTCTGGCGTTCAGACCGGGGTTCTGGCGTTCATTTTGTTTTTCTGGCGTTCAGACCGGGGTTCTGGCGTTCATTTCATTTTTCTGGCGTTCGGACCGCGATTCTGGCGTTCATTTCGTTTTTCTGGCGTTCAGACCGGGGTTCTGGCGTTCATTTTGTTTTTCTGGCGTTTGTCCCGATATTCTGGCGTTCAAACCGATATACCGATTCCTTTCAAGCCGCCCGCTATCCCTTGGTGCATGTGAAGCAAGTCCTTTTAAATGCTCCTCTCTTCTTCTCTATGCGCCTTCCTTTTTCCTTCTAGGTGACGTGACAAGGGACTGTTGAATTCCAGTACTGCCGAAATTTAAATGGACATACACTTGCCATAGGAATAAGAGGAGGTTTTGTATGGCTTCGTTGCCGATCATCAGTATTTTCATTTCATCATTCTGCACACTGCTCGGAGCCCTGCCGACCTTATTTATTGCCAACCTATCGCACGGAAAAAAGGACAATCTGCTCGCTTTTACGGCTGGCGTCATGGTCGCCGCCTCTACTTATAGCCTCATACCTTCTGCTCTCAAGCTTTCCAATATGATGGTGCTTTGTGTGGGCATTCTGTTAGGGGCGCTCGTCCTAACCTTACTTGAACAAACCTTGCCGCATAGCGACTTGGAGCATTCCGACTCGATGCCTGCGGGTGCGTTTCTGCTTTTTATCACCATGGCGCTGCATAATGTACCGGAAGGATTGTCTGTCGGCGTGAGCTTTGCCAGTCAGGTGGACGACTTGGGGCCACTGGTCGCTTTGGCGATTGGCTTGCAAAATATTCCTGAAGGCTTCTTGCTCGCCCTCTTTCTCATCACACAAGGGACCGGCCGGTGGAAGGCTTTTAGCTATACTTTTTTAGCAGGGTTTACCGAATTCGCTTCCGCATGGGCCGGCCTGCTTTTCGGGGAACAGCTTTTTATAATAGTGCCGTATGGACTGGCTTTTGCTGCTGGCGCCATGCTGTTCATTGTCTATAAAGAATTAATTCCGGAGAGCCACGGGCATGGTCATGAACGTTCTGCGACCTTCTCCTTCATTTTCGGTTTGCTGATGATGGTTATTTTGACGGGTTATCTAGGTGAATAAAAGAAAAAAGGACCTTCTCTTAACCACGGGAAGGTCCTTGCATTTACTGGTCATTTGAATATTGTTGGTGGCGTTTTACTTCGTCCTGCGCTTCTTTGCGTATCTCGTCAACGCGTTGCTCCGCCTTTTTAGCCGCATCATTCGCAACGGAGGAAGAATCTCCTTGATTGACAGTCGGATTGTGATCTTTATCTCCTGCATAGCTCTTTGTCAATCCAATCACTCCTTGTCTCGTTTCCCACTAGCATTCCCGATTGGACTCATTTGAAACATAAGACTGTGGAATTTTAAAATTAAAATATAGTTTCTTCTCCTCTTATAAAAGACGTCTATTTACCGATATATTCGGTATCATCCTAATCTAGAGGTGTTATTGTGGATCAGTCAATCACTTCCATGTCGGAACATCATCATATTCCTTACCTTGTTGTGCTGTCTTATTTAATTGCGACGATGTCCGCATACGCCTCCATTGTCTTGGCCCGGCGTGTAACATTCACTCGCCAATCAGCCAAGCGCATTTGGCTTATACTCGGAGCGGGAACGCTGGGCATTGGCATCTGGTCGATGCATTTCATCGCCATGCTCTCCTATCAGTTCCCTGTCGCTGTCTATTACAACACCCTGCTTGTCGCAATCTCAGTAGTAATTGCGATTGTCGGATGTTATTTCGGCTATTTCATCATATCCGTGAATCATAAAAGCAAAACCCGTTTTTTTCTATCTGGAATTATTATGGGCTCCGGTATTGCTTCCATGCATTACGTCGGCATGGCAGCACTTGAGGCAGTCGTCATCGTCTACAATCCAGTTCTATTTGCGATTTCCCTAGTGATCGCTATTGCGGCGTCTTGGGTTGCCATCTGGATCGGCTTCCTCTCCCCTTATGCCCGCCGAGCCATGTCATGGAAATTAAAAATAATTTTTTCCCTCATTATGGCTGTCGCAATCACTGGCATGCATTATACCGGCATGGCAGCGGCGACATTTTCCAGCATAACAAACTCCGGCCCGTTTCAAGATGGTTTGGATACGACACGTCTTGCCTGGTTCGTGGCTGGCGTGACGCTGTTCATTTTTGCCCTCTTTTTCGGTTCCATCATTTTGGATCGTCTTTGGCAGAAACGGGAACTGGTCCAAAATACGTTATTAGATTCTATAGCAGACGGCATTGTCATTACGGATCAAACAGGTACTATTTTGCACGCCAATCCTTCATTCCGTCAATTAATGGGAGAGGTAGATTCCGGCCAACGATTCGAGAAATTGCAGCATTACCACCCGGAATTAACGGAACAGATTAGGAGTAATCAAAACTTTCATGTGGCGATTCATTCATTGATTCTAGAAGTGAAGCGGCGACCGATTCAGGAAGAAGCCCTTCACCATTCCCTCTGGTTCCTGAGGGATATGACTGAACAAATCGAAAACGAAAAACAAATTACTTATATGGCGTATCATGATTCGCTCACTAGGCTACCGAACCGCCACAAACTTGATGCCACACTGGCCAATTGGTTTGAAACCAAGAAAACGATCGGTTGCATTTTCTTAAACGTTGATCGGATGAAATTTGCGAACGACACACTTGGCCACCAAGCAGGAGATCAGCTTCTCCGCCAGATTGCCGGCCGGCTGGAAACGATCATTTCAGACAAAGGCTTTCTGGCTCGGGTCGGCGGAGATGAATTTGTCGTCCTGTTAGCGGATGGCCATGCGGCAGATTGTTATCACCTGGCAGAGGCTTGTGTATCTGCGATGAATGAACCTCTTGCCATTCATGGTTCCCAGCTGGCCGTCTCCATCAGTGCCGGCACTTGTGTCTTCCCGGAAGACGCTGCCAATCCAAATGAATTGCTTCAGTTTGCAGATTTGGCTATGTCCGAGTCTAAACGGAATGGGAAAAACCAAGTGACCGCCTTCACTTTGGAGCTAAACGACCAATATCGCAGAACGCTTCAAATTGAAGAGGCCTTGTCCATAGCGATCGACCAAGATGAACTTCACCTCGTATATCAGCCAAAAGTGGCAGTGGGCACGGGGAAGGTGAAAGGCGTCGAAGCATTGTTGCGATGGATTCATCCGGTGCATGGCTTCATCTCGCCTGCAGAGTTCATTCCCATAGCGGAGGAGAAGGGGTTAATTCATAAAATCGGAGACTGGGTCTTGCGGGAAGCCTGCCTGCAATGGGGCAAGTGGCAGCGAGAATTGGAGGAGCCGCCGATGATGGCGGTAAACATTTCACCTCTCCAACTCGCAAGGGAGGACTTTCTTCCAGGTTTGCTACGTATTTTAGAGGAAACGAAGATGGATCCGAGCTTTTTAGAGTTGGAGCTGACGGAATCCGCCTCGCTCGGCCTTGCTGAAAAGACGAATGGCCGCCTTAGTCACTTGCATGATTTGGGCATCCAAATCTCACTTGACGACTTCGGCACCGGTTACTCCTCCTTTAGCAATTTAAAGGAACTGCCGATTGATGTGCTGAAAATCGACCGCTCCTTTTTGCATAATCTGATTGGCAATCCTGGACAGGAAGCCATCGTTCGCTCCATCATCCAGCTTGGCCATAACTTAAACTTGCAAGTGCTCATGGAAGGCGTGGAGGAGAAGGAACAAGCGGAATGGCTTGAAAAAGAGGGATGCAATCTGATTCAAGGCTATTATTTCGCCAAACCGCAAGTGGCTGCGGACCTCGAGAGGATGCTGCAAGGAAACGCCATTTAACATTTAAACCCGGCATGCGTCATGCGCATTCGGGTTTTTTCTATTATTTTTTGAATCTGCTGCAAGTTGCATGCTACAGTGTGAATAACAAAAGATTACGGGAGGATTTATGGATAACAGAATACAAGCAATCGCAGATCAAGCCCAAGCTGAATTCGGCCTTGAAACCTATCGGCTGGGTCGCCATGCGATTTTTCAAAAACAGAACGTCTTAGGAGAACCGTATTGTCAGCTTTCCATGGAGTGGTTTCCGCTTTCCGCAGGCGAAGTAAAAGAAGATGAGAATCCTGAAGGTACTGCTGTCATTGATTATCATCTTCAGGAGGAACGTTTTGAAGGTGTTATTTTTGTGATGGAGCAAACTGATTCGACACACCGGCCATTCGAGAAAAGAACTGTGGAGGAAATGGCTTCCTTTGTGGAACGAATGACAGGATTCCAATTCGGCCGTGACTTCTTTGTCCAGGATTTCTATGGAACAGGAGCGTTATTTCATTCAGAAGTAAATGGTGTCCGTCTATCACCCTCCTTCCAGGCAGAAGTGAATTGCGACGGACAAGGTAGACTGCTGTCCTTTACAACATATGGTAAGGTGCCGGATCAGGATGCAATCGCTCAACAAGACTTCGAGATGACGCTCGAGGAAATCGAGCCACTTGTTCAACAGCACGTCAAACTGTTTGAATTCCCTTCCGAAATGAAAGGGAAATTCATTTCGGCATATACGGTGGATGAAGTGTTCATTACAGCTGATGGCTCGACCTGTCTTCCATTTTTTACGGATGAACGAATGGCGGTACAGGCGGGGGACTTATTGGAGTGGAACGAACCATTGAGTAACTCCATTAGCAGGAGCCCCTTGCGGTCATTAGAGGCGATAGATGTGAATAAAGCCTTCCAAGAAAGTCCGGGGAAAACCTTCTGCCTCTCTGACGAACAGGTGGCACAGTGCAAATCAGCGGTGCTGAACGCATTACGCATGGAATATCCCGAAGAGAGCGGAAAATGGCGATTAAAGATGTTGCAGCCCGAGCAACGATATATCCATGCATTCTGTCATGCTGCCGAAAGCACAGCAAGCGATGTTTTGCGTCCGAAGCTGGTCCTCTTTATCGACAGGGAAACGATGAATGTCGTCAATTTAATGGACAATCGGCCAATGCTGCAAGACATGTTTAATGCATTCAAGCCAGCAGAGCCAGCTAAGATTGATCACGAGACAGCCTACGAAACGCTCGTGCCTTATATCACCATGGAACCTGTCTACGTATATGATTTTCATTCCAAAACATATGTATTATGCGGATTAATTGATTCAGATGTAGCTGTAGATGCTGTCAGCGGGGAAATTATTGCGCTCGAGGATTTATGAAAATGAGGCCGCTTCTTAATTGAAGCGGCCACAGAGTGTAGACAAAGTCGATTTTAACTTTGTCTACACTTTTGTAATTGCTTTTTCGACTAATTAGCACACACCTCAGCCTGGCTTGAAAACGCTTGTCAGACTAGGCGCGAAGGCGAGCGAAGACTCGAATAGAACTAAAGTTCATGAGAGGACGAGCGAGCCGAGCAACAACGTATGAAAGCGTTTGTCAACAGGCTGAGGCCGCTTCTTAATTGAAGCGGCCACTTTAGATGATAGAGACTGTCCAGCCATGCGGAAAAACAGCCTCCATTAATGCTTTGCCAAGTTATATTTCTTATTGCTCCACTGCAATGATAAACGCTTCAAAACCAGCCCGCTGTAGATCTGCCACTTGCTTGTCCGCATTGGCTTTATCTGCAAAGGAACCCGTGATGACTCGATAATACGTAACCCCGCTTTGCGTAAAGATATCGATGAAGCTGTCGAATCCTTTCGCTTTGAGCTCGGCAACACGTTGATCAGCGTTCGCGCGGGATGTAAACGAACCGGTTACCACACGATATACCACACTGCCGGATGGCGGCGGTGTGCTTGACTTGATCAGCCCTAGCGCTTTCGCCAGTCCATTGGCATGGCCGCGTGCCGCTTTGTCCAGCCATGCGGACGTTTTCATTTTTGCTGCATCCGTAGCATTATCAATAAAGCCATTCTCCGTCAACATCGCATGCATGTTGGACTCTCGCAGGACGTGGAAGTTTTCCTTCTTCTTGCCTCGGTTCGTCATATCGATCAATTTTACGATTTCTGCATGGATCGTGTTACGCAATTGGGCAGTAGTAGAGGAATCGGACAGATTGCTGTGAATATAATCCTCGTAGCCCGTGCCACCCCCTGCGTTAATGTGGATGCTCAAATAGAAGTCCGCTCCCCATGCGTTGGCGTCATTCGTCCGTTGTGTCAAACTGACTGTTTGATCTCCTGTTCGGCTCATCCGAACTGAAGCATTCGTGTACTCATTCACCAAAATATTTCGTACGCGAGTCGCAATTGCGAGCGTCACGTCTTTCTCCTTTAACCCATTTGCTGAAGCGCCACCGTCAGTCCCACCATGTCCCGGATCTAGATAAATTTTAACCATTTTACTTCCTCCTCTAATTTTCATTTTTTAATGGATTCCCATGACCTTTGCAACGAACGACACATTTCCTTTTACATTCGAACCACCCCCTTTCAGGTAATAAAAAAAGCGATGCCTATTTGGGTGGCAATCGCTCCTTCACTTCACGTATTTCATTAGAGATGTCATCATATTTATCCGCCAGCGCTTGTAATAGCTCCTGGTACCGACGCTCCCTTGATTCACTGCTTTTCACCTGATACCAAAACAGCCAAACGAACAACACAGCAAATGGCCCCTGTGTCAAAAAATAACCAATCAATTCCTTGGCATCCATCCCATCCCTCCTTTTTGGAATAAAAAAAGAACGCCCTTTTGGACGCTCATCTCCACACTGTATTTCCCCGATCCCTCTTACTCTTTTTTGGCTTGTCCCCATTGTAACCGAAAAAAATCCTTCCCGTCATATTCCCGACGTATGCGGCAACTGCGACATTTGCGACCTGACGAATAGATAGACAGTTCCTCGTTATGAATGAACTCTCCCACCTGCTGAAACGCCGCCGGAAAATCGCTACCTCCGTACATCGCCCCATTTTCCACCCATCTTAACCAGATGCTGTCGCTGACATAAAACGATTCACCACTGTTCAACTAGGTTCACATGCACCAATACGGATCACAATTTCAAACTCGGCCAGCCCTGCACCCACATACGCCTTCCATTCAATTTAAGACAACCGGAGCTTCTTGGATAAGCTGCTGGATGACCGCGTCTTTGATTCGGCCGACATGCCGATCCGATAGCTGCATATGGCGGCCGATCCAGCGAAGGCTTTTCCCCTCCAGCATCCAATGAAGGACTTCTAATTCCCTATCGTCTTCAATAAACGCCATCCGTTCTTGAACAAGTTCAATTTTCCTTTCATATTCGTACACTTTTTTCAAGCGGCGTTCCCGTCTTGTTGCTTCCCGATAAATCGGATCGCTGTGCCCCCCTTTTCGTTTTGGCATCGCCGCCTCTACGCCATATTGCGCTGTCAATCCTCCCATATCTCCCATTCCTTCCCGAATGACCTTTACGCTGTTGATCATCCAGTGATAATCCCTCACCATTTGTTCCATTTCCATAAATGTCATCTTGCTCACCCCTTCTTGTTTCATTTATGAAACAAAAACCCCCAATCGTTTCAAAAGTGAAACTATATTATTACATAAGGTAACATATGTTCCGTTTCACTTTCAATAACTTTTTGATAAAGAGTTGTCATTATTGAAACCACAGACTATACTGGAAGTAATAAGTAGGAGGGAAAGATATGCAATCTTTGGGCCACGCATTGAAAAATATCCGGTTAGATAACAAATTATCGCAAGAGGAATTTGCCGAACGCATTAATAAGCATCAAGGACTCTCCATCACGAAGGGAATGGTCTCGAAGTGGGAATCGGGGACCATCGAGCCGAAAACGAGGATGATGAAGGCGATAGCGGAAACGTTTCACGTATCCATTGATGGCCTTCTCGGCTTGCAAGTTCCCGAGAAGGAGTCTATTGAAACGATTGCCACACATATTGACGATGATTTGACGCAAGAAGAGATGGAGGAAATTAAAAAGTATATCCAATTTATTAAATCTCAACGAAAGTGAGGTGGTTGCATGACCTATGAATCCCTCATCGCCCAATATCCCCATCTCGTGATCAAAGAGGTAAAGACCATGCCAACTGGGCTGGCAGGCCTCTATATGGATAATATGATATTGATCGACCAGCGGCGCAGCAACTATGAGAAGCACTGCATCTTAGCAGAAGAACTGGGCCATTATGAAACAACGTATGGGGATATTACGAACCTACAATCTCTGCGCAATTGGAAATTGGAACTTCTTGCGAGAAGATGGGGCTATGAGAAAATCGTATCGCTCGATAAATTAATTGAATGCCACGAATTGAATTATCGATCCATTGAGGAAGTTTGCGCCCATCTTGAAGTGACAGCCGAGTATTTGGAGCTGTCCATTGCCCATTACCACGCTCGATTTGGTTTGTCTGTGTACCATAACGGCTACGATATTCATTTTGATCCCCTGTCGGTGAAGAGACGATGACTGTTTTCCCTTTACAACGGGAGCCGAGTCGTAAGATATAAAACAAGTTTTAAACGGAGTAACACTATGTAAAAACTCTAAAGTTAAACTATAGAAAACGACCGCCACACCGATGTGACGGTCGCTCTTCGTTATGTTCCGCAATAAGTCCGATACGGGACATTGGAGGCCTGCGGGGTTGTGTATTCCACCTGATCCTCCGTATACGCATACGGCTTTCCAAGTACGTTCATGAGCCGGTCCATGACCGTGAAATCACCACGCTCCACAGCCGCTTCCAATGCTTCTTCTACGCGATGATTTCGCGGAATGACGGCAGGATTGCTTGCCCGCATTAATTCAACGGACTCCTCCTTTGTCTCGCTTTGCCGCGCACGACGCGATTCCCATTTCGCAAGCCAATCCTTAAACGCACTCGTCTCACGCATGGGGACGCCCGACCATTCATCCATCGTCAGCGCACGGAACGTATTCGTATAATCTGCAGCTTGGTTTTTCATGACGGCCAGCAATTCCTCAACAAGCTCCGCATCCTGCGGTTGTTCAGTAAACAGACCGAGCTTTCGCCTCATCCCCTCCAGCCAATGTTCGTGATAAAGCTCCCTGAAGGAGGACAGCTTCCCTTCTGCTATTTGAATAGCAGTGTCGATATCGGCATCAAATAACGGCAGCATTGCTTCGGCTAATCTTGCCAAGTTCCAATCCCCGATGCCAGGCTGGTTTCCATAAGCATACCGCCCTTGCCGATCAATTGAACTAAACACCGTAGCAGGATCGTAGATGTCCATAAACGCACACGGCCCGTAATCGATCGTTTCACCGCTGATCGTCATATTATCCGTATTCATGACCCCATGGATAAATCCAACAAGTTGCCACTGGGCAATTAATGCAGCCTGGCGCTCGACTACTTTTTCAAACAAAGCCACATACGGATGCTGTGCTTCTTGAACTTCCGGATAATGCCGTTCAATCGCATAATCTGCAAGCGCCTGAAGGTCTTCCACCACATTTCGGGCAGCCGCATATTGGAAAGTGCCGACACGCAAATGGCTTGCAGCTATACGGGTAAGAATTGCTCCTTCCAATGTCTCCTCCCGGTAAACAGGTTCACCTGTCGTAACAACTGCCAAACTGCGTGTGGTCGGGATGCCGAGAGCGTGAATTGCTTCACTGATGATAAATTCACGCAGCATTGGACCAAGTGCCGCACGGCCATCACCCCCGCGGGAAAACGGCGTTCGGCCGGAACCTTTCAGCTGGATGTCCACACGCTTTCCCTCCGGTGTGATGTGTTCTCCCAAAAGTACGGCACGCCCGTCGCCAAGCATCGTAAAATGACCGAACTGATGGCCTGCATACGTCTGGGAAATTGGCTCCGCCCCTTCCGGCATGTGGTTCCCCGCCAGCTCATCGATCCCCTGCTTCTCCTCAAGTTCACTTGCGTTCAAACCGAGAGAAGCCGCCAACGGATAATTCAAAACGATCAATTCCGGAGAGGGAGACGGCTCCGGTTCCGTTTTTGCGTAAAACACTTCAGGCAGTGCAACATAACTGTTTTTCATCCGCCAACCGATTGTATTGTTTTCTTCCATCGTCTTCCCTTCTTTCTCCTTTTACTATACCCGTTCCTCTCGAAAACATCAGGCATGCTGTTTCCTTGTTTCATTCATAAAACAGGCGATATGGGGAATTGTATAGATGTGTGAACGAAAGAGATGAAAGGAGGGTGCAGACTAATGCGAATTGCAGTGGAACAACCGTATGAAGATGTGATGGCGGCACTACAGTCAAAAGGATATGAAGCGAAAATGTTTAACACGGACGAAGATGTAACTGGTTATGATATCGGCATTGTCCGTGCATTAAATGAAGGAAATACGCATGAATTCAACTTCCCTGTCATCACCATGAAAGGCAGGTCCATCGACGAAGTCATCCAAGCCGTCGAAGAAAAGGCAAACCTTCTACAATAATTTTAAGACAGAATCTTAGGCAGCTGCCTGGATTCTGTCTGTTTGTCTTTCTGCTAGTTGTCCATTTCCAGCTTCATAATGTGCTCACCATTTACATCGAGCTCATCGATAAATTGAAATCCCAGCTTTTCATATAAATGAACGGCTCCTGCGTTCTCCTGATAGACACTTAAATAGATGGGCTGTTTGCCGTATTCATCTTCAAGCTTGCCGATCAAAGCTCGCATAAATAACGTTCCAAATCCTTTTCCTTGATGGGCTTCATCAATCAACACCCGATCGATCCATAATCGCCCCGTTACAGCCTCGCCTGGGAAAAATCCATACATTGCAAACCCGACAAGCAGCCCGTCTGCATATAAGCCGACCGGCCGGTACTCCTTCCAAATTTCCGCATCCCGGAGACATTGTTGAGGCGTCTCGATGAAATGAAGCTGAGCAGGCGTCACATGTAAACAAAGCATATCCCGGTAATTTTGAACTGTTACGTCATGAATGCCAATATCCACGACCATTCTATCCCTTTCCTTTCATTGTAAATCCAGTCTATTCGTAGACGGTGGAATGTTTTCATCTAGCTAGCCGTCTACTCTTACGAAAAGTATGTCGCATTCCGACTGTCCTCATACCTATTTCTTGCTGAATTCTAGCAGATGGCATCATCTCTGACAAAGCGACAAAAGAACTGACAGTGCTGCTCAAAGCTACAGCTAAAGTAGCAATTGATCGCTTATATGAATCTATCTCTCTCGTCATCCGTAGTATCGTTATCAATGAAACTGGAGGCAGATGAATGAAAAAGATTTTGATGATACTTTTGTCAATTTGCATAGTAAGCGCATGTTCTGTGGATAAAGAAAAGGAGGAAGAAGGAGCGTCTGATATGGCTGAAGCTACAGAGACAGAGCAAAGCCAAGCACAAAAGGAGAAAACGAAGGAAGAGGAGGATATCGATGAAGCACAGCAGGAGAATCCGATGGAAACCGTGGACGAGAAAAATTTCTCCATTCCTACAGTAGAAATTCCTTCTCCCTATAATGATGAAGGAAACATGGCAAAGGAACATACAATGCAGGAATATATTGAGATGATCGAAAAGAATGGCGGCCTCCTGCGTTTTGAGATGGATGATTATCCGGTACGCGCGATTGACAATGAAAACATCCGGAATATTACCAATCTGGGAGATGCCTATATTGATATATCCGAATTCACTGCATACCAAGTGCCGTCTAACGAGATTCCTACCATCTATAATTGGTTCCTTTCGTCCCGGCCTGATGACTTAAAGGATACACCCGTTTCTGAATATCGAACCTGGGAACAAGCGACCAACTTAGAACGTGGTATCATGCAAATGGTCTATCTCACAGCTCCTTCATTAAACGACTTAGGTTATATCATCGAAAATGATGAATTTGACCATCCGGCATTTCGGGTTATTCAACAAGATTTCTTTCAGCTCGGCTCCCCGTCGGTCTTGATTCCTGCCCCGCAAACAGCGACCGACATGACGATGTACGACATCATGACAAAAATCAAATACCAATGGGAACAAGTCGGCAAATTTGAAAATCCAGCTGAAAACAAAGAGGAATTTGAGAAAGTATATAAAGAACTGCGCAGCGAAACGAACAACCTTCTTGTACGGATCAATTTTGTTCTCACCCAAAAATAAATGAACGCCCATTCCCTACATCTATCAGACTCGAGACCGATATAAAATCAAACCGGCGTCTAGTATGAATTGTGAGAATTTCAACGTATGATGAATACAAAGAAGTTCACGCGTGAAAAGGAGAATGGGAAAATGAAAAAAATATTGTGGTTCGGACTGATCGGAGGTTTTTTGCTTATCCTCGGCATGTACGGATATAATCGGATATTTGCAAGTTCGCTTAGTAAAGAGCAGACCATCAAAAAGGACAATGCCAGCGCATTGAATGTCGATATTGACTTTGGTGTTGGAGAACTGTATATTTCAGGCGGTGCTGACGACTGGATGGAAGGCACATTTGATTATACAGCGAAACGGTATGCCCCTGATATTTCGTACAAAAAGAAAAATGATACTGGGATACTGAAATTAAAACAACAGCCTCGCATGACGATCGGGTTTTTAAAGAATAAAATGAAGAGTGATTGGAATATTCAACTGTCCGACGACGTGCCGATCGATTTAAATGTTGACATGGGGGTCTCCGATACATCACTGGACTTAAAAGGGTTGCAATTGAAAAATCTCAAAATTGACAGCGGCGTGAGTGACTCGACGATTGATTTAAGTGGCAGCTGGCCGAAAAGCTTTAAAACGCAAATTGCCATGGGTGTTGGGGATGTCACACTGCTATTGCCAAAACAAACGGGCGTGAAATTGTCCGTCAGCAAGGGTATCGGCACAGTAAGCATGGATGGTTTTATTTCACAAGGCAACCGAATCTTTGTCAATGAAGCATATGATCCATCAGATGTCTTCCTCGATATTTCATTGGATATCGGTGTGGGTGATGTAAAGATCAAACTGATAGACTAATCTATCCCTCTTTCTCTTTAGGAAAGAGGGTTTTTTATTGCAAAGCAACTTGAATGGAAGTTTAACGGTTATCTCTGAGGAAAGTAGGCTATAGAAAGAAAGGGAGCAAATACTGCTCTTATTCGAGAGGAGGAATAGGAGAATTGATTACATACACATTCGAGAAAGCGGGCTTGACGAAAGAAGGCATTGAACGCCTTTTTCATTCCGTTGATTGGGAATCCGCTTCCTATCCAGAAGATCTATACCTGGCCATTATGAACTCTCATTCGGTGGCGACTGCATGGGATGGCGATCAACTTGTCGGCCTGGCGAACGCGCTATCTGATGATTCCATGGCCGTCTATTTCCACTATGTGCTGACAGACCCGGCGTATCAGGGAAGCGGGATCGGTAAAACGATTATGAATATGATGCTTGACCGGTACGAGGAGATGCATACGAAAGTGCTCGTCTCTTATCCGAAAGCTGTCGGTTTTTACGAAAGCCTCGGATTTGAACCCGAACAAACGAGTACGCCTATGTATGTATTTTCACGATGACTGCGCTAAATTCATGAACGTCAGGGTAAACTGCAAATAAAAAGGGTGTTCCAATACTATGAAATACGATTGCGCCATTATCGGCGGCGGGCCTGCCGGCTTGAATGCCGCACTCGTCCTCGGCCGGGCCAGGCGACGCGTCCTGTTGCTTGACGATGACAAAGCGAGAAACCGGGTAACTCGGGAAGCTCACGGATTCATCACACGAGATGGCATCAAGCCTGCAGATTTCAGGAAGCTGGCCCATGCCGAAATAGCACAGTATCCGACTGTGGAAATAATAAACAAAACAGCTATCTCTATAACTCGGCAATCTAAAAACGAGTTTTCGATCACCACGTTGGAAGGAATTACATTTACCAGCACTAAAATCCTGCTAGCCACCGGCTTAAAAGATGAACAGCCGAACATTCCTGATATCGAGAAATTTTACGGCACAAGCCTGTTCAGTTGCCCCTATTGCGATGGATGGGAATTACGAGACAAGCCGCTCGCTGTCATCGCGGACAAAAATGTTTACAAGCTGGCAAAAGAAGCATACATCTGGAGTGAAGATCTGGCAGTCTTTACAAACGGAGAAGGCCGGCTGGAATGGGAGGAGCGTAACCGGCTGCTCGCCAAAGGGATAAAGGTCTATGAGGATATGATTTCAGGATTAGAAGGAGAAAACGGGCAGCTTCAAAGTGTCCGGCTGGAGGATGGAACTTTAATCGATCGGTCAGGTGGATTTGTCACACCGGTTTGGAGCCTTCCTCATACATTTGCAGAGGGACTCGGCTGTGAGATGAATGAGTTTGGCGGTATCCAGACGGATAGATACGGCAGAACTAACGTCTGGAACGTTTATGCCGCGGGAGATACCGCCCACATCGTTCCCGCCCAGCTCGTCATCGCGGCTGGGACCGGAAGTGCAGCGGCCATTGGCATCAATGGCGATCTAACCAATGCACTATTCGATGGAGAATAAGCCCACCCGAAGCAGGTCCACTCTTATTTGCCAGTGGACCTGCTTTTCATATTACTCGGGTCTCTGCAGCAGACGCTTCATCCGAGCATCCCGCTCTTTGCGCTCCTGTTCCACCGCCAGCCAATGCTTTCGCAACTGGCCATTCATGCGAGGGTCCTGCGCTGTCATTTCACGCATTCCCGAAGGACCCACCTTCTTTCTCACTTTTTGAATCTCATCTTCAAAAAACAACATGTCCGACTCACCTCCCGCCAGTTGAACCTTACCGAACCTCTCGATTTCCCCTCACTTTACCATACGCAGCCATCGGGTGAGGACAAGGGGTATATGCACAGACTAAGAAGAAAATTGCGGAAGGGTCACCGGAGGAATAAACGAAAACGGAGCCGCCTCTTGCCAGGCAGCTCCATTCTAAAAACCATTTTCCATTAATACCGTCACGACAATCCCCAAAATTGTCCCAATGACAATTGTTGTCCCAAACAAAAGCGCTCGTTTCATTCTCCTCATCCTCCCAGTTTCTCTTATTTGAATATACGAGAGGAAGAGGCGGAATATTCTATCGCCTTAGGTATGAAGACATAAATCCAACTTGAACAATCCAACTGAAATCGTTATACTATATATAGATAATGAATACATTGAAAAGAGACCGTCCAATGGCTGCACATTGAACGGCCTTTGTAATAGCTGGTTCCCGCAGGGGATCGGCAATGATAGGACTGTAACCCATCCGAGCGCTCAACTCAAGGATGGGTTATTTGTTGTTATGAAACGACAGCATTGCAATGAGTAACGTCGCGAACGTGAAGACAAGCATCAGCGCTTCGAATACTGTCAAACGCACCACCCCCTTTCCACGAGGGAATAGAGATGGCCAACCACCCTTGAGTCACCTTGCTAATACTCTTCTATTTTACCACACATATGTTCGTATCTAAAGTGCCATCCGGTCTATTTCTTCTGTTTTTTCAAAAACTCCACAGGAAATAAAGCGTATTCTTTCTTTATGAATAAATAAAAAATCGGGGTCTCCATAATTAGGAAACCCCACCCTTCTATTATCCTACGAACAATTTTATTGACGAGCTATCAAACTGGCAATCCATTCGCTTAACGTTTTTTTATCAATAAACGGAGCGAGACGAGCAAGCGTATCAGGATCCAGCAGGGTAAGCCCTTTTTCATTCACAAGCCTAGTCAAGTTTTCCCGTCCTAAGAAAGGCGCGAGCTGCATAATATCCCGATCACTAAACTTACCAAATCCCACTTCATCCACCAAGCGGCCCAGCATGTCCTTGCTAATGAATGGGGCCAAGCGTACAACAACTTTCCACTCCAATTCCCCTTCCAGTGACTGTTCCACTAGCCGGTCCATCCGTTCTTTGGATAAAAACGGAGCGAGGCGGGAAAGCTGCTCGCCATCCAGTCGATCAAAAGAAGTCTGCTCTACGATTTGATCCAACACATGCCGACTGACAAATGGGGCAAGCGAAGAAACTAATTTCCAATCAAACGACTGCTCCCCTGCCTGCAACACGAGCTTATCCAAAAGTTCCGTTTCCACAAAAGGCGCTAGCCTCTTGATAATCTCCATATCAAACAGTTTCGGATCGACACGCTCCGCCACATCCGCAAGCTCACTCGCCTTCAATAACGGCGCCACCTCAATTAATCCGTTCACGTCTACTTCCGCAGCATTGATCATCTCAGCCACCTCTTCTCGACGGTTTTGGGAAAAGCCTGTCACCATCCGTCCCATATTGCTTCCATACCGATTCATATCCCCTGCATTCATCAAATCGTCGACGGATGTATCAAACACATCTGCCAGTTGAGGCAGCATCATAATATCAGGCAACGAATCCCCTCGTTCCCATTTGGACACTGCCTGATGGCTCACATGAAGCCGATCTGCCAGCTCCACCTGCGTCCAATCCCGCGCTTTCCGCAGCTTTGAAATATAACTTCCGATCCGAATTGCATCTAACATGCCAACCATCTCCTCGATTTCTTTTCAGCGCGCACTGTTGTATTGAGCGTACCATATCCCTTGCAAGGAGCCTATCAACGGCTGGTTGAAACGGAGTTCTACTGGCGGTTGAACGAAGATAAACCCGCAAATCATCTTCATTCACTCGAGCAATTGTATTTTCAGTTTTTCTATAATTTTCTTATCGATTTGGCATGCTTTACACAAGTATTCCTCAATGGAATGGTACTCCTTCAAGATGCCTTTATATATTTCATTCAGATGCTCTGGCTTCGCCTCCATAATATATTTCACTCTTTCCGGCGAAACGCGGAAGAGGCTCAACCACCCCATGACACGACTCAATTTTCCAAGCCGATGTGCATAGAACTGATTCGTAAGAAGATAATTTTCTTCCACCTTTTCATACGGCACGCCAACCAACAACTGAATGATCGCGGAGATGATACCCGTACGATCTTTTCCAGCCGTACAATGAATGACGGCAGGCAAGTTCTTTTCTTCCGCAATCAAATTAAGAATTTCTTTTACATGCGAAGCCCGTTCAAAGGTAATCTTGTAATAATACTCTCTAATAAATTGATCAAATTCTGCTTCCCCCTGCTTTCCAAAGAGAAAACGCAAAAGTTTCATTCGATTCCCGTCTTGGGTTTCGTATTGGTGAAGCGGAACGTTTACAATATTCACTGTAGTGTTTTCCAATAGGTTCGCTGGCTTAGCCTTGAACTCTTCTTGTGTTCGTAAATCACAAACCAGCTTAATGTCTAATTGCTCGAACTGTTTTATATCATTCTTTGTTAATTTCGATAGTGCTCCAGAGCGAAATAAAACCCCAGTTTTCATTTTAGAGCCATCTGTCGTTCGATATCCTCCGATGTCTCTAAAGTTTGCTGCCTTCTCAAATTGACTCAATATGTTTCTCCAACCTTTGTTTTGTTAGTCATTCGATTGATAAAGTGAAAGACTTTTCATCAAACTGCCCTGCCAATTCTCCCACATCTTTTATCAGTATACCTTGTTCTACAATTTCCGGCGGCTCGTTCAAAATAACCTTCAATTGATGGCAATCAAATAAATGGTTTGTATACTTTGCGATGACAGGGTGTTGAATCAGGTATTCCTGTTCCCTGATCAAAACACGCAAGAAGTTACGATGCAATGCCATTTGATCACCACCAGTAATATTCATCGGATCAATGCCCGTTACCCGAATTGTGCCGTTAATGGTCACAACAACAGGTGCCTCCTGTTCTACTGTTGCAAATGCCGCGGCCCTTTCCTCTTGAACTCTTTCGAGGATATTCACAGTTTCCTCCGTAACTGGGACGGCATCCAAGTTGCTTTCCTCCACATCGACAAACTGCCGGAAAAACGAATAAAGCGATTGATCTGTTTCCTGAAATTGTTTTTTCCAATCCGCACAAAGCCGATCCAGCAATAAACAGATGAACAAACCGGAACTATAACAGCTACGCCGTAGATGGCGTACAGACTCCTCTGGATCGAGCAAAGCTTCCCCGTATTGAAGGATCACATCTGTTAACGTTATACCACTCTGATCGGCAAACGCCTTTAACTCCACATACCACGCCGGACCTTCCACGGTCTCTGTCAACAATTCGTATGCAATGAAATCCGCCATACTGGCAGCCCCGGCTTCACGTTGAAGAATGAATTGGCGAAGATGCTCCTCCCTCGATATGTGGTCCGTCTCCATGACCGCATGGTATAAATGCCACCGCTCACGATTACGCCTCTCTGCATTATCTGCGAGGAGCGGATAGGTGACCCCTTTAATTTCATCAGGGAAACGAGACTCGCCCATGAGATACTGGTGGCCATGGAACAATTCATGAATCAACACGGCATATAAACTCGCCTCATCCGGGCAGCTGTCCTTTTGAACGATGGCCGTAGGATGGCCTTGAAAAAGAATAAGTGTATTCCCAACAAACGCCTCACTCCAAGGAAGACAAATAGAAGAGGCCTCTGGGTACGCTGGATGGTTGAATAAACAAACCGATTCACCATCATAGATGGCATACGCCACCAGTTGAAAATCCGGCCAATATCGGGATAGATCATAAGTGATGATAGATTGGAACATTGCTGGAACCATATAACGACCCCCATTTGATAGATAGTGATACAAACTATACGGTTCACAAGTTAAAGAGTTTCCATAACAAAAAAAATGCCAGCTCCTTTACATAGGAACCAGCCATCCTCACTTGATTGATTGCACTCAAATCGCCGACCTGTTTTGCAAGACTTAAATATATCTCAATTTCTCTGGATTTCTAATGAAATACAAGTTACGCACGGCGCCCTGGTGAATATGCAACAATGCCACAGTATCGACTTTATTTCCCGTACGATAAACAAGCCCAGTTTGACCATTTATTTTTGTAATATCCACCGCACTATCTCCTGGTGTCATGTTTTTCGCGATTCCTAATAGGAAGCGGGCGACATGATTACTCGAATGAATCGGATGAATAGCTGCAAATGCCTTTCCTCCCCCATCAGAAATTAAGGTGACATCTTCCGCTAATATAGAAATAACTCGATTCAAATCGCCTTGTTCAAGAGCCGTAAGAAACCCTTCAATCCATTTTCCTTCAATGTCCGCTTCACGGAGTGGCGCTTCGGTACTCATGCCTATCTTTCCTCTTGCCCGGCTGACCAGCTTACGGCAATTCGTTTCACTTTTTCCGATGATCTTGGCGATTACGGAGTATTTAAAGGAAAGAGCTTCATAAAGCACGAATGCAGCCCGTTCCACAGGAGTTAGTTTCTCCAGCAACACGAGCATTGCATAGGATATCAGTTCTTTTTGTATAACGGATTCAACCAATTCATTACCGAAAGTTAGAATCGGTTCAGGCAGCCATTGACCAACATACTGCTCCCGTTTTCTACGAGCAGTTTTTAAGACATCCAGACACCGGTTCGTTGCCATTTTACAAAGGTAGGCCTTCGGTTCAACAATTCGATCAAGTTCGATGTCATGTAGTTTCATAAAAACATCATGCACAACATCCTCCGCATCGGCAGCAGAGCCGGTTAGTTGGTAAGCTAACGTAAAGAGGAGCCTTTTATACTGAACATAATATTCTTCAATTTTTTCTTGCTCCATTCATGCTCACTACCTGTCTATTTTTTAATTAAACTTGCTATGTCCCATGTCCACTTTCTAATGAACCAGCCTAATCTCCCTGATATTGTCACGTTCATTCCCCATCTTCGAAGCCACACAATACCTTGTTCCGGACCAAGAGCAATACAGAAGAACTCCATATGACTTTTGTGTGAAGGTGCCCGCCCACCTTTCCTATCTGCCAATATAATCCGTCCGAGTCTAGCTGCTTGAGCTGAAGCTTCCTTACACGTCTTCCCATCCGGCTTCCCGCTAGTTGGATCAATTATTAGGGCACAATCTCCAATACAATATACGTCTTGAAGTCCCTTCACCCGATAACATGAATCGACGATTACGCCTCCTTCATTCGTGAAAGGAACTCCTAAATTTTTGATAAACGGATTAGGGAAGAGGCCCAATGTCCAGATGCAAAGACCAACCGACAGCGTTTCACCAGTTGAAAGGGTGACTCTTCCCCCTTCTTCCTTTAACGCCTTGTTCTCGTGCTTAACTGTTACGCCTCTTTGTACAAGCGCTTGTTCCAATGCCCTTCCCACTTTAGCTGGACCTTCTTGAAAAAGTCTTGGATGGGAATTCAAAAGTACGATCTTCACATCACTTGGATCGATTCCTATTGTTTTTGCATCGCTACGAATGTAATGTGCCAATTCAGCAGATGTTTCCATGCCACTAATACCAGCACCAGCTACTGCAATTGTCAAGAGTTCGGACCGTAACGCCATATCTTTTTCACTCTTCGCCTTATAGAGATTGGCACGCCACTTCGTTCGGATCTCTCTGGCGGACTCTATATCGCTTAACGCAATACCTCCTTGCGCCTGATCCGGTTTGCGAATACTGCTTCCTACAGCAAGGACGAGGATATCATAACCCAGACAATGCTCCTTACTCAAATTGTCCTGAAAATGAATTCTTTTATTTTCCGCCTCAATGCTTGTCACTGTCGCTTGAACAATTTCAACCCCTTCAGGAAACAATTTATTCAGCGGAATGGTAATTTCCTCTTCGCCAATCGCCGGCTTAAATAATAAAACCTTTCGTAAATGATATGGATTTTTATCAATTAAAATAATTCGAAGCGCCTGTTTAGTCAATTTAGTACCGACATACTTTCGAATGGATGTCACAGCATGGATACCTGCATATCCGCCTCCTACAATGACACAAGTCATTATCGTCACATTGATCACTCCTTATCTCGTTTACCATATAACGAGATAGGAAGCTGCTTTGTGACACCTTTAAAAGAAAAATGCCAGCTCCTTTGCATAGGAACCAGCCATACTCACTTTATTTTATTTCAATCAAATCGCCGACATGCCTTCCAGCAACACCTTTGCATCTGCGTTTAAATAATGATGGATATCTTCCCGCAAGAGCACCTCCGGATTTTCTGCCACCGATAACTTCAGGCCGCGGACATTAAACGTAGACGCATACATATTAATATGGTGAATTTGATTCATCTCCTGCCTATTTAACGGCCGGAATCCCATTTCCACCATAGATGCCAGTACATCCACAAGCTCGCGGACACTCCGGTTCAGGATATGCCGGTTCTCCTGCAGCTCCCCCATATTTTCTTCTATCAACCGCCTAGCCGAAACCAAATCTGAATGCTCCAAACACCCTTGAATCATATGCATTATTTTCTCTAGATGCAAGCCGACCCCTCCTCCACTTCCCCTATATGGAATGACCATACTTTACACCATAAATATACCAATAATTCAGGTGATTGGGAAGGGGCTTAGAGAGGAAGGAAGCCAGGAATTGATTCACAACGTGTATTATTTTATTATGACTACTTCTATTTAGGATCTTAATGGACGAAAAGTTTGGTCTTCCTCTTTTGATCGTTTGCTCGCTTTTTGACCCATTGAAGGACAAACAGAAACAGCGTGAACAGGATGACCAGCCCTAGATGCAAAACGGGCGCCATTTGCACCTGCAGAAGAGCCGGGTCATAGCTAGCGTGCAGCATACGGCGATCGAAGACCTGAATATTAAACAAGAAAACTGCGGTAAAAAGCAAGAGTGCCACTCCGTATCCCACCCGGCTCGGAATCAAAAGTACACCACCCATTAGTAAGAACGTCGACACAAAGTACAGAATCTGGATAACGAGTGCTTCTGTTGCCGTGAATGAAACGGGAATGTCAGAAAGCACCACTGTCTGAAGCATGAATGTGACGAACCCCACAAAACTGCCGAGAAGGAATGCGATTCCTACGGACAATTGCCTTGTAATTCCCATGCGGATCACTCCTCTACTTATTTTATTATAGACGCAAAATTCCACATATTGGTTTCCTTTCCTATTGAATAACCTGGTCCAACCAGTCCATGCTATTACTACTTCAGAAAGGGTGTGCTATGAATGAAAGAAAATTGGATGCCGGAGGAGACGCCTCTTGCGGAGCTGACAGATGTCCAGCTTAAAGCGCTTGATGCGATGGAGAAGGAACTCGGAGTTACGCTGGTAGCATATGAAAATACGAACGACGGAAAGACAAATATCTTTGAAGGCTAAGGGCTGCGAAGGCGGTCCTTTTTTGTTCAAATAAAGTGGCTCCGAATCGGTTCATCCGAAACCACATGAGTGGATTGGCACTTATCTTTCCACGAGTTCTTGCGACTGCCGGATAATGTCAAAATCACTCTCATCGGCCGGCACGTAGCCTGCATGGCCAAATAACTTCTGGATAAGCTGGCGGCCTTCTTTTGATTCATCCAACGAAAGAAATGCCTGCCGGATGTACTCTTGCCATTCATCCGTCATATCAGAACGTACAGCGATGGCGTCATTCGGAATTCGATTCTCGGTTTCCAGTTGGCCGAGACCCTTCGCAGACGTGGTCTCCAGAGTAATTACGGCATCCGCCTTCCTTTTTTTCACTGCTTTGATCCCTTCCTCATCACTCGTAACATAAAAAAACGTTAGGTCCTTTTGAACATCGATTCCCGCCTTAGCCAAATCTCCTAGCTGGACAACAGCCTTGCCTTCCTGCACAGCTATTGTTTTTCCAGCAAGGTCTTTAAGTGAAGTAAAACCGCTTGTTTTATCGAATAAAATCCGACCCTTTACAGACGTCACCTTCTCTTTCGAATTACCAGTGACTAGCTGTGGCTGCAACAAGGCGATCGCTTCCCTCGACTGATTCGCTTCGACATAATCAGCTGGCTGCATCATCACTAGATCCGATTTCTTCGAACGAATGTCTTTGCCCGTCTTTTCATAATCGGATGTAAGCTTCAGCTCCACAGGAATGCCCAGCTCCTTTGCCAGCAGATCCGCAAACGCATTCACCTGCTCCCCCTCCTCCTCGGCAGACACAAATTGAATGTGCAACGTGTCCGGCTCATACGGCGGGGTACTCGACTGATCATGAACCGTTTTAATAAACCCACATGCCGGCAGAAAAACTATCATCACAGCAGCCAGACAA
>NZ_BQYK01000002.1:395659-397235 GCF_023168145.1 Sporosarcina sp. NCCP-2222
GTAGAGTTGGAATTTTGTCAGGATTGAATAGTTGAGAAATCAGCAGATTGAAAGTAGCTACTATGGGCTTACAGCGGGTAATCACCGACTTGAACGTAGTTACACTTGCTCTCGGGACTTTACCACCGACTTGAACGAGGTTACCACCGGCTCTCAGTACTTTACCACCGACTTGAACGAGGTTACCACCGGCTCTCGACTTTACCACCGACTTGAACGAGGTTACCACCGACTCTCAGTACTTTACCACCGACTTGAACGAGGTTACCACCGACTCTCGGGACTTTACCACCGACTTGAACGTAGTTACACTTGCTCTTAGAATTTTCACTAGACAAACCATATTCATTACCGCTTGGAGCGAGGCTTTCACAGGGTAATTGGCGTTCGCCTAGTTTTATTGGCGTTCAAATCCAGTTATTGACGTTCACCCGGTTTTATTGGCGTTCAAATCCAGTTATTGGCGTTCGCCTAGTTTTATTGGCGTTCAATTCCAGTTATTGGCGTTCAACCCGACTTATTGGCGTTCATCTTAAAATCTTCATCCTCCCCTAATAAAACACTTCCTTCCCACCAAAAAAACCGCCACTTTCGAAAAGTGGCGGTGTTGCATCTCTCAATCATGTATGACTTTCCAGTTATGGTCACAAGTAGCTGTGACGGTTTTATGCTTTAAAAAGTAATTGGCGAGTAATTCGGAGACGTCGATGGGCACTTCCTGGACGACGGGTTTGTTTTGGTACATGAGGTAGTCGCCGCCTCCACCTGCCCGGTAATTGTTCATGACGACATCATATTCCCCGTTCATATCGACGGGTTTGCCAGCGTGTTCGAGCTGGACGATCCGTTCTCCAACCGGCTTGGAGATGTTGATGGTGTAGTTGATGCCTTCCCACATGTCGTAGTTGTAGTGCTGCGGTTTCGGGTCAAGGAAGGAGGGGCTTACTTCGATTGGCCCGCCATCATATTGTTTGAAGTACGCAGCAGATCGCTCCAGGGCGTCCTTCATGTCTTGGCCGCTAATGCGGAGAACCTTGAGCGTGTTCGGGTAAATGTAATTTGCCACGATATCGCGCATTGTCACATGTTCCGGTAAGCCGGGTGATTGGTTGTTAAAGATTGCTGTATTGGAAATGGACACGTTGGCAGTTTCCATTTGGACGCGGTTGATGAATTCCACTAGCGGATTGTCCTGCAACCGTGTCTGCATGGCGTCCCGAATGACCATGTCGCCCTTGATATGGCCAATGGGCGTGTCGAGCCATTGCTGGGCCGCCTCTTCGTATGTGGAGGCAAGCGCTAGAATGGATTCGTCCGGCACTACTCCATCAACGGATAGCAATTCGCTCGTTTTTTGGACGACCTCCCAGTTGCCTCCCTTGTTCTCCAATTGGATTGCTACTTTACCAAGCGTCTGTCCCATATGGCCCGGTTGTACGATAAGTACGCCATTGATCATTTTGCCTGCCAGCTGCCTATGCTGATGGCCAGTCAAGAGCACATCGATTCCCTTCACTTCCATGCAAAGTTCGTAGCCTTGGTTTTCTCCTGTCAGGATTTCTGTTGGTTCCCCCGT
>NZ_BQYK01000002.1:397347-461654 GCF_023168145.1 Sporosarcina sp. NCCP-2222
ATGCCAGCGATGTGGGCAGGTTCTTCCCAATTCGGTATATAGGGTGTGGTCAAGCCGATAATGCCCACTCTCACGCCGCCTACTGTTTGAATCGTGTACGGCTGGCCGAAGTAAGGCTCACCCGTCTTTTCATCTAGCAGATTAGCGGACAGCCATGGAAAGTCCGCTTGCTTCACAATTTGTTTCAGCACATCTGTCCCATAATTAAATTCATGATTTCCGAACACCGCTGCATGGTATCCTAGTGCATTCGCAGCTTGGATGATTGGGTTTGGACGGTCGCCCGCCATTTTGATTGCATGATAGGCAAGCGGGGTTCCTTGTATTAAATCTCCGTTATCAATCAGCAGCACATTTTCATGTGTGTCTCGTTCCCGCTTAATGAGCGTTGCGATTTTTGCGAGGCCAACCTGTTCGGTTTGATTGCTCCCATAGTTGAGTGGAAAGATGTTTCCATGTATATCGCTTGTTTCCAGCAGGATAATTTCCAATGGGTTGTTCATTGCCATCCTCCTATACTAATCTCTGGCGCAATTTACCTGAAATGATATCAATGACAGTGACCATGACGATAATGCCGAGTAAAATGATTCCGACCCGATCCCAAGCACGGGCATTCAGCGCAAAAATAAGAGGTGTTCCGATTCCGCCCGCGCCGACCAATCCGAGGATTGTCGCGTAACGGACCGCAATTTCAAAACGGTACAGCGTATAGGATAAGAATTCCGGAACTAGTTGCGGCAATGTCGCGAAGAACAACACATTCGCCTTATTCCCTCCTGCTGCCACGACGGATTCCGTCGGTCCGTGATCCATCGCTTCAATCGACTCACTATAGAACTTGGCCAGCATACCGATCGCCCCGACACCTAGCGCAAGAATTCCTGCGAATGAACCGGGACCGACCATTTTAATGAACATGAGGGCCAAAATAATATCCGGAAATGTGCGGATGGCTGATGATACAAACTTACCAGATGAGGACACAATCTTCTTCTGTCCTCTTGAACGCGCAGCCCAGAAGCCGAACGGAATACTCAGCAAGCTGGACATGATTGTACCGAGAATGGCTATCGCCAACGTTTCCACGAGGAGAGAAATCAAGTCCTCCCCTTCTCCTGTCCAGACATAGCCCCAATCCGGGTGCGTGAAGCCTTCCACGATCGATTGGACCGTCTGCCAAGCAGTTGCTTTAATGCCGTTGAATGAAATTCCCGCGAAAGCCCAGACGAAAATCGCAAGGACGACGAGAATCGTAATAATGGTTTTTGCCCGATTTCCTTTTGGCGGTTTTGGTAATGTCATAGCAGCTTTTCCCTCACTTTATTACTCACATAATCAATTGCCAGTACGACAACGAAAATGATTAGGATAATGACAGCTACGCGATCGTAGCGGACTTGGCTCAATGCGCGTTGAAGGAAAATACCGATACCGCCCGCACCGATATATCCAAGGACAGCGGATGCCCGGATGTTGATTTCAAATGCGAATAAAACATAATTCCAGTAATAGCTGATAACTTGCGGGATGACACCATACCGCATAATTTCGAGGCGGTTGGCACCACTGGATTTAAGTGCTTCAATCGGGCCTTCGTCAATCGTTTCAATGGATTCGAAAAACAGTTTTGACACCATACCGAAAGAGAAGATGGCCAGCGCGATAATCCCGGCAAACGGACCAATGCCGAAGACGGCAACGAAAACCGCCGCAAGCAACAATTCCGGAATGGTCCGGATAATGTTCATCAAGAAACGCAAAACACTGCTGATGGCTTTGTTGGACTCCATATTCCGCGCCACATAAAGCGAAAATGGAAAGGCGAGGAGTGCCCCAAATGCCGTACCCAAAATGGCCATCCGGATCGTTTCGACCAATGGACCCAGTACGATACTGACATAGGACCAGTCCGGTCGGCTCATTTGATCTAATATGTAACCTGCCTGGCCTACGTTCATAAACAACTGCCAAAAATCAACGTCGGTAATGACGGCACTTGTAATAATGATAATTAACAGCATGGCCAGCGTTGTAAAAAACTTAACTTTACCTGTCTTTTTCGGAAGGGTCGTCTGATTTGGTATCATCATGCTTCCCCCTTATTGTCCTCTTCTTCGAGAATCGCTTCCCCGTAAATAGCGCGCAATGTGCTATCAGTCGCTTCAGCTGTCGGGCCGTCAAAGACCAGCTCGCCGCCGCGTAAGCCGATGATCCGGTCACCGTATTTCCGGGCAAGTTCGATGGAGTGAAGATTCACGAGAACCGTGATGCCTAGATCCCGGTTAATGCGCAGCAAGTCATCCATTACCCGTTCCGTTGTAATTGGATCGAGCGAAGCGACTGGTTCGTCCGCTAAGATGATTTTTGGTTCCTGTGCTAATGCCCGGGCAATGGAAACACGCTGCTGCTGACCGCCTGAAAGCTGGTCGGCCCGTGTATAGACTTTTTCTGCCAAGTTGACGCGCTTTAACGCCTCATAAGCGATTTCTTTATCCTTTTTCGGGAAGATGCCGAGAATCATGTTAAGTGTTGAATGATAGGCGACGCGCCCGGTCAGGACATTTCGCAAAACGGAAGACCGTTTCACGAGGTTAAAGCTTTGGAAAATCATGCCGATGTTTCGGCGAATCTCACGGAGCGATTTCCCTTTTGCCCGCGTGATGGATTGACCATCAATAATGATGTCTCCGCTCGTAATCTCATTCAGCCGGTTGATGGAGCGCAGCATCGTACTTTTCCCTGCTCCTGACAATCCGATAACGATGACGAATTCACCTTGCCCAATGGAAAGATTTAGGTCTTTCAGGCCCTGAACACCGTTCGGGTATGTTTTATTCACATTGACCAATTGAATGACTGGCCGCTGTTCTGCAATTGCTTGTGTAGTTGCCATCCTTTGTTCTCCTGACTATTTTAATAAATTCTTTTATACTGGTGGGTTTGGACAGGCAATGTAATGTGACCGTTCAATGCAAGCACTGCCACGATATCCGGAATGTAAATCATAATTTCATTCGTAATGGCATGTTTCGGGAAAATGCGGATTCCTTCGCCTATTGTTTTGTAATGGTTGCAAACGAAAGTGACCATTTCCTCTTCCTGCAACGCACATCCGTTCACTTCTAACTGACATACCTGTCCATCTTCAATGGAATAGGTCAGCCCCTTCCACATATCCGACCCGGATGCGCCATGTTCTTTACGATTCGGCGTCAGACGTCCGACCTCTGTAAGTTGAAAATAAGAGGACGCCCGCAGCAACGATTCTTTCAGCTCTTTTCCAGTCATTCGAAGGACTGCAAAGGTACATGGAAATGTATAATTCTTCATGAGTTGCTTCATCGTAACTAATCCGTCTAATGCATCTGTTTCATATAGGGAAATAGCAGAGATCTCTTCCCCTGTAACTGTTTGTTGAATGCTATGCAGCAAATCGGTTATCGGCCGATCCAGGTAGCTTGCCACTGGCCGATTAAGCCATTCCGTTGACTCTTGCAGCCAAGGCGCTGCCTGATCGAGCATTTCTTTGTCTTCAGGAGTATCCTCCATGCTGATCAAGTCCACCTGCCGATTCTTCACTTTCCAACAATCGTTCTCGTCTCGTTCCACATTAAAAGAGAGTTCACCGACATGGCTGCCTCTTGATCCTGGTTGCAAAACCGGCACTTCGCCTACGAATCCGCAGAGCACTTTATGCTGATGGCCCGCGATGACTCCATCGATGTCTTTCACTTCCGCAGCCAAGCGGTAAGCTACGTTTTCACCTGTCTGGTACTCTGTAGGCAGCCCGGTAGCCAAGTCACGCTCAGTACCTCCATGATACGAGAGAAGCAGAATATCAACTTGCGGCCGCAAATGCGCCGCCCACTGATGAGCGGTTTGAATCGGGTCTAAAAAGGCAAGCCCCGGAATGTTGCCGGCATGCTCCCATCTCGGGATGTAATCGGTGAGTAGCCCGATAATGCCGATTTTCACACCGTTCCGCTCTATTATGGTATACGGTTTCCAAATGGGGGCATGGGTCTGTTGGTCAATGACGTTGGCGGCTATGTATGGGAAAGACATTTGCTGCACGCTTTTCTCTAGGTGGGGGAGTCCATAATTGAATTCGTGGTTGCCTGGAACAGCGGCATCATATTGCATCGAATTCATGGTGGTAATCAAGGGGTTTTGCGTCCAGCGATGTTGATTTAAATAAAGAAAGGTCGCAAATGCGGAGCCTTCCAAAAAATCCCCGTTGTCGATGAGAATAATGTTGTCACCGCTCCCTCTTCTATCTTTCACATACGTAGAGACACGGCTTAAACCTGTTGGTGTGGGATGGCCCGACAATTCATCTGCAGCTTGGATATAGCCATGGACGTCACTCGTAGCCAGAATGGATATTTTCATAGAGGTGCCTCACTTTCTAAGCTGATTGCCATAGGGAGTATTCCATAATTTCTTCATTTACACGCAATAAAACCCGAAATTAGAGAAAAGGGATGTTAATCTAACATCCCCTTTCCTCACCATTATTGACCTACAAGTTTACCATACTCGCGGATTACGTCGTAGTTGCTGTCATCAGCCTCAACGTAACCGACATGTCCATAAAGGGCACGGACAATCTCACGGCCATCTTCGGATTCACCGATTGCGATAAATGCTTTACGGATTTTCTCAATCCATTCTTTATCCATATCTGTACGGACAGCAATTGCATCGTTCGGAATACGGGCTTCTGTAAAGAAGGAATCCAAATCCTCGTGGATATTCGGGTAGTCTTTCATTAATAAGTTACGTCCATCTTCGAAACTGAAAGCAGCATCCGCATCGCCATTGATAACCGATAGGATCGCATTGTCGATCCCGTTCACTGTTACAAAGTTCACATCACGATCCACATCGATGCCAGCTTTGATCATTTCAGCAACTGGGAAGACGTAACCACTAGCTGATACGACATCCTGAGAAGCAATTGTTTTGCCTTTCAAGTCCTCATAGCTTTTAATTCCGCTATCCTTTTTGAAGATGATCTGTCCGCGGAATGAAGATACTTTGTTGTCCTCATCCGGTTGACCGCCAGGTTGTTTTACACCATATAGTTCAGATTGCAGGATCGCCTCTGCTGCACCGCGGTCCTTAGCCAAAACGTATGCGTTTGGAGGCATGATACCGAGGTCGATCTGCTTAGAAGCCATTGCCTCAATAATCGTGCTGTAGTCAGTTGAAACGCTCACTTCAACAGGAATTCCGAGTTCTTTTGATAATAGATCTGCTAATGGCTTTGCTTTTGCTTCCGCTGTATTTTCTGATTTTGTTGGAACGAATTGAACACGCAGTGTTTGTGGTACAAACGCTTCGTCCCCTTTTTTACTCTTATTGTTATCTGGTGTTTCCGATTTGCCGCACGCCGCTAACAAGACAAGCATGAACGCAGCCAAACATAAAAGAGCCTTCTTCTTCATTTCCGTATTCTCCTTTGATGCTGATAGTCAATAGCTATACGACTTTTCTAATGCCCTTAATAATCGTAAAGGACTATTGTTAAGTAAATATTAACGAAACGTTTTTTTAATGTAAAACCTTTTTTCACACATATAAAAAGTCTAACTTTTTAATAAATTAAATATATAGTTGCCATGTTTCCACGGCGAAAAAAAGCTGTCTTAAAGCCTTGATACAACTGCATTGTACATATATTGGAACTGTATTATTTTTCAACTTACGTAAAATCATACCCTTAATGTATATTAAAAAGAGAAAAGAGAGTAAAAAACTGTATAGTCTATTATTACTAATCAAACAAGAAAAAACCTCACATCAAGGTGAGGTTCATTCAAGCTACATATATTATTTTCGTTCCACTGGCATCGAGCAACATCTAAAGGAACCGCCCGATTTGATAATTTCTGAAAAATCGATTTCAATAACGTTAAAACCGTGTTGCTGCAAAGCCGCATTTATCTCTTTATTCTGAGACAAGCTGAATACTTTTCCGTTTCCAATCGAGAGCACGTTTGTCCCCATTGTAAACTGTTCTTCTTCATTCACTTCGATCAGTTCATAAGAAGCCGCTAGTTCCTTCACAGTTTCCGGGTCAAATGCCGGGGGAAAAATAAGTGCCTTGTTAGGCGATACAATATTGAATACACAATCCAAGTGCAAATACTTCTCATTGAACGGAATCTTTTTTATGTCGTAGCCAGACAGTTTCTGCTCTAATTGCTTGACCGCTTCTTCGGATGTCCGGCTGCTTATGCCAATGTAGACGGTATCCCGATCGACAATGACATCCCCGCCTTCTACACGGCTCGTTGTCACCTGATAAGGAATGCTTTGTGCTGTCAGCCAATCTTCCAAGAAGGTTTCTTCGCCTTTACGGATATCCGTTGCAAGTTCTGCTACAAATACTGTTTCTCCTATTGTAAAACCGATATCACGTGTAAATACTTGTTCTGGATATTCAGGAGAAGCAGGAAGCTTGATCACATCAACTCCATGTTCCTTCAGCAGCTTTTCAAACTCGGCATGCTGCTTCATGGCACGATGTTGATTGATATCTTCTGTTTCGTATTTCTTTTGTACTTCGTTAATCGCCTCTTCGATTGCCATGAATTT
Organism: Sporosarcina sp. NCCP-2222; assembly: GCF_023168145.1. Taxonomy (GTDB): domain Bacteria; phylum Bacillota; class Bacilli; order Bacillales_A; family Planococcaceae; genus Sporosarcina. The sequence goes on from NZ_BQYK01000002.1 coordinate 403,954, forward strand.
TGGCTGGCAAAGGATGACCCGGCATAAACGGTCGTATTCTGTATCACATTTCGTTTGAATTTGTTTATTTACATGAGCTTCCATCACATATGCCTCCAGTAACTAAAGTCTTTCTTTCCTTTCCCTTTCGTTACTGGCAACAAACATGGTTAAGAACCCTTTTCCTGGTCGGACATGAGCGGATAATCAGAAATAGGTTCTGCAAATGGCGGCATCAGCTCGCTTGAAGCCAAACCAGATGTCCCTGAATTCCGTATTTTCCGGATGACTAATTCAGAATCCTTCATTTCCACTTCTACCGTTTCACCTAAGATCACCTGCAAATAATCCAACATTTCTTCGCTTAATGTGACTGCGAACGTATCATTGGCTCGTATGATTCGCTGAGGTGAAAATTTCGGGGCATTCCCCTTCCATTGATCCATCCAATCCCCTCCTACCTCTCATCGTAGCCAATTCATGCCTCAGCCATACTCAGCATTCCGCCTGCTTCCTCTAGCAATAGCAGTCTTTCTTTCATCTCCAGCCCTCCGCGAAAGCCTGTCAACTTACCGTTCTTGCCGATTACTCGATGGCACGGAACTACAATCAAGATTGGGTTAGCACCAATTGCTCCGCCAACAGCACGGACTGCCTTTGTCTTTCCAATCAACTCAGCAATTTCCGCATAGTTCTTCGTCACTCCATAAGGAATCTGCTGTAACGCATTCCAGACTTCTTGCTGAAAGGATGTTCCATGAAGATCCACAGGCATGGAAAACTCCTTCAAGGAACCATCCATATAGTCGGCAAGCTCCTTCATCCAGGGGGCGAGTTTCTCTGGGTTTTCATGTAAGACTGCTTGTGGCAGCCTCTTCTTCTGCCATAGCGCCAGCTCCTCAAACGATGCTTGATCCGGGCTAATAAAACAAATCCCTTTTTCCGTTGCCGCCAGTATCATTTGCCAATCGCGGTACCTGAAGTTTGTCCAATACATATCCATCCTGCTTCCTCCTCCGCCTCTTTTTTTTCATTATATCTAATACGTCCTGTTCTATCTATGTTACAACTAAATATAGAGGAGGAATGGGAATGGAGCAATATGACGAAATTCAAATACCAGTACCAGCAGAATTCAGTTTTCATCAAAATATGAAGTACTTAATGGATGCGGGAAATGAATGCATGTATGAAGTGGAAGATGGCCATATTCGACGGGCACTTTCGATTCCTGGCGAAGCACCGGTTTTCATTGATATCAGCGATGCTGGAACTGATGGCTTGCTCGTCAAAATATGGGGAGCAGCGGACGATACGACAATTCAGAAAGTGCAGCATTATGTAACAGACTGGTTCGACTTAGAAACCGATTTGCGTCCATTCTATGCAATGGCACAGGAAGATCGCTATTTGCAAAAGGCCATAGAGCAATTTTACGGCTTGCGCAATATGGGTATTCCTGATTTTTTCGAAGCGGTCAGCTGGGGAATAATCGGCCAGCAAATTAATTTAGCTTTCGCTTTCACACTAAAACGCCGATTTGTAGAGACTTTCGGATCCTCTATAGAATGGCAAGGCAAGCGATATTGGCTTTTTCCTACACCCGAAACGATTGCCGCGCTGTCAGTAGAAGAGCTGGTCCCTTTACAAATGACACAGCGGAAAAGTGAGTATCTGATCGGAGTTGCCCGGCTGATTGTTGAAGGGAGTCTTACTAAGGAAGCGTTACAAGCTGCGGGTTCCTTTAAGGATGCTGAGAAATTGTTAACTGCTGTGCGTGGTATTGGCCCTTGGACTGCGAATTACGTGCTCATGCGCTGCCTGCGCTCGCCGAATGCGTTTCCGCTTGCCGATGTCGGACTGCTGAATGCTATAAAGTATCTTGATAACTTGGATGAAAAGCCGAGCCGCGAGGAGCTATTACGTCTTGCTGTACCGTGGGCTGATTGGGAATCCTATGCCACTTTCTATCTATGGCGGTTTTTGTATTGAAGCAGGATGTTAAGGTTATTTATTGCCAGACAAAAAAGCTACAGACAGCGGAGTTTAGTAAGTAGATTTCCCACACCTCATCATTCGATGTATTTAGTGAGCATTCACTCTTTATCGTGGAAATAATTTATTTCCCGCAACCGAAAGTACACGGCAATACACCACTGAAATATTGATTTAACAAGCTTTCTCAATTAAAATCCTAGGGAAATAATTTCATTTCTCTGTCGATTTCCCGGGAAATAAATCGAAAGGGAACTCCATTTCCCGGAGTTCCCTTCTCTTTGCTTAAAGTTCTTTGCCAATCCCGTAGTAATGAGCCATTTCGCTCTCTGGCACCATTCCGCCGCCCGTTGCCCAAACAAGATGTGTCGCATTCGGATGATCAGCATCTTGTACTTTATTGTTAATAGTTTGAATGGGGCCTGTCATGCCGGCTAATCCAGATGGTTCAAGACGGATTCCCTCTGCATCGGCAAGCATAGCGAGGAGCCGGAACATCGTCTGATCCGCTATTGTGTAGCACCCTTCAATAAGAGGCGCCATCGTCTTCCCGACAAAACCGGACGGTCTTCCTACTGCGAGGCCATCTGCTACTGTTTTATTATCCAGCCCAATGTCATTCACAGCAATTTCCTCATGCAATCCAGTCATCATGCCGAGGAGCATGCAAGGGGAATGGGTGGGCTCGGCAAAGAAGCAATGGACATGATCTCCGAATGCCCTTTTCAAACCAAATGCAACGCCGCCCGGGCCGCCGCCGACACCGCACGGCAAATAGACGAATAGCGGGTGATCCTTGTCCACTTGAATGTCATGCTCTTTCAGTTGAGCGGCTACGCGTTCTCCAGCAACTGCATACCCGAGGAAGAGATCAATGGAATTTTCATCATCGACAAAGTGACAGAGCGGATCGGCTTCCGCCTGCTTACGTCCTTCCTCAACCGCCTTGCTGTAGTCGTCTGCATACTCGACTACCGTTACTCCCTTTTCCCGCAGCATGTCCTTTTTCCACTGCTTCGCATCCGCTGACATATGGACCGTTACATTGAATCCAAGCTTCGCACTCATAATTCCAATACTGAGGCCTAGATTGCCTGTGGAACCTACCGCAATTTTATGTTTAGCCAGCTCATTACGCAGTTCTGGTTCGTCAAATTTACTATAGTTGTCTCCTTCTGTAATCAATCCTTTATCAAGCGCAATGGTTTCTGCATGCTTCAGTACTTCATAAATACCGCCACGTGCCTTGATTGATCCTGAAATAGGCAATGCATTGTCCTCTTTCAAATAAAGCTTGCCTGGAATGTTAGCTTCGTAGGCTTCTCCAAGTGATTTTGCCATCGCTGGAATCTTGGTCAACGGAGACTCAATGATCCCTTGAGCGGGAGCTGTTTCTGGAAACACCTTCGCAATATATGGAGCAAATCGCATTAAACGCCCGCTCGCTTCCTGCACCGCAGCGTCAGAGATACCGGATTGCTTGATCCCTTCTTGAGCCGGGCCGCTCTCCGAATTCAGCCATAATACTTCTTTTTCCCCGATTAACTCCTGAATCAGTGGATAGTTTTTTACTAATTGAGCACGTTGCACTTCGTTCATCCTGACACCGCCTGCTAGATTATTTTTCCTTAGTATAGCATGGCTTATTTCAAGACGTACTTATCGAGCAATTGCCGTGTTATTTCGAATCGGGATGGGCCGCTTTCATTCCGATCCTCTGCAGCCCCCATCACGACGGTGATGATTCGTCTGCCATTAAATACACCCGTACTCGCAAAACAGGAGCCCGCTCCTTCTGTGTAGCCTGTTTTCAGCCCATCGATTCCACTCATCGCAAACGGCATTCCCGGGAGCATGGCATTCGTATTCCAACGCACAACTCCTTCTCTCGTTGTAAAATCGGTCAACTTCGTATAGTCCAGCACTTCGGGATGATCGTTAAGTAACAACTGTGCGAGTGCCGCTACATCTCTCGCCGATGCTCTATTCGTCTCCTCTTCATCCAGACCGGTTGCATTAACGAAATGAGCCGATTGCAAGCCAAATTCTTCGGCTTTTGCATTCATCGCCTCAACAAACGCATCTTCGGATCCGCTTACCACTTCCGCCAAAGCAATGGCTGCATCATTAGCCGACAGGACGGTCATCGCCGTAAATAACTCCTGAACGGAATATGTATGGGATGAAGACATGCCGAGTGTCACCATTTGTGGATCCGCAGTCTTTTGGAAGACTTCAGCAGATGGTTGATAAAGTGTATCCCAATTAATGCGTCCGCTTTTAATGGCATCCAGCACAATATATTGTGTCATCATCTTAGACATGCTCGCAATCGGCAAAGACTCTTTGGAATTCATTTCATATAAAATCTTATTTGTCTCGACATCTACTACAATGGCCGCTTTCGCCCCCACACCGGGCATCTCTTCTTTCGCGGTTTGTTCTTTTTGAAAGTAAAAGAAAGCAAGTAAAATGACCGTTACTAGCACCAGTAATTTTTTCATAAGACATCCCCCCTATTCATTTACCTCTATCATCCCTGACAATCATGAAGAATTATGCATTGCCATTCTGAAGAATTTCTTAAGATAAGCAAATTCGCCTTCTATCAACCGCACACACCTCTAAGTTCTCCTCGGAATACTGTAAGAGTAATGACACTTCAAACTCAGGGAACCCTGAGGACAAACTCGTACGACCATTTTTGGTCTACTGCGGGAAGGTGATGCATATTTCATTGTATACAGATGTTCTTTCTTGAAAGGAAATCAGACAGAAAGGAAGGATGCTCAGCTCAATGAATACGAAGGATTGCCGATACCTGTCCAGGAACAGGCAAATCTCATGCATGAATGGTATTCCCAGAGTGGGGCAATGAGCTGAAACGGTTCGAGGAGGGGTTCCTACGGTCGAAGCTCTTAAAATTCGGCAAGTTCATTGCCAGCTCGTCCTCTATAAGAACTAGGAAGGGCAGTTTGAAAAAGTAATGAAAGGGTAGCACCTTTACGAATTCCCATAATGATAAAGCTGCCTCCTCGATAACGGGGAGACAGCTTTTTTCGATTATAGTTTGGTCCGCACATCCCAGAGTTCCGGGAAGAATTGATGTTCCAGCATCTGCTTTAAATAACTGACACCCGACGAACCGCCGGTGCCTGTCTTGAAGCCGATAATTCGCTCTACGGTTTTCATGTGGCGGAATCGCCACTGCTGATGGCTGTCTTCAATATCAACGAGCTTTTCAGCCAGCTGGTACAAATCCCAGTATGTGTCTACGTCACGATATACTTGCAGCCAGGCATCCGCCACGGTCGGATCACCTTGATAGGTAACCGAGTAATCGCGATCCAGCAATTCAGGATTGATTGAAAAACCGGCTCTTGCCAAAGCTCGGATGGCCACGTCGTAAATCCCCGGTGCCTGATAAGCTGCCGTTAACTCTTGGGCGAGTTCAGGATCTTTCTCATAGATTTTCAAAATGTGCGGCTGTTTGAAGCCTAGGGCGAATTCGATTTGTCGATTCTGATAGGACTGGAAGCCTGATGCACGGCCAAGACTTTCGCGAAATTCCATATATTCGGCAGGTGTCAATGTCGCCAATACGTCCCAAGCTTGGATAATTTGCGACTGAACGCGCGACACCCGCGCCAACATTTTAAACGCTTCCGGCAGCTCATCATGCTCAATCGATTCAATCGCCGTATTCAACTCATGCAGAATAAGCTTCATCCAAAGCTCGCTCACCTGGTGAATGACAATGAACAGCATTTCATCATGATGGCCGGACAAACGCTCCTGGCTCGATAACACCTTATCGAGCCGAAGGTACTCCCCATACGTCATATTTTCTTTAAAATCGGTGTGAATCCCCTTTTCCGTCATGCACGCCACTTCCTTACGACAGCACGGACCGGGCTTCCATCGGCACCTTGAAGAGGGAGCGGCAGTGCAATTAATTCATAATCGCCAGGCTCCACTTCGTCCAGCACAATGTTCTCTAAAATCAAAACGCCGTTCGCATGTAGAGAATGATGAGCGTCCAGCGTCTTGCTCGGTTCCGGATCAACGGATGGCGTGTCGACACCGATCAGCTTGACGCCCCGTTCTTGCAGCAACGGGCCGATATCCGCACGCAATACTGTGTAGGTATCCGGAAACACATCAGGACTCGGACGGCTTCCCGTTTTCAATAAAATGCGGCATGCCCCGCCAAAGTCGATGGTCTCAAGATCCGAACGGCCGACGCTTTCAAGGCCAGTCACATCAATAACCCTGGCTTTTCCGATATACACATCAATCGGGAGCTCATCCACCTTTGCCCCCTCATCATCGTAATGGAACGGGGCGTCAATATGCGTTCCCATATGAGTGCTCGTAGTCAACTTGCCAATGTTAACGGAACCCGTAAACTCTTTAATAAAACGCACCTCATAGGTGAACGGCGTGTCTCCCGGCCATTCTGCAATGCCATTATGAAGCGGCTGCGAAATATCGATCCATTTCTCTGTCATGCAACGACTCCCCTTTTATTCTCAAATTGTTCGTAGCGCTTTTCTTCCATGATAGTTTTCAGCTTTTGCACTGTATGCCAAACATCTTCAAACGAATTGTAAAGTGCGACCGGTGCAAGGCGGATGCCGTTTGGCGCTCTGAAGTCCGGTATGACGCCATCCTTTTTCAGCGCCTTGCAAATGCGTGCAGCCTCTGCATGTTCCAATAAAACATGACCACCCCGTATATCATCAGTCGGGTTACCGATGGTAAAGTCATATGCCCCGAGTTCATGCCGGATTAATTCCAACATATAAGACGTCAACTGGAGCGATTTCTGACGGATCGCAGGCATGCCCACTTCCTCAAACATTGTAAGAGACCCAATCAGCGGTGCAAGGCTCAGTACATGAGGCGTGCCGATTTGAAAAGCACCCGCATGCTCCGCGGGATCCATCGTATGCTCCATGTCGAATTGTGATTCCTTTTTAGAGCCGAACCAGCCCGCCAATCCTGGCAGCGTGCCAAAATGCTTTTCATGAATGAACAGGCCACCCACAGATCCAGGCCCGCCGTTTAAATGCTTGTATGTACACCAGAAAGCAAAATCCGTTCCCCATTCATGTAGGGCATGCTCGACCGAACCGACGGAGTGACACAGGTCAAAACCTATTGGAATGTTTCGCTCACGCGCTGCTTTTGTCAGCTTTTCCATGTCAAGAATCTGGCCACTTCGGTAGAGCACCGCAGGGAGAACGATGAGCGCCACTTCGTCCGTCATGGCAGCAATAATATCCTCTTCCTGCAACATCCTTCCATCTCGACTCTTCACACGAATCAAATGCTCATCAGGGTCATACCCCTTCTGCCGCAATTGACTCTGAAGCGCATAAATATCAGAAGGAAAATTCAACTCATCCGCAAGAATCTTTGTCTTCTTGCCTGCAGGCTTATAAAACGTTGACACCAGCTGATGCAGATTGGTTGTCGTCGAGCCTGTCGCAACCGTCTCCTCCGGCTTCCCGCCTACAAGCGAAGCCATCTTTTCGCCCACCTGTTCCGACAAATAAAACCACGGATGCTGCCCTTCCGTCCAGCCATCAATCCCAAGCGTTTTCCACGAATCTAGCAGTGCATGCAACGTCCGCTCCGCTCGTTTAGACAGCAAACCAAGCGAATTCCCATCCATGTAAATGGCATGCGGCAGCACATAAAACTCCTCTTTATAAGCAGCAAGACGGTCTTGCTCATCTAACGTTCTCGCATAAGCTAAAGTCATTGTCTCCATACCCAATCCCCTTTCTCACCTTACTAGAAGAATAGCATATTCGGCACGGCAGAGGGAAAGGCAAGTTGTAAAAATGATCTTTGGGAGAGGTCTGATATGTCGGTTATTGGGATGGCTTGTTCAGCTCAACCGATAAAACAGCTAGCAACAGGGAATGAGTGTCGTCATGCCAAAATACGATGCTTTTATTTATGCCGGTGACGATCGCCTTGCTGGACGATTACGAGTGCTCGTATATCTGAAAGACTGCTCGTATATCTGGTTAATTGCTCGTAAGTGCAGGAGAAGTGCTCGTATCCTTCGAAAGAGTGCTCAAATCATTTATCACGGCAAGTCGCACAGTTCAAATACTGTGCTACCCCTCTCCAGACTACCGAAATACAGCAATTAAAAAACCACTCCCTTGCCTACAGGCTGGAGTGGTGATGGGATCTTCTCAGTCTTGTCAGTCATTTGAACCAGCCTTTTTCCTTAAAGCGGGAAATGGCTTCGATTCGATTGCCGACACCGAGTTTATCGAGAATGGTCGAGATGTAGTTGCGGACGGTGCCCGGTGTTAAGTAAAGTTCGCCGGCGATTTCTTTTGTCGTTTTGCCTTCCGCCACAAGGCCGAGTACTTGGCTTTCACGTTCGGTGAGCGGATTTTCCGTGTCGTCGTCATCGCCATAGGCAATGTCGACGAGCTCGGGAGCATAGATTCGGCGGCCAGCCATGATGGCATGGATGGAAGATACAAGTTCTTCAATCGGACTATCCTTCAGCAAATAGCCTCGTACTTCAGCTTTTCTGGCCCGTTCAAAATAGCCGGCGCGTGCGAAGGTCGTTAAGATGATGATTTTACAATCTTTCCCGCGCAGCATCTCTGCGGCGTCCAACCCTGTTTTTACCGGCATTTCAATATCCAGAATGCAGATGTCCGGGTCGTGGGCGTTGACGAGGGCGACAGCCTCTTCTCCGTTTTTCGCCATGCCGACCACTTCCATATCCTCTTCCATGTTCAGCAAGGAACCGAGCGCCCCTAACATCATTCCCTGGTCCTCCGCAATGACAATACGTATCATTCCGATTTCTCCCCTTCCTGATGAGTGATGACAAGCGGCACACGGATCGTCAGCGTTGTGCCCTCTTCCACTTCCACAGACAAACTACCATTTACAAATTCCAAGCGTTCCGCCATGCCGCGCAGTCCGCTGCCAGTCAATTCTCCTGTCTTCCGGTTCAGCCCCGTTCCGTTGTCCTGGACGACTATCCGAAATTCATTTAAGCGCCGTTCAAAAAGTATGAGACAAGTTGTTGCGCCACTATGCTTGACGATGTTTGTCACCGCTTCCTTCAAGCACATGCTCAAAACGTTTTCCAAGATGACCGGGAGTTCTCCCAGTTGGTTCTCCCCCTCAATCCGACATTCCATTTCAGCCGCTTTAATGATTTGTCTGACTCGGATTAGTTCGTCCTGCAGCTTAGTTGCCCGGATGCCCGCCACCAATTCACGCACTTCTTTCAGTGCAATGCTTGCTGTATGCCGGATGTCATTCAATTCCTTTTCGGCCTCTTCCGGATTTCGGGTGATCAGCCTTCGAGCCAAATCACTTTTCAAACCGATCATGGACAATTTCTGACCGAGAGTATCATGCAAATCGCGCGCAATCCTTTCTCGCTCTTCCAATAAAACCAATTCTGAAATACGCTCCTTCGCATCTTCCAGCTGGCCTTCCAAATTCTCCTTTTTGCCTCGGTAATACAAGTTGAATGGCAATAAAATAACACCGATAACTGTGACGATTATGAAATGCACTTGCGGCAAAAACAAATGGATGTCAATGAAGAATCCTGCCACAATCGCACTAATTGTGAAAAAGATATGTAGGCCATACATGATGAAAAACCCGACCGGCCGGCGGATATTCCCTATGAAAAATGCAGTGAAAATGGAGAAGTATACGTAGCCAAAAAGCAACGTCATCACAATATTGATCACCATTTCAAAGCTGAGCCACATGTAGACCAGTCCAGATTTTGACCTAAAGGAAAAGAAATAGGACAAGAAAAACAGCAGCAATAGGCTGATTCCAATAATCACACTGAGCAGATTCGTGACGCGGAAGATGAAGAAGAACGGCAGCAGGCAAAAGATGACCCATGCGTAAATACTGAGCCACGGGTTTCTCGGAAAGATCGTATACCATTTTTGCATGAGCTGCACCTCGCTTCCGTTGTAACTTCAGTATACCGCACTAACCTGTCCGTCCACAAAAACACTAGAATACACTGCGTTCTTATGAAAACAACCGCCCCTATGAGGAGGCGGCGGCTTTTTACTTGCTGTCGAAACTCGTGCGTTTCGGTTTTAGATCAAGTGACAATGCTGAACGTTTCACCCGATCTTTCACTTCTTTAAAAGTGACAAACGTTTTATGCTCAGGGTCATATAACTTATAGCGCAATGATTCTAAGCTCGTTCGAATTGTAATAGTCGTCGCTCTTTGAAGTGGCGGAGTGGATTCATGCGCCAATTCCAAATTATAATTCGGCACGCGCGGCGCCAAGTGATGAACATGATGGAAACCGATATTTCCGGTTGCCCATTGCAATACTTTCGGAAGCTTATAATATGAGCTTCCTTCAACAGCCGCTTTCACATAATCCCATTCCGACTCTTCCTCGAAATAGGAATCCTCGAATGTATGTTGAATGTAGAACAGCCAAATGCCGAGGGCTGCCGCAACAAACATAATTGAACCTTGCACGATGAGAAACGCTTGCCACCCGACAAGCCAAATCATCAATGCATATAGAGCAACAAGAACTGCGTTCGTCAAATAGGTATTCATCCGTTCTTTTCGGCGAGCATCCTTCCGGTTGAATCGGCTGGAGATCAGGACTAGATAGAGTGGTCCCAAACCAAACATAACAAGTGGATTGCGATAAAACCGATACGCAAAACGTGTCCATTTTGATGCTTCCAAGTACTCTTGAATTGTCAGCACCCAGATATCGCCGACTCCGCGCTTATCCAAATTCGAGCTGGAGGCATGGTGGATCGCATGCTCGCGCTTCCATTGTTCATAAGGAAATAAAGTGAGCACGCCTGTAATCGTGCCAACGATATCATTCGCTTTTTTATTCCTGAAAAATGAACCGTGCGTGCAATCGTGGAAGATGATAAACGTTCGCACAACAAATCCAGCAGCTACGACGGCAATCGCAAAGGTAAGCCAGATGGAGACAGCTAAGCTTTGGTAGGCAAGAAACCAAAGGATAAATATTGGCGGAACGGTATTGATCAACTGAATAATACTCTTTTTCAAGTCTGATTTAGCAAAAGGAGCCACATCTTTATGCAACTGCTTTGTCTTCTCTTTACTCATAGTACGTATCCTCCTCAAATCGGAAGTTTTTTGATACTACCATCGTAAAATGAATGGACTATTGGCAGAAGACATAAATGTAATGACTTTTCATATGACAACTATCATTTTTTGTGAATCGATTCACAAACTAATCTTTATTTCAACATACCGCCGTCCACTTCCAGCACAGTTCCGTTCACAAAATCCGCCTCGTTCGAAGCTAAGAATAGATAGGCATTTGCAACATCTTCAGGCTTTCCTAAGCGGGTAAATGGTGTCATTAGTCGAATTTGTTCCATTACCTTTTCCGGGATTGTATGGATCATTTCCGTTTCAATAAAACCCGGTGCGACGGCATTTACATTAATGCCCTTCCGCCCGTATTCCTTCGCCCATGTTCTTGTCATGCCAATGACTCCGGCTTTCGACGCAGCGTAATTTGTCTGTCCGACATTGCCGCCCGTCCCTGCGATGGAGGATGTATTAATGATCTTGCCTTTTCCTTGCGCCAGCATCGGGGGCAGGAAAGCTTGGGTACAATGAAAGACGCCTGTCATATTCACATCGAGAACACGCTGAAAATCTGCAGGATCCATCTTGACTAGCAACGCATCTTTTGTGATGCCGGCGTTATTTACAAGGATATCTACTTTGCCGAAGTGAGACAGCACCTGTGCGGCTACAGCCTGTACAGCTTCCCCATCCGCCACGTCCACTGCAAAGAAGGCCACTTCAATTCCTTCGCCATGCAATTGACGGGCCATTTCTTCTCCGGCTTTCTCGTCGTAATCCAAAATAGCCACTTGGGCCCCTTCTTTACCAAACAGGCGGGCAGCAACTGCACCGATTCCTTTTGCCCCGCCCGTCAGGACAGCCGTTTTCCCCTTTAGGCGCACCATTAAATCCCTCTTTCCCCAATTATTATTTTTTAATTAATCTTATTCTATCATATTGCAAAGCTACCCACACATGAAACCCAAGCCTATTCCCTTTATTATGTAGTTTTCTTATATCAAAAAAGCAGGCCTCAAATATGAGTGCCTGCTTCAATCTCACCCTTACGCGTATGCTTCAACCGCCGACTGGATTTTCGAACGGGAAATTGAATAATGACTGGCATTCCAAACCGCTTGGCCATCAACGAACAATAAGAGCTGAGGCGTTTCGTGGCGTATGCCCGTATCCAATTCAATGTCATTAGATACTGAACGGGCTGTTTGAACGGTGATAAAATATTTCGGAATAGGGGTATCAAATTTCTCGAATTCCCGGAAACCAGCTGCACTGACTGGACATGTAGAGCTATGCTTTAAAAGTAACACAGCTCCCCCTTTAGAAGCATCCCGTACCTCGACCCATTCATCAGTCGAATGAATTTCTTTCATTGTCTTCCTCTCCTCCATCTTATCAATTACTTATTTTTTCCCGTCCTGCCGGTCATTCTAAACATTAGATCTTTCTGATGCGCAAAAATAAGAAGCACGGAAAGGCAACCTAACAAAAATGGCTCGACATAGCTAAACGAAAACAAGCAGGATAGAAACGGCACCGCTACAATCGCCGCGAATCCTGCCAAAGTAAAGCTGCGCAGAAATGGATAAACTAACAGGAACACGATTGCGAACCCGGCAAACAAAGGCGGATAGAACATGAGCAGACCGCCAATGTATGTGGAGATTCCCTGCCCGCCACGAAATTTATAAAACACCGGTAATATATGTCCTAGCATGGCTGCTAGAAGCACAGCTAATTCAACAGCTGTTCCGCAATCCAGCCACTTGGCGGCTGCAACAGGAATTGCCCCTTTTAATGCATCCCCAAGGAAAACAAGGACAAAGGCCCACTTCCCAAGCACACGTCCCGCATTACGCGCTCCCGGATTGCCACTTCCTTCGATCCGAATATTGCGGCCAAATATCTTGCCGATCCATGTTGCGGTAAGTATGGTGCCAAGTAAATACGCGCCAATGATCAGAATTACAACAATCATGACAGCCCTTCTTTCGAACTTTTCATTGTGACATGCGTTTGTTATTATGTACGAACAATACGTTATAGAACTGAGGTGTAATCCCTTGAAAATACTTTTTACCCGAATGGCAGTAGCCTTTTTGCTTTGCCTGGTATTCGGAAGCATATTTGCGTTCATAGCCCGGGGGATTAGTAAAGCGACCATCTTCCAATTCGATGACACGATCATTTCCATCGTACAAGGATGGGAAAGCAGTTGGCTAACACCCATCATGAAGGCATTTACATGGATCGGCTCCACTACCGTTGTTCTGCTCTTAATTGCTGCTGGCTTTATTCTCCTCTTTTATATATTGAAAGAGCGCATGCAGGCTTATCTTTACCTCACCGTTATGCTCGGTACCGGCGCGCTGAATCAAGTGCTGAAAATGATATTCAAACGGGAGCGGCCGGAGATCCATCGACTGATTGAAATTGGAGGATATAGTTTTCCGAGCGGCCACACGATGATGTCATTCAGCTTATACGCCATTATTGCGTACATTGTTTGGCGCCATACAAAATCGACCTTTAGCAGAATAGCATCCATTTTGTTTGCCATAATTATGGCGCTATCGATCGCAGTCAGCCGCATCTATCTCGGCGTTCACTATCCGAGTGACGTGGCAGGCGGGATGGCAGCAAGCGCATTTTGGCTCATTGTATCGATTTCCGTATACGGCTACTATCAAGACCGAACAGCAAAACGATCGAAACCGTCCACTGCATAAAGTGGGCGGTCCCTTTTATCATGGGCGGCAGAGATTCTTTCGCCATGTTAGTATATGGAACGCTGTCAAGGTTTGATAAATAAAAACTATCCCTTTTAGCCTTTAAACTTCTTCGCTTCCTCCTCCGACAGCACACGCGGATCAAATCCGCTCATTTCCACGTAATCCACACGACCATTCACTTTCACTTCATAGACATCCCGATTTCTCGTGCTCTGAACCGCCTCGACAGTTTCCTCATGTTTCTTATAGAAAGCAGTAATATCCTGTTCCACCCAAAGAGGAATTTCGTTGCGGAATTTTTGCCGCTCCTCCTGCTTTTGATCCCATGCCTGCTTTGCTTGAGGGTCTAACCGAAAATAGATATCCTGCAACAGATCAATCACTTCCCCGAACCCGATGATCAGAAGGCCATAAAGGACATGCGTCGCAATAATGCCGATGAAACCGTAAAGTGCAATGCCACTGATTGAACTGCCTGCATAAACAGCTTCCCCAAATTCATTGAAGATCTGGTCTCCCATTCCTGAGGAAGTTGCCAGAAAGACGATTGCTTGTATGACACCCCACCCCATGACGACGATACCAGCAATTTTAATCATATTCCCAATAATGCTGCGCTGTTTGAAAAAGGATCCCATCTGTTCCACCTCTTGTGTTTTATTTCTTACCTACTGTACGATACAGAAAAGAGAATAGTTTCAGAATGGAGGGAATTCGGATGAATCCGTTTACAGAGAAGGTCGTCGCCATCATATCGGGCATACCGGCCGGGCGGGTGATGTCATACGGACAAGTAGCCGCCTGTGCCGGAAATCCAAGGGGTGCAAGGCAAGTGGTTCGGGTGCTGCATTCTATGAGTGCAAAACACCAATTGCCTTGGCATCGGGTCATCAATGCACAAGGCGGCATTTCAACACCGACAGACAGAGAGGAAAAAGGCAACAGGCAACAGGAGCTGCTTGAATCGGAAGGCGTGCAATTCAATGAGAACGGTAAAATCGACTTATCAATCTATCGCTGGTTTCCTGAAATTGCTGAAGAGGAATGGCAGTAAAGGAATGACGGAGCTGTTCTGCCGGCCTTCTTAACAGGCAAATGACGAATCAGTTTACATTGCGGCCGACTCCCTATAGAGGACACGCTGTACCGAGAGCACACGGTCAATTTTGAACATGCGCCTCTCCTTGCGCAAAAAACAATAGGCGATGAACGTATTCACGCCGATTGAAAGGACCTCAACCCGGCGCTTTGTGAGCTGACCATCCGCACGCATGTAAATCATGTCCGCCAATTCGTGGCGCTCGCATAATTTGAGCAATTCGTTTCGCATACAACAACCTCCCGAAAGGAACACTTGTTCTCATTATATGCGAACGCGGTCAATAATGCAATTGCCGAATCCATCATCACGAGGGAGTCGGCGCAACTTCACTCTGCTCCCGCTCCTCCCCCATCCCCGCCGCCACTGCCACTACTTGAGGAAGTATCTCCTACAGAACTGTTATTGCTTCCGCCTCCCAACCAGCTTTCATCCTGGCCCCATACATGGTGCTCGATCGGAAGGAAAGATAGTGGATCAGTTGATAAGATCGGCCAAGCCGTAAAAGGGCGAACGCGGGAAATGACCGGCTTTACCAAATACATACGCCGTTCATATCGTTCGATATCGTCATTTGACCACTCGGGAGGAGGATTCATTGACCAATATCTGAAATAGTTGACTCCCCATTTATACCGCAGTGCTCTCCACGAACCTACTATATGGAATGGTGTCACGTAAAAAAGGAATGCTATCGCGGCTAGCAATGCAAAACAGACAATGCGCATGTGATAAAACGGAAGAGTGTAAATGAAAATAGCCATTGTGGCAAAATAGAATATTGGTGGTATTCGCTCTAATGGGCTTTTCCAAAATGTCCATAAGGGGATGGCTGTTAGGGTGATAGCAATGATTGCATACCAAAAGCTATCAAGTATCATCCAGCTTACTAAGCTGAAAAACAAGCCGCCGCAAATGAGTAGACTCCGTTTCAGGTAATTCGGCCATTTCGTCGTCAAGGCACCTGCCTCTTCCATCAACTTAACCACTTCCCACTCCCACTCTCTCCTTTTTGCATCAAAACGTATCATTGATTGATTGCTGTGTCGCTTTCCTTTTATAGCGTTTAACAAACCGATGTCATGCAAGTGGAATTTCCTCCGGCTCATGCCAGTCTTGAACAGAAAATTGATGAGCCTTTGTTCAACTGGCGCAATCGGCTTGGGGGTTGGAACCACATAAAAAGCGAGAGTTTCAGACGGCATATCTTTGCGTTCCCTGAATCTTTCTGCCGAAGGCTCTGTCACCATCTGTACCCTGCCCTTCTCTACAAGTGAAAACAGACCAGCCAAAATACTTTTTCGATGCGGATTTCCGTTCGTATGAATAAAGAAGAGATACAGTGGATCAATGTGAAGCAACTTTTCCCGGTCCATTTTCCATCCGATAACCTTCTGTCGCATCATCAGAATGACAAGAGAGGCTAGAACGAGCGTGATAATCAACCAATTTGCTATCGTGATAATTACTGAGATGGAATCCTCCCGTTGTTCGATGTTTGCCAGCCATTTCGACTGAGACTGAATAGCAGATTCGAAAGATTGCGGGTCTGGATTTTTAAATTGATCCGTCATAATGACAGATGGATATAGAACCTTCGTTTCAGCTAGTGTACGTGCCTTGGAGACGGGAACACTAAAAATAATGCCATCTTCATATACTTGGGGTGTGTTGATCGTGGCAGCTAAGCCGCCATGGATATTTCCGTCGCCGACTGCTCCAGGCAAAACATATGCTATGGACACTTCATGCAAGTCTTTATTATGGTTTTTTCCATTTTCAAAATAGGTGATATCTAAAGAACTGTAGGACTCATACGAAACGACGGCTTGTTTCATTCTGTATACATAAAGGACATTCATTGTATCCCTTTGATTCTCCAAGGAGGTGACCATCGTTTCATTCTTCTTTGTGGATTCCAATGGTACCAGCGTTGTCTTATCAATTTCTCCTACAACTGGATTCTGGCCTGTAACCCAATAAGCCTCAAACGACTCAATCTGATGGACATGACGATCTGGAAAGGATCTCTTCAAAGTTGAAAACGATCCATCTAACGTATAGGTGAATACTTCATTCACAACCATATCTCCATTTGGCTGAACCCACCCTTTGATTTGCACCCGGTCAATGGAATACGACTTCGCATGGGCGTTGCCAGGCTGGAATAAAACAAACAGCAAACCTATTAGAAAAACAGCTCTCCAATTCACCACCAGCTCCACACCTCCTCTTCGAACATACGGGTCGTAGAAGCAAAAGTTTCACCTTAATGTGTTATTTCTAAAAGTCTTCCACCATTCAAGTAATTGGCCAGTCAAACATTTAAAAATCAATCCTCGACATTTGGCTAAAACTCTTTTTCAAATAATTTATTGGTTACTTCCTGACGTAATCCACCACGTAGGATAATCAACCTATCTTCGTCAATTTCACCGGATCATTCACCTCCACACTTCTGCCACAACTCCCATAGGGATTGCGTTGCCAGGCCTGACGGGGAATGGTACAATGGTCAGTAGGATATTGATGAAAAGGAGTGAGTCTTCATGTGGTTCCTATATATTATGTTCACGCTGTTTGCTTTCATCTTAGTAGGTACGTTGTTCGGTCTTGTGCGGACGTTTTCTAATCATAAATAAGAAGAGACGAGTCGTTACATGCTTGCGTGTAATGACTTTTTTATTGGGGAGGGAATGAAGTGCAGATTGAAACGGAGCGATTGTTGTTGGCGGCTTGTACCGAAGAGTCGACTGCAGAGGCATCAGTTACCGGTTATGATGTGAGGCCGCACATCTACGAGCATCTATCTGCGTTACGCAAGGATCCTTCTTTGTTGGGATGGGGCGCGTGGTTTGTCACGTGCAAAAAGACGGGTGAGGTCATCGGGGATATTGGCTTCAAAGGTAGACCTGACGCAAAGGGGATTGTGGAGGCAGGATATGGCATGTCCCCTGCAGCACAAGGGAAAGGCTTCGCAACGGAAGCAGTTCATGCTGTAATCCAGTGGGCTTTTTCCTCGCCAGCTGTTAAGCAAATCATCGCCGAATGTCATGCCGAGAATTTGGCTTCCATCCGTGTGCTGGAAAAGTTACATATGGAACTGGCCGCAAGCAAGAATGGAATGCTGAAGTGGCAGTTACAAAGAAAGTGACAGGTGGGCAACCAAGCTCCCGCCTATCACTTTGCTGACTGGCTGCTTTTTGCTCCATCCCGTTTTTACAGAAGAGCAGCAGCGTTTATCCTCAATCATCATTGCGGCGGCATTACATCGGGCGGATGCAGATTTTCATTACCTTTTGCAAAGGTAGACATTTCATCGTTCACTTGAATCGCCGCAGACGCGTTACCAGCCCCTAGAAATGCTAAAAACAATACTGCCAAGAACGCTACATACCATTTCCGTTTCATGTCATCTTCTCCCCTTTCTCATAAAAGTAAATCGCATACGCATCGGCCTTTTCAAAATTCCCGATGGAGCGGTGGTAGTTGGCGAGCCGCCAAGCAAACCGTCTTGCTTCTCCTATGTAACCATGTTCTTTTAAAAAAGGGAATGCTATTTGTTCACAATAGTCAAAAAGATCATGTTGGGAAAATTTCATCTTTCGAAAGTACGTCAGTTGTATCGCTACATATGGGTCATCCTTCCCCCGGGCGAGCGCCTCTAATTCCTCAAGCAGATGATCCATTTCAAGCCCTTCCTCAGCGGCTGTCTGCAACATATGAATGAGGACAGACGTATAAAGCGGTTTTTCCGGTGTCATCAAGGATTTTAATTCCTTCAATAGCATATAGGCCGAGTTATGATGCCCTCTTCTATTTTGCAGCATTGAATAATTATAGAGCACCCCTTCATACAAAGAGGCTTCATCCATGAGACGCGCGTTCCTCAAAAGCGTTTTAAACAATTCCTCTGCCTGCAAAAACAAATCGCGATTTGCAAAATTGACAGCCTGGAGCATCTGGGCATGCATAAGCCGCAAGTAATTGCAGTCCTTTTGGAATTGATTGATAGCCAGCTCGGCAAAGTAGGACGATTGGCCGTATTCGGTTTTCCGTTGCATGAGCCAGGCATTCTGATAATAGAACTCTCCCTCCAACAATTGTGGAACCCGCCCATTCCGTTCCTCAAGCCGCCCTGCAATTTCCTGTGCTTTCGCTTCTTCCTGGATAAAAACATAATAGATAAAGTAAAAAACTTTTGCGGCACCCCGCTCATATTCATCAAACGTCTGATCGAGCCTGGACAAAATTTGCATTTGCTGCGTCGCTTTTTGGCGATCCTGCTGAATCAAATAGAACCGAAGCTTGTACAACTCATAGCGATTGACGAGATCGGTCGACTGCAAATAATCCTCCTTCTGCTCCAGCTCCTCATAAAGCACTTCCATTGATTTTAAATCATAGTACACCGAATAGGTAATGAACTTCTCCAGTTTTTCTCGATATGTATGGTAGACATCTACTTCTTGATTCCATTTGACATTCATCCGGGCAAACAGCTCGTCCAATGTCTCTTTATGCGGAACATATTTGTTTGATTCAATCTTGCTCAGATGGGAAATCGAACAAATCCCCTCGCTCAGCTCTGCCTGGGTCAAATTATTCTTCATGCGGTAATACTTCACAATGGACCCGACATTCATTCGACACACCCCTCGCTTTTTAAATCAAACCTAACATAGAATAGCGGGTATATACATGAGAAAACAGTCCCAGGGGAGTGAGGACTGTTCTGCTCATGATTCCTATAGTATGTCCGATGGCGACAATTGTTTAGGCTAACCCACCATGGACGTGAATCCGCTGTAAAATTTGTTGAGGTGCTTGCTACCTTCCTTGCTCTTTTACTGTACCAAACAATGGGCGTTTGCGAAATTGGGAAAATCACCACGAAACTCGGCTTTCCATGTCGTTTGTTGGAGGTCTAATTGCCCCCAGGCATGAAAAAGCACCGGCAAACTGGTTGCCGGCGCACTGTTTCTTAAGCTTTTACGTCCCGCTGGACAAACGTCGTGTAACTGATGACAAGGAACACGATAACGTACACAGCTAGGACAGCCAGCGAGAATGGCAGTGAAATACCCTCTACCATCTGATAGCCTGTTTCGTACTGCGTCAAATCCATATGGGTGAATAAAATATATTTGGCCACTTCATAGCGAGAAAGCAGCATCGTGACGGTTGAACCCATAAAATATATGAATAGTGACAAACCGATTGCTAGTGAGCTGGAACGGAACACACTGCCAATTGTAAAGGCAAATGCAGACGTTACAAACACACTGCCGAACGATAGGAGCAACATGTAAAAGCTTTTGCCCCAAATAGAGCCTTCGACCACTTCTTTGCCATTCCAAACGAGATATTGACCATCACCCGACTTGAATAAAATGAATGCCAAAGCGACGAGTACGATGTAGCCAATTAACATAAGCAGAATTCCGAATAAGTTGACTGCCATGAACTTCGAAGTAAGGATTTTCCACCGTTTCACTGGACGCGTTAACAGCATTTTGACGGTTCCTTGAGAAAATTCGGCAGCCACTATACCCGCAGCAACGATAACTGCCAGCAATAGCACTGTGCCTGAAATGCCAGACGGGTCCATGACCATGGCCTCCCGGCTAAACTGATCCAAAGGTTCAATCGAGTTGGCCAGGCGGTAATCCAACACTTTTTCTTCGCCTTCCAATTCTTTTCGCTCGGATTTCGTCAATGACGTATCTTCCAGTTGTGCACGGACTCCTGCCAGCTCACCTTCCACACTGGCCTTCCAATCAGTCTGCTCGCCGACTGATACTGCAACAGAAGCATTGCCAACTTGATTCATTGAATCTGTCCGCTGCGTATCAATCCATTTCGTCAGCCCCATCATCCCTGCGGTTATCACAACCAATAGGGCGACCATGACCCACGTCCCTTTTTTATGCCATAATTTCATCCATTCATTTTGTAAGAGTTTCAGCAATTTGGCCACCTCCCGTCATTTCCAAAAACTCATCTTCAAGCGTCCTCTTATGCGGCTGGACGGCAAATACCTCTGCGCCTTCCGCGATCATTGACCGGACGAGGCCCGGAATTTGCGCTTGCTCCGCATTGACAATGAATCCACCCTTAAAGCGTTCCACCGTGAAGTCTTGAGCGGCAAGCAATTTTTCCACTCGTTCCCCTGGCGTCGCTTCCACATAATAAAACGATCCTTGTGTCTCGGACATTTCGCGAATATCAATCAGTTTACCGTTTTGGATAACGGCAATCCGATCACACATCAGTTCAATTTCCGACAGCATATGGCTTGATACGAAGACCGAGACACCTTCTGTTTCCGCTATCCGTCGCAAATACGTACGGAATTCCCGGATGCCTGCCGGGTCCAAACCGTTTGTCGGTTCATCCAAAATCAAAAACTTCGGCCGGTGCAACAACGCTTGTGCAAGTCCAAGCCGTTGCCGCATTCCGAGTGAATACGTCCCAACTTTCTCGTGAATCCGGTTTTGCATTCCTACTTGTCGTACGACTTCGTCGATGCGCTCCTTCGTGACCCCTTTATGCATACGGGCGAAGTGCAACAGATTCTTATAGCCGGTCATGTATTTATACATCTCCGGATTTTCAACAATGACCCCCACTTTGGACATACCTTCTTCAAAATTGTCGCGAAGCGAGACGCCGTCAATGATAACATCGCCGCCTGATGGCTTCATGAGTCCAACCATCATCCGGATTGTCGTTGTCTTCCCCGCTCCATTCGGGCCGAGGAATCCCGTAATTTGGCCAGGATATAAAGATAGATTCAAATTATCAATCAACAGTTTACCGCCGATTGATTTGGATAGGTTTTTCAATTCCACGATTGGTTTCATTTCAATATCCACTTCCTTTCCTTACGCTTTTTCTTTAAACAAGGACACCATCCAGCTTGTCGCATCCACTCCATGAATATCTCGGATATCGTCGATTGGCTCCTGGGCGATGATTTCCCCACGGCGCAGCACAATAATTTCGTCCAGCAACGGTTCCACTTCCTTGATTTCATGCGTGGACATCAACACGGTTTGTCGCTCAGGATCCGTAAATCGGATCAATCCTTTTGCAATATCTTCCCGCACCATCGGGTCCAGCCCCGAAAACGGTTCGTCGAGCAAATAGTAGGCCGCATCCCTTCCAAGAGTCACCGCAATCTTCACTCGCCCCCGATTTCCCTTAGACAAGTTTTTGATTCGGGCATCCAGGGATATATTCAAAAACTGCGCGATTTCTTTTGCTTTGATCAAATCAAAATCGTCGAACTGGGAAGCGTAATAGTCAAACAGCTGGCCCACTTTAAAATAAGGATAGAACGCATCGGTGTCCGACATATAAGCCAAATGGGCGGCAATATTTCTCGTAATCGGTTCCCCATTATACGTGGCCTTTCCCTCGTCGGGAGTCAGCAGCCCTGCCATCACTTTTAACATCGTCGACTTGCCGCTCCCATTTTCTCCGACCAGACCAATAATTTTTCCTTGCGGCAGTTCCAATGACACTTGATCGAGTACCCGTCTGCCGCCATACTTTTTCGAAATGCCCTGTAACTTAATCATTGGAGCCACTCCGTTCTATCAGTACTTTCACCATCTCATCCCTCGTAAACCCAAACGCCTCCACACTAATCAAGAAAGTCGTCACCAGCTGCTCCTTCATCTCATGGCGTAAAGCCGCAATCCTCTCTTCATTCTCCGTCACGAACGAACCTTGCCCCCTTCTCGTTTCCGTGATTTCCATCTGCTCCAACTCCTTATACACACGTTGCATCGTATTCGCGTTCACACCCGCCTCAATGGCGTATTCCCTGACGGATGGCAGCTTCTCGCCAGATGCCAAATCGCCCCGAATAATGTCCCCTAAAATGCGATCGATGAGCTGCTGGTAAATCGGCTTATCCGGTGTAAATTCAATGCTCATCGTCCGTTCCTCACTTTCCGGCTAAGCATGAAAACTCCAGCCATAAATAATAACAATGAAAAGAAGCCATATAGCAGCAACCCCCCGCCTGTGACAAACGCACTCTCCGGTATAAGAGCCGTTAAAATAAAGTGACGGTACTCCATGAACGTCAGATTATTAATGCCAAACTTCGTATCCATAATGGGCCAAGCTTCCCGGAGCCATTGGAAAGGCGTACTAAAATAAATCGCCCCCCAAAAAACAATAGCTCCGACCCCCAGAAAAGCCGTCATCACTAAGGCGAACAGTCTGGATACCAACACACTCTGTACCATCTGGTAGAACGACCAGAAAAAGAAGCTGACCGCCATGATGAACACCGCATTGATCAAGAGGGTTACAATGATGCCCGCCGCCACATACAATGCCGTTCCAATCGAAATTGATTCTGATGGATGACTCATGTAATATACAAGCCCCGTCATCAGGGAGCACACGATGAGCGAACAGAGTGTAATGAGAATGGCGAGCACAGCCTTCATTCCAACGAGTCTGAAAAGAGACATCTTTGTATGAAGCCATAAATCCAGATGAAGAAATTCTTGATTGACACTGCTAATTAATATAAAGGCCATGATAAACATATGAATGGCAAACCACATTCCGGTCATATCCTTAATCTCCAGCACCGTATCCAAACGAGGGTTGCTGTAGAGAGGTGCGTAGCTGAACGCGCCAATGGCGATATTGACGACAAGGAAACTGATGGCAATCCATCGGGACTGCATCCATTCTTTATAAAGCAGACCTGCTGACACGGCCATGCTCATCGCCTCACTTTCTTTTCAAGGAGCATGGCCCCGATGATAAAGAATAGAAGAAGGCAAGCGAGATTGAACACCCATTCCCCGATGTAAAACGTCGTACTGGTTATTTCAAAATAGGAATCCTGCAAGTCAATCCGATGGTTTTTGAAATTCATCATGTCCAGTTTCCCTTGAAGAATGAACATCTCATAAAACTGGGAAGAAACGAAAATAGAATAAAGGCGCACAGACAAAATGAACAGCAATAGCGTGACAACAACGGAAAACCCTTTGATATACGGCTTCATCAATTGATCCAGCACGACAAAGAAAAACCCGACAAACATCAGACTAATCGAACCGAGAAAGACTGCTGAGATGAAGAGACTGCCGTAAAATAACAGCTCATCAAACACAATAAACGGCTGATTGGTGAATACATACCAAATGGCCACAACAACGACAGACAAAAGCAAACTGGCGAGTCCAACCAGAATAGCAACCACCATCTTCACACCGACCAGCTGATAAATCGAAGCGGTGGAATGAAGCCATAAATCCGGCTTCTTCATGTCACGATAAAACAACATGAAAAAAGTGAAAAGCGGAACGAACACACTGAACGCCGCCCATACAAAACAAAGAACAGTCGCAATTTCAAAAGAATCAGCTTGGAGAATTTCCAAAAAAGAACCTAAAAAAAACGGTAATCCTAAAAGCCCCAAGCCAAATAGAATAAAGCTGCTAATCATCTGCCACTTGATGGGCATCCATTCCCTCAGCAACAAACCATTCCACTGTTTCATACCTTTCTCTCCTTCTGTACCGGTGTATTAGTTACATAGTACACTATATGCATTTGAGATGTAAAGAGATAACAGAAATTTATTTTGGAAATGGGGAATGAAACGAAAGAAGCTTGACTTGCGGCTCGCGAAGCCTTCGGGGAAGTAACTGATACTAATGCGGATGACCGATAACCAGGTGATTGTAATCGGTATAAACATTGAAATAACCGATATACTTTCCCAATTAACCGATAAAAACCAAGTTGAATGAAAACTGACTGACACAACCCTTTGAAGGGCTCGATCAATCCTTTGAGTTGATTTACAAAAAAGCTATTGATAAATCTCCCCTACCAACCTAACTAAACGCTATGAACTTTCCAAATGACCACTCTCGATACTTGGTCACTCCTCTATATCTGTTACTAACTCTTATAAGAGTTAGTAATCATCATTCAATTTACTTATGAACAATCATTCAAAACTGGACATGGCAATCCCTTTCCTGCTCTCGTACACTGGACATAGAAAGAGAGAGGAGTGGATGGAAATGCGTTCTTTTTTATTGGGGATTGATCATGTGCAGCTGGCGGCTCCGCCGCAGTCGGAGGAGAAGGCGCGACATTTTTATGGAAACTTGCTTGGCATGGAGGAAATTCCGAAGCCTGCTAATTTGCAAGGGCGGGGCGGGTGTTGGTTCCGCTGCGGTTTGCAAGAAGTTCATATTGGCATACAGGAGAATTTTATGCCAGCCCAAAAAGCGCATCCCGGTTTTACCGTCCGTGCGCTGGATGAGCTGCGTTCCCGCTTGCAGGACGCTGGTTGCCGGGTAACAGAAGAGCCGCCCATTGAAGGGCGTTCCCGTATCTTCACGGAGGATCCGTTTGGTAACCGCATTGAATTTCTAGAGTTTGATTAATGAACAGGCCGCCCTACATCAGGCGGCCTCCTTTATGATTCGATGATGGCTCTTTCCTGTTCGTCCAGGCGGCGGAGTTCCTCAGCTGCTTCATCGCGCTTTCTTCCTAACTGGGTTTGCACCCGTCTTACATCCTGCAATACGGCATTCAGCTTGCTTTTCGCGTCAGAAATACGAGAATGGACCATCCAGTCCGAAAAGATATTATCAAAGAAAATATCAGTAAAGGTAAAAATGTCATTTTGATTCACTTTGAATGATTCCGTTGCGATGTTCTGGACGTCCATCAGCTCCGTTTCGTAGTGACGCAAAGCCCGTTGAGCACGGTGTACTAAATCATCCGAGCCATCCATTTCCGAGTATTTCAAAGCGCTGACGATCAGGCCGCCGCCCAAGAACGTATCCCACATGGACAGGCCCTCTGCGTTGCCTAGTTTATCAAGCGCTTTGTCGAGTGCACGCAAGGCTTTCTCTCCCGCCTCATGCGCCTCATCAATTTCCCGGATCATAGAACGGACGCGCACCCGATCATCCGCTATTTTTTGGAGCGTCCGGTTGGCATTCGTATCATTTTGACGGATCCATGTTTCTTTTTCTTTCATAAAATCAGCCCAGTCTTCTTCAACATAGGCAAAATCCGTGTGATTTGCCTGCTCCCGGAGCCGGGCCACTTCGGCTTCCAAATCCGTCACTGTTTTCACAGCTTCATTGTATTTCAGCTCCGCCTCCGCCACTTCATTAATTTCTTTCTCCATTTGGGCATCCCATTTGCCCGACCATTCTTTTAATTTATTCGCAAACGAAAACTTCCCAAGCTTGATGACATCCTGTTGCTCCTTTGACAGCTGCCGCTGCAATCGGTCGCGCAGCTGGATGGCCTCTTTCAACTGGACTTCTGCACCATCCAGCCGTCTGATTATCCGGTTTCGCTCGTTCCGGCGCATCGTTAGCTCCATTTGCCGCTCTTGTATTGAATTTCGCATAGCCCGCACACTCCTTTCTCCTATTTACGAAAGTATAAAGGGAAAGTTTCACAAATAGACGTTTCGGCTGCTTCCATTCCACAACTTATCTGCTAGCTGTTTTGCCGTGGCAGCCGGATGACGATTTCCGTGCCCTCTGACGAAGAAAACACCTGCACCTCTCCGCCATGTGCTTCAATCAATTGCTTTGCGATCGTTAAACCGAGACCCGTGCCAGATTCATCTGTTGTCGTGTTCGTCCCGCGGTAGTAGCGGTTAAACAAATGATCGATCACTTCTGGAGGAATTCCAGCTCCTTCATCCTGTATCACTAATTCCATCCACTCCTCCTGAGATGTGAGGTGGAGATGAATGGCTGTTTCCGGCGGATTGTGCTTGCTGGCATTGCCGATAAGATTATCCAATACCCGTTCAAAGCGGGATGGATCAATGAGTACATGCCCTTTCTTCTCTCCCTCAATCACAATAGGGTTTTGCCAATCCCGACGCTCCACATATTGGCTAATATACTCATGCAGCTCCATGTTTTTCATCTCCAATTGAACGCCGTCATTTTTTAGCTGGTAGGTATACGTCAAGTCATTGATAAGGGCATCCATATAGCCTGCCTTCTCCATCATTGTTTTGGCAAATCCCCTCACCTCTTCAGAGGACCATTGATGATTTGATTCCAACATGACTGCATACCCATAGATAGAGCTTAACGGTGTTTTCAAATCGTGGGAAAGACCCGTTATCCAATCCTCCCGCAGCTTTTCTGTCCGGTTGATCGTCCTCTCATTTTCCTGTAAATTTGCAGCCAATCGGGTGAGTGACATATCCACATCCTCGTAAATCCGATACTTCCTTTTCAGCCTGTCATCCTTCTGTCGACGGATTTTACGGTCCTCTAGCCGCGTATAATCCTTCTTCGATAAGCGCTCCATCCATCTCAAGAAATAAAAGACCGGCTTTCCGAACCTGCGGCCAATCCATAAGGAGAACCCGAGAGTTACGAAGAGCAAAAGCAAGTGGTAGAGAACAAATCCCTTCGAGAAAGATATAAATAGCTTCTTATCCAGGGAATCCAGTGCTTGATAATAAGGGTTGTCCATCCGGATGACAGCTATGTTTCCACCTTGTACGGACGTCGATGATAATAGTTCCTTTCTTTCATTCACAGATGAATTGGATTTCAGTAAATCCGTTGCCTTTAAAGGTTTCGAGCCGGAGGTGGAGGTGGAATTCAACAATTCTCCCGTTTCGGAGAACAGTTCAAAAATAGCTCCTTTTCTCCCCAACATCTGTAGGTCTGTCTCGGTCAAAACAGGAAATTGAGGATTCTTCTCCAGCTCCGCCAACAGACTATCCGTTTCCGTATATTCTTCAAACAACAAAATATGTCCATCCTCCAACGTCCATGTGCGGATTCCCTGTTGATCCACCAACGTTTTCAGTTCATTCATTCCATAAGAGGTCGGCAGAATGCCATCTTTCGATGATGCCAAAACAGTTCCGTCTTGATCGAGAATCTGAACAATGCCCCCGCTCCGTTCTGCAATGTCCAACAGAGCATCCGATGGACTGATGCCCTTGTCATCATGGATAACCGCCCACTCCATTTCACTTTGCTCCAGCACCCGTATGTCATGGTAATAAAACCCTTTCATCATTTGGAAAATGAAAACGCCAAACATGATGGCAGTGCCGATAAACAGTATTCCGTAAAACGCAAGAAAGTAAAGGATAAAGCGGAATGTCATCTTATTCGATAATTTCATCTTAGAGCCCCCTCATACTTGCAGCTTGTAGCCGATACCGCGGACAGTCACAATATACTCAGGACGGCTCGGATCCACTTCCAGCTTCTCACGCAGCTTACGGATATGAACCATAATGGTGTTGTCATCGACAAACCCATCAAATCCCCAAACTTGTTCGTACAATTGCTCTTTGGAAAGAACTTGGTTCGGGTGATGGCAAAACAGTTCAAGCAACTGAAATTGCTTTTGCGTTAAGGTGACTGCCTGCCCACGAACCGTCAGTGCTGCGCCTTCCACATCCAAACGAAATTCCCCAACCTCATATATTTTATGCTTATCATGGAGCGATGCCATGTAACGAGCCGTTTGCACTTTGACGCGAGCCGCGAGCTCCATCGGATTAAACGGTTTCGTTATGTAATCGTCTGCTCCGTGCATAAAACCTCGTAAAATATCTGCATCTGCTGCTTTTGCGGTCAGGAAGAAAATAGGCGCAGTCGAACGCTTTCTTATCTTTGTTGCAAGTTCCAGACCTGTGCCATCCGGCAACATAATATCTAAAATGTATAAATCATAGCCCTTTTTCATTAGTTGCAATTCCGCTTCCTTACATGACGCACAAACGTCGATGAGAGTAAAACCTTCTTTTCGCAAAATGATTTCCACCATATCTCCGATTGCCTGTTCATCATCGACTACAAGAATTTTTGCCTCTTCCATTGCCATCCCCCTAAAAATTAAGATTCCGATAAGGTTCCTTTTATATGCAATTAAGTTTCATAGGACATACTAGACTAGGAATTCATGATTCTACCATATAGGAACTGCGTTTCGTTGACAATCCCAGGTATGACTAGAGACAAATTAGGAAAGGTGTCGAATCTAATGAATCAAAAGAGAATCCATTTAATTGATGGGATGAGGGGCCTCAGCCTGTTTGGCATATTATTAGCCAACTTGCTTATCTTCCAATATGGGATGTGGGGGAAAGAGGAGCTGGAGCTTACAGGCATCAATCAAGGGGCCTACTTCTTTACGAAAGTATTCATCGAAGGAAGCTTCATGCCCATCTTCACCTTTCTCTTTGGCTATTCCATGATAAAAATGGCGGAAGGGCTTCGCCAAAGAGATTTGAAAGTGAAACGTTATTTCGCGCGACGCTTCCTGTTGCTAGCAGTTATCGGCTGGGCTCACGGTACTTTCCTTTGGGAAGGGGATATATTATTATTCTACGGGCTCATGGGCTTTTTCCTTCTCTTGTTTGTGAACCGTAAGACAAAAACGATTTTGGTATGGGCCATTTTACTGACTGTCTTAACAACGTCCTTCATGCTGATCGGTGCCGGATTTAGCGGGAAAAGCGCGCCAGAAGAGGAATTCATGGCATCCCCTGCGTATATTGAAAAAACGAATGATGTGTATGCGAATGGCACTTACTCGGAAATCAAGCACCATCGGAACAACACCGATCCTTTCGAAAACATGCCAGATGCGCTCGTTTTAGTGATGCTTGTATTAGCACCGATTGCGACTGCTCCTCTTTTTCTATTTGGCATGTATGCCGCTCGCATCAACTTCTTTTCCAATCCTGTGCAGGAGAAGAAACAGTATCGCTTAGGTACGGTGTTATTAGTGCCAATCGGCATTGCCATGAAGGCGATCTTCGAACTGGCCACTTCTACTGGATGGACTGACTTCTTAATTGGAGCAGGAGCGCCGCTTCTTGCTGTCGGTTATATTTTTGCCTTCGCTTGGCTCTATACAAAATTCAATGAATCTGTCGCCATGCGTGCTTTTGAAAGTGTCGGCAAGCTATCACTAACCAACTACATGATGCAGACGGTCATATGCACAACCGTATTTTATGGTTACGGCCTTGGGCTGTTCGGAAAACTCGGGACAGCGGGTGGTTTATTGCTAGGACTCGGTGTGTTTGTATTACAATGCACAGCAAGCTTCTTCTATTTAAAACGTTTCCACCGAGGGCCATTGGAATTTATTCTCCGCATGTGGACGAATTTCTCTTGGAATGGGAAAGTGAAGAAGAAGAAAGCGAAGAGAAAAAGAGAGACTGAAGCACACGCTTTGTAAATTTAAGTAATTCAGTCAGAACTGAATTCAAATTAGAGAATGGGAGTCTGATTCGAATAGGCTGTAAGGAAGAAGAATGATTAGTGGGGCTTATATGGTTATGCATATGAGTTATAGTTTTGAATCTATTAAACGAGGTGGCGGCCATTCATAAAAAAGTCAATAAAGTGATTTTCAAAAGAGCCGCTAAGTTTTTCACGCTTGCAGCAATCATAACCATAGCGGCGACAGTCATCACTTATGTTATCAATCCGGATTTAAAGAGTGTAGCTGAATCATTTAAAGTTAATTCATCAGATCAGTTAAGGGAATCAACAGGCATGAAAAAAGTGTGGACATACGTCGCCAATAATGGGTTCGTCGTACCCTTACAAATGTTTGTCTTCACTTTGATTCCAGTACAATTTCTGTACTTAGTTAATATCATCTCAACTGCTACATTACCCGGGATTCTCTTCGGAGTAATTTTACAAGCGGACTCTAGAAATGGTATGAAAATCATTGCTTCTACAATACCCCATTTTGTCCTTGAAGTTTTCGCTTTTTGTTTATGGGCTGCGGTTCTTTTCAAGTTAAGTCAGGTAGTTAGAAGTAAAATAAAATACTGGTTTAAGAAAAATGAAGAGGAAGTAGTTTTTGTTGATACAGTTTATAAAACATTAAAAGTTTATTTAACTGTAGTACTACCGATGATTATTGTAGCCGCATTTGTCGAAACTTACGTAGCTGATTTGATCTACTATTTACTTCAGTAATCGGCGACGTTGATCAGCTGATTCCCGAATAGTGGTCATGAAACAACCAATACTATAGATACATAGAAAAAGACAGCCGTCGAGGCTGTCTTTTCTATTAGTGTGTAATTTCACGCCGTAATTTCCGGTGCTCTCTCCGTGCCGGGCCCGTTTCATACAACCGTTTTTCAGCTTCGGTTTCCGGATAGACGCCTGCCACAGGTGTCGGTTCGTTATCAGTACCCATCGACACCATCGTCAAGAAGGATTCTGTCGTCAATTTCCTTTCCCCTGTCAATAAATCGACAGAATGTACAGATACAAATACTTCCATCGATGTGCGTCCTGTCGAGCTGACGACAGCCTCCAGCTCAAGGACATCCCCAACAGTGGCAGAAGAAACAAAATCGACAGAGTCTATAGAAGCCGTGACGACAGCCGATTTAGCATGTTTCATCGCTGTAATGGCTGCAATTTCATCAATATAGGCAAGGACTTGTCCGCCAAAGATCGTTTGCAGGTGATTGGTATCGGGAGGCAGCACCAGTTTTGTCTGGATCGTGCGCGAGTGGCTCATTGGTCTAGCATCTAACATCATACCTCTTCCTCTCTCTGCTTACTCATCTATATAGTATACTCTTCCCTTCGCTCTATTTTAATGCATACACAATAATCCGCACGCTTCCCATTTTTCAATCAACTGCGTATTTTGAAAAAACATATGGCTAATAGAAACGCAAAAAAGCGGGGAAAGTGTATTTCCCCGCCTTCTTGTATTTGCTTTCTTACGAAGTAACCTCTAACGCACCGGGAACTGCATCCGGCCGCTTCATCACTTCCTCGTCATGCAAGTGGCAAGCGACGAAGTGGTCGTCTTCTTTTTCCAGCCATTTCGGTTTTAGTTCAGCGCAAACCGGCA
The DNA here is from genome assembly GCF_023168145.1 of Sporosarcina sp. NCCP-2222. Taxonomy (GTDB): domain Bacteria; phylum Bacillota; class Bacilli; order Bacillales_A; family Planococcaceae; genus Sporosarcina. The sequence goes on from NZ_BQYK01000002.1 coordinate 435,811, forward strand.
TAGCATATGGACATCTTGTCCGGAATACACAACCGGACGGCGGATCAATTGGACTCGGCAATTCCCCTTGCAAAATGATCCGTTCCCGGGATTCCTCAATATCGGGATCTGGAATCGGGATGGCCGACAGCAGCGCTTCAGTATACGGATGAAGCGGCTTATCATACAATCTCGCACTTGTCGTCAGTTCCACCATATGCCCCAAATACATGACGCCAATCCGGTTGGAAATATATTTGACCATGGACAGGTCGTGGGCGATGAACAAATACGTCAGCCCTTTTTCTCGCTGCAATCGCTGCAACAGCTTTACCACTTGGGCCTGAACAGATACATCGAGTGCAGAAATCGGCTCGTCTGCAATAATGAAGTCCGGATCAAGCGCAAGAGAGCGGGCAATCCCGATCCGCTGGCGCTGCCCGCCGGAGAATTCATGCGGATAGCGGTTAGCATGATCCGCATTTAATCCGACGTCTTCCAGCAATTCATTCACACGTGCCCGCATTTCCGCCTTCGTCTTATACTTCCCGTGGATTTCCATCGGCTCGGCGATAATTTCAAATACAGTCGAGCGGGGATTCAAGGACGCATAGGGATCTTGGAAGACCATCTGTGCCTTCTTTAAGAATTGATACCGCTCCTTTTCCGTCATGTCATGGACGCTTTGCCCTTCATACAGCACGTCCCCGCCTGTTTTATTGTACAAGCCAAGAATCGTCCGTCCCGCGGTCGATTTACCGCAACCTGACTCACCGACCAATCCGAACGTTTCGCCTTTATAAATATCAAAGCTAATTCCATCTACAGCCTTCAAAGTTTGGCCGCGTCCCATATCAAAATGCCGCTTTAGATCATTAACCGATAAAATCACTTCTTTGTTCATAGGACGTCCCCCTCATTTGTTCCATACCGGCGTACTGCACATAACTCATGCTCTAATTTGGATCCTTTTAGCCGCAGCACTTCAATGGACTGTCCGGTAGACGGGGAATGCAGCAGCAAGCCATCTCCATAATAAAATCCGACATGCCGAACTGGGCCGGTCCCTTCGTCATTAGCAAAAAACAGCAGATCGCCTTTTCTCCAGCTGTCCGGTTCTCCCATCGCCACTTCGATGCCCGACTTCGCTTGGTCGCTTGCATCTCGCGGAATGAAATGGCCGCACGCCTTCAACATATTGTACGTAAAGCCTGAACAGTCATAGCCATAGGAGGACATCCCACCCCAGAAATAAGGAAGGTCGAGAAAACTCATCCCAAGTTCCACCGCCTCGTCCGCTGTCTTTTTCTCAAACTGATGGACAGAGACAGCTCGGACCGCATCCATTTTCCGGACTGCCTTTTTTCCATCAGGAGTTTCCACAACATAGTGTGTTTCACTTTCATCGAGTATCGGCAAAATCACATTAAAGGGAATTAGTGAGAATGGCGTTCCATCTTCGTCCCAAAGCAGTGCCTTATCGGCCTTGATGCGGATGAAACCGCCGGCTTCTTCAAGCGGCCCGGCTTTTGATAATTGCGCAAGCGGCACCCAGCCCGGATAACCTCTCTCATCTTTTTTGGACGGCTGCCATACGGCGATTACTTTCGCCCAATCGCCCGCCACTTCATCGACGATGACCGGTTCGCCGTACAACAGCTGCGTCTGCACGCGGTTTCCGTTGCAAAGATCCAACCGATCCTCGTACGGGAGCTTCTCCAGCCATTTATTCAACTGAATTGGATTGGATAAACCCGGTGTATCCAACTCGCGTGCGGATTCCGGAGCTGTCCAAACCGTGGCGACCGGCACGGCACACCTATACATATTCACTGTCGGTTCCATCACTGACCCTCCCCTTTCTCGACCAATTCCATACCCTCTTGATACAGTCCCAATCCCGGCGCTTCCGCAAATCGGATCACCGTTCCATCGTACTCGATGCCGCCTGCCACAATATCCTTCGACAGCATAAGCGGCGCATCAAAATCAAAGCGCGTAATATTCGGCTGGCTCGCCGCAAAATGTGCAGCCGCTGTAATGCCAAGCTTCGTTTCAATCATACTGCCGACCATGCATCCCACTCCGAACGCCTCGGCCAGCGCATTGATTTTCATCGCTTCCTGAATGCCACCCGACTTCATTAGCTTGATATTAATTAAATCAGCGGCGCCCATTTGCAACACACGAAGAGCGTCTTTCGCAGAAAACACACTTTCATCCGCCATGATGGGCGTCAATGTGTGCGCCGTCACATAACGCAGCCCCTCCACGTCATCCGCCAGCACCGGTTGTTCAATCAATTCGATTGCAAGTCCGGCGTCTTCCATCTTGCCAATGGCTTGTACCGCTTCTTTCGGCTTCCATCCTTGATTGGCATCAAGCCTAATTTTCACGTTCTGGCCAACACGTTCACGAATAGCGCGGATCCTTTCGATATCCTCGGCAATATCACCGATCCCCACTTTCACCTTCAAGACAGTAAATCCGCCTGCCACGTAGCCGGCTGCATCCTCTGCCATTTCAGCTGGAACATTTACACTTACTGTAAAATCGGTTTCAATTTCATTTCGAAAACCGCCAAGCAACTGATAGAGCGGCATATTCGCCAGCTGACCAAGCAGATCATGAATGGCCATATCGACGGCAGCCTTGGCACTTGTATTCCGCACAATTGCCTTTTTCAATTTGAGGAACAATTCCTCCCGATGGCGAATATCCTGCCCGATCAGCTGCGGGGCAATGACTTCTTGAATGGCATATGTAACACTCCCAGTGGAATCGCCCGTGATGACGTGGGTCGGCGGTGCTTCCCCATAGCCGACGGAGCCATCATCACATGTGACTTTCACAAAGATGGAATGCGCCGTCGTCACAGTACGCAAAGCTGTTTTAAAAGGCTTCGTCAGCGGAACGGCGACGGGAAACGTGTCGATGGAATGAATCTTCATTTTTATTCCACCCCCGGCAGAATAGTTAATGTTTTGGCTTCGGCATCCAATTTGGCAAGCGTGCCGAGCGGAATCGCAAAATGCGGCTCACAGTGACCAATTTTGAATCCTTTTACAACCGGCTTGCCTAAGCCGCCTACGTAATGGCGGAATACTTCATCAAGTGAGAGGGAAGGTTTCTCCTTTTTCGGTTCGGCATCCGCAAAGTCACCGATGACAATACCTACCGCATCCGACAGCTTCCCTGCCATACGCAATTGATTGAGCATACCATCAACGCGGTACGGTTCTTCACCGATATCTTCAATAAAGAGCAATTTGCCTGCCGTATCAATTTCAAATTTGGTTCCGATTGTATTGGCGAGCAGCGATAGATTGCCGCCAACCAATTCACCCTGTGCGACGCCTGGATGAAGTGCCTCCAGCGGCGAAATTTCCTCTGTATAGTGGAGCTCCATCGGCTCAAATAATTGCTCGAACATTTTTGCAGACAACGGATGAAATGAATCCTTTCCGACACAAGAAGCGAGCATCGGACCGTGGAAAGTTACCAAATCAGCATACAGGCCAATCGCTGTATGGAGAAACGTAATATCGCTGAACCCCCAGAACACCTTTGGATTTTCGCGGATCAATTGAAGATCCAGACGATCCGTATACCGGGCAGATCCATATCCACCGCCTGCGCAAATAATGCCTTTCACTTCGGGATCAGCGAACATGTCCTCCAAATCGGCCATGCGATCTTCATCCGACCCTGCCAAATAACCATAGACATCATTCACATGCTTGCCAAACTTCACCCGTAAGCCAAGCTGATCCAAAAATGCGAGCGATCGCTGCAGACTCTCCTGATTGGGCGGACTCGATGGCGACACAATGCCCACCAAATCCCCTCGTCGAAGCCTCTCTGGTCGAATTCTCATCATCCCATCTCCTTTGCTTTACTTTCAAACGAACCCGTTAATCAAACGTTTCCCTTACCGTTCCTGCTTTCATAGATCCAAAGTCCGACGAACAACATTTCCCCGGAAATAAATACTGGGGGGTACAACGATTACTCATACTATAATTTTTGCTCTTGGGACATAAAGTCGCGTAAAGTGAGTAAGCTTAATTCTCATCACTTCCAACAATAGCCTTAGAAAAAAGGCAAAATCGCGGCGCCATGACGGACACCGCGACTGTGCATTAGTTCTTCTCTGCGTATTTCAAGTCAAGATAACCGACTGGGTGGCGCAGAATACCGGAAACGCCCGGTTTTTCAAGTGTTGTCTGGTTGTAGAAGTATAGTGGGAATACCGGCATTTCTTCCATTAGAAGACGATCCGCGTCCTGCAATAATTCCCATCGTTTGTTTTCATCTGTTTGGTTTTTAATATCCTCAATTAACTTGTCATACTCAGCATTGGACCAAGTTGTACGGTTCATAGAAGAACCAGTGATAAAGCTTTCAAGCGCGTTCACCGGATCTGCATAGTCATGCAAGAATGAGGAACGGGACAATTGGTATTTGAATTCTTTTTGTTCTGAAGCGAATACTTTTGCTTCTACGTTTTGCAATTCAACGTCTGCTCCCAAGACTTCCTTGAATTTAGACTGCAGAGCAATCGCAATGTTTTGGTGTGATTCACTTGTAGAGTAAGTCAACGTTACTTTCGGAAGCTCTGTATAGCCTTCCTCTTTCATTCCTTCTTCCAAAAGCTTCTTCGCTTCATCTGGATTATAGGAAATAAGATCGCCTACTGTATCACGGAATTCTTTGCCGTCTGGACCGATAAAGCCATATGCCACAAAACCGTGTGCTGGTTTTTCACCATTTTTCGTTACGTATTGAACGATTTCTTCTTGGTCAACTGCCATTGCAAATGCACGGCGGATTTTCGTATTTGTGAATGGCTCCATTGACGTATTGAAGCGGTAGAAGTACAAACCGGCTTGGTCTTCCACTACCAACTCATCACTGTCTTTCAATTGCTCCGCTAGTTCAGATGGAACGCCAGATAAGTCCAGCTCTCCAGATTGATACATTTGATATTCCGTGTTTGAATCATTGACCATCGCCCAGTGGACTTTATTCAATTTCACAGCATCCGCATCCCAGTAGTTCTCATTCTTTTCGAACTCGAAACTGACATTATGATCCCATGAAGACAATTTGAATGGCCCGTTACCAACGAATGTTGCTGCTTCCGTATGCCAGTCTGGATTTTCGGTAGCGACCTTTTCATTAATCGGGAAGAAACTTGGATTCGTAATGATGTTCAAGAATGCTTCGTTTGGTGCTGACAATTTTACAACAAATGTTTTATCATCTTCTGCTTTGATGGCAATATCGTCTGCAGAACCCTCTTTGTTATTGTAAGCCTCTGCCCCTTCAATGAAATAGGCTAGAAATGCTGCTGGAGAAGCTGTATCTGGATTCAACATATGCTTCCAAGCAAAGACAAAATCTCCCGCTACAACTGGATCTCCATTCGACCATTTCGCATTATCACGGATATGGAAGGTATATGTTAAGCCATCGTCCGAGATATCAATTTTTTCAGCTGTCGCTTCCACGGCTTTGTGATTTTCATCCAAACGTGTTAAACCTTCCATGATGTTATTTAATGCACTCCATGACACCGCATCAAAACCAATGGATGGGTCAAAAGATGTCGGCTCTTGCCCGTTGTTCAAATACAAAACCTGGTCGCCAGCAGATGCTTCTTCCCCTGAACCGTCAGTCCCTTCATCTGTTGAAGACGTATTTCCATCCGTCTTCTCTGGCTCCTTACCAGCGTCCTTGTTCGCCGTACAAGCCGCCAGAACAAGCGCCAGCATGGCCATTGCCACAAACATCAACCACTTTTTCATTTCAAAAGCCCCCCTTTTGTATGTCTAAGCATATTCAAGCACTTTCGTGCGTACTACCATTACATTTGAAAAACATGTTTGGCGCGTTCATCCTGCAGCCAGCAATCCACTTTATGCGTTTCCGACAGCTCCGTTGTTCCTGGATATACTTTTTCACACACTTCCATGGCGAATGGACATCTTGCGGCAAACGGACAGCCGATCGGCGGTGCGAATAAATCTGGCGGCGTTCCATCAATTGGCTGCAGCTCCTCCTCTTTCAAGTCAAGCCGCGGAACGGAGGCCAGTAGCCCTTTTGTATAAGGATGCTGCGGAGAGTAGAACACTTCCCGCTTATCACCGATTTCAATAACTTTGCCGGCATACATGACGGCGATCCGATCTGCAATTTTCGCCACAACCCCGAGATCATGTGTGATCAGGATGATGGAAACACCTGTCCTCGCCTGAATCTCATCGAATAATTCGAGGATTTGTGCTTGGATGGTTACGTCCAGCGCAGTTGTCGGTTCATCTGCAATGAGTAATTCTGGTTCGCAGATCAATGCGATTGCGATAACGATCCGCTGCCGCATCCCTCCGGAAAATTGGTGTGGATATTGCTTCAATCGTTCCTCCGGATTTGGAATGCCGACGATTTCCAGCAATTCAACCGCTTTTTTCCGTGCTTCTGCCTTGCTCACGTTCTGGTGTGTACGCAATCCTTCGGTGAGCTGCTCTCCAATTTTCAAAGTTGGATTCAGCGCGGTCATCGGGTCCTGGAAGATCATCGAAATGTCAACTCCCTGCACCTTCCGCATGGCCGCTTTGTTCAGCTTCGTCAAATCCTTGTTTTTAAACAGGATCCGCCCGCTTTTGATTCGACCAGGCGGCTGGGGAATCAAACCCATAATCGTATTAGCCGTCACACTTTTCCCGCAGCCAGATTCTCCGACAACAGCAAGCGTTTCCCCTTTATACAAATCAAACGAAACACCACGAAGCGCCTGGACCTCACCGCCGAATGTCTTGAATGAAACATGAAGATCCTCTACAGCCAGCACCTTTTCGGAATAATCCGGCTGACGCTTGTGCTTCTGTCCCACTTGTTTCTCTGTCATCACCGCTTTTGGCAAAGACGGCACTTCCTCTTGTCGCTCTTTCACAAGTGCATTGGCATTCGCCAATTGTTGTTCATTCAAACCATTCACCTCCTCAGTTTCGGATCGAGTGCATCTTGCATACCGTCTCCGAGGACGTTAAATGCAAACATCGTCATTGAAATGAAAAACGCAGGGAAGAATAATCTCCACCAGTGGCCGGACAAAATGACCGGCAGCGCATCGTTCGCCATGACACCCCAGCTCGCGAACGGTGCCGAGATCCCAAGTCCGAGGAAACTGAGGAACGCTTCCGCGAAGATGGCACTTGGTACTGTCAAAGTCATTTGAACGATAATCGGCCCCATCGTATTCGGCAATAAATTGCGCCGGATAATTCGTGGCGTCCTGGCCCCAAACGACTTGGAAGCTGTGACAAATTCATAGTTTTTAATTTGCAATACTTGTCCCCTGACAATCCGCGCCATACCGACCCAGCCGGTAATCGTAAGCGCCACAATGATTGTCGTCAAACTCGAACCCATGATGACCATTAACAGGATGACGACGAGTAAGTGCGGCAGACCGTATAGCACTTCAATAATTCGCATCATGACCGAATCGGTACGGCCGCCTTTATAGCCGCTGATGCCCCCGTAAATAATGCCGATAAAGAAATCAATTAACGCAGCTGCTACCCCGACAAAGAGAGAAACTCTGGCGCCGTACCACGTACGGGTAAAGACGTCCCATCCTTTATCATCTGTCCCAAACCAATGCTCTGAAGAAGGCGGCATATTCTGTTTCGCATATTGTGTAGTTGTAATATCATGCGGCGATAGCATTGGCGCAAATATCGCAAACAGGGCAAGCAAGACAAGAAAGAATAACCCGCTCATTGCCAGCTTATTTTGCCGCAATCGGCGCCATGCATCTTGCCAGTAGGATAACGAAGGGCGGACAACTGATTCCGCCTTCTCCGCATCTTTTGCTACTGGTTTGAACCAATCATCTTGTGCTTGTGGCGGTTGATGGCTGACCATTAGGCATCGCCCTCCTTCCGATGAAGTTTAATGCGCGGATCCAGGAATCCGTACACGATATCGACGAGGAAGAGCATGAATACGAGAAAGGCACTATAGAAGACCGTCGAACCCATAATGACCGGATAATCACGGTTATTGATACTTTCAACGAAGTACTTCCCCATCCCTGGAATGGCGAAAATCCGCTCGATGACAAACGTTCCAGTCAAAATGCCCGCAAGCATTGTTCCCATAATCGTAACGATCGGCATAAGCGCATTACGCAAGGCGTGACGGAATACGATCCGAAACGGTGATAACCCTTTCGCACGGGCCATTTTCATATAATCCTGCGTCAGCACTTCCAGCATACTGGACCGGGTCAGCCTCGCAATAATGGCGGTTGGCCCCGTGGCCAGTGCTAATGTCGGTAATATCATATGCTTCGGACTGCTCCACGTCGCTGGGGGCAGCCACTGTAAATTAACTGCAAATTGCTGTATTAATAGAGTCGCTAGTACAAAGTTTGGCACGGATATCCCGATGACTGCGAATGTCATCGCTCCATAATCAATAATGCCGTTATGCCGTAACGCGGCAAATGTCCCTAAGGTAATCCCGGACAACACAGCCACGAGAATCGATACTATCCCCAGTTCAGCAGAAATAGGGAACCCTCGGGCCAGCTGTGTATTCACGGACTCGTTCGGTTTCTTAATGGAGGGACCGAAATCAAAGGTCACAATGGCTTTTAAATAATAGAGATACTGAATATGCGTCGGTTGGTCTAATTTATAGTACTTCTCCAAGTTCGCTTGGATGGTCGGATTCGATGTCCGTTCTTCATCGAATGGCGAACCAGGAATCGAATGCATTAAGAAAAACGTCAATGTCGCAATGATGAGGATGGTCGCAATCATCATGAAGAATCGTTTCACTATGTAAATGGCCATGCGGCTCTCCCCCTTAACAGAACTTGGTTTGCATGGCCAGTTCAACCATGACTAGCATTGCGCGGTACGCCTCCAAAATGTCCTTAGCTTCAAACTTCACAACGGTGGTCCCCGGTTCAATCTCACAGCCTGGCATCAACGCAGCCCATTCCGCCTGTCCATAATTCGTAAACTCTATGCGCAATGTAGGCTGCTTCGGTGGAACAAGCGGCTGAATAGACGAACGTTTTCCAATTGCCTCCGCTGTCTTCTCCTCCAATAGTGCACGTGCCTTTGTCGGATGCAGCGTCTTGACCGCAGACCGGCTGATGGACTGCTTGACCGCAGCTGTGACCACACCTGGAATGAGTGCTTCTGCTTCCCGGCATGCACAATCATCCCCTGCAACAAGAATGACCGGTACACCAAAATGCCCTGCCACATACGCATTCAATCCGAGTTCCCCAATTGCAACGTCATTGATATACATATTGCGGACGCCAAACGTCATCGAGTGGCTCATGACACCCGGTTGTCCTGCCCGTGCATGATAGCCTGCAAAAATCGCCCCATCAAATGTCTCATCCAAACTCTGCACCATCGAAAGCGCTTTCAAATCCCCAGTAATTAAATCAGCGTCTGGATGCAATTCCTCTACCAATAAGTTATTCATCTTGGAATGGCTATCATTGACCAGGACCTCTTCGGCTCCGTTCCCAACAGCAGCCCGGATGATCGCATTGGCTTCCTCTGTCATAATACGCCGCGCCCGCTCATAATTATGCCTGCTTGAATCAACAAACGTGTAGTCAGGCAATCCCGTAATTCCTTCCATATCAACCGAAACATACAACTTCAACCTGCATTCCCCCTGCTGTCAGAATATCACTATAAATCATTTTAATTGATTAGTAGGTATGTTTCACTGTATCAAATTTTTAAGAATATTTCAATACTGTAAAAAAAAATTTCACAAAAAAACCGCTACCCAGTTGACTGGATAGCGGCTTTTATTAATAGAAAGTTGGCACTGAGTCTTACTCAGATACGCCCCACTTCCATGGACGATAGTTTTCTGTGCCTGGTTCGATTGAATAGTTAACAACGCGCTTGTTAGCTGCCTCTAGAGCATAACGATAAACTGTCGGTGCTACTGGAACGTCCTCAACCATTAGCTCTTGCCATTGGTTGTAGATATCTTTACGATATTCAGTATCGAATGCCTTTTCAGATGTACCTGCTTTAAGGAGCTCGTCGTTCTTTTCGCTTGTGTAGCGAGTGTAGTTATAAGCTGCAGTTCTACCATAGAGACCTTCTGGGTCTGGATCGGAACCAGTTCCCCATGCTCCTTGGTAAATATCGATTTTAGGGTCATCTGCTTCTACCATGTCATAGAAGGAGTTGAATTCATGTAGACGGCCGTCAGTAAGTTGTACTTTGATACCTACGTCAGCCCAGTTTTGAATATAGAATTGAGCGATTGGCTCAGCTGTTTCGCCGCCCGACATAGAAGCAAAGTTCAAAACAAATTCGTTACCGCTTGCATCTTCACGGAATCCATCACCATCAACGTCCTTGAATCCTGCCTCATCAAGTAGTGCTTTCGCTTTTTCTGGATCGTAAGATGGTGTTTTAATGCTTGCATCATGGAAGCTTGCAAATACAGGAATGATTAATGTTGTAGCCGGGAAACGAAGACCATGGTAAAGTTCCTTACCGATTGTTTCGTTATCCATTGCATACCACATAGCTTGACGCACACGCTTGTCAGCCAATTTTGCATTAGGATCTGTAACGTTTTCCTTCTTTTCTTTGTCCCACTTACCAAGTTTGAAACCAATATAAGTATAAGCTAGATCAACCTTTGCCAATAGTTCAATATTATCGATTTCTTTCGCCTTTAAGTATTGGTCTGCTGGGATAGTTGCTAGATCAACATCACCTTTTTTAACAGCTTCTATAATAGCTACTGGGTTTACAACTTTCAATACGACAGACTTAAGCGCTGGCTTACCTTTGTAGTAGTCATCATAGCGTTCAAATAGTACGGATTCACCCGGAACAATTTTAGCTACTTTATAAGGTCCGAATCCGATTGGGCTTACACGGATCTTATCAGAAGCCTCAAGTTCTTCAATCGTTAGATCGCCCTTCATGACATCTCCCACATAGTGTCTTGGAACTGGAACAGACCATACACCAGACAGGATCGACGGAGTTGCCTCAGTGTAAGTGATCGAAATTTCCTTTTCATCTTCAGAAACTTTAATGCCAGAAATTTCTTTCGTTTCACCAGCATGATACGCAGGCATACCCTCTACGTTTTCAATTGTGAATGTATAGCGAGTTCCAGTGTAATCTGGGTGACCAAGAAGCTCGTAAGCATAGAGTAGGTCGCTTGCTTTTACCGGCTCGCCGTCATGCCATTTCACGCCATCTTTTATTTTGATTGTAATCGTCTTATTATCGTCAGATACTGTATACTCTGCAGCACCATTGTTAGTGATCAAGTAGTCACCATCTAATTCTAATAAATCCTCGTCAAAATAAGTCATGATTTCTGCATCCGGTCTGCCGGAATAGAACACACGGTTAAGTGTACCTTCAAATGGAGTGTCGGATACTAATGCAACTGTCATTTCTCCATCTTCTATCGGTTCTGCCGTGTTAGAAACTGATAAAGGAAAATCGAGTCCAGCAGATGCATCTTCTGCATCTTCTCCTTTAGTTTCTTCAGAACCTTTGTCATTGCCTTTTGCCGGCTCTTTTTCACCGGTTTTCTTGTCGTCTTTGCCTGAACATGCAGCTAAAAACACACTGAGAACAAGCATCAAACTAGCAAGCAACAAAAATTGTTTTTTTGCCATTTGTATTACCTCCCCTTATTTTTTAGGCTAATCTTTGCCTTGCATCGGACGCGCGTTTGACCGCTTGACCGATATAATTTATACACAACATCATTACTAAAATTAGTAATGCTGCAGGTAACCAAACCCACCACTTATTTTGCACAATATCAGGAGTACGCGCGAATGAGATCAATGTTCCAAGCGAAGGCGTACCTGACGGTAAACCAAAACCAAGGAACGTCAAGCCAGTCTCCACTCCGATATTTCCTGCAAGTGTAAGTGTCATATTAACAATGACGAGGGAACTCAAGTTAGGAAACATTTCGAAAAACATGATTTTCAAACTTGGTGTGCCCAACGTCCTGGAGGCATTGATATAATCAAGCTCCCGTTCTTGTAATGCTCTGGAGCGGATAAGCCTCGCTTTACCGAACCAGGCGAATGCACTCATAATGAGGACAAAAGTCACTACTGTATAGTTAGGAACAATTACAACGAATACAATAATGAACATAGTTGAAGGAAGAACCATTAAAAAATCTAAAATCCTCATCATAATGTTATCAATTTTTCCACCATAGAATCCCGCAATTAAACCGTATGTCAGACCAAGTAGACCAGCTATTAAGGTAACCATGAATCCGATAGTGAAAGAGTTTCGGGTTCCAAGCATCAGTTGGCCAAATACATCCCGTCCTCCGTCATCGGTTCCTAACCAATGTTCCGCGGACGGTGCCTTCCAAACATTCAAAAAGTTTACGCGGTGCTGAGCTTCTTGGTCAATATATAGTGGTGACAAATAAGCTGACAAAAGGATAATTATCAATATTATTAGTGAGCCTAGTGCCATTTTATCATGAGTTATTTCTCGCCAAATCGTTCTCAGTAACGATGGGTTATTCGCCTTTTCTTTCGCGATGAGTTGTTTTTCATCTACTATAACTGTATCTTTCATGAGTTTCCCCTCCTTTTCCTTCTATCTATTCAATACGGATTCGCGGATCAACAATGCTTAGTATAATATCCGAAAGCATTGTACCGATAATTACAGCAGTTGAAGAAATTAATACGAGAGCTGTAACGACGGAGTAATCACGTGTTGAAATGGATTGAATGAAAAGAAATCCAAGGCCAGGGTAGCTAAAGATGGACTCGATAAAGATCGATCCGGTAATCATAAGGGTAATTTCCATACCAAGGAATGCTGCAATTGGCAAAAGGGAATTTCGAAGGATATGACGTATATATACTTTTCCTTCCGGTACCCCTTTTGCACGAGCTGTTTTAACATAATCTTTTAATTTTTGGTCAATAATATCATTTCTTAGATATTGGATTGTGCTATATGTGGCAATAAGTGCACCTGACAGGACAGGTAGAACTAAGTGTTTTGCTCTACTAACAAAATAATCCCACGTTCCCTCTTCAAGTTTAATGTCAACACTGCTACCGTAAGGGAGCCAGCCAAGAACAAAGCTAAATAGGTACATCATTAACAATGCAAATACAAAAACTGGTGTTGCGAATGCAAAATAATTATACGTTACAATAATCTTGTCAGCCCAAGTGTCTGTCCATCTACCCGAAATAATACCTAGAGGTATGGCAATTATATAAGTAACAACTAGGGTGAAAAAAGACAAAAGTAATGTATTTTCCACTTTACCAGCCAATAGGTGGGTAACAGGCTGTTTATGCACGTATGACTGGCCAAAATCGCCTTGCACTGCATTTCCTAACCAGCGTCCGTATTGTTGATACCAAGGATCATTAAGACCGAGCTTTTCCCTAATCTTCTGTATCTGTTCCTGCGAGACATCCGGATTCCCTTGGAAAGCCCCTGTAAGAGCATCCCCAGGCATGGCTTTCGCCAGCAAGAATACGATAATACTGACAAGAATGATTTGTGGGATCATGATCAATGTTCTACGCAAAATAAACTGTAACATTCACATTTTCCCCCTTACTGCATGGCAACGGAATGCGACTCTGAAATTCTCTTCAAATCATACATCCGTCCATCTTTATCAAAATAATTGTTATAGTCGTTTTGGTATTCCTGATTAATTGATTGTCTAAGATGCATTTTCTCAAACCGCTTTTCAGGGTCCAATTCAGGGATAGCTGCAATTAAGCGCTTTGTATAAAGATGCTGTGGATTATTATAAATTTCTGAAGCCGTCCCTTCTTCGACAAAACGTCCCCGATACATGATGCCAATCCGGTCACACATATGCTGTATAATTCCAAGGTCATGCGAGATGAAAAGGTAAGTCAAACCAAAATCCTCTTGAATCTCTTGCATAAAATTCAGCACTTGCGCCTGAACGGAAACATCCAATGCCGAAACCGGCTCATCCGCAATGATGAGTTTTGGCTTAAGAGCTAATGCCCGAGCAATACCGATACGTTGGCGTTGCCCACCTGAAAATTGGTGAGGGTACTTGTAAATTGATTCCGGGCTTAATCCAACTCTAGCCACAAGTTCTTGAACACGCAGTAATTCTTCCTTAGGTGAAAGTCTTTCAAAGTTGCGAAGTGGTTCAGCAATGATATTCAAGACATTTTTACGAACATTCAAGGATGAATATGGATCTTGGAAGATCATTTGAATGTCTTTTGTATGTTTTCGTCTTTCCATTCGTCCCATTTTAGCCAAGTCTTTACCTTCAAATAACAACTCACCTGATGTGACATTGTTAAGTCCGATAATGGCACGGCCGGATGTCGTTTTTCCACAACCAGATTCACCTACTAAGCCATATGTTTCGCCAGGCTGCAGTTCAAAACTGATACCATCCACGGCTTTTACATGGTCTACAACACGGCGGAAAAAACCGCCCCGAATTGGATAATGTATTTTCAAGTCATTAACTTTCAGTAGCGACATATTCGTTCTCTCCTACTCTGTCCTCCGGAAAGTAGAACGTTTTATAGCATGAGCAACGGACAAAATGATTCGGTTCCGCTTCATGCATTTCCGGTCTTTCTTCATGGTCTTCTTCAGGGATCCAAGCGATCCGTGGAGCAAACCTGCATCCGGTACGATCAAGATTTTGAAGAGATGGAACAATTCCGTCAATTACATGCAGTTTCTCTTTCCCTTCAAAATTCGCAGGAATCGAATTCAATAGTGATCGTGTATAGGGATGCAATGGGTTTTCAAACAGATCTTTAACATCCGCCATTTCCACGATTTCGCCTGCATACATAACTACGACACGATCTGCCATCTCCGCAACAACTCCAAGGTCATGCGTGATGAGGATAATGCCCGTCTTCGTCTGATTTTGAAGCTCCTTCATCAAATCCATAATTTGGGCTTGAATCGTAACGTCCAAAGCGGTCGTTGGCTCATCCGCAAGTAATACGACGGGATCACACGAAAGTGCGATAGCGATGACGACCCGTTGTCTCATCCCGCCCGACAATTCATGAGGATATTGCTCATAGACGCGTTGTTCGTTTTTGATACCGACTCGTCTTAGTAATTCCAATGTACGATTCTTCTTTTCCGAAGCCGAAAGTTTCAAATGGTAATCCATCGGCTCTTCGATCTGCCTGCCGATTGTTGCAAGCGGATTCAGGGCAGTCATCGGATCTTGGAAGATCATCGCAATATCTTTGCCTCGTATTTTATTGAATTTTGCTAGAGGCAACTCCAGAAGGTTCTGATTTCCGAAATTAATCTCACCTTCCAGCTTCGTATTTTTCAAGTTGTGCAATCCCATAATTGAATTTGCCAGGGCACTTTTCCCACAACCCGATTCCCCTACGATGGCTACGACTTCATTCTCGTGAACTGTTAAGGAAACTCCGTCAACCGCCGCATAATAATTGCCTTTAATATTAAACGAGGCACGGAGATCATTAATTTCCAAGACCGGGTTCTTCAAGAAAACTTCCTCCTTACTATTTTGACACATGTATGAATAACTAATTTTCAGATTTTGATAAAAGTTATTGGACTCAATATACTACACAATCCTTGTCCTGACAATACTATTTTTTTAGAATATCAAAACATTGAACCATTTCAAATGTTACAATCTCATTACAAACCTTGATATGTAAGCGTTTTCTAAATAGGTGCGGGTATACAAATTTTTTTGGCCTTTTTATGCTTTTTCTTAGTAACACAGAAAAGAGACTTCGCTACTGTTGTATAACGAAGTCCCAAAAATAGAAATCAGATATAGTATTTTCTAGATTATTTCCTGCTTATTTCTTTTAAGTTTACTTGGTATCTAGCTTTATATTTTACCAGCATATTCTAAATTTATTTTATTAGCATAATCATTATTCACTTTTAAGCAATTTCAGCTTTGGCTTGAAGATGCTGCCGAGGATGCTGCTACCGCTCCTACCGTTGCTGCCATTACCGCTTGCTGGGCTCGCAAAATCATTTCAACAGAAGTGGCAAGGCTGACACTGATCTGGTCAGCACTTTCAGTCAGCTGATGCATGACATATCCGATTGCAATGGAAAGTGCCATTTCACGGTTCCATCTGAACAGTTTGGACTGCTCCAGCTGTTTCGCAAGATTGATGATTTGCATGACTCCTTCATCATCCATTTGGAACACTGTCAAAAATCCAATCATTGGATAATGGACAGGCTTCACTTTCGTTCTGTCTTTTAACAGGATAGAGATTTCCTCTGCCCTATCGACACGTTCGGGTGAGAACTCGATGTCCATGTAGGTCATCACTTGGGAGAGCCATTGCAGTTCATTGCCAGAGCGGAAACCTTTCTTTCGGAATGCGTCGTAGTAGTCTCGCATGGATTGAGCATGCTCTACCGGGTCTTCCTCTTTTCTTCCCAACAGCATGGCGTAGGCATAATCATCATCAGAAGTTAAAAGGAAGTGCTGTTTCTTCATGGCATCGAATAAAGCCTTTGCACGGCGCGCATCCGTTTCATCATCAGCCGGATTGTCGGACATTAGCAAAGCGGCCAAGTAGGAATGAATCGAATTCTTAAAACCATGGCTTCGCAACACCTTCTGTTTTTCAATCAATCGCTCGGCCGCCTGTTCAGTCGATTTGGAATGGGACAAAAACGCCGCCATCATCGGAAGAAGATTTCCTCGCAGCGGGGAAAACCACCCCGTCCTTGACTTCAGTTCATCCATCGCCCGATTGAAAGTGAAAGCATCAAATTCTGTACCCGCTGTCACATAATAAGATGTGATGGTCAATACTACGTTTTTATCGACACTCCAGCCAGCCAGCGATTTCACTTTCTCATACGTCGTCTCCACTTCCTGCAAGATCATTTCTGTCCTCATTCCGCACCTCTCCTTTCTAATAAGTACGAGAGAGGGACCTAAAAAGTTTCAATGAGCTGCCCTCATTTTCGTTTTCGAAGCCTCGATAAGCTGGCTAATCCTTGCTGTATCGCCGTTATCGAAGGCATCGACTATGGCGCTTCCAACAATTACACCATCTGTATGAATGCTTAGTTGTTCCACATGAGCCGGGGTGGATATACCAAAACCCGCCAGAACCGGAACAGGGCTGATCGACTTTAGGCTTTGTAGATGAGTGGCCAGTGATTCATTAAATCCTTCCCTTGCTCCCGTAATTCCATTTACCGTGACAGCGTAGATGAAGCCTGTCGATTGCTCGGCTATGGCGGCCATCCTTTTTTGATCGCTAGTCAGCGAAACAAGCTGTATCAATGCGATTCCATTTTCAGTGAGCAATTCTTTTATGTGCCCGCTTTCCTCCAGAGGCAAATCAGGGATTATCAATCCGCTGACGCCACTTTCCCGAAGACTTTGCACAAATGCATCCATCCCATAAGCTAGTATTGGATTTAAATAGCTCATGATCAGCAGGGGCATTTCCGGTTTGACCTCTTTTTTAAAGGATTGGAGAGACTGCAACACAGCACGAAGCGTCACCCCTTCAGCCAATGCCCGCTCTCCTGCTTGTTGAATCGTCTCCCCATCCGCAACAGGATCGGAAAACGGAATGCCGATTTCAATTGCGGTCGCACCCGCGTCTTGGAGGAATAAAACCTTATCACGCAAGGAACCAAGGCCGCCATCTCCTGCCATAATATACGGGACAAACGCTTTTCTTCCCTGTTCGACACAAGATCGGATACTTTTTTCGACTTGATTCATCTTGTGCCACCCCCTAAAGCATCTCGCACTGTTTGAACGTCTTTATCTCCGCGACCTGACAAGCAGACAACGACAACTTCATCCGGCCGCATCCCTTTCGCCAATTCGGCAACATACTGGATGGCATGCGCACTTTCTAGCGCCGGGATGATCCCTTCTGTTTCAGACAGCAATCGCAACCCGGCGAGAGCGCCTTCGTCTGTCACAGACGTATAGACCGCCCGCCCGATGTCATATAAATGACAATGCTCCGGACCGACGGCGGGATAATCCAATCCAGCGGAAATCGAGTGAGCCTCTTGGATAAACCCATCTTCGTCTTGGAGGATATACATATACGCCCCATGCAAAACACCTTCTTTGCCTCCAGCTATTGCTGCAGCATGAAGCCCCGTTCCGATGCCGCTTCCTGCTGCCTCCACCCCGTAAAGGGCCACCTTTTCATCCTTCACAAAAGGATGGAACATGCCGATCGCATTGCTTCCTCCGCCAATACAGGCGACAACCGCGTCGGGAAGACGTCCTTCCTTTTCAAGGATCTGCCTTCTCGTCTCCACTCCGATTACCCGCTGAAAGTCGCGGACAATACGCGGGAACGGATGGGGGCCAAGTGCGGAACCTAGAATGTAGTGCGTGTCTTCGACATGAGCCACCCAATACCGCAGTGCTTCATTGACCGCATCCTTCAACGTACCGGAACCTTTCTCCACCGGGACCACTTTTGCTCCCAGCAGTTCCATTCGAAATACATTCAGTTCCTGCCGGCGCACATCTTCTTTGCCCATGAAGATGATACAATCGAGCCCGAACAAGGCACATGCTGTTGCCGTTGCCACGCCATGCTGTCCTGCGCCGGTTTCCGCTACGATTTTCCGTTTTCCCATCCGCATCGCAAGCAGTGCCTGGCCGATCGAATTGTTAATTTTATGGGCACCTGTATGATTCAGGTCCTCACGCTTCAAATAAATCTTCGCTCCGCCAATCTTCTTCGTTAGACGTTCAGCGAAATAGAGCGGTGTTTCTCTTCCGACAAAATCTCGCAAATAATAATCCAGTTCTTCGGTGAATGTAGGATCCTGACTGGCGTCATCATATGCCGCTTCCAACTCAATTAGTGCAGACATTAATGTTTCCGGGACGTATTGTCCGCCAAACTTCCCGTATCGTCCTTTCTGTTTCACTGAACCGCTCATCTGTTCCATGCTCATCTCTCCTCTTCCTTGACCGCACGGACGAACGCGCGGATCAATGATTCGTCTTTTCGGTTATTCCGCTCGACACCGCTCGACACATCGACCATTGCCGGACGAACCTTTCGAATGGCTTCCTGTACATTTTCGCTCGTCAAACCGCCTGCCAGGATCATCTGCTTCCTAGGCAGATCACCTTCCAGTAAACTCCAGTCAAATACCTTTCCGGTGCCACCTTTAAATTCAATGCCTGGCGTATCCACAAGGATGTATTGAGTATTGCATAACTTTATAAGTTCTTTGTCTTTCTTACTACGCATTGATACTACTTTAATAGAAGGAAGACCTATATTTTCAATGAACTCTAGAGATTCATTTCCATGATATTGAATAAAATCAAGCGGCACTTCCTGAAAGGCCTGCCTGACTTCATTCGCGCTTGGATTGACGAACACGCCAATTTTCATCACACCTTCTGGAACGGATTGTGCCAGTTGCTTTGCAAGTTGAACGGAAACCCGCCTCCGGCTCGGCGCAAATACAAAACCGATTGCGTCCGCTCCGGCGTGAACAGCGGCCTGCACATGTTCAGGTTCCATAAGACCACAAATCTTCACCTTGGTCATAAGGGCGTTCCCGCCTTTTTCACTCGCAAGCTTCGAAGCGAATCCTGTACAGACGAACTCCGCATGAGTGTCTCTCCGACCAAAACTGCGCTCGCTCCAACACTCGCCACCCGAATGGCATCCTCTTCCCCCGCAATTCCGCTTTCACTAATTAACACTCGATTCTCTTCATAAGGAAAATGAGCGGCCACTTCCTCTGTTCTTGTAAGTTCCACATGGAACGTACGCAAGTCCCGGTTATTCACGCCAATCAACTTGGCATCAATTGAAAGTGCTCTTTGCAGCTCGCTAGAATCATGGACCTCCACGAGAACCTCCAATCCGAGTCCTGTGGCATAGTCGTACAGCCTTTTCAGTGTCATGTCGTCGAGCGCCGCCACAATAAGAAGGATGACAGAGGCACCCGCCTGTTTTGCCCGGTCAATCTGTACTTCATGAATCATAAAATCTTTGCAAAGAATCGGGATTTCTACATAATTTGCAACGAGTGACAAGTCGTCGAAGGATCCTTTAAAAAACGGTCCGTCAGTCAGGACGGAAATGCACGCAGCGCCAGCTTGTTCATACTGCTGTGCCTGCAGAACAGGATTTGCCCCTTCTGCAATCAACCCTTTGGAAGGTGACGCACGTTTGATTTCTGCAATGACCTGCAAGTCATCTGCATTTTTCAAAGTTTGGAATAACGAGGGTCGTGCTGGTCTATTTTGTTCGTAAGCCTTCGGTTCATCGATCAGCATGCGCTTCACTTCCAGTCGTTTCTCCTGCAAAATCGTATCTAAAATGGTCATTGGGCTACAACCTCCCGCTCGACTTGGTCACTATACGCGATAACCGCTTCAAGTTTCTGCTCCGCCCGGCCCGATAGAATACTGTCTTTCGCCAAATCAATTCCTGCTTTAATTGTCGGCACGATTCCGTTTGCAAAAATGCCAATCCCCGCATTCAAGACAACCGTATCAAACCGGGGACCTCGCTCCCCCCTGAAAATTGACCGGATCATTTCCGCATTTTCCTCCGGGCTGCCTCCCTGTATGGCGGATGGCGGCGCATACGATAAACCAACATCCTCAGGAGTCAGGCTGAAAGGAATTAAATCTCCCTTATCGAGCAAGACAAATGAATTTTGTCCAGCAAGCGAAGCCTCATCCAGGCCACCCGGACCCGAAACAACAATGGCGCGCTCCCTGCCGAGCATTCGAAGAACGGAAGCATACTCCATCACAAAATCCGGACGGTTAATCCCTGTGAATTGCGACTTAATGCGAATCGGATTCGTCAGAGGACCAACCAAATTGAAAATTGTCGGCTTCCCAATCCGGCGCCGGACCGCACCGACTTGTTTCATTTTCGGATGGACCGTCGGAGCAAACAGAAAGGAGAGTCCTTCTTCCTCAAGCAGCCGCCCCATATCGGACACCTTCAAGTGCGAATGTATTCCGAGTGCATCAAGTACATCATGGCTCCCCGACTGGCTCGACACTTTCCGATTTCCATGCTTCGCCACCTTCACACCTGCGCCCGCGAGGACAAAGGCGGACGCGGTGCTTATATTAAAACTATTCGACCCGTCGCCCCCTGTACCGCAATTATCCAAATAATGATCTTCCCGGACGGGGAACGGACTGGCATGGGAAGACATCACCGAAGCAAGCGCCGCCACTTCCGACGCCGTCTCCCCTTTCTTGGCAAGCGCCGTAAGAAATGCTGCCATCTCGTCCAGATCAACCTCTTCTGCAAACATTTCGTTTGCCACTGTCTTCATTTCTTCATATAACAAGTGGCGGCCTTCCTCAACTTTTCTCGTAAACTGTCTCATAACTCATCTCTCCTCTGCTCTTTCCTTCCGCTTGCCGTTTTATGCGGCGCGTGGTTGACTGGATTTAGCGTGCGGAACTGTTTTTTGGCGTTCAGCCTGGTTTTCTGGCGTTCGACCTGGCTTTCTGGCGTTCAGCTCGATTTTCTGGCGTTCGGCCTGACTTTCTGGCGCTCAGCTTGATTTTCTGGCGTTTGGCTTGACTTTCTGGCGTTCATTCAAATCCAGTCATCAGCAAAGACCTTGCTTTATTCTCTGTCTCCTTGTATTCCAAAACCGGCACTGATTCTTTAACGATTCCAGCACCCGCTTGAACGATCGCTTTTCCGTCTTGGATGAGCATTGTGCGGATGGTGAGAGCGAAATCGATGTTGCCGTTCAGCCCGATATAGCCGATGGCACCGCCGTAGATGCCACGGGAATTAGGTTCCAGTTGTGCAATAATATCCATCGCCACCCGCTTCGGCGAGCCGGTCACGGTACCGGCAGGCAACGTTGTTTGCAGTGCATCGAGCGCATGCAAGCCTGGTAATAAGGTTCCTTCTACTTCGGATACGAGATGCATGACGTGCTCATAGCGTACTGTTTCCATGCAGCTTGAAACATGTACCGTTTCCGCTTCACAAACAGCCGTCATCTCCCTTTTGCTTAACTCGACAAGCATTTGGTGTTCAGACAGTTCTTTCGGATCGTTTCGCAGCTCCTCTTCAAGTGCAATATCTTCAGCTTGATCCTTTCCGCGCCGGCGCGTGCCAGCGATCGGATTTGTCATAACGGTGTCACCGGATACCCGGACCAAACTTTCCGGAGAAGTGCCGATGACTGTATGATCCTCAAACTCCATGTAGTACATATACGGAGAGGGGTTCCGCTTGCGCAACTTGCGATACAGAACAAACGGATCGCCTTCTATGTCGGCTTCCATCCGTCTCGAAAGGACGATCTGCTCCGCCGTCCCTTCGGCAATGAAGCACTGTGCCTCCTCGACTTTCTCTTCAAAGGTTTGCCGGGTTTGATTGCTTCGAAATTCGGACAAAGCTACCGGTTTCTCTTCTTCTACCGGCCCGTTTGTAATTTTGTCGGCCAATGCTTCCAAGTCCGGCGTACTTCCCGTTTCAGGATGAATTTTGGTATGCAATAGGGTCACTTCATTTAGCAGATGGTCGAAAATGATGACAGTATCGTAAATATTGAAATTAGCATCAGGGAATCCAGATTCATCTGTCACCTCATCATTCACTTTTGCTGCCCCATAGCCGACGTACCCAACGGCCCCTCCCATGAACGGATACGGTACTGCCTCTGCAATCCTCGGCATAAGCCGTTTCAATAATGTAAACAACTCTCCCTCATGCGAATAGGACACACCGGTTTGATATACAAACTCCTCCACTTTTCCCGCTTTTCCTCGATAGGCTTTAATAGGATTAACGCCAATAAAGGAATACCGTCCCGATCCTTCATGCTGGGATGAACTCTCCAATAAAAAACGCTGCGTCCCGTGCAACCGCCTGAAAATTAGGATCGGCGTCAAGGAATCCCCTTCGATTTTCTTCTCTGTCATGCGTATACTCGTCTTCTCCATACAAATCTCTCCTCATCTCATTCTGGAAAGAACAGCAAGAACTGTGTTGC
The DNA here is from genome assembly GCF_023168145.1 of Sporosarcina sp. NCCP-2222. Taxonomy (GTDB): domain Bacteria; phylum Bacillota; class Bacilli; order Bacillales_A; family Planococcaceae; genus Sporosarcina. The sequence goes on from NZ_BQYK01000002.1 coordinate 458,883, forward strand.
ATAAGAAGACTTATATTGGACCGACACGCTTCTGCGGTCTTTCAATAAAATAAAAAATCCTCTGCAACTGGACAGAAAAGTCCAGTTGCAGAGGACGGGTTACCCGCGTTGCCACCTCTTATTGAAGCCATTATAGGCTCCCGCTTGGCGTGTCAGTACGACACTTCCCGTAACGTGGGAATGACGTCCATCCGAAAAAACTCCAGACGGCTCTCATAAGTCCATTCACGCCGGCCGCGGATCAGTTCCCACCATCCACTGACTCTCTGCACACACGGTTTCAGCGCTACTCCTCTTATTCAACAATTTCTCAGCTATGCTCTTCTCAACTCATCTCTTCTGTCCTAGGGCGGCGCCGCTCCCAGCTCCTCTACCCGTTCCGAACAAAAAAGTTGTAATCACTTTACTATTCTTTCTTTCAATTGTCAACCTTTTGATAATATATGATGTTAGCACTGGGTGTAGAAGGATTGGACCTTTTATTGGTGCCATCAACTTTGCGTGGAAAGGAACGAAGCGATACAATGAGAGAAAGAATTTCGAAATCAGGTGACAAATCATATGCGAATCAACAAATTTTTAAGCGAAGCCGGCATCGTTTCCCGGCGCGGTGCGGATAAATGGATAGAAGACGGCCGTGTCACCATTAACGGCCAATTGGCTGAACTCGGCAGCCGCGTGGAACCAGGGGATGATGTCAAGGTTGATGGAAAGCCGGTCCAAACCGAAGAGCAGCTCGTCTATATCGCGCTTAACAAACCAGTCGGCATTACGAGTACGACAGAACGCCATGTGGAAGGGAATGTCGTCGACTTTGTCAATCACCCGCTCCGCATTTTTCATATCGGGCGTCTCGACAAAGATTCAGACGGCCTCTTGCTCCTGACGAACGACGGCGACATCGTGAATGAAATATTGCGCGAGGAGCATGGACATGAGAAAGAGTATATCGTTACGGTCGACCGTCCCCTCACAAAAGAATTCATTCGCCAAATGGAATCAGGCGTCAATATTCTAGGTACGACAACAAAGCCTTGTAAAGTGAAACAGCTGGGGCCGCGGAAATTTAATATTACTTTGACGCAAGGTCTCAATCGGCAAATCCGCCGCATGTGCTCGGCACTCGGCTATCAGGTGCGGCGCCTCCAACGCACTCGGATCATGAACATCCATCTCGGCAATCTGCCTGTCGGAACGTGGCGGGATTTGACAGAGAAGGAACTTCAAGAACTGTTTACTTTGCTTGAATATGAGCCAAAGCGGTAATTTCTTGCACAATCAACGGCAAAAGGAGACGTCCTCATTACCATCGAGGCGTCTCCTTTTATATACCTGCACTTTAGTTCTGCCTCATTGTCGGCAATATTAATTCGCTTTGCTTTAGGCTGCACACCATGTCTTAGACTTCGGCCACAGAATGTTTTCTCTTCTTCAAGCTCTTCTTCTCAAAGCTCATCCAGAAATACGTCACTACCAACAAAATGACCGTAGTTCCGAGTAGCATCGCGCAGGCCATTGTGACGCTGATTGCTGGATTATTCAATAACGTGAGTATTTCTCCGTTTACGATTTTCGGGACGTTCAAGTACAAAAACGGAGAGAATTGGGCAAAATCGTCCAGCTTCCAGCTCGCCAAGTACCCCGCCACGCTGATCAAGCCAGTCAAAGCATATACAACAAGCGGCTGTCGTGCGACCAACCCAATAATATTAGCAAGTGCGATCAGAAACAGGGTGACACATACATAGAGCAATAAGGCCTTCAGCAAATATTCACCAAGCGGCATGAACGTATAGCCGCCTTCGAATGCCCGGTTTCCCGTGAAGTCAAACGACTGTTTTTCGTAATTACTATGGTAGCGGAGGACAGGGTACATCCAGTCACCGAACCGGTTGAATATCGTTCCAACGAGCACAACGAATAGGAATGTGACCATAGCGCTGCCCATAGCGACAACTGAGGAATAGATTGTCTTCCCAAGGAAAAGGGAACGCCGCTTGATCGGCATTGTCTCCAGCAAATGTAGTGTTGGCCGTTTCCCTCGTTCGCCGGAGAATCCTGAGCCAACGAGTAAGATCAGAAGACACATTGGAATGAAAAACAGATAATCCCGGAACACCATGTAAAGCGAGAATAAGCCACTGTGATCCATGTTGCGGTACAACTTTCTACTCCATTCCTTCGCTTTCCGATCCTCTGGCTTCCATTGTTCGTGGATGTTTGAAATATACGAACCCGGAAAAACTGGCTTGATGTTATGCTCCTTCATCCATTCCTTTTGCAAGATAGCCGCTTCATAACCAAACAAGCTCTCGGGGATGTGGACGCCTTTCTTAGATTCCGCCACCATATCGAGCCTTCGATGATCTTCGAATAACTGATAGTCATACACCGGCGCCCACTTTTCCTCCTTGTAAGCGGCGGCCGCTGTAGCTGCAAGTGCCGCTCTTTCACGCGCCTCTGCAATCATGTCATTGTAATAATCGATATTGTGGCCATAGATAAACTCGCCGTTCTCGCCATTCTGATTCGCTTCCTCGATTGACTTCTCTGTTTCCCTAATCCTCTCCTCGAAATATGGGATCAGTTCGTTTTCAGTTTGCAGCGGTTCGTTTGCGAGCTTGCCAATCGTTTCACTCTCCTTCTCCTTCACCTGCTCCGCAAGGAATACATAACCGGCAATAACGGCAATGGCGAGCACAACCATTATCTGGCCCAGCAAACCTCTGCGTTTGGATTTCCGCCATTCAAATGCACTCATTGTCAGTGCAG
>NZ_BQYK01000002.1:461791-526290 GCF_023168145.1 Sporosarcina sp. NCCP-2222
CCACATTGGATAATTAGGGTATTCGGGTAAAAAACGGTCACCTCGGAACAGCTGAAACGGATTCCAAGGTACTTGAAGCATTTCCGCAGTTTCTGTCACTACAACACCAAGCATTATCAAGAAGCCGGTCAACATGACGGTTGAAAATGAACTTCTCAGCTGCGTGCCCATTACGAGTAAGAACGCGAAAAGAAAAGCACCCGCCCCGATGAACAGCAATGCGAGACGTCCCGCATATTGCCATGCTGGGATTATGGTGAATGCGTCTCCAGTTTCCAGGAAAACAGGATAATTCCAGTCATTGAATGAATCCGCGATCAATGAAGGAACAGTCCATCCTACTAGGAATACAATCCCCACAAACAGAAATGTGACCCATAGGAGACTGGTATACTTAGTAAGAAGGAACGATCTTCTTAATACCGGCTGTGTCCGTATCGTAAGCACCGTCTGTTGCTCTTTTTCATTCGTGTAAGTGCTTCCGAACAAGAGAAGAAGCAACAACAGCCCAGCAGGTCCGAGCAATATCATTGCCAGCTTATTCAGTTGCAAGAACGGAGAAATTGGGTACGTTTCGTTAGCATACGGCAATTGATGCTCGATCAGATATTTGTTTTTCACGATAGCCTTCTCTCTTTCTAGACCTTGCAACTTACTAAAGGAGCCTCCAGCCTCCTCTAATGTCTCTAAATTCGCCAGAAACTCTTTCTCCTGCTCAGGGATGTCTCCCCAGCGCTTTTCATAAATCGCACTTTTCCAATGAAAGATAGCATTCGCCATGTTATTTAAACTAGTAAACTGATGCCTTTGTTCTTCCGTCAAGCTGTTCTCCCGGTCAAGCGGCCTCAGCTTTGCATATAATTGATCGGTCTCCATCACAATTGGAAAAATTTTTTCTTCCGCTTCTCTGACCATCAAATCCTGCTCTAACAAGTTTTGATAAAAGACCCACCCAGCACACAACAAAACGACTAACAGCAACCAAATAAGCTTCTTCTGCCGCCAAATTTTCTTTAGCTCAAACTTCAACAAGCTCATTGGACTTCGTCTCTTCCGTAAAGATTTTCCGGTATCGTTCTTCGGAGCCGAATACTTTCTTGTCGATATCAATTATCGTGACACCTTGAAAGCCAAATAAGCGCAACACCCGATCGAGTTCGGCATCAGCTTGATAGACATGCAACCTCCCACTGATGTTCTCAAAAGGAATAGCTGCTGCCCGCAATGCTCGTTCCGCCTCTTCCGGCTTATCGACCAGAATCTGATAGCGGATCTGTTCAAAGGCGGCCATATCTTCTTGAATCAAATTCCCCTTCTTTAAGAACAAAATGGATGAAGTTACCCGATCGATTTCCGCCAAGTTATGCGAGGATAAAAGAATCGTCGTTCCTTCCTCACGCAACGCCAGCAACAGCTCCCGGACTCTGATGGCACTTGTCGGATCCAAGCCATTCAACGGTTCATCGAGAATCATCAATTTCGGTTGATTGACAACAGCCATTGCCAGCAAGAGATGTTGCTTCATGCCAAGCGAATAGTTCTTCACTTTCTTATTTAAATAGCTTGTGATGCCAATTCGATCTGCGGTTTTTAGCAGCTGTTTCTTTTTAAGCCCCTGCACATCACAAATGAACTGAAGATGATCGTAACCTGTCAAATACTCATACAGCACCGTATTGTCTTGCATGAAGGAAATCTCCCGGAAGATGTTTGGATCCCGGTTGTTCTTTCCTAAGACAGTCACTTCCCCTTTGTCTGCCGGCAATAAGTTTGTAATGATATTGAGCAATGTCGATTTCCCCGACCCGTTCGGTCCGACTAGCGCAATAATTTGAGGCTCTGCAAGTTCAAATGTGATCCCCTTTAACACCTGTTCCTTGCCGTATGATTTATACACATCTTTTATTGATAAAATCATTTCCATCCCCCTTACAAATCAGTTACTATCATCCTACCATAATTTTGAAGTTAACGGGTGTAATTTTTAGATAATTCTTTGTTTATAAGACTATATAAGTTGAAACAACTAGCTTTATCTAACAGTTGATTTCCGTTCCGAGCGGACGCTATCCTCGGGCACGACCGCAGCCAATCGAACAGCGAAGGGTTCAATTTGATGTATTTCTGGGTTTTACAGAAACTAAGGCAGCCTCACTTCCTGCTCGTAACGCTACGCTTTTACTCGCAAACGCCCTTCTTCGTAACGACGTTCGCTGGAGTGGCCGCTCTGCACTCCAATCAACTAAGTGATAGGTAAAATACTTAGGCAAACTTATATAACTAATTACACAAATAAAATTGTTGATAAATATACTATAAAAGTAACCGTAACCCCACTTAAAATGGTTGAAAATAGAACGGTCTGGGCTGCCAAATCGGGATAGACATCATATTCCAACGCAAGGCCTGAGCTATTGCGGGATGTCGGGAATGAACTTGCTATAAAAAGGGATTGGGCTACAATGCCATCCAGTCCGATGAGAAAAATTAGCATCAATGAAACAGCCGGCCCAATGACCAGCCTCCCAATACTGCTAACGATAATTGTCCGATTAAATATTGTGCGGATTTGAATCTGTGCCAACTGTGCTCCCAACAAGATGAGAGCAATCGCCAAAAACGCATCTGATAGATGAGAGATCGGAGTCCAAAGAAAACCTGGAATAGGAACATGCAGACCATTTAGCAATCCGCCAAGCAACATCGCGTGTGTGACAGGCATTTTTAATAACGATTTCATAATGTCCCATCCCGATTTCGTTGCAGCAATCAAATTATAGAGACCATATGTATACGTTAAAATATTTTGGAACACCATGACGATTATTTGAATGGATATGCCAAGAGGGGTAGCTTGAAAGAGTAGCTGGCTGACCGGTATTCCATAATTCCCTGAGTTAATTAACGAAATGCTGTTTTTAAAAATGGCCGCTTCTCCTTTGTCTAGCCTCAAAAACTTACTTAAGACACTAGTAACCAAAATCAGCAACAAACTAAATACCACTAAGTAACCCATGATTTCAAGCAAGACTTGGCCATCAATCTCCGTCTCATACAAGTTAATAAAAACAGCGGCCGGCATTAGACAGTAAGTTAACAAATTAGAAATGGCGCGTAAGTTAAACGAAAATTTTCTTTGCAAACAAGCTCCTATCACAACAAGGATTAAAATAGGCACTATTACTTGAATAAAAATAGTTCCGATGAACATGGCAACCTCCAATGATGCGGTTTTCTGAAATCTCTTCCTTTGAGTATACAAGAAAATAAGATTCCGAGGGTTCCCTCTCTTGATTACATTGGCCATAAATAAAAAGAGACAGACTCGACGGATACGAGTTTGCCTCCAATGACAGCTTATCAACTAGCTTGATATTCCTTCACACTCCTCTCGATCACAGGCTTGCTTAACGTAACAATCCTCATTTCCCCAAGACCCCCTTTGTTCAAGCTCCAATTATTTGGAATTAACCAGACAACAGAAAACCCTCCAGACTTGTTTATCCTTTACGAGAAAGATGCGTATGCATCGATATGTCATGTCGCCCTTAGGAATGAAACAGAAGCGAAGCGGCTGAGTTCATTAGCGGTTGAGAATATAGCGAGCATGCCGCACACTCCTTATAAGGACTTTATTATGGAGACATACGAGTCAATTTGTCAGACGTAATAGGGTCCGAGCTTCTACCATGCAAAAAGGCAGCTCCACTTACAGGAGGCTGCCTTGGCATTACGCGGCTACTCTTTTACTTTTAGCATAGAATCCAAGGAGACCCAGCAGGAACAAGAAACAACCCAAGATGCCTAATATTGCCGCACCATTGTGCAAACTAATGTCGGGATTGAAAGCAATTGCAGCAAGCTCACCATTCAGCACACGGTGCATGTCCACATACGTTAATGGATTATAAGCGGACTCAGGGATCGCTTTCATGCCGCCAAACAGGATAGCCCCTGTCACAAGGAATATAATGATAGGGTTCCGGATAGCGAGCGCAAGCAGGAAGTACAGGGAGTAGACGACGAATGTCAGAATAACGCCTAATAATAGGACTTCCTTTACATATTTGCTGACCGGGATGAAGTGAAACTGGTCTTTATCCGGATTGAGTGCGTTAAATTCACTGCCGTATGGGTTAGGCTCTCCTCCTTCATAGATAAGAACAGGATACTTTGCGCTGCCTATCCCATTGCCAAACTCACCACTTAGAATGATAGCGCCAAGCATCATGCCAACAAAAGCGATTGTTACAAACAAACCGCTAAAATATTTTGATAGAAAAATAGTTGTCCGTGGCACTGGCTGGACAAAGTGAAGCTGCATACTCCTCCTCTTCTTTCCATTTTCTGACGAGACGCTGTTTGCAAAGAGCAAACAGCCGAACAATATGATGATAGGTATGACGAACTTCGGGATTAGGCTATAAAAATAGGTAAACCCGGTGTCACCATAACGAGCCGTTAGCTGTTCCCACGCAGTTTGCGCTCTTCCCGTGAATTGGTCATAGATGGTAGGATGCAGTAAAAAGAATGATGTTGTTTGTACAACTGGCTCAATTCTATTTTTCTCCAACCATTGCAGCTCCTCCATTGTCGCCCGCAATGTGAATGACTGAACGAGCTGATCCTCGACACCGAGACTCCCCCTGTCGGTAAGAAAGACATCTAAATCGGCGATCTCTTCAGCAAGAATTGGTTCCCAATTTCTGTTTGTGTAATCAGCGATAAAGCGTTCCTGATTTTCGATAGATTGTTTGAACCTTTCTATATGTCCATCCAAAGCAGCTGACGCCTCTTCATCGCCCTGTTTTTCAGCAGCGGCTTTTTCAGCTTCCGCATCCTCTATATACAAATGATATTGGCTAATCGAAGTTTCCTTTTTCTTTATATTCCCCTCGCGCATACTTTCAGCCACTTTGAAATGGTAATAAGAAAAAATAAGAATCGCGAGCAACGACAAGGCTGTCGCTATCCAAATCGACTTTTTCTTCATCAGCTTTTTAAGTTCAAACGTGAATTGTCTCATTTTGCAACCCCCCGCCTTTGATTACTCCACATCGCAGCAAACAAGAGGACAATCGAAACGATAAGCAGAACAAGTATACCGCCAGGATAAAAGGCTGGCTGTGAAAGAATTACCTGATTTCCACTTACATATGTAAAGGGATTTAGGAATACATCCATTCCATTACGCGCCAGCATCCATCCTCCTGTAAAGAGTGCTGTAATGATGACACTTGAAACAATCGTCTGCCTGAATCCGAAACCGATCAAGGTCACCATGGCCGCGGCAAAAAACAGGGTGCCGGCACTGTAAAGAACCGCTTCATTAATATAGGAGCCTACACGCATTAATTCCCCTGATGTAAGCAATAATGGATAATCAAAGATCTGTTCCCTCGTTTCCATCACGAGTGTAGGAAGCAGATAGGAAAGAAGTAAGAAATAGACGAGCCAGGCCATAGCCACGAGCAGCAAAGAGGTAAACTTGACGAGTACAACCCTCCATCTAGGCACGGGGAACGCGTACACCATTCGCATATTCCGGTCTTCAAACTCTCGCGTAATCGATATGCCCAGCAATAGAAAAAGCACGGTATAGCCAACCGGATTGAGGACAAGAACCATCATTTGCTTCATGAATAATGGCGGCTGGTTAGAACGGTCAGGATCCTCCTTTGGCAAACCGAGCGCCAACAGCTGTTCGTTAAGCCGAATCGTATCCTCCAGATCGGCGTGACTCATCGTGTATCTCCCTCGTGCATCTTTATAAGCTATTGCACTTCGAGATACTTCAATTTCCCCTTGCAGTTCGTCTTCCCTTAGACCCTTACTAATAGAATCGATCAGCTCATTCAGCTTGTCTTGAAGATCAAGACCCTTATTTAAACGAAGTTCCAGTTCATCGCTCGGCTCGTCCTCCATCATCATAAGATCCGTTCTGTTTTGACTACTTACGTCTTGCAGATGATTTGAGAATGACTCAACTTTTTCAGCAGTAACCATATCCTGTTGAAGAACGTTGCGGATGAATATCGCGCCAATTAATAGAAGTGTTCCGGCAGCAAGGAAGAATAGGAGTCTCGTCCGTGTCATTTTCTTCATCTCAAATAGCAGCAGTCTCATAGCGACCCCACTTCGAATACTTCTTCATACCGCTTTTCTGATCCAGTAATCTCCTTCTGCATATCAAGCACATCGACATCCGACTGTTGAAGCAGATCCAGGAGGGATTGAAATTCATGTGAACCTAGAAGTATCCGAAAACCAGATCCCGTTTCATCGAAAACAAAAGCCTTTTCTGTGAGCAGTTCTTTCAAAGGGGATTTCTTCTTAACTGTAACTTGGTAATAAACTTGCTCGTATTGATCCATATTTTCCTCAATGAGCTTTCCATCTTTCAGAAAAATGATTTGTTTCGTGACCCGATCGACTTCCGATAGATTATGGGAAGATAAGATGATGGTCGTTCCCTTGTCAGCCAGCTCTAGCAGGATTCTCCTCATCATGATCGCACTCGTCGGATCCAGACCATTCAGTGGTTCATCGAGCAACAGCAACTTCGGCTCGTTAATAATGGCCATCGCAAGCAAGAGATGCTGTTTCATCCCAAGTGAATAATTCCCCACTGTTTTGCGCAAATAATTTTCCATACCAACGTAACTTGCCACTTCTCGAATTCGTTTAGCCGGTAGTCGATGCATATCACAAACATATTTCAAATGATCATAGCCAGTCAGGTAGTCGAACAAAACCGTATTGTCCTGGAGATATGAGACCTCCTTGAAAACCTTGTAATTCTTATTCGACTTACCGACCAGCTCCACACTTCCGGAAGTAGCAGGGATTAAGTTCGTCACGATATTCAAGAATGTCGTCTTTCCAACACCGTTCGGTCCAACGAGCGCCCAAATGCCGGGAGAATCAATTGACAGGGAAATATCCCGCAACACTTGCTGCTTTTTGTATTGTTTAGAGAGGTTCTTTATCGCTACTATCACTAGTCATCACCCTTTTCCTTTATTGAATGTGCGAGTGGATCTCATTCTCAACATTCGGTTATACTGTCGGTTCAGTATTTTTTGGTTATAATTAACAATAGGTTACCATGTAAATGGAAGGAAGTGAAGGGAAACACCAACATTTTTCATACTAGTAGAAATAAAACATTTTATTTCACTAGAACTCTAGACTCCCATCCAGTTAAATGAAATAATCTAGCTAACTGTAAATTAATTAGAAAAGAAGGGACGCTATGAGAAAATATAAAAAGTGGGTCATTGTTCTCGCCCTCTTGTGTAGTTCCCTAGGTATCTATTATTTTTCCACTACCAACTCATGTATGCGGAAGGCCCCCTACTACAATTCCTTTGTATTCGTCAATCAGCCGCTAGCCAATAGCAATTTTGAAGTGAGTCAAAATGTAAGTAATGAAGCGGTGGATAAAAGTGAATACAAGCGATTTAAACAGACGGAAAAGGCGATGAAGGAGTTTGGAAAGTATGTGCCGCTGACAAAAGATGAGCCGTATCTTATTCAGTGCACTTTTGGAGAAGTGACGTATTCGGATGGGGAACCGATACAGTTTACGCATTATGTTGAGTATCGGGACGATATTAAAATGGATGTCCGTAAAGGGGCTAATTGGGAATATGACAAGATGCTTGTGTTCGCAATGTATTATTATCGTATCAGTAAGGAACCTTTCGACTATTCTTTGCAAGACTCGGGACTAGAAGAGGTTAGGACCATTCGTTTAGATGATGGAGTGGAAGCACTCGTTACTAGAAATCTAGTGGAATGGAAGGATGATCGGCTTTATTATCAACTCTTTATTAGAAACGGTTTTTATTCCGATACCGAGTTAACTTTTTTGGTCAATTCCTCTAGGGCCAATATTAGTACTGTGCCTGAATGGGTGAATGAGATCAAATAAGCATTGTTTTAGAACTAGTCGCAAATTCAATCGAAATTCCTCACTTAACGCAAGTTTTAATTTAACAACAAAAAGCAGCCTCCCCATGGTGGAAGGCTGCTACTCATTTTCTATACATCGATATGCTGTTGGTTACTTCAGGTTCACCATCTCCAAAAACTGGCGTGTCCGTTCATTTGATGAATGATTAAAGAATGTGTCCGGATCAGCATTTTCAATAATGCGCCCTTCGTCGAGCATGATGATACGGCTGGCGACCTCTCGGGCGAATTTCATTTCATGTGTGACGACGACCATGGTCATCCCTTCGTTCGCGAGGTCTTGCATGACTTGCAAAACTTCCCCGACGAGTTCAGGGTCAAGCGCCGATGTCGGTTCGTCGAACAAGAGTGCTTTCGGTTCCATTGCCAGTGCTCTGGCAATGGCTACCCGTTGTTTTTGACCGCCTGATAGCTTGTTCGGGTAGACATCCGCCTTGTCAGACAAGCCTACTTTCTCAAGAAGTTGGCGCGCAAGCTGTTCTGCTTTGGACTTGTCCATCTTTTTGACAATCATCGGCGCTTCTATAATATTTTCGAGAACCGTTTTATGTGGAAACAGGTTGAAATGTTGAAACACCATTCCGACTTCCTCGCGTACCTTTGGCAAGTTATCCTTCTTCCGATCTATTTTCCGGCCATCGATATAAATGTTGCCCTCTTGTGCTTTTTCCAGGAAGTTCAGGCAGCGGAGCAATGTACTTTTCCCAGAGCCGCTGACACCGACCAATACAACGACTTCTCCCGGATGGATGTTCAAATCGATCCCTTTCAGCACTTCTAGTTTGCCGAATTTTTTATGGAGATTTTCTGTCTTGATCATGCTGTTTGCCTCCCTTATGTTTTATCTACATTCAATTTATTCTCATACAATCTGAGCAGTCCTGTAAAAATGAGAACAAGAACGAGATAGTAGAGTCCAACGACCATAAACGTTTCGAATGGCAAAAAGGATGAGGCCGCTTCCCGGTTTGCCAAGCCGAATAATTCTGTAACACCAATAACGTAAACGAGGGACGAGTCCTTCAGCGTTATGATGAATTGGTTGCCGAGGGGCGGAATTGCAATACGCAATGCTTGAGGGAAAATAATCCGGCGCATCGTCTGATTCTTATTCATACCGAGTGCAAGGCTAGCTTCCCGCTGGCCGCGATCCACTCCTTGGATCGCTCCCCTAAAAATTTCGGCGATGTAAGCACCATTATGGACTCCAAGCGCGATGGCCCCTGCCCAGAAATTGGACAACACAATGATCGATGTAATCCCATAATACAAGAACATAATTTGTACTATAAGCGGTGTTCCCCGGATGACCGATATATAAATGTTGGCGATCGTACTAAGAATTTTCGATTTTGAAATTCTCATTAAGGCGAACAAAATTCCGAGTACTATTCCAATTACAAGTGCAATTGCTGTTATTTTCAACGTGACGAGTGCCGCTTTCAAGAAGCCTTCGTACGTCCGCATGAATACTTCATATATAGTTACTAATGTTTCTGGCACTGGTCACTCCCTCTTTCTTTTCCAAGTCTATTGTTATTCCAGCAGTTCTGCATCTTCCAAATCGATCTCTAACAGATTTCGTTTAAACCATTTTTGAGAAATCTCTTCGTACGTGCCATCATTGATGATTTCCTTCAACGCTTTATCAATTTCATCACGCAATTTATCATTATCCTTGCGAACGGCAATGGATGGCTGTTCGACCCATAACGGGTTACCGACTTCCTTGATCGCGAAACCACTATCCTTCGCTTCAAACCCTACAATGTCGGAAGTTATAACTGCATCAAGGCGTCCCTTTACCGTTAAGTCTTTCAATGCGACTACGTCACTGCTGTAATATTGCAGATTGTCTGATACGGTTTTTGCCGGTTCTTCATACGTTGATTGGGCGACAACACCGATCTTCTTACCTTTCAAATCTTCTGGTGATGTTACGTCGTTATTATCTGCAGATACCCAGATCATGCCGCCAGAGTAATAGTATGGCTCAGTAAAAGCAGCCTGCTCTGCACGTTTCTTTGTGTAGGCCATAGACCCGATGATGGCATCATATTTTTTGGCGACCAAGCCTTGCAAGATCGTTTCAAATGGGTTTGTTACCGGATTCGGCTCCAATCCCATCTTTTCCGCAATCGCTTTACCGATCTCCACGTCAAAACCCGTCAGTTCCCCATTCTCTTCAAAGTTAAAAGGTTTATAAAGTCCACTTGCGGCATATGTTAACTTCCCTTTATTTACGAGCTCATAGCCTTCTTCTGTCGTAGTTGTGCTCCCCTTCTCCTCTTTTTTTGTTCCGCACGCTGTTAGTACCAACATAGCAGCTGCTAAGATGATTACCCAATTCTTCCATTTACTCATGATGAGTCTCCCCTTTTTGTTTCGGCATTTCACCGTTTTTTAGGTCACTAACTCACTTTCCCTATTGTTCTCTTGCTAAACATCTAATTTGAGTTTGTTTTCTTCTGGCCTATTTAGGGAAGAAGGGCTTGTAAGAGTTTCATTGAGAGAATAGTAAAAGTGAGGTGGAGCAAATGCCAGTGAATGGGAACCGAGATGAAATCTCACGAGCGCTCATTCAGCTGCTAAGAGAAGGAAAAAAAGATAAGTTCAAAAAGGCAATTGAAGAGCTGCCTCCGTTTGAGGTTGCGGCCCAATACCGCTGTCTCCCGAAAAAGCGCCGTCCATTATTTCTTGAAATTATCAGCACAGAAAATGTGGTTACGCTGCTTCGGTATTTAACAAAGAATGAGCAACTGAATGTGCTGAAATTAATCGGTCCGAAACGGTCGTACGAGTTGCTCGATTTGATGAAGAGCGAGGATTTGTCCTACCTTCTGTCTGACCTGCCCGATAAAGAAATCGAGCATTTGATTGCAGAATTGCGACAAGAGGAAAAACGAGATATACGGAAGATGATGAAGTATCCGAAACGTTCGGCCGGACGAATCATGACAAGCCGATATGTTTGGGTGCATGAATCATATTCGGTGGAAAAAACCATCGACAAATTAAAGAACTTCAAGGAGTTCGCCCACTATTTAAACTACGTCTATATTATTACAGACGATAAAAAATTGGCCGGCGTCTTATCCTACCGGGATTTATTGCTCGCCAAACCGGACGAATGTGTGAAGGACATTATGACATCTGATGTAATGAGTGTACACGAGACGACCCAGCAGCGGGATGTTGCAAAAATGATTGGAAGATATGATTTCGTTTCCGTTCCGGTAGTGAACGATCAAAACGTACTCGTCGGGATTATTACAGCGGATGATGTACTTGATATTGTGGTCCGGGAAGCGAATGAAGACATTGAGATGCTGTTTGCCTCAGGTAAGTCAATCGATTTTAACACGCCTCCATTCATCGCTGCGTATCGCCGCTTGCCTTGGCTCATACTTCTATTGTTTATTGGCCTCGTCTCGGGGAGTATCATCTCCAAGTTCGAAGATACATTGCAGGCCGTTGTTGCTTTGGCCTTCTTCATGCCCATGATTGCCGGGATGACCGGGAATACAGGAACCCAGTCGCTCGCTGTCGTGGTCCGCGGACTCGCATCCGATGATATGGATTTGAAGAGAGGATTAAAACTGGTCTTCCGAGAACTGATTGTCGGCGTTCTTCTCGGCGTCGTCTGCGGTGCCGTCATTTCTATCATCGCTTATATTTGGCAAGGCAGCTTCACGCTCGGCCTCGTCGTCGGATCTTCCCTCGTCGCTACGCTGATTATCGGTACACTCGCTGGAACCGTCATTCCACTTATTTTAAATAAATTCAAAGTGGACCCCGCAGTGGCATCCGGTCCGTTAATCACAACAATTAACGATATCCTGTCATTGCTCATTTATTTCGGCATCGCTACGATGTTTATTTCAAAACTAATGTAATATGTGAACGCACACGCAAAAAGGAGTCCCGCAATCGGGACTCCTTTTCATCTACAGGTTGGTACTATGTCAACAGGCTTTCACCTGATGGCACTCATTGTGCTGTTTCTTCCACTTTCGGACGCATCGTGCCGTGTTCCATAAGATTCAAATGCCAGGAGAACGCCTTTTCAAGGACATGCGGCGTATGCCCGCCACGCCCGAGCGCTTCCTCGTAATATGCCCAAAGGGGTTCACGATAGTCGGGATGCGCACAGTTCTCGATGATCAACCCAACCCGCTCCCGCGGGGCAAGCCCGCGTAAATCAGCATAGCCGTGTTCTGTTACGATGACATCGACATCATGCTCGGTATGGTCGACATGCGAAACGAACGGCACAATACTCGAAATATCGCCGCCTTTAGCGACAGATTTGGTCACGAAGATCGCAAGCCTGGCGTTTCGCGCAAAGTCGCCGGAGCCGCCGATGCCATTCATCATTTTCGTTCCTGTCACATGTGTTGAATTGACATTCCCATAAATATCAAGTTCAAGCGCCGTATTGATCGAGATCAAACCAAGTCGGCGAATAATTTCCGGGTGGTTGGAAATTTCCTGTGGCCGCATAACAAGTTTGTCACGATATTTTTCAAAATTAGAGAAGACCTGTTCCATCTTCTCTTGTGACAATGTAATGGAAGCGCATGACGCATAACGGACTTTTCCGGCGTCTATCAAGTCAAATACAGCATCCTGCAACACTTCGGAGTAGACTTCCAGCTCCTCAAATTCTGAGTGCAGCATCCCATGAAGTACCGCATTCGCCTGTGACCCAATGCCGGATTGCAAAGGTGCCAGCTTATTCGTCAATCGGCCAGCCTTTATTTCTGACCGCAGGAATTCGAGAAGATGCCCCGCCATCATTTGCGTCTCTTCGTCTGGCTGCGTGATAAGCGAAGGGGAATCCTGCTGGTTCGTAAAGACGATACCCTTGATTTTTTCCAGCGCTACAGGAATTCCAATTGAACCGATTCGGTCATCTGTGTTAGCCAGCGGAATCGGCCGACGTTCGCCTTGCTTGCCCGGATCATAGAGATCGTGAACGCCTTCCAGTTCCGCAGCATGCGCTAAATTAATTTCAATGATAACTGACTTTGCATGCTGGGCAAACGAATAGGAATTGCCGATGGACGTCGATGGAATCACCATTCCGTCCTCCGTAATTGCAACCGCTTCCAATATTGCGAAGTCGATCGAATCAATCACATTGGAACGAATCCATTCAGCCGTATGCGATAAATGATGATCGCAGAATAGCACATCTCCTTCGTTAATGCTCCTGCGCATTGCCGGCTCCGCTTGGAAAGGCAACCGCTTATGTACAATCCCGGCTTCCGCAAATAGCTTATCAACATCCGAACCAAGGGAAGCTCCCGTGTAGACATTCACTTTAAATGTTTCTGTTTCCGCCCGTTTTACTAATGCCATTGGAACTGCTTTGGCATCACCTGCCCGAGTAAACCCGCTGAGCCCTAGCGTCATCCCGTCCGAAATCCATGACGCTGCCTCTTCGGGGGACACGACCAAGTTTTTCAATTCATCGATTCGAATCCGATCCATTTGCTGCCCCATACCGCCTAGCCCCTTTTCGTAACTTTTAGATAATCGTAAATCTATCGTATCGCAACCGCTTTCACGATAGGAGAATGGGGTGCATTTAAGGAAATATGAAGACGAATCGGGACAATCTCAGGGTCAAGCAGAAGATTTTTGTTTTATAGTCTGCAGGCAGCTTGTGGAAGTGTTCTTATCAAACCGCCTGCAGAAGGAGGTTATTAGAATCCGAGCATTTTCCGGAAGTAGCTGGAATAGGATTGACTGACCGGAATCTTTGCGCCGTTCGCCATACCAAGCACAAATGTAGAATGGGTATCGGGATAGATCTCCTTTATGTGATGAACATTTACAATGAAGGAACGGTGGCAGCGGACAAATAAATCACGCGGCAAACTGAACTCGAAGTTTTGTAGGGAATTCTTATGCGTGCCTGTCAGCTGATCCGCAATGACATATGTTTTTCGGTCCTTCACTTCAATATAATGCACATCACCGAAAGGAACCGGGACCCAGCCATCTTGCGTCCGGATTGTAACGACGGACTTTCCTTCCGTAAACGCCGGATAAATCGCAACAACACAACCCGCCAGCTGGCCTTCCTGATGGAAAGGCACTGCCATCCCTTGGTATGGGACTCCGAAGACATCCCGCTGGATAAACTCGGACACCCGCTGATCCTCGTGGAGCGCCTTGTATGCAATCGTTCCTTCTTTTACGGGATCGCCCGGTTTTATTTTTAAATCGACTCGCTTACTCGGCCGATAATAGACATATTCCTTCGTATTTGCCACGACGATGGAGATTTCGTCTGCGAACAATTCCCCCACAATATCGAGGAGGGCCGCATGTTGCAATGTTTCCAAATGGATCACTCCTTTTCCTGTGAACCTATACAAATAGTATAAATTCACTTGTCAAAGAATCAAGCTCTCACTTATAATAAATTTTAATCAATATTTTGATTTAACTGAAATGACTGTAGATAAGGGGGATTGACGATGCATATTCGAGACTTGACGCTGGAACGTTTAGCAGTGGCAACTGTTTCTATTGAAGAGACTGTAAAAGATGCATTGAAAAAAATTAATGAGACGGGGTACCGTTGCATACCAGTTGTAGACTCGCAGGATGCCTACAAAGGAATGTTATACAAAGTGGACTTGATCGAATATCTGTACGAAGAGAAAGGGGATGAGCAATCATCTATCGATTCTCTCGTCAAGCATGCGGACATCTTTATTACAGAAGACGAGTCCTTCTTAAATGCGTTATTGCAAATCAAGGCATTGCCATTTATCAGCGTCGTAAAAGACGGGAAGCTATTTGGCATTTTAACACACAATAAAGTCGAAAGCGTACTGGAAGATGCGTTTGGATTGAAAACAGGCGGCATTAACATCACCCTTGCATCAACAGAGGCAAAAGGGATGATCAACCGTCTGACGAAAACCCTGCGCGATGACAATATCGAAGGCTTGCTGACACTCGATAACGGTTCCTCCCTTGCACGCCGCGTCGTCATTACTCTCGAAGATACCCGAAGTGATGAGGAAGTCGCCAAACTTCGTGAAAAGCTGGAAAAGAACGGTTTCCGTATTCTGCAGGTTTCCAGATTGAATAAAAAATAAGCATAGAGAAGCGCCATCCATTTATTTGGATGGCGCTTCAGAGTGTAGACAAAGTCGATTTTAACTTTGTCTACACTTTTGTAATTGCTTTTTCGACTAATTAGCACACACCTCAGCCTGGCTTGAAAACGCTTGCCAGACTAGGCGCGAAGGCGAGCGAAGACTCGAATAGAACTAAAGTTCATGAGAGGACGAGCGAGCCGAGCAACAACGTATGAAAGCGTTTGTCAACAGGCTGAAGCGCCATCCATTTATTTGGATGGCGCTTTTTATTACCGCGCGGCAAGCTCTGATTCAGGTTTGGGAACGAGATAAAGAATCGTTCCGCCGATAATAAACAAGATGACCAAGCTGAAAACACCGTATGCGGAACTACCTGTTAGCTGAGCTGTGACACCAAGCAATAATGGGCCCATAACAGACGCAAATTTACCAAAAATATTATAGAATCCGAAAAACTCATTCGCTTTTTCCTTTGGTACAAGCTGCGCATAATAAGAACGGCTCAATGCCTGAATGCCGCCCTGCGACGAAGCGACTAACATGGCCAATATCCAGAAGTCGAGCGTCGTTTCAAGAAAAAAGGCGTACACACACACTGCGATGTAGACAAAAATGCCGACATAGAGCATTCGTTTTACAGAAAATCTCTTAGCCAGCCGGCCATATAAAATGGCAAATGGCGCAGCAACGACCTGTGTAACAAATAAGATGATCAGAAGACTCGTTGCATCAATGCCCAAGTCCGTCCCATACGCGGTTGACATCGAAATGATCGTACCTACCCCATCAATGTAGAAAAAGTACGCGAGCAAAAACAGAAAAACCGTCCGATACTTCCGGATCTCTTTGAACGTCACTCCTAAGCGGCGAAAACTCCCCGCCAGCAGTCGGGGCTCTCGTTCAATCCCATACTGTTGCACAACATTTTTAAGCATCGGAATCGTAAAGCTGAACCACCAGATACCTGTAATGACAAAGGCAATCCGGCTCGCCATGGACGTTTCAATCGGCAGCACGCCCTTTTGCGCCAGCAGAATAACTGCGATGCTTATAATAAATGGAATGGTACTCCCGATATACCCTAAACCAAAGCCCCTAGCAGACACATCATCCATTTTATCTTCCGACGTTACATCCACAAGAAAGGCGTCGTAGAATATATTCGCCCCATGAAAGCCTACCGCCGTGATTGTATATAAAACAAGTAACATGAACCAATTGTCTCCCGGAACGAACGCCAATGAAATGGTCGATAGCGATCCCAATAGGAAAAAGGCGAAGAAAAATTTCTTTTTTAATCCTTGATAATCTGCAATTGTGCCAAGAATCGGGCCAATCATCGCCAGAATGAATGTCGCAATGGCCACCGTGTAGCCCAAATAGGCCGTAGAATGTGCAAGACTCACTCCCGCATCAGTGGCCACCGCTTTGTAGTAGAGCGGAAAAACTGCTGTCGTAATGATAATGGAATAAGCTGAGTTGGCCCAATCATAGTACATCCAACTCTTCTCCGTTTTCGTATATTTCTTTTTCACAATGCTCCCCCTTCCCTCTTACTCTCAGTTTACATTCAAAACGACAAGAACAGTAGAGAAAACTTGTTTTTATTTGTAAAAATTCCGTCAATCTTCTTCCGGACTGCAAGTAGATAACGAGATAGTAAGATGGTATAATCGGATAAACTGCAAATAAGAAAAAGGTCATTATAATTTCATAAAAATTATATATGAATTATCATTCATAGTTCCAACGGATTACTCGCATTGCCACCCATCTAGTGGAAAGGAATAGAAGCTATGATCATAGAGGAATTAAAAAAACATCCATCTATTTATCTGCTCGTCAATCAAAAATTTTGCATATCCACGGCAGACCGGGACGGGATCCTTCTTCATGTAAATGAAAACTTTTGTACTCTTTCGCAGTATGATGCATCTGAATTGATTGGAAAAGATTTTGGATTATTAAACCCCGACTATGATAAAGACATATTCTTTGCCGAGATGAACGAGGCTTTTCAGAGCAATCGCTACTGGCATCGCAAAATTAAAAGTGTGGCTAAAGACGGTTCCCCCTACTGGGTGGAGGCGATCATTTCCCCCATCTTTAATGAGCAAGGCGAATTTGATGGGTTCATTTCCGTAGATACGGACGTGACGGCATCGGAACTTACAAGCAAGCAATATATCGAGACTGTTGAGAATCTACGAAATATCGAAAATGCACTCGATCACTCTTCCGTTGTGGCAATCACCGATTCAAAAGGGATTATCACGTATGTAAATGAGAAATTCTGTGAGCTATCGCAATACTCGCAAGCAGAGCTAATCGGCAAAACACACCGCGTCATCAACTCGGCCTATCATCCCAAACTCTTTTTCCAAGACATGTGGGAAACGATCAGAAACGGTCAAGTGTGGCAAGGGGATATCCAAAATCGAGCGAAAGACGGGTCACTATATTGGGTGGCGACCACTATCGTCCCATTCGTGGGCAAAGATGGGAGACCAGTTCAATATATTTCCATCCGCCATGATATCACTGCACGGAAGCAGGCGGAGCAATCACTTGAAATTGCATTGCTCAATGATTTCAGGCAAACAGTTAAAAATCTCCAAAACGCGATTTTTAAATACAAACCGGATAAAACTGGAGCCATCACGTTTACGCTAATGGAAGGAAAAATTGCTGAAGAATTAGGGGTTACTGCTGACTCATTAAATAATGGAAAACTTGGCGGGGAGTACAGCGAAGAAGAGCTATCACGGCTCTCTCAATTGTTCCATCAAGCACTTGTTGGGGAAACCGTTCAATTCGAACTCCCTTTTTCATTCATGACGTTTCTCGTGTATCTCTCCCCTATTTTTAGAGAGGGACAAGTGGAGGAAGTGGTCGGCACGGCGATCGACATTACAGAACGCATGGAAGCGGAACGGGTCATTGAACATATGGCTTATTACGATTACCTGACCGGATTGCCAAACCGCCGGATGCTTCAGGAACAGGTGGCAGATTGGATCCATTATGCCCAAGAGGGCAACTCAGAATTTGCATTGCTCTTCATGGACTTGGATCGGTTTAAAATGATTAACGATACGCTAGGGCACCATGTTGGGGATGAATTGTTACAAGCAGTCGGCAAAAGATTGTCTCTCTCTGTGGGTGAAAAGGATTTTGTTGCACGGCTAAGCGGTGATGAATTCGTCGTACTCGTTCGTTCAGGCGATCGTCCTGCCGTGCAAGCCATTTCTGAACGAATCGTGGAAGATCTGTCTTATCCGTACTTGCTGGGGCAGCACGAAGTCTTCGTGGCGCCGAGCATTGGCATCAACTTCTACCCGGCAGATGCAACGGATTACAATACCCTAATGAGAAATGCGGATTCCGCGATGTATCTGGCAAAGGAATCCGGACGTGGCACCTATCAATTTTTCACAAAAAAACTGCACGATGAATTAGTGGAGCAGACCATGGTAGAAATGGAATTGCGACAAGCCTTGCAACGCAATCAGTTATCTCTTGCCTACCAGCCCCAATTCGATTTGAAAACCGGTCGGATGAAAGGCATGGAAGCCTTGCTCCGCTGGCAACATCCAATACGCGGATTTATTTCACCCGCCTATTTCATACCGATTGCGGAGGACAACGGATTCATCCTGCCCATCGGCGAATGGGTGCTGAAAACCGCCTGCCGCGACGCAAAGGAATGGCAGCAGACAGGCTTGCCCCCCATGCGGGTTAGCGTCAACGTATCCATCCGTCAATTCAGGCAACCTTCTTTCGTATCCGATGTAAAAGCAATTCTGGATGAAACAGGACTTGAACCGCAATATCTCAACTTAGAAATCACCGAAACCATTATGTCCGATGTCCATCATGGCAAATTAATATTGCAAGAACTGCGCAACCTGGGCGTCAACGCAAGCATCGACGACTTCGGAACGGGCTACTCATCCTTGATCTATTTAAGTAAATTTCCACTCACCCACTTAAAAATCGATCAAGCATTCATTCGTGAGCTGGACGAAAACAACACAATGATCGTCAAAGCCATTATCGACCTTGCCAAAAATCTGAATCTGCAAGTCGTCGCAGAAGGCGTGGAAACCCAAGACCAAGCCTGCTTCCTTAACAAGCTGCACTGTGACGAAGTTCAAGGCTATCTATACGCCAAACCCCTCTCCAAGGCAGACTTCACCCGCTTGCTGGAGGAACAAAAAAATTAACATTGAGCCGCGCCCTCTATAGCAGAGGGCCGGCTTTTTTTGATGAGCATCTGCTGACGGATTGGCGGATGGCGGAGCGTTGGTATGAAAGGCGGCTTGCTGGTATGCGATGGAGTGATTGGAGATACGAGCGGTTCGCTGGATTATACGAGAGGTTCCGGAAGTTTACGAGCGGTCTTCGGGATATATGAGGGAATTGTAGAAGTTACGAGCGGTCACGGGATTATATGAGCGGTTGGCAACAGGATACGAGAGGTTGCTGGAATTATACGAGCGGTTTAGCGAAAAGACCGGGTATTAAACTTTTTATGCGTCGATTATTCAAAGACTTTCAATACGCGGCGAACCGTCATGCCTCGAAACACTCCATTCCGCGCTGAATGCTTTTAACAATTTAAGGTTTTTCATAGATACTGCAAATGTGTCCCCACCTCAACGTTAAAGCATCTGCCTATATTTTCACTGAACCTTCTAATTTATCTATCATTATATAGTCAGGCAGAATACTTTTATGGTATAGTAGCACCTAATTAATTGTTTCGTAACCTAGAGTAAGTGCTTGGGGAGGTTGGTGTTATGCATGAGGGCTAGTCTATCCGTCACACTGCTGGCGGGATTTCAATGGTTATTTTTCATGTTTGCGAATACGGTGGTCATTCCGATATCGATCGGCAGTGCATTTGATTTGGAGCAGGTAGAAATTGTGTCAGCGATTCAGCGGTCATTCATCCTTACGGGGCTCGCTTGTGTTCTGCAAGGTTGGATCGGCCATAAGCTTCCATTGATGGAAGGACAGTCAGGGCTGTGGTGGGGTGTCATTTTGAGTTTGGCGGGAACTGCGGATGCGCTCGGAATGGAATTGACAACGGTCGGCGGTAGCATTGCAGTGGGTGCCATGATTTCGGGAGCACTTGTAGCGGTTTTCGGTCTGCTGGGCATAGGTGAATTGTTGAAGAAGTGGTTCACGCCAGCCGTCATGTTCGTGTTTCTTTTATTGCTAGCCAATCAATTGATTTCGATCTTCCTGAAAGGGATGATCGGCTTGAATGAAGGGTCTGTCATCGATATGAAAATGGCCGGCTTTTCCTTTCTGCTCGCTACCTTCACGATCCTCATCCATGTAAAGGGCAAAGGCATAATCAGCCGGTTGAATCTTTTGATCGGCATGGTGGCAGGCTGGATGGCGTCATCTTTCTTTTTCCCGTCAGAGACGGAGGAAGCGATACATACGACGCCATTTCTGCAGTGGTTTCCCTGGGGCGAGCCGACATTGGAGTGGGGCATTGTCCTGACTGTTATTATGGCGGGATTGCTGAATACGACAAATACGGTCGCTACCTTAAAGGAATCCGAGGATCTATTCGGCAAAGTGACAACCCGATTTCAATATAAGTCTTCTTTCTTCTTAACAGGAATCCTGACAACCTTATCCGGAATGCTTGGTCTTGTCCCCTTTGCGCCGTACGCCTCTTCTCTTGGCTTTCTCCAGTCGACCGGCATCCGTGAACGCACTCCTTTTTTTCTTGGGGCCGCCTTGTTCATTATTCTAGGTCTCTCCCCTTCCCTGACAGCTTTCTTTTCCACCATCCCGCACAGTGTCGGCAACACCGTCCTGTTCGTCGCTTATTTGCAATTATTCCGCTCTTCGCTACGCAATATTGAAGGGTTATCATTCGAACCGAAAACGGTATACCGTGTTGCTTTGCCGGCGCTCGTCGGCCTGGCCGTTATGACCTTTCCGGTAACAGTGTTTACTCCCTTGCCGGAACTCGTCCAGCCTTTACTCTCGAATGGACTGCTTATGGGCATTCTATCAGCACTCATCTTAGAACTCTTCTACTGGTTCGGGCCACGGATCAAGCACTTGCCGATTGGAAAATGAGTTATAATGGAGGGAAGCTGAAACAACGAGGTGTACACGATGTTTAAAACGATAGGAATTCTTGCGCATGTTGATGCGGGCAAAACAACATTTTCAGAGCAGTTGCTCTTTCACACGAACAGCATCCGGACGCGGGGACGGGTCGATCATCAAGATACTTTCCTCGATAACCATGAAATCGAGCGAACCCGCGGCATCACCATCTTTGCAGAGCAAGGAAATTTCACATACAACGATTCCATTTATACAATAATTGACACGCCCGGCCATGTCGATTTTTCACCGGAAATGGAACGGGCCATTCAAGTAATGGATTTTGCCATCGTTTTGATCAGCGCAGCAGATGGCGTGGAAGGACATACCGAAACGGTTTGGCAACTCCTGCAGAAACATCGGATTCCGACCTTCTTTTTTCTCAATAAAATCGATCGGGAAGGCACTGATATTCCCGGCATCTTAAATGAAATGAGCATGTCCTTTACAACGGAACTTCTGGATTTATCCCAATTAAAAGATGGAACCTTAACTAACGAACTCATAGAGTTTATTGCAGAAAGAGACGAAGAGCTTTTGGAGCGTTATATGGATGGGGAGTATGATGAGGATGCATGGATGAAGGCACTGAGCCGCATGATCCAGGAGCTTCAAGTTTTTCCGTATGGCTGCGGCTCCGCGTTAAGAGATATTGGAATCCAAGAGTTTTTTGACGCTTTTGACCGCCTTACCGAGACAAATTACTCCGCGGAAGGTGAATTGGCGGCAAGGGTCTATAAAATTCGGCATGACGAGAACGGCAGCCGGGTAACATTTTTAAAGCTAAAGAGCGGCACACTCCATGTGCGTGATGAAATTACTACCGCCACAGCGGTTGAAAAAGTGACCCAGTTGAGACGCTACAACGGGAAGAAATATACGAATGACGATCATGCGGTTGCGGGTGAATTGATTGCCGTGACGGGGCTGGCTGAATCCGCCATCGGGGATGGAATCGGAACAATGCAAGACTCCGCTTCCTATGATTTGATTCCCACGCTGCGATCCAGCGTCCGTTTTGATCCGTCCATCCCCCTGAAGGATATGCTGCACGCCTTCCGCACATTGGATGCGGAGGATCCATCCTTGCAAGCCGTCTGGGATGAGCATGTTCAGGAATTGCATGTCCATGTGATGGGCGTCATTCAACTGGAAGTGCTGAAGCAAGTCGTTCGTGACCGGTTCGGCTACGCCATTGATTTTGGCCAGCCGACTATTCTTTATAAGGAAACAATCTCAGCACCCGTGAACGGCTACGGGCATTTTGAACCGCTCAAACATTACGCGGAAGTGCATCTTAGAATCGAACCAGCAGAACGGGGTGCAGGCATTTCCTTTGCAAATGAATGCCACGCGAACGACCTATCCGTTGGCAATCAAAACCTGATCAAGCATCACATCTTTGAACAGGATCATCATGGTTTATTGACAGGTTCGGCACTTACTGACGTGAAAATTACATTGCTGACCGGAAAAGGCCATAATGAGCATACATCCGGGGGCGATTTTCGGGAAGCCACATTCCGTGCGTTACGCCAAGGGCTTGAGAAAGCGGCCAATGTCCTGCTCGAACCGTATTATGACGTAAAAATCAAAATAGACATGGATCACATCGGACGTGTCCTTTCGGATATCCAGCAGGCGCACGGCACGTTTGATCCTCCTGAAACACTCGGAGACAAAACCATCATCACCGCCCGCGTTCCCGTCGCTACCTTCATGAATTACAGCACAGTATTCGCTTCGTTCACGAATGGCAAAGGTGCGATGACACTAAGGTTCAGCGGCTACGACGTCTGTCATAATCAAGAAGAGGTCATTGAACGGATTGGCTACAATAAAGATGCCGATCCAGAGTACACGTCGTCATCCATTTTCTGTGCTAAAGGGAAAGGCTATGCAGTCCCTTGGGATGAAGCAGAGGAAGCGATGCATTTATTATGAAACGAGGCCACCTTTCCTTAGGTGGCCTTTTCTGTATTGAACAAAACGAACTTATGTTCTATTATATGAAGAGGAGGTACGTTCATGAGACCAATCTTACATATAGATCTTTCAGTTGAAGAGTTCTTGGATTATTACTGGCTAAAAGCAGAACTTCAGGAGTTTTGCCGGGGAAACGGACTGAGCGCGGCAGGATCAAAAGGGGAAATAACCGACCGCATCAGTACGTTCCTGCGAACCGGGGAAATAATAAATCCGATACGCCAGGCAACTGCTCGGCCAAAGAAACAACAAGAATTAAACCTTGATACGGTCATCACAGCAAACCACCGATGCAGTCAAAATGTACGGGCTTTTTTTAAAACGGTCATCCCGGCTTTTCATTTTTCAACGTTCATTCAACATTACTTTAAGCAAAATATCGGTAAAACGTATCGGGATGCAGTGACGGCTTGGCGCGAGGAAGAGGAACGAAAAAAAGACCCTTCCTACAAAAGGGACATTGCTCCCCAATTTGAATACAACCGATTCATACGCGACTACTTCGCGGATCCGAATAACAAGGGCAAAAGCCAGGCGGAAGCCATTAAAGCGTGGGATAACTGTAAACGCCTGCCAGGAAGCCGTACATACCATTCTTTTTCTTCAACTGTCATGACTGAAGCCGATAAATGAGAAAGCGTTCGTCCTCATTATGTTCATAGATTCCGCCCAATTTGATTTCTTTGAGCAAATTGAAAGCTGTTTTGGTTTCAAGGTATTGTACGTAATCCATGGATGGGTAATACAAGATGAGATCGACCGGCCGCCCGTGATCCTCAACTGATTCCAATATGCGGCCGACGACCTTAGTGAAGACTTGCACAGAAAACGGATTGAAGAAGTAGAAGCGGTTATCGGTCGGTTCCACTTCAAACGCTTCCGCGTAACAACGTTCAAAATGAAGCTGCCCATCCTTTTTTCTTTGCACCTTGCCGCGATAGTGATATAGATTCGTCAAGACATCCTCGTACAATCGGCCATTCATCTCAATGCCGGTCACTTTACATTGAAAACGGTTGTGGACGTAGAAGGAGACCCGTCCTTTGCCACATCCATAATCGACGAATCCATCCGCTTTCAGAAGCTCGTAGGCGCAGAACAATTCGTCTAATGCATCATACGGAGTCGCTTCATACCGGTTATAGTGCGGGGACTGACTTAGCAATTCAAGCGTCCCCTCTGTTTTGATACGGAGTTGATTGTCCATTTCCTTGGCATTCATCACAGGCGCCTCCCTTTCTTCTTTTCATTGTACAGAGGGAACCACCTGGCGGTCGAGTTTGGGACAATAAAAAAAGCGCTTGGAACTTTTCATTCCAAACACTTTTTTGAATCAAAGAACTTCTTCTAGAAAATCAAGGAATTCTTGACGATTTAAATAGCCAATAAACGTTTTGACAACTTCACCGTTTTTGAAAAGATACAACGATGGGAAAGAGTTGATGTCATATTTTAATTGTACCGGGTTTGATTTCGCTTCGAAATCTTCATATGTAACCCAGTGTTTAACGAACTTTACTTTATCGGATAAATCTTCTGCCACATCTTCTAAAACCGGTTCGAATGCTTGGCATGGACCGCATTCATCTGTGAAGAAGTCAACAAATACCGGTAATTCGCTTTCCAATACTTCTTTTTGAAAATCCTCTGCTTTAACTGTCAATACGTGAGACATTATAATTTCCCCCTATTCCAAAATCACTTTGAGTGTTTCCTTGAATCCGGATTTCTCAATACTTGTACTCTAACGGGAATTGAATCGGACTACAATAGAGTGCGTTAAAGTCATCCTTTTTTAGGTTAATTCGGTCAGAAAGGACAGCTTTCCTGGCGTTTGTTCCGTTCATATGGCATCTCTATTTTATGGACTTAAACATATATTTGGCGTCCGGGGTTGTTATTTGGCGCGGGTCAAAGGTTTATCTGGAATTAAACCGGTTTCTGGCGTTCGTTTTGACATTCTGGCGTTCAACCTGGTTTTCTGGCGTTCGCCCCGATATTCTGGCGTTCAGCTCGACTTTCTGGCGTTCGCCCTGATATTCTGGCGTTCAACTATTATTTGGCGCCTCTTGAACTCGATTCACTCAAGAGAACCAACCTAACCCCTGCCTGCACAAAATGGCAGGCAGGGGCTGTAAGATGAGTTATTTCACAAATTCCGGCACGCTATTCGATAGCGCTTTGTCTGTCACCTTCTCTGTTTCTTTCACGGCGACTGTGCGTCTAGTGACAAGACGGTAGACTGCCGGAATCAACAGCAAGGTAATGATAGTGGCAAACAGTAATCCGGAGATGAGCACTGTAGCGAGCGGTGCCTGGTAATTGCCGGACGCGCCGGATGCCAGGGCGAGTGGGAGCATGCCGCCTACTGTTGTCAGTGTCGTCATGAAGATGGGACGGATCCGCTGCTTCCCTGCTGCGACAAGCGCTTCCTCTACTTGCATGCCTTCTCTGCGTAATTGATTCGTCCGGTCAATGAGCAGGATGGCATTGTTCAGGACGATGCCGATGAGCATAATGACGCCCATTCCGGATAATAGATTGAGTTCCCGCTGCGTCAGGAAGAGGCCGACAATGACCCCGATAATGGCCATTGGAATGACGGACATGACAATCAGCGGATGGCCGAGGTGATTGAATTGAACTGCCATGACGAAGTAGACAAGGAACATAGCGATGCCAAGCACGATTGCCATTTCCATCATCAGCTGCTGTTGTTGCTCGATGTCGCCGCCCGCGTCGATTGCATAGCCAGCTGGCAGATCGAACGCATTGATTACCTTTTGGACGTCCCGATTAATCGTGCCTAAGTCTTTGCCTTCGATATCAGCGCCAATTACGATAAAACGCTCTCCATCCATATGTGTGATTTCTTTTGGTGTCTGAACCGATTGGAATTCAATTAATGAGGAGAGCTTCCTATCTCCCGCCGCTGTCGGAATCTCCATGTTCAAAACATCATTTGCGGAGTTTGTTTTGGTTGCCCATCTGACCATCAGAGGGATTTGTTCCTCGTTATAGGCCATTTCACCGACTGGCATGTCAATGAATGCTTGCTGTAGAAATTGTTTCACCTGCATTCTGGTTAATCCCGCTTCTTCAATTGCGGACTCTTTCAAAACGACCTGTTGCTGCTTCTGGCTGTTCTCCATGGAATCCGTGATGCCGACAAGCCCTTCAATAGATGAGAGCTTTTTTATGAATTCCTTCCCGATTGATTGCAGCTTCGAATAGTCTTCCCCTTTAATCACCACTTGGACAGGTGAGCCGCCTGAACCATCCATTGCACTTTGGACATTCTTAATTGGCATTTGTTCCGTTAATGCCCGTAATGATTTTAGAATTTCTTCGTTTACTTGTTTTTGTTCCGTCTTGATCGCTTCGCCTTTTGTCATATTAATTATTCCGATGAGCAGATTCCCGTTGTCGATAAGGAACGTAGAGTCTACATCGTCGATGGCGCCTAACTGCTGTGATACTTTTTGTACGACTTGCTCTTTTTCATTGCCTTCCACACCAGGTTCCAATTCGATGAGGATTTCTGCATATCGATTGAAGATATCCGGCATAACGGTCATCGGGATTTTATTCACTAGCGTGAGCGAACCTCCAAATAAGAGTAGGAAAAGGACAATGACAAGACCGCTTCTCCACTTCTTACCGACAATCCAGGAAATCGAGGCACCATACTGCCTCATGACTTTGCCCTCCGCCTTTCCTTTCGTCGATTTTCGGTAGCGTAAAAACCGTTCTGAAAGCGTCGGAATGATGGTAAAAGCGACAAGGACGGAACTGATCAATGTCACCGCCACAACGATGGACAAAATGATCATGAACTGCCCCATATCTCCTCCGATGAAACCGATCGGCAGGAATACAACAATTGTTGTCAGCATGGAGGAAATGACAGCGCCTGCGACCTCTTTTGTTCCAACCAGAACGGCATCGAGTTTGCCTAAACCGAGTTCCTTCTGCCGATAAATGGACTCCAATATGACAATTGAGGAGTCGACCATCATGCCAATGCCAAGCCCAAGACCGATAAGCGTCAGCATATTCAAGCTATAGCCCAGCAGGTAGACCGTCAAAAATGTCAGCAAAACAGACGTCGGGATGGAGATGCCGATAATGAGCGTCGCGCGGACGTTTCTCAAAAACAGCAATAAGATGGCTACCGCCACAATACTTCCGATCAAAATATTATCTGCCACGCCATCAATCGACTCTTGAACGAAGTCGGCTTGCGCCACCATTTCATTCAACTCAAAGTCTTTAACCAGTCCTTCCTCCTGGATTTTATCCACTTCCGCCCGGACAGCCTTTGCCATATCGAGCTGGGTGGCGCCGTTCGCCCTTCCGATTTGAATAAAAATCAAGTCTTTGGAGCCGTTCTTCCATACATAGGATGCATTCTCAAGCGGCTCAATGGAGATCGAAGCGATGTCGCCAAGAGGGATGTTCCCTGTAGCAGTTGGTATCTCCACTTTGCGTAAATCCTCTACATCCTCCACTTTTGTTTGCCAGCGAAGCAAGGAACCATTCCCATCCTCGGCCTCCAGCTCGCCAAGTGTCATTTCCGAATTCCCTTCCGAGATGCTTCCAATTACATAAGAGGCATCTATACCAAGCTCCGCCATCTTTTTACGATCCAATTGGATAGACACTTCCCGCTCCACTGTTCCAGATACATTGACTTCCTGTACTTCTTTCAAGCTTTCCAATCTAGGTTTTAACACTTGCCGTGCGAAAGAGGACATTTCCTCCATCTCACCGCCGGAAGCTTCCATGAAGAACTCATACCCTTGCCGCACCCCATATTGGCCCGTGTAAGCTTCTTTAATTTCCGGATGCTCCGCACGGAGGCTGCTCACAACCCGCTCCACTTCCTGAATGGCTTCCGCTCCTTTTCCTCTGGCGAAAACCATATCCAACTGCGTGCCACCTAGTTTTGTCGTGGACTGAACCTTCTCCACATCACCGAGCGCCTGCAATTTCTGTTCTAGCGTGTTAGTAATTCGCTCTTCTATGTCAATCGCAGCCATATCTCCCGCCTCGATGACGATATATCCGCCGTCCGTTCCGACAGATGGCATGATCTCTTTGTCGAGACGGAAAACGGCTAAGACCCCTAACAAAATGATCATGGTGGATAATAACCCGACCAACACCTTTTTTTGTACGATGCTTTCTAAAATTTTCACAAGTAAACCCCTTCCATTCATTATCAACTGACTGACTTAACCGTACCACCTGCGGCCAGCACTCTATAACGAGCCACCGTCCGATTTCTCATTCAGCCTTAGGTCGTAGATTCAGATAAGTGACACTTTCTCGTATAATGGGTCTACTCAGAAAGGCACTTTCCAGTTAAGATTAGGAAAAGGAGGGGTTCGTCATGGAAGTGGATTTTGGAAAAGTGGCAAAAAGTTATGCGCAGTCTCGAAACGATTTGCCGGCTGAACTGATATCCGGCTTGCACGCAAGAGGCGTGGATTTTCCCAAGAAGCGAATAGCAGATTTAGGTTCCGGAACAGGCGTACTGACTCGTTTGTTGCAGAACCAAGGAGCCTATGTCACTGGTATTGAACCCTCTAGCGAATTGATTGCAGAAGCCCAGCGGATTGATGCAGAGAAGGGAAATGAAATTGAGTATGAGAATCAATTTTCTGAGGCCACGGGGCTGCCGGACTCTTCATGCGATATGACCGTTGCGTTACGCGCTTGGCATTGGTTCGACCGTGAAGCCTCCTTGCGTGAAATCAAGCGAATCCTGAAACCACATGGACAGCTGATTGTCATGGACTCGGGGTTTATGACCATCGATCCGATTGTCACCCAATCCATGGACATTCTAAAAGACCAGGTACCTGCGGGTCTTATCAAACCGGCTGGTTCAAAAGCAGAGGCCTCCCAGTTCATCAACAGCTTCCCTGTTGAGTGGTTTGAAGAATGGAAGCAGCACGGTTTTGATTTAATGGACACGTACAATTTTGAGTACACCGTTTCCTTCACAGCGGCTGAATGGGGAGAAAGGCTACGTTCCCTTTCCTGGTTTGTGAATTTGATGGAAGAGGAACGGTTGTCCCTTACTGAAAAAGTGAGCTCAGCTCTTTCATCTGTTCACGGTACCCAGCCTTTCACTATTCGACATCGTTTTTATATCGCCATACTCCAGAATTAATGACAAGTAGGTTGGTGCCCGAAACATGAAAAAAGACGAATCGACCAATTTCATACTTCATGCCAAAAGTGATGAGTACTATTGGGAAGGAGATGGGCAGCTCTCCATCAAAACCTTCTCTGGAGGACGAGCCCTATACAAGACAGATACAGGATTTTTCGCCGTGGAGGAAAATCGTTATTTATTGCTGAATGAAGGGGACTATACAATCGCCATTGACGAGGTGGAAGAGATCGAATCGTTCTGTCTCTTTTTTAGGCATGGTTTTGCCGAGGAAGTTTGCCGGACGCTCACAGACACCACTGATCAGCTATTGTCCGATCCGTTTCGAACGAAAGACATGATTGGATTTTTCGAGAAAACATACGAAATGAATGCCGGCTTCTTCCGCCATCTTCAAATAATGAAACAACACTATCCAGATAACAAACACGACCCGCTTTGGCTGGAGGAGCAGTTTCATCGGACCATGCTTCACCTTGTATCGGCTCACCAGTTTGCAGGGAAAGAGATGGAATCGCTACAAATGCAGCGAACCTCCACTAAAGAGGAATTGTACAGACGGATTGCGATCGCCGATGATTTCATCCGTGCATTTTACAAGGAGCCGATTCAGTTACAGGATATTGCTCAGGCCGCATACATGTCGACGAATCATCTACTGCGGTCCTACAAGCAGGTTTATGGTAGAACGCCTTACCAACAACTGTCCGCGCTGCGCATTGCAGAGGCGAAGAAACGATTGGCTGAGCTTGAATGGACGGTCACCGCCATCGCACACGAACTCAGTTTTCAATCTTCCGCTTCCTTCAGCAAAGCATTTAAACTAGCTACCGGCCACTCCCCTATCGACTATCGAAAAAAGGTGATTTTGGACAAGTAGGCTTTAAAATAATTCAGTAAGATAAACATAAGAAGGAAAGGAGTGATGAGGATGAATCAAACAATTAATAAAATCGGGCAGATTGCTGTACCGGTGAAAAATTTTGAAAGAGCGGTCTCTTTCTACGAAAACGTCCTCGGCGTGCCGAAGCTGTTCGAGGCAGGCCAATTGGCGTTTTTTGATTGCGGGGGCGTGCGTTTGCTACTGAGCCCTCCAGAAAAAGAGAAATTTGCGAATGCCAGCTCCGTTATTTATTTTCACGTGGAACATATTGACGAAGCGTATGCTGATTTCAAGGAAAAAGGCGTTCATTTTACAGATGAACCACACTTAATCGCCAAAATGGGCCAAACGGAAACATGGATGGTCTTCTTTACGGATACAGAAGATAACACGCTTGCCTTAATGAGTGAAAAGGTTGTAGCTGAATAACAAAAAGGAGCCCGATCGATGGATGGGCTCCTTTTTGTTTATGCTTCTTCCGCAGTCTCGAAGTATGTCTTTTGTTTTTGTTCATCAAAACGGCCTTCCCATTTCGACATGACAACCGATGCCAGCGAGTTGCCGACAACATTGACGACGGTACGGGCCATGTCGAGAATCCGGTCGATTCCCGCAATAAATGCCAACCCTTCAAGCGGAATACCAACAGTACCGAGGGTTGCGAGCAAGACGACGAAGGAAACACCCGGGACTCCTGCGATCCCTTTTGATGTGATCATTAAGACGAGCACGAGTGTAATCTGCTGCATGATGCTCAAATCGATATTATACATTTGTGCAATGAAGATGGCCGCGATGGCCTGATACAAGGTGGACCCATCGAGGTTAAATGAGTAACCTGTCGGCACGACAAAGGATACAACATCCTTTGGACAGCCGATCTTCTCCATTTTCTCAAGCACTTTCGGCAAAACTGTTTCCGAGCTTGATGTCGAATAGGCGAGAATCAACTCGTCCTTCAATACTTTAAAGAGGAAGAAAATGTTGAACCCTACAAGTTTCGCTATTCCGCCAAGCACAACGATGATGAAGAACGCCATAGCTGCATAGACGAGGATAAGCAATTTTCCAAGCGGCAGCAATGAAGATAAACCGAACTTCGAAATCGTTACACCAATTAAAGCGAATACGCCAAATGGAGCAAATCGCATGATCAAGTTGGTTACCCAGAACATCGTATCCGCAACACCTGAGAAGAACGCCAGCACCGGCTTTCCTTTTTCTCCGATCGCTGCTACGCCAAGACCGAAAAGAACCGAGAAGAAAATGATCGACAGCATATTGCCTTCCGCCATTGCTTGAATGATGTTACTTGGCACAATATTGACAAGTACATCCAAGAAGCTTTCAT
The DNA here is from genome assembly GCF_023168145.1 of Sporosarcina sp. NCCP-2222. Classification (GTDB taxonomy): domain Bacteria; phylum Bacillota; class Bacilli; order Bacillales_A; family Planococcaceae; genus Sporosarcina. The sequence goes on from NZ_BQYK01000002.1 coordinate 493,438, forward strand.
GCTGCACTTGCTCTGTCGTCTGGACATATTGGTCGATATTCCCCTTGGAAAGGGCTGACATATCTACCCCAACACCCGGTTTAACAATATTTGCAGCCAACAGACCGACCACAATCGCTATCGTTGTGACAATTTCAAAATAGATGAGTGTTTTCCCGCCCAGTTTCCCAAGCTGCTTAATATCACCTGTTCCAGCAACCCCAAGGATGAGCGTCGAAATGATGATTGGCACTACAATCATCTTAATCATATTAATAAACATCTTACCGATTGGATCTAAATATGTCTCTACAGCCGGATTTCCGTAAAAAATGGCACCTACTATGATACCTAACACGAGACCGATTAAGATCTGATACGCCAGTGGAAGTTTGAACAACTTTTTCATCTATAGGTCACCTCTTTCGTTTTGCAAACGCTTTCTTTTCAAAAGAATCTTATATACTACAATAAAGGTAACCTACAAAAAACGACGCAATCCGACAAATCAGGATTGCGTCGCTTATTATATTTTTTCAAATCGGGAGGCTCCGCTTTGCTTTTCCATTGCCTCAATACTTAGCACTTGAATGAATTTCTTGCTGTTCACTTTGATTTTCGGGAGTGGATCATTCTCTTCCATCGCATTTACGAGCAAACGGATATCCTGCAAGTCGAAGTAGCGAGGCCCATAATACTCGAATTCCGGCAGCGTGTAGTCTAGTACAGCGAGCGACGCGATATGTTCCATTGCTGCGTGGACAGCCCGCCGGATGCGCTGCTCAATCGCTTTGCTTTCTTTATGCAACGCTTCGCCCTCATATCCTTTTTGACGGGCGGATTGTTCGTATAACTCCTTCAAAGGAGGAAAAGAAACAGTGGATTCATCGCGAGATACCGCTAATTCTACTAATGAAATCAAATCGTCACTCCCCGCTTCCCCGGCGATTCCCATATCTTTCAATATGGATAATACGGTTCCTCTAAGCTGGACCGGTTGGCGGGCATTTTGATTTGTACCAAGATGAGATAGCGATTGCTGAATCGTCAGTAAGGATTGCTTGAGCCTCGCTTGCTCCGCTGTCCTGTTCAAGACACTTTGCACCTCGACCCGATTAATCGGCTTATGGATAAAAAACTCGATGCCAAGTTGATAGGCCTGGCCAACCATTTCTTTATTATCCACTTGGGAAATCATGATGAATTGTCCCCTGTAGCCCAGTTCCTGCAAGCGTTCGATCATTTCCAAACCGTCCATATCAGGCATGAGCAAGTCGATCAACACGATATCAGGCTGAAGCGTCATCACCGTTTGGATGGTAGAAGAGCCACCGCCTTCTTCCCCAATGACCATGCCAAGACCGCCCTCAATTATGATCTGCTTCAACATGGCACGGCTCGCCCGGTCATCGTCGATAATGAAATAACGCATTGTCTACTCAACCCGTTTCTGAATGTTTTTACAAGGTAATGCTATAGTAAAGACGGTTCCCTGTCCATTCGACTGTACTTCTATTGTTCCCTCTAAAGATTTGACAATATCCTTTGCGTGGGAAAGACCAATTCCCGTCGCCGCCACGCCTTGCTCATTGTATTTAGTCGTAAAACCGGGTTCAAAAATGATTGGCAGCAAATCCTCCGGAATGCCTTTCCCCGTATCCTGAACACGAATTACGAGCTGGCCTTCATCCATTTTTGCGGCAATACGAACCTGCCCTTCAGCAGGCATTGCTTCCACCGCATTCGCCACTAAATTATTGATGAGGGCGAGCAGTGCTGTCGCTGAATCTGTCTCCATATCTATAGTGGAGTCCACTTGGAACGATACTTGCTTGCCTAAATATTCGGCGTATGTTCCGTTTGCGTTGACGACAAAACGGAGCAGTTCCGACAACTGGTAGTTGTTTTTGCTATCTGGCCGATTCAGCTTCGTCAGTCCAGTCAACACGCGTTGCGCATCCTTTTTCACTTCATGGATTTCCTGCGCAATTGACAGCGCCTGCCTGCTATACGCGGCCAGTCCATCTGTTTTCAATTTTTGATATAGATCATGGCTTGCCAGCGTCACTTGTTCTATATGTTTCATCGACTTTTCAATATAAAGCGTTTCTGTATAAAGACCTGAATTCACTTCCATCATTTCTTGGATGCGCTTTTTTTGTTCATTCACTATCAACGCACTGTAAAGCCCGATGGCAAAATAATTCCGGATGATCGCGACTCCAATCAACAATAACCATTCTCCCATTCCAAACGAATAATGCGCCACCCATACTGAACGGATCAGGTGCTCTGTCGTATTTCCAGCCAGTTCTACGAAAGCTGCCAATCCACCTAAACGCAATGGGGATGTCTGGGGGAATCTTTTTATTAACAAATGCAGACCCGCCGCATATATGAAGTAGAAAGCGAAGGCAGGCAAATGTTCCCGCACACTTTCTGCAAGCTCAAGGTGGCCGGACATCCCGTCCCCTGCCACCCGCAATAGAACGACAACAACCCCGGTCATGATTCCTGTCTGAATCAAAGACCGGGGAGGCCGTATGAGAATGTATAAGAAAAACGAAATGCTGCCCAGCCCGAAACGGAACAGCTCCCCATTAAACGGGATGACTTTAATTTCACTTGCAAAAGCCGTCAAGAAAGCAATGACAGCCATCTGCAGAATCTCTTTACGCCGGGTTGGCCGCGCATGGTCTCTCATGTTTTTCACCTGTCTATCCTAAACTTATTGCTACGCTTCCATCGTACCTTTTCCACGTCTCCCGAACAACAAAACAAAGACGAACAAGGAAAAAAGCACAACGGCAGTCAACGTCAAATACATGCCGCTATAGCCTGTGTGAGGGATGACCTGACCTAAGAAATAGGGGCCAAAACCGAAGCCGCAATCCAAAAAGATATAGAACGTCGAAGTGGCTACACCGATTCGATCCATTTCAATCCCTTTCAAGGCGATAGCTTGGGCACATGATTGGAAGTTCCCAAAGCCAAGCCCGATAATCGCGCCTGCCGCAAGCAGCATGAAGCCATTATGTGCTTGGCTCAGCAGCAATAGACCTCCAGCAAACAAGATCAATGCAGGATAGACAATAAATTTCGCACCCTTTTCATCCAATAGTTTGCCTGAAAAAGGTCGTGACAGCAAGACAACGAATGCATACACAAGGAAGAAAAAGCTTGCCGCTTTTACGACATCAATTTCCTTCGCGTAGAACGACAGGAACGAAAGAACACCTGAATAGGATAGTCCAACGAATAAAGTAATAACCGAAATAGGCAATGCTCTTTTTTCGATAAACTGGGAATGGCTTTTTTCCTTTACACGAACAGTAGCCGGTGCAGTTTCTTCTTCTCTTACAAAGAAAAACATGAGCATATTAATAACACTCAACACGAGGCAAAGCCAAAATATCACTTGGAATGGATAGTGCTGGCTCATGAAAATTCCGAGGAATGGACCGATGGCTGTGGAAAGAACTGTACTCATACTAAAATAACCGATTCCCTCCCCGCGGCGGGTCGGCGGAATAATTTTTGCCACCATCGTTCCAGTCGCTGTGGAGGCAAATCCGAGTCCGATACCGTGAATGAGACGTGCAGCCAGAAGAAAAGGCAATGTAACCGCGCCAAAATAAAGACCGGTCCCAATTAAAAAAACCACTAATCCGATAAATAGCAGTTTCTTGCTGCCGATTTTGGCAATTAAATTACCTGAGCCAATTCTTGCAATCAATGTTCCGATGATAAAAATTCCTGACACGAGACCCGCTGTACTCGTAGAAGCTCCAAACTCTTCAACTGCGTAAGGTGCTATAGTCACCATGAGTAAATACATGACAAGCATGATAAAGAAATTGATGATCGAAATAATAATAAAATCCTTTGTCCATAAACTTTGTTTTTCCATCGACTCACTCTTTCGTTAGTTTAGATTTTCTTGGATGTTTTTCAAGACGGCCGTGGCGATTTCTATGTTGTCAGCAGGAACGCCCTTTAAAAAACCTTTGTATAACGTATCCAGTTTCCCCATAATCTCATGGCATGCTGAACTGCCGGATTCCGTCAATCGGATCCATTTTTCGCGCTTGTCCTGCCCCGGATGTACTTCGATATATGTCAGCTCCTCCAGACGCTGCAGAATTTTGGTGACACTCGGTTTTTCCACCTGCTGCCTTGTTGCAATTTCTGCCGGTGTCATGTCGCCCTCTTGGAAAAGTAATTTTAGGATGGTCCACTGCGAATTAAATAATCTGTATTCCGCAAGGACGGCATTTATTTCATTTAGCATCGGACGATGCACTTTGGCGTATTGCCCGAAAAACTGCAATTCCCTTGTTGTAATGTTCAACGCCCCCTCATAAATAAAATCATTAGTTAGCCTAATTAACTATACTAGTTAATCATAATTCAATTTTATTGTCCAGTATTAAATATTTCCTGCAGTAACAGTTAGTTAAGCAATACTCTGATGATGAATCCCTATCTATTTCTACTCATAGCTATTGACAAATTTTATTTATCGTATTATTTTTAACTTACTAATAGTTTCCTTTGGGAAACTTATTACATTACCTAAAGGAGTGATGATCTTCGACTGTTTACGAAATAAACGATACCGCACGCACAGAAAAGCTTACTACTCTCAATTGTGCTTTTCACAAGTCTCCATAATCCGACATATAGTAAAGACAGTCATTACAAATGTGGAGGCCTTAGGTTTTCTTCTCAAAAAAGCTAGGCAGTAATACCGGCTGGCTGACTGCTTCATCTACTATTCAACAACCTTTCAAAGTGTTTCCCTGTCAGCGGCTTGATTCCTATATATTGCCCTCGCTTTTCGTTCGTGGTACAAAACTTTCGATCCTATTCCCAAAATGAGACCGGCCATTCCGTAATGAAATATAAAGAAGAAGAATCTTCGTTCAGTCGTTTTGTTCGTCTTTGAAATTCCGAAAATGAATTTCGGCCTGTAAATTTTTTTATTGTATTTGTTGCACAAGGGAAACACTATGACCATTGCTGTTAGGAGGAACGGAAATGAAGAAGAAGTACGGCGTATTATTAAGTGCCCTATTCTCAGCGCTGCTTATGTTAGGGGCTTGTGCAGAGAAAAAAACGGATGAAGTTGACACAGAGGGGAAAATCCATATTGTAACGACTATCGCTCAAATCGCAGAGCCGCTTTCCATTATCGGAGGCGAGCATGTCGCTATAGAAAGCTTGATGGGTCCCGGCGTTGATCCCCATTTGTATAAGGCAACGCAGGGAGATATTAAGAAGTTGGAAGACAGCGATATGGTGCTGTACAGTGGCTTGAATTTGGAGGGGAATTTGATCCAGGCATTTGAAAAAATCGGCCAAAAGAAGCCCGTTCTTGCCATTTCCGAAGCTATTCCCAAAGAAAAGTTGTTGCATGATGAAAATGGAGCCATTGATCCACACGTCTGGTTCGATATTGAACTATGGAAGATTTCATTGGAATCCGCGACGGAGGAGCTGAAGAAATTTGCACCAGATCATGCTGACGAATTTGAAGCCAACAAAGAGAAGTATTTTATAGAGCTGAATGACTTGCTTGATGAATCCAAAGGAAAAATCGCCGAAATCCCGCAAGAAAAACGGGTACTTGTGACTGCTCATGACGCATTCGGCTATTTCGGCAGAGCATATGATTTGGACGTTGTCGGCCTGCAAGGGTTAAGCACAGAAGATGAAATCGGCATTTCCGACATTGATGATACGATTGCCATCCTGCTCGATTATAAAATCCCTGCGGTTTTTGTGGAAAGCAGCATTAACCAAAACTCCATTAAAGCCGTAGTTGAAGGGGCTGGCAAAAAAGGGCTGGATGTCAAATTAGGGGGGGAAATATATTCTGACGCGATGGGTGATGCGGGTACGCCAGAAGGCACGTATATCGGAATGTATCGACATAACATTACGACCATTCATAAGGCACTATTAGGGGAGGGAAATTGATGTCAGTCCTGAAAGTGGAAGATTTATCTGCTTCCTACCGAAAAAACAAAGTGTTATCTGATGTGAATTTTAATGTGAAACCTGGATCTCTGACCGGTATCATCGGTCCGAACGGTGCGGGCAAATCAACCTTGCTGAAAGTGATGCTGGAATTGCATCCTTCGCTATCGGGCAAAGTTTCGTTTTTTGATTCAACATTGGCAAAGACCAAAAGGCGAGTCGGTTATGTACCGCAACGGGGTTCCGTCGACTGGGATTTCCCAACGAATGCCCTTGATGTTGTGTTAATGGGACTGTATGGGAAAATCGGCTGGTTCAAGTGGCCGTCTAAACAAGATAAGGAATTGGCATTGGAAGCCCTGGCTCAAATGGGTATGGCCGACTATGCCGACCGCCAGATCAGCCAATTGTCGGGCGGGCAGCAACAGCGTGTCTTTCTAGCACGGGCTCTTGTTCAGGATGCCGATCTCTATTTCATGGATGAACCGTTGGTCGGTGTGGACGCAGCGACGGAAACGGCCATCATGACGACGTTAAAACGCTTGAAATCTGCGGGCAAAACAGTCATGGTCGTCCATCATGATTTATTGACAGTGGAGGATTATTTCGATCATGTCATGCTGCTCAATCGGACGATCGTAGAATATGGGAAAACCGATGAAGTCTTCACGAAAGATAATGTCCAAAAGACATACGGTGGCTCCCTGCGCTGGATGAAGGAGGCGTAATAATGCTGGACATATTTTTATCTCCCAACGCCCAATGGGTTCTTTTCAGCACGTTGATTCTTGGAACGGCAGCCGGCATGGTCGGGTGTCTGTCCTATTGGAAAAGGCAGAGCCTTATGAGCGACGCCTTATCCCACGCGGCTCTCCCTGGAGTTGTGATCGCTTTTTCCATACTCGGGTATAAAAATCTGCCATTCATGATTTTCGGCGCAGCCGTCAGTGCATTTATCGGTGCTTGGCTTATCCAGTTGATCCGTTCCTCCAGCCGGGTGAAGGAAGATGCCGCTATGGGGCTTATCCTATCCGTCTTTTTCGGACTCGGCATCATGTTGCTGACAGTTGTCAGCCGAAAAGGCGGTGGAAATCAGGCAGGACTGGATAGCTTCATCTTCGGTCAAGCGGCTTCGATGGTACGGACGGATGTTTATACGATGATGGCGGTCGCCATCGTTATCATTGCAGTTGTCATTATCGGGTTCAAGGAATGGAAGCTGTTCCTGTTTGATCCGGATTTCGCAAAAGGACTGGGCTTGTCGAGCCGCCTCATGGATGGCCTTTATTTAGCGATGCTGGTGCTCGTGATCGTAATCGGCATCCAGGCAGTCGGCGTAATCTTAATGGCTGCCTTGCTCATTATTCCACCGGTCAGTGCCCATTATTGGACTATGTCCTTCAAACGGATGCTCGTGCTTTCCGCAATTTTTGGCGGTGGCTCCGGCTTGCTCGGCACATTGATCAGCACAATGGGGAAAGGATGGCCGACCGGTCCTTTCATCGTCATTGCCTCCGCTTCCATCTTCCTCGTATCGGTACTAGCAGGCACGCAGCGCGGTCTTTTGGTCCGGGCTCTTCAATTGCAATTGCAGCGGAAGCAACATCGTTTGGAAAGTCGGCCCATCCCTCGCCAGCCCGTCAAGGAGGGTAAATAACAATGAGCTATGAAGGATGGATTTTACTTACCGCAGCCTTAGTCGGCATTTCGTGCGGAGTTATGGGAGTCTTTCTCATCTTGCGCCGGATGGCGATGATGGCGGACGCTATCAGCCATACCGTCCTGCTTGGTATTGTCACCGCCTATTTGATCACCCGTGAGCTGAGTGGATGGCATATGCTTGTTGGGGCTATCATCGCAGGGCTGCTGACTGCCGTTTTCGTTCAGTGGCTTCACTCACTCGGCGTGCAGCAAGATGCATCCATCGGCGTTGTCTTTACGACCTTATTTGCAATAGGCGTCATTATGATAGCCACGAAAACAGGAAACGTCCATTTGGATGTCCAGCATGCTTTGATGGGCGAAATCACCTTTGTCCCTTGGCAGACAATGGAGATCCCACTGCTTGGCGAAGTGCCGCAGGCGACTTTCATACTAAGCATTGTCCTTGCGATTGTATTGGTGATGATTTTGGCATTTTATAAGGAATGGAAGATTACGACGTTCGATGCAGCGCTTGCGGCTAGTCTCGGTATTCCGGTCATGCTCATGCATTACGTCTTCATGACTCTTGTCTCGATTACAACAGTAGCCTCCTTTGATGCAGTCGGTGCCATTATGGTCGTCGCTATGCTAATCACGCCAGCTGCCGCCGCTTATCTCTGGACCGATAAACTGTCAATCATGCTCGTTCTCAGCGCCGTCTTCGGCGTCCTTTCCGCAATCGGCGGATATTACATCGCTTCATGGATCGACACATCCATTTCCGGATCCATGGCGTTCGCGACCGGCATCCTATTCCTAATCAGCTTTATCGGCTCGCCGCGTCACGGATTCATTTCCCGCTATATCCGTCCTGTCACACTGGCGAAGGAATAAAAAAAGATGAAGGGGATTTGTTCGAATCCCTTTCATCTTTTTGTAGTAACGCTCATTGGCAGGCCGTGCCATCCGTTGCGCATAGTTCCTTATACGCGAACGCTTTCAAAGCAAGCAGCTCCTCTTCGGACAGGCGGCTTTGCAACTTGTTCATCAATTGCTGCTGTTCTGCCGCTGTCATCCCGTTTCTTGCCTGGCTTTGCAGTTCATTGAGCTCAGACACATTGAACTTCTTCAAGAGAGCCCTTGTCGCCTCCTCCTTCGTTTGGAAAGGCAACTTCGACGGATCCGCATTTTTTCCTTCCTCAATGAACGCCCGCAGCTCCGGATCGTTCTTCACTTCCTGTCTGATGACATCCATCTGGCCACTTGATTCCAGTTCCGTCGTCACCTTGTCCATCACCTGGTCGGCAATAAGGTTAGTTCCAATAAAATACACACCAATGGCGAGAAGGCCCAAGACGATGACAGTGGTAATGAGAGCTTTTAGAAATCTCATATCCGTTCTCCTTTACTGCTTCATTCACGTTAACAATTCCACAATGTCTTCCTCAGTCAAGGACATTACCGAATTTCCTTGCGAATCAATGATTTCTTCAATTAAGTTCCGTTTCTTCTCCTGCAGTTCATTCATCTTGTCCTCAATCGTGCCACGGGCAACGAGTTTGATCACTTGTACCACCTGTTCTTGGCCAATCCGGTGGGCCCGGTCTGCCGCTTGTTCTTCCACCGCCGGATTCCACCATAAATCATACAAAATGACGGTATCAGCCCCGGTCAGATTGAGGCCTGTTCCGCCTGCTTTCAATGAAATCAAAAACAAATCACGCTCTCCAGCATTGAATCGCTGGCATAGCTCGAGCCGTTCTTCAGCAGGCGTCTGGCCATCGAGGTAGAAAAAGGGCACCCCTTGAAAAGCCAAATCCCTGCCGATCAAATCGAGCATTTTGGTGAACTGAGAGAAGATGAGAACCCGTCTTCCAGCCAGTTGAGATTCCTGGATGATCCGCTTTAGCTGTTCGAATTTTGCCGAGCTCCCTTTATAGCCGTCGACGAATAAAGCGGGATGGCAGCAAATTTGTCGCAGCCTCGTCAAACCGGCAAGAATCCTAATTTTATTCTTCCGGAGTGTGTCCTTATCGAGATGCTTTAGCGTATCATGCCGCAATTTTGCCAAGTAGGCCGCATAGAGCTTCTTCTGCTCTGGCAGCAGTTCCGCAGAATCAATCGTTTCTATTTTCTCCGGCAGCTCTTGCACAACATCTCGTTTCATCCGACGAAGAAGGAACGGACGAATCCGACGGGCGACATCTTTTCGCTGCAGCTCACTGAACTCACGCAATCCCCCGAATAATTCGGGCAAGATGACATGGAAAATGGACCATAGTTCTTCCAGCGCATTTTCCACGGGCGTTCCAGTCAACGCAAAACGATGCGTTGCCCGTATTCGTTTCACTGACCTCGCCGTCATCGTAATCGGATTTTTGATTGCCTGCGCTTCATCCAGAAAGATCGCATGGAACGTCAACTTTTCAATCCACTGGATATCCCTTCGCACCAGGGGATAGGAAGTGATGATGACATCTGCCTCTTCGTCCAGCTGCCATAACTTCATCCGCTTTTTGCGGTCACCGTCCACGATGACAGCTTTCAAGGCAGGTGCGAACTTCTCCACTTCTTGCTTCCAATTATAGGTGAGAGAAGAAGGGCACACTATGAGGACAGGCTGTTTCCTGCGGCGGATTGCAGCTTGCTCAGATAGGATGAAAGCAATGCTTTGCACCGTCTTGCCTAGCCCCATGTCATCTGCTAAAATGCCGCCTGCTCCGAAAGCAGCTAATGTTTTCATCCAGCGATAGCCTTGCTTTTGGTACGGCCGTAAAACGGAATCCAGTAATTCAGGAACAACAATGCTTTCTTCCGGATTTTTCAGCTTGTCGAGGAATGCCCTAGCGGATTCCTCAACTGAAAATGCCTCCGCCTCTTCTCCGGAATGCAGCAACCGGATGCCACGGACAAAAGGAACCGTCAGCCCTTTCTCCAAGTCTTCCAGGCTTTCCGGGAGTTCATTCATCATCTGCTGCAATCGCTCAAATTCTTTGGTTTCCAATGAAAGAAGCGTACCGTCCCGCAACCGGTAGTATTTTCGCTTCTCTTCAAGAGCCGCCAACAAAGAACGGATATCCCGGTCTGCAATGCCATCCATCTCAAATTTGAATTCCAGCCAATTGGTCCGGTCCTCAAAGGCTTTCACACGGATCCGCGGCTGCGGGTGCCCTTTGAAAATCCGGTTTCGGATCGCGGTTGTTGCATAGACACGAACATGTTGTTGGAGCTTCGGCAGGATATGATAAAGAAAGGCATACTCCAATTCTTCATTATGCAGGAAATAGCCTTCGTCTGTTTCTGCAAACTGGCTTTCTTCCATGTGCCGTAAAATGACCTCTTCCTTTTCAATGTCCCGCAGGACTGTCGCCTTTTTCGGCAGCTCTCGATCCGCAACAGGATTAATGACAATGTGGCCATACTGAAACTCCAAACCGGCCAATAGGCGGTTATTTAACCGGTCGATGTACAGCTTCGCCACTAATGGGGATTGGACCAACCGGCTCGTAATCGACGCATCAATCTCAACATGGCCAATGCTTCGAAGACCCGGAACGACTTTCTCTAGGAAGAACCCGACTTGTTCATCCGGAATGGCTATATGCCTCGCTTGCGCGGTCTTCAGCATCCGTTCCAAATCTGCAAGCCGTTTGCAATCTTCGGGCGCAAGCCGAAAAATATTTCCTCTTTGTACGACTGTTCGGTATGCTTCCAAAATGACCACTTCATCCATACCGTCTATTTTCAGCAAATGGGCATTGGTTTTTGATTGTCCGAAATGAAAACGAATCGGCAACGTGCCTTCCTTACGCTGAAATGGGTACCTATCTTCTGCCGTCTCTACGTGAACCTCGGTCTTATCCAGCAACGGCAGTAATGCATCCCATGCATAAGGAGGAAGAACCAGCAAGGAATCAGGGATCGTGATGTCCTCATGTTGATCTATTTGAATCGCAATAAGCTGTTGCAATACGGCATCCGTTTCTGCCAGGAAGCAGTGGATATGCGGATCGTACAACTCACTCGGCAGGCCTCTGTCCAGTTGACGGAGAAAACGCCCAATGGGTTCCACCTTATGATCACCAAACCAGATTTCCACACCGAGAAGCGGCCCTTGGCTTGTCACGTTCGGTTTAAGGATAAATTGCAATGACTTTACCTGGCGTCTTTCAAAATGCCGTTGATGTTTACTAGGCGGGGCGGCAGGTTCTTTAAAAAGAGTGATCAATTCATCCGCCAGTTTTGCGCCATTCCCTTCCTGTTGCGCAATGGCAAGCAGGACGGCAGCGACATGCTGGCATTCGTATTTGTACGAAGTACCAAGCGAAGGACAGCTACATGACGTTTTCATTTCATTGCCAGCAGTGAATTCAATCTTCACTTGGAACGGCTCGTTGCCGTGTACAATTGCTTCACAGCGACCGGAATCCAGAATGGCAATGGAGACTTTACCTGACTGAACATACGACTTCCCTCGCCGATATGACACAGTACCGCATAAATCCGTCACCTTTTTATCTGTAATGACTGGAATCATTCTTCTCGCCCCCTGCTCCGTCCTATTTCAGTATCCTTCATTATACGCGAACAAAGGCTCCCTTTACAGTCCTAGGAACAAGGCAGACGTGTCACTGATTCATAGATCTTTTACTAAATGCGAAACGCCATGTTATGGCGCCGGCAACAAGCAGCAGGGCAATGTACACATAGATCCCAAAATCAAAACGATTGGCAAATGTATGCGCAGCAACAAACAACAACGTTAGTAAACCAATCAAAAACATTTTAAACGAACCGCCATCCTGAGCGAATTGGAAGGACAACGAGAAGGGAAACGAATCCCGGTCCATCAACAGATAAACAATCGCGGTAAACAGTACACCTCCAACAGCTACTGCAATGAGATCCGGAATAACAGAAGTTGAGAAAATACCGATGAAAATAACCGATAAGAATAGAAAAACTGGTGCATACATAGTCGTCAAAAACGCCTTCAATGTCCCGCTAAATACGATGTGAGGCTGTTCTATCGGTGCGGCCTTAAAAATCCAACCGCCTTTATAACTGCCCGAATATCGAAGCATATGGACGACAGTCGGGATAATGAAATTTAGGAAATAGATAAACAAAAACATGCTTCCTGTGCCGATGTCTGCCAGAGACCGTTCCCTGAGCTCCATAATGATAAAAATGAAAGGAAACACAACTCCCATCGCCAGTACAGGATAGACTTTCAGTTTAAATTCCCTCTCCTGTCGCATCATTAATGTGGCAAACCGGAAAAATACCCTCTCCTCTTTGGAGCGGCACGTCAACTTGGCCAGCATTTCAATGATCCGATGGGGCTTCCTCTTCCGTTCCTTCGCCACGCCCATCAATTTATCAAGACTCCGCTCAAAAGCAGGCATTAAACGAATATACAACAGGACAGCGAGGACCGGCACAAGCACTCCGAGAATGGAACCGAGGACAATGCCAGCGGAGTAATTTCCATTAAGAAGCATTTCAAATGTGGAGCCGTACCACAAAGGCGGCAGTAACAGATGCCACCAGTTGAATGTATAAGAGATATCAAAATTTACTATATCAAAGGATCGGGCTACGACTTGATAACCGATAATTGTCCCGACAGATAGAAGGATCTGCACATAATTAATGATATCCTTCAGCTTTTCCCCATCGAAAAATCGCAGCACGGCCAAGTAAAGCAAGGAAGTGATGACAATGACAAGCGCGATGGTCAACCCGATATCTACGAGAAACAGCAACGTAAATAGAATACCTTTTTTAAAGAGGCTGACCAAAAGCGGCAATAGCAGAAGCGAGCCGCTGACAAAAAACATGTAAATGAGAATATGCAGTATTTTAGCTGCATTGATTGTCTTGCTGTCGACCGGTTTTGTATGCAAAATGTTTTTATCCCGGATGTCCAGCAGCACGGAAGAGAAATCCGCAATCATCGTCGTGGATAATATGAAAATGATAATGCCGAAGCTGATGCCCATTTGAAAGACTAATTGATTCCCAAAAAATAAAAAAGGAGTGATCAACAGACCGTATAGTGCGTAAATCCACAATGATTTCAGGAACTGATTGCCTTCCTTTTTCCCCCGCGTATCATTAAAAATCGTCGGCACTCTTCTGCCATCCATCGTCAATTTCATTCGCAATATGATCAGAAGAGCGTTATAATCGATACCCAGTTTTATTAACAAGGGCTTGAACAGCGAAATGACTTGAAGGGATCGGTACTCACGCATCGGCATCCCCGTCCTGCATAATGGAGATGAAACGGGACGCCCGTTCCCCATGATCTGTGAAGCCCGTCAATTGATTGAAAATGCCGGACAAGGTGCCTTCCTGGCTTAATTCCTGCAACTCCTCAAATGTCCCGTCCGCGACCACCTCTCCCTTAACGAGAAGAACAATCCGATTGCTGATCTTTTCAACGACATCCATAATATGCGACGAATAGAAAATCGTCTTTCCTTGTTCCGCGAGCTGCGCCAGCATCTCCCTGATAATCATCATACTGTTGGCATCCAAGCCGCTCAGCGGTTCATCAAGAAATAATAGATCGGGATTATGCAGCAAACTCGATGTGATGAGCACTTTCTGCCTCATTCCTTTCGAAAAGGATGAAAGTCTCGTATCCATCACACTGAAGAGATCGAATTCCTTCAGCAGTTTTTCTGCCTTCTGCTCTGCGTAGTGGCGTTCCATCCCATAGAGCTCCCCTGTAAACACTAAGAACTCCATCGCCGTCAAATTATCGTAAAGTTCCGCCTGTTCAGGCACATATCCGATTCTTCGCTTATAAGAAATATCCCCTTGGGCAATATCCTCGCCGAACAGCTCAACCGTCCCTTGATAGTTTTGGATCAAACCAAGCATTATCTTTACCGTCGTACTCTTCCCCGCCCCATTCGGTCCAATATACCCGATGATTTGGCCGCGCTTCACTTCCAAATTAACTCGGTTCAGGACCAGCTTTCCGCCATAATCCATCGTCAAATCCCGCAGGACTAAAATGTTTTCGGTTGTTTCCATGCACCCACCCCACTCCTAAAGATTCTTTCTTGTTAGTTTATACGAACCAAATTGGAAATGGTTCCCTGAGGAAACGATGAGAAACTTCTTATGAAACTCTCATTTTCCTCACAGAGTCCTCTCAAAATGCGGAGGTATGATAAGGACATACCAAAACAAAGGAGACGATGAACATGAACAAATTACTAGCAACTACACTAACCGCAGCACTTTTATCAGCAGGAGGATTCAGCGCAGCCAACGTACTACATACGGACAAAGTGGAAGCGGCGCAAACGCAGAAAGTAACCGGGGCATCCCAATATGGCTCCAACTATCAACTACAAATCGCAGCCGATACGCTTACACAACTTCCTGAGTACGCAACAGTGGCAAGCAAAGTCGATGTATCTGGATTGCAAGCGAAAATTACAGAGGACTCCAACTACAAGCGCGTCATCCTCTTTAAGGAAGCGAACGGACAAGGCAAATATAAATCCATCTTTGTAAAAAACACTAACACGCTAGAAGTGATCGACTTGAAAGCAGGACAAGTATTCTACGGCACTATCACAACTGACGACACAACACCGGCACCAGAAGCAAAACCGGAACAACCGGTTCAAAGCGCGATCAGTTCATTACCGGAATACGCAACGCTCACTTCTAAAGTCGACGTCGCCAGCTACAAAGCAGCAGTTGTCGAAGACAACTTCAACAAACGAGTAATTGTTTTGAAAGACGACAATGGCCGTGAGCAGTTTAAGTCCATCTTTGTGAAAGAAACAAACACCTTGAAAATCATCGACACTAAAGGCGGCCAAATCTTCTATGGCGTTATCACTGCAGAATCAACACCGAGTGCGGCTCAACCAGTTGAACAACAGGCAGCTCCAGCAGTCTCTGTGCAACAAGTGAAACAACAAGCAGCTCCAGCAGCAAGCGGCATCAGCGCGTTGCCTGAATACAACAAGCTCGCTTCCGTCGTGGATGTCGCAAGCTACACGGCACAAATCGCCGAAGATAACTACAGCACACGCACCATCCTATTAAAGGATGCGAAAGGTAGCGTCCAATACAAATCCATCTTCGTGAAACGGACTAACATGCTCAAAGTCATCAATACACGTGGCGGCATGGTATTCTACGGATCTCTATAAGAGAATATGATAAGGAAGGAAGCAGGCGCTCTTATGCGTCTGCTTTTTTAGGGTATCTGGATCAGATTAGCTGGAGGTATCGTTCACTTCGCAAGAGGTTTCGAGCAACTCTGGATTCATCATACAGTCAGCGGTGTTTCTGGAAGTCTGTTTTTCTGTCATTCTCCAAACAGCACAATCCTTCCAGTTTTGATTTCCACTAGACGGGTAATGAATGATTACATAATTGATTGTCTCTGTAGCATTACCATTTTAGCAGGAAGGAGGTTGTTGTATGGCTGATCACCAAAAGCGTGACCAAGAAGATTATTTCGAGGATCGGGCTGGTACAGATGATGCCCGGTTCCACGTTGTTCCGCATGATGAGGACGGCTGGGCTGTGAAGAAAGAAGGAAACGAAGACCCGGCTTACACGTCGGGATCGCGCGATGAAGCTGTTGAGGAAGCAAAGCGGATGGCGCAAGAAGCCGGCACGATGGTCTATCTTCATGGTGAGGATGGCAAGATTGAGAAACAGCTTGAATATGGTGATTGAATAGAAAATGCCCAGGGTGCACGCCCTGGGCATTTCTTATTGCAATTCCTGGTAGTCTTTCATAAAACGGCCGCCGTCTTTTACGTCAGAATGATATAATGCTTTTAACGCAAAGCTCTTTTCGAGTTCATGTTCCTTCATAATTTGCTGCAGTCGCTTCGACAGCTCCGCATTGTTTTTTACGAGACGCTCCATTTTCGGTTTGGAGTATTGCATTCGGCATCCCTCCTACCCCTTACCTTACCATGAATCCTTATTTATAAACGGTCTTGGCGTAAATATTTTCTTAAGAATTGTCATTGACCGCTTCAGTGGTGAATGATTGATTGAGAAGCAACCAGGTTTCGTTGGTTTAGAGGTCCTTCTGAAAGAAGTGCGCCGCGGCGATGAGGAAGTTCTTATTGTCGTCCGTTGGCAATCAAAAGAGGATTGGAAAAATTGGGAGAAGAGTCCCGAACATATCGCTGGCCACAAAGCGAATGCCGGCAAGCCGAAGTCCGATCACATAATCGAAGTGCAGCAGTCTACTTATGAAACTAAAGTGTCCAAATAATTAAAGCTCTTTTGAACAAAAAGCCAGCCGGCCCTTGAGAAAGCGACCGGCTGGGTTCATTATTTCAAATATCTTCTTGCACCCGCGTAATTCGTTTTATAAATCCCTGCGTTAATCGAGATGATTTCAATCTTCCTTGAGGAATTCGGTGCGTGTATCATTTTCCCGTCTCCGACGTAAATGGAAACATGATATACCTTCCCCGTCCCGCCGTTATATGCAAAGAACATCAGGTCACCTGGCTGCAAATTGCTTCGTTTCACCGGCGTACCATGTGTCGCTTGGACAAACGAATCTCGGGGAATCAAAATTCCATGGTTCCGGTACACGGCATACATTAACCCGGAGCAATCATACCCGTACGCAGATGCACCGGCCCATACATATGGCAAGCCAAGATACCGCTTGGCACTGTCGACGATGTCCTTTTGAGTCGGTTTCGGTATAGCCGCGTAGGCATCATACACTTTTACGTCCGCTTTACGAATATATTTGATTCCATCCGTGTTCGTGTTCACTTTCAGCCAATCTCCTTCCTCACTTAGGACAGTTAGGATTGTCGAATAGCTGATGTCCATGAATTTATATTTATTATGGAGTTTTGGCTCCTTGTACAATGACGCAATTTTTGCTTCCACGATGGCAATCGCGCAATCTTCATAGTTAGAATAATATTCCTTCACATGTGATTTTGGCACCCAGCCTTGATAGCCATTTTTGTGCCCGGTCTTTGCTTGGCTCTTCACCGCAATGTACAGCCAATCGCCCTCCGACTTGATGACTTCTACTTCATCCCCATACAACGCCTGAGTATCCGTCCGTCCGACCAGCCACAATTTTTGCACGATGTTCATACTCCTTGACCACTTTGCCATATCCGGCATCGGAGCGATGGAAATACGGTCCATAGCACGAGCCTGATTCGGTTTATTCCACACATTGGTCACCGGAACACGTATCGCATAATGCTTCTGGTTTGAAGGACGATAACATGCTTCGAACTTCGGCTTTAAATCAGGATTGAGAATACGCGCTAAAAATACAGCAAAATGCGATTTAGTTAAAAATCCGGTCGGCTTGTATGTATTGTCCTCGTATCCCTTCGTCACACCGTTCGCAAACAGTGTCTGAATGGATGGTGCTGCCCAATAAGTCGGGTTTACGTCCCTGAAAAGATAGTCGCTCGTCCCCTTCAACTCAAATGCGTTCACTAAGATGGAAGCCATCTGCCCTCTTGTCAAATTGTCTTGCGGTTTAAATTCTCTTTGTTCGTTTCCACCCATGATTCCGGCAGCCACTATAGCTTGAACAGTTGCATACCCTTCATCCCCGGGGCTCACGTCGGCAAATGTAACATCCGGCAAGTCTTCGACAGGCAGCTGCAACGCTTTCACGATCATTTCAGAAGCTTCCAGTCTTGTAATTAACTTTCCTGCTCCAAATGTTCCGTCCGGCATGGCTGTAACGATCCCTTGACTCGCTAGATATTCAATTTCCGCCTTGGATGGATGAGATTCACCGACGTCTGGAAATAATGGAGCGGCTGATGCTTGAACAGTGTAGGCCACAGTACACAACACAACTACGAGCGACAGGAATAATTTTTTCAGCAGGTTCGCCTCCCTAAGATGATGTTCATTTCCATAATTATACTGTACATCATAAAAGGTAGATATCTATTTTCATAAAATTTTTAAAATTATTTGTGGTTGAAACCGAATGATAGGAACCCAACAAAATATACCCCTGATTGCGGGCACTTTTGTTAGTGTCCGCTATCAAGGGTACAGGGAGACAGTTTTTTCTTAATCAATAAATATCGTTTTCAACGCAGCATCCCAGCGTACGGAACCATTATAAGATTCCTCCACTAATTGTAACGGTATCATTGCATTCCCTTTAATCAGTTTTGACGCTGCCGGCAACGTTATGGACTTTCCTCCGACAGTTGCAACTTTCGAGTTGATCGTTATCTTGACGGCTGGGTTCGAGATCGTAATGACATCACCTTTTTTCGTCAGCTTCATTTCAGGATTGATGTTCTCAAAAACGCCTCTTACCGGGACATACACGATATTGTTTTGAATGACCGGCTGCTGCGATAGGGCGATCCATTTCCCTTTCATCATTATTTGCGGTTCGCCGAGATCCGGAATGAGATCACTGAATGTAATGCCTTCACCGAAGTAGTTTTTGCGTGCATCCGAAATTTCCTGCAAAGTCTTTTGGCGCTGTTCTAAAATGCCGTTGACCGTTTTAGACTTTTGGCTCAAGATATCATTTGATGTCGTTGTACTAATTGTCGTAATGTCTTTTTTCGTTTTGTCTGCAATCGTTTGAATTGATTTATTTTCCTTCTTCAGAATTGCACTCCACTCGGCAAGCGCCTGCTTTTGAGTTAATTTTCCATGTTTATAGTTTTGCATTACGCTCGCTAAAGACGTTGGACTGCTTTGATGTCGCAGTTCAGACATGGGGCTGGCCAGGCTGTTTGCGCTGACCGCTTGACGATAATAGCTCATCGGACTCGCCAATGAATGTTCGTTCACAGCATTTCTGTATTTCATCATCGGACTTGCCAACGATGTTTCATTAATCGCACTCTTATATTGCGACATCAGGCTCGCTAAAGAGGTCGGGTTAATACTTTGCGCATAGTTTTGCATCGGGCTGCTCAATGAATTGGCATTAATCAAACTTTTGTAAGTCCGAAGTTTTGATGAATATTCTTTATTGGAACCAAATTGGCCTTCCAACTTCGCCACATCCGCATCAAGTATCTGCTTTAACTGCGACAAGTCTTGACCCGTCTGTTTTACAAATGTGTCGAATGAGGCTTGCTCCTTGTCCCGATATGCCCGATATTCTTTATTCGTATCGTCTCGATATTTTTCATAAGCTTTGACCGTCTTCTTTTCAAAGGACGTATATTCATTTCGGACCTGATTCAGCACCTTATTACTTGCTGCAGCCGATGCATTGGCAGTCAGCCCAAGAAATAAAGTGCATGCCAAAACAAGGCTGGCTGCCTTACGAATGCTTTTCATCTTACCATCTCCTCACCAATGATTTACTATTAAGAATAAATGAACGCTTCCTTGTTTGGAATATGTAGGAAGTCTCATTACATGACCTATGTTTTTCGTCTCATCTAAACAAAAACATGCTCGCCTTCTTATTAGGCGAGCATGTAAATCAACTTATATTCCATTCCGTTTGCAGTAGAGCATACATATAGACATCCTCGAACTTGTCCCCGGTCCGCTCGTAGTTGCGCAGCAAACCTTCCCGAAGAAAACCGAACTTTTCTACAAGCTTCTGGGAAGCCACATTGGCTGGATCAATCAACCCTTGAATGCGCATCAGATTCATTTCCTTGAATCCATATTCTAAAACGGCCCCAAAAGCTTCTGTCATGATTCCGCTCCGCCAATATTCCTTTGCAAGTTCTGCCCCGACCTCCGTACGTGCGTGCTGATGGGCATATGCCAAGAAACCACAACTGCCGATCACTTGCTCCGGCTGGTTCTTCAACGTGATCCCCCAGCGGATGCCGGTTCCATTTTCAAAGATGGAACGATACCATTCGATCTCTTCTTCTGCCTCACTGACGTGTTTGAATGGAAGCAATCCATAATATTTCATAACTTCCACATCGGACAGGTAACGGAAGATTGACGGTGCGTCCTCTTTTGTCACTTGCCGTAATAAAAGCCGTTCCGTTTCTAGTACTGGAAACTGTTTAACGTTTATCATTTCCCCACTCCGAACTTAGATCTTTTTCACAAATTCCGTCTTTAGTTGCATCGGGCCAAAGCCGTCAATTTTGCAGTCAATATCATGATCTCCGTCGATGAGCCGAATGTTTTTCACCTTCGTCCCCATTTTCACGACAGAAGAACTTCCTTTTACTTTCAAGTCTTTGATGACCGTAACGGTATCTCCATCTTGCAAGATATTTCCGTTTGCATCTTTAAATACTTTCTCTTCTTCCTGTTCAGATCTTTCAGCACCAGGCATCCATTCATAGGCACATTCCGGGCAAACGAGCTGGTTTCCGTCTTCATATGTATATTCCGAGTTGCATTTCGGACAGTTTGGCAAAGTTGTCATGCCTTATTCCCCCTCACCTGTATATATGGTCCCATCGTACCATGTTCCTTTTGCTTGGTCTACATCACTATAGATAGAACCACTTTTGGATATAATGAGCGGCCACTTGTTGCAAGCGCGGTGCCTGATGATTCATCTTTAAGGCGAAGAAGAATGCCGTCATGAAATGAAGCGTATTTGTCCTCGCTTGAAAGAAGGGGCGGCTATATCCAGACCTGGACTTTTCAAGCGCCAGCCGATCAAATACTTGCTCTATCCATTCCACAAGCACCTCTTCAGGATATTCTTGTTTTACCAGTGCCATAATAACCTCAACAAGACGCTTGTCCTCATCGTCCGTATAGACAGTGCCTTTCCAAAAGCTGTCACTCACCCCTTGTAACAGGATCGGCATAAGCCGTTTTTCGGTAAGTGGATGCCCTGCAATTACTGCAGCGAGGTCTGCTCCATGTGCGATACTATGCGCCCAGCCCTTTTCCTCTACGAATCCACGGACATCGCGCTCCTGTTGCAAATACGTTGAACACCGCTCCATAACCAAACGTCTTACGCCTTCCTCCAAATAAGGAGTCTCTTGATCGATTGTGAGCAATCCAGCTAACCACAGGGAGGCGAAGGCGCGTGTGAATACGCTGTCTGTATTTGTTTCTCCTATGGAGCAAAATAATTGTCTGTCACTGATCAGCTCAATTGCCAAGTTCTCCATCACATCGTTTTCTATCAGTCTCTCAGTCAGCAATGTGATGAACAGCCCGTAAATTTGCTCATCCCGCAAAACAGGATCGATCGAACCGATCTCTCCCAGCATTTGTTCCACCAATTGCCCGCCACTTTCTTTCATATAGTCCTTTCGCTCTTCCGGACTCATAGCAATCACTTCTTGCAGTGTTGTCTGTAACATCTCTCCATCCCCTTCACCTTGTTCCTCCTATTATAGACTTTACCTGTAAACAGGTGTAGGAATTTTCAACAAATGTTTCACCCGTAAAACGGTTGACTTCAGTTACAAAATGATGTAAATTACAAAAGTACGAACGTTAACAATTAAATTTAAAATAATATTCGCCTTTAGGAGTGTTATATATGGATGCAGTATTTGATTATGAAGATATTCAATTGATTCCCGCAAAATGTATTGTCAACAGCCGCTCGGAATGTGATACATCGGTCAAGCTAGGAAAACATACTTTCGTGTTGCCAGTCGTTCCTGCAAATATGCAGACGATCATTGATGAGAAGATTGCATTGCAGCTAGCTGAAAACGGTTACTTCTATATTATGCATCGCTTTAACCCAGAGACGCGCGCTGCCTTTGTAAAAGATATGCATAGCAAAGGATTGATCGCTTCCATCAGCGTCGGAGTAAAAGAGGAAGAGTACGGATTTGTGGAGCAGCTTGCAGCAGATGGTTTGGTTCCTGACTACATTACGATCGATATTGCCCACGGCCATTCTAATGCGGTCATCCAGATGATTCAGCACATTAAAAAACATCTTCCAGAAACATTCGTCATCGCTGGGAACGTCGGCACGCCGGAAGCGGTACGTGAACTGGAGAATGCTGGAGCTGACGCAACAAAGGTCGGCATTGGGCCTGGAAAAGTATGTATCACAAAAATCAAAACAGGCTTCGGCACAGGCGGCTGGCAGTTGGCGGCATTACGCTGGTGTGCAAAAGCCGCTTCCAAGCCGGTCATCGCGGACGGCGGAATCCGGACGCACGGAGATATTGCCAAGTCTGTCCGATTCGGTGCCTCAATGGTCATGATCGGTTCCCTTTTTGCAGGTCATGAAGAGTCCCCTGGCCAAACAGTCGAAAAGGATGGCAAGCTATACAAGGAATACTTCGGTTCCGCTTCTGAATACCAAAAGGGCGAGAAGAAGAATGTGGAAGGCAAAAAAATGTACGTCGAGCACAAAGGCAAACTGCAAGATACGCTGACTGAAATGCAGCAGGATCTACAGTCATCCATCTCTTATGCTGGCGGAACGAAACTTGAAGCTATCCGTACTGTCGATTATGTGATCGTGAAAAACTCCATTTTCAACGGAGATAAAGTCTATTAATAGAAAGAGCTGCCTTTTGACGGGCAGCTCTCTTTTTTGTTGGAACAAACAAAAAGGCAGAGGGGGGACCCCTCCACCTGTTCTTTATACGTTTTGCTTCGTTTGGCCAATCGTCCGATTCCGCCCGGTCTTTTTCGCTTCGTAAAGCGATTCATCGGCGAGTTCCAGCAATTCCGCAGGATGCAATGCATGCTCTGGAAAAGCGGCGACACCTGCAGAGATGGTGACTATTTCACCACAAGGACTGACGGTGGATTCCATTTTTTTGCGAAGCCGCTCGGCCACTTGATACGCGCCTGCTGCATCTGTTTCAGGCAAGAGAATAACAAATTCCTCTCCGCCAAACCGGCAGCAACGATCTTGCTCGCGTGACACGGCTTTCATTTCGGTAGCCAGGAACTTCAGCACTTCGTCGCCTGTCGCATGGCCGTACGTATCATTAACCCGCTTGAATTTATCCATGTCCAAAATAATAAGGGCATACGGCATCCCTTGTTCTGTCCATTTTTTCATCGTTTCGTCCATCGACCGCCGGTTCCACACTTTCGTCAGCGGATCCGTCGTGGACTGATGAATGAAGTAGTTTACACGATCTTGGAAGAAATTCAAGCTGAAGTTTAACGCCTTCTTCAATTGATTGGCTTCATAATACCACGTTTGCACTTTGTTGATTTTCTCTTCCTGGCTGTTCTCTGTACTCGTTTCCGTATAGTACGCAAGTTTCTGAAGCGGTAGTGCAATCTGCTTGGAGATTACGAATAACAGGACAAGCACGACAAGAATGAAGGGCAATGTCTTCCCAATCATTTCATTTGTCATAGAGAAGGATGGCGCTATGGCAGACTTTTTCTCTTTCTGGGATACGACACCCCATTTTGCAGTCGGGATGGTGGCATAGCCCGCCAGCATCACTTTATCCTGAGAGTTTGTCACTTCCATGGCTCCGTCGAACCCAGCCATCAATTCCTTAATTACTTTGTTATCATCTATAACCTCGTTAACTCTCTTTGGATCAGGATGGTAAATAATTCGGCCCGATTGATCGACTACATAAACGTATGATCCATCTTTATAAAAATGTTCCCCTAGAACGGTTTGTAGTATATTTTCTTCTTTAAGGTAAATTGTTCCTCCGACTAATCCAAGATACCGGCCCTTCTCATCAAAAATTGGCTGGGAGATGAATATTATCAGTCTGCCGGTCAATGAAGTATACGGCTGGGAAATGAAGGCGCTCCTTTTTTCCAACGCCTCTTTGCCCCCAACCGAGACCAGTTTCTCTCCCTTCAATCCTAAGGTCTGAGGGGACGTGGCTAAAATCTCAGCGTCTTTATTTACAATCAGCACAGAGTTGAATGTATCTGTCTGCTTTTTTAAACGCTCCGCTTCCGCAGCGAGAGCTTCTTCATTTCCTGTTTCTTGAATAAGGTTAGAGAGGCTCTCTGCGCTAGTTTCAAGGATTTGCAATGTCATCATTAAGTATGTTTCAGTCGAATTGGCCAGTTTATCCGCATAAGCTTGGTTCGTTGCCAGAGTACTATCGATGAGCGTTTGTTTGCTCACCCGATACCCTGAATAGATACTACTCACCAATGTAAGAATCACAGACATCAACGCAACCAACGAAATTAAATATTTCAAGGACAGCCTCATGGCCAGTTATAATCTCCTTCTATTCCTAAAATCGCATAATGAATCTACTATACCATTTCTCTTCCTATTTAGCAGTACTTTTTTGCCAGAATAGAAGAGTCCTCTTCCGATTAGTTTCAGAAGAGGACTCTTTTTTATGCTACTAGCACTTCCACTTTCATATCGAGTTCACACATTTTAAAGTAGTTGGCAAAACGTCTTGTCAAAGCGCTTTCCAATTCCTCACCGGTTTCATCAGAAAAGGCCTTTTGCGTAAACGCTTGGATGCCGCAGAAACAATCTTCCACCGGATTGAGAGCGGTTCCTTCTCCACCTTCCCCCTTGCTCACAACGATAAGCGATATGGTCATCGCCGTCATATGGACAACGGTCACATCCAAAATTTTTTGTGTCTGTTCATCCAATCCCATTTGATCGAACACTTTTACTGTAACACTTTGCTTCATTTATTCTACCCCTTTAATTTGAAATCACTTCCAATTATTACGTAAAGCAACAGGTAAAGCAATGGATTTCTGTATTTTCTTTCATCTAACCAAAACAAGTGTAGGAGTCAGCAACCTGCTGTAGGGGTATATACAACCAACTGAGATAAGTTGGAGGGATAGTGGATGTTCAAAAATAAACTTAGACATTCAAAAAGGATGCAGGAGATCATCAATGCTTTTGTAAAAAATGGCCTTCGTCATTTCCTTTTCAGGCTCGGATTAACCAAGCAAGATTCAGCGGACACAGAACCTATCGATCATATAAACCTTCAAGATATCGGAGTGAAATTAAGGCAGACATTGCAGGAGCTCGGCCCAACTTTCATTAAACTCGGCCAGATTGCGAGTACCCGGCGTGATCTCGTGCCATCAGAAATTTCATTTGAACTGGCAAAACTGCAAGACCATGTTGCCCCCTTCCCTTTTGAACAAGTGAAGGAAATCATTGAAAATGAACTTGACGCACCGATCGAGGAATTGTTTTCAACTTTCGATCCAGAGCCATTGGCTACTGCTTCCATCGGCCAAGTGCATGCAGCGCGCCTGTCCAGCGGCGAACAGGTCGCTGTTAAAGTGCAGCGCCCTAATATCCGTCCCGTCGTCGACACGGACCTTTCCATCTTGGCGGATTTCGCACGCTTTCTGGAAGCCAATACGGATTGGGCGGAAACGTACCATCTTCGTGATATGATTGACGAATTTTCTTCTTCGTTGACCGATGAGCTGGATTACCGGATTGAAGGTCGCAACGGGGAAAGGATCGCCAAACAGTTTGCGGAACAGCCAGACATCCGCATACCTGCCGTCTTTTGGGATTACTCGACTGATAAAGTGCTGACAGCTGAAATGCTGCATGGCATTAAAGCCAATGATGTACAGCAGCTTGATGCACAAGGGTACGACCGTGGATTAATTGCACAGCGAATTGTTGATTCGATGTTTTATCAAGTACTGGAGATGGGCTTTTTCCACGGAGATCCTCATCCCGGAAATATTTTTATCCGTCCAGGAAATATTATTGCTTACATGGATTTCGGCATGGTCGGACGCCTGACCGACGAGCTGAAATTCCATTTTGCCTCTCTCATCGTCAATATGCGGAACGGTGATACAGACGGGATGATCAATACTTTTGAAGAGATGGGCATCTTGCCTGATGATCTCGACTTGCGCTGGTTTAAACGGGACTTGGATACGTTACAGACGAAATATTATGATGTGTCCTTGAATGAAATACACTTGGGTGCTATTTTCATGGAACTTTTTCAGGTCGCCTATCATCATCACATTCAAATCCCATCCGAAATTTCAATATTGGGAAAGGCCATCTTGACACTGGAAGGGCTCATCTCGGAACTCGATCCTACTTTCAGCATTATGAAAGCCGTCGAACCGTTTGGGGAGAAACTCATGAAAGAACGATACAATCCATTGAATTTTGCACAGGATTCGATTAAACAATGGATGGAAAACTATCAAATCCTCACTCATTTACCTAAGGATATTAAAGACATCACACGAACGATAAAAAAGGGCAAAATGCAGTTGGATATTAACCTAAAGCAGACCCACACATTCTTAAATCGGCTCGACCAGATTAGCAATCGTCTTTCCTTCAGCATTATCCTACTGTCATTCAGCATTCTCATGGTCGGTGTCATTGTCGGTTCTTCAATTGCGGGACAACGGAATCTATTATGGGATCTGCCCGTCATTGAAATCGGTTCTATTATTGCGGGGCTCATGTTTGTATTCTTGCTGTACCGTATTTTCCGTTCAGGCAAAATGTGATATCACTACCTTTTTGGTAGGTTGATAGGTTTCACTATGTTGATATAGGGAATAAAAGACCTATCTAACTATCTAGGGGGAACAACCAATGGGGACTACTGAACCACCACGAAGGAAAAAGCTGCAGAAAACACTTAAACCGTCATGGGTATTTGCAATAGCACTCGGCTCATCAGTTGGCTGGGGGGCCTTTATTCTACCAGGGGATTGGATTAAAGAGTCAGGGCCGCTCGGTGCAATTCTTGGCCTACTAATTGGTGCATTAATCATGATGGTCATCGCGTCTAGTTATGGCGTAATGATAAAAAAATTCCCTGTTTCAGGGGGCGGCTTTACGTATGCCTTCATCGCCGCAGGGAAAGTATGGGCCTTTATTTGTGGTTGGTTTTTGTCACTCGGTTATATGTCCATTGTTGCGTTAAATGCATCCGCTTTCACACTGCTGTTGAAATTTTTAGCTCCTGGATTTATGAAGCAAGGCTATCTTTACTCAATCGCAGGATGGGATGTCTATTTGCCGGAGGTTCTAATCGCTTCCTTGCTTATCCTGTTGTTTGCCTTCATTAATTCAACAGGAACGAGCGTCTCAGGAAGAATTCAGTTCTACTTCAGCGTCCTGTTAATCGGGGGTGTCGTCTTGCTGGGAACGTTCACCTATGGATTCTCGGAGCAGCCGCTTGAAAATATGAAACCGCTGTTTAGCGGAAAACAGTCGATTTTGACATCCGTTCTCGTCATTGTAGCGATTGCGCCATGGGCATATGTCGGATTTGATAATGTTCCGCAAGCAGCGGAAGAATTTAAATTCTCGCCGCGAAAGGCAACGATCCTGATTGTTGCTTCGCTGTTTACCTCCTTTCTCATCTATGCCGTTATGATCGGTTTGACCGCATGGACGTTCTCTAGCTCGGCAGACATTGGAGAAAGCAATTTATGGCTTACAGGAGACGTCATTTATTCCTCACTCGGCATGGCAGGTCTTGTCATCATGGCCGTTGCCATTATGATGGGAATCTTTACAGGATTGAATGGGTTTTTCATGTCTTCTAGCCGCCTGCTGTTTTCAATGGCACGAGCACGAGCATTGCCGAATGGATTCCGTTCGATGTCTAAAAAGCACCAGACACCGGTTTGGGGCATCTGGTTCGTCGCATTGGTCACGCTTCCCATGCCATGGTTTGGCAGACAAGCATTGACGTGGATCGTCGATATGTCCTCGACTGGCGTTTCTGTCGCCTATCTATTCACTTGTATCGCCGCCTATCGGGTGTTGGCTTGGAAATCAGAACAAGCCGGACGTGAAATCGCTCCGGTCAAAAAGGCATTGGCACTGATTGGAATCATCGCGAGTGCATTGTTCCTGGCACTATTGCTTATTCCAAATTCACCGGCCGCTTTATCGACGCCTTCTTATTTATTATTGCTCGCTTGGGCTGTTACTGGATCTGTCTTTTATATGGCTATGCGAAAAAAATACAACAGCTTATCACAAGAGGAGACCGAATATTACTTGCTTGGCAAATCCATTGAATCGGAAGTGCAAAATGGAGGAAATGAAGAACCAATCCCGATCGATTCCTTATCCGTGAATAAAAGCTAATCTCCGATAATAAATTTTAGGTGGTATAAATTTTTTAATATCGTCCACAATATAAGAGGAACATCGAAAAGTTCACCAGGCTTATATGGCATTTTTTCATTACAATGTATAGTTTCTGAAAAAAAGGCCACGATAAGAGTACAACTTTCCGGAATAGCTCAGCGGTAGAGCAATCGGCTGTTAACCGATAGGTCGTAGGTTCGAATCCTACTTTCGGAGTTCCCCCGGCCTCTCCTTTTGAGTGAGGCACATTAGGCTGTCCCGGTTGCAAATGCAACTTGCGGGACAGCCTTTTTTAGTACAACTACAGTGGAGGGTTCAATATGGAGACTTCTGAAAAAATGATATCCGTTTTTGCGCTAGGCGGCGTGAATGAAATTGGGAAGAATATGTATGTCATTCAATATGGAGATGACATGATTGTTGTGGATTGCGGATCTAAATTCCCCGATGAAACGCTTTTAGGCGTGGATTTGATTATCCAGGATATCTCATATTTGCTGGCGAATCGCGACAAAGTACGCGGACTGATTGTCACACATGGACATGAGGATCATATTGGCGGCATCCCTTATTTTCTAAAGCAGCTGAATGTCCCTGTTTATGCTTCCCGATTGACTCTCGGGTTAATTGAATTACGACTGAAAGAACACGGGCTTCTCCGGGATACCGAGCGAGTGATGATTGACACCGAAACGACGCTTCGTCTCGGAGAGATTGACCTCTCCTTCTTCCGAATCAATCATAGTATTCCTGATTGCGTTGGCGCCGCCTTCGAGACACCAGCAGGCACGATTGTGCATACGGGGGATTTCAAGTTTGATTTGACGCCGATCCATGATGAGTATGCGGACTTCCATAAGATTACGGATATTGGGAAGAAGGGCGTCCTGCTTTTATTATCCGAAAGCACTAATGCCGAACGTCCAGGCTTTACCCAATCAGAACGAATTGTCGGCGAGCGGATTTTAGAGGAATTCAGGAAGGCGGAGCAAAAGGTTTTCATCTCGACGTTCGCTTCTAATGTCCATCGGGTTCAGCAAATTATTGATGCAGCACGGATGACAAACCGCAAAATCGCGTTGGTCGGCCGGAGTATGGTGAATGTCGTGGGAGTAGCCGAGGAACTTGGCTATTTACAAATTCCTGAAGATTTATTGATCGATGTGAAAGAGATTGACCGGCTGCCTTCAGAGAATGTGGCGATCATTTGCACCGGGAGCCAGGGCGAACCGATGGCAGCACTTTCCCGTTTGTCCAGCTCCTCGTATCGTGACGTAGCGGTCCACCCAGGAGACACCATCATCTTTTCCTCAAGCCCCATCCCAGGAAATGAAAAAAGTGTCTCTCGGATTGTCGACAATTTTTATCGGCTAGGAGCCCGTGTCGTTTATGGATCAGGAGGTACAACCGGTCTTCACGTGTCCGGTCACGCCTTTCAGGAAGAACTGAAACTGATGCTCACTTTATTGAAGCCTACCTACTTCATTCCAATACATGGTGAATACCGAATGCTGATAAAGCATAAGGAACTGGCGGAATCGGTAGGAGTGAATGGAGAAAATATCTTTATCATCTCAAACGGGGATATTGTAGATATTAAAGAGGGGGTTGCCAGTCAAACAAGACAAGTCGACGCAGGCAATGTGTTTGTCGACGGCCTCGGCATCGGGGATGTCGGGAAAATCGTCTTGCGCGACCGGAAAGTGCTGTCTGAAGAAGGCATGCTCGTCATTGTCGTATCAATTAATAAAACGGACGGCCAGTTGATTACCGAACCGGCCACCCTGTCCCGCGGTTTCGTATTCGAACGCGATGCGGAGGCCTTATATGAGGAAGTCAACCGGCTCGTGAAAGAAACCGTCCAAACGGCGCAGCCTTCCAGCCGGCGTCAGCGCAACGACGTCAAGCACGACATTCGCAAGTCTGTAGAAAAATTGCTGTATGCCCGGACAAAGCGCAGGCCGATGATTTTGCCGTTCTTAATTGAGATATGAGTATGAAAGCAGGCTGGAGAAACCATTCTCTCCAGCCTGCTTACTGATCCCACTTGCTGGCAATGAACCACCCGATTATCAGAACTAACCCAATGCTGCATAACAGAACTAAGCTGCCCATCATCTCGGTAATATGCAAATTATCTTTAAGAACTGCTCGTTCTCCGTTAGAAATTCGGGCTACATCCAAATACGTGAACGGAGATAAATGAGCAAATCGTGAAAGGAATTGGTCGCTGCCGATATATCCAATGGACCCAATTAGCAGGAGACAAATGACCACACCTGTCTTACTCCGGATGAACAAGGCTAGTAAGTTGGCTAAGACGATAGCGAAAAGAAGAATAAGTAAAAAAAGGCCGCTCGTTTTGATTACATAATTCCCTAATTCCATCAAATGAAATCGGTCGTCTATCGGAGGTGAATTGCCTAGGAATTTGGACGCTTCACTGAACCAAGCCCCATCATAATGCAGCACGGGATAGGCCCAATCCCCCAAACGCCTCGAAATGGTGCCAATGAATAAAAGTAATCCGAGGATAGCGATACTACCACCAATGCCAACTAGTGAATTGTTGATGACTTTCCCTAAAAATAACTCCCTTCTCCTGAGCGGCTGCGTTAGAAGGAAATGCAATGTCGGCCTCTTCCCCCGTTCCTCCGCAAAATCCAATCCAACAAGGAACAGAATAATAACAGATGGAACCACATAGTAGAAATCTTTAAAATTCAAGTAGAGTGAAAAAAGACCACTGTCGTCCACCTTTTTGTTTTGGGACTGAATATATGTTTTGAGTTCCTCATTATCTCCCCATTGATCATAAACTGTCGGCGTAAATTCACCGGACAGAACCGGGCGGAGATTCCGCTCCATTAACCATTTCTTTTCAGCAATACTGACAGCATAAGTATACGGACTGAAATATCGATGGGTAGTCTCCTGATCTCGCTTCTCTTCATTGACAGCAAGCTGGAACTTGTAGAACGGTATCCATTCTTCTTTCTTATAATCTATAAGAGCATTTTCATAAAGAGAAACTTTATCTCTTTCGTTTTCCAGCTTTGTGTGTAACAACTCAAGTGAGGCTGGGTCGTTATAGTAAGCAATACGAGCCTCATTTCCTTCTTCTTCAGCCTTTTCCTTTTCTTTCGTAAAAGATTCGATCGCTTGCTCCAAAGGAAAAACACGGTTCATACGGTGATCTACTATAATTGCTTCAATCTCCTGTAAATATGTTTCTTTCTTTACTACTGTTTGGTTGGCGATGAAAAAAATTTGGACAGTTACCAAAAAAGCCAGTGTCAAAACAACTTGAAATGTAAGAGGTTTTCTTCTTATTTTCCTCCATTCAAATTGGCTGAGTCGAAGTATGAGTGATCTAAACGTTTGGGTTTTGCCATTTGAGAATGGCTGTTTAGTGGCAGATCCTATAAAAAGAGTTGAGGCCCTTTCCGGCAGGACAATAGCCAACAAGAACAGCAGGACACTACAACTTACTGAGAAAATGACTGTCAATCCGTCTTGGGGTCCTGGAGCCTTTGCTACTATATCCTTGAAATGAAATAACCAGAAGGGATTCCACGGCGAACTGGCAGTAAATGAACCGATCAGCAATATAAGGCCCGTTAACATATATAGACTAAACGTATTCTTCACAAAGTTACTCATGAAAAACAAAAGGCTGAAGGCGAATAGAATCGCCAAAATAAATATCACAATACTTCTTACCATATAATGTCCTGCAGAAATAATGGAAACGGTATCTCCCGACGTAACAACAATCGGATAATTCAAGTGAAGAGAAAGCTGGCTATGAAACAATGTAGGGAGAACTCCGATAGCGATGACAGCCGCTATGAACAAACCAGTCATCAGCAGGACACTTGTGTACTTGCAAAAAAACAAGCGCCACTTCCCAATCGGCTGCGTTTGAAGGATCGTCCATGTTTGCTGCTCGCGTTCTGCAGTGACCGAATTTCCGAATAAGAGAAGAAGAATTCCTACACCTGCCATGCCAAATAAAACAGAGGCAATCTTTTTCAAAAACAGAGCGGGAGAAATGGGAAAATCCTCGTCCTCATAAGCAAGCTCATGCGCCAGCATCCATTCATTTTTTTGGATCATCATGTCACGTTCCATTCCGCGAAGGGACACAAAACTGTTTTCATTGCTTTCGAACTCAGCCATATGATTCAAAAATTCTTGCTCAATTGCTGGGATAGCCTGCCAGTCTTGATTGTAGATTGCGCTCTTCCACTGGA
>NZ_BQYK01000002.1:526421-551704 GCF_023168145.1 Sporosarcina sp. NCCP-2222
CAAGGAACGTTCCTGAAATGTAGTTGGCGGGTTGCTGGCTTGAACATATAGACCAATTGTCAGTAAGGAAATCAAAACAACTATTACTACTATTTTTTTCTGACGCCAGATTTTTTTCAATTCAAATTGAATAACCTTCAGCGGCTTCACCCCCTGATAAACTGCTGTTCATTTTACTATTCTCCCCTTTGTGAATATGCATTTGAGTCGCAGATAACAAGTCTGCCCTTCTATTGTGAGCTAAAATAGAAGGGAGTCTTTCACACCCAAAAGTATTCTTTACTTTTCTTCAATTGAAGAACTAAATGGAGCTGGGACAGGTGTTCCTTGTGGATAAACTGTTCCCGCATACACTCCGTAGAAATTACCTTTTGTTCCTCCGCCATATTGAAGGGTCAGCCATCCGTGATAACCTCCAGATGAGTAATAATAATAAGCTGGAGCAAGGTTTTTTCCAGTAGATACTACATAGTCCGAAATCCATTTGGTACTCTGTTGCACATCAACTGAAGAACCTTCAAATGCACTTGCACTGTTAGGATTGTGTGACATTGAAAATATGATTGCAGTTACAAATGTAAAACAAGCCATTGTAAATTTTTTCACCACTACACCCCCAAATTCAACATTCAGATTATAGAATAATCTAAATATATAATAACCCACTAGTAGAATATGTCAAATATTTTACTGGTAATTATTTTCCGTTAACTCCTAAATCTAAAAACTTATCTTCGCGTCTATTGAAAAAGCTCATCTCACGCAAAAAGCGATCGATAAGCTCTTTACATTATTTATTACTGTCTGAATGTAAACAAACTACCTTTCAATCAACTCCACAAACTTCGTCGATGCCGGAGAAAGAGGAACGCTTCTCAAGGAACAGACACCGATGCTGCGTGGGGGAATCTGCTCAGTAAACTGAACTTCGCGAAGAATTCCTCGCTCTAAATAATCCTCCGTAAATTCCTTCGTCACACAGGCAATCCCCATATTGATGCGCGCAAATTCCACCACGAGATCATGGGAACCGAGTTCGAATTCCGGTGAGATTTTCACCCCTTTGGCGAGTAAAAATTCCTCGACATACTTCCGTGAATTTGAATTGGGCTCCAAGAAAATCAATGGAAGCTTCGCAAGCTCTTGAAAATCGATCGGTCTTGCAAGCAGCTTTTGGTACTTCTCCCCGTAAACAAATGTGTCATGGATATCAAGACATGGCGTGACATGCAGCGATGCGTCGTAAATCGGTAAATTACAGATGCCAATGTCCACCTCTCCAGACTTTAAATACGCAATCAGTTCATCTGTCGTGCCATTGACAATTTTTAATTTAAGGCTCGGATAACGATTTCGGAAGGCTTCCAGCTTGGGAAGTAAAAAATATTTAGATATCGTATCGCCAACCCCGACCCGGAGTTCACCAGTCGTAAGATTTTTAAATTCCGCCATCTTTTCTTCACCGATTTCGATTAAATTGATGGCAGAGTTAACATACTCCAAAAGAAGGGTTCCTTCAGTCGTCGGTGTGACTCCTTTTGGCGTCCGGTTGAACAGCCTTGTACCGAGTTCATTTTCGAGCTGCATGATCGCCTGGCTCACTGCCGGTTGTGTCATATAAAGCACTCGTGCGGCCTTGGAAAAGCTTTGATTCTTGCCGACGATGCTAAAAATACGATACAAATCTAATTTACTAACCATATAACCCCTCCTTATACCCATTATTACATATATTAATTTTACTTATATCAGTTACCGTTGTATAGTACAAGTAGATTGAAAATCAAAAAAGCGTTAGGAGCGATTTGAGTGGAACGAGTAGTCGGAACGGTTGTAAGAGGTCTTCGTAGCCCAATCATTAATAAAGGCGATCAAATCGAAGAAATCGTAGTAGATACTGTATTAAAAGCTGCAGAAGTCGAAGGAATCACAATCCAAGACAGAGACATTGTTACGGTAACAGAATCTATCGTTGCCCGGGCTCAAGGAAATTACGCGACAATCGATCATATTGCACAAGATGTTCAATCAAAATTCGGCGATGATACATTCGGAGTCATTTTCCCTATTTTAAGCCGTAATCGTTTCGCAATCGTCCTTCGCGGCATTGCAAAAGGAGCAGCGAAAAAAATTGTATTGATGCTTAGCTATCCATCGGACGAAGTCGGCAACCACTTGGTTGATATCGACACGCTTGATGAAAAAGGCATTAACCCATGGACAGACGTACTGACGGAATCAGAATTCCGTGAGCACTTTGGCTACAATAAACATACATTCACTGGCGTCGATTACATCGACTACTATAAATCCATCGTTGAAGAATACGGTGTGGAGTGCGAAATCATTTTCTCCAACCATGCCAAAACAATTTTAGACTATACAAAAAATGTCCTTACTTGTGATATCCATTCCCGATTCAGAACGAAACGCATTTTAAAAGCGAATGGCGGAGAAAAAGTATACAGCTTGGATAACATCCTCTCCGAATCCATTGAAGGAAGTGGCTATAACGAAGCATATGGACTGCTCGGCTCCAACAAATCGACGGAAGACAGCGTCAAGCTCTTCCCACGCAACTGCCAGCCTGTCGTCGACACAATCCAATCGATGTTGAAAGAGAAAACAGGCAAAACTGTCGAAGTCATGATTTATGGAGACGGTGCTTTCAAAGATCCAGTCGGCAAGATTTGGGAACTCGCAGACCCTGTCGTCTCTCCAGCTTACACAGCAGGTCTTGATGGAACGCCAAATGAAATCAAGCTTAAATATTTGGCAGACAATGAATTTGCCAACCTTCGCGGAGAAGAAGCGAAAAAAGCGATTGCCGAATACATCGAGAACAAAGAATCCGACCTCGTCGGTTCCATGGCGGCCCAAGGCACAACGCCACGGAAATTGACGGACTTGATCGGTTCTCTCTCGGACTTAACGTCCGGCAGTGGAGACAAAGGAACGCCTATCGTCTTCATTCAAGGGTATTTTGACAACTATACAAAATAATAAATGGCCTGCAACCGAGAACATCGGTTGCAGGCTTTTTATTACCCACCATCAACTTCAAAATCAATAGATCACCCACAACTACTATGAACAGGAACTGTTCCAATTAAATTACTTATCAGCAAGGAAGTCAAAAGCAAACGAAAATGCCACTCCGATAAGAACTACAGTAAAGGCAGACCATCCAGAAGATTAAAGATGAAATTGGGGATATCTTCCTTCAATTGTATGCCACTCTATATATACATACCTAAATAATCTTTACTGTTTATGGTATACCCTTCGTAATTTATGTATCCTCCGAGTAACAAGGATATAGGTAAATAAATTCTCACCCTCTTCTTCCAACAATTCAGTTGGAAGCCATTTAAAGCTGAGGTCGACACCTTTCTTAAATCTAAGACTTAAAATACAGTTGAAGTTGAGGACCTATCATTTCCTGGGAATATACCCCATTCATTAAACCCTACATCTAATCTCATTCCTGCATTTCTGTAAGTAAATTACTGAACTCCCGACCCGCTCCACGATGCCAAGAAATTCAATTTATATAAGAGACGGAAAATAAAATATACGCTTTTTTATTGCAATAATTCAACAAGAAGAAATGAAATCATGGAAAAGAAAGGGAAAAATCATTATCAGATGTCAAAAACTACTTGATAAAATGAATAATTAGTTATATTCAAAAAAACATAATTAATTACTAAATTTTCAAATCCACCACTTGCAATAATACAATTTAATGGTAATATACTAGATGCATATAGTTGTCCAATTATAAAAAATATTTAATCGACAATATATGACTACCAAAAAAGGAGGTGAAAACATATGACTCAATATCCGAATTCAACCCCACCTTCAAATGAAAAACCAGCTAAGGATTATATAAAAAACGAATTCACCAATGCTCCTGGTTTTGGTGTTGGGGTACTTACTGTAGAAAATTTTCATGCAAGTTCTAACCCACCTCCAACATATTCCTGCAAAGGAAGTCAACTTTGTTGTGCAGTGTGTGGATCGTCACAAGCAAAGCAAGTCTGAATATCGTTCTAGATACTCATTTATCTAACAATTGGAAAAGGAGGAAAGAATATATGATTCAACAACCATCTTCAATTATTCCACCTACTACTGAAAAACCAGCTAAAGAATATCTAAAAAACGAATTCACCATTGCTCCTAGTTTTGGTGTTGGGGTACTTACTGTAGAAAATTTTCATGCAAGTTCTAACCCACCTCCAACATACTCCTGCAAAGGAAATCAACTTTGTTGCGGAGTGTGTGGATCGTCACAAGCAAAGCAAGTCTTGAATTTCGCCCTAGATACTAAATAGTAAACTGGTATTATCTAAAAATTGGAAAAGGAGGCGAGAATATATGATACAACAACCATCTTCAATTATTCCACCTACTACTGAAAAACCAGCTAAGGAATATAACAATAATGCATTCACCAACGATTCTGGCTTTGGTGTTGGTGTACTTACTGCAGAAGAACTTTTTCATTCGGGAAGGAACCCTGTTCCTGCACTATCTCTATGTTGTTCAATGTGTGGATCGTCACAAGCAAAGAAAGTGATATTGTCCTAAATACTGAATAGAAACTGATATTATCTAACAATGAAAAAGGAGAGGAAAATATATGATTCATCAACCATCTTCAATTATTCCGCCTACTACTGAAAAACCAGCTAAGGAATATAACACTAATGCATTCACTAATGATTCTGGCTTTGGTGTTGGTGTACTAACTGCAGAACAACTTTTTCATTCTGATAGGTATCCTGATCCAACAAACCCATGTTGCGCCAAGTGTGGATCGTCACAAGCAAAGAAAGTCTGAATATCGTCATAGATACTGAATAGCAAGCTGTTATTGTAAGAAAATTGGAAAAGTAGGATAAAATATAAGATTCAACAACCATCTTCAATTATTCCACCTAATACTGAAAAACCAGCTAAGGAATATAACACTAGTGTATTCACTAACGATTCTGGCTTTGGTGTTAGTGTACTTACTGCAGAAGAACTTTTTTACTCGGATAGATACCCTGGCCCAATAAATCCATGTTGCGCCATGTGTGGGTCATCACAAGCAAAAAAAGTTTAAAAAATAGAATGTGGAAGTTGTCGTATCCAACTTCCACAATTTACTTAAAAAAATATCAAATGAGGTGAATGTTGATGAAGACTATGCAAATACAGAAATATAATATAACTAATTTTGTATACCACGTTTTACCGAACGGAGAGGTAGTAGTCCAAACTAAACAAGGGATCGTAAGAATCACTAATCCTAAAATGATTGAATTTATAAAACGTATAGATGATAGAAGTATTAATAAAAGTTTACTAATCAGTGAAATTGAGTCTTTTTTTTCAAACGATTCAGATAGCGCAATTGATTTTCTATTAAATTATAAAATAATAGAAATTGAAAGAGGTATCGATTTTAGAATCAAGCAAGTCAAAGTCTTTACAAATGATAAAAAATTTTTAGACCTATTTCGATCTATTGTACACGAGGATTTTATACAAAGAAATCTCAAAGTAGAATTTACAAACGATTTCAACAGTTTAAATCTTAGCGAAGATGATTTAATTTGCTGTTTTTTAAATCCTTATGATCAAGTATTAGCAAAGACGATAGTAGAAAAGGTTCAAAAAGCAAATTCAGTACTATTAATGTCTTATACGTACAATAACAATATTTTCATAGACAACCTATATAGAAACGAATGGAAAAATCCCTGTCACATTTGCAATATCAAGAACTTAGAAACACAACTCAGAGTGGCAATTAATGGAAACATAACTTATCAGCAATTAATAGATATTTTGTACCACGAAGATGCATCCTTTAACACTGAGATTAAATTAGAAGGCAAAGATATATTGGAGCTTTCCACTGAAATGTATCGAATGATAAATAAATTTATATTTAGAAATAAAAATGTTGATTTATCTATGTTTTCCGGTTTTGAAATTAACGAGTCAACTTTAATTGACATTCATTCTCAATCAACTACAAAAGATTTTAGTATTCACTGGGAGCTGTGTGATTGCTATGAATAAAACAATATCTGATAAAACTCCACATTGGGATTATGGCATTGAAAAAATTTTAAACTTAAAAATACTAGAAGACACAATAAAGTTTCATCAAAGCAGTACACGAATAGTTAGAGATACTTCTGATAATATGAATCCTGAGTTAGATCAATGGTTGCTTAATGTAGAATACACGGATATCTTACCAAATGTTTATAAAGAAGAAATAAAACTAAGTATAGAAAACAAGAAGAATTTTAATGGGAGCGAGAGAGATTTTACATCTGAGAATTTAGGTGTAAATGAGTTCTCTGAATTGATTTATAATTCATTTGGGAGAAATAAAGAAAGTACTTCTAAAAGATATCCTTCTGCTGGAGCCCTCTATCCAGTTATTCCACTAATTTATTTGTTTGAGGAAAATTCAATTAATGGTTTAGATATAGGAGCAGGCGTATACGTATTAAATACTCAAAGAAATACTTTGCGCCAGATAAAATCATATACACAAACTGAATTAAACGAAATAAATAATACTATTACCAAAATTACTGAGAGTAAAAGAATGATTTCAAAATATTGTATTGGCTACTCAATAGATATGAAGAGAGCAATTGGTAAATACCAACGACGTGGATATCGACATGCATTAATAGAGGTAGGGCTAGCAGCACAAAGTTTTAAAGAAAGTTGTATAGAAATGGATAAAATAGGACAGGTATGTTGGTCAGGATATGACGATAACGCATTTACTTTCTTATCAGGAATGAATGTTCGAAACGCTCCTGTTGTATTAATACAATGGTTTGGAAAAGTAGTGAATTAATATGAAGTTCATAAAATATAATCAGGCATTTTTTAATTATCCAAGCAATTTATATAGTAGTGATCCTAAGCTTACTTATATTTATTGGGGAAATTTATTGGTAGATAACCTTATTGGACCTACTGGGAGTAATGCTATTGATAAATCATCTAAAGTGTCCACATTGAAAAGTTTTAATGAAGCAATTGAACGTAGAGCTCTAATGGCAGGTGGTTATAGTAATGAAAGAAATGAGGTTGAATATTATAATTTAGTTACCAGTGAGATAGGGACTATTTCTAAAAAGTACACAACGTACAGTATTGACAAAAAATTTTTTTCCGATACTACCGGTACTGCAAGTTATTACAATAGTCATGACACAATATATAAAGCAACCAACGAATTGTTAGAAAAAAATTGTCTATTTCTCTTTTGGTATGGATTAAAAGGAAAGAAAGTAATCTTGAATTTTGAAAATAAATATTTGAATATGCTGATGAAAGAAGGCTATTCTGTTGAAATTTTTGAAGTGGATTATTTATCACCTTTCATCACATATATCACTATAATCCATAATGATAAAGATTTAGTATATTCGACTGGTATTTCGGGTGGATTAAACAAGACCAATTGTTTATTAGCTTCTATAGAAGAAGCATATTTATTAATGTGGAAAAATGATTTTGAGAGAATTGCTAATCCATATAATGACTTCACACTAAAACATCACATAGAATTCATAGATTACTTACGAGATTTTAGTATGAAAGAAATAAGCATTAAACAATGCCCAAATAGTAACTCAAAAAATAATATTAACCTTTTAGTAGAATCGTTACCGAGCTGGATTAAAGAGCTAAATGTCGTACGGCTAAATACTACTGTTAAGGAGGCAAATAAAGTTGTATTGGTATTTTCTAGGGATTTATTTAATCACATCCCACTCAAAAGAGCTATAGATTTAGAAAAACCAATTAATAAAGAAACTATAAATTTGAGTGAGATAGATTTAAAGAGAATCCCTGAGTGTATGATTATATAAAAAGGTTGTGAATTCATGATATATGATAATAAGAAAGCTCCATATATAAGAAATAAATTTACAGTAGAAAGGTCTACATTTTCTAATCAAATCATTGTAGGTGCTGTGTCTGCAAAAGTTTCCTCCAGTTTACAGGGACAAAACGCTGGATTAAAAATCAATGAGGTTATTAAGCCTGCGATTGGTGAATTTATAGAACGACAGTCTTTATTCTATAATTATAAGAGTTCGAAAGATAATATGAAAGCATTCCGACTAATTACTGGAGAGGAAGCTTCTTTTCCTGCTGGAGATATTGTATTCGCAAGGGGTGCAGAATTTTCAGACTCATGTGGCGTAGCATCGCATTTAAATTCAAAACAAGCTATAGAAAGTGCTTTTCTTGAGTTTTTTGAAAGACAATCATATATTTTTAATTGGCTTACCAAGTCAAGTGGAAAATTAATTGATCTAGATAGCTTTAATAATGAATATATCGCTAACTACTCCCACACCTTAAACCAATTCGTCGATAAGCTATACTTATTTGAAATTTCGTTAGACCCTACTATTAAGGTTGTATTTGGTTTAGGAATAGGAATTTATCATAAGATAGCCGGGCTCTCAGCCGCTTTTACAATAGAGGAAGCTATAGCTTCGACTTTACAGGAAATGGTGCAAGGAGCTAGCTATAAACATAACAAGAATAATGTTGATTACTATGAAGATAACTTTGATTATGGAGATGATGTGGATTATTATTTCGAAAATTTCGAGAAGTATAATCCACAACAACTAATTGCCGAATATGCATATTTATTTAAAGACAATAGGAAGTTTGCGAATGTTCAATCTACTCCTATAAGAGATTTAAATTTACTTATACCTGTAATTGAGAATAACTTGAAAATAAAAATATACTGTTCACTTATTCCGTGTTTTTACAAAGGATTTAGAACAAAAATAGTTAAAGTCTTTTCTCCAGAAGGCTATCCTCATATGTCACCGATTAATTATAACGATATTAGCGATTCGGTTATTTACGGAAAAAAAGTAAGTGATTGTCCAAACTTCAATAAACTAGTTCTATTCCCATAAATTAAAGGAGGATTAAATTTGAAGAGGTTAAAAAAATTAGATGTTTTAACTTATCACAAAGATTATTATAATTCTATATCCGTGGGGTTATTTATTAAATTCGGATCTAAAAATGAAACAGAGGAAGATTCAGGGATATCTCATTTTATTGAACATATGCTATTTAGAACAAATAAAAAAAACAGAAATTCTAAAATAATTGTAGAAGAACTAGGCGGATATGTAAATGCTTATACTACAAAGGAATATATATGTATTCATGGAAAAATACTGAGTAATTATCAAGAAATTCTAATTAACACAATATTAGACATTGTTTTATATCCTTGTTTTTCTGAGACCGATATCAAACTTGAAAAACAAGTTGTATTAAATGAATTGTGGAATTATGAAAACAACGAGGAAATCCAATGTCAAAATAAATTGATGAATACTATGTTGGAATCGCACCCTTTGTCAAGAACAATACTAGGAACAAAAAACAATATAAAAAATTTCGAACAAAATTATTTACAACTAAAGCATATAGATATTTTGAAAAGAAACAAAGTATTGAGTATTGCTGGAAATATAGATAGTGATAAAATTAATAATATTTTAGAGCAGCGAATTAATGAGTTTCCAGATTCCGATAACTCCCAGATCTATTCTATTGAAAAAATTAACAACTATAAACAGATCAATTTAAAAAGACAAAATAATAGGAATGTAAACACTATATCCCATGCATTTCCAGGTATAGAATACTCCAATAAAAAAATTATGCTTTATAATATTCTAACTAATATATTAGGATATCATTCATCATCAATCCTAAATCAAAAACTTAGAGAAGACAAGGGTTTAGTATACAATGTAAACTGCCTTTCTTATTCCTTCGAAGAAGGAGGAATTGTATTAATTTCTTGTTCAACTCATAAGCCAGAAAATATTGCGGTAATAACCGATATCCTTTATAGGGAGTATGATAGGATCCTTGAAAAGGGAATAAGTTTAGAGAGTTTTAACATGATGAAAGAAGTCTTAAAGACACAAATACTTTTTAATTCAGAAAACCCCTCTAACATTATGTTTGATAGAGGTAAGAGTTTTCTTTTAAATATAAGTGGATACAAAGATATAAATTACGAGTGCTCAGAAAATTTAAAATCGGATATTGACCTTCTTAAATATAGTGATCTCAATAAAATTCTGACGAATATTTTTAGCAATGAAGTATCGACCATTTCATCAGTATCTGTATGAGGAGGACATTACTTGATTAAACCTTCAAAAAAGAATAGTTGGAAAAACTTTTTCACACTTATAATAAATAGTAAGCCTCCAAAATTTCTTATAATCGTTGCCTTTTTATTAAGTATTATAAGTACGTTTTTAAGTCTATTGATGCCCTTAATGATTAAATATTTAATTGATAATTTCGAGAGTATTACTTTTACTTCATCTACTCTATTATTAATAGTAAGTTTTTTTATTGTCCAAGGAATGTTGGGTGGAGTCTCATTATATTTACTTACATACATAGGGCAAAAAGTGGTAGCTAATTTTAGGAGTCAATTATGGAAAAAGTATTTAAAGCTGCCA
This sequence comes from Sporosarcina sp. NCCP-2222, assembly GCF_023168145.1. Classification (GTDB taxonomy): domain Bacteria; phylum Bacillota; class Bacilli; order Bacillales_A; family Planococcaceae; genus Sporosarcina. The sequence goes on from NZ_BQYK01000002.1 coordinate 536,993, forward strand.
CTACAGTTTTATAATAATAATAAGACTGGTGAATTGGTTAGTAGAATAGTTAATGATACTCTAGTCATTAAAGGTATAGTCACAAATCATTTGGTAGACTTTGTGACTGGCGTGATAATCACTCTTGGATCAACCATAATATTGTTTATACTGAACTGGGAAATGACGGTGATAGTACTTTTATCTATAATAATTTCCTTCTTCTTGATATTACCTTTAAGTAAAAAAATGTACAATATAACTATTGGATATCAAAATGAATTGGCGAAGTTTTCAGCCACAATAATGCAAGGTCTTTCTATGATTCAACTGATAAAATCATCCAATATGGAGTTGGAAGAATATAAACGAGGGAGTAAAGATGTAGCCGAACTTTTTAAATTCAGTATCAAAGAAGGGAAATTAATAGCGATAATCTCTCCTATTCTTAGTTTCCTTCATATATTAAGTATATCTATGGTAATAATATATGGTAGTCTCCAAGTTTCAACCGGATCTTTGTCTGCTGGGGAACTAGTAGCGTTTGTATTGTATTTATTTCAAATGATGGGTCCAATGTCTCAATTCACAATATTCTTTAATCAGTTGCAGAAAGCTAAGGGTGCAACTGAAAACATTTCTAATTTACTAGGCGAACAAGAAGAATTATATATGTCAGTACAAGAGCTAAAAAATATAAACGAAAAAATTACCTATGAAAATGTTTACTTTGAATACAATAGTAATGAGCAAATTTTAAAGAATATAACCTTTGATATTGATCCTGGAAAGGTTACCGCAATTGTTGGACCAAGTGGAAGTGGTAAGACAACTATTTTTTCTTTACTAGAAAGATTCTATGAACCAATCAAAGGTGCCATTAAAATTGGGAAAAAAAATATAAACACATATTCTATCAATTCTTGGAGAGATAATATTGGATATGTTTCACAAGATACAACAATTTTTGCTGGTACAATAAAAGAAAATATTGCTTATGGAGTTAAAAGAGATGTAACAGATGAAGATATTGCAAAGGCTGCAAAGTTAGCTTATGCAGATGAGTTCATAGAAAAAATGACAGACAAATACAATACTTATGTTGGTGAAAGAGGGGTAAAACTTTCTGGAGGACAACGCCAGAGAATTGGAATTGCAAGAGTTTTATTAAGAAATCCACAATTGTTAATGCTAGATGAGGCTACGTCAAGTTTGGATTCAACTTCAGAGGCAATTGTTCAGAAAGCATTAAACAATTTAATGGTTGGAAGAACTACACTGATTATTACTCATCGACTATCCACGATTAAGCACGCAGATAAAATCATCTTAATAGACAATGGGCGAATTATTGGTAGCGGTACCCATGATGAATTAATAGAAAATCATGCTATGTACAGAGAATTCGCTACAAATCAATTGTTAATCGAGCATAGTGTAATATAACTTAAATAATTGTTGTCACATACCTGATAAGTTCTCTTCACAGATTATCTTAATTTAGTCAGTAAATATTGCATGTTGAGATGCCAATTGTCGGTATTATGCCGACGATTGGCTGTATGCTATTTTTGCTGAACTGGTTTTAATAAGATAGTAGTTGAAAGTTCGAGTCATAAATTTCATATGAACTAAGTCAGTTCAGCAGAATTTTAAGTCACTAGAGCTATCAAATTAAGGTCTGAGATTACAACATTCTGTTATTTATATAGCCTTCTGTATAATATAATTTGTCTATGTGCTCAGGGAATACTAATGCACACACACACACAAGTGGGGAGTTTCCCTACCGTGCTTTGTTCTATTTACTTTTATGGAAATGTAGAGAAGTTCTAGCACATTTTTTCCGCGACTTTTTTCACCCTTTCAAATTCATAGGGTTAGATTCGGTTGATAGTCACGTGAAGGAATTCGATGCAAGCGTTGTCTTATAGTCTCCTTTATTGCTCATGCTATTTTGCTTTGCTTTCTCCGCGAGAGGTAAGTTCCACCGAGTGCCCCTTTCCATACAAGTCATGACAAGCTTTATAAATATTGCATATTTAATTAGCTGATTAACAAGGAAGTTCTACCAACTTTAATTTGCCATCAATAAATTTCTGAACACAGTAAATATTTTTTATCATGTAAAATCAGTTTTAAAAATGAATAGATTAATTACCGCTACCGCTCCAAGAACTATAGCAGTTGTTATGCTATGAGGCATGGCAACTGTGTAAAGGTAGAAATGAATTCCTGATAACGCCAGCAGTAACGGCAGACTATAAAGAAGGCTGAAGATTACATTCGGATTGGATTTAACTGCTTCCGAAGGGTTTTTCCATTCCGTCAATGGATGCTTGCGATCATATAACGGCGCCAGCAAATTATAACTGACCATTAATAAAAGAACGACACCCAATAGCAGGAGCGAGTGCATTGTAGCGTAACCAGTCAAAAGAAAAACTGCATAGCTGATCAGGATCGATATGGCACCAATTATGGACGAGACCAAAACTTTTGAAAGGTATATTTTCCTCTGATCGAATGGCAACCCTTGTAGTAAATAATAATACTTCCCCTCTCGGGAATAGGGTGTGCCGCTTGTATTATTCATGCAGCTCATGAAAAGCACGACGTAAGCAAATACAATCTCTACATACCCGCCTTCCATCAGATCCGTAGGAATCCATTGCTGCCGATCGGACAGCAGCAAGCATACTGAAATTACAGGTGTCATGACCAAGCTGAGAAGTACATGTAGCTTAAAATATGGTTCGGACTGGAGCACCCATCGTTCCCTCTGAAGATAGCGCCGCCATTCATTATCCCCTGCATACACTTTCGATTTTCTGAATGTCGAAGAACCCATTTCTCTCCTGCCATTCTGCATGTAGTGCAGCGCCATACTTTGAACAGCCCCTTGATACAACAGAAAACTAGCCAACCAGAACAAGAGGAGCATAAACAGGAAGCGCAACGATATTTCTGGGGCAGTATAAATTCCGATGATTTGCTTTACTACTGGCACTTGCCCCACTGCCATATAAATGCGGGTCATCAATGTATCGATTAATTGGACTATAGAAGAAAACGTGTCCATGGATATGTCTGACCATAGGACCTTTACGTTTACTTTTGAGCTAGTGACCACCCATAGAATAAAAACTGCTGCAATCCCGATTGAAGCGATTCCATTCAACAGCAAGGAAGCCATTGTCGTCAAATGTCTGCGCCAGAGCTGTACTAAGGACAACAGGAATAGGAGCAGCAGGACGGTAAAGATGAGTAACGTAGGCAACAGCAAAATTGTTTTTACAAGCTCCGCCCATTTCATTCCCCAGATTAATAAAATCAAGGCAGGTATTTGAAGAACGGTTGTCAGGAGGAGAGGCAGCAGTAAACTGCTCATGACTTTGGCACTGACGATCCGTTGCGATTGAATCGGCAACGATGCCATCAATCCATATTCACGGTAGCTGAACACGACAGAGACAGAGAAATAAACCGTCAGGAAATAGACAAGGACAATAGAAATCGCCAAATTATAAAATAGATAGACGGGCAATGTACTGATGTGATAGATAGCTACATTCAGGACCGCTATCTGAACGGCCAAGTAGGCAAGGGCAATCAGGAGCGTGACCCGCACCATCACTTGCTTTGGAATCGTGTAGGCAGAAGAAGCAAAAAAGAAAGGCAATGGGTAATTATGCTTCATGTTTCTGCTTCTCCAAGAAAATCGATTCAAGGGAACCTTGTGCCATCAGTTTGTCGATGTCTTCATGCAAAATTATCCGGCCGCCCTTCAAAATGGTGATCGAGTTGCAAATCTTTTCGGCAACGTCCAGTAAATGCGTAGAAAAGAAAACGGTTCCTCCTGCATCCACATAGTCTCGTAAACAATCTTTAAATGTTACAACGGCATTTGGATCCAACCCATTCATCGGTTCATCCATGATCAGGATCGGCGGCTGGATCGTAAAGGCCGCGATGAGCGACATCTTATGGAGCATTCCATACGAATAGGACCCCATCGGTTTATGAATGGATGTCTCCATGCCAAATCGTTCGATATACATAGTTAGTTTTGCATCGTCTCTTTTCTCATATAAAGGCAGCAAGAATTGAATCCAATCATAGCCCGAGACATTCTGAAAGACCTGAATGGTATCTGGAATATAATAAAATTGTTTTTTATACTGAAGGGAATCCGATTGGGAAACCCCATTGATCGATACGTTTCCGCCGTCCTGTTCTAAAATGCCTGTAATGCAATTGATCGTCGTGGTTTTCCCCGCTCCATTGGCACCGACAAAACCTAGAATCTCTCCTTTTTCAACTTGCAGATCGACCCCATGTAATATCGTGTTGGCTCCAAAGCTTTTTCTAAGATTATTTATCGTTAACATACATGCTCCCCCTTTTCCTTTTGAAACTTCTTTTTGGCAAACTAGAAATACGCGACACCTAATACTCACTTTTACTTTTGTTATATTAATTGTAGAACAGATTTTAGTGTAGGTCAATATTTTGTAGGTGTGTGATTTGATGCTCAAATACTATCGGGCAAGCGAAAAGAACTCGACGACGGCAAGCACTGTAGCTGTAACTCTCGGAATGTTTTGGCGTTAGTGTTTTATGCCATTTGCCTTGCACTGTCTAATAAGTACTCAAAATAAATTCGACTCTTTTCCAAAAATCGCAAAAAGGAAGAACCGTTATTTTTGTTCTTCCTTTTTGCATCAAGTTATTTTAAAAAATTCGAAGCAATAATTTTCTTTCAAAGCTCTTGAATCTCCACCTACGTCATCTTCTACGATTGGAATTGAGTTCCTTGTGGGACTACAATTTGTAGAGGAGACGAATGAATTGAAACAAGTATCTATGAGGAAACGTTGGCTTGCTGCGGCCATGCACATACTTTCCCTCTTTCTCACTTTTTTTCTGCCATTGGCCGTTTATTTCCTAGTCCGGAAGAAAAGCAGCTACTTTACCTATCACGCAAAGGAAGGCTTGAATCTGCACTTTACTTTTTTTCCGATTTTCATCATTTTGACTAGAGTATTGGCTAAGGTTTGGCCCTTTGCAGCTACCGTTGCCTTGCTGCTCATTCTACTGGAAACGATACTCATCCTGGTAGCCGCCATTTTCACCTTGATGGGCAAGAAGTTCTCGTATCCGGTTATTCGCTATTTCAAGACAGAATAGGAGAGGGTACCTTTGGAAACAGTCCTGTACACGATTGGTGAATTCGCAAAAAAGTCTGGAGTCAGCGTTCGCACACTCCGCTATTATGACAGCATTCACCTATTACAACCGAGCAACTTCACAGAAGGTGGACATCGTCTGTATGACACAGACGACCTGCATCAGCTTCAGCAAATTCAAGCATTAAAATTTTTACGTTTTCCCTTAAAGGAAATCAAAGAGATGATCGAGCAAAAACATATTGCACGAGAAGTCATGATGGATTCAATTGAATTTCAACAAAGAGCGTTTGAAGCACAGCTCAAAGATATTCAGGATATTCTTGCAAACCTCGAACATCTTAAAAGAGTGGTAGAAGAAGAACCCACTGTAGATGTTTCCGTCTTCAGCTCCATGCTTCATATGTTTATATTGGCAAACGAAACGGAGGCTTGGCTGAGCAAACACCTGCCGAGCGAATTAGTCGACGAAGTTGATAATAGCGAGAAACTCCAGCTGGAGAAAGAATGGACGAACATTCTAACTGCTATTAAAGTAGCAGTACAAGAGGAAATCTCTCCAGATTCTGAGGAAGCACAACAAATCGCTACTCGTTTAACTGCCATTATGAAAAAAACGATGAAGGGCGACATAGATGCTATTTCCCCTCAAATTGAACAGGCGGAGCCGCTTGATTTCCCCAATCCTTTTACTGAAAAAGAGCAACAATTCCTGGTATCTATTATGAATCTCTATGAAAAAGGATAGCGACGGCTATCCTTTTCATCTCAAGCCTTCTCCTCTCCCCTCTTTACAAAAGTTTGAAAAAAATCATATCAAAATAGCTACGAATCCACCATATTTTATAGGGATTACTATTTATTTATCAGTGATTATTATGTAAGTTATATCTTTTTTCAAAGTTGTTGCTATAATCGTTAATGGTTTCATTTGGAATGATTGGTACTTCCAATTTCCATTTCACTTGAGCACTACATATTTTTATATCATAGAAGCTTGGAGGATTTTTAGCATGAAACGTTTGACCGCTATGGTCGCAGCACTGTTAATGATTTTAAGTACAACCGTGACTGCAGACGCTGAATATGAGTACAACTGGATTGAAGGAGGAGTAACCGTAGACTTAGGCGAGATTGCAACGGTTGACCTTGATCCTGACTTTCTCTTCTTGGATGGAGAAGACACGAGGCAGCTGGCACTGGAATACGGGGATCCTGTTTCTGGTGACGAAGTCGGTAGTATTTACTCGATGGATGAAGAACAGACGTGGGCTGTCTATTTCGATTATGAAGAGACCGGACACATCAAAGATGATGAAAAAATCGACGCAAAGGCTTTGCTGAAGAGCTATCAGGCGGGAGCAGAGGAAGCGAACAAAGACCGGGAGCCAGGCGAGCGCTATTATGTAACTGGTTGGGATATTGAACCTTTCTATGATGAAGATACCCATAATTTGACGTGGTCTTTATTGCTGGAAGATGATAATAAGGAAACCTTCTTGAACTATAATACGAGGATACTAACGAGAGAAGGGAATATTTCGGTCATTCTTGTAACAGACCCTGAAAACAGGGAAGCAGACAAACAAATCCTTCAAAATCAGATCTTATCTCAACTCAATATTACAGATGGAAATAAGTACACCGATTTTGATAAATCAACAGATAAAGTCGCAAACTATGGACTATCCGCCCTTATTTTAGGTGGTACCGGTTTGGCGGTAGCGAAAAAGGCTGGCTTGCTCGCTGTTATTTTGGCATTTGCTAAAAAATTTGGCGTCCTGATTATTGCCGGAATCGCTGCACTCTGGAGTTTCATTCGTAAAAAGAAGAAGAAACCTGCTACGGAACCTGCTCAACCCGACGGACCTTCAGGTGAATGACGATGCTCAGTTCCTTCCCATAGCGGATGGAACTGAGCATCTCACTTTTATGCTAAAGTATCCGCTTTGATTCGCCCGTACACTTCATGATCGACAAACTTATCGTACAACCATTCAGCCTGTCGAATGCGGCCTTCTTTTACAAATCCGAGTCTTTCCGGAATGGCCTTGCTCTTGTGGTTTTCCACGGCAGCCCGAATTTCAATTCGATTCAGATCGAGTTCATTGAAACAATAATCAATGACAGCTTGGCAGGATTTTGTCATCAAGCCTTTCCCTTCAAAGTCTTTTCCAAGCCAATACCCGATGGATGTTGACCGATTCGCCCAGTTAATGCCATGCAAGCCGACCACGCCCGCCAGCTCACCTTGAAACCAAATACCAGCCTCAAACCCGTTGTTCTCGCTATACTTTTTCAAAGTGCCTGCAATGAATTTTCTCGAATCCTCCACCGTTTGATTGTAGTCCAGCCAAGGCAGCCACGCTCGTAAACTGTCCCGTGATTTGTTCATGAGTTCAAATAGCTGCTCAGCATGACGCGTCTCCAGCAATTTCAGTTCTGTCTCTTCGTTAATCCGATATGTAAACATACAATTCCTCCTAATCTTTCCATCTACTTTACCATAGGAGAATCCATGTTACTTACTTATTTTATATCCACTCGATAAATCCCTTTCCGATCCCGAAGTGTGCAACCATTCCGTTTAAAAATGTGAATCATATTTTCATTGGCTTCGTCCGTACTGCCGACATAATACGATGCACCGATACGCTTCAGTAACTCCAGCGAAATACGATGCATGGTTGTTCCATATCCTTTGCCTCTAGCTTCCGGCACCGTTCCGAAATAAAACAAGCGTCCCTCATCCTTTGTTCCTTCTTCAATAATCGGAATGCTTAGCCCGATCAGCTTGCTCTCCCGCCGGAACATAAAACAATGTGACCGCCACTCAGGACCCAATTCATTTTCAAGAGATTCCATCACTTGTGCAATCGTAAACAGGTTGTTTTTATTCGCCGAACCGCTTCGGCACCGTTCATACAGGTCAGCAAATTCACTGTCTGTCATGGAGCCCTCAGCTAAAGAATCAGCCTCGATGGCCGCGTCCCCCGAGAAGTCCTCCTCCAAGCTACGTGTATACTCGACAACCGTAGACACATTGCGGAATCCTTGTTCCACAAGCCACTTCGCATAAGCAGGATCCATCAAAAGCGATAAGTAGCCAATTTCTCCTTCTCTCCACTCCGCCAGCAGGCTTCTAAACGCATTGAGATACGTTTCTTCCGGTACCCCATCCCGCTTTATTTGGTCGACAAGCCAATATTCCTTGTCCTTTTTTATGATTGAAAATAAATCCACCATACCCACTCCATTCTTGATTACGTAAACTAAATAACGATAATGAAAATCCCCTATTTCAAAAACAGGGGATTTTCATTTGTTTATTGCCGCAAAGCCTCCAGCACAACCTGAGAACGATAGCCAACCTCAAAATCATAAATCTCGGCGGCTTGTCCTTTCACCGCTTTCACGAGCTCATCCACCAGTCGTGGAGCAGTTGCATCCTCAATTGCCATCTCTTCTAGCAGCTCGCCTGTCTTACCGCCGCGCAGCGTGCCCCAGTTCTCAAGTGATAGGACGCCTTCTGTGCCAAACGCCGTAAAACCGATATGTTCTTTGCCGGCCATACCACTCATGCCTTCAATCAACACAGGCGTGCCGTCCGCCAGCTCAGCTGTTGCGATAATGCCCGTTTCGCAACGGTCAGGATCAGCAGGCAGCTCAAGCCGAGTTTGGATATTGGAAAGATTTCCGAATATCTTCAATGTCTGCTGGATGAAATGCACGCCGACTTCCAAGACGAAGCCACCTTGTTCCCGTCCGCCGACCCAGTCATTTTTCTGCCAGGCACGCGGCCATTCCGGAAACTGCATCATCAACTGCAGGCGTCTTACTTGTCCAACATAGCCTTCTTTTATCAACGCGGCAAACTTCGCAGCCGCCGCACCATAATTCAACGGGAAATTCATCGCATGGACTACACCCGCCTCTTTCGCCATTTGCATCATCTCTTCTGCTTCTTCCACAGAGTTCGCAAGCGGCTTCTCGCAGAGTACATGCTTCTTCGAGCGCAGCACATCCATAACAATAGCATGATGATATTTTGGCGGCACCGCGACATAAACGAGCTCCACTTTTTCGTCTTCAATTAATCTCTTATAGTCTGTATAGAATTGAATTCCACCTAATTGATTTGCTGTTTCCTCTGCCAATGATTCCAAATGATCACATACAGCTACTACAGATACATCCTCATGAGCTGAAAATTGTTGGATCAAACGTTGGCCAATTGCCCCTAAACCGATAATCCCAATATGTACCACGAAACATCCTCCTTTTTTTCTATCGTACAATAGAGACTGGATGATTGTCATGGTTTCCTTGCGCGGAGTTGATGAAACCTTTGTCCTTATTCTACGTAAATTTAACATCGAAAAATTTTGGAGGGTGCCTCTATGTATAAACGACCGAAACTAAACATTCCAAAAACCTTATTGGAAAAAGTGGCTGATCTTCTTGGCTCCATCGTTTTCATCTCGTGGATCGGCTATCTTGTCTACGCTTGGGGCCAGCTTCCTGATCAAGTGCCCGGCCATTTTGATGCAGCCGGCAACATAGATCGATGGGGCTCCAAATGGGAATTGATCATTTTGCCAATCATTGCTGCCCTATTAACTGTGTTCATGGCCTTTTTGGAGAAACATCCAGAATGGCACAACTACATGAATTTAAATGAGTCCAATATTGAATTTCAATACAAGAATTCACGGCTTTTGCTAAACATCATGAAAAATGAAATTCTAGTTTTCTTTGCGTATATCAGTTTCAATTCCATCCAATTGGCCTTGCGCAAAGCTGATTCCATCGGCATCGCCTTTTTGCCGGTCTTTCTCACCGTCCTATTCGGCACTATGATTTTCTTTGTCGTTAGATCGTTTCGGAAAAAGTGACAGACTGTTGCACGCCAAGCAATGGAGATGAAGGACACACAACGTTTATTCATCTCCTAGTCAGCTAATGTAATAATAAAAAAGGCCTGGGAATCTCCCGCGGCCTGTGTTTGACTAGTATTTTGACGCTTTGTCCTTCAATTGATCCACATACTGCTTAGCCTCCAGTAAGGACAAGCCGAACCTTTCCCTCGCTTCTTTCACGGCTTGCACTTCCTTACCTTTCCTTAGTAAGGCAAGTACTTCCTCAGAGACCGGTGTTTCAATTTCCATATGCTTCAACAACCGTTCCAACAATCTATCCTGTCGCTTAACCCGTTCTTCGATCATGGCCAGCTTCGAGTAGAATAACAATCCTATTCCTAGTAAAAACATAGCAATAAAAAGTACTCCCATTCATAATCCCCCTTGCCTTCACCCTTGCCATTTCTTCAAATTCACATGATCAGGCTTCCCGTTGTCCCCGATAATGAACTGTAATTCGAACTCTCCTACATGATAGCGTATATTCTTTTCGCCTGTCGCTTCTATTTTTCGAATATCATCCGGCCTTCCAAGCTGCGCTGTCAAATCCTCTTCGGTGATCCCACCAAGATTCGTCTGGCGTTCTACATTTGTTCCAAAATATCGGGCTTCCTGGAGAACCCCGTCCCCATTGTATTTGAATGCGACGGAAGGATTGCCCATTGAGCCATGATAGTGCTCATAGCCCTGATTTTTTTCTTCTGGTTCACCTATCGCATTGTATACGTCCTTCCTCGTCGTCTTTCCGATGATAAAACCTTGGTCAGGCTGATATACTTTCCCTTCCTCGGCACGCTCCGCCAGGCCATTCAACATGTCCAGCGCCATTTGTTTTTGCTCGTCTTCCACTGTGGTTTCGGAGGTCGGTGAGTCTGTCTCCCCTTTTGAATTAGATGCGTCAGGGTAAGACGTTTTGCTGTCCGTTGTTCCAGCATTATTTGGTTCTTCTGTCGCCGGGACTTGACTCACATCACCAGTTTGTCCGTTCTCATCGTTGGCCTTGGTACATCCAGCAACAAGAAAACAGATTGCCGCGACCGCAAGCATCCATTTCATTCTTCCCATACGAATGTCTCCTTCCGATCATAAGATATCTCCCATTCTTCTCTTTTTCCTTTTAGGTGTCAATGAAAAGACTGTCCTCCAATATAATGGTTCCCTCCCCCAAGCAACATCCGCGCCTGCTATGTTTTTTTCAAGTAAATATTCTCCACATTATGCATAAACTACTTCCCATCAATCTTCATGAGTAGGGTTCAAGTCGAACACTTCCGGGTATTTTATGAACCATGTTTTGTCGGTTTTAGTTGGGATGTGATATAAAATGTTTGGACTTTCTGATCTCGTATCCCTCGTCATATCGGCTTTCATCATCTTGCCTATCGTTGTCTTTCTTCGCGAGTCGGGATACTTGATCGTCAGCTGGCTATTTGGGGTAATTGAACCGAGGCTCACTATCGGCTCAGGTCCCCGTATTCTTAAAATCGGCATGCTCGATATCCGAAAGTATTATCACTTATACAGTTGGTTTTCGTATGATGGATTGAAACGTAAAAGCAAATTTGCCTATATTTGCATTTATTCGGGGCCGATTCTCATGAATTTAACCCTTGCCCTCCTCATCAATTTGCTGGTAGCTAACGGATGGGGTGAGGAATACAAGACTTTCTGGGATCGGTTTGTGTTCTATGCATTTTACTATGTATTATTCGATGTTGTTCCTATGATCACGGTAGACGGAAAACCGAATAACGGGATGATTATTTATGAAATGATCCGTTATGGAAAGCGGGTCGATTACAATAGCGAATCCTTCCTTCCCGCCACTTCTGAGGTGGAAGAAGAATACCAAGAAAATATGAAAGAGATCAAAAAGATGGAACAAGAACGTAAAGAAGAAAAACGTGAAGACTAAATTGGCGTCCATTCTCAAATAAGATGCATGCCTTTTGCCATCCTGCAAATACTACCCTCGAACAGGAGGGACTACCACATGGAAGAAATCACGTATACAGAAGCCGTTTTGCAGGAGTACAAAGTCGGAATGGGCAGCTTCTCAGAAAAACTGCCGGAAGTGGCAAGAACGTTCCATGCGTTTACTGAATCGAGCTTTGCAGCGGGCGCACTGGATCAAAAGCAAAAACAACTCATCGCTCTTGCCATAAGCGTGTACTCGCATAACGAACATTGCATCGTCTATCACACGAAGGGCTGCCTGGACAACGGCAGCACGGAGGAAGAAATGATGGAAGCGATCGGTGTCGCAGCAGCCCTCGGTGGAGGGTCGGCAATGAGTCAGGGTGTCACTGTTTTACAAGACGCTCTGGAGGATTTTCGAACTTCCATGCAATAATGAACAGCCACCCTGCATATGGGTGGCTGTCGTTTTGTTAATAGGAATTATCGTCAGAGCGATCCGTCTTTTTCTCAGTTGTTTCCTTTTTGAAATCCGGTTCTTCACCAAATTCAGTTCCGTAATTCGGATTAGAAAAACGACGGTCCGTACGGCTCGGGGCCGTTTCAGTATCTTCATTCGGCTTGAACAAAAGACCAATACAGATCAATCCGCTTAAACCGACTAAACCATATACCACCCTAGACAAAAATGCATCCTGGCCTCCAAACAATGTAGCGACTAGATCAAATTGGAATAGAGCGATCAAACCCCAGTTCAACGCACCAATTATGACTAACGCAAGCGCGATCCGTGAAAGCGTACTCATGCATGACACCTCCTTCGATTAGAAAATCGTGAACCTCTAACGTTCGGCAGCATCTACTATGCATTTCACCCGGTAACTTCAGGTGAACCTGCCCACCGCACCTGTTATGATTCGTTATTATCTTTTGCCAAAAGCGATTTTTAATACATGTAAAACATTTTTCGGGTGCTTGCCCTACACAATATTTGGGAGGGACGATATAGTAGTAGAAGGTGATGAAAATGAAAAAAATCTATATGGATAATGGAAATATCGTGGCCGGCATAACTTTGAAAGACAAGCCACTGGCCGAATCAAATAATATGGCGCTCCATGTGTGCCAAAATAGCAACAACGTTTTGGAGAATCGTAAAGAACTGGCGGACTTTCTACAAGTTTCAATCCAAGACTTCGTATGTGCCAATCAAACCCATAGCGCCAACTTCCATCGAGTCACTCAGTTGGACAAAGGACGAGGTGCCTTGAATAACTCGGATGCCATCCCGGATACCGATGCTCTATACACGTACGAAGCAGGTATTGTACTTTGCAGCTTCACAGCCGACTGTGTACCGGTGATTTTCTATAATGATAAGACAGGCCTCATAGGAGTCGTTCACTCCGGTTGGCAAGGAACGGTAAAGGAAATTACGTTCAAATTGTTTCAACATCTACAGCAAGCGGAGCAATGCAATCTGGCGGATATTCATGTACAAATCGGCGCAGCGTTAAGCCAGGAGAAATTTGAGGTAGACGAAGACGTTTATAGAAAATTTAAAGACCTGGGGTATGCGGATGACTACATGTTCTTCAAGGAATCGACGGGTAAATATCATATTGACAATCAACTGACAGTAAAAAAGCAGTGCGAATTGGCTGGCATTCCAGCCCACCAGATCACAATTGACCGTACATGTACGTTCCAAGATCCAGCAGGATTTTCTTACCGTCAAGACAAGCAGTGCGGCAGACATCTCAGCTTTATTAAAAGGCACCAATGAAACTCTGAAATAGATATAGAAAGAAAGCAGGTTGCACAATGATCCCAATTGTTTATGATCAATTAAATCGATGGGGAAAAGATGATGATTTTTTCCTTTCCCTTCTACAAAAATCAAACACGAAGCAACTTGCAGATCTCGGATGCGGAACAGGCAGGCTCACCGTACATTTTGCCAAGCAAGGATACGAAGTAACAGCCATCGATCCTAACGAAGAAGCCATCGAGACAGCAAGAATTAAAGAGCATGCTAGCCATATCAACTGGGTGGTCGGAGATAGCGCGAACTTGACAACGGATGCATACGATACAGTCATCATGACAGCCAATGTCGCCCAAGTCTTCCTGACTGATGACATCTGGCAGCAAGTGCTCGCGGATGCTTACCGGGCGCTGAAAGACGGCGGCCACTTCATCTTCGATACACGAAATCCATTAGCGAAAGCCTGGGTCGCCTGGATGCAAGACGACACACCTGATGCCGCGGTACATCCGGAAAATGGAGAACTCCTTGAAATCTGGACAACATACGACGGGCTCGAGGACGATATCTTCACATTTTATGAAACGGTTACCTATGCACAAACTGAGGAAGTCATCATTCGAGAAAAAATTCAGTTGAAATTCAGGACACTGGAAGCCATTCGGGAATCTTTGAAGAAAGCCGGATTTTCAGAAGTGATAGCATATGGTGATTGGGAATTCAACGAAGCAACAACTCGATCCAAATCATTTATCTTCGATTGTGTAAAATAAAGTCCGTCCGGAAAGTCATTGGATTTTCCGGATCGGCTTTTTTTATGGGTGGATAGTTAGAGGGTGCTTGTTAATGAGGAGTAGAAGGATTGGCTGGATTAAGTCCATATAATTGTGTAAATAGGAAAAAGCCACTTCCATCCCTGTGATAAAATGTTTTCAGCGAC
>NZ_BQYK01000003.1:0-51351 GCF_023168145.1 Sporosarcina sp. NCCP-2222
GTACAATACCGAACTCATTTTACCCAAGCTGCCTGAAGCAATATCGTGTCTAACTTTTAGGGGTCACTTCACCTATTGCTTAAAAAGGATTGGGCTTTTTGAATGTAAAGAATAGATAGACTTAAGATAATCCTGGCGGTTGCTTACATAACAGATTGATCCGCCATCCCCTTTTTATAACTTTTCCTTATATCCAGAGCACTTATTAATAAAACAACCCAAAGAATAGGATTGGAGAAAGAAATGCCTGATTGAGAGTTCCCTCCAAGTAGAGTAAAGATAACAATGAGAATAAGTAAATATAACGGGAACACGGCTTGCCAAAGTACATCAAATTTTTGCTCCTTCTGAAAAGGCAGCAGAAAGATACCGGCACAATAGACAACGAGAAGGCTGCCAACTAGAATTGGTTTTGGAACTAATACGATTTCGCTGATGCCTGGAAAAAAATCGAATAGTAATAATATGGTCATGAGGCTCAGCAAAAGCAGTAAGACAACCTTATCCCGTTGAATCATTACAAGTCTCCTCTCTTATAAAAATGAAGGTCATAAACATATCGAGTCATCATAAACGTACTCCTATACAATCTTCAAAAGAAATACTGCGAATCATATTTATTCAGAAATTGCTAAAATATACTCCCGGACCAAGTTGAGCATCTTTTCTTGCATGTCACTGTCATTCTTTTCTCTATCAATCGAATAGCCAATATGATAAATGTATCCATCATAATAAGCATAAAACTCATTTGCTTGTGTACCGACAATTCTAATCTGATTCTTCGTTTCATCAAGGTCATAATATCTGTATAACAATGCACTATTCGTCGTGAGAATTTGCTGGTACACCGGCACACCCGTCAAGAGTTCCATTTTTTTAAGCTCGTTTCCTACAGTATCAAGGTTGTCGTCTATCGTTTTTCCTTCCAAAGGATTCCGATCACTTTCGGTTGCAGAGATGATAAAAAAATCTCCTGGTCTTGCATCATCCTGATTAAAAAAACCAATTTGAACTTGGCTTAACCGCTCTCCTTTTTTAGCAGACGAGGTAACAAGATACGCCGTTTCCCTGGCGGTTTCAAAAGGCAGTCGATCCGTACCTATTTGATTGATGGCCCTCTTCATTTGCTCATATAAAGGAGATGTTACCTCATCGCTTGCAGCAAGGTCATAGTAGCGAACGTGTTCTCTTTCATTGAGAACATCGTACGTATGAAAATACTCGCTAAAAGTGAGCCCGTCGCCCTTAATCGTCTGTGCCTTTGTCTTAATGAAAAACACTCCTGCCAACAGGCAACAAATAAGAAAAACTGGAAGTATCCTCTTTATTATCTTTGCAGGATTCACTTTTCTATCACCTCCAGAATTTCGTCACAGGTTGTGTAACCCTTTTTTGGTGCGGACCTACAGATCGTCAATTTTGTTATAAATCCCAAACCATACTGCACGAGATATTTAGTTTGTGCCAAATCCACATCTCCAAAAGACGCTGCAGCTCCGCCTCTATTTCTTTTTTATCCAAATTCAAGTCAATTCCTAACTGATCTAACGTAAAGGTTTCCGTCTCTGCTTCACCTATATAATTGGGACTATTGAATGAAAAAGTTACTGTTTTAACCAAATCACTATCCCCCGTAGAATTTTCCATTTTTCACCAGCGAGACCTTCTTTTTATTCGCATGCCAACCGCAAGATGAATTCCTTCGAATCCGTCTCCACAGCTTACTCCACAACATAACGTCTGAATTGTACATAACTTAAAACAGTCAATACAAGTCCAAAAGCCCCTACTAACAGCAGCCCATTCGTCACATTGATCATCTCATTAAATTGGGCGACGGCAAATTCACCGGTAATGACTCGATGTAAGTCTACATAGGTAAACGGATTGAACGGTGATTTTGGCAACACAGTTATGCCAAAAAAAGTGGCAATGAGCAGCAGTGCAGCGTTCACACTCGGGTTTTTGAAAAAGAGCGACAGCAGAAAATAGACGGAATACATCAGGAATACCAGAGCCGCTGTCAACAGGAGAACAATTCCCAAGTAGTTCCCGAGCGTAGTAAAATGAAATTCATCGGTCCATTCGTTCAATATATTTGCCTTTTTTAATCCTAGCAGGCTTTCGCCCGGACCATCGTACATCAAAACAGGAAACTGCAAGCTGCCTACACCAACTGTGAAAAGGCTTGAAAGGAGTGGCACGCATAAAATCAAGAAAACGAATAGAAGAGTAAATAACAATCCGCTGCCAAACTTAGCAAAAAACAATTTGGGTCGATTAACTGGCAGGACGGCATACATGTTCAGCCCTTTTTTCTTTTTCGTTGCTTCAGAAGAAACAGTGTTTCCGAAAACAAAGCAGCCGATCAAAATGATATATGGAATTACAAATGCAGGAATAATCTGATACAAGAAATAAAAACCAGGCATTCCATAGCGTTTCGTTGAACTTTCCCAAATTTCCAACGTCTTCCCTATAAATCGATCATAAAATGTTGGATGGAAAGATGTTATTGTATTTATTTGTACAAGTGGTTCCACTCCTGTTTCGGCCAACATCCGCTTTTCCTCAGCAGAGGCCCTCACAGTGAACATGGAAACTTGCTGTTCCATCATAGAATGCACTGGATAGTTCTGACTCTTTGAAATGGCAACATCGCGATTCAGTTCTTCGTACTGCTTTTGGGCAACGGCTGCCCAATTACCCGCTTCAATATGATTCAAATCAAACTTTTTGTCTGCAAGCATATTTTCATAGCTATTAATACTTATCTCTAAATCAAGAGCCTTCGCGCTATCTCCGGCCTTTTTTGCGGCTTCCAACTCAAGACGGTCTTGCGCAATCTTTTTAGGAAATTCGATTTGGCTATTCTTTAAGTCAAACATGCGATTCGTGTTCAGGCGTTCCGCAACGGAATAATTAAAGAAGTAGTAGCCGGACATCGCCACAACCGAAAGAATCAAGGCAATCCAAATAGATCTCTTTTTGATCATTTTTCTACATTCAAAGAGAAAGTGCTTCATCTCACATTCCTCGCTTTCGGTTGAGCATCAATGTAGCTGCCAGCATAAGTGTTAGTGCCACGCACAGCACAGCAACGCCGCCAGGGAAAAACTGGGGTGTCCTTAAAATAGCCTGGTCCACCATTTGATATGTGAATGGATTAAAGAGATTTTGAAACCCATAGCTATCAATGAGCCAGCCCCCCGCAATGATAAAAAGCAGTGCAGAGAACGTAACGATTGTATTTTGAAATAGATACGCTAGCAACAGAAACATGCCAACTGAAAATACCATAAAACTGAAGCTATACAAGGCTGCTTCTACTAAATACTCGCCTGAACTAATAAAGGTATCTTGGCTCGTAAAAATAGGATATTGAAAGATATTTCCTTTAGCCCGGCCAAGCAGTTCACCTAACCCATAGGAAGTGGCAAAAATGATAGCAAGCCAAAGAATTCCGCCACTAACAATGGTTATAAATTTGATGAACATATATTGGATTCTTGTCATGGGCAAGGTTAATACTTGACGTATGCTATTATCATCAAATTCTCTCGTTACAATGAGACCCAACACAAACAGCAGCATGACGAAACCGACAGGATTCATTACTAACGAAATGACTTTTTTCATAAAGATCGAAGTTTGAATCGAAAAATTAAAGTCTTCCTTCGGCAGGTTCCTCTTCAGGAGCTCCTCATTCAATTTCATCGTATTCTCCATATCGATCACGCTGACTCCAAAATACGAGCCATCAAACTTAGTATATTCCATAGCCGATTCATAAACTAAAATCTCTTTCTCTAATTCGCTTTTCCAATCTTGGCTAATTATTGCACTAATTAATTCTTGCAGTTTCGTAGAAAGATCCGTCCCAAAATGCAATTGTGCTTTAAGACTCTTTGACTTGCCCTTCTTCATCTCTTGCTCTATGTTAAGAAGTTGCTGGTTCACATCGTTTTGCAGCTCTGTAAAATACTCGATCTTCTTAATTTCAATTTGCCCCTGCGACATATGGTTATAAAAAAACAATCCAAAAACAAAGACGAAAGTCAGCTGTAAAAATACAGGAAACACCTCGAGCCGAGAGATTTTTTTCCATTCAAACAAGATTTTTTTCATACGGTGCTCCTGAAAAAATCTCTTTGTATAATTTCTCTGATCCTGTTTTTTCTTTTTGGATGTCAAGAATTTGCAGCCCTTCCGACTTGATTAAATCAATCACATTATCAAGCTGTTCACTACTCGAATGAAGGCGGATGCCACCCGATTCGTTTGCTACATTAACTTGATATCCATTATCCAGTAGCACCCTCTTGGCACGCTCCTGATCCGAAACCAAAATGTCATAGTATGTATCCTCAAATTGATGCATATCGACTTGTGTCAGTTTTCCATCCTTCAGAAATAGTATTTGCTTAGTAACACGATCGATTTCAGCTAAATTGTGAGAAGACAAAAGAATGGTAGTGCCACTGCCGGCAAGCTCCAAGAGGATTTTCCTCATTAATATGGCACTAGTCGGGTCCAAGCCATTCAGCGGCTCATCCAGAAGCAGGAGCTTTGGTTGGTTGATAAGCGACATTGCCAACAGCAAATGCTGTTTCATCCCAAGTGAATAATTGCCGACGGTCTTCTTCAAATAGCCTTCCATGCCCACATATTCCGCCACTTCTTTCACTCGGTCTTTAGGCATTTTTTGTACATCACTAATATATTTCAAGTGGTCATACCCTGTTAAGTAATCGAACAATACCGTATTATCCTGAAGAAAAGCAACTTCCTTAAAGACCGCTGAGTCTTTATTGCTCTTTCCCATCAGTTCAACCGTTCCAGAATTCGCTGGAAGAATATTTGTGACAACGTTTAAAAAAGTCGTCTTTCCCACTCCGTTTGGCCCGACAAGAGCCCAGATGCCAGGCGCATCAATGGTCAAGTCAATGTTATCGAGCACTTTGTGACCCTTATAAACTTTCGTCACACCCTTTACTGAAAGTATCCCCATTTGTCTATCCCCTCTTTCTGTAAAAAATGTATATCTATTAAACTATCGTACCATAGATTCTGAGGATTTTTTCAAATATTTTATTTTTACTGTCAAAGGAATGTTGTCTCCGTCGAAGCTCGTATCTGCTGGCTGACCGCTCGTATATCTCTACAACCTCTCGTATGTGCTGGCTGACCGCTCGTATCTTTTTCTAACCTCTCATATCTCCCGGCTTACCACTCGAATATTTTTCCAACCTCTCGTATCCGCTGGCTTACCGCTCGTATCTTTTTCTAACCTCTCGTATCCGCTGGCTGACCGCTCGTTTATTTCTGCGACCTCTTGTATCTCCCGGCTTACCGCTCGTATATTTTTCCAACCTCTCGTATCTCCCGGCTAACCGCTCGTATCTTTTTCCAACCTCTCGTATGTGCTGGCTAACCGCTCGTATCTTTTTCTAACCTCTCGTATCTGCTGGCTTACCGCTCGTATATCTCTCGAACCTCTCGTATCTCCAGGCTGACCGCTCGTATCTTTCTCCAACCTCTCGTATCTCCCGGCTTACCGCTCGAATATTTCCATTTACCACCCCATGAATCCCAAAAAAAAAGCGCAGCAAGTTAATTAACTCGCCACGCCTTTTCTATTACTTCTATCTGATCCATGCAAATCCGAAATCTTTTCCCTCTATTTCCACTGATCATACACCCAGCCAACATTGTACCGATACAGCTTGGATGGACGGTAGGCACCTGTCTTGATTTCCTTGCCTGTATCCACGACCATATCTTCCACATGCCGGCGGAATTGCACTTTGTTTAGCTCCCTGCCTAAGATTACCTCATACACTTGCTGCAAATCCGGCAGTGTAAATTCATCCCCCACCAAATTGAATGCGATATTTGTATAATTCACTTTGCCGCGCAGCCTCTCGAGTGAGTAGAGGATAATTTCTGCATGGTCAAAGGCAATGCCGTGCCGTTCGATAATGGTAGTAGTCGTTTTCGTGTTCGCTTGATCCGTCTCTGTAACTTTCTCCACTATTGCCGAAACAGTAACAGTACCAGAAAGCAACTCCAGTTTTATCGTTTCGGTCCGCCTCATGACCTCCCCATCCAGCTCGTCGTGGCTATCAACTATTTGATCCCTGACGGTAAACCATCGTACATCCTCCGCATCATCGCCAGCCTGCAGAGGTGGCAGCTTTTCCTGATCGACAAGTGCCAAATAACTAACGCTGACAATGCGCATTCTCGGATCCCGATCTACTGCACTCCAGGTGTAAAGTTGTTCCGCATAGACACCGTCTACGCCCGTTTCCTCCTTCAGTTCCCGCTGCACCGCTGTATCCAGATCTTCGTCGATCCCCATGAAGCCACCTGCCAACGCCCAGTCTCCCTTATATGGATGCCCTCCCCGCCGGATGAGCAGCAACTGCAATTCTTTCTCCGCCTTTTTCCTTTTATCTGATGCCTTTTCCGTTGCTATCGTGAATATGGCCATATCCGTTGTAACGGATGGTTTCTCATACTTGTCCTTCTCCGTCTTTCGATACTGCTCGATAAAGTCCCGTTCACTTAAATTCTGTAAGTCCCGCTCTTTCATTGACGTCTACCCCTTCCCGAAACATAACTTAGTTGCATCTTAATACTATCTTTATTTAATTTCAACTTTTTCAGCTATTCGTTTTAATTCTTTCGCGCGATTTTCAATAAAGTTCCTCATATATTTTTCCAAAAACAATTTATCAGCCAAGACACCAAGAATACCAAGAGGAGATTTGTAAGAGAAGGTATCTCTCATAATAGTTCCTGCCCCTCTTTCGATAAATTCATGTGTATGTGTAAATGAATGAAAGGCTCACTTCACCATCACATCCGTAAATTGATATGGTTTGTTCATCTCGATAATTTTAGCAGTTAATTGTTGTCTTACTCCTAGGTGGGTGGCTTCCCAAGTAACGGTATCTCCTTGTTCCATCAATCCAGATGTCACACCAGCAATTGCTCTTTCCTTTGTTTTACTTGTTGTTTCCATGTGGATCTCCACGTTTCTTGAAAGATCAAAACAGACATGGATAGGTGCATTAACAAAAATATCGTATTTAATGATCGGCATAGTTTATGTACCTTTCTTACAAATAATTTTTCAACCAATATAACATGTAACAAAGAAAGTTATAGCCATCCCATAGTAATCACATCATCGTGGAAGAACTCAATCACATAATTTGATAAGGGGCAGTAAATATACTGGTCTGGCCCCATATACATAATCTCTTCAATACTTTCCATTGTTGTCGTTAATGAAGTTTTCACTAGAGGGTATCCGTGTAATCCGACAATAACATAGACTGGTAACGTATGATCCAAACCTTTCCACGAGAGAATATCCGTAATATGTTGCAGTTCTTCATAAGCTAAGACACTTTTATTACTCATTTTGTCCCAATCAATTCTTCCATACCAAGCAATCGGAAATTTGTCGGTCATCTCAATTTCAACCTGTTCACTTTCATAAGCATTTAAAATTTCCACTGCTCTTCCAGTCGAAAACAGTTCTCGCATTTCCGCTATACGCCGTTCGTTTTCCAATTTGTCTTCGTTCATTTTTCTAGCACGTACCAATTCTTCTAAACGTTTTTTTCTTTCTTCTCTATTCATTAGCTATTTCCTCCCTAACCAATACAACACATTTATTTCCTATAAATAAAAAAGGCTATTTTAATTATACTTATCTTTTAAGACAATATTTATATTAAATAAAGAAGGGTCCCAGAGAACCCTTCTCCTACTTCTTCGTTATAAGTTTAGTTATATGCTCAATCGCCCGATCAAGCCGTTCCTCATAATTCCCACTAACCGTCACGTACTTAATTCCTCGGGCATCAAACATTTGCTTCAGCACCTCATTCGTCTTTCTTCTTACTTCAGGATCGCAGAATGTCCGGTATCCATCTGCTACCCACTTCACGTCAGGCTCCAGGAATAAATACAAATCATAATCCTGCGACTGGATGACCCCTTCGATGAACTCCAGTTCCTCTCCCAAGTACATCTTCGCGTAGTATTGGGAAACAACTGCCTCGCTATCGATAAACAATAGTTTATTTGCCTTCTTGATTTTCTGGTATTCCATATGTTTATGGCCAAAGACGATTTCCTTGTAATGTTCTTCCGTGAGCAATGAACTGCCGTCACCAATCTCCTCACTCACTGTACGGCCATATTCCTCTACATATTCAGTGCCGAACAGCTGCGCCAAATTCCGTGTTAATGTGGATTTCCCGCATGATTCTACTCCGACTATGGCAACCTTCTTCGTATAATAGGGCTTCGCCGCCTCCGGAATCATATCCCAGTTAGCAAAGACTCCCTCATTCCGGATCTTTGTTGCGCTTATCGGAAAAATCTCCCGCGCCTCATCAATGACCACATGATGAATATCCTCCCCATAGATTTGCCTGAACCAGTAATCATACTCGCTTTCCGAACTGAAAATATGGGTGATCTTCTCAGGAATCATTTCAATCATTCGCCGTCCACCCTCAAGCCACATGTATTCCATGTCCTCTGTATAAGGATCTTCTACTGCCAAAACGGTTACATTCGGCATATTTTTCACAGATGTCATAATCCATTGCTGCCGCCTGCGAAAATCAATATAGTCGAGTCCCGCATCCTCGCATAATTTTCTGTCCCTTTCTTCGTGATAACTGACGAGCACATAAAGGTGATCTACTTGTGCAGCTGCTTTTGTGATGGCATATAAATGTCCTTTATGAAATGGAATGAATTTCCCACCATAATGTCCTATTTTTCGATCTTCTGTTTTATTTACATTTGTCATCGTCTTCTTCTCCCTTTGCCATAATTATTTGTCTACCACAACTTGCATCTTCGCTAATTTCAGCCAGTTCATATAGCCATAGACGGAGTTGACTAGAAATGCCGTCCACATAATGACCATGTTCCAATCGTTGCCTCCCGTCTGGACCATCGTGATCACCCACAACGAGATGGTGAGGAGATTCACTAAAATCCAGATCACCCATTGTTCCGCATATCGCTGAACCATTAGTATTTGAGCGATGACTGAAAGGACGACTGCCATGCTGTCAATCCGGACTTGCTGTGCCACGAGCAACGTTAACACTTCAGCGTAGACAAATGCTCCGATTGCGAAAGCTCCGATAACAATCATCCAACCTTTTAGGTTCAATCTCTTCACATATACGTTCTCACCTTGCTCGGACTCTTCTTTTTTCTTATAATGCTTCATCCAAAGCCAGATCCCGATAAATTGCATCGGAAAGTAAAACAGCCAATTTAACATCGATTCACCGTATAATCCATATCCATAAGCGATATAGCCGTATGTTACCGTCTGGATGATTCCAAAAACATAGTTTGATACCTTCCCTTTTGCCACTAGTACGACGCACAACATACCAGCTATCGAACTGATCAATCCAAGTAATGTATCCTCAAAAGCAAAATATAAATAGATTGTAATGCCTGTAAAAATGACTATCCATGCTTTTTCGAAGATAGACCATTCCGCCAAATACCCCTTCATTCTCTCTGCCATCATTCTCCCTCTCCTTTACTTAGTTTTATTTTGTTACTATCTATACTTAGTATATTATTGTATCTATGTATTGTCAACTGGTTTTTAAAAATAAAAAAACTCTCATCGTTGCAGCTGGAAACTGCTTGATGAGAGCTTGGTCAAATGGATTACTTCAGTTGATCAGTTAAATTCATTATTGTAGCGACTGCCTTCTCAGCTGCCTGCAATGCCCCTTCTAAATGTCCACCAAACTGTTGATCCGTTTCGGTTCCTGCAAAAATAAGGTTCTTTCCCCAAATCCCTGTATCGGGCGGATACCCATATTGAGGGAAATCATGGAGACGATCCAAGTCTTCCTCAACCGCTGTGTTGGCGTCTGTTGACCAATCTTTATAGAGCATGGCTTTCATATTGTGAGCTTCTGGTCCAAAAAGTCTTTCTAGCTGACTGGTTACCACTTTGAGAAGTTCCTCCTGACCGAGCTCTCGGCGTTGTTTTGACGGCCAGCCAAAGAAGCCAAATAATGCACCTGAACCTGTTTCAGGAGACGCATCATGTATTTCCTGTAATGGACCAACCCAGCTGGTAGCATTTCCAGAGAGGCCGACTTCTCTCCAAAAAGGACGTTCATACACGGCAACTACTTTCGCATGGCTAGCCATCCATGTCGGTTTGCTTGCAAGGTCTGAAAGCAGGTTCGGTGGAAGAGGTGGTAAAAATTCAATATGACGAGCAACCATTCGAGGTGGCAACGCCAGGATGGTAGCACTCGCCATAAATTCTTTACTTGTTCCATTACTAAGGACAGTCTGAATTGAGAATTCGCTCGCTGATTCTTGCCGGATTGCCGACACTGTTGTACTAAGCTCAATAATTTCCGGAGGGATTGTGTCCGATATGGCTTCAATGAGAGTCTGCACGCCACCTCGAATACGGATTGACCTTGCATTCGTGTTTTCTGGTAATGTATAGCGTTTTGGGACTTCATTCAGAGACTGTTCAACCAATAAAGCACCTTTCGTATATTGATCGAACGTTGCAACATTCAATTCCTTCACGAGGCTACTGATCTTCTGCTCGTATTGCGGCCAAAACCAAGTGGGGCCGAGATCGAATCTGCCAAGGTCTGGTCTGTCCGCATCTGAAATACTTAGCACCCTGCCGCCGATCCGGTCTCTCGCTTCCAGCAGCCTGCATGCAATGCCTTGTTTGGTCAGCAACGCGGCCGTCCAAAGTCCGCTTACACCTGCTCCAATTATAATAATCGGATGTTTCATATACCTTCCTCTTTCTAACTTTAGATGACCGAACTTGAATACCTATACCATCTCTGTAGCTTAACCAACTCTGCGGATTAAATGGTTTTTTTGGACGTGTCCAATTGACTGGATGTCTTTTTTCTATCGATGCTTGCCCTAATTACAATAGGAATTAGCAATAAAGCTAATAACCCGCCAAAAATTGAAAGTGCAGCATAGCTTGATTGGGCTACAATGACTCCAGACAATCCTCCACCAAGCGCACCAGATAATGCAATTCCTACATCTACTGAGCCCTGCGTCTTTGCCCGATTGGACGGTGAAGTAGCATCCACAATCATGGCTGTACCACTTATTAAACCGAAATTCCATCCAAGACCCAGCAAAATGAGTGAGATTACAAGCATTGCCATTGATTCGCCTGAGCCGCTTGCAGCTAAAATACCTGTAACAAGTAACGTTACAGCAGATCCGATGGCCATTTTTACGCGCCCAATTTTATCAACAAGATAGCCGGTGACTAATGAAGGTAAAAACATGGCTCCTATATGAAATCCAATCACGAGTCCGACTGCTTGCAAACTATGTCCATGATGCCCCATATGGATGGGAGTCATCGTCATAATCGCTGTCATAACAAATTGAGTCAATATCATAACGGCGGCTCCGGCAAAAACACCCCTTTTGTTTAGCGTTAAACGAGTGGATTGTCTCTCTTTGTTGGATTGGCTGGCAGCTTTTTGCTCATTGATCGCTTTCGCAATTAGCAAAGGATCCGGCCGAAGGAAAGCCAATAATATCAAGCCAGCAAGTATGTAAGCCGCAGCAGCCAGCAAAAAGGGGCCAGCTAGAGAAGGTATGCCGATCGATTCAGCTACCCCACCCATGACTCCCACCAGATTAGGTCCAGCAACTGCACCCAATGTGGTCGACACCATGGCCACGCTAATCGCCTTGGCCCTTTGTTTGTTAGTCGCCAAGTCTGCCCCGGCATAGCGTGCCTGTAAATTTGTCGCTGAACCAGCTCCATAAATTAAGAGGGAGACAAATAATAAGTAGATATTATTCGTTAATGCCGAGAGAACGACTCCAATTGCACCGGCGCCTCCAATCAAAAAGCCGGCTGCCAGTCCTGACCGGCGTCCATAATGCTGTGAAAGTCGCCCGACAAGCAGTGCTGCGCCTGCAGATCCTAATGTAAATAATGCGGTCGGAAGGCCCGTCACACTATCTGTACCTAGCATGTTCTGGGCTATAAGTGCTCCTACTGTGATGCCGGCAGCAAGGCCAGCACCTCCAAAGATTTGGGAAAGAACTACAACTATTAAAGTACGCTTATATAACTGCTGTTGTTTTTCTAACGAACTTACGTAGCTTTGTACCAATGCAGAATGTGTATCCGCTCTTTTTGTACGATTTTTCACTATATGCCACTCCCCTTTCTTACCTAAATAAATTTTTGTTTACGTTACAACTTGAAGAAACTCTTATCAACAATAAATATGCCGGTCAATCTATTCATAAGAAAACACTTTCGAGGGCTCTGTACTTTACTATGTCATGCTTCTCTTAGATTGACAATATTACATCGCGTTTTAACTAGTAGCAAAGGGGTAAATTCCTTTTACAAAGAGGAGGTGGCCCTGTAATGCCGTTTGATTATAATCTTGACTACGACAATCTCGATTTACGAAAGCATCCTGAGTTGTACCGGGTAGGAAAAGGCGAACAAGGGGTTTTATTAGTAGAACCATATAAAAGTGAAATATTGCCCTATTGGCGCTTTAAAACACCTGCAATTGCCAAAGAATCGGCTGAGAAGATTATGGATCTGTTTGAAGTATACCGTCAAGATGACGATTTTGTCGGTATGGATATGGCGCGGAAATTCATTCAAATGGGCTATACACGGGCACGGCGGTATACAAATTATAAAGGGGGGCGCAAATATAATGAGGATGGTTCAATAAAAGAGCGACAGATCGATCCGGAAAAAGCAAAATCGGCTGAAATATTCAAAGTCTACTGGGATAAAATCCGGGAAGACGAAGACTATTTAAAGAGAAAGAAAGCCCATCAACAGGAGTATGGATAAAGCATGCCAAAACATCCATATAAGGAGGTTCCCAGTGATGAATTCATCCCTTTTGTGCTACACTATGGGGCAAGGAGGGAAATCAATGAATCAAAATGATAAAATGACCGGGGATGAAAGGCGGCAATTTCTACTTGAGACTCTGCAAAACTCTAAAAAGCCATTGACGGGCAAAGAGCTCGGCGAATTGACAAATGTCAGCCGCCAAGTCATCGTAGGCGACATGACATTGCTGAAAGCAAAAAACGAGCCTATTGTAGCAACGAGCCAAGGATACATATACATGCAGGAATCGCCTGAAGGACAAAGAATCGAGCAAGTGCTCGTATGCCGACATACACCTGAACAAACAGAAGAAGAATTATACATCCTTGTTGACCACGGCATTACAGTGAAAGATGTAAAAGTGGAACACCCTGTCTACGGTGACTTGAGTGCATCCATCATGGTAAGCAACCGGCGGGACGTAAAGGAATTTCTTCTGCGGATTGAAGAATCAAATGCCTCTTACTTATCCAATCTTTCGGAGGACGGCATCCATCTGCATACTGTCATAGCAGACCGAAAAGAACAAATTACGGATGCTTTGGCGGAGTTGAAAAAAGCGGGAATCCTGGTGGAATGAAGGATTCCCGCTTTTTTACGTTGAATATATCTACAAAGACTTTTCATTACAAAGGAGGAGAAATGGGTTGTTCCGCCTAAAAAACCTCGTACTATTAATTTTCCTAGTAAGCGTTTTAACCGGTTGCCAATTGGCAGAAGTTAAAAATGAGGTTCCAATTGAAATGGTGGCCTTTGGTAGCCTAACAGATGAAGAACAAAAGCTGTTCCCTGCCAGCCCGAAGGATTCGACCATCCGAAAAGTTTCGGTAACAGAAGAAATTGAGCCATTTCTTGAAAAAGACTATGAGCAGGATGAAGTTTATATGGTAACATTTCACAATACAGAAACGGATTTAGGTGAACTCTCCGTATTTGTTGGCGCAGATAAAAAGACGGTGATTGGAAAAGGATTCATTTCCAAACCATAATACATTACTATTTTAGCTTCTCATTTTGTTCCAGCAAATCGATGATTCGATCCAATTTTTGTTCAATCAATTCGGTCTGCACAATTTGCTTTTTTTGATTTCTGGATCGTGTCCTGATGAAGAGTACCAGCGATACAAAAAACAGAAGAACTAACAATAGTATGAGTACTGTAAAAAAGATATCTCCAAAATGAACAACGGTAT
The DNA here is from genome assembly GCF_023168145.1 of Sporosarcina sp. NCCP-2222. Lineage (GTDB taxonomy): Bacteria > Bacillota > Bacilli > Bacillales_A > Planococcaceae > Sporosarcina. The sequence goes on from NZ_BQYK01000003.1 coordinate 14,161, forward strand.
TTGTTGAAGTCACTTTATCCTCTCCTTACTGCAAGTCAAAATTACCGTAGTCCCACTTCTCGATCAAGTTGGGCTAAAAACTCTACCATAAAGGCATGTCTCTCTTCTGCCAGCCGCTTTCCTTCTTCTGTCACCATCAGATCTTTCAACAAGAGTAACTTTTCATAGAAGTGTGTGACGGATGAGGTGCTTTTTGTTCTGTACTCCTCTTCCGTCATGGAAAGGCGTGCTGATTCTGCTTTGTCATACAGCTTGCGCCCCTTCGCTCCACCGTAGGCAAATGTCCGGGCAATGCCGACGGCTCCAATCGCATCAAGGCGGTCAGCATCGCGGACGATGGCCCCCTCAATTGACTTTAAATCTTTTGACTGGCCTCCGCTGAAGGACACACTTTCAATCGTTTCGACGACTCGGTGTATGCTATCTGGACTTGCGCCGATGCTTGTCAAAACATCCTTTGGCGTGCGAGATTCAGCAGTCCGATATTTCGGGTCATCAATATCGTGCAAAAGGACGGCGAGCTGAACAATCATCGTGTCCGCCTCAGGGATCGTTATACAGATCGCTTCCGCATTTCTCCTCACTCGTTCGATATGATCAAAATCGTGGCTTGCATCAAATTCCTCGTAGATTGATCGTACTTGCTGTTCACATTGTAGTAGTAACTGTTCCATGGATTATCACCTTTCATTTCTAAGATGCAGGTTTTATTATTCCTTAGCATTATCTTTGAATATGTCGATAGTTGAGTCAAGATGAATTTCTTTCATTACCTCTAACGAAAGTTCGATTGCTTTTATTCTTCGTTCTAACAGAGTTTTTTGGGGACTGCCCGTTTTTGACTTCGTATACATGCTTTGAAGTGATGGCATTAAACCATTCAACACTTGCCGGGCTGCCAGTATTTCTTCTCGCGCACAATTATAAGGTTTGGAGCTCCACTTGTACTCAAGCAAGGCGAGACCGATTTCGACCGCTTGAAGTCTTTTTGAAACCAACGTAGTGCTGGCTCCTTTTTGCATCATTTGCTTCTTCGAATTTTCTAGTTTACGAAGTGTAGATTGCATCGATTCTACAGACTGCATCATTTCATGGACGGCTACCATCCTCGTGCTCTCCTCTCTTTCAGCTGAATTTTCATGACAGACTACGAAAGAGAAACGACGCTGCTTAAATCAGGGGCGTATTGAAATAGATCATCAAATGCTGTACCGTCTGATGAATAGGTATGAAATAAGTCAATCACCTCTCGACTTGTTCCTCCAGCTTTCCAGATGGATGAGAGGAATAATGCCAAACCGTAGTTTGTAACTGAAGAGTTGTGATCGAAGGCAGTCCGAAACATTTCAATACTTTCTTCATACTTGCAAATTGTATGGTACGTGCATCCCAAATTGTACAGAAGGACAGTCATAGAGTCTTTCGCCTGCCTGGAGGTATTCAAATCCCCCCAACTTCCTAAAGCAAAGTAGCTTTGGTTATCCATTGTACTTGAACTTAGAATCGCTTTCACTTCTTTTTCTAGCAACTCTCTTATCTTTATTGACACATCATATAGCAGGTCGTCTTCATTTGCCAAAAAAGCTTTCTCTAACAATAGTGTGTAATAACTGAATGTAGCAAAGGTTTGATTCTCCCAGTCGTGATCCTCTTGTAACAATTGGTCCATATGGCTGAAAGGAATTTCAATGGGAGAGAGCTTTTTCAGTTTTAAAAGAGATCCGATGGCAGCCCGATGACTTTCAAACCGAACTTCCCTGTTTTCTGCCGTTCGAGTAGCATGCTGACAGGCATATAAATACCAATTAAACCATTCCTCGAAATAGTCTCCTAAGGAAAGAGTCAAAGCTTGCGTTGTATCTGAAACGAACCAATGGAGCCGATCAGGAAATAGCTCCTCTTTCCCCCATTTGACGAATTGAATATGATTGTCATAAACCATCTGTGGTTTTCTCTGAACAGCATAGGCATCAGAAATATTCCAATACACCCATCCCATTTCATCTTTCGTTAACCTTCTGGAATTCTTAAAATCATAAAGTAATGCAACTATCTCTTCTAATTTATCATCTTGCAGCAAGCGGTTAAATTGCTTGTATATAACCAATCCAACTGATTCCCCTTTTTGAATGAACGTGACATTTAATAAGAAGCTGTATATCCATTAACTTAACAGATCAATATACCTTAGTTATTCATTCCTTTTCATCATTCGTCCATACCATTTTATACAAAAAGGCGAGTTCTTTATCTTCCATCCCCTTAGGAAAACTGCCATTCCAGCTGCCGATTACCTCAAATTCATTTTTTGTCGTTCCAGCCCACGCAGACAAATAAATAGGCTTACCTAATTCCAATTGCACTTTTTCCTTAATGAGGCTAGTGGAAGTGGTGGCTGTCATCGTATTATCGTAATTCGTTGTAACTTTGCCCGAAGGAATGCCAGCAATGAGCTTTAGGACACGCTGTTCTTCTTCTTCAAGTCTTTCAATGGCAAATGAAATGAGCGTATCGTCAAATTCAGTTTTGATTTCACTGTGAGTACGTAACAATTCACCTGCCAGTTCCCCATTTTTATATACCTCTACTGAAAATTGAATATCCTGATCCTTCCCCAAACTGCCATTCAAATGAAAGAAATCAATTTTCTCCACATCTGTTTTACTCATGAGTTCAAGTTCTTTTTCACTCATGGTATAAGGTGTAATCGTTAATTTCGCTTTGTTCTCCGCACAGCCTGTCAGCAGCAAGGCTATAATTAGTAACAAGCCACCGTTTAATAATTTTCGCAACGTTTTCCTCCTGAGTCGAATATTTTTCACATAATCACCATAAATATCTTCCTTTACAATCTTTATAAGTTGAACTTATTATTTTACCAATTCATTTTAGTTGATTGGAGTATAGAGCGGCGACTCTAGCGAACGTCGTTACGAAGAACGGCGTTTGCGAGTAAAAGCGTAGCGTTACGAGCAGGAAGTGAAGGCTGCCTTAATTTCTGAAAAACCCAGAAATACGGCAAATCGAACCCTTCGTTGTTCGATTGGCTGAAGCCGTGCACGCGGAAAGCGTCCGCTCGAAAATCAATGGTTGATGTTATGTATTTCAACTTATAAAGTAATGTTTTCTTAGTTATTATTGGCTTTTATTCACCCAATCTGTATTAGTGTTCGTCTTTAGTAGAATCCACTAATTCAGACTCAATCTCTTCGTCCGAAAGAAATTCATGTTTCTGTTCTTTTCGCTCTCCGCCGAACACTACTAATAATAAGCCGATTAGGAAAACAATGAGCAGTAACCAATCCAGTCCGAACATAATGGCAGCCGTCAGCAGTGTTAAACAAATTAATAATATCCCCATTAACCGATCCATTCAAATCCCCTTTTCGAATGATTTTTACAAGCCGACATAATTTCTGGGCAATTTGTTCTTTCCAATGAATGCCAACCTGCTTTTAATCATAACATGGGAAAGGGTTGGACAGCCAAAGAGTTTTCAATGGTGTCAGACAATTCATTGACGTTGTCTGTCGAATCATGTATAGTTAGGTCATCCATGTATATAATGGTAAAGACATCGAAACGCCTAGGGAGGAAAAATCATGTACCAAGGTAAAGTAAAATGGTTCAGCAATGAAAAAGGGTATGGTTTTATCGAAACGGATTCTGGAGAAGACGTGTTTGTCCACTATACAGGTATAGTTGCGGAAGGTTTTAAAACCTTGGACGAAGGACAATCTGTTTCTTTCGAGATCATTGAAGGAAACCGAGGGCCTCAAGCGGCGAATGTCTTAAAAATCGAAGAATAAAAACAATCATCCCGCTGAGGTGCTTTCAGCGGGATTTATTCTGTGTATTTATTCATTTCGTTTCCTAGAAACCTCAGTTGTTCACCAATTGTGCAGGTTTGGATGCAAAATTGATGGGCACCTGTCTTGCCGCAATCTTTGGCGAGCTGTTTCTTGATGAAGCAGCCTTCGCAATACGTATCCAGCATTTCATTTATTTCAGTCATGACTGTTAATTTATTCATAAAGAACCTCCAGCTTTATTGCGACAAATAGCCAGTCGCCTGCCCATACGATATTCATCTAAAACAGAATGGGTTCCTATATTTTAGTACGCTTCAAAAGCAATTGCAACTATTGTAAAGAGGTGATCCGATGATTGAATTATACGTGGATGGAGCGAGTGCCGGGAATCCCGGTAAGAGTGGAATTGGAATTTATATTAAAGGGGAAGGTCACGCTCTCAAGATTTCTGAGCCAATCGACCCGACAAATAATCATACAGCTGAATTTTTGGCGCTTCTCCGTGGTATGGAGGAAGCAGCTAAGCTGACAACAGGTATCGTCTCAGCCCGTTCCGACTCGAAAATTGTCGTGACTGCAGTTGAAAATCAATTCGTGAAAAACGAACTCCATAAAGGCTACTTAGCACAAGTATTGAAAATCGCAGAGACGTTTGATTACTTTTTCATCAAGTGGATACCAGATAGTGAAAATCGCGCGGCAGATGAACTGGCCCGGCAGGCTATCCAACGGTAGTATGCCACCCTTCAATTTTTTGATGTGACGAAAAAAGAGCTGTCCGATAGGTTGTTAGCCATCCGGACAGCCTTTTATGCTTTCATGAAACGTATAACCCCATTATCCTCGTCGTATAGAACCCATTCCCTGTTTTCTATAACCGATCCAACATTGACGATAACGCGCTCTTTTCCTACTTCATACTCCTCACCAAACCGAATGCATTCCGGCTGTCCGTTTCGGAAGATTTCAGAACGGTGGGTATGGCCGAAAAAGACGAGCTTCCAATCTGGCGAAAGCTTCTGCCATGGATTGTCCCCGTAGTGCCATTGGTGCCCATGAATGACAAACGCCTCCCCGATTTGCATCGTTTCCGGCAGCCTCTCCAGCTCCGTGCGCAGCGGGTCTTTCGTTTTTGTAATAAACACAATCCGTTCTTCCTGGTTACCACGGATAGACGGGAATGTTAACATTTCACGGAATCCTTCGGGCAACAGCATGACGTCTTCCAAATTTTCATATTTAAAATCGGTTATATTTTTCTTGCTGATTGTACATTCGAATAAATCACCCGTACCGACCAATTTGGCGTCAGGGGCAATTTCCTCCACTTGTTTCAGCACAGCTGCTAAGTCGTTTGTGGAGGAATGGATATCACCAATGATTGCAAAACGCAAAACTTACTTCACCTCTTTGTCTACCACTTCTGTCGTAATCCAGTCGCTATAGCTGCCGACATAAAGCCGGGCATTTGCATAGCCGTTATGTTTCAGCATAGCGAACAGCGGGGCTGCCGTTACGCCGCTTCCGCAATAGGCAATGACAGGCTGGCCAGCTTCAGCTACAACATTAAGCTGATCTTTCACGTCTGCTTGCATATTGAATATGCCGTTCTGCTTTAATTTCTCCCAATCAAAATTCAAAGCGCCTGGGATATGTCCCGCAACGGGATCAATCGGTTCCATTTCTCCCCTATATCGTTCAGCAGAACGGGCATCCAGCAATGTATAGCCTGTACTTCCATCGACTGTCTTTTTCACAAAATCCTTGGATGCATATAAATGCTCTTGCCAAGTCGGCTCCACGTCTGTCCGATCTGGTTCGGGAACTACCAGATCGACCGGGAATCCATCTTCCTTCAATTTGTTGAATCCATCCAAACAGATCGAGGCATTCGTAAAGCCTGCATATTGAAGAATCCACCAAGCACGCGCAGCAAACGGGCTGCCGCCATCATCATAAATGATAATGTGATCGTCCAGCGCAAGACCTGACCTGCGGAACAACTCCGTCAGGTTAAGTTGATCCGGCAATGGATGTCTTCCTGATGGCTTGGACATGTCGGAGAGATCCTTCTCCAAATCCCAATAGATGGCTCCGCAAATATGTTCTGCTTCGTAATCCCCGCGTCCTTTGTTAGGATCTTGCAAGGAAGATCGTGTATCAATCCACTTGACAGATTGGCCTTTCAAGCTTTCGCCTGTCACAAAAACAGCTGTCATTACTCCGTCACCCCTTATTCGATTTCCGCGTAGATGGCACGCCATTCATCCAATTGTTCCGTGTCATCCAGCAAGGAACGTTCTGAACGGATTTGTTCCAAGCTTCCGGATAATAGATGCTGACGCAATCCTTCCGCCTCCGATTCGATCCACCGTTCTGCCCATTGATCCAGCCTTTCCTTTTCATTCCCCAAGTAATCGGATGCATCGGCTTTGAGCAGTTCTTCCAGAGCCGCCCGCAATTTATCGCGATCTCCTTTTTCAAAGAAGGCTTTTTGATTTTTAAAGTATTTGTTTACCGCTTTATATTTCTCAGACGTTTCAAATGGAGCTGTGAAAGTAAGCATGTCCGCTTCACTCGACTCATAAGGAGACAAGCTGAGTGCAGCGTCTTTTTCCGTCAGCTTCCGTTTCTCAACCCGTTCCCGATCCATCAATTGCTTTTTCAAGAAGTTTAGCATTCTTAAGTTGGTTACCTTCAGCTCTTGCGTAATATCAAAGCCGAGCATTTGAACCGTTTCATCCAGAGCGAGCTTCAAAGCTCGATCGGTTGGATGTTTGGCGAAGGTCGATGGGCTGTACCCTTCTTTAAAGAAATCACCAAATCGCAAAAATACACGTTGCAATAAATAATAGATCAATTCATTTAATTCATTGCGGGATGCACGCTCGATCACTTCAGTAAAGCCATCCGCAAATTGAATCCGTACTTCCTGCTCCAGCTTATCCAATTCCTGCATCCGTTCCGCTTTTCGTGTACGGTTCGACTCGACGCGTTCAATCAGGCTGGCAACGCGCTGAACTGTTTTGGAAGTTTCTTCCTGCAACGCTTGGATGGCGATGCCTCGCAAATCATGCTGAAGGAAATGATGGAAATTGGACTCGAATTCAGCCATCTCTTCATCCGCCTGTCCAGCTAGTTTAGATTCTAGCGCACGCAAGCTTGAAATGCCATGCACCCTCGGATGACGGATGCCGAACGTCGTAAGCTGCTCGGCAACGTATGTTTTGACAGCCTCGGCTTCTTCCACATTCGCCGCCAAATCGATTGCGTTGACAACAAAGAACATTTTATCGAGCTCAAACGCATCTTTGACACGTCCAAGCTGAATAAGAAACTCTCGGTCCGCACGAGCGAACGCGTGATTGTAGTACGTAATGAACAGAATGGCGTCCGCATTTCGAATATATTCAAATGCCACATCGGTATGGCGGGCATTGATGGAATCCGCTCCAGGCGTGTCAACGAGCGTGATCCCCTCCCTCGTGAGCGGGCAATCATAATAAAAATCGATAGATTGGACGAAACAGCTGCGTTCCTCCTCCGCCACATAGCGGGTGAATTCCACTTCTTCTACAGTTATCGTTGTACCAAGTGAATTCCGAAACGTCTCATAACCTTTTGCAAATGCTTTGATGAATGTCTTATGGATATGCAGACTTTCCTCTTGCAATTCCTTCGCTAAGATGTCAGCCGTTTTTGCATACGCATCATCCAAATCCTTCACAGGCATATCTAACGCCTGGAAAGAAAATGAAATGTCTTCAAACATCTCCTGGACCGATTTCAAATGGACATCAGCCGTCCGGTTTTTCCTAGTTTCCGACACTGGGCGGATTCGATTGATGGCCGCAGTTGTCGGATTAGGCGACACCGGTAAAATGGAATCCCCCATCAGTGCATTTGAAAACGATGATTTCCCAGCACTGAACGCCCCGAATAATGCCACAGTGAATTCCTGTCCATCCAGGCGATCTGCTTTATGTCGCAAATAAGAAACTGTTTCAGAAAACCCGGGAATGGATTCCACAGCATTTGCGACTTCAAGGGCACGGCTGATCACTTGCGCGCCATCTGCTGTCACTTGTTCTTCAACAGGTACGTCTGTTGCCTGCTGTTCAGTGACTGCCAATGTTTCTACTTTTCCCTCTTCCGTAAAGTCGATTGTACGAAGCTCTTCCGGTTGATTCCATTGACTCAGCAGAGCTTCTGCCGCCTTCACCATCTCAGCCGAAGGGGAAGCAAGTTCCTCATTCAAGCTGTCTAACGCATTCTGCAATTTTTGTACGTGCTGGATGGCTGCCACTTTCTCATCTAAGATGCGAATTGAATGCATCATCGATTCGGCCTTTTCATTTCCTCTTGAGGAAGCAAGTGCTGCCATCTCGTTTTTCCAGCCCTCAGTCATCTTCCGGAAAGCCGAGTAGATCGCTGTTTTCAAATGTTCTGTCACATTGAGGACTGTTTCCCCAGTTACCACATCCGTTGCAATCAGCTGTGCATCAATCTCATCAATTGGAAGCTGGAAATCCATTGTATCGATTTCGATCGAACGCTCATCATTGAGCAACCCAGTCTCTTTCAGCGATTTTTTCATCAATGCTTTCAAATGGACCCCAATTTGCGGCTGCACAAGGGTATCCAGATTTTCAAAAAACGCTTGCTTCCGCCGCGCCTTCTCTTCTGCAGTCTTTTTTGCGCCGAATAAGAGCCCGACTTTAAAACGGGAGGATTTCGATTCCAAGTAGGATTTCAACAGTTCCCGCGTTTCAAATGGTGTGATGGCCGCACTTTCCAGCAGTTTCTTGCGTTCCTGTTCAAAATTGGCGGCAAACTCATCACCTGACAAGAGATGCAATTCCTTCTCTTGTTCCCGCACTTCCTTTTCAAGATCGTCCAGTCGGTTCCACTCGTCATCTAGGACGACATCACGAAACGTTTCCTTCCGCTCTTCCATTTCCTCTTTGAGAAACAGGAAATGCTCATCCATTAATTTGCGAAGTGCATGAGACGCATTCTCCGCCATGCGATCCTGGCGATTCTCAATGGATCCTTTTACAATCTCCTGTACCTTTGAAAAATCATTATCCGGTAAATCTTGAGCACGCAGGGATGTGTAGAAAATCCCTTTCGGCTTTACACCCCATAGGGCAAAGGAATCCTCAACAGACTTCTTGAAAGCCGCGAAAGGTAGCTCCGAATCGCGATGCTTATCAATTTGATTAATGATCAAGTACATATTTTCATTGTATTTCAACAGTTCTTTTGTAAAGGTGAAATTCAGTTCAGATTGCACATGGTTATAATCCATCGTATAGAAGACAAGGTCTGCAAGATGCAAAGCGGAATCGGTCGAAAGCTTATGGGCATCATCCGTTGAATCGACTCCCGGTGTATCCATGACGGTTATCCCTTCCGGCAGCTTAGAGCCGGTATACCCAATTTCAACCTGTGCGACAGACCTGCCGTCTTTGCTGAATGATTTGATTGCTTCTGCAAAGTGTTGTCCCTCGTATAAATATGCCGTCCCGTCGTTCTGATGGATAATGGCATGGTCAGTGTCCGCTTTGCTGACTTTTACGATATTCGCACTTGTCGGTATGGGGCCGGATGGCAATAAATCGCTGCCGACCAACGCATTGATCATCGAGGACTTGCCAGCCGAGAAGTGGCCGGCAAAGCCTATGGTGAATTCGCCCTTGTCCAACTTATGTGCTAAGAGCTTCGCTTTCTTATATCGCTCCTCATCTTCATCTCTTTTAAAAATTTCCCCGTATAACGCGGTTTGTTGTATGTATTTATTCATCTGTGACATTTCGTTTTCGATCCTTCCTTAAAGTCTCTCTCTATCATACCATTTTTCCGTCCAATGACGATTTTTCAGAAGACTTTGGCGAAACGTTAATACTGCAGTACCGTTTTCTAGTATAAATTAATTATCTGTAATATTTTAAAATACACTATAACATCTCAATTTGTTATGGTATTATTGCACTATACATACACCGTAGTGAGAGGTAGGAATTTATATGGATACAGCAAGTGATATACAGAAAATCCTAAATGGAACCATTTCATCTTTAACCACCGTTTTACCGATGAAATTCGATGTCCTGGCTCCAGCGATGACCGTTCAGCCCTATGAACAGAAAGAACTAAGCGTCTTAATTGGCTTAATCGGGGCAGTCAAAGGCAGGTTGATTATAGACACAACATCAGAAGTAATCGGTTCAATCGGCCAATCAATGTTCGGAATGATGATCGAGGGGGAAATGATCGAATCCTTCACGGGAGAACTCGGCAACATGATTGCCGGCAACTTGTGCACAGCATTAGAAAAAGAAGATTATATTATCGATATTTCCACACCGACTGTAATGCGTGGTGAAACGAAATTCTATGGGTTCAAACATGCCTTCAAGCTGCCCGTCCGATTTGAAGACGAAACTATGCTCAATGTAATTTTAACAGTAGATAGTGAATGAAAAATGCTGCCCTGCTATCGATAAATATTGATAGTCAGGACAGCATTATTTTTATCTAACAGCCAATTCAACTTGAACTGGCAAAACTTTACTGATTTCCTCCAGCAGCAGCTTTTCTTCTTTCTCCATAAAGACATGAACGGTACCATAGTCTTCTGAAGTTCGAATTAAACGGCCGGCACCTTGCCGCAAGCGCAGCAGCATGAAAGGCAGGTCGACCTCTTTGAAAGGATCTTCCGCATGCTGCCTTCTCGCATCAAACAACGGATCAGATGGAGGGAAAGGCAAATCATAAATAATGACACGTGTTAACGCATCGCCAGGTATATCAAGACCTTCCCAAAGATGATAAGAACAGAGGACACGGGCCCGTTTTTGCTGGAAGTCCTGGACCATAGCCGACAGTTCCCGATCTCCTTCAAACGCAATCGATTCCCTAAAGGATGCTGTAAGCTGATCCCTAAACTGCATCATGGATTGTTCAGACTTGAATAATATGAGGGTTTGCTCCTCATCATCGAGTAGCTTCATGGCTGTTTCCGCTTTGTCCTCGGCAGACAATTCCGTGGCCACAATTTTCATTGATTCCTCATAATCAAATGGAGATTCTACAGAGAATGATAGAAAATCCTCGATCCCTAAGCTATCCAATAAATACGTAAAGTCCTGGCCGACCGATAAGGTTGCCGAGGAGAAGACCATTGGCATCGGTGAGCTGAATAGATTCTCTCTCAAGATATCAGTAACAAGCCGCGGCATGATGACAAGCGTGGGTTCGCCATTTCGTTCTTCCATCCAATCTACCGCGTCGCTTTCTTCAAGGAAAATGCCCATTGAGTACATGTATTGCTCCAAATACTCTTCTACCATTTTAAGGTCATACTCTGGGATGATATACAATTCCCCTTCAAAAACGAATTCCTCCAGCAAGCTGTTGGAAATGGCAATCGCCTCTTTGCCGGATTGCAGCAAACGATTCGATTTGGTAATCTTCTTTCGCTCGCTTTCAGAAGATGCGTGCTGTTCCAAAAGGTGAAAGAACTCTTCATGGGTGGAAAAGAGCCTCTCCATTAACTGAAGCGTCTCCTCTCGGATGCCATCGACCATTATCCTCTCCAGCAAGGAAAGCAGCGTACTTTTTTGTACTTCGTATGTGAGTGCCCGCTGTGCAGAATATTCCAATAGATGGCCCTCATCAAACACAACCATAGAGAATTCAGGGAGCAATGGCAGCTGGCCTTGGCGCTTTCGGGACTCTTTCGTCCAAATATGCTCCATGAAAAAGTCATGCGAACAAATGATTAAATCTGTTGCTTCCCGGTAATGATTCCGATGGATGATCTGTCCGCAGCGATTCCGCATATCACACGCTTCGCATTGCTGGGTCGGATGGAAATTAATCGTGCTCCATTGCGCATCATCCAGTTCCGGGAATGAAGAACGTTCACCATACGGATGAACCGATTGCAAGGAGGCATTGCCTCTGACAAATGCAGGCAAGCTCTCATCCACTTCGTCCGGATAATCTTCGAGGGATGTATTCACAGTTTCATCCAATCGTTTCAAACATAAATATTGATCACGGGCTTTGGCGAGCCTTACGTCAATTTCCACCTGAAGGGCATCGCTGATTTTGCGTATATCCCCTTCTTCTTTGACGAGCTGGTCGATCAATGTTTCATCTGCACAGGAAATAAGTGCCGGCTTTCCTGTATATCGTGCGTAGGCAAGAGCCGGCAGCAAATAGGCGATTGTCTTTCCTGTTCCGACGCCCGCTTCAGCAAGAAGCACTTTTTTCGCTTTTAATGCCTGCTCGATTTGAAAAGCCATGAAAATTTGCTCGTCCCGGCATTCAAACCCTTTTTCCGTCAATTCATCATACAGGACGTCACCCATCCAGTCATTCAGTGATTCATAAAAAGATTTATCTTTTGTTAATGAAAACGGTATTTTCCGGTTCATTCGATTTCCCCTTTCCGTGTACAAGGAAAAGGAAGAGGCACGGCCCCTTCCAGACATGTTTCATTATTTGCGCTGACCCCAAAATTGATAGAAATCAGTACGGATGAATCCGTTAAACAGTTTCCGTTTTTTCGTCGCCTTTTTGCCATACATCTCCTCGAAGTTTTCAAGTGAAGATAGCATATAGACCGACCAGGACGGATACCGTTCCATTATATGACCGACAACGCGAGCCAATTCTTCCGCTTCCTCAATTTCGCCAAGACGTTCTCCATATGGAGGGTTCCCCACAAGAACACCATTCAGTCCTTCAACTTCCAAGTCTTTCACGTCACGGTGTTTCCATTCAATAATGTCCATAAATCCGGCTTCCATAGCATTTTGTTTTGCGATTTTCACCATTTTCGGATCGATGTCCGAACCAGTAATTGATAAAGGCTGGTCATACTTGGCCAAGTCTTCGGCTTCTTCCCGAATGCGGTCCCAAATGGCTGAATCAATCCATGGCCATAGCTCACTGCTGAATTCCCGGTTATATCCTGGAGCGATCTGCTGTCCAATCATCGCAGCTTCAATAGCAATCGTTCCAGAACCACAAAACGGATCAACAAACGGACGATCTGGATTCCAGCGTGTCAGTTTAACGAGCGCAGCGGCCATCGTTTCCTTCAGTGGAGCTTCCCCTTGACCTACACGATAGCCCCTTTTATGAAGACCGGTTCCACTCGAGTCGATAGTGATCGTCACCTTATCTTTTAAAATGGAAACTTCCAATTTGAAAAGCGGTCCGGATTCATCAAGAAAACCGATTCGCTTGTAAGCCGTTTTCAACCGTTCCACCACTGCTTTTTTCACAATAGCTTGACAGTCAGGCACACTATACAGCGTCGATTTTACTGATTTCCCGGCAACCGGAAACGCAGCATCCACCGGTAGGAACTGTTCCCACGCAATTGACTTCGTCTTCTCAAAAAGCTCGTCAAATGTAGTAGCTGTAAACTCTCCGGCAATGACACGGACGCGGTCCGCGACACGAAGCCACATATTGGTCTTGGCGATCGCTGTCGCGTCACCCGTAAAATAAACTTTTCCATTTTCAGTTTTCGTATCATATCCCAATGCCTTCACTTCATCCGCAACAATCGATTCAAGTCCCATTGCAGAAGTGGCGACAAGATTATATAGGCTCATTCATGTTCAGCTCCATTCCCGACGCAAGAGCGTCTTCGTCATTATTATACACGTTACGGCAAATATCTATTATAGCATGTCCGTGAATATGTATTGCCAACGATTTCATCCACCTGAATAAAAAACCTATTCTTTACAAATGAACGGTGGCGCATGATTGAAACAGTTCATGAAAAATGAAAATGCCCTCCAATACAGGAGGGCATTGAGTATACAACTAATCCCATAGAATATCCGATAAGCCATGTTTTGTTCCCGTGTACTCAAACGGCTCTCGCCTCGTACTTAGGGTGGTAATCATCTATCTACAGACCTGGTCTGTCCCTTCGTCCGTTCATTTCCTTCCGAAGAGCGCCCCTACCATAATTTGGGTTTCTCACTCGCGGGGTTTACCTCGTTCCACCCGGCATGTTTCCAAGCCGGCTACGTCACTGTGGCACTTTTCAGGGAATGTCATCCATATTCCCAAAGGGAACGTAGGATTTCTTCCCGCCGTCAGCGTAAAAACGCTGCCCCGGCTTATTTTTTCGCCGAGCACGAACACTACGGTCATCTCAGAACCGTGCGAGCATGGACTTTCCTCTACAACAGAAGTTGCAGCGATTACCTGAATTCTTCATATGGTATCGTTAGTATACTTCATTTTTCATTATTTTTCAATGTCATTGTCTGGCATTACTCATGATCGTATAATTTGCTGCCAAAAACATGCTTTTCCAAATTGGAAATCCGCTTGAGGATATCGAAATTTGTCGTACCTGTGTTTTGTGTGGCAGGCCGTTTTTGCTGCGATGCCAGTTCCTCTTTTAATCTTTCATTCTCCACACGCAATTCGGAAATCGTTTTCTTGAATGCTTCATAGTCTTGTATGACTTGATCCAGGAACAGATCGACCTCTTCCTGATTATAACCACGTATTCCTGTTTTGAATTCTTTTTCAAGAATCTTTTTGGAATCCAATTTTATTTCCATGCGACGACGCCCTTCCATTCATGATTACGTACGGACATTATAGCATAATTTGTACATCCATGTCCTAAGAAGAAGTAATGGTTGTCCGTATATTGTCGGTTACTGCGCTTGCCCGGGAAATATTTTCCCGAGCAATCTTATTTCCCTTTTCCCAAAGTCCTCTTTCATGCGTTCACGAAAGCGCCTGCTGAGCTCTGGATCCTTATTTAACAATAGCTGAGCCCGTTCTGTACTGGCCAGTGCTCTCTCAAAATCTCGCATTCGATGTTCAAATAATTTCGCCATTTCGCCGAGTGCAATAATTCGCTCCCGTCCCCGCAAATGTTCCGCAGCGACTTCAAATGCTTTCGCTGCATCTTCAAAATGGCCATCCCTTTTGAGTGCAAAGCCGAAGTGGTAGTGGGCTAGCGGATGGAGCAGTCCATGCTCTGCGACTACCCTCTCAAGAAAATCCCGGCTTCTGCCGAACGACTTCAAGTCTGCATACCATTTCCCAATATTTGTTGCGGAAATAGCGCTCTCGGAAAGTGTCTCTTGAAGCAACAGATCGGTCGAGCGGATATACAGCGTGACGAGCGAGAGAATATCCCATTCATTATGGGCAAGTATTTTCATTAACAACTCGGCATTGCCGCTTTTCACTGCATCCTGATAAATGATCGGCGCCATATGTCCCGGAATGTCCCCTTTCCGGTAAAAACCGAGCTGCGACTGCTCAATCGCTGTCAGCTTAAAGGAATCCAGCTCATCTTTCCAAATTCGTCTTGAGCCGTGTAAAAGATCGATGGCATCATGCTTAACAAGTGGTGGAAGATGCGAGCGGTTCATCGTCCATCTCGTCTCGACTTGAGGCATATCAAAGCTCTTCCCGTTATACATAACGAGTGAAAGCTTTCTGTCCCACAGACCGGAAGCGTAAAGGAAGGCCGCTTCATGATCCGGTCCGGGCAGCACGTACTGCGTTAAGCGGAACCCGTCCCCCGCCTCCTCCATGAAGCCGAGAAGGAAAATGAGCGTTCCGGCTCCTTTCAACCCGGTCGTTTCCGTATCAAAAAAGACTATCGGTTTCGAAGGGTCAGGACAAAGCGGATGATTTGCGGTTTCTGTACCCCATTGCGCCATCGTCTGCCTCAAATCAGACAGCTTGTAACTGCCATGCAAATGATGCGCTCCATATGTGACGACACGTTTATAGACGATTCCAAAGTCATTTTGTTCTTTTTCAAGTCCTGCTGACAGCCATTGATTTTCATATGCAGGGGCTGGAGGCACGATCCGCTTTGACTGAACGGGTGCTTCCTCCTTAACCACGCCATTCTTTTTCAACAGCTTCTTCATCTGCATCAACTTTTGTTCGTATGACATGGAATCTCCCCCCTAACTGCGCCCTCCATCTGAAGATCGGAATCATATGGAACTCTATATCGTATGAAAGATTGTAGAATTTTAATAGTACCACCTCAATGAAATGCCCAAATTGCATCGAACATTATTATTCATTATAGAGTAGAGGGATGAAGGAAACAAATCTATTGAAATGGCAGGTTGATTGTATGGATTCGAAACTGAACTCAGAGGAACAGATTGACTCGTATTAAGTCGGCACTTTCGTGAAGATCGTTATGGTGAGAGACTGTTTGGGCTTGATAAGCACTGACGGCTTGGTTAACCAAATGATGTATCTACTTCTTTATTAATGAGTGTGTTTTACTGTGAAGATCCAATTAATTTCGTAGTGTATGGTTCTGCTCAATAACTCCCTACCTTATTCAAACTATATTAGAAACTGCGTAAACCAGGCAATATACTTTGCACCCGGTATGAATAAGACTTGCGCTAAAAGTGTTCCTGCCAATCTTGAAGTCACCATCATGACGGAGACACTTTTCAAAGTAACATAATCCCCTTTTTTGTTGATGACATCATCCGCCAGGATAGAGATCTTTGGGTCAATAAACACGATAAGCAGAATGGTAGCAATCCCATTAATTAAACCCGACGCCATCACAGCAGTTGTTGCCCGTTCAGGTGCAAGCAATGCTGCATAGAGGGCGGACAATACACCAATTGTATAAATAGCAGTGATCAAGATATTAATGCAAAATAATTGAATAGGTATATCTCGCCAACTCATATCTTTTAAATACGCTAACCTAGGGAAATGAAAATGCTTTTTTGCACGTTTGATATACGAAAGTGTAAATCCCTTTTTGAACAATGCAGGAATTGAACCTCGTTCTTCAGCTAAATGAATAATGGCTCTCGAAAAAACAGCAATAAATGTCGGCAATAAAAATATACCAATGATCGTACCAACGGTGGCAGAACCAATTAGCAGCCGATATTGGCTTTCAACAAATGCCAGGGCATTTTCCTTTGGTGCATTGTCAATCAAGCTGCCTGTAAAGGGTTGCTGCATCATATTTGCCAACCTTGAAACCATAATCATCACATTGAATAAGGAAAGTGCAGATGCCAACAGCTTTACCCTTGCTCCCGATAAACGGACGGAATACGCTAAGGTTTCAATCGAATGAATGAGTAAGATAAATATTGCAATAACAAGTAACTGTGATGTTATAAATTCCAAGGACCTGACCTGCTTTCCTATTATTTCTTTAGATTTACCATTATTGTGTAGAACGATTTTGTTTGGAAATTGTTTCTAAAATCATCTAAAGTCAATTGTCCTTTTATATAAAAAAGGTTTTGAGAGAGAAACTCCTCTACATCATTCACAAAGAGCTTTTTATGATGTAGTACTGCTATTCCCCCTTACATTGCCTAGCGCTACCTACCATACTAATTCGAACGGGTTTAAATTTGCTAATTGAATACAAAAAAAGAGGAAATCATGTTCGTTTGGTGAACATAATTTCCTCCTATTAATCTCTCCTGAGATCTAATTATTTTTACTCAATAAATGAGCATCCAATATCCCTGATAACTTATCTTTTACTGCTTCCGAAGTAACAATACAATTGACTGAAGTAAACTTTGTTTTGATCTCCAGCTCATATCCACCATTCACTTCAGGTACATATCCATAATAACTGTGATCGTTGTCTATCGGCTCGAATTCATAGAATTGAATCCTCTCCCATGGAATAAACCTTCCCCCACATAACACCCCATTATCCATAATGGCAAACACATTCCAAGTCTGACTATAGTTAATTAGCATAGGAAATAATATGCTGAAATATGTCCATTCGGAAAAATACCCCAAAATTTTAGCAGTCAAAAGAAATAACAAAATCAGTATAACAATACCATTTAAATAAAATCCTCTTTTTTGATGAGAGATGCTAGGCAACGCGATGGGTGCCTTCGGCTGTCTTCGAATGGCCGTAACGTCTTCTTTTGTGACAGGAAAAGTGGCTGTTTGGTTCATCTTTATAATTTGCCGAAGATAAAGGTAAACATACGGAACGAAGAACACCAAAAATAGTACAGTGATTATCCATTGCCTCAACTAAAAATCCCCCATTCCCTTGTGAGGCTATTCAGTTGCTCAAGGCTGATGTATTTCCCTCTTCCCTTTCTCTTTACGGGCCAGCTCCTCGAGCAATCCGATGACACGCCTCTTCCCCGACTTCACACCCGATTCTTGTGCCCCAATACAAATCGGGCACCCTGCATCACATCGGCAAGACGAGACATGATTTGCCGCTAAATCCAGCAACTCATCCCATCGATCGTACAGCTTTTCACTCAGTCCGATGCCACCAGGATAACTATCGTAAATGAAAAACGTCGGTTTTCCTGTATGCGTCGCTTTCACTTGCGGGACGACATGAATGTCCGTTCGGTCGCATCTGACGAAAATCGGGATAAAAGAGTGGATCGCTTGGGCAGCGCCAGTCATCGCATCTGTCAAATCGGATTCTTTCCATCCTTCTGGCGCGTCGAATGAGAGCCAGGTCGATGAAGTATGAAGTTCCTCTGCCGGCAATGAGATAGGACCAGAACCGATGTTATCGTGGGTGTCAAAACGAATCTTCTTGAAAATAGTCGGTATCGCAAGTACGGCGATATCCCCGTAAGAAGTCACCAATTCATCAGCCGCTTCGATTTTATCCTCATTCATGACTTTCAATTCAACCGCCAAATTCGCATCCGTGAAATAATCAACATCTACTTCAGTCACATAAGCCTTTTTTTCCTCCCAATCCAGTTTCTCTACTTGATACTGGGTCCCCTGGTGAATATAAATGGCTTCTTCGTGAAGCAATGTCATGGCGCTATAGCGATCCATCTCACCAATCACTTTCGTCCCTTTTGGCACTGTCTTATCTATGATAACGACATTTTCCTGAGAAGCAGACCGGAGACTGATTTCACTTGCAGGAAAACGGTCGGTCATCCAATGCCACTTGTCAGACGTCCGGACAAGGATTCCTTCACTTTCCAAAAACTCGAGCAAGTCCTGCACTTCGAATTCCCCATACGTTTCCGTTAAAGAGAACGGAAGCTCAAATGAGGCGCATTTCAAGTGATCAATTAAAATCAACATATTGTCGGGATGGATGAGTGCCTCCTCCGGCGTCTGGCCGAGAAGATAGTCCGGGTGATCAATGATGTACTGATCGAGTGCTATGGATTGGGCAACATAAATGATCAATGCATCGTCCTGCCTTCTTCCCGCCCGTCCTGCTTGCTGGAAAGCGCTCGCGATATTTCCCGGATACCCGGTCATGATACAAGCCTGCAATTGACCGATATCGATACCGAGCTCCAGCGCATTCGTGCTGACGACGGTCCGGATGTCCCCGTTTCGCAGCCCTTTCTCAATTTTCCGTCTTTCGGACGGCAAGTAACCGCCCCGGTAGCCCATCACTGTTTCGTCATACAGCTTTTTCTTCGTCAATTCCTTCATATAGGTGACAAGCATTTCAACCCGCACCCTGCTTTTAGCGAATATGATCGTTTGGATCCCTTCTCTGTACAAAAAGGCACCCAAATCCCTTACCTCCAAAACAGCGCTTCTTCGAATCCCGAATGTCGGATGGATGACAGGCGGATTATAAAAAACAAAATGCTTCGTTCCGGAAGGGGCCCCATTGTTCGCGATCAGTTTCATTTCGGTATTAGTTAACGTTTCTGCCAATTCCTTCGGGTTGGCGATTGTCGCCGAAGTGCAAATGAAAACAGGGTCAGCTCCATAATAGTTGCAAATCCGTTTTAACCGGCGGAGTACATGCGCCACATGGCTCCCGAACACTCCTTTATATGTGTGCAATTCATCGATGATAATATACTTCAAGTTTTCAAAGAGAGAGACCCACTTCGTATGATGAGGCAGAATGCCTGAATGCAGCATGTCCGGATTGGTCAAAACGATATGGCCTGACTTGCGTACCTTGGTCCGTAGACCGGGCGCTGTGTCTCCGTCAAAGGTGTAACTTAAAATCGATTCGCCGCTCGCTTCAATTAAGGAATGCAGTTCTGCTAACTGGTCTTGTGCCAACGCTTTTGTTGGGAAAAGATAAAGCGCCCTTGATGCTTCATCTTCCAAAATGCTTTGGAGCACCGGCAAATGATAGCATAATGATTTGCCGGAAGCGGTCGGCGTGACGGCAGTGATCGAGCGCCCGCCAGCAGCAAGGTCGAACGCCTCCCTCTGGTGGCTGTACAATTTACGAATGCCTCTTGTGTCGAGTGCCTTCACTATAGAAGGATGCAGATTCGCCGGAAATTCTGCATACGTGGCATCTCTCCCTTCAATCTTCCGGTAATGAATGATGTTCTCACCGAATGAAGGATCTTTCCGCAAATCTTCTATTACAGCTGCAATTGTCTTGTTCTCCGTCTTCATGATGGGTCTTCCTCTCGCACTTCTAGTGCATTCATTACGGTCTGTAATGTGTAACGAGCCGATTGAATGGATTGGACGAAACGCTTTTTCCCTGTCTTCTGATAAAACGATTGGACAATAAATTGCCTCATCATATCATCAAGCGCAAGGATTTGCTGCAGATGAATATACTTCGGTCGATCTCGCCGTATCCACGTTAGAATCTCATCCTTCCATATATCAAGCAAGTCGAACTGTTCGTCCGCATAAGGTTTGACTTCATTAAAAAAATCCGGCTCCAGGTCCTGCCTTCTCATTTCGGCATGCCGCTCCAAACATTCTTCACAGACGACGAGGAGTTGTGCAGTCATTGATTTGATACTTGTCATTTGCTTTCATCCTATCTGAGCCTTTTCTTCCAGTCTATCAAAAACATGTTCGATTCACCACTCCTAACGAACACATATTCTTTTTACCACGACAGTTAGAACTTAACAGCAACTTTTCAAGAACAAAACCGTCCAATCATTGTGGTATGATAGGTAATGCGAGGTGGTAGGTTTGACAATACGCTATCCGAATGGAAGGAAATATACACCTTCCAGCCAATCAAATGGACCACGGAAAGTGAATCATTCTTTCGGGAACCGCGGTAAAACGCTGGAGGATGAATTGAATGAGACCAATGAATATTATGTAAGCCACGGCATTGCTGTCATCCATAAAAAACCGGTGCCCATCCAAGTTGTCAACGTGAACTATCCTGCGAGAAGCGCAGCAGTTATTACGGAAGCCTATTTCCGTACTCCATCCACTACCGATTACAATGGTGTTTGGAACGGGAAACATATTGATTTTGAAGCAAAGGAAACAAAGAGTTTGACTTCCTTTCCACTGCAAAATATTCATGAACATCAAGTTGAGCATATGAAAAGAGTCCATGAACAGGGCGGAATTGCCTTTTTCCTCATTCATTTCAGTTCACTTGATCGATATTTTGTCGTTCCCTATGAGTATTTCGTAGAAAAATGGGAAAGGAAGATAGCAGGCGGAAGAAAATCTATAACGCTTGGAGAAATGGAAGAAATATCCATAGAAATTCAAGCAGGATTTAATCCGAGACTTGATTATCTACAAGCTGTCCGTCTCTGGTTAGATCGACTTCAAAAGGAAGCAACTGAAAGGCAGGAAATAGAATGAGTGAGAATGTGAATTCGAGATCTGCTCGAAGACAGCAGCAAACTGCTGAAAAAAGAAAAGGCAGAAAAAAAGGTCCCTCTAAAGGACCAAAACATATTATTAAAAAGATTTTTCTGGCAGTAATAGCAGTGGGGCTTGCCTTGTTTCTTGGTGGTGTCGGGCTGTTCGCGTACTATGCAAGCACTGCCCCGGAACTCGATGAGTCCCTGTTAAAGGATCCATTGACGTCTGAACTGCTCGATATGGACGGAAACGTCTTTCTGAAGTTTGGAGCGGAAAAGCGTGAATTTGTTCCTTACGACGAAATTCCGGCTGAACTGCGGGATGCGATTCTCGCAACCGAAGACGTTCGTTTCTTTAAACATCACGGAATGGACTTTTACCGGCTAGGCGGAGCGGTTCTGGCTAACTTCAGAGGCGGGTTTGGATCCCAAGGGGCCTCCACATTAACCCAGCAAGTCATTAAAAACTCTTTCCTTTCAGATGAAAAGACATTAAAACGGAAAGCACAAGAAGCATGGCTTGCATTTAAATTGGAACGTGAATATTCCAAGGAAGAAATCTTTGAAATGTATTTCAATAAAATCCTAATGTCCGGCCGAATTTATGGTATCGGTACAGCAGCCGAATATTTCTACGGCAAAGAGCTTAATGAACTAGAGCTCTCGGATATGGCCTTGCTAGCCGGCATGCCGCAATCTCCGAATGGGTACAACCCGCTCAAAAATCCAGAGCGTGCGGAAAAACGGCGCAATACGGTGCTTCATCTTATGTATAAACATAAGAAGATTACAAAAGAAGAAATGGAAGCGGCAAAAGCGGTTCCTGTCACGGCTAACCTTCTACCGGATGAACAGCGCCAGGATTATGCCGAATCGAAGTATCCGGCATATGTCGATTTAGTCTTGGATGAATTGGAAGCAGCCGGCATGATGAGCTTGCTCTCAGAAGGCGTCAAAATCCAGACTGCTCTCGATCCAAAAGCACAAGAAACGGTAGAAAATGCTATCAATAATAACAGCATTTATGAGTCGGAAGAGATGCAAGCCGCCATGACAGTATTGGATACGAAAACAGGTGCAATAGTAGCTGTGGGCGGTGGTCGTAATTATTCTGGGCGAAATATGAACTTTGCTACTTCAGATAATCCTCGACAACCCGGATCGGTAATCAAACCGATTTTATCCTATGGCCCGGCTATCGAAAACTTCAGCTGGTCTACAGGTTCAATCGTTGTCGACGAACCGTACACATACAAAGGAACAAACAAACAGATTCGAAATGTTGACGGAAAATATGCAGGTCCAATTACCATCCGAGAAGCGCTCTATCGCTCTCGTAACATACCGGCCGTTAAAATCTTTGAAGAAGTCGGGACACAAAAGAGTGGGGACTTTGCCCGCAAACTGGGTCTCCCTTACGAAAAATTGAATTCTGCCCATTCAATCGGCGGCGGAGAATATGATTTTTCAACAGTTCAAATCGCGGGTGCTTATTCAGCGTTCGGCAATGGCGGTATTTATACAAAACCGCATGCCGTGAAGAAAATCATTATGCGTGATGGCAAAACAGAACGTAACATGACTCCGGATCCAGTGAATGCAATGAAAGATTCGACCGCTTACATGGTGACGGATATGTTGCGGGATGTTCTTACCCTAGGAACAGGTAAAACTGCAAATGTCAGCGGGCTTGATATCGCGGGTAAATCCGGGACAACTAACTATTCGTCTGATACGAAAAATAAATATAACCTGAAAAACACAGATGTTCCCGATTCTTGGTTTGCTGGTTACACGACAAACTATACAATCGCCGTTTGGGGCGGTTATAAAAATTACAATACACCGATTAAAACGTACGATAAAGGACGATATGTCCCACAAAATCTTTTCCGTACAGTCATGGGTGAATTGTCATCCGGCAAGGAGACTGCTCGTTTTAAACAACCGAATTCAGTCGAAGAAGCAACCATTGTCAAGGGCTCCAATCCGATTATGCTCGCAGCCGCTTCTACGCCAAGCAGCATGACGAGCCGGGAACTGTTCGTAAAAGGCACGAAACCGACTGAGGTCGTAGAAGAACAAGTGACTGAACTCGAAGCACCAAACGGGTTGACGGCTGATTATGATGCGAATTCCAATTCCATCGCCCTTAGCTGGTCTCACAATCCGCCAGACCCAGAATTGCTTGATGTGCCTGTTCAATTTAAAGTTTCTGTCTCCGTGGACGGAAGCAAAGCGGAAGAATTAACAACGACATCTGACCACTCTGTTACTCTAACTGGTGTAGAAGCTGGAAGGACATATGAGTTTTCAGTAGTAGCAATCGCGGGTGAACTAGTAAGTGATCCAGCTTCCACTTCCCTCTTTATTCAAGAGGAAGTAGAAGAAAATACCGAGGATCCCGATAATAACTACGATGAAAATGAAGATGACTTCGACAACCAAGAAAACGGTGAAGGAGATAACAATGGTAGCGGCAACAACTGGAACAATGGAAATAATGGGAATAACAACAACAACGGAAACTCAGGAAATAACGGTGGCACTAATGGCAATAACGGTGGCAGCGGAAATTCCGGTTCCAACAGCGGCGGTAATGTAAACCCTGGAGGCAACCCAGGCGGCAGCGATCCGAATACGGGAGGAACTGACGAAACTGAAGGAAATCCAGGTACCGAGGATGGATCGGATAGTGGCGAATGATTTGTTAACTGGTTCTCACTAGTCAGATCATCTGCTAGTTAATCAACTAAGCCAATTGACTTCAGGTGGAGAAAACATTTCGTTTTTCTCCACCTGATTTTTTTGTATTTCTGTTTGTTTAAACTGATGGAGTACTGCTCATGTATATCTACAATCTTGTAAAATCAATAGTAACTCTAATCGATTATGTCTGTGTCCGTCGTTGGCTCGGTTTTTTACAACCGCTCGTTTATCACGGCGTACCGCTCGTATAATTTTTCAACCTCTCGTATCCGCTGGCGTACCGCTCGTTTATCCTGCCAACCGCTCGTATCTTCCTGTAACCTCTCGTATCTTCCGGCGTACCGCTCGTATTTGCTTATTAACCGCTCGTTTATTATTCAACTCTCCTATCGACTTACGAGCGCCTTCCTCCTTCCCTGCCAGCAATTAAAAAACTGTACAGCCGATCTAAAATATATAGTTGCCAAGACTTGCCCTTCTTTAAATTGCATTTCAAATACTTTTTCCATCCAACCGAGTTACAAAATAAAAAAAAGACCATACAGCAAACATGGGATTTTGCCATGTTTGCTGATGGCCTTCTTATTTTTTACTTGATTCACTTCTTATGCTCCGTGCATGTAGACTGGCAGCTTTTTTGGCAGCTTCATTAAAAAGCGCCTGTAATTGCTGGAATGCTTGAGGACTGCGCAGTTTTAATTTGACGAAATCAATCCGCTCTTTGCCGTTCATCGGTTCAATGGCACTTCTTTCATCCTCTGAATCATGATAAGCGGCGAGCATTTCATCATATAATTGAATGGCTTGTCTCATCCATTGTTCGACGGATGGATTCTTCTCCGCTCGCCCTTGTTGGATGGCTTCGTGCCACGACGACCATTGTGTCATCGCGTTTGCTACCTTACTTTTTGCAGCCTCAGCTTGTTCATTCATTTTCTTTCATCCGTTTCTTTCCTTCCCTGCACATCGAAAGAAGTGGACATTCGGGACAATTCGGCTTTTGAGCCTTGCAATGATAGCGCCCGAAGAAGATGAGTTGGTGATGGACATCACACCATCTTTCTCTCGGCGTCCAGCGCATGAGCTTTTCCTCCACTTGAAGAGGCGTGTCTTTCCAGCGATTCATGGCGAGCCTTTTTGCTACACGCTCCACATGCGTATCGACGGCTAACGCTGGAATGCCGAATGCATTGGAAACAACAACATTGGCGGTCTTTCTTCCCACACCTGGAAAGGTCGTTAGCAAGTCGCGATCTCCCGGTACAATACCGCCGTATTCATCTACCAGCATCTTAGACAGCGCCTGAATATTTTTCGCTTTATTTCGAAAGAGACCGATGGACCGGATATCATTTTGTAGTTCTTCCAGCGACACCGCCAAATAGTCTTCTGGCTTTTTATATTTCTGAAAAAGATCCGCTGTTACCCTATTGACGAGCACGTCCGTGCATTGAGCGGATAGAAGCGTTGCAATGACCAGCTCAAAAGGGTTTTTATGAACTAGCTCACAATGGGCATCCGGGAACATTTTGGCGATTTCGTCCAGGCATACGTCCCATTGTTTTTTTGTTAACATGTCAGCATCACCCTATTCCCGTTCTTCCAACCAATTATAAAAGTGAATTTTACCCGAAGTGGCCTCGCGCTTTGGCATCGGCCGCCCGATCGACGCACGGAACGGCTTCACATTGCGCTCGATATCCTCCAGTGATTTCACATTCTTTTTCTTCCATTCGAACAAAATACGGTCGATGTAGCGCAAACTCAATTTCTGCGCAAGCACCGCTTCTTTTAGTGCCGCTCGAATAACTTCCACCCGGTGGCCATCTTGATCAAGCCACATGGAAATTGTTTCACATTCCATCGGCGAGAGGAGCCTGCCGAATTCCTGTTCAAACAGTGTAAAGATTTCTCCTTCTTCATTGCAATTGTTTTGCTCTTCTGCCTGTCCCTGTTCCAAAGCGATTTGTTCCATGATGCGGCTCCATAGTGGAAGCAGGGAGAACTTCTCATGAAGGACCCCTTTTTCATCCTCACTTTGCTCAATCGCTAAGAAACCACGGCGCATGAGATGCTGAAGAATATCCGTCACTTCTTTTTCAGTTAACTGCATCCGCTCTGCAAATGCTGGCGGGATTGGAAACATGACACCTGCCGATTGAAATGAAAGCATATGGAGGATCAGCATTGCATCCACATCTTTTATGCCGAGTGATTTATAGCGCTGAAAAAAAAGCTGGGAAATGGTTACATTTCCCTGCTCAATCCAAGTACGGAGCCGTTCTTCCTGTTGCATTGTCAGAACACCTCTCTTTATTATGGGTAAAGACGATTCAATAGACGTGGGAACGGAATAGTTTCTCTAACGTGCTCTGCACCAGAAATCCATGCGACCGTCCGCTCTAATCCAAGTCCAAAGCCGGAATGCGGAACCGCTCCATATTTGCTAATATCCAAATACCATTCGTAGGCAGCTTCATCTAGATTATGCTCTTTGATCCGTTGCTTCATCAATTCATAGTCATGAATCCGCTCAGATCCACCAATGATTTCGCCATAGCCTTCTGGCGCGATCAAATCGGCACATAGGACAACGTCATCACGGTCTGGATGCGGCTGCATATAGAATGGTTTAATGCCAATCGGGTAATGCATGATGAACACCGGCTTGTCAT
Source organism: Sporosarcina sp. NCCP-2222 (assembly GCF_023168145.1). Classification (GTDB taxonomy): domain Bacteria; phylum Bacillota; class Bacilli; order Bacillales_A; family Planococcaceae; genus Sporosarcina. The sequence continues at coordinate 40,966 of NZ_BQYK01000003.1, forward strand.
AGTGTTCCGCGATTGCTGTTTCATGCGGCGCACCGAAATCATCGCCCCACTGGATGTCGTCAAATCCTTTTTCGTGAAGGAATTTAATAGCATCATCGTATGTAATGCGTGGGAACGGAGCTTGCACCTTTTCAAGTTTGGAAATATCGCGGCCAAGGCGCTCCAATTCAAGCGGGCAGTTTTGAAGGACAGATTGGACAATATGCGTAACAAATTGTTCTTGAACCTCAAGGCTTTCTGCATGCTCAACAAACGCCATTTCCGGCTCAATCATCCAAAACTCGATCAAGTGGCGGCGAGTCTTTGATTTCTCGGCACGGAACGTCGGACCGAATGAGAATACTTTTCCTAACGCCATGGCAGCAGCTTCCATATATAGCTGGCCGGACTGGGATAGATACGCATCTTCATCGAAATATTTAGTATGGAATAATTCAGATGTACCTTCTGGTGATGAACCCGTCAAAATTGGTGGATCGATCTTGACAAAACCATTCATATTGAAAAACTCATATGTGGCACGGATAATTTCATCACGGATTTTCATGATGGCATGTTGTTTTCTGGAACGAAGCCAAACATGGCGGTGATCCATTAGGAACTCAGTACCATGTTCCTTTGGTGTAATCGGATAATCCACTGCTTCATGAATCACTTCAATTTCCTTTACTTGCAGTTCATAACCGAATGAAGAACGTTCATCCGTTGTTATTTCTCCGATAATATATAGGGAGCTTTCTTGCGTCAAAGACTTCGCTTTTGCGAACATGTCTTCTCCCACTTCTTCCTTCACTACAACACCTTGGACAAACCCGGAGCCGTCACGCAGCTGCAAGAATGCAATTTTACCACTGGAACGTTTGTTGGCAAGCCATGCTCCCATTTTTACTGTTTCGCCTACATGATCAGGCATCTCGTGTATCATAATTGTTTTCATAAGGACCTCCAAATACTATTGCATTTTAGTTTGCTTTATTATTTCCAGTTCTTTTCAACAAATTCACGCATCCGTTTAATTGCTTCCTCAAGTAAATCGATCGATGTCGCATATGAAAGGCGGATTGTATCCGGAGAACCAAAACCGGAACCTGGAATAACTGCGACTTTTGCTTCTGTTAATAAAGCGGAAGCAAACTCATCGACATTTGAAAAGCCTGTTTTCTCAACCGCTTCCGATACTTCAGGCAGCAAGTAAAATGCCCCTTGAGGCTTTACAACTTTAAAACCTGGAATAGCGGCAAGTTGCGGATATACCTTTTCCAAACGTGATTGGAAATCTTGTCTCATTTCCTCTACAGCATCTTGCGGCCCATTATACGCTTCGATAGTAGCATATTGGGATGTGGTCGTCGGATTTGATGTAGAGTGGCTTGCCAAGTTCGTCATCGCTGAAACGACTTCTTTATCACCGGCAATATAACCAATTCTCCACCCTGTCATGGAGTGAGATTTGGAAACACCATTAATAATAAAAGTCCGCTGTTTTGCATCTTCTGATAGCTGGGCAATCGATGTATGCTTCGCATCTCCGTAAATCAGCTTCTCATAAATTTCATCCGAAATGATCCAAATATCCTTCTCTTTGCAGACTTCAGCTATTTGTTTCAGTTCCTCATCCGAATAGATCATACCGGTAGGATTTCCCGGCGAATTCACGATAACCGCCTTTGTTTTTTCCGTGATGGCTGCACGAATTTGTTCAGCCGTCACTTTAAAGTGCGCATCCGCTCCCGCTTCTACGAAGACAGGTTCTCCGCCAGCCAGTTTGACCTGCTCCGGGTAGCTGACCCAGTATGGTACAGGGATGATGACTTCGTCTCCAGGATTAATGATGACCTGAAATAGTGTATAGAGGACATGCTTGGCACCGACGCCTACCATGATCTCATTGCGGGCGTATGCAAGCCCTTGATCTCGCTTCAGCTTTTCAATGATGGCATCCTTAAGAGCGGGAAGGCCTCCGGAAGGCGTATACTTCGTCTTTCCATCTTTCATCGACTCATACGCCGCTTCTAGGATGTTTGCCGGTGTATTATAATCCGGTTCGCCCGCTCCAAGGCCAATCACGTCAATGCCGGCATCCTTCATTTCCTTTGCCTTCGCTGTAATGGCCAATGTTGTTGAAGGGGTTAATGTACTAACTCTCGATGCCAATTCCTTTGTCAATTTCATCCGCTCCCTTATGCCTTAAAGATTCAAGATACGTTTCCACCACTGTCCATTTTCAAAAAACACATAGACATAATTCAACTTGCCGTTTTCACTGCGGAATGCCACTTCCCAGATCGGGTGGTCTTCCTCCAAGCCTAACGTTACGTGGAGAATTTTCTCCACTTTCAATTCTTTTTTAACTGCCTCAATAGCTTTATCGGGTGAGATGCCATCTGCAAGTGCGACTTCGCCAACCACTTCCCCCTTATCGGTGCTGATGAAGACGGCCTTTTCTTTGCCAGCCTCATCTTTACCATACACGGTAACGAGAGAAGTTGTTCCATTATACGCTTCGGACCGCTCAGCAGTGGCCAATTTCCCTGAGGATACAGCGACCTCAGAGCTTTTCTCGCCGACTGTAGCATACGGTTTGTTCGCATTATAGAAGACAAGGATAAAGATGGCGATTCCGAGTGCAAGCAAAAAAGCGGTTATAAATTTTATCCAATTCAGCAAAAACTTCCACATCCTGTCTCGGAAACATCTCGCAATTAATTAATCAATCCGTGAGTTCTTTGGATTCTTATTCATTATAACAATCTTCGAGCTCGTTCACCATACGTTCAAGCGACACTTTTTTCACGGGAACGCGAGGCAAGGAATCAAGAAAACGTCTGCCATACGACTTTGTTTCAATCCTACGATCCAAAATGATGAAGAAGCCTCTTTCCCCAGAAGACCGTACTAAACGGCCAAACCCCTGCCTCAATCGCATGATCGCCTCTGGCAATGCGTAGCCGGTAAATGGATTAATACCCAAATCCGTTAATTTGTCCGCTCTCGCTTTAAATACTGGATCATCAGGCGAAGTGAATGGAAGCCGAACGATGATGATCGCTGATAACGCATCGCCAGGAACGTCCACCCCTTCCCAAAAACTGTTCGTCCCGAATAGGACAGACTGTTCGAACTGCCGGAATGATTTAAGCAGCTTCATACGGCTGCCCGAGCTCACACCTTGAGCAATTAACGCATATTCAGAAAGCAGTTCACTCTCCAAAATTAATTCATACGTCTGCCTCAGCATATCGAGAGATGTGAATAACGCGAACAACCTGCCTCCTGTCGCCATAACCGTCTGGACGATGGCATCTGCAACGGCTTCCACATATTCGCTCTGTGCCACCTGCTGGATATCGGGCATATCTTTCACAATGAAGATATTCGCTCCATCATAAAAATGAGGCGGCGCCTCAAACGTCATGAACGGAACGGTCTCTCCTATGCCGAGCTGGCGCAATACAAATCGTTTGTCCTCTTGAACAGACATTGTGCCGGAAGTCCATACAAGCCCGACGTGCTCCTTCTTTAGTTCCGAGATGAATTGACTTATATGAGATGAACCGTCAATTGGGCTTTTTACTACAGTCAAGCTGCCTGGGATGCTGCGTCGATCTTTTTCCAGCCAGATGGCAAAGTCCTCCCTTTTTTCATCAAGAAAAATTTCAACCCAATTTCCTGCTTTGATGGCTAATTCCCGAACCCAGTAGGCCCATTCGGAAAGATAAGCCCTTTCCTTGTCTGTCATTTGGTCCTGAACAGCAGACAAGGCACTCGGGTAGGACGCTGCAAATTTATAGTATTGATACATCGATTCTGCGACACGCGCCAGCGGTTGGCTAGCAAGATGCAATGTAGCCAGCGGCACCACAATGCGATTGCTCCTGGCGCTGTTAGGCTGCTCATTCGGTGATTCCGTCAACAGGCGGATCGCATCATCGAACGCATGCATGAACGTATCATGCAATTCGAATAGTTGATCCTTAGTATATTGGCTGAATGTCCCAAAACGTTTGTGCAGACGGTCGACTTCAAAAAGCAGCTGTCCCTCCGCGTCTGAGCTGATTTGTCCGATGACATATTTCCAATTCGTATAGGAAAGGACCGTTTCATTCGAATGATTGGCAATTTGTATCATCTGATGGGCTTCATCGACGATTAGCCCTCCAATTGATTGGAATGCTTTTTTATCGCGATAGCTATCGGATAACAGAGTCGAGTGATTGGTGATGATCAGATCCGCATGTGGACACGAAGCTAACATCCGATTGTGGAAATCGGCAGTTTGTTCATCTTGCGGGAGAACAGAAGATTGCTTTCGGATCCTGTCCAGGAACAATTGACCGCCTCCGGACACATTTAGTTCTGTTAAGTCACCCGTAGCGGTTTCGGTGAGCCAGACGAGAATTTGCATGATTGCAAACGTCTCATCGTATGATTCATCAATGATCCGCATTAGTTCCTCAAGCTTCCCTAAAGAAATATAATGTTCCCTGCCTTTTAGGACAGCAATGCGAAGATCGACTTCCATCATCCGGCTGATCTTGTCATAATCTTCTACAGCCATTTTGTCAATCAGATGGTTCGTTCCCGTACTAATGACGACGGGTTTGCCCTTTTTCGCAGCATACATGGCAGCCGGAAATAAATAGCCTATCGTCTTTCCGATGCCCGTCGGTACCTCCGTTGCAATTTCCTGTTTACTCTCCAAGGCATCCCAAACAGCATCCATAAATTGAAATTGCGCTTCCCGTTTATCCACTGGATGGAACACTTTTCCTAGAAGCTCCATCTTCGCTTTGTCGTCCTTGTAAGGAAAAGGCTTAGCTGCAGCTTTGCTAAACACCGAATGGGTTTCTTCTCGTCTGTAAGGAATTCCCCGAAAAACAGCAAGCTGAGTTGGAAATTGTTGATCCCTGCTTTCATTCAAGGCCTGGTACATCAACATGGAAATATCGGATCGAAGTGAAAAGGATCTGCGGTGGAGCAGTTTCAGCGTCATTTCAGGCAGCTTCCTCAATTTGTTAAGACAAGCTAAAAACAAATGGGCTGTCGCTTCCGCATCATCATCCGCACGATGAGCTGCAGGCAAAGATATGCCCAGTTCTTCCGCAATATCTTGGAGCCGGTAACTCGGAGAAGTCGGAAATAGGATTTTTGCCAATTCAACCGTGTCAATTTTTTTACCAGACCATTTGTTTACCCTGCATCGTGTAAACTCACTTTGTAAAAAGGACAGGTCAAAGTCCGTATTATGAGCAATAAAAACTTTGCCCTCGAGCAAAGCTGACACTTCCGATGCAATGTCGTCAAACAACGGTGCATCCTTTACATCATCCTCTGTAATTGAGGTCAATTGTTGGATAAAGATCGGAATGGCCCTGCCTGGGTTAACAAATCGGGTATACTTGCTAGTTATTTTTCCATCCTCGATCAAAACAATCGCAATCTGGATAATTCGATCGCCTCTTGAAGGTGAATGGCCGGTCGTTTCCAAATCGACGACCGCATATGTATGTGTTGTCATTCCATCATCATCTTCCTGTTTGGATACTACACGGATTGTACCATACAAACGGTTCTGAATAGAGGATTTTGCTGTTTTAAAACTAAAAAAGAGGACGGGCCTTGTGGAATCCGCCTCCAATTGCCAGGTAAATCCGTCAATTGGAGGCGTACACGCAGCCTGACATCCTCAGAGCATCCGATTATACCGTCATGCTTGGTTTTTCCACAATCCGTTCTTTAATTCTATTATTTTCGTCCATAATGAGGACGGTAGGCGCATGATGTTTTGCTTCTTCATCCGAAACATAGATATACGAAATGACAATAATGATATCTCCCGGCTGAACGAGACGTGCTGCTGCACCATTTACACACATGACCCGGCTGCCGCGCTCACCGGCAATGATATACGTCTCAAATCGCGCGCCATTATTATTGTTGACGATATGCACTTTCTCATTATGAAGCAATCCGGCTGCATCTAGTAGATCCTGATCAATCGTAATGCTTCCCACGTAATTCAAATTTGCTTCTGTCACAACTGCGCGATGCAGTTTGCTATTCATCATCATTCTGAACATGAAGTATCATCCTTTGTTGACATAATAATATTATCTATCAATCTAGTTTTGGAGAATTTCACAGCACAAGCCAAGATAATTTCAGAGTCCTCATCAATTGCTTCGCTAAGATTTGGATACGACAGCACGTTGGCGTAATCGACTTTACCAGATGTCTCCTGCGTAATAAATTCGACCATCGCCTTTTCGATCTCATGTGGTGCAGCAATGCCGACCATTCGTTGGCCGTGCTGCAACGCTTTGTAGATTCCCGGCGCTTCGCTCCTTTCTATTGCACTCAAATTGACATTTCTTGAGCTTTTAGCAAGACCATCCGACTCCCGTACCGTCGGAACACGCACGATTTCTGTCCGAAGATTAAAATCACGGACAAATGTTTCGATAATGGCAAGCTGTTGTGCGTCTTTCATTCCGAAATAGGACCGGTCAGGATCTACCATATTGAAAAGTTTCAATAGGACTTTCAAAACACCATCAAAATGGCCTGGCCTCGATGCGCCGCACAAAACTTCCGCCTGCCGGCCGGGCAGAATACGGATTCCTCCGTCGGTCGGATACATTTCCATAGCGGACGGTGTGAATAAAAAATCTACCCCCGCCTCTTTGGCAAGCGCCATATCACGCTCCAAATCCCTTGGATATGCTTCGTAGTCCTCTCCTGGCCCGAATTGCGCCGGATTGACAAAAATACTCATGACCACGATGTCATTATCTTCTTTCGCCTTAGAAACTAGCGATAAATGTCCTTCATGCAAGAAACCCATCGTTGGCACAAAGCCGATCGATCTTCCGTTCCGATTGTTACGATCCAGATGTGTTATTAGTTCGTTTCTAGTAGTAATTACTTCCATCATCTATGTCCTCTTCTCTTTCAATTTCCTCCGTACAAGGCAGCCAGCTCTTCTTCTTTCATTGTGAAACTATGCTTGGCTGTTGGAAATTCTCCTTGTTTGACAGCGCGTTTGTACGCCATAAGGCCGTGCGTAATCTCGGAACCAATATTGGCATATGCTTCAACGAATTTTGGCACATGGTGTTTTCCGTATTGGACTGTGTCATGGAAAACAAGCACCTGGCCGTCCACCGCACTTCCTGCACCAATGCCAATGACTGGTACAGACACGGCTTTTGCCAGTTCGTCTGCAAGCTGGTGAGGAATGCATTCTACGACAATCATGCATGCGCCGGCGTTCTCGCAAGCCTTCGCATCACGAATAAGCTGCTGCGCCGCTTCAGCCGTCTTCCCCTGAACCTTGTAACCGCCAATGACAGCGGCCGATTGTGGAAGTAGGCCAAGATGCGCTACAACTGGAATACCTGTTGAAGTGAGCAGCCGAATGCCATCAATCACTTTGCCGGCCCCTTCCAACTTAAGTGCATTTGCACCCGTCTCCTGAAACAGACGCATTGCGTTCTGTAGCGTGCGGTCTTCCGAGCCATGGTACGTCCCGAATGGCATATCGACGACAATGAATGTGTCCCGTGCTCCTCTACGCACCGCTTTGCCGTGGTGTACCATGTCTTCCACCGTTACAGAAACAGTAGAATCGTATCCGAGGACGACCATGCCTAGAGAGTCTCCAACGAGAAGAACATCCATTTCTGCCTCCTCTGCCAATTGGGCAGAAGGATAATCATAAGCGGTCAGCATCACGATCTTTTCTCCATTTTGCTTCATTTTCAAAAAATCTGCCGTGCTCTTCATTTACAACCATCTCCCTCTCGATTAAGTTCAACACTGAAGGCCATGCGTTCGAACTGTCTCTTAGAGAAAACCGAAGTTGAATGTCTACGCTGTAATCTGCAAAAACAAATAAAAACCCTTCCAATCCAAAAAAGGACAGAAGGGTTGTGTTGTAAGCAGTAATGGTTTCCTCCGTCCCTGTCTTTTTCAAGATCAAGGCAGAACTTATAAAATTTCAAGACATGCCGATAACAGGTGCAGTTCGGTGATGATACTGCCCTTCAGCCTTACTATAACAAAACGCATAATCGTTGTATACCGTTATTTTGCCATTTGGATATCCGCTGAATAAATTCCCCGGATTGATCCATCATCAAGTCTTAGTTCCAACAGTCCTTCATCGGAAATGCCAATTGCTGTTCCTTCAATCGTCTCGTTTAACATGACGGCACGGACTCGTTTGCCAACTGTATTGGAATAACTCTCCCAGAGTAATTTAATCGGCGCGAATCCATTCTTCTCATACATTTTTGTATATAACTCCAAATAATAAAGAATGGCTGCAACCAAACGGGACCGATCGACCTTTTCGCCGGTTACCAAATGTAGAGACGTGGCAATTTCTCTTAATTCATCGGAAAAGTCGGTTTCTTCCTGATTCGCGTTGATACCCATTCCAAGAATGATCGCTTTGACCCGATCCATATCCGCTTGTAATTCTGTAAGGATGCCGGTCATTTTCTTGCCGTTTATCAGTATATCATTCGGCCATTTGATTGTTGGCTGCACATCAGCCACTTCTTCCATGGCCCGGACAATGGCAACCGCCGCCACTAGTGTCATTTGCGGTGCTTGCTGGGGCATGAGAGATGGCCGAATGATCAAGCTCATCCAAATCCCTTTTCGAGCCGATGAAGACCACGGGCGCGACATTCTGCCTTTTCCGGCTGTCTGCTCCTCTGCAATGATCAACGTCCCGTCTGAAGCCCCATTTTGAGCTTCTTCATGGGCAATGGATTGTGTAGTAGGACAGCTTTCATAATACTGGATGTGCCTGCCGTAATTGTTTGTCTTCAAATGGCGCTGAATCGCCGCTGCATTCACAATATCCGGTGTATCTAACAAATAATATCCTTTTTTCCTTACAGAGCCGATTTGATAGCCGTCGGACTCCAATTCCTTTATATACTTCCAGACTGCGGTACGGGAAACACCCATTCGGTCTGCCATGTCCTGGCCAGAAACCGGTGTCCCGCCACTCATCATCAACTGTTTTAAAATTTCATCTTTGCCTCGTAAACTCATGGAGAAACCATCCCTTTATCTCTTCACTGTCGTTCCTGCAGTCACCAAGAATGACTGCCCGTTCGATTGTATCCAACCACTCGCCTACCCAGCGGCCTCCTTTTGCTTTGGACCAAGCAAGAAGGTCCGTTCCTGTCACGGCAAGCTCTTGTTTTGAGCGGATCGGCAATGCAGCGATCTTTTCTCGAATTTCATTCGGGCCGAGGAACGGCTTATCCGGATGCAGGCATTGATAAATTGCTTCCGCTGCAAGGAGTACCTGCTCCCCCCATCGATAATAATCGAGATTAGAATAAAATTGTGCTTCCCTTGTTTGGAGTACCTCCTGTATGGACCGCAAAAAAGTTTTTTCCGTATTGGACATTTTATAGGCACGTGTCAGCTGCAAAGGTTCCAAATCACCCGTCATCATCAAAGTCGCCCAGCCTTCTAGCGAGGTTTGAAAAGGACCATGAAGACAGGAGGCTGCCCTGAACGTTTCAGGATATGCCGGCAAATGCGCACCAATTCCCGTGTCATGAATGTACTCGAATGCCCTCGTCGGTTCCTTGCCGAGGAATAGCTTGTCCCACTCAGCCTTTAGCCGCTCCGCTGCGATATGTTCGATCTCCTTAGCCAAAAGTTCAATTGCATCGCAGGTCGAATCTTCAATGGCAAAGCCAAGAACGGAGGAAAAACGTATTGCTCGGAACATGCGGAGGGCATCTTCCTTGAAACGTTCCTCTGCAGCTCCAACTGCCCGGATCAAACGTTTGTCGATGTCTTGTTTTCCTCCGAAAGGATCAATCAGTCTCCCATCAAGTGACAAGGCCATCGCATTCATTGTAAAATCACGCCGTTTTAAATCTTCCTCGAGTGATCTGACAAATGTCACTTCGTCTGGTCTTCGATGATCCGAATAGGTGCCTTCCGTTCGATAGGTTGTCACCTCTATCGGTTCACCCTCAAACAGAACAAGAACGGTGCCATGTTGAATCCCGACGTCTACAGTATTCGGAAAAACCTCCTTCACTTCTTTAGGAGTGGCAGACGTTGCTATGTCGATATCGGATGCCTCTTTTCCTAACAAAAGATCTCGCACTGCTCCCCCCACAAAAACCGCTTCGTATCCCGCAGACAGGAGCTTTGATACGACTCCTCTGCTGGCACTTGTCCCAAATGAATAGCTCATTTCCTACCCGCCATTTCATAATAAAGGTTTTCATAACGTTCGACGATGGATGCCGAGTCAAATCGGTTTGGAACAGTTTGCAGTGCGTTTTGCTTGAACAACTCGAGCAATGAGGCGTCCTGCAGCAGGCTAAGTGCCTTTTCAGC
>NZ_BQYK01000003.1:51479-148259 GCF_023168145.1 Sporosarcina sp. NCCP-2222
ATGCTTCCTTTTCCGATAAAAGAAGCATGACATCACTGATCGAAAGTAGCTCCGGTAAGTCGTCCCGCTTCCCTGTAAAGATGACGTCTTCCAGAAGCCCGTGCTCTTTAACCAAGTCAAATATTGGTTTCCATTCAGGTCCTTCACCGACTAACAGGAGCTTTGCGTTTTCCTGTCGGCGTATCAACCGGAAGCTTTCAACAATATCTGGGATTCGCTTTACTTCTCTGAAGTTCGAAATATGGATAAGCACCTTGTCCTCTTTACCGATTCCAAGTTCCTCTTTTAGTCCAGGTGCATCTACCTGCTTGTATTTCTCTTCATCTATGAAATTATAAATTGTGATTATTTCACTCGTTGGCTGAATCAGTTCCAGCGTCTCCTGCCGCAATGACGCGGATACGGCTGTTGTCACATTGGATTTGTCGATGCCGTAGCGCACCGTATTACGCAGAGCAGGATCATGGCCAAGTACAGTTACGTCTGTGCCATGCAATGTTGTAATGACGCCGATATCCGAATTCGCCATATCCTTTGCTAGTGCAGCTGAAATCGCATGAGGCACCGCATAGTGCACGTGTAAAAGGTCCAGCTGTTCCGACTCGATTACTTGCGCAATCCGATTGGCAAGGGCAATGTCGTATGGTGGATACTTGAATACGGCGTAACCATCTATTTTTACTTCATGGAACTGGATATTCGGATGAATATCAAGCAATCTGAATGGCTTGCTCGAAGTAATATAATGCAATTCATGGCCTCGTTCCGCCATTTTCAAACCTAGCTCTGTTGCTACGACACCCGATCCACCAAGTGATGGATAACAGATGACTCCCACTTTTAATTTTCTCAAATGACAACACCCCTCTCAAAAGCAGCTGGAACGCTTGCTTTAGTCTAAAATCTCTTCTAAGCCATAAATTAAGCCGGTACTGCCGGCCACATGCCGGATGGCCATAATAATTCCCGGCATGAAACTATTCCGGTCAAATGAATCATGTCGAATGGTAAGCAATTCGCCTTCACCGCCAAGTAAAACTTGCTGATGAGCAAGCAGTCCAGGCAGCCGAACGCTATGGATTTTCATGCCTTCCACATCTCCGCCTCTTGCACCTGCCAAGTGCTCCTGTTCTTCCGGATGTCCCTGGATATGGCTTGGTCTGATGCTTTTTATCATGTTCGCTGTTTTTACCGCAGTTCCGGATGGCGCGTCCAATTTACGGTCATGATGCATTTCAATGATCTCAATATCACCTAAGTATCGCGCCGCTTGTGCGGCAAATTTCATCATCAAGACCGCGCCGATTGAAAAGTTAGGAGCGATGATGGCGCCAACGCCAGTTTCATTAACCAGCTCAGAAATGGAGTGAAGTTCCTCCTCACTTAAACCAGAGGTTCCAACTACGGGATGGATGCCAAGTGAAATAGCTTCTTTGACATTAGTAAAGACGGCGTCAGGATCCGTTACATCTAACAACACATCCGGTTGAACATCCTTTGCCAATTCTGCTAAAGAAGTATATATTGGAATTCCGGCCGGGCCATCTCCAATGGTAGCTCCATTGATGTATTTCCCACCATGTTTATAATCCAATGCCGCAACTACCTCCGCATCCATTGCTTCCTCAATCGCTTTTCTAGCTGTAGTTCCCATTCTTCCTCTCGCACCTGCGATTGCTACTTTGATTGTCAATCCAATTCCTCCTTCTTTGTCCAACGGTCCGCATCTCGATGTTTAAATTTATTTAAAACAGTTGTTAGTGAATCTTCCAGATCAATCCCTTGTGCGTTAGCAAAGCAGATGAGGACAAACAACAGATCGCCCGTCTCTTCAGCCAGAGATTTTACGGCTTCCGTCCCTTTTTTCTTTTTCATGCCATACACATGCTGCACTTCCCTGGAAAGTTCGCCTAATTCCTCTGACAGGCGTGCCAACAATTCCATTGGCGGAAAGTAACCTTCCTTGAAACCGCTTATGTATTGATCTACTTCATCCTGTAATTGTTTCATCGTTTTCAATTGTTCCATTTGCGTCTACTCCCTCCATTTGATATCGTATTCATTCAGGGGACTGTTGTCAAAATTCGAGGAATCATTGATAATAATATCGATAGTATTCAAAAGGAAAGGCGGGACAAGGGTTGTTGGCCGGCATAAAACTAAAAAATATCATTTTCATCATCCTCGGAGCTGCCATATTCAGCTTTGGACTGGTTCATTTCAACATTCAACATGAGTTGGCCGAGGGAGGATTTACGGGTATAACCCTCATTTTGCTCTTTGCATTTAAATGGGATCCCGCCATCATGAACCTCGTTTTGAACATTCCGATGTTCCTGCTCGGTTGGAAGCTGCTCGGCCGTCGATCTTTTATTTATACGGTGATTGGCACGGTGTCTGTCTCAGTATTTCTTAAGGTCTTTATGAAATATCAGTATGACATTCACCTGGAAGGAGATATGTTCCTTGTCGCCCTGTTTGCCGGTGTTTTTATCGGCATTGGCCTCGGTATCATCTTCCGTTTTGGCGGCACGACCGGTGGGGTGGATATCATCGCCCGGCTCGGCCATAAATACAGAGGATGGAGTATGGGACGCACGATGTTCATGTTTGACGCGGGTGTCATCCTTCTATCATGGATCGTTTATCTGGACCATCGTTCGGTCATGTACACACTCGTCGCTCTCTTTGTCGGGGCACGTGTAATCGATTTTGTACAGGAAGGTGCCTACGCAGCGCGGGGAGCTTTTATCATTTCAGATCATCAGGATGCCATTGCCACTAAAATCGCTGTCGATATGGAAAGAGGTGTCACGGTCTTTAGAGGATATGGGCATTTCACAAAGTCCGACCGTGAAATTTTATATTGTGTAATCGGAAAAAATGAATTGATGCGTTTGAAAAATATCGTCAACTCTGTCGATCCTCATGCATTTGTTTCCGTAACGGAAGTCCATGATGTATTAGGGGAAGGATTTACACTCGACGATCAGAAGCAACCATTGGAAAAGTAGTCAAAAAAAACCGTCTTTACGATTCGTAAGGACGGTTTTTCTGCGATTAATCGTTCCGGTTCGTGAAAATCAACACTAGACGGAGCAATTCAAGCACAGCTACTGCAGTTGCCGCAACATATGTCATCGCCGCTGCACTTAGCACTTTCTTAGCATGCGGTTCTTCTTCATTCCGAATAATGCCCAGTTCAACGATTTGATTCATCGCACGGCTGGAAGCATTGAACTCAACCGGCAATGTGACGATTTGAAACAGCACACCGACAGCCATCAAAAGAATCCCGATACCTAGTAAAGAGTTTAAGCTCCCTACAAACAAACCGATCATGATGAAAATCCAGGACGCATTTGATGTAATATTAGCGACCGGTGCCAACCGATGGCGGAATCGAAGGAATGCATACGCTTCCTTGTCCTGGATCGCATGGCCAACTTCGTGGGCTGCTACAGCAGTTCCCGCTACAGAAGCGTCACGATAGTTTTGTGGAGAAAGTGCGACAATTTTAGTGATCGGGTTGTAATGATCACTTAGGAATCCTTGGCTTTCAACCACTTTTACGTCATGTAGACCATTATGATCCAGTATCATGCGTGCCACTTCCGCTCCCGTCATACCGGAAGTTGAACGGATTCTTGCATATTTATTATACGTACTTTTCACTTTGAACTGAGCATAAAGCGGCAGCAAAATGATGATGCCCAGATAAACCAAAAACATCTTCGTTCCCTCCCCTTTCTCTATACTACTATTTTATATGGCACAAAGGCGGTCCGCAACTATTACGTCTATCCATTTACAAGGTTGGTTCTTTTCTTCCAAACATAATATGCTATGGATATACAGCCAATGGACAACCAAAAGGTGAAGTAGCCGATTCGGTCCATATGACGCATTAAATCGTGATAAATCGGCATTTGCTCGAAAACATAGTCGATGACATCATTATGCAATGTCCAAATAGCCGCAATCACCACATGCTTAAATTGAAAGCGATAAAACGGGATATAGAGGATTGCCTGCAGCGCCATGGCAGAGTGGGATACAACCAACATCCAGCCTGCCCAACCAATTGATCCGGTTTCGACTAAAGTCAGTAAATTCATTACGACAGCCCAAACTCCATATTTCACAAGCGTAATTAATGCCAGCGCTTCAATCAGTTTAAAATTTTTGCCGATCAGCCAAGCAAAAAGAGCAATGCAAAAGAACAAGCTGGCGGTTGGACTATCGGGCACGAAGATCCAAAAGATCGGCTTTGTTATTTCCAGCTGCCACATGTACCAGTCGTATCCGTAGACCGTCCCAAGTATATTGACGAAAAGCAAAATCCATAAAAACGATCTATTTGACAATATGAGCCACAGCATATCTTTAAGCGTAGTCAATGACATCTCTCCAAACCGTCATTCTATGTATATAGAGCAATTGTTTACGCGATCCTGCTCATTTAATCAACATCAGATAATAAAAAAAGAGTCAGTTTCCTGACTCTTTTAAATTATTCTTTGTTTAAGCCTTCGATGAATTCAGCAAGGACTTTCAAGTCTTCATCAGATCCTGTCCATTGTCCTGCAGGCATGGTTTTAATACCATTGTGAGCAATGTCAGCAATCTCATCAGCAGTTAAGCCCGTATTGACCAACGAAGGACCAACGCCACCTTGGAACGCATCCCCGTGACAACCAATACACGACGATCCCGCATAAATTTGGTATCCTTCGGAGTTCTCGTCAAATTCAACCTCTTCTACGATCGCACCTTGTGCTTTCGCTTTTTCCCAGTCATGGTTCACAACGGATTCCCAAGTCAAATAGAAAATAGCTGCGAAAGCTAGAAGCATGAATCCAGTAGGAAGCGGACGCTTGAACGGACGACGCTCTTTTGAAGTATCCATAAATGGAACTAACATCAATGCTCCAACTGCAAGACCTGGTATGATAATAGCTCCGATAACGTTGTATGGTCCGGAAGCAAATTCATACTTCAGTAACTGGTACATGAATAGGAAATACCAGTCAGGAACAGGGATGTACGTTGTATCCGTCGGATCGGCTTGACGCTCAAGCGGAGACGGATGGGCAACCGTTACAATAAGATATCCGATAAGGAAAACAGCTCCAACCATCCACTCCTTCAAAAGGAAGTTTGGCCAGAAAGCTTCTGTTTTACCAGGATATTCTGAGTAGTCTTTTGGGACATTGGGTTTCCGATTTGCAGAAATCCGGGAATCCCCAACAAATTTCATACCTTTTCCGCGATGCATTTTGTCCCCTCCTTATTCTAAATATAAGACAAACAACATCTAAATCTTATAGTGGTCCAGAAATACCTTGTCTTCTGATCATGATAAAGTGCGCCGCAAGCAACCCAAGCAAAGCAGCTGGCAAGAAGAATACATGAATCGCGAAGAAACGTGTCAAAGTTTGTGCACCTAGGATTGTTGAATCACCCGCAAGCAGGATCTTGATCTGCTCCCCAATGAATGGCACGGATGCTGCGATTTCGATACCTACTTTAGTAGCGAATAACGCTTTCATATCCCATGGCAATAAGTAACCTGTGAAACCAAGACCTAACATGACGACGAAAATAAGCACGCCGACAATCCAGTTAAGTTCACGAGGTTTCTTATAAGAACCTGTAAAGAATACACGCAGCGTATGTAGGAACATCATAACGATAACAAGCGACGCTCCCCAGTGGTGCATCCCACGCACAATTTCACCGAATGCAACTTCATTTTGAAGGTAGTAGACGGATTTCCATGCATTTTCGATATCCGGAGTGTAGTACATTGTAAGGAACATACCGGATAAGATCTGAATGACCGTTACGAAAAATGTCAAACCTCCGAAACAATAAATGAATGCAGAAAAATGATGTGCAGGGTTTACGTGCTCAGGTACTTCATGGTCAGCAATATCACGCCATATAGGGGTGATATCCAACCGTTCATCAACCCAATCATAAATTTTATTTAGCACTTCGGTCGTACCCCCTTACATTTTAAACTAATGTGTTTGGAACAGTTTTTCCAAGATAAACGAAGCCATCCACTTCTTGGACTTGAAATTCATCAAGCGGACCTAGCGGTGGAGTTCCAGCTACGTTCTTTCCATTTTTCTCGTAACGTCCAGCGTGGCAAGGGCAGAAGAATTCGTTCTTATGATTGTCCCCTTCCCAGTTCACTGTGCATCCAAGATGCTTACAGACAGGAGAAAGCGCGATGACTGTATCGCCTTCTTTATAGACCCAAGCGGTATTCGAGACGTCGGATTTGTACCATGCATCTTTCCGATCTTTGATCGTGAAATCCACACGTACTGGCACATCAGTCAATTCATCCACTTTTTGCGAGGTTGCAATAAAATCCCCGTCAGTTTTCGCTTGCAATACCGGATCGATCGCAAAGCGGACCATCGGCATCACTGCTGCCGAAACCATGAATCCACCGACGCCCATCAAGGAATAGCTTAGGAATTGGCGTCTTGACACTTTGCTGCTCATCAGTTTCCCTCCTCTAACTCCAAAATCAGTCCAACGGACATACTATTGCTAATTGTAATACTAGGACATATCTATGATATATCAATATTGCCGTAAATTCAATCATGCATTCGACAGGAAAAACAGTTTGTGAACAAATGATGAATTTTGAAAAATGGCAAGACTGAAATGTCATCAAACAATCAATAACGCAATTCTACAACTGCTTGAAATTCAAGTTGAATTCACTTTTTTCAAGCATATCACAACTTGATCGGAAAACGTTAAGCAGAAGCCCATTTTTCAGTGAACTTCGGCAAAACTTGCCGCAATTGGTCCTCCAAGATCGTTTGGCGAAGCTGGACATCCATACTTTCCAGAGGAATCGAAGGCAGCCAGATGACTTGTCCATTGTCATCAGAAGAAACCCATGCAGGATCGGTTGTCAGAAAGAATATATGTTTAAATGGCGACTCCTTAAAAGAATTCAGTAACTCAGTCTTCAATTCAGAAATGCCTGTCGATGCGGTATAGGAAAACGGAGGGGCGAACATCATCCGTCCCTTAAATTGAGTCTCAATCATAGAAGACAGTAGCATGGTGAACTCTGCAGCGGATGCACTCATCTTCATCTTTTCCAATGCCGGTTCGACCTTAATCAGAGGAATAACAAGTGTATCGATGTATTCTTTTTGAAGCAAATATGTATCCATATCTTTTCCGGTCCAATTCATAGACTATCTCTCCCTCATATCAATCGTTCATGCCCATCATAACATGTACAGGATATTACCGTCCTTCACTAAGTATCCAAGGATTGCTAATGGTTCCATCAAGTCAAATGACCCCATCAGTGGATGGGGTCATTATTGTTTGGAAGTTTTCATTTCATTCAACATAGAAGAAAGGACGAGGAAACGTTCCCGGTCGTTCTCATCGAGTGCTTCATCCACTCTTCTCATTAACATTTCCAATGACATGGTTGCAGCGCTTTCTTCCAGGAGCTGTTCCGCAATTTTACGGTCTCGTTCACTGACCTGCAAATCATCAGGAAGGTACGGGTTCTCTTCCCGCACCATCGCATATTGAGGGCACGCATGACTGTTTGGAAAGTTTAATTGAATATACATTTTTTCTTCCGGATGGAGACGTAAATCATGAAACGACTTCTCGGCATCGGCCGTCATCAAGTTCCCTTTATAGAAACGAAACGGAATACTTTCTGAATTGGTCGTGGAGATCACCATTGCTCTTGGACAATAATGTGCTTCATCCGTAAAGTGGACGTTTTGAAGAAGCTGTTCATGGCTTAGAAGATAATTCAAAATCCAAACACATTCCCGGCGCTTTAATTTGTAGCGCTTTAGAAACCACCGTACAAAATCCTTTTTGGCAGCGACAGGAATCATGGCTGTCATATCACACCTCCTCGTCATTTGACAATTCAAGAAATGCGTCCCATTCATCATGGTGTTCGATTGCTACTAGTTGCTTTACTATTTCGATGGCTTCGCTCCGTTTTCCTTCTTCTAAAAGGAAATGTGCGTACCGATCAAGAAAAATCGGATCATCCTTCATTCCAACATATGCCTCACTATAAGATACGTATGCATCATCGAATTGTTCCACCCGCTCCAAAGCATATGCTTTAAAAGCTGTTAACATCGGCAGATCCATTTGTGCTTCATCCGTTTCGGCCAATAGTGAAAGAAGTTCTTCATCTTTTTCTTGTTCATTGAATAACGAGGCTAATGCGATAAGCGCATCGATATATTCCGGGTCTAACGCTAAAGCTTCACTCAGGTGCTCTTCCGCTTCATCAGTCTTCCCAAGTTTTAAGGCGGATTTTCCTGCTGCCAATCTCAGTTCTTTATCATATTCATCTCTAGTGATACCACGTACAAATAATTCATACGCCTTCTGGTCGTCACCTAACCTGGCAAAAGATTGGCCCGCCAGCATATAGGCAGAGAAATAGTCTGGATCGAGATCAAGTAATTGTTCCATCAATTGAGTGGACCTCTTTGGCTGATCTGCTTGGAAATAAGCAAAGGCAGCTCCGAATAGATCATCAGGTGCCGATGATTCTTTTAGCAGCTGTTCATAAAAAGGAATCGCTTCTTCATATGCAGCACCGGCACTATAGGTTTCAGCCAATCTGGAAATGATTCTGATTCCTCCGATATCGTTAATCCCTTCGTCATTCAGTCCTGAATAAAGGGATGCCGCCTCGACATATTTACCGGCGTCCAATAATAATTCAGCGTAGGCAAAACGAAGCACCGGTTCCTCTGGCATAAGGGCTAATGCTTCTTTCACTTTCATTACCGCCGCTTCGGACATGCCAGACATTTGATAGTAATCCGCTAGAGACAATAAGGCTTGGACATATACATCTTCTTCAGGAGTGATGGAAGTTAAAAGTAACAAGGCCTCATCTTCCTCTCCCATTTCCAAGAGTGTTTCTGCCCGGTCGATTTTCAATTGCCCTTCTTCCGGCATCAGTTGAAGCAATTCTTCGTATAATGTATCAGCTAATTCCACATATCCATAGTCCATCATCATCCCAGCCAAATCATAGAGACTTTCCGGTTCTTCGGTTCCTTGCTGAAACTTATAGATTTTCTGTTCAATCTGCAGCCGCAGATCTTCTAGATTTCCCTCTCTGGCTGCCTGCAATAAATTCTCTAACTGACCCATATTTTCACCTGTTCTTTCACTTTGTATACATGCGGAACATCGCACTTTTTAGGAACGGCCGGTCAATCGGTATAAGTCATCAAAGAAGTTTGGATAAGAGACCGCGATGCAAGAAGGATCCTCTATTTGAACCGGTCCATCCGAAACAAGAGCAGCAATAGCCGACATCATGCCAATGCGGTGATCGCCATAGGATTGAAGTGTTGCCCCAGACAACTTGCTCGGTCCTGTAATGATCATGCCATCTTCCGTTTCCTCGACTGTTGCTCCTAGCTTCTTCAGTTCGGAGGTGACAGCTGCAATCCGATCCGTTTCTTTTACACGCAATTCTTCTGCATCTTTGATAATTGTCTTGCCAGTTGCCTGTGTTGCCATTAAAGCAATAATCGGCAATTCATCGATTAATCGAGGAATCATGTCTCCTCCAATTTCTGTGCCATGAAGTTTGGCGCTTTTCACAGTGACCGTTCCGTACGGTTCACCATTTTCCCCTTTTTGGTCAACAATTTCAACTGTCACGCCCATCTCTCTCATCACATCTATCATTCCTGTACGGGATGGATTTAAACCGACGTTGATGAAGGATATCTCACTTTCCGGCACAATCGCAGCCGCCGCCATGAAAAATGCGGCAGATGAAATATCTCCAGGAACGATAACATCACAGCTTTTCAATGCTTGCTGGCCTTTTAAACAGATTTCATTGTCATTCGTTTCAATCTCCGCCCCAAACTGGCGGAGCATCCGTTCTGTATGATCCCGTGAACCTGTCTTTTCTATTACGGATGTTTCCCCTTCAGCTTGCAGCGCTCCAAATAAAATCCCTGACTTCACTTGAGCGCTAGCAATTGGCATTTCATACTGAATGCTGTTTAACTGCTGGCCTATAATGGTTAAAGGTAAATAATTCGCGTCTCCTTCACCGGTAATGCTTGCCCCCATTTTTTCGAGGGGTGCAATAACTCTTTTCATCGGACGCTTTGACAAATAGGCATCCCCCGTTAAAGTCGACTGCACCTTTGATCCAGCCAATATTCCAAGCATAAGACGGGCCGTCGTTCCTGAATTCCCTGCATAGAGCGGAACGTCCGGTGTTTTCCAGCCGTCAATGCCTGGGCTGTCGATGGAGACCTGGTCCCCTTCCCTTTCGATCGTTACCCCTAATTTACGGAAAATATCAATTGTGCAAAGACAATCTTCCCCTGGGAGAAAACCAGAGATTGTTGTTTTGCCAGCTGCAATTGACCCTAACATAACAGCACGATGGGAAATCGATTTATCTCCCGGTACCTTCAGCTCTCCACGTAATGTTGGATTCGTGAACTTCACTGTTTTCGTCTCCATTATGACGACCCCTCTTCTTAAATGATATGCATACTATAATCTGTTGCTTTTGATAGAACTTGTCTCGCTTTCTTTCGATCTTCCGCCGTTTGGAAACTGACGACTAATATACCGTACACATCCGTCCGGGTCTCGACAATCCGAATATTCGTCAAACTGATCCGCTCGTCTGCAAGGATTTTTGTGATCTCCGAAATCACACCTGGATGATCAGGCACATCGATATGCAGATCGAACGGCATGTATAGGGCACCTTGAACGGCACCTTCTTTTGTAGAAGGCAAATGATCCCGATACTGTTTTGCTTCTGCAAAAAAATCAAAAATTTTATCGGGTTCGTTTGAAGCAAGCATGGACCGGACTTCTTCCATTTCTTTCATCCAGCCATCAAGCTGATTCAAAAGCTCGTCTCTGTTCTGTATCGTGATATCTCTCCACATAATTGGATCTGCGGAGGCAATTCTCGTTAAATCCCTGAAGCCGCCTGCTGCCAAGTTTTTCACAAAAGGCTGTCCTGCTTCCTGTTTTGCAAGCAATCCAACCATCGAAGATGCAACAATATGAGGGAAATGACTGACAATAGCCGTCATCCGATCATGCTGTTCCGCTTCGAGAACAACGACTTTTCCTTTGGTCGATGCTAAGAGATCCTTTAAGGAATCCACTTTGGTTGAATCCGTTGTCTTACCCGGAGTCAGTATATAATAAGCATTTTCAAATAAATGCGGTTTCGCTGCACTTACTCCACTTTTATGCGATCCTGCCATCGGGTGCCCGCCGATGACTACAATGCCTCTACCCTCTAATTCTTTTGCCGCTTCCATGATCGGAAATTTTGTGCTTCCTGTATCGGTAATGATGGCATTTTCTTTAAATGTCCAATCTACCGCTTCCTTCATCATGGAAACAGTAGTATTTACTGGCGTTGCGAAAAAGACAAAATCCGCTTGTTCGCAAGCGGACTCGGCTGATGGAGCGATCATATCAATAATACCTCGACGATAGGCTTCATCTGCGGTTTTATACGAACGGTCGAATCCAGTAATATAAATATCCGGATTCCTTTTCAAGGCCAATCCCAGTGATCCTCCGATCAGCCCTAAACCAATAATTGCAACGTTACGCTTCATTAGAACCACCTTTTTTCAGGAGCTCGTCGAATGCCTCAAAAAACCCGTCATTTTGCTGTTCGGTGCCAATCGTCACCCTAATATATCCAGGCGTGCCAAGTGCATTGCCACTCCGCACAATATACCCTTGCCGCAAAAGGAATTCGGATGCTTCATCTGCATCTCCCGGCACTTGCATTAACACGAAGTTGGTTTGGGAATCAAACATGTGAAGTCCATGTTGTTCTGCAAATTTTGCAAAGCGGTTCCTCTGTTGATCATTTAGTGATCTGCATTTATTAATAAATTCTTCATCCAGGACCGCCACCTCAGCTACTGCTACTGCAAGTGAGTTATTGTTGAATGGGTTCCTCACTTTATTTAACGGTGTTACAATAGCCGGATCTGCGATTCCATAACCCAGACGCATGGAAGCCAGCCCATATGCTTTTGAAAAAGTGCGCAGCACAATAATATTTTTAAATTGCGCTAGCAGTGAGATCGAATCGACATGTTGCTCATCTGTAATATATTCAAAGTAGGCTTCATCCAAAACGACGAGCACATCTTCCGGCACTTTCTTCAAGAAACCTTCAATTTTGTCAGCAGGCATTAGATTTCCTGTCGGATTGTTTGGATTACAAATCCAGATGACAGCCGTGTCCTTCGTTACAGCCTCCAAAAAAGCATCCAAATCATGTGAGCCATCTTGTAACGGAATTTCGGTTATGGCCGCTCCTTCGATTTTCGCGTTATGCGCATACTGAGGAAAAGTCGGTGTTGCCATAATCGTATGTTTACCCTTATCCAATAAAGCTCTACAAATAATTGTTATGATTTCATCCGAACCATTTCCGAAAAGAATGGACTCTTCTGATACACCATGTTTTTCCGCCAACGTCTTACGAAGACGGCTGGAATGGCCGTCAGGATAGATTTCATATTGAAGCGGATTTTGGTCTAAGTAATCCAAAACTTGCTGAGACGTGCCATAAGGGTTTTCATTGGACGCCAGTTTCACAATATTGGTCAGTCCATACGCACGTTTCACTTCATCAATCGATCTTCCCGGTTTATACGGTCTCATCTCTTCCAATACGGTTTTCCACTTCATATGTATCCCTCCAGTTAATTCGGCTGTAAATCCGGACGAAGCTTAATTGCATCATTATGATAAATATGCCGGATTTCTTTTTGAGGTGTTTCTAAATTGACATGCATTAATATTCTGATACATTGTGGCATAGAGCCTGGCACGTCCATTTCATGCGTACACATTACAGGGACGTATTTCCATCCATCAATGGATCGTATCGCCTTTGCCGGGAATACGGATTTAATATCTGGCGTCGTGGAAACAATGACGGATACAATGTCTTCCGGTGGGAACTGATTCGCATTCGCCATTTCTAGAGCAAGGGCTTCTGTCTCTTTCAATATCGCATCTATATCATCGCAATGAACTGTTGTCGCTCCTCTGACTCCTCTAACTGTCATTCCTGCCTGCCTCCGTTCTATTTTTTAACTCTTCAAATACCGATTCGCATTCTTCTGCTGTAACAGGTTTTACATACGGATTGCCGATGTCCTGCAGTAAGACAAAATTCAACTGGCCGTAGGTTGCTTTTTTATCTTTCGCCATATAGTCCATGAAATGTGTAAAAGGATGCTGATGGATTGGTTCGAACGTGTACCCATTGCGTTGTGCAAATTCGATTAGACGATCCGCTATGCCAGCTGGCTGTAGTCCATGACGCTCGCTAAGGATCAGACTGTACGCCATCCCAATCATGACACATTCACCGTGGCTGAGCCCGCCGAAGCCGCAAACTGCCTCCACGCCATGGCCAAATGTATGACCGAAGTTCAAAAACTTTCTCGTTGAATGCTCAAACTGGTCTTCTTCCACAATGTTTGCTTTCACTTCGATTCCTTTCAGCAATTCTACAGATAGCCATTCTGCAGAAGGGGAAATAAACTGTTGGTTGTTCAGAAGCTCTTCCGACCATGAAACATCGGAAATGAGTGCGTGCTTGAGCAATTCCGCCATGCCCGAACGGATTTCCCTTGCAGGCAATGTTTGCAAAATCGGTGTGTGGAATAAGACGGCTGCCGGCTGGTGGAATGACCCAACCATGTTCTTCCCTTCCGGCATATTAATGGCCGTCTTTCCGCCAACCGCACTGTCATGCGCCAAAATGGTTGTTGGACATTGGATATAAGCAATGCCACGCATGAAAGTGGCAGCGACAAAACCTGTCAAATCCCCACAAGCCCCTCCGCCAAAAGCAATTAGCAAAGAATTCCGGGTAAAGCGATGTTGGAGCAAAAAGCTATGACAATCAAGAAAGACAGCCGGCGTCTTACTTGCCTCCCCTGCCGGAACAATCTTGACAACGGGGGCCACACCTAATGATTGAATGGAGGTTGTTAATTTCTCCAAGTGAAGGTCCGCCACTTTTTCATCTGCAATGATGCCGATCTGATCAGCTTTTTTCAGTTGATCGGCATATGTCGTACCTAATAGATCATAGGCTTGCTCACTAATATGGACGTCATATAGATGTCCAGGAATTTTAACTGTTAATTTCGCCATATTAAAACCCCTTTACATATTCTCTGTACTCGTCCAGCTCTTTCTTGAGCCCTTCCATTGTAAATGAACGGAATTCTTCCATAATCGCTTTCGCCAATTCCGTTGCAATCACATGCTCCGCCACCACGGATGCAGCGGGAACTGCACAAGGATCAGAACGCTCAATTGTCGCAACAAATGGCTCCTTCGTTTCAATATCGACACTTTCCAACGGTTTATATAAAGTTGGAATCGGCTTCATCACGCCGCGAATGACGATCGGCATGCCAGTGGACATTCCGCCTTCCAAGCCACCAAGACGATTGGATTTTCGGTAATATCCCTCTTCCTCACTCCAAGCGATTTCATCATGCACTTCACTGCCAGGAATTTTCGCCATTTCAAACCCGAGGCCGATTTCTACTCCTTTGAACGCATTAATGCTCATCATGGCGCCAGCTAGCTTGCCATCCAGCTTTCTGTCGAATTGGACATAGCTTCCGATTCCAGGAGGACAGCCTTCGATGATGACCTCGACGACGCCGCCTAGTGTATCTCCGCGCTCTTTAATGGAATCGATCGCTTCAACCATCTTGGCAGAAGCCGCAGGGTCCGCGCAGTAAACAGGATCATTTTCAACGATGTCCCGGAGTTTATCTGCTGAAAGGCCGGCATAAGCAGCGGGATCAGTTGTAACACCGCCAATTTCAGTCACATGCGAAACGGTATGTATGCCGAGTTCTCTTAAAAATTGTTTCGCGACTGCTCCGACAGCTACGCGCATCGTTGTTTCACGGGCAGAAGAACGTTCCAGGACATTTCGCAAATCCCGATGGCCGTATTTCATGCCGCCTACGAGATCCGCATGGCCGGGCCGTGGCCGGGTGATACGGCGTTTTATATCGCGCGGGTCTATATCTTCAGGCAAAGGCTCGATGCCCATAATGCCTGTCCAATGCTTCCAGTCATCGTTCACGACCGTTAATGTAACAGGGGAACCAAGCGTCTTCCCATGACGCACACCTGAAGAAATGACGACTTTATCTTTTTCTATTTGCATTCTGCGGCCGCGGCCATGCCCGCCTTGCCGCCTCTTCAATTCTTTATTGATCATCTCTTCTTGCAATTCCATTTGGGCAGGAAGCCCTTCAATGATGGCCGTCAATTGCGGACCATGTGATTCACCAGCAGTAAAAAATCTCATTTCCAAATTCCTCCTCAGCTAATCTAATCTCTAGATGATGCAGTATCCGTTTATAGCACTTTACCAAAGGAAAGGTTTTTTGACTATAGGCTATTATAAAAAAATATCCGGAAGGATCCGGATAGGATGTTATTTATCGAAGAAACTGAGCCATTTCGACATTTTATATTTTTTTGTAGAAAAAAGTATCTTCCGATTCAAAATGATATTTTGCAGGGTTGAATATTTGCTCTGTACTTCCTACAAAGAGGATGCCTCCTGGCCGCAATGCCTTAGAAAAGTTCATATAGATTTGATCTTTTGCCTCTTCCGTAAAGTAAATCATTACATTTCGGCAGACAATCAAATCAAAATCAGAGCCGTATGTATCATTCAATAAATTATGTTGTTTGAAGGTGACCGTTCGTTTGATTTCATCTTTCACTTGATAATACTGGCCTTCGTTTACAAAATAATTTTGCAGCACCGATTTAGGAACCTCTTTCAGCGAACGATCCGAGTACAAGCCAACTTTTGCCCGTTCCAACACACCTTTATCCAAATCCGTTGCGAGAATGGAAATATCAGACCGTGGAACATGGCCGGACATGACCATTGCCAAGGAATACGGTTCTTCACCTGTAGAACAAGCAGCACTCCAAATCTTCAATTTCTTTTTGTCTTTCAGAAGCATTGGAATGATTTTCTTATCCAACACGTCCCATCTCTGCCCATTCCGATAAAACTCGGAAACATTGATGGTCATGCGATCCAGAAATTCATCCAACAGCACATGATCCGTATGTATAGCTTGGTAATAATCGGAGAAATTCCGAAAACCTTTCTTCTCATATAGCGAGGTGAGCCTTCTCTTCATCTGCGCCTCTTTATATAACGACAGATCAATGCCTGTCTTTCGTTTGATGTTCTTGATGAACTCATCATAATCCGCCAACTGAGACCCTCCGTTCATAAGTTGTACCTATTATATCGAAAAAGACGCTCGATATGTAGCAAATATTATTTATTTTATTGAAATCTTAACGCATGTGTCTAAACTTTTAACAGGTTTTACGTGTGGTGGGGCTGAGCTGGATGCAGGAGTTTGTCGTAAGATACTCCGGGTTACCGGGGGGTACGCCAAATAAAGGGGATGGGGCGTCAAATAGTGTTGGCAAAGCGCCAAAATAACCTGCCTAGACGCCAAATAGTGTTGGCTTTACGCCAAATTAAACTGGATAGGCGCCAAATAGTGTCAGCGATGCGCCAAAAAAATCTGGGATCTCTCCGCATGGGATTCAATTATGATGATTAATTAACTGAGTCGGTTGGCGGTAAGTGGTTGATTTGAATGACAGTATTTCTCGCTGAACGCCAGTAAAGCGAAACGTACGCCAGTTTATCTCGCTGAACGCCAGTAACGTGAAACGAAAGCCAGATTATCCCGCTGAACGCCAGTAAAGCGAAACGAACGCCAGATTATCTCGCTGAACGCCAGTAAAGTGAAATGAACGCCATATTATCTCGCTGAACGCCAGTAAAGTGAAATGAACGCCAGATTATCTCGCTGAACGCCAGTAAAGTGAAATGAACGCCAGATTATCTCGCTGAACGCCAGTAAAGTGAAATGAACGCCAGATTATCTCGTTGAACGCCAGTAAAGCGAAACGAACGCCAGATTATCACGCTGAACGCCAGTAAAGCGAAACGAACGTCAGATTCACGCACAACCGTCGGTCACCGCTATATCTCGCACCAACACTACATCCATAGCACGCCTGCAAATCATGAGCACTCCTCCACCTCGAAAAACCAGCCATCAAAAAAACAGCCATAGCGCAATTAGCGCAAGGCTGTTTCTGAAAAATAATTAGTTGATCCAGCTAGTCATGGATTTGTCGTAAGAAACTAGCTCTTCGTCTTTGAAGAACAAGCCGATTTCACGGACAGCAGATTCTGGTGAATCAGAACCGTGGATGATGTTTTTGCCGACTGTTACTGCGAAGTCGCCGCGAACTGTTCCTGGCGCAGATTCTTTCGGGTTTGTAGCACCCATCATAAGACGAGCTGTGGAGATAACGTTTTCGCCTTCCCATACCATTGCGAAAACTGGACCAGAAGTGATGAAGTCAACTAGTTCGCCGAAGAATGGGCGCTCTTTGTGTTCACCGTAATGTTGTTCAGCAAGCTCTTGTGAAATTTGCATAAGTTTACCGCCGACCAATGTGAAGCCTTTCTTTTCGAAACGGCTGACGATTTCACCGATTAGATTACGTTGTACGCCATCAGGCTTAACCATTAAAAATGTTCTTTCCATTGATAACACTCCTTTGTGTATGTATCGGATTTTCTCCTTACTGATCGTACCACCACGATCACAATCTTTCAACTGCCAGCATAATTGTCAATAATTTCTCTTTCCTATGAAGGAGGCGATTTGAAGCAGGGCTTTCTTGGCATCCCCATCTGGCAATGCTTTCAACTCAGCAACAGCCTTCGAAAGATACCTGTCGCTGATGGCTTGCGCTTTTTCGATTGCTCCGGAATTTCGGATATAAGAAAGCATTTCGCCTCGTTCTTTTTCGGTTAACGAGCCGTCGAACGATTTCAGCATGTATGGTTTGAAATCCGGATCATCTTTTATGTATAGGATTGGCAAGGTGACATGGCCGTTCATCAGGTCGCTTCCGGCCGGTTTGCCCAGCTGCTCGTCAGTAGCGGTGATGTCCAGTATGTCATCTACGATTTGATAGGCCATCCCGGCAAAGTAGCCGAAACGGCGCATTTTCCTTACGAGAGAAGAATCCGCACCGGATACAAGCGCCCCCAATTCACAACTTGAGGAGAGCAGCAGTGCTGTTTTCCTTTTGATGCGTCGCAAATAGTCACGCAATGATTGATCTAATTTTTGCTGGTAATCAATTTGAATGATTTCGCCTTTGCAAATTTCCAACATTGTTTCGGCCAACAGGCGATGTACGCCTGCATGCTCGATTTCACCGATGGAAATGAGCGCTTTTGAAAAGATGAAATCTCCCGTGTACATGGCGATCCGATTATTCCATTTAGATTTCACCGTCTCAAAACCGCGTCGCATGTCGGAATTATCAATAACATCGTCATGGACAAGCGAGGCCATATGAATCAATTCAAGTGAAACGGCTACTTTTGAGACGCGTTCCAATGAATAATCGCCGAATTTGGATGCAAGGATGACAAAAATCGGCCGGATTCGCTTGCCACCTGCCCGTAACAGGTGGAGGGACGCTTGCCTGATAATCGGCGAAGAGGAGTCGACGGATTTCTCAAGTTCCTTTTCTATATAAGCGAGATCCTTCCGGAAGTCTGCATAAAGCGATAATAACTTCAATTTCTCCAAAACGATTACCTTCCCTGCACTCATTATTTATAGGCGATATGTCCTGCAGCGGCACCACCGCTATATTTTTTATACGAGACTTCTCTAAATCCGGCATCCACAAACAGCTGTGCAAGCTCTTTAACGCCAGGGAAATCATCAGCCGACTCCTGCAGCCATGAGTATTCATTGTAGCTTTTAGCGAACAATTTGCCGAGCATCGGCATGATCGCTTTAAAATAAAAACGGAATACTTGACGGTAGACAGGAATTTCAGACTGTGACGTCTCCAGGCACGCAGCCATGCCGCCAGGTTTCAGCACACGTCTCATTTCGGCAAGCACCGTCGGATAATCAGGCACATTACGCAAACCAAATCCAATTGTCACATAATCGAAAGTATTGTCGGGAAATGGGAGCTTCATTGCATTCCCATGCAGCAATTGGATTGTTGGATAATGATCTACTTTTGGTTGGGCATTTGCCAGCATGCCTTCGCTGAAATCCAAACCGATGACTTGTCCGTTCGGACCCGCCGCCTCTGCTAAAGCAATGGTCCAGTCAGCCGTACCACAGCAAACATCCAAAGCCGCAGAGCCTGGTTCAACATTCATGCGTGCCATGATGTCCTGCCGCCATTTTTTATGTTGGTTGAAACTAATGACCGAATTCATCTTGTCATATTCGCCCGAAATTTTTTCAAATACATGATGCACTTTTTGTTCCTTTGATGTCGTCACTCGTCATTCATCTCCTATTCGAATCGGCATGCTCAGCGAAAGGAATTATCATTTCGGTTATTTTGTTTTTTAAAGATATGGAGAGGAACGATGCATTTTCCAGCGCTAGCTCTGCCCGGTGCCTCAAGTCATTATAGGCACTCTCCATATCCGTCTCATGTATATTTTTGCCGATTACCCGTTCCTGTACACCGACAGTTCCGCTTAATCGCTCGCCAATCCATACTAGCGGCAAGACCAAATTTACGATTTCCTTATATGCAGTAAAACCATATCGTTGATAAAAATCAATTATACAGCCCGCTTCAATGATTGCGATCTTGTGGATTACTTGATCCGATCCGACGAGCGGTTTTTTCATCATATTCGTCTTCGTTTCATTAATCAGGCCGATTGTACCAGACAACGATCTAATAAACGGAAAATCCGGAAGTGACGCAAGTAAACGGTAATAGATGCCGCTAAAATGATCTCCGGAAAGCACGAGCAGCTGCTGGCTTTTCGGCGTCGCATCCATAACATCAATCCGATCGTGTACATCAAATGCGGCATGGACCGCTCCTACCGCAATTGCCGATGTTTGGAGATGACTGGACCATGCCTCTCCGTTCAACAGAGGGAGCAACAGGAAAAATGCTTTTTTTTCATCTACTATCGTTCCAGAAAAATGTCGATAGACAGTCGGTTCGTAGATGGATTGTTCCACTTCGTTAACATATTCTTTTACATATTGCATGTCTGCTCTTTCCATCTTCGAATCTCCATTCATAGACGGTCGTGCGAATCAGTCAAGTCTAATTCACTCTTTCCCCTCACTGGATACAACTCCGTGTGCTGAATGAATTTCGGCTTTCCCGCGAATTTTCATTGCCGACGTATGTTCGGTGAATTGTGCAATCATCACTTCACCTTTGTCGAGTTTCTCCGTATGGTGAAACTTCGTATCGTTCCCCCTCGTCAGACCAATGACGTTCACACCGTCCTCTTTCGCTTTTATGATAATAAAGTCAGGCTGCGTCATATTACCACTCCCCATTCATGTAAGGTATATCATATCATACAAACAAAGTGTACCGCAAAGGCGTCAAACCGATTTGATCAGCGACAGAATTTCGGCTCTTTTCACATCATCATGTTCGTAAATACCCTTTGCCACGGTCGTAACCGTCTTTGCACCCGGCTTTTTAATTCCACGCATCGTCATGCACATATGTTCCGCTTCGATAATGACGTACACTCCGATTGGATTTAGCATTTCCATCATAGCGTTTGCCACAGTCGATGTAATTCTTTCCTGGAGCTGTGGTCTTCTAGCTGTCGTCTCTACGGCGCGGGCCAGTTTGCTTAACCCTGCGACAACTCCATTTCTTGGTATGTATGCGATATGGGCATGTCCGAAAAACGGAACAAGATGATGCTCGCACATCGAGTGAAAAGGAATATCTTTCACTAACACGACTTCATCGTGGTTTTCATGAAATACAGTTTCAAAATATTGTCTCGGATCTTTATTCAGACCTTCAAAAACTTCGGCATACATTTTGGCTACCCGTTTAGGCGTCTCCAGCAGCCCTTCGCGAGAAGGATCTTCACCGATTGCTTCCAGGATCATCGTCACAGCATTTTCTATTTTTTCGTGATCCACTTCCTTCATATTACGCATCCTCCTCAACACAAACTAATACTTCCCTTAAAAGATAGTAGCATACTACCTCATTTCCGTACAGTTCAGGGTTTCATCGAAAATCCGCAGACAGACACATAAAAGGAGCCCGTCCTTTTTGCTCGCTAAACGAGCAGAAGGAACGGACTCCTATGTAAACTAAAAGATCACTTTACAGCGTCTTTAAGTGCTTTACCTGCTTTGAATGCAGGAACTTTGCTTGCTGCGATTTCGATTTCTTCACCAGATTGTGGGTTACGGCCTTTACGAGCTGCACGCTCACGCACTTCGAAGTTACCAAAACCGATCAATTGTACTTT
The DNA here is from genome assembly GCF_023168145.1 of Sporosarcina sp. NCCP-2222. Lineage (GTDB taxonomy): Bacteria > Bacillota > Bacilli > Bacillales_A > Planococcaceae > Sporosarcina. Next base: position 72,973 of record NZ_BQYK01000003.1, read on the forward strand.
ATCACCTTTTGCAAGTGCCGATTGGATTGTATCGAATACAGCTTCCACTGCCTTAGTAGCATCCTTTTTCGTCAAACCTGCAGTTTCAGCAACTGAGTTGATCAATTCTGTCTTATTCACACTATTCACCTCCTCTCAAAGGAAATGTAATTGCTTGTCCAGCTCCGGGTGACACAGCTGCAAAGGTCCGTACACAATAAATATCGGGAATAAAGCGCCTTCAATCCATTGAACGCCTGCCACAGCCAAAACGCCGCCCTCCGCTGTTCTTTCAACACTGTAAAAAGAGTAACATACTAAAAACCGCGGTGCAACAATATTCTTAGCCTTATCCCGCTACTTTCGGTTAAATTGTCCAAAATAGCAAAAAGACCCGTGAGAAACGGATCTTTTTACGTAGTTTTGTATGTTATTACCATTTAAAAACGTTATAATTCAGCCTTTTCCTTCATGTTAGACGATAAATGTAATCATGCCCTTGTTTCCATTATTGACCATCTGCTCAATGGTTTCCCGCAATCTTTTTCGGGCATTAGGCGGCACAGAGGAAGTTTTGAATCGAATGCTTTCCTTCATTACTTCATGGAGAGGCGTTCCGAACAACTGTGTTTGCCACAAGGCATCCCGGTCATGCAAATAGGCGTTCTTCAGTTCCTTAAGCAAATGATGACTATGGAACTCCGATCCAATCAACGGGGAGAACTCAGCGTCCATATCGATACGGATAATATGAAGCGAAGGCGCGGATGCTTTCATCCGTACCCCGTAGAAATTATCCTGTTTAATCAATTCCGGCGGAGACGGTTGGAAATCAGCAATGGTTGGGAGCGCAACGCCATATCCTGTCTGTTTGGCTGTCTCGATTGCCTCAGCATACATATCGTAGGACTTTTTCGCTTTTACTGCATCCTGCACGAAGACAAGCCAATCCTTTTTCGTTCTCATCTCTCGCTGCATAATCGATTCGCAAACTTCTTGGAATGCCTGTTCGTCCATTTCAATGTTAACAGTGGCCCGCCCTTTGCCTGCGTCGACTTCAACCACTTCTGCATGCCGCACATATTTTTCATCTTTTAATCGTTCCGCCAGTTCTTGTACTTTACGAATCTTCGATACTTCCAGAAACCCTTCGTTGATTACATTATCAATAGAGGAGTTCAGTTCATGATCTGCACCGAGCACATCCATCCAATCCGGTTTCTGCAAGTCGATATGCGTAATCGGGAACTCGAATAGAGCTTCCTTCAAAATCAGTTGAATCTCCTGGGCATTTAGCTGATCAGCACTGATTGCAATGACGGGTACGCCATGACGTTCAATCAATTGTTCTTTCAGGGCGACCGTCCGGTCATGTGCAGGCATTTTCGAATTCAATACGATGACAAATGGTTTCCCGATATCCTTCAGCTTCGCGACAATTTCTTCTTCTGCAACCTCAGCTGCAGCTCTGGGAATATTATTGACTGTCCCATCCGTTGTCACCAAAATACCGATTGTTGAGTGATCACGTATTACTTTATCCGTTCCGATCCGCGCAGCTTCCTCGAATGGAATCGGCTCATTGTGCCACGGGGTATGGACGTATTTCGGCCCATCCTCATCCTCATACCCTCTTACGCCATCAATGACATAGCCGACACAATCGGCTAATCTTACTTGGAATGTCAGCTCCCCATCGCCGATGGACACTGCCGTTCCCTGGGCAGGAACGAATTTCGGCTCGGATGTCATAATAATAGGGCCAGGAGAGCTTTGTGGCAACTCATCCTGCGCTCTCGCACGATCCCCCGCATCGAGCATGTTAGGAATGACGACTTCTTCCATCACCCTTTTCACAAATGTCGATTTCCCCACACGAACAGGGCCGACCACTCCTATATAGATATCCCCATCCGTACGTCTAGCCAGATTTTCATACAACTCCTCTTTCATACGTAGCCCTCCTTTTTTTGCGCATTCTAGTTTATGTAAAAGAAAAACGTTTCATGCTAAAAGCACGAAACGTTTTATCAACCTATTTTTTTTTGCGCAAAAAGATGACTTGATTCTCTTCATTCACAGTATATGGAAGCGAGTAGGCAGGCAATATTGGATAATGGTCGGATAACAAATGGCGAATATCGTCGCCTGGTTTGACATCCGGCTTTTCATTTTCAATAATACGTCCTAAGTCGATGGAATAGTCGATATAAAAATTGCCATCCCCTCCAACAACTAGAGGTAATTGCGCATCGGAGTATGGGCTTGGAATCTGAATCGGCTCATCGTAGCCCATCTTTTCGTAATCGATTTCGAAAACAAATTCTCCTACTTCATCCTTGAAATATATTTTACCTAGGATCTGTTTTCGCAAATTTAATTCACGGATTCGTTCAGCCACCCGTAAATCGACCAACTTCACTGTAGGGTTCTCCTCCACATCCGTCAGCACATATTGATAAATGCCTCCAACCTCATAGGCATTAGATGGGATTTTCTCCATATAAGCGGGAGCCAGCTTCGAAAATTCAACAGGATACTTGATGTAGAGATCCGTTTCTTGCTCACGCGTCTTTATCGGCAATAATCCACCATTATTATTCTGATAGGATTCTACTGCTTTTTGGACAGACTGAAGCTGCTCCTCATACGGATTCTCCTTGGCGGCCTTTTCATCTCCAGGATACATACAGCCTGATAATAGTACAGTTATTGTAACAATTATGGTCAATAGAATCCCTTTTGATAAATTCTTCATCGCGCACCTCCGGTAGGACCGCTGAATACGAGATAAACCATTGCAAAAAATGAGAAGATCAGTAAAGCATACGCTATAATTGCAAACAAAAACTTTAGCAGCCGATTGGAAAGCTTATGCCGGCTTACAAAAATGAGACCCATGGAAATAGCCATGAAACCCATTGCATAGAACGACAGCCACATTTTATCCAGTGAGGACAAGGTGATTCATCCTTTCATCCAGTAAAATCTATTTCCCCAATTATTGTGACACCCGAGTTTCACCCGAAAATGTCTTCAATTTCTTGTTTTTTCATCCGGTTCATCAGTTTATCAACCGCTTCTTTAGCCGGAGTATTTTCAAACAACACAGTATATAAGGCTTCTGTCAACGGCATGGAAACGTCCATTTGCTGCGCAAGCTGATGTGCAGCTTTCGTCGTGCGCACTCCTTCGATTACCATTCCCATACCAGAAGTGACTTCTTCAAGCGTCTTGCCTTCGCCGAGCATATGACCGGCCTTCCAATTTCGGGAATGCACGCTCGTACAGGTGACAATTAAATCTCCTAGCCCTGTTAAGCCGGAGAACGTCAAAGGATTGGCTCCCATTTTGACACCAAGGCGTGTGATTTCTGCGAGCCCTCTTGTTATGAGCGCAGCTTTTGCGTTATCCCCATAGCCTAAGCCATCAGTGATTCCTGCAGCCAAAGCGATGACATTTTTCAAAGCGGCTCCAAGCTCGACACCGAGCACATCATTGTTTGTATAGACCCTGAAATGATGATTCATGAAAAGGTCTTGCACTTTTTCTGCAGCTTCCAGATTATCAGAGGCGGCAGTGACCGTCGTCGGATGGCGCAAGACCACTTCTTCCGCATGGCTTGGTCCGGATAATACAACAATCGCCTGCCGATTCTCAGGATTGATTTCTTCTTCAAGCATCTCAGAAATACGTTTTAATGAGTTTGGCTCAATGCCTTTTGAAACATGGACAAACAATTTAGGTTGTTCCACCATGCCATTAATTTCCTCACAAATTCCGCGTATCCCTTTTGTCGGCACTGCAATGATCAGAATTTCTGCATGGCAGACCGCTTTCTTCAAATCTGAAGTCGCCTGCAATGCTGTGGGCAAAGAAATACCAGGCACATAGCGCTCATTTGTGTGGCGCTCATTAATTTCAGATGCCTGCTCCTCTCTTCGAGCCCAAATTAAACAATCATGTCCATTATCGGCTAAGACAAAAGCGAGCGCAGTTCCCCAGCTGCCCGCGCCGATTACAGAAACTTTTTCCATTCAAACCATCCTCTCAACCATATGAACTATCAGCTTCGTGCTCTTGTAATCAACCGGATCGGAGTACCCTCGAATCCGAAAGCTTCACGAAGTCTATTTTGTAAAAATCGTTCATATGAAAAATGCATCAATTCGGGTTCGTTAACAAAAACGACAAAGACAGGAGGCTTAACCGCTACTTGTGTCACATAGTAAATACGCAGTCTGCGGCCTTTGTCGGATGGTGCAGGATTCCTGGCAACAGCATCTTCTATTACCTCATTGAGTACGCTGGATTGGATACGAAGTGCATGATTTTCACTTATCAATTTGATCGTATCGAACAAAGTGCGTACACGTTGCTTCGTTTTGGCTGATACATAGGCAACTGGCGCGTACTCAAGGAATTGGAACTCTTTTCGGATATCCTCTGTGAATCGGTTCATTGTCTTTTCGTCTTTCTCGACCGCATCCCATTTGTTTATAACAAACATCACACCTTTGCCTGCTTCTTCGGCATAGCCTGCAATACGCTTGTCCTGTTCACGCAATCCTTCCTCGCCATTCAAGACGATAAGGACGACATCCGATCGGTCAATTGCCTTCAAAGCACGCAATACACTGTATTTCTCTGTACTCTCGTATACTTTTCCTTTTTTACGCATGCCTGCCGTATCGATAATCTTATACTTTTGCCCCTCGTATTCATATGATGTATCGATGGCATCGCGAGTTGTTCCTGCCACGTCACTGACGATGACCCGTTCTTCTCCGAGCAATGCATTGACAAGGGAGGATTTGCCGACATTCGGCCGTCCGATCAGCGAGAAGCGAATGACATCATCGTCCTCCTGCTCTTCTGATGGGTCTGGGAAGCTGGCTGCAACAGCGTCAAGCAAATCCCCAAGACCGATCCCATGAGAACCTGAAATCGGATACGGATCACCAAACCCTAATGAATAGAAGTCATAAATCATTTCCCTCATATCTGGGTTGTCGATTTTATTGACTGCCAATACAACAGGTTTTTTCGTCTTATATAACATTTTAGCAACTTGTTCGTCCGCATCTGTCACGCCATCCCGACCGTTTGTAAGGAAAATGATGACATCTGCCTCATCAATCGCAATTTCCGCTTGTAGGCGAATTTGCTCTAAGAACGGTTCATCGCCGATATCAATGCCGCCTGTATCAATTAAATTAAATTCATGTGCCAACCAGTCTGCAGAGCTGTAGATACGGTCGCGCGTCACGCCAGACACGTCTTCCACGATTGATATCCGCTCTCCCACTATCCGATTGAAGATTGTCGATTTCCCGACATTTGGTCTGCCGACAATCGCCACTGTTGGTTTCGTCATAATTAAAACATCCTTCCGACTCTATCTCTAGACATTATACAGAAAAAAGATGATGATGCCTATAAAAGCATCATCATCATCCAGAATGTTATTCACATTTTGTGTCCAAATGGGATTTCCATTCGTTATTCCGAGAATTTCTTCAGTTGATCACCAATTACATCACTTAAGGAGAAGCCTGTTTCCTCTTTCATTTCGTAATCGCCATATGATTCTTCCTCTTCCTTTTCAATCAAATCTTTAATGCTTAAGGAGAGGCGTTTCTCATCTGCGTTTACATCAAGGACTTTTACTTTCACCTGTTGACCTTCTTCGAGCACTTCATGCGGTGTACCGATATGCTCATGTGAAATACGGGAAATATGGACAAGGCCTTCGACGCCAGGCAACACTTCAACAAATGCACCATAGGAAACGAGCCGCTTCACAGTGCCTTCGAATACGGAGCCAACTGGAGCCTTCTCCTCTATATCTTCCCACGGGCCAGGCAGTGTGTCTTTAATGGACAAGGAAATCCGCTCCGAATCGCGGTCCACAGAAAGGACCTTAACCTTCACCTTGTCTCCCTCTTTCAATACATCGGATACTTTTTCAATATGCTCATGCGATAATTGTGAGATGTGGACCAATCCATCCACACCGCCGATATCGACGAATGCTCCGAAAGAAGCGATTCGCTGAACAGTTCCTTCCAGCACGTCTCCTTCTTTCAGGTCATCGAGCACTTCCTCTTTTTTCTGAGACTTTTCTTCTTGAAGAACTGCGCGATGGGAAAGGATCAGACGATTCTTTTCCTTATCCATTTCAACAATTTTAAATGTCATAGTGCGCCCTTTATAATCGTCAAATGTCTCAACGAAGTGATCCTCCACCAAGGAAGCAGGAATGAACCCTCTGACACCTAGATCAACAACCAAGCCGCCTTTGACGACATCCTTCACTTCTGTTTCGATTGTTTCATTGTTGTTGAATTTTTCCTCAAGGTCTCCCCATGCATCTTCCGCATCAACTTTACGCTTGGAAAGTACATAGTTATCCTCTTCCACTTTTGTGACAATGAGTTCAAGTTCATCCCCAACCGAAACAGCATCTCCCGCTTTTTCGATATGAAGACTGGACAACTCGCTGATCGGAATGACGCCATCAAATGGAGCGCCTGAAATTTCTACAGTTACGGATTTATCTTCGATCTTTGTCACCTTGCCAGTGACACGGTCACCCTCTTTGTATCCGTTCATTGCATCCAAATTCATCTCTTCAGTCATATGTAGTCCTCCTCCATAATGAATCCTACTTCTATATTATTCGAATCGGTGAGTAAAAACAAAAAATTACCCTTGCCATTTTATTTATTTTTTTCGATCAATTGTCGAATCGCATCCATGATCACTTCTGTCACTTCATCGGCAGACGCTTTTCGTTCCCGGTATTCGGTCATATCGAGCGGCTTTCCATATATGACCTTCAAACGTTTGAATGGCTTGTACGATCCTACGATAGCGCAAGGGACGACCACTGCATTTCCTTTTAATGCAAAGAAACCGGCACCCGCTAGCCCCTTACCAAGTTCACCCGTCTTGCTCCTCGTGCCTTCCGGAAATAGACCGACGACATTCCCTTCTTTCAATAACTTTAATGTCGTCCGAAACGCTTCCCGATCACTCATCCCTCTTTTGACGGGATAAGCATTGACACTAGGAAGAATACTTTTTAAGACTGGTACCTTAAATAACTCTTCCTTTGCCATAAAGTGAACGGTGCGAGGGCAAGTGATGCCCACAACCGGCGGATCAAAATTATCTATGTGATTCGCACAAAGCAACACCCCGCCCTCGTCAGGAAAATTTTCTTTACCGATCACTTGGATTCGGTATAAAGGGAAAAAGATCGTGCTAACAAGAAATTTGCCTAAAGGATATAAGTTCATTTCTTCATCCTCTTTTCAGCAAGCCCGATGATCTCTTCTACAACTTCATCTATAGTCATAGAAGTCGTATCAATTACGACGGCGTCTTCTGCCTTTTTGAGCGGCGAGACAATTCGCTCGCTGTCAGCCCTGTCCCGCTCGGCAATCTGCGCCTTTAATTGTTCAACAGGTGTATGGATTCCACGTTTCTCATCTTCCAGATGGCGCCGTATTGCACGTTCTTCTACAGAAGCTGTCATGAATACTTTCAGTTCGGCATCAGGTAAGACAGCTGTTCCGATATCCCGTCCATCCATAACGACACCTGTTGCAAGGGCGAGCTTCCGTTGTTTATCAACCATCAGATGGCGGACATTTTCGTGTGCTGCTACCTCCGAAACATTCGCTGTGACCTGCGGGGAACGAATTTCCTCTGTGCAATCCAAACCGTCGATAAAAACGATTTGGCCAGTAGGAGATGGCTGAAGGCGTAGTTCCGTCTGCTCCAAAAGTGATGTCAGTTCATGATCACTAGTAATATTTATGTCATTGACAAGTGCTTTATGTGTTAATGCACGGTACATGGCACCAGTGTCGATGTACGTGAAATCCAATTTTTCTGCTATGCGTTTGGCAATTGTGCTCTTCCCCGCAGCTGCAGGTCCATCAATTGCAATCTTTATCCCTTTTGACATATCTTCTACCCCCGAATTCAATTCGAAAACATTGTAACATAAGGAAGTGGGAAAAGTCCCTTCAAAAAGGACTTTTCCCACCGTTTCTTCCAACTCTATAAAGGTTATAATGCTTCTTTCCGACTTTGCAGTTGCCGTTCAAAACAAAAACGGATAATATGCTGCCGATCCGCATCCATCGTATCAATAAATTGCAAAGAAGCAAGCCTTCTGCCGTCTTTTTCCCAAGTCCGTACAGCTAGTGCATCCGTACGCACATAATAGATGTCGTCATTGAGAAATGGTAGTGCAATAAACAAAGACAACCGTTGATTTTCCTCAAATTCTTCCTTTTGTCCAAGATGTAGCGCAATTCCTCCGGCACTGATATCCTCCGCTACATACTGATCAAAACCGCGGCCGTCGTTAACCGCTACATCAATTGGCGTCTCCACCCTGACGTATTCTCTGCGCTGAATTTTGACCAACTCCTGGTCTCCTGGATAGGACAGTTGTAACATGGGGATGCCCCGATTCACCCTGCCTTTTACTTCAGTTCGAAAGGCATATGACATTTTAAGTTGATCTACAAATGTCACTAAGAGCTGGGTCCCATCCATGAAAAAAGCGGTACGGTCCGTCTCCATGTGAATCGGATAATCAATCATGAAATGATCCTGTCCTAAATCAACTACCTTGCTTTTATACTTATCACTATTCTCCGTAAGATCTTTATCGATAATAATCGACGAACCGATCGAAAGTCTCATTTTCATCAACACCTACCATTTACTCATGCTTCTTTTATTATGTCACGGTATGGTGCATTTTCCAATGATCAATTGACGAAAATTAGAAAAGTTTTTCTGTCTTGAGTACTTCTTTCGTTTCTGTATCTACGAGAACTTGGTAAGTGCCGATGCCTTTTTCGTCTTCCTTCGTGACAGTTAAGAAATATGCCAGCCTTTGCTTTAGTTGCTCATTTTCAACATACGCCAGTTCTTCTTTCTCTACTTTGACCCCATTATGGAAGAAGGTTTTCCAATTAATTTTTACGATTGGCTGATCCTCTAGTTTTTCCTTTCGGATATACTCCGCTGCGTTTAAACCAACGATTTCGCCAGTATCTTTAGCCGCTTTGATGTGGATGACATCTGAGAATACTTTCGCCTTGTGCAGAGGCTCGACTCTTACATAGACAAAGTGCCAGGCATTTGAATTTTCTCTGGCTTCCTCAAATACGACATCCCGGTAGCCCGCTTTTTCAAGAAATTCTTCGGTCCTCTGTTTAATATCATCAAATGAAACAGCAGGTTCACCAAATGGACGATCTGCCAAGTAGGATAGCACATGTCCGCCTTTTTCTGTTATATCGATATATCCGACAGTTTGATTTGAAGCAAAACGGATATGGTAAAATGGATACGGTGCTCCGGGCTGGCTTTTCTCCACTCCGATCACATCGTTTGTAACCTGCGGAAACACTTGTTTGAATATCGAAACCGCTTCATCTTTTGAAACTTCTGGATCCGTAATGTTTTGTAAGTCCTTTTTCTTCATGGCATCCGATTCGCTTGCTGTTAATGGGAAATCACTCTCTGTATATTGCTTCACCGAATTCCCTTTTTGCGACCAATCCACGTCTGAACTCTTCGCATCTAACCGCTCTACCCACTCGTTCATGGAATAACGGCCATCCACCAGCCCTGCTGTGGCGACTTGCCAATCCGTAGACATAAGCTGCAGATTTTTCGATGCTTTGCTCATCACTTTTTCAAAATCACCTGAATTGGACAAACGGTCGGCCTCTTTTGCGTAACTGCCGACTCTACTTAAATAATTACTCCATGCTGTGGAAAAACTCGCATCCAACGGAAGGGAATCAATAGAACCCCGAATATCAGAAGTGAGTCGCCAAATATCCTCACGTGCTTTTTTTGAGCCATCGGATTCATTGAAAAGCAACGACTTTTCTATCGCTATATTCAATTCATCCAGTTTTTCCGAAGCATCCGCCATCCGCTTTGCGTACTGTCCGCTTAAAGCGAGAGCGAGTTTGTCATTCTCTTTTGCCTTATCATACGAAAAGACAGCCAAAGCGACGAGCGCAAAAGATAATACAAATATTATTTTTTTCATATACAATGCAATTCGCCGAAACACTTGATCTCAGCAATATGCCAAACCTCCTTTAATATGAAGTGCAATCAGTGACAGAATATATGCAGGCCGATTTTCTTGACTTGCGGCCTGGACCATATCCACTTACTCGTTGCTGTAATTGGGTTGAAGTAATAGATCGAGTTCTCACTTGGATCCCAGCCGTTTAACGCATCCAGCACAGCTTCCTTAGCCCGTTCATTCGGTTCCAGCCAAATTTGTCCATCTGAGACTGCCGTAAAGGCTCCTGGCTGGAAGATCACTCCACCAACAGTGTTCGGGAAATCGGGATGCTCGACTCGGTTTAGGATGACTGCCGCCACTGCAACCTGGCCTTCATATGGTTCGCCTCTGGCCTCTCCATACACCGCGTTAGCCATCAGCTTTAAATCTTGCTCTGAGTATTTAGACGGAAGATGGGCTTGTTCGGTTTTGCCTCCCCCTTGCTTGACTTGTGCGGAAAGCGGGGTTCCTCCATAATGCGTAAATTGATTACCTTTTGCTAAATTGTCCATTACAAATTTCTCGTTGTACTCCGAAACAGAAGTAAGTTTCTTCTTCGTATTTGCTCCTGCAATTCCGTCGGTAGGCAGTCCATAACTATCTTGGAAATTACGGAGCGCCCAATAAGTGCCATAACCAAACTTCCCGTCTATCGTTCCTTTATAAAAGCCGATATATTGAAGCCTGGCTTGCAACTCAATTACATCGTCACCCGTTGAGCCCCTCCCCAAGTCCCGTGCTGTAAACGCGCGGGATGTGTCCATTGATGAACCACAGAGAGCCATAATCAGCATGAAGAGAGCAATAGTTTTTAAAATGCTTTTTTTCACTGGTGATTCCTCCTTTCTGTCAGTGTGGTCCAAAATTAAACAAATTATGAGGGAATAAAAAAAGACCTGATTGTCTGAAGACAACCAGGTTCATTACTATAGTTGAGCTTTTTTACGGAACTGCTGCATAGCAAACGTATGAGCATATTTTACTCTCGTTAAACCAAACCACCAGAGGAACAGCATAAACGGAATAATTAAGTATAAGGAGAAATCGTTAACGGCTAGTATGCCATTGTATATGAAGTGAAGCATGAACGGAGCAAACAGTGCAAAGAGCAGCATGCCATTTTTATTGGAACGCGTTGTAAATTTGGCTCTTCCAAAATAATAGCCCATTACGACACCGAATAACGCATGGCTTGATACAGGCAGCAATGCACGCAAAAAGGCAGTATCCAGACCGAATGTGAGCAAATATAAAATGTTCTCGACAGTCGCAAACCCTAAGGAAACACTCGCCCCATATAAAATGCCGTCATATGCATCTTCAAATTCAACATGTCTAAAGATAGCGATTAGTAAAATTAACCATTTGAAGAATTCCTCAAGCCAGCTTGTGAACACCGCATTTCGAATAAATTCATTAGAAAATACATGTTCTTCCTCAAAAACATGCTGCATAAACAGGATCGGGAAAGTCATGACGGCGCCGTATATGAATGTGTGAAATAACGTCTTGGATGGCTCTGTAGCGATCTGTTTACGTAAATAAAGATAACTGAAAAGCGCCAAGCCAGGCGCTATTGCCACAGTTAGCAAAATAATCATGACCGGGCCCCCTTTCCCGCCATTATATCATGTTTCCATTGGCACAAGATGTGTGTTTACAATTATTTTACTAATCCATCCTTAGATGCAGATGATATATTGCCTGCATCTCTTTTTGCCTGTATATCTCTGGCTATGAGGCCGCCATGTTCTTTGCCGTTCTCAATGAAAATCTCATTGGCATTGTTGCCAGCTGCGATGACGCCTGCAATATATAACCCAGCAACAGTCGTTTCCATGGTGGCCGGGTCAAAAAGAGGCCGACCGCTTGCATCTTCTATCTGAATGCCCGCGTTTCGCAAGAAATCATGATCTGGATGATACCCGATCATTGCGAATACATATTCATTATCAATGACAAATTGCTCTCCCTCTTTTTCGATTGTGACCGTATCCTCGGTAATCTCCATTACCGCAGAATTAAAGTGCATTTGTATTAATTCATTCCTTACAAGGCTATCAAAACCAGGTAAAATCCACGGTTTCACGCTAGGCGAATATGTGTCGCCCCGATAAACAACTGTGACTTCTGCACCTGCCCTTTGGAGCTCAAGCGCGGCATCTACGGCTGAATTTTTGCCGCCAATGACGACCACTTTCTTACGAAAATATGGGTGACCCTCTTTAAAGTAATGAAAGACATTCGGGAGTTCTTCTCCGGGTATTCCCAACTGATTTGGATTATCATAATAGCCTGTCGCGACGACAACATAATCGGAAGCATACTCGCCACAGGTCGTAGAAACATGGAATCCATCCCCGGCCTTCTGAATGCATTCGACTGTCTCATTACTGTGAATCGGCAAATTCATTAATTCAGCAACCGTCCGATAGTATACAAGTGCATCCAATCGTTTCGGCTTCTCTTTTGCTGTAATAAACGGAATATCCCCAATCGACAACTTAATACTCGAACTGAAGAAAGTTTGATGTGTAGGATACCGGTAGATAGATTCTACAATATTCCCTTTTTCAATAATGAGGATATCTAATCCAATTTTTTGCAACTCAATAGCCGCAGATAATCCACATGGACCTCCACCGACAATAATTGCATCTTTTTTTATAACCAACTTTGTCAACTCCTTCAGTTACCATCATTCAATCCATAATGGATGTGTAATATATGACATTCGGGAGGTGCGCCAAATCGAAGCGGAAGCATGGACGTGCCATATCCATTGCTAATAAGCTGGGCTGTTTGGCCATCTATTGTAAAAGCTCCCTTATCATGCAATCCGAAAGGCCCCAGACGAATTTGCCCGCCATGTGTATGTCCTGCCAGCAGGACAGTTGGATTCGTCTGTTCCCTGACTTTACGGAACAATGAGGGAGTATGCGTGACCCATAAGGAATACTTGTCTTGTTCAAGTCCTTTCAACGCTGCATGTATATCGACATTTTTGCTAGAAGGGTCGTCTGTTCCGGCAATGATCCAATCTGGATGTCCTGGAATCGGAACATTCTCATTGTCTAAGATATGGCCATGGCATGCCTGGAAAATTTGACGTATGGCCACTTCTCCAACTTCCCTGTCATTGTTGCCCCAAATATAATAGACTGCCTTGCCTAAGGCGGCCAATTTTTCGACATTCTGTTGCACACGTTTGATGGGGACCCCATTTTCGGCCAAGTCCCCTCCAATGATAACAACATCCATGTCTCCATGTTTTTTAATTTTCTTAATTAAACGGTTATCGATCACCCGCCGATGAATATCAGAAATAAAAAAAACAGATAATTTTTTCTGTCGATGGGTTCCCCCGGCAATATCCATTTTGTGAAGCCTTACATTTCTCTGGCGGGCCGTCATGAACATCCAAAAGACCATGCCGCTCACCGCCAGTGTAAAAATGCCGGTTCCTTTCAATAATCGCTTCATTTCACACCTGCCATAAGAAAGAGGCAAAGCGGTTTCGACTTTGCCCCTTTCGAGTTTTCACTTCACGCTGCTTACAACTAGTAAATGCAACGGCATTACGGAATGATCAGTTTTTGCCCGACCCGTATTTCATTAGAAGAAAGTCCATTTGCCTGCTTGATTTTTTCAACACCGATATCCGAGCCATAATAATTGACCGAAATTCTATATAGAGTCTCGTCTTTCTTTACAATATGAACTTTGCCGGATTGTTGACTTGCAACTTGGGTATTTTCCTGTTTTTTCTCTGGTTTTTTCTCAGGCTTCTTTTCAGGCTTTTGTTCCGGCTGTTTTTCCGGTTTCGACGTTTCCTGTTTCACAGGCTTTTCGGCAGTCTGATCTTTAGAAGCTTGGTTTTGTCCAGATTCCTTATCGTCATCTGTTTGACCTTTAGTATCAGTATTGCCATCATCTTTGTCCTCATCCTCTGCTCCAGCTGTCTGAGACGAATCACCGCTTCCAGGAGACGGGGAATGCACATCATACTGAACACCATTATCTTCAATTTGGGCAGTATTGGATTTATCATCTTGATTGTAGAAGTTATAAATAACATAGCCAAAAATGACAATTGGAATTAGTGTAAATACACCTAAGATCGTATTGATCAAGGTAAAATTGGACTTCTTTTTAGAACGCCTGCCTCTTCCATGAACTTCTGAACGTGACGGTAGTTCGGAAATCGATTCCTTGTCCATTTCAATTTCTTTTCTATGCTCTTCAAATTCATATTCATAATCATTATTTTTCATCGACAATTTCTCCTATCGCCTCATGCTCTTCTTTATATTATGACGAATCATGTAGTAAATGTAAATGTACAAGAGTCTTATATTCCTAGAAGAACGTCAATTCTTTCTTCCCACGCATAGGTCATTTTACGTTGTGGTTCTGTTGAAGCCACCTTCCACAGCCAATCCATTTCAGTCAAGCCGCATATGGAGCAACACTGCTTTCGGCTGTCGTCATATCTTTCTCCAAAGGCATTTAATATCTTTTTTCTAATACATACTTGGGAGTGGACAATCTCTAGCATCTTTTGTAAATCTATCTCTTTATTCTTCCTTAATTCGTCCAAACTAGTGCATACTTCCTCAACTGGCATCTGTGAAAGATAAAAGTCGACGACCCGTTGTGCCGTTTCTGACATACCTGCCATTGCAGCGGCATCAGTAAGACTTTTTCCCGCTTGAAGCCACTCGGTATAATGTAGGACACTGTTCCGGTCGGGCATATCATTCTGAATAATGAATCTCGTGATGTTTTCATCTTCCGGTGCATATAGAAGAACAGCACATGCAGGCTTCCCATCCCGTCCTGCCCTTCCAACTTCTTGAATGTATGAAGCCATCGTATTAGGAAGGTGTTCATGTATTATTTGGCGGATATTATCTTTGTGGATTCCCATGCCAAATGCATTGGTTGCACAAATCCATTCCACCTCACCTCTAATATATTGCTCTTGAATAAGCGACCGGTCCACCTGCTCCTTGCCTGCGTGATACGCAGCTGCTGAAAACCCTTTTCTGGATAGAATAGATGCCAACTCATCCGCTCTTTTTCTCGAAGCAACATAGATAATGCCGGGTCCGGCGGTTTGTTCCAATCGACTTTCAATCCAAGCGGTTTTCTCATCAGATGCCATCTGCTCTACGACATAAGTAATATTGGGCCTATCAAGGGAATGCCTCTCCATAACCGGCATTTCCATATGTAAATACTTCGTAATGTCATCTATAACCTTTAGATCTGCTGTTGCTGTCAGTGCCAAAACTGGTGGCCGATTTCTGCCGAGAATCTCTCCAATCCGCAAGTAATCTGGACGGAAATCAAACCCCCATTGAGAAATGCAATGAGCTTCGTCCACAACTATCAAGGACAACTTCAGCTGTTTCAGTCGCTCTTCGACTTTTCTCTGCAACAACATCTCAGGTGAAACGAAGATGAACTTATACAAATGGATTTGGGAGAGGATCCGGTTCTTGTCTTGAAATGATAAAAATGAGTTCAAGGCCGCGACTCTCTTCTCACCATTCCTTCTCATGGAAGACGATTGATCCTCCATCAAGGAAACTAGCGGAGAGATAACGATTGTGATGCCATTCAACAAATAAGAAGGTAATTGGTAACAAAGCGACTTGCCAGTTCCGGTTGGCAAGATAGCGATTGTATCCTTACCTTGCAATACCGATCGGATAACGTTCTCCTGCCCTGGCCGAAAATTCCGGTAGCCAAATTTCTCATACAGCAAGTTTTGCAGGTCTGTCATTTTCCGCCTCCCAACTTGGAGCCTAGTATAAGGCGAAGCTGAAAATAACTCAATTCGCCAAACTCTTGTTTTAACATTCGTAATCTTCTAGTCCCCAATTCCTCTACTTTTAAAACTACCTCATTTACCTGTTTGGATAAAACAAAGTCTGTTAATGGGAAAGTCTTATCATTAATGGCCATTTCCACAAAATGATCCTCTATCGTACTCAATTTCAGCCTCCGGACTGTTGCAATCTCCTCAACGTTCATCCCTTTCGCAAAGAGCCGTCTCGTTTGATCAGCCGAGTCGGTCAAGTATAATGAACTTTTTACACCTTCCGCAGCTTGTAATAAAAATGGATAGTCACGTTCCTCATGGATGACATCCAGCAGTCTATGCAAACCCTCGATAAACTCCAAATAGACAGATAGAGGTGACATCTGTAATTCCTCCGCTAACTGATCCCATGTCCTTCCTGTGATAGAAAAGCCGGATAGCCTGCTCACTATAATGAGTTTTTGCCTATCTTTCATCCCACTTGCCTGAAGCGCATTCTTTAACTCGCCTCCAATCTTTCGTGGAAACTCTTTATTCTCAAGCGGTAGATGCCGCGCCATTCCTTTGACGAAAAGTTGCACTTCCCGATCTGTCTGAATGGGCATAAACGACTTGATCCCTTCCTTGAAATATGAAATCGTTTGAATGGCGAGTGCCAGCCGATGAAAGAAGACGATTTCATTTCCACGATAGTCCCATCCATTAAAATAGCAAGAATCCAGTTCTTTCACCTTTTGCAAGCCTGTTTTGCTAACATATAGCCTTCCGTCAGCTTCCTTCACATAGCCGTCTGCAAGCAACCTATAAAGATGAGTTTCATATGTTTCCGCATCCAATTTAGAAAGTACGGAAAAGAACGGCTTTAAATTAAAATATTGGACGTCCTGTAATGTTTGACTCGATTTTTTTCCACGAAAGATATGCAAACATGCATTTTTCGAGCGTTCGCCATTCATTTTTGACACCATGAACAAGATGAGTGAAGATAACTCCATGCCCATTTCCCCTTTTAAGATGTTTTATTGTTGAAAACTACCCGAAACAGATTTAGAATGGTATGGGAGCAATGATAGTTAGCGCGGAGAAAAGAGGAGAGAACATCAATGTCTACTTGCAAAAAATATACAATTGTTGATCAAGATACATGTATTGCATGTGGTGCATGCGGCGCAGCAGCACCAGACATCTATGACTACGATGATGAAGGTATCGCATACGTTATTCTTGATGATAACATGGGGAATACAGAAGTTCCAGAAGAACTGCTGGAGGATATGGAAGATGCATTTGACGGATGCCCGACCGATTCCATTAAAGTGGCGGACGCACCGTTTGAAGGAGATCCTTTGAAATACGAGGACTGATCAGACATTCGAGAGCTTCTAGGAGCTTTCGAATTTTTTTTGAAACAAACAAACCGGCAAACTGATATGATTCAGTTCGCCGGTTTGTTTGTTTTTACGCCATTAATTGATGCTGCTGCTTGAAAATCCATTTATGCAGGCTCTTATACAAGAGCAAGAAAACAACCATTAACAAAGCGCCTTTTATAAGATTGAATGGTAAAATGCCTTTGACGATGACATCGAACATGGCATCTCCCACGTATGGTGGCATATTCAAGAAATACGAATACATTGGCAAAAAGACAGCATAATTCAATACACTCATGCCGACAGCCATGGAAACCGTTCCGATAATTAATCCGGCTGTCAAACCTTTTGTCGATTGTACTCTTTTAAAGATATAGTATATTGGCATAATGAACAGGACGCCTGTTGTAAAGTTGGCAATTTCACCAACTGGAACTCCCGTGGGACTTCCGGACATAAACCAATACAATACATTTTTCAATAACTCTACCGAAATACCCGCTATCGGCCCCATTGTCATGATCGCCAATACAGCTGGAATTTCACTGAAATCGACCTTCAAGAATGGTGGTAATGCTGGCAATGGGAAATTCAACTGCATCAATACAGTCGAGATGCTCCCAAGCATTGCGATGAGAATCATCTTTCGCAACTTTTTGTTGCTCATTTGTTCCTCTCTCCTTTTGCGATTCACTTCAAAAAGAGGAAAGGCTGTACCGAATGTTGTGTTGTCATGAAAAATCCCCTAAAGCGTTTGCTTCAGGGGAAGGCAAGTTTAAATAAAGGTATCCAAAAATCAACATGATTTGGACCCATACTTAAATAACCTCTCTTTTTGCGGACAACACAAAAAGACGGCCATACCTTCACCTTCTCCCATCCAGACTATACTGTCGGCTCCGGAATCTCACCGGAATCAGCTGTTACGCTCGCGGGCTAGGAAGTGACCTTCCATTTCCGCCGGTCGGGAATTGCACCCTGCCCCGAAGATGAATCAATATTTTATTACATCACTATTGTATACAAAAAAAATGATCTTGTAAACATTCCAGTTTACAAGATCAACTTGAGCTGTTACTCGGGCAGTACTATTGGGTTGGCACCGACCGGTATCGGCAGCGGTTTTGTTAGATCATACTTGCCAAATTGGGTCTGAACTATATTCTTCAGTTGAATGGAATTATTGAAATTGCTTGCAGTCAGCATGAACCCCTCAATCATTTCATTTACTACTGCTTGATCGATTGAGTCTAAATCAAGTTCTTTCGAGAACGAAATAACAGCAACGCCTTTTTCTACTGAGACATTATAGTCCAATTGAGCAGGTATAACACTCTCAACAATATCATTTTGTGGAGCTTTCATGGCGAGCAGCGCATCGGATACTGTACTCGTGTCACCATTTTCATATGGAATCAAATATATTTCGCCTGATGGCATCATGTACTTGTAATACGGCAATTCCCTGTCGAGCGGCACTGGAGCTGCCCTTCCAACCGGACCGAGTTCAGCCGGCTTGCCTGATTCATCCACGACTTGAAAGAACTTTTTATCAGTAAATGTCTCCTTCGCTGAATCGAAATAAGAAGTTATCGTCCCCGCAGAAAGATCATAGCCGTGATCAGCAGGCACTTCATTTTGTACCGTATCACCGGACTCATAGATTTTTCCCTTGTATGGATGATATTCATCAAATCCAAGATCACTTTCAGGCACTTTCGTTGCGTACTGATTGTATAAAGCAACACTGTCGAGTTCTTTTTCCTGTATATCGTTCTCCACTTGTTCTTTCGGCAGTAGAACGGTTACCGGAACTACATTAGCAGAATGGATAAGACCAATATGGAACGGATACTGGTTTACTGTTTCATCTGGCAGCACAATATGGCTATCCATCGCTGAGGCCATAGTATATAGCGCACCAGTTTCCCCCTCACTATCCATAGCCGCTTCACTAGTTTGCCCTTTATCATCTGACATATCCATCGAACGTTTCTGGTTGAAGAGCTCGACTTCCGCCTCCTCCGTTTTACTGTCCATTGCTCCTTCATTCTGCTTGAGTAAGGAAGGGATCAACAGACTGACGACAAGCATGGCAGCAATGGCAATGAATGCAGGCACCCATTTACGTACTTTACGTTTCCGTGAGCTGGGTTCAATCAGTCGCTCATCTTTCTTTAGCCGGGCTAAAATATCTTCTGCAGATCGATGGTCTTCCATTTTCGGCATGGAGTGAAGGAGTTTTTCTAGTTTGTCGTCGTTCCAATTATTATTCGCCATTCATCTTCCCCCTTCTGCCGAAAGAGCTTGTAACTTCTTCTGCAAAGTTTTAATCGCCCTATGCTGTGTCGTTTTTACTTTTCCTTCTGTCCATCCAAGCGCCTCCGCCGTTTCTGCGATCGAGAAATCTTGAAAGTATCTCATGACAATAACCATCTTTTGATCTCCCGTACACGTGTCCAAAGCGTTAAGCATTTGTTTCATTTCCTCATTCAACTCGGCAATTTCCACTGGGGACCGGGCTGAAGACATCAATTCGCTCTTTTCCCAATCAAACGTATCAAAAACATGTTTCTGTCGGACAGTTTTCTTGCGAAAATGGTCGATCGCGACGTTTTTGGCAATGGAAAAGAGCCAGGTTTTTTCTGTACTCTTCCCTTCAAAGCCTGCGTACGCTTTCAATACACGAATATATACCTCATGCATTAAGTCCTCTGATTGGGATCGGTCACCGGTTAAGTAGATTAAAAAATTAAAGACGTCTTGATGGTATTGATCATATAGCCTGTGGAAAACGGAGTCATCCACAAAATCCCCCCGTTCAATACATTAGTCGTAATTCAAGATGAAAAGTTTCAACCGTTTCATCTTTGAATAAAACATTACACTTCTTCCGGATCAATCGGTATTACACATCGGAAGATCGTCCCGTGGGTCGGTCCGAGTTCAGCACTAATTTCCCCACCGTGCGAGTCGATAATATTCTTCGCAATCGCTAGGCCAAGGCCGGTACCACCCTTCCCTCTAGTACGGGCTTTATCCGCCTTATAGAATCGTTCGAATATATAAGGCAGGTCTTCCTTTGGAATGCCGCTTCCTGTATCGGAAACCGCAATTTCGATAACATCCTTCCCTTTTTCGACACGGATCGTCACTTCTCCTCCATCCGGCGTGTGGCGAATGGCATTATCAATTAAATTGGTGAAAACTTGTTCCAACCGATCCTCGTCTGCGACAATTTCCATTTCCTCCACAGGTTGGAGTATGAGCGACACGTTCGCATCCCTCGCCACCTGCATGAACTTGTTCACGATCCGTTCCAAGAAATGGACAACATCGACAGGAGATTTGTAGAGCCGCATATGCCCTGATTCCATCCTTGCCAAATCGAGCAGATCCGTTACCAGTCTGCTCATCCGCTTGGACTCGTCGTGGATGATCTGCATAATTTCATTCCGTTCCTCATCACTGGAAGTGACTCCATCCAGAATCGCTTCACTATAGCCTTGCAGCATCGAAATTGGTGTTCTCAGTTCGTGCGAAACATTGGCGATAAAATCGGAACGGAGTTTATCAAGCTTATGCTGGTCGGTCATATCCCGGAACACAGCGACAGCTCCCCGAATACTATTTTCACTATAGAGCGGGCTAATCGAAACACCGTAGAACTGGCCTTTCAACTCCAATTCTTCTTCTACTTCCTCAGCAAACGTGATGACATGTTCCAGCATATGAACTATTTCAGGCGGTAAGATCTTGGTGGAATCATCGGCGGCCTGATACCATTTCTGCAAAATACGTTCTGCTTGCGGGTTATGGAGCAGAATCGAATAATCGCTATTGAACGAAATAACAGCGTCCGTCATGGATGTCAAAATACTGGAAAGTTGGCCTTTCTCCTGTTTAATCAATTCTACTTGGAATTTTAATTGTTTCCCCATCTGGTTGAAAGCGGTTGCCAATTGTCCAATCTCATCGTTTTGCAGAACCGGCAGCCGAGTGTCAAAGTTCCCTTTGGATAATTCAAACGCAGCCTGTTTCATACCTCTTAACGGGGAAGTAATCCGGGTAGATAAGAAAAAAGCGAAGAATGTCGTTAAAATAAAAGCGATAAAAGCTGATAAGAAGACAATATGGGTTGTGCTCTTTGTCGTTCGGTGAACGGCATCCAAGCTTTGATAAAGAACGATTGATTGTTTAACATTTCCCGTTTCATAATAGGGATATGTCAATACAAGAAATTTCTCCATCACATCTTGCTCCCGTAAGGAGGGCAGAATCATTTCTTTAACGGACTTCCCATCCTTTTGTCCCGAATGAAATAAATTCGGCTCATCTAGAATCTTTCTTTCAATGCGCTCCTCATTCAAGCCGTTATGGAATGAATAGAGAACGTCCTTGTTGGAATCAACGATCAACGCATTCGTTTCATCTCCGAGCACATCCTGTATGATCAGCCGCATCGCAGTTTCATCATCATGATCTACAATGATTTTCCCGATAGTGGCGGCTTCCCTTCTTAGCGAATCCTCCGCCTGCTTTGTATGGAAGTTATCAAGGAATTCAAGAAGCAGAACGGTTACAATGAATAATACAAATGAAACGAGAAGCAATATGGTTGCCCATAGCTTCCCGACGATTGAATTCCATATCCTAATCATTTGGTACCTCGAATTTATAGCCGACGCCCCAAACGGTCACAATCATTTTTGCGGCACGCTCAGATACCCTGCTCAGTTTTTCGCGCAGGCGTTTCACATGCGTATCGACCGTACGAAGATCACCAAAAAATTCATAATGCCATACTTCTTTCAGTAACTGCTCCCGATCAAAGACTTTATCAGGCGCCTTCGCTAGAAAATAAAGAAGCTCATACTCTTTCGGCGTCAAGTTCACTTCATTTCCTTCTGCTGTTACCCGATGTGCATCATGGTCGATTGTCAGCTGAGGGAAAACGACAAGATCCTTGGAAGCGCTCGAAGAAGAAGTTGCATTTTGGAAATTCGATCTGCGCAAAATGGCTTTGACTCGAAGCACCACTTCTCTAGGACTAAACGGTTTGACAATATAGTCATCGGCCCCCGTTTCAAATCCAGTTACCCTGTCGGACTCTTCCCCTTTCGCTGTCAATAAGATGATTGGAGTCTGGTCCTTTTTTTCACGAATTTCCTGCAATACTTCAAAGCCATCCTTTTCAGGCATCATCACATCTAGCAATAGGCAGTCATATTGATTCTCTTCGAATTTTTCAAGAGCTTCCGCCCCATCCATCGCTTCATCGATTTGAAAGCCTTCTCTCGATAGATACATATTTAAAAGACGGCGAATTCTTTCCTCGTCATCGACGACTAATAACCTAACGTTTTCTTCCACTGGCTAAAACCCCTTTCATCTTGCTGCTATATCCATTGTACAAGTCAGGAAGGAAAAAGAAAAGCTTCGGACAACCGTTGTGCTGCAAGGTGTGAACAAGATTTGATAGTGTTCCTTTCTAACGGCGGACATTCGGTATAAAACCCTTTTTTGATTACTGCCTATCAAGCAGGGGTGTAAACTTTGTGCTATGTCTGCTTTTTACAGTAAAGGCTGTAGTTAAAATCCGGGTTTTCTTCTACAGAGGAATTAATCCCGGGAGTTGCTCATTTCGACTGCTGATAGACGGTTATATTTATAGATAGCTATTTTTTCAATACTGAGGATACGTACAGGCTGTTGCTTTCCATTTCGGCGCTCGCTTTCCGCTGGCCTGGCTTGAGT
This sequence comes from Sporosarcina sp. NCCP-2222, assembly GCF_023168145.1. Classification (GTDB taxonomy): domain Bacteria; phylum Bacillota; class Bacilli; order Bacillales_A; family Planococcaceae; genus Sporosarcina. The sequence continues at coordinate 96,032 of NZ_BQYK01000003.1, forward strand.
CTCCTCGTCCACTTCGCTTCCTGCGGGGTCTCAATGCTCATGCTATTCCCGCAGGAGTCGAGCGCCTCCACTCCAAGCAACAAGTGCTTTTGAATAACTAAATATACCTCGCAATTTTTTTGAATTGCCAGATGTACTGTTAGTAGGATATCCATTCAACTTTGCTATTGGTTCTTCCATAATAAAAAGGACTGTGCAGCTTTTACACTGCACAGTCCTTTTACTCATTTCGCGTAGGAATGCAATCCGGCGAGAATGAAGTTTACGAAAATCAGGTTGAACATAATGATGATGAAACCGATTACTGCCAGCCAAGCTGAATTTTTCCCTTCCCACCCGCGGGATAGCCGCAGATGAAGGAATGCTGCGTAAAACAGCCAAGTAATAAGGGCCCATACTTCTTTCGGGTCCCAACCCCAGAATCTTGACCAAGCTTCATGTGCCCAGATCATCGCAAAGATTAACGCTCCCAAAGTAAACACTGGGAAGCCGATTAAAACAGAACGATAACCGATTTCATCCATGAGCTGTGAGTTAGCTCTCTTCGCAAGCGGCTGGACGAACTCGGCAAGCCGTTTCCTGACAATTAACCGGAGCAGCACATACAGGATAGATCCAATGAACAGAGACCAAACGAATGTTGTTAAGGTTTTACCATTCAAAATAGCCGGCAATTCCACCCAAGGTTTCATTGTATCTGGCGATTTGGCTACCGATTCATTCATTCCGAAAAGCGGCGGATAATTATACGTGATGGAAGCAGGTTTGTCGTTTTTATCGATGTAATCAAATTCCGCTTCATATCCGGCCAATTTGAATGTACTGGAAGATAAGACAAATCCAATAACCAACATGATGACAAACATGACAAACTCAATCCAGAAACGTTGTCTGGACTTCTTAGACATATCTATGTTCTTCAACAAGTAAATCAAACCTGCAACGGCACTAATGGCTAAGATAGATTCACCAAGCGCTGCCGTGATAACGTGAATTGTCAGCCAATGACTTTGCAATGCAGGAATTAAAGGCGTTACTTCTTTTGGGAACATGCTTGCATAAGCAATGATTAAAATCGCGATCGGCAAAGCAAACAATCCAAGCGATGGTGTCCGGTATAAGAAAAAGATAAGGATGAAAGCACCGACTAACATCATCCCGAACGCCGTTGTAAACTCGAACATATTACTGACCGGGGCATGCCCCCCCGCAATCCATCTTGTAATGAAATAGCCGACATGCGTCAGGAATCCAATGATCGTTATGGAGATTCCGATGGTCCCCCATTTGTTATTTCTATAGGTAGCCTCCGATTTAGCTCCCTTGACCGCTCCCCCAAAGAAAGCGGTCGCAACTAAATATGCAATAAAGGAAATTTCAAGCAAAGTCGCACTAATATTAGCTAATCCCATTATGATTCAGCTCCTTCCTGTCGCTCATCTTTCGACTCTTTGTCTTGTCGATCCATATAAGCAGGCAACTCCGATGCATCTTTTACTGCGTTTAATTCCTTTTTCAGAGAAAACCAGTTTTTATTCGTATGGGCTGCGACCAAAAGTTGCTGATCTGCCCCTTTTTGAATCCAAATTCTTCGATGGTTCCAATAAGAACCCATAATGACGCCAATCATAAAGATGATGCCGCCCAACAGCAGGATATATAATGTCTTGTCCTTGCGTATTGTAAAGCCCGAAATATCGCGAGTATCCGCGCTCACAAATTTTACTTTATACGCATTTTCTTCCGTCTCCAATGTTTGCTGGATGGCTACAAAGCTTTTTTCACCTTTCGGCTTTTCGGGTGTTGTCATTTTAAAGATAAAAGCCGGGTTATTTGGAATTGGTGATTTGGAAACCGGTTCACCGTCTTTAATGCCGTCGTAATCAGCGTAATATTCCAGTAATTCTACTTTTGCACCATTGTCTAACTCGTACGTTCCTTTTGGATCATCCAATTCGATTGTGAACTCTCCAAACGACTTATCCGTTGATTTTTCAATCAATTGCATCGTCATGGATTTCAATTCACTTAACCGATAATCCATTTGGAATACATTATAGCCATCAAACTTAAGCGGTTTATTTACAACAATCGAATAATCCTTAACATACTCCAAGTCCTCAGAACCAGGCAAGGATCCTTCTTTTTCTTTATAAAGAGTGACGTCCGTTTGAAAGTTCTTCACGATAGGGCCATTGCGATCCAGGGCTTCCCCGAAGACAGCATTGGCATCCTCTTTCGTATACGTTTCTAGTTTAAAATCCTTACTTTTCAAGAAATAGCCTGGCGCACCGGTAACATTGCGAAGCTCCCCTTCACGAATCCACATTGTTTCATCCACATAGAAACCTGGAATCCCCCGCAATAATACGCCAAACAAGAAAATAATAAGTCCGGTATGATTTACATATGGGCCCCAACGTGAAAAACGGTTCTTCTCAGCGAGAATCGCTCCGTCTTCCATCTTGACGTTATATTTCATTTCCTTCAGGGCAGCTTCTGCTTTCATCAACGATTCATCCGGATCGGCTGCTTTTCCTTCACCAAAGATCCGTTGGCGTTTCATAAAGGACACATGGCGTTTCGTCCTTTGCTTCTTTAAAGATTTATAAAGCGGAACGACACGGTCAACGCTTGCGATGATAATGGATGTTCCCAGCATGCCGATAAGGATTTTGAACCACCAGCTGTTGTACATATCATAAAATCCAAGCTTGTAATAGAGCGTCCCAAAGAAACTATATGTTTTTTCATAATAAGCCAGGTATTCAGCGTCTGTCGCGTTGACTGAAGTGACTGGGGCATATAGCTTCTGAGGAAAGATGGTACCGATTGCAGAAGTTACTAATACCGCAACAATAATACTGACCCCAACTTTGACGCTCGAGAAAAAATTCCAGATTTTATCAATGATCGACTTGTTATACGTCTGAGATCTCCTGGCCGATCCTTCATATCTCATATCGACAACTTGACTTTTTTCTGCCTCTTCGGTCAATGGCCGGCCACAAGCCTCACATAAGACAGTGCCGAAAGGGTTTTCATGACCGCATTGACATTTGATTTTGCTCATAGCTAACGTACTCCTTATCAGGGTTGAATACTTTCCATATACGACTTGATTTCCTCCTTGGACATTTCACTCTTTAGAATTTTGACGATCTTGCCATTTTTATCAATCAAGAAAGTCGTTGGAAGCGGCTGGATATTGTATGCTTCCTTCACATCTTTTGTCTTGTCAATCAAGACCGGGAATGTCAAATCGTATTGATTACGGAAGGATTCCACCTTCAGTTTTGGCTCTCCGACATTAACGGATAACACGTGAACTCCCTTGTCCGTAAATTCCTTGTAATAATCTTCAATATACGGCATTTCTTTTTTACAAGGAGGACACCAAGTTCCCCAAAAATTCAGGAACACTCCTTGTCCTTCATAATCAGACAGGCGGTGTTTATTGCCTTCCAAGTCAACGAGCTCAAAGTCTGGAGCTTTGTCCCCTACTTCCAGCACTTTCACTTTATCCTTTGAAACGATGGAAAAAATAATTGCCAATGCCAGCAATATGAGGACGACAGCTCTGATGATCAAGCGTTTCGTTTTTTTATTCGCCTTGGCCACTGTTCAGCCTCCTAACGATAAATGAGTTCTAAATTCGATTATAACAAATGTAACCTGTTAAAAAAGTTGAAGTCGTGATAGCTTTGTGAACATTTCGGGAAACTCAGTGACCGATTTTGCCTGTTTCCGCAAGCACCCGCAGCTGTTTCACTTCATGGGTCGTCAATTCCCGTGCTTCTCCCGCATTCATGCCATATGTCGTCAAGGTGCCAAATGACTCCCTTTTCAACTTCAAAACAGGGCAGCCGATTGCATCGAACATGCGGCGCACTTGCCTGTTTCTTCCTTCATGAATGGTAATTTCAACAATGGCAGTACCTGTTTTTTTATCTACCGATTGCATCTTCACCTTCGCTGGAGCTGTCATTCCGTCTTCTAGTTCAATGCCGCGTTCCAATTTTTTTAGCAGTTCCCGGTTTGGAATGCCTTTTACCTTCGCCACGTATGTTTTATGGATTTTAAATTTCGGATGCGTCATCAAGTACGAGAACTCCCCATCATTGGTCAACAAAATGACCCCAGATGTATCATAATCCAGTCTTCCGACAGGGAAAATACGTTCCTCAACATGAGGAAGCAAGTCCAGTACAGTCTTTCTTCCTTTGTCATCCTCTACCGTCGAGATATAACCGCGAGGTTTATAAAGCAAATAATAAACATTCCGTTCTTTAACTAACTCCACGCCTTCCACTTCAACAGAATCGGATTTGGAAACCTTCGTTCCGAGTTCCCTAATAACAACTCCGTTCACTTTCACTTTACCTTCCAGTATGAGTGTTTCCGCTTTTCTGCGAGAAGCAACTCCTGCCTGTGCCAATACTTTTTGTAGTCTTTCCAAACTTCGTCACCTTCCTTCTTTCCTCAAAAAATTATGTCACACTTCCATGAAAATGAAAAGAAGACTGACCTAAAGAAGGCAGTCTTACGGAATTTGTCATAATTACGACGTATTTACGTATGTTGGTTTGCGTAGCTGTCGTGCGATTTATTATTGATGAATAGTAATATCAGTTGTGATAATCGGCTGATTATCAAACGAAACTGTCCATGAGCCGGTGCTGATTTTCTCTTTCCCTCGAGGGATCCTGACAAAATGGGTAATCCGTTCTTTTTCATCCGGCGACAGAAGCACTTTGATCGGCTCATCCAATTCTCCCTCAACGCCAGGCAGTATGGAATATTTCCCTTTCTTCGCGACTGTCACTAAATCATAATCTTTGAATGTCTGATTGGCAAGATCCGTATGATCTTTCCAATCATCCCCATCATTCAAAGTTACGATAATAATTTTCTTTCCATCCCTTTCGAAGTAAGTGGCCAATGTTCGGCCTGCCACTTTCGTAAAGCCGGTCTTTCCTGCTTTAACATCGGGATTAGTATGAATGAGACGATGTTTATTGCTCCAACTCCGAACATCCCCATCCTTCCCTTTGTAAATATAGGACTTGGAAGAAGCGATTTTTCTGAATTCATCATTTTGCATGGCGAAATAAAGCATTTTTGCTGTGTCATAAGCTGTTGATAGATGTTCATCATGGTGAAGACCCGATGGATTCATGAATTTCGTATCCTTCAGTCCATAATAAAGGGCTTTTTCATTCATCATATCGACAAAGCCCTCCAACGAGCCCCCCGCATGTTCTGCAAGGGCATAGGCCGCATCATTGCCAGACCTTAACATAAGGCCGTGCAGCAATGCTTCACTTGGCATCTTCGCCCCTTGCACTGTATAGATGGACGATCCCTCGGCAGAAGCTGCTTCCGGGGAAATGGTAATATCGCCCGAAGCCCCGCTTTCTACAAACGTGAACGCCGTCCAAATTTTTGTCAAACTCGCAATCGGCAATCTCGCATTCTCGTTGTGGCCTTGCAATAGTCTTCCCGTCTCTGCGTCAATTACCGCCCACGCCTGCCCTGAGGCCGCTTCCTTCGGTGTTGCAGCAAAAAGAACAACTAGAAAAAGCACGACAGCAAATGCTCGCCTCAATCAATGATTCCCCCTTCATCTTCTTGCATATTAAATGCTTCTTGGAACTTCGTCATGAATAAATCGGTATCTTCCTGCTCCCCTTCCTCTACTTCGGTCAGTGGCGGCAGGCCGTCGATCGACTCCAGTCCGAAACGGTCCAAAAACAGCTCAGTCGTACCATAGAGAATTGGTCGGCCACTCCCTTCCAGTCTCCCTTTTTCCATAATGAATCCTTTGGCCACCAGTGTCTGTAACGGGCCTTCTGACTTGACCCCGCGCAAATCATCTATTTCCACACGAGTGACCGGCTGCTTATATGCAATGATGGCCAGCACTTCCATTGATGCTTGTGTCATGGATTTTGGAGAAGGGTTTTCAAGCATCTTCGTGATGTCGCCTGCAAATTCACCTTTTGTGACTAATCTGTACCTCCCTCCATACTTCCGCAGAGTGATACCAGCATCTTGGCGATTTTCATATCGTTCCTGCAATTGATCGAGCAGCGTTTCTGCGTTCGCTTTCGTCGAATCAATAATTGCTGCTATTTGTTCGGGTGCTAGCCCATCATCACCGGCGACAAATAGTAAACTTTCAATTCTTCCATGCATTACTTCGTCTTCATTCATTTCAGCTGCCCTCCTGTCCAAAAGAAATTGTTAATTGCTGAAAGTTTTCATTCTGCCAAACTAGCACGTCCATTCGCTTCATCAGCTCGAGCAAGGATAGAAAAGAAACGACTAGATCCGTCAGATCCCCTTCAACAAATAGTTCATCAAAATAGCAAGTCCCGCCTTTTTTCTTCAGTATGGCGACAATGTCATCCATTTTCTCATCTACCGATAACTCCGCCTTGGTGATACTGGCAGTAAGCGGCACTCGCAGCCGTTTCCGTTGAAGCATTTTCTGAAACGCGCCAATCAAATCAAACACATTGAGCTGTTCATCTGGTGGAGGGGCAGCCACTTCCCCATAATGAGATAAATCTTCGGGCATTTTTGTAAAATGGATGGCCCGTTCGTCAGCAGACTCCTTCAATTGATTTGCCGCTTCCTTATATTTCTTATACTCCATCAGCCGGGCAACCAATTCTTCCCGCGGATCTTCTTCATATTCGAAATCCTGATGTTCGTCCAATCCATCTTCCTCGTGGACCGGCAATAGCATTTTACTCTTAATTTCAATCAATGTTGCTGCCAATACTAGGTATTCACTTAATTCATCCAGTTGAAGGACTCGCATCGTATGTATGTGTTCAATGTATTGATTCGTCAATTCCGCCATCGGGATATCATAGATATCTATTTCAAGTCGATTGATTAAATGCAATAATAGATCAAGAGGCCCTTCAAAAACCTCCAGCTTTACTTTGTAGGCCATATGCCCATCCCACCCTAATTACGAAATTGATAGATGTACCGGAAGGGAGAAGAACAATGCACCCATACCATCATCCACTGTTTATACATTTTATTGTTTATTTCAACCGGAATCAAGATTACTTTGAATGCCATGAAGTGCTTGAGGAATATTGGAAATCCATTCCTGGAGCTGATAAAGAGCATCCTCTCACCGCTTTCATCCTGCTGGCAACCGGTTTATATCATTGGCGTCGGGGCAATTTCAAGGGAGCTATCCGCACACTCGTCAAAGCAGAAAGACGAATGCTTGCATTCCCTCCTCTATTCCGCCAAGAAATTGATTTTGAACAGCTTTTGAACGATCTGAAGCATTCTCTCGAGTCGGTACGCGAGGAAAAGCCATTCAGCGCATTCCCACTCCATTTGCACTCCGGCATGCTTCTCAAAAGCACTACGCTGGAAGTAACTCAAATGGATCTGTTGCCAGCAAACAGCAATGCTATCATTCATAAACATATGCTGAGAGACAGGACTGATATTCTTATAAGCAGACAAAAAAAGAAAAGGGGCAGAAATTAATCTGCTCCTTCCTTTTCCATACACTTTTTCATAAATCGTTCTGTCTGCTCTGTGCTTTTGCATTCCAAATCCGGAAAAAGTTCATGCAGCTTAGACACCATCGCAGTGCCTATTCCTTCTCCCCGGTAGGATGGATTGACAGAAAGATGTTTGACCGTGTAGGCGTCATCTTCCAATTCAATCCCTATCACACCTATATAATCGTCATGATCTTTCAATAAAAATAACTGGGATTGTTCATCCGATTCATATTGCTGTACTGTTTCCTGCAATTTTTTCACGGATTTCTCACCTGGCATATAGGACAGTAATCCCATGGCGATTTTCTCATGTGCTTTTTTATACCGTAAAAGTATCAATTGAATCCCTTCTTTTCAAAAATCCTTTGTCTTTCTACAGATAAAAATAAACCCCGGTCAGCAATCGGGGGGACAACAGCAATGACCGAAAGCGAATTATACCCACCCACACGCCATATGGCAGAAAGAGTGCTGCAAATTCCGCTTCGTTTCATGCAACCCCTTTCTTAGATGTTTTACAGGATGCCTACAAACAGATTATGGAATTTATTAAGTTCATTTTATCGTACAAGAATGGCAAAGGTTTTTCAATGAGCGAGAACGTTCATTTATTCGGACCGGCAAAAGGGGCAATAAAGTACCAGTAAACGACACCCCAAATGGCCGCTGCCAAAATGATGAAAAAAAATAGCATGACATTACGGCGTCTCATATTCTCTCCTCACGCCCGACCTTCTGAAGCGGAATATCCAAACGAATGATATCTTCATAAGTCTCCCGGCGCACGACGAGTTGATGCTCCCCATTCTCACAGAAGATAATTGCCGGCCGTTGAAGACGATTATAATTGCTTGCCATCGAATATGTGTAGGCGCCTGTACAAAAAACCGCTACAAGATCGCCTTCCTCCAGCTCAGCAAGAAATGCATCCTCAATCAGCTTATCTCCTGATTCACAACATTTTCCGGCAATCGTCACCTTATCGGTGTGCGGTTCCAGCATTTTATTTGCCGTTGCAGCTGAATACTTCGCTCCGTACAACGCAGGCCGGATATTGTCGGACATGCCGCCATCCACTGCCACATAAGTGCGGACATTCGGTACTTCTTTTCGGCTTCCCGCCGTATAGAGTGTTGTGCCTGCATCCCCAACTAAAGAGCGTCCCGGTTCAATCCAGACTTCAGGAAGCGGGTATTGATGCTTCCTTGTCATAGAAAGAATGACGGATTCCATCTCTTCAACATATTGAGAAGGATGTAATGGTGCATCTTCCTCCGTATACCGGATGCCGAAACCGCCGCCGAGGTTTAATACGGGACAAATGAACTTAAAACGCTCCCGCCACTCGACCATCTTATTCATCAATGCTTCCGCCGCTAGACGAAATGCATCGGTTTCAAAAATTTGAGAACCAATGTGGCAGTGCATGCCTAACATCGTAAGATAAGGATGCTTATATAACTGCAGAAATGCATCCTCTGCCTGTCCATTATTTAAATCAAAACCAAATTTAGAGTCTTCTTGCCCAGTCGTAATATAGTCATGGGTGGAAGCATGGATGCCAGGTGTTACACGCAACAGAACATTCATGTTTTGTTGTCTGGACTCCGATATTTCCTTTAGCAATTCAATTTCTGAAAAATTATCGACGACAATGCAGCCGATCTTTTCGTCAAATGCAAATTGCAGTTCTGTGTAGCTTTTGTTGTTCCCATGAAAATGAATCCGTTGCCGCGGAAAATCGGCCGCCACTGCAGTATACAGTTCTCCACCCGATACCACGTCGAGTGAGAGGCCGAGCTCAGCAGCAATTTCATATATCGCGATAGACGAAAATGCTTTACTTGCATAAGCAACTTGAGCAGGAATACCCATTTTCTTGAATGAATCAATGAATGCGGCTGCCCGTTCTTTAAACAATTCAATATCATAGATGACGAGCGGGGTACCATACGTATGAGCTGCGTCGACTGTATCGACCCCGCCAATTGTCAAATGTCCTTTTTCATTAACAGATTGTGTACCATAAAGATGCATATCACATTCCTCCCGTCTTTTCGTTTCTCCTTACTAAACCATAGAGAAACTTTACCATAACAGAGAGGGAAGAAGCAATCTACGATAGCCTATTTCGATTCGGAGAATCCGTAATGAACGGCCTTGGAGCATCGTTCGTCATCGGATATCGAATCAACACCCGTTTCATCGCATTCGGGAAGAATGGGACTAGCGGCCACATGTATGGCATACGCATTGGATGCAATGAACATAAATAATAAAAGACAACCGCGACACCAAGGAAGAATCCTGGAGCGCCAAAAATGGCAGTGCATATTAAGAGGAACAGCCGGAATATTTTTGTCGTAATACTCAATTCATAAGAAGGAATCGCAAATGTCAGTATGGCACAGACAGCCACATAGAGAACGACTTCTGCCGTAAATAGACCGACATCGATTGCCACCTGTCCTATAACGATTGCTGCAACCAATCCCATGGCTGTTGTCATAGGAGAAGGAGTATGAATGGCTGCCATCCGCAATATTTCGATTCCTACATCAGCAATTAGAATTTGTACGAACAGGGGGATTTCCCCTGCATCATTCGGGCCAATATAATTTAAGGCGGCAGGCAAGTAATGCTGTCTGCTGGCCAGTAAGTACCAAAAAGGCAATAGGAACAGACTGGCTGCCGTCCCGATAAGCCGCAGCCATCTGACGAATGTTCCAATGAACGGCGCCTGCCGGTACTCCTCCGCATGCTGTAGATGATGGAACAATGTGATCGGTACCAAAATGACCGAGGGAGATGTATCCACAATAATGGCAATATGACCTTCCAGCAAATGGGCGGAACAAATATCCGGACGTTCTGTATACCTGACGAATGGCATTGGGTGAAATCTTTGCTTAAACAAAAACTCCTCCAATTCCTTATCCGTCATGGTCAACCCATCATGCTTCACTTTGTCAAGCCGTTCCCGTACATAATTTAAATGCTCTTCACTCACCGCCCCTTTAATGAAAGCGATGGCGATATCCGTTTTGCCATTAGCAGAAGTGTGATGCATTTCGAAACGGAGATCTTCCGTTCGAAGCCTTCTTCGGATCAAAGCTGTATTTAATACGATGTTTTCTGTAAATCCATCTCTCGATCCACGAATTACTTTTTCGGTATCCGGCTCTTCTGGCTGCCGTCCGGGATAGCTGCGGATATCTCCAATGAATGCGAATCCATCCGGCATGACAAAGCCCACTTGCCCACTTAAAACAGCAGTCAGAAATTCATCCCGGTCTTTGGCATCTGTCAATGCATGATACGGAAAATAAGTTAAAAATCCTTTTGGATCGTCCCTATGGGCTTCTCCCGTCTCATAATTTTGCTGCATCTCGGTTAAAAGAGTGGTAATAATCGAACCGTCAACAAGGCCATTAATATAAAATATTAACGTTTTCATTCCCCAAAGATGAACCGTTTTTGCTGTCGCGTCATATGTCTCTTCTACGCCAAACAATTCCTGGAACCACTGCTCGCCTTCTTTTGTCGATTCGAATAATTTTGACATTCGTTAGTCTGCCCTCACTTTTAATTCCTGCTCCTCCGACTGAGAAAGTACGGGGCCCATCCAATTTTTCAACTGGGCCAGGATTTTCTTCTCCAGTCGGGATACTTGCACTTGTGAAATCCCGATCCGTTCAGCAATATCACTTTGGGTATAATCCAAGTAATAACGCATATAAATGATCGTCTGATCCCGCTTGCTCAATTTGGACACGACATCTCGAAGTGGAATATGATCAAAGACCCGCTCAGACCGGTCATCCCGCAATTGATCCATCAACGTGAGACTGTCCCCTTCATTTTCATATAATTGTTCATGCAATGATGCCGGATCACGAAGTGCATCTGAAGCCAGTATGACTTCATCAACTGTAACATCAAGCACTTCCGCTATATCGGAAATGGATGGTGATTTTCCATGGTTCTTAATGAAGTTATCCGTCGCATGCCGTATTTTAAAACTGAGTTCCCTGATGGATCGGCTCACCTTCACCATTCCATCATCACGAAGAAAACGCTGGATCTCCCCAACAATCATCGGCACAGCATACGTAGAAAACTTGACATCATACGAGAGATCAAATTTATCAATTGATTTCATGAGTCCGATACAGCCAATTTGGAACAAGTCCTCCAAATCTGCCCCTCTGGAGGCAAAACGCTGGACAATCGACCAGACAAGCCTCGTATTACCTTCCACCATTAGCCGGCGCGCATCTTTATTGCCATTCTGTGATTCTTGGATGAGCAACCTCATTTTTTCCTGAGTCAGCAGCGTGTCTTGTTTTTCAAGGGAAACGTCCATAGGTCACCTCATACTGCTTGCTTCCGTCACCGGAGAAAATGTTTTTTCGAATTTCACGACAGTTCCATGCCCTACCGTAGACTCGACGGTTAATTGATCCGAAAAGCTTTCCATAATCGTAAAGCCCATTCCGGATCTTTCCATCATCGGCTTGGTTGTAAACATGGGTTCCATCGCCTGCTCCACATCAAATATTCCGTTCCCCTCATCTTGCACAGTCATTGTCACCTTGTTTTCATCCATAATGGCATGGATTGTCACTAAGCTTGTGCCATCGCATTCATACCCATGAATAATCGCATTGGTCACCGCTTCTGATACGATAGTCTTAAACTCTGAAATCTCTTCAAGAGTCGGATCGAGCGGCGTAATGAAACAAGTCATTGCCATTCGAGCCAGCGCCTCGTTTTCTTCAATTGCGACAAAAGATAATGTCATTTCATTTCTCATGTAAAACCCCTCCGATTTCACCTAGTGCAGTCTCCACCGTGCAATGTCTGATCATTGAACCTAAACCGGAAAAATTGAATATCTTCTCCATCGTGGCTGACGGATTCAGAATGACGGTCTCTCCGTTATACGGCACCAGGTCACGCATTCTCCCGAGAATCAGGCCGATTCCCGCGCTATCCATGAATGCTAACCTTTCCAAGTTCCAGATGATCGCTCTTACTTGTCCGGCATAAATCGAAGAGGAGATCGTCGAACGGATCCGGTTTGCTTCATGATTGTCCAACTCTCCAGATAATGTAACCACAACAATTCCATCAATAGTATTAATCTCAGCCATGCTGAATCCCTCCTTGTAGCGGAACATTCAACATCCGTCAGGCGAAATCCTTCCACGTGACAGAACTAGTCATACTACTTTCCAACCTTCTATATTTCGACACAGATCTGTTACGTATTCAAGCATGTCCATATCCTAAATCTTTTACACATGTTGGGAAAGAAATTGGAACTTATTGAATGTCTGCAGGCAGCAGCCGCTATATAGAAACAATAATACAGCTATGAAACAACATTCAGTTAAAGCAATTGCCAGTATTCAATAAAGAAATTGATGTCGAAGCCTGTGTTTTTGTACAAGAAAAAAACTGTGAAGCACACAATGTGTCTTCACAGTTTCCAATTACTTTTCAGTTCATTATCGTTTTATAAATTAATGTTGGTCTATCGACTTGCTCCTGGCCGATATGAATATGCTTTTGCAGCATCTCAAGTGAAGATGTGACGTCTGTCCGATTGGAATGGATAACCGCGAGAGCTTCACCTTTTTCCACATGATCACCAATCTTCTTATTTAAAACAATTCCTACAGCCAAGTCAATTTCATCTTCTTTTGTTGCTCTTCCGGCACCCAGCAGCATCGCCGCAACTCCGATTTCGTCTGCTTCCATCTTGGTAATATAACCCGTCGCTGGTGCAGGCACTTCAATTTGGTAGTCTGCCTTTGGCATTAGCTCCGGATTGTGTACAATTTCAGAATTGCCGCCTTGCGCTGCTATCATTTTACTGAAGAGTGTAAGAGCTGATCCATCCTCAATGACTTTCTGCAGCATCGTTTTCGCTTCTTCCATGGAAGATGCTTTTCCGCCTGCCATAATCATTTTGGAACCGAGAGCGATGCATAGCTCCGTCAGATCATCCGGCCCCTCTCCTTTTAGCGTATCGATCGCTTCTTTTACTTCCAATGCATTGCCGATTGCGTATCCGAGGGGCTGATTCATATCCGAAATGACCGCCATCGTCTCTCTGCCCACCTGCTTGCCAATGGCAACCATGGCCGAGGCAAGCTTCTCAGCATCTTCTAGCGTTTTCATAAAAGCGCCTTCGCCTGTCTTGACGTCTAAAACAATCGCGTCAGCTCCCGCTGCTATTTTCTTGCTCATGATCGAACTAGCGATTAGTGCAATACTTTCCACAGTCGCTGTGACGTCCCGAAGAGCATATAGTTTCTTGTCCGCTGGTGTCAAATTGCCGCTTTGCCCGATCACTGCCAGTTTCAATTGATTTACCTGATTGACAAATTGCTCTTCCGTCAGCTCAATATGGAATCCTTCAATTGACTCCAATTTATCGAGCGTCCCCCCCGTATGGCCAAGTCCACGCCCGCTCATCTTGGCTACCGGAACACCGCATGCCGCAACTAAAGGGGCAAGGATCAGTGTCGTCGTATCGCCAACACCGCCAGTTGAATGCTTGTCGACTTTGATCCCTTCAATAGCAGATAAATCAATTTGGTCGCCTGATTCGACCATCGCCATCGTCAAGTAGCCTTGTTCTTCTGCATTCATTCCCGAGAAGTAAATCGCCATCAATAAGGCACTCGCCTGATAATCTGGAATGGAACCATTCGTATAGCCTGTCACAAAAAATGTAATCTCATCTTTTGAAAGGACTTCTCCATTTCGTTTCCTTTCAATTATATCCACCATCCTGAACAATCGAATCACACCTTTTCAATTAATGAAGATAAGAAACTATCGCCGAACTCAGGCAGTTTGACGCCGAAATTCTCTGCAATTGTCGCACCGACATCAGAAAAAGTTTTGCGCAGCGGCAATTCTGCCCCTGAAGCTAATGAAGGCGAATAAACTAATAGTGGAACAAATTCTCTCGTATGATCTGTGCCGCTATGAACCGGATCATTGCCATGATCCGCGGTAATGATTAATAAATCGTTTTCATGGAGTGCACCGATGATTTCTGGCAGGCGGGCATCGAAATCCTGCAACGCGTTGCCATAGCCGATCGGATCTCTTCGATGACCGAATAAGGCATCAAAGTCAACTAAATTGGTGAAGCTCAGTCCGCTGAAATCCTGCTTCATTTCTTCCACAAGCTTATCGACACCATCCATATTGCTTGTCGTACGGACAGCTTTCGTCACGCCTTCGCCATTAAAAATATCAGAGATTTTACCGACTGCAATGACGTCATATCCTGCATCTTTCAGTTCATTCATCACAGTCCGGCCAAACGGTTTCAGAGCATAGTCATGCCGATTGGAAGTCCGTGTAAAATTACCCGGCTGGCCAACGAACGGGCGGGCTATGATGCGTCCAACCAAGAATTCTGGCCGCAGTGTCAGTTCCCTTGCAATTTCGCAAATACGGTACTGCTCTTCAATTGGTATGATTTCCTCATGGGCTGCTATTTGCAGCACAGGATCAGCAGATGTGTAGACAATGATGGCCCCTGTCTTCATATGCTCCTCGCCAAGCTCATCAATAATGGCCGTTCCGCTTGCCGGTTTATTTCCAATTACCTTGCGGCCTGTTCTTTCTTCCAGCTCGTTGATAAGCTCTTCCGGGAAGCCTTCTGGATAGACTTTAAATGGCTTATCGATATTGAGACCCATCATTTCCCAATGACCTGTCATCGTATCTTTGCCGACAGAAGCCTCCTGCATTTTCCCATAGAAAGCAGTTGGTGATTCCATCGCTGGAACCCCTTCAATCTCCTTAATGTTGGATAATCCCATTTCAGCCATAGAAGGCATTGTTAATCCGCCCATCCGTTCCGCAATATGGCCGAGCGTATCTGCTCCAATATCTCCAAATTCCGCCGCATCCGGCGCTTCTCCAATACCGACAGAGTCGAGTACGATTAGGTGTATTCTTGCAAATTTCTTGTTATCCATATAATAATATCCTCCTCAGTAAATAAATACCGCCTGCCTATTTTACGTAAATCGCTTTCATAGCGAATATATCCTTCTCCTAAACACATTGCTTCAACCACTCATAAGATATTTTAGGCACGCGGATGGTACTTGACGTAAACATCCTTCAGTCTGGCCCTGCTGACATGTGTGTAGATTTGAGTCGTTGATATATCCGAATGACCTAGCATTTCCTGCACCGCCCGAAGATCAGCCCCATTTTCAATTAAATGAGTCGCGAAAGAGTGGCGCAAAATATGGGGAGTCAATTCTGCCTGTATACCTGCCTCTGCTGCATGGCCTTTTAGTATCTTCCAGCAACCTTGGCGAGTCAACCGTGTGCCCCGCATATTCAAAAAAAGCGCATCGGCCTTCTTCCCCTTCAATAACTCAGGACGAGCCGTCTCCACATATATCTGGCAAGCTCTGATCGCTCCTGCCCCCAGCGGGACAATTCTCTCCTTTGATCCTTTCCCAAAGATCCTGACAAACCCCATGGACAAATGTAAATCTTCCATATTGAGTCCTATTAATTCGCTGACGCGCATCCCTGTCCCATACATCAATTCGAGTAGAGCGACATCCCTTTTCCCTAGCGGTTTCGAGGAATCAGGTGAATTGATCAGTGCATCAATTTCCGATATGGAAAGGACACGAGGCAATTTCTGTTCCAATTTCGGCATTTCCAAATGAACAGTAGGGTCATGCGTCGATACTTTCTCCCTTACTAGGAATTGATGAAAGGAGCGGATGGAAGAAATATGGCGCGAGATGGTTCTTGTCGACTTTCCAAGGTCTTTTAGCTTCTGAAGATAAAGAAGGATAACTGCCCGGTCAATCTGCTCAAAAGATTCATACCCTTGCCCTTCCAAATGGAGGATGTAATCCAGTAAATCTCGTTGATAGGATACAAGAGTGTTTTTCGCAAGCTGCCTTTCTACCCGCAGAAAATGTAAATAGTCCTCTAAAGCAAATCTGGCATCTTTCAAAATAGCACCGGCTGTTTCCAATGATATCCCTCCTTTTTTCCTAAAGTAAATGAAGGCCCTGTCCTCCAGTCGTACGCTCAGCGCATTACTTGCTCCAGGGGAAACAAAGAGTCTTGTCCACTATGTATGCGCAATGGGAAATACAATACGAAACGACAAAAGGGATAGCATAACGCCATCCCATATCACTTCTTTTTGTCGGGGCCTGCAGTTCGGCATCTTTTACATATGCCGTGGAAAGTAAGCCAATGATCTTTTACGTTGAAGCCATATCGGCTTTCCACGATCTTCTCAACATCTCCTAATAAATCTTCTTGGATTTCGTCCACTTTACCGCATTCAAGACATATTAAATGATGATGAAAACGAGAGGCACCTTCCTGGCGCAGATCGTAACGCGAGACCCCATCTCCAAAATTTATTTTATCGACGATTTTCAGTTCGGTTAACAATTCCAATGTACGGTATACTGTAGCAAGGCCAATTTCAGGTGCTTTTTCTTTTACTAGTAGAAATACGTCCTCTGCACTTAAATGATCTTCTTCGTTTTCCAAAAGGACCATAACGGTCGCTTCCCGCTGTGGCGTCAACTTATAGCTGGCCCCGTGCAGTTGTTTTTTTATCCGTTCTATCCGGCTTTCCATACGACGCCCCCCTCAACACTGAAACCATTATAGCAAATGGTCAATCCGTGTGACAACAGAAAGGAAAACACCAGGACAGGTTTACGATCTATCTAATGAAGATTTGGTAAATAAGCGCCTCCACTATTTGAATACAGATAAAAAAAGTGAGCACAATAGGCAGCGGACGTAGATTCCGACGCTTGCGGGAATGCATTCTCTCAAAATATGGAGGGCTAAGAACCACACAATATATTAATAGCAGAAAGCATATGATGAATTGGAAAGGAAACCACCAAACAGCATACTGGAACATGCCCATACCTGTTGACAGCAAGTAAGAGGATGATAAACCAAAGATTACACCCTTTAATGCGCCGACAAGCAAAACAATAGGACGAGTCTTCCGTTGGATCGAGAAAAGATATGCGACAGCGAAAAATAAGACAACCGAGAGCAATGTCCAAAAAATGGACGCTTCCTGATCAATAATCCTTCTATCTAGGAAATATAATAAGCTCTCTGATGCTTCTACACTAATTTCCCGGAAAAGCAAAGCACCTCCGATATAACCAATGGACAGTATGACGAATAAATGGATGATAGATAAGGAGCGGACCACGAGATGCACCTCCGTTTCATTTGTACACCTTATGCTTGTCCACTCTTAAATAACCCACCTATTTCATATTTTTCGCATAAAGAATTGCATACAGCGTTTTAGCATCGAAAATTTGGCCATCTGCCACCAGCTGTTCGGCTTCTTCTATTGTACATTCCAAAATATCAATGAATTCATCTTCATCACCCGCTGCCGGATTTTCCACTTTTTGCAGACCTGTCGCAACATATAAATGAATGACTTCGTCCGCAAATCCCGGCGAAGTCGCAAAGGACTGAATGTATTCGAATTGCTGTGCATGATACCCTGTTTCTTCCTCCAACTCCCGGATCGCCGTGATCCGCTTGTCCTCACCGGGTTCAATTTTCCCTGCCGGTATTTCTACAAGTGTCCGCTCAAGAGCTTTTCTGAACTGACGCACAAAGACCAGTTTGCCTTCCGCTGTTACTGCTAACACAGCAACTGCACCGGGATGTTTGACGAGTTCCCTTTTCGCCAGCTTTCCATCTGGCAACTCAACATCCTCTACACGTAGAGAAATGACTTTTCCCTCATAAATCGTCTTGCTGGCAACTGTTTTCTCAGTATGAATCACTGTTTCTCACAACCTTTCTTTGTCATCAAGCATGCTGCTTTTCCTTTTTACATTGACATTGTAACATGAACAAAACGGGAGGTGCTTTTATTGAAAAAAAGAAGATTGGGAAATAGTGAATTATATGTTTCAGAACTCGGACTTGGCTGCATGTCTCTTCCTGCAGACAAAAGGGAAGCATCGGAAATTATCGAAACTGCCTTGGAAGCAGGAATTAATTTCTTTGACACAGCCGACCTTTATGGCGGCGGCCGCAACGAACAGCTTCTTGGCAATTTACTCACAACAAAGCGCGATCAAATTATTCTGGCTACCAAAGTGGGCAATCAAATGAATTCCGACGGTAGCAGCTGGACATGGAACCCCTCTAAAGAACATATTATGAAGGCCGTCAAGGACAGCCTGCTGCGACTCGGTACAGATTATATTGATCTGTATCAATTGCATGGCGGTACAATGGAAGATAATGCAGAGGATGCAATCGATGCGATGGAAACATTAAAAAAAGAAGGGATGATTAGACAATACGGCATCTCATCGATACGCCCCAATGTCATTGAACGCTTCCTTAAAAAGAGTGCAGCCGTATCTGTGATGATGCAATACAGTCTCCTCGACAGACGTCCGGAAGAATGGTTCAAGATGATATCGGACTTTGGCGTGTCAATAATTACGAGAGGAACGCTGGCAAAAGGTTTTCTCACGATGGACGGTTTACAACGCGCAGAGAAGTCCGATGGTTTTGGCACGTACTCAGCTAATGATCTATATAAGACACTTACCATGCTAAATAAGAAGACAGAAGATATTCACGCAGCCTCAATTGCTTTCAATTTAACTCAACCAGTTGTATCAAGTGTGCTCGTTGGAGCCAGTTCCAAAAAACAATTGCTCGATTCGATCGTCTCATATGAAAGAGAAATGGACAACACGGTTATCGAGGACTTAAAAAACACCGTTAGACAGGATCGTTATCAGGAACACAGAGTTTAATAATAAAAAATAGGCAGTTTGTAATCTTTCCGAAATACTTTTGTAATGATTAAGGTTAGTAATTGTGGGTATTCATTAGAGTAGCAACATCTACTACAATTACTAACTAAGGATTACGGAGGAGATTACTATGAATTTTACAATTACAAATGATAAGAAGTGGTTGAAACTAGGCGCGGCAGCTTTACTATCTGTTTCCATGCTTGCAGCATGCGGCGATGATGACGATGATACAAACCTGGATGTAAACAACCCACCTGCTGAAACGGACGATGGTACAGGCACGGATACGAACGTGGATCTTGATACAGATGTGGATTCTGATACAGATGGTACAGGAACAGATACTGAAACTGACGGCACTGGCACGGATACAGACACTAGCACCGATACTGACACTAGCACCGATACAGATGGCAGCAAATAAGCACCATGTCTATGATGCTAAAAAAGCAAAAGGCGAAGGGAATCAACTAACTGATCCCCTTCGCCTTTTCATGTTATAAAGCTCTATATTATTATTGCAAGTGTGCCACTTCAGCCTCTTTCTCTACTGCAGGGCTTGTCACTTTTTTATTCTTTTTAACTGGCAGCATATTGAAAAGAATGTTGAGAACGATCGCTGTCAAACTTCCTGTCACAATGCCATTGCTAGTCAATATTTGGACTTCTTCAGGAAACATGCTAAATAAATCAGGCACGACTGAGACGCCAAGTCCGATACCTACTGAACAGGCAATAATCATTGCATTTTCCTGTGACTCCATGACCACTTTACTCAACATTTTAATTCCTTGTGAAATGACCATGCCAAACATCGCTACCATAGCTCCACCAAGAACAGATGTCGGAATCACTGTCGTAATCGCTGCAATTTTCGGCATTAACCCTAGTGAAATCAGCATGATGGCAGTAATCAAAATGATTTTTCTCGATTTCACGCCAGATAATTGCATGAGTCCGACATTTTGAGAAAACGTCGTATAAGGAAAGGCATTAAATATCCCGCCGATAACGGATGCCAGGCCTTCCGAACGATACCCTTTCGCCAAATCCTCTTTTGTTATTTCCTTATCACAAATATCGCTCAACGCGAAATAAGTACCCGTCGATTCAACAAGGGAAACCATTGCCACGAGTGTCATCGTAATAATTGGAAGCAAATGGAACGAAGGCATACCGAGTTTAAATGGCACGACGACATGTAACAGTGATGCCTCATGAACATTTGTAAAATCCACAACACCCATGAACATGGCAGCTACTGTTCCAGCTACAAGCCCAAGTAAGATGGAAATCGAACGGATGAAACCTGTTGAAAATTTGTATATCAAAATAATGCAGAACAAAGTGCCAAAGGACAATAAAACATTGGCAGTGGAACCGAAATCGGGTGAATCCATTCCACCAGCCATATTGTTAATAGCAACTGGTATGAGTGTCACACCAATGATTGTTACGACGGACCCTGTGACAACCGGCGGGAAAAACTTCACTAGCATCCCAAAATACCGGCTGATCAATACAATAATCAAGCCTGACGCGATGACGGATCCATAAATTGCAGAAACATCATATTTCGCCCCGATTGAAATCATTGGTCCGACCGCTGTGAATGTACATCCAAGTACTACAGGCAAACCAATACCAAAGAAGCGGTTGGTCATGATTTGAAGCAATGTGGCGATACCGCACATGAAAATATCGATGGATACTAAATAAGTCAACTGTTTTGGCGTCAAGCCAATTGCATCTCCGACAATCAAGGGAACGAGAATCGCTCCTGCATACATAGCGAGTAAATGTTGGAATCCAAGTAACGCGGATTTCATAGAGTTGACCCCTCTGCAAAGGAGACTTTACCATTTTCCAACGACTGAATAATGGCCAATGATTCCACACGGATGCCACGATTACGTATCATCTCGCCACCCGGCTGAAATCCTTTTTCGATTACGATACCAACTCCGGCTAAGCTTGCTCCTGCCTGTTCCACAATAGACAAAAGTCCTTCAACAGCTTGGCCATTCGCCAAAAAGTCATCTATTAAAAGAACATGATCATCTTGTGAAAGATAATCTTTAGATACTGAGATTTCATTTTTTTCTTCTTTAGTAAACGAGTGAACGCTAGCCGAATATAATTCATTGATCAAAGTGAGAGACTTTCTCTTTCTTGCAAACACTACTGGAACCCCTAATACGAGTCCAGTCATCATCGCGGGTGCAATGCCAGAGGATTCCAGAGTAACAATTTTAGTTATCCCTTCCCCTTTGAATTTTTCCGCAAATTCATTACCGATCTCTTGCATGAGAACAGGATCGATTTGGTGATTCAAAAATGAGTCGACTTTCAAGATTTGATCTGACAGTACTTTGCCATTCTTGCTAATTTTGTCTTCTAGCTTCTTCACGTATACTTCCTCCTATTTGTTTCACAATCAACAAAAAAGCCCGTTGACCGTGCATCCAATCATGACATGAGTGGAGCAAGGCCTCCGTGCTAACAGCGAACGAAGTATAAAGGACATACCAAATGGCAAGCCTTCTTTCCTTTGCTTCCTCATAGTCGATTTGTTTACGGCAAATCGGTAGAAACTTGCAGGCCATATCCCCGCGATTATATGAGTGGATGTTTTAGAATGTTTTCAGTATAACATGTGAAATCGAAATTTCAACAGGGCAATAAATAGAAAATTGATTTTCTATTTTTCGAAAAACAATCACTAAACATTACGTCTATGTAACTTTTTTATCACAAAAATAACAAATACCCAGAACACTATTTTAATGCGAAAAATTAGTTTAGAAAACTCATATCAGGCTATATAAGAAGTGTAAGTTACAACAACAATTTTAAACAAAGGAGACGATGTAAAATGGCTAGAAACAACGAAAATAATAACGATAACAGAGGAAAAATGTCACTAGAGGAAGCAGGCCGCAAAGGCGGAGAAGCTACTGCTAAAAACCATGACCGCGACTTCTACAAAGAAATCGGCCGTAAAGGCGGAGAAGCTACTGCTAAGAAACACGACCGTGATTTCTACGAAGAAATCGGCCGTAAAGGCGGAGAAGCTACTGCTAAAAATCACGACCGCGATTTCTACGAAGAAATTGGCCGTAAAGGCGGAGAAGCTCGCGCTAAACAAGACGGCAATAACAATAATAACAACTAATTCTTCTATTCAATTTATAAAACGGCAGACAACAAGTTTATGTTGTCTGCCGTTTTTATATTTCCAGCTCAAGTACAACAGGGCAATGATCGCTCCCCATGATGTGATGGTCGATGCCGGCTCCTTTCATCCCCTTTTGTAGATGATGAGAAACAAGAAAATAATCAATGCGCCAACCGATATTTCGTTCTCTAACCTTATTCATGTACGACCACCACGTAAATGCTTCTCCCCTGTCGGGATAAAAATGCCTGAATGAATCAATAAACCCTGCTTTTAACAACAAGTCCATCTTACTTCTTTCTTCGTATGTGAATCCAGAATTGCCGATATTCGATTTCACATTCCTTATATCCAGTTCTTGATGGGCCACATTCAAATCGCCGCAATAAATGACCGGCTTTCGGTCAAGGAGATTTGTCAGATGCTCCCGAATTTTATCTTCCCAAGCCAATCGAAAAGGAAGGCGCGCCAAATCACGCTGCGAATTGGGAACATAAGCATTAACCAAAATAAAATTTTCAAACTCTGCTGTTATGATGCGCCCTTCCTCTTCGCCATCTTCCTCACCGATTCCATAATAGACTCCGATGGGTTTTTCCTTTGTAAAAATGGCTGTACCGGAATAGCCTTTTTTCAATGCATAGTTCCAATATTGGTAATATCCTTCTAACGGCAAATCAATTTGCCCTTCTTGTAATTTCGTCTCTTGTACACAAAAAATATCTGCTTCTACTTCGGCAAAATATTCGAGAAATCCTTTTTTTACACAAGCCCGTAGTCCGTTCACATTCCAAGACACTAGTTTCATTTCCATCCCTACTATTCTATCTGTAAATTAATGGAGCGTACTTTCGACTGGATATTTTGATACGTCGATCTCCACTTCTTCCTCAAGAGCCATAAGAGCCAGCTGCTTCCCTAAATAGGGCCCAACTGTCAAACCAGAGGCACCAAGGCCATTGGCAAATAAAACATTTGAAACATCCGGCAGCTTCCCGATCACTGGCAAAAAGCCGGCGGTGAATGGCCGAAAACCGACCCTAGTCTCGATATACTCAGCATCACTCAATGCAGGTGCAATGTCTAACGCTTTATTCAATACTTCCTGAATGCCGCCTAATGTCGGTTTATCATTCATATCATGTTCATCTTCGTGGGTTGCGCCTGCCACTATCTTTCCATTAGGAAAGGCCAACATGTATTGGTCATTTGGAGGCATAACGACCGGCCATGCAGCAGTTCCGTTATCTGCTGCCTTCATATGGGCGATTTGAGCTTTTTGACCTCTCACTTCAATTGGTATGCCAATTTGACGAGTCAGTTCACCAGCCCAGCACCCCGCAGTAATAATTACCTGTTTCGCTTCTATTCTATCGTTATCAAACCAGACTTCTACGTTTCCTTCTGCGTCTTTCTGAAGGGATGCGGAACCATTTATGATTCTAAGTCCTTTCAATTCGGCACCTTTTAGCAATGCGTCACGCAGCATCCGGCCATCAACCCGCGCTGCACCACTCACATACAAAGAAGTATACCGGTTGGAGAGATACGGAAATAGCGATACCGTTTCATTTTCATCCAACTGACGCAAATCACCGATTTCAGGCGCTTCCTCCCTACGTTGGCGTGCACGTTCCTCCATCTTTGTCAGTTTCTCTGAATCGGTATGAATACTAATGGCCCCAACTTTACTGTAACCCGTCTCCAAGCCTTTTGATTCCAGCATAGGAATAAGTTCTTCATAATAGGCTGCGCCGGCCTGTGCCAGCTGATACCACGCTTTGTTTCTGCGCTGGGACAACCAGGGACAAATGATTCCGGCTGAAGCATTTGTCGCCTGTCCGGAATCCTTCCGATCTATGAGCATGACATCCCTTCCTCGTCCACTCAAATGATAGGCCGCGGAAGCACCTAAAATGCCTCCTCCGATAATGACAATTTGATTCATTCAACCACCCAATTTTACGCTTTTCTTTATTGTACTTGCGTTTCAAGCGAATTACAAACTCGCTTTATGAAAACGCTTTCAAAATTTAATAAATAATTTTACTATTCAGCTCTTTATTTTTTCAAAAAAAGCAGTATAATGATTCTATTCGATAATTATAAGACGCGAACCATTTTGACGATTGGCATAAGGCTGGAAAACTATTCGATTATGTTAAGGAGATTTGATGATTATGACGAGAACGCCCATCCAAGTAAAACTAGCAGAAACTAAAAAAGAGAAACCGAATGCGGAGACGCTTGTATTCGGTAGAACGTTCACGGATCATATGTTCGTTGCGGACTTTGAAGAAGGAAAAGGTTGGCACAGCCACCGAATTGTCCCGTACGAACCGATTTCCTTAGATCCTGCTTCCATTGTGTTCCACTACGGACAAACCGTTTTTGAAGGCATGAAAGCTTATAAAAATGAAGAAGGTGTAATTCGGCTCTTCAGACCTGAAGAGAATATGAAACGGTTAAACCTCTCATTAGACCGATTATGCATGCCAAAAATTGATGAGCACTCAGCATTGCACGGGTTGACAGAACTTTTACGGATTGAGAGAGACTGGATTCCGACATTGGAAGGCACATCCTTGTATATCCGACCGTTCGTCATCGCGACAGAGGCGTTTCTTGGAGTAGCACCGGCAAGAAAGTATCAGTTCATCATTATCCTTTCCCCTGTCGGCTCTTATTACAAAGAAGGGATTCATCCTGTCAAGATCCTCGTGGAAAATGAATTTGTCCGAGCAGTTAAAGGGGGTACCGGCGGCGCTAAGACAGCTGGAAATTACGCAGCCGGACTGAAGGCTCAAGAAGTGGCGGATCAGCAAGGCTATTCCCAAGTCCTTTGGCTCGATGGAGTAGAACGAAAGTATGTTGAAGAAGTAGGAAGCATGAACATCTTCTTTAAAATTAACGGAGAAATCATCACACCCGCTATTAATGGCAGCATTTTAGAAGGGATAACACGAAAATCCATTCTTGATTTGCTTCGTCATTGGGAGATTCCCGTTTCTGAAAGAAAGATTTCGATGGAAGAGATTCGGGATGCGTATGAAAAGGGAATTTTGGAAGAAGTATTCGGAACAGGTACCGCAGCCGTCATCTCCCCTGTTGGTGAATTGAATTGGGATGGCTATAAAATGATCGTTAATAATGGAAAAACAGGCGACCTTTCCATGAAACTATACAATACGCTGACTAATATTCAAACTGGCCAAGAAGAAGACCCTTTCAACTGGGTACAAAAAATCGTTCAAGAATATGCGAAACTAGCATGATAATAAAAAAGAGACGTCCACTCCATTTTTGGAATCGACGTCTTTTTTTCTTCGGCATAACAGCTTCCGAATGTATGTTTCTAGGCAATTTTTTGATAACGGTTTAAAAGCTTGTCTAAATCTTGACTGCATGCTATGACATCTGGGTGTGTAAATCCATTTCGCTTCGCCATTTTGTACATCATGATCCGCATCATCTGAATTTGTAATGACAACAACTCTTTTTTCAAATTGTCCTTCACGACCCGCTTCCTCCATACTTTTCAATGTTTTTTTCACACTTGTCCTATCGTACTTCATTAAATTTAAAAAGAATGTCGGATTTTGATTAGATTACCTACTTTTTATTGCATGTTCACAAATTTGCCACAATTGCAATGGTTTTTTCGTACTTTCGGTGTGTGACTTGACAATAGGTGAGTGGATTAGACCACAACTGCATTGTTTTATGGCAGATTGCTCGAATGGGAGATGAACGCGTTATTGACAGGAGAGCTTGTATGTGGTGGGAATATTTCGTATGTTGCTGTTAGTGCTCGTATATGCATTGGAAACGCTCATATGTTTGCCGGGAGTGTTCGTATTACCTGGGCGACCGCTTTACCACTGACTGTGAGTGGCTTACCACCGCTTCTTGGGGCTTTACCACCAACTTGAGAGGTATTACCACCGACTCTCGGCACTTTACCACCGACTTGAGGGGTGTTACCACCGACTTGAGGGGTGTTACCACCGACTCTCGGCACTTTACCACCGACTTGAGAGGTGTTACCACCGACTCGGCACTTTACCGCCGACTTGTGAGGTATTACCACCGACTCTCGGGTCTTTACCACCGACTCATACATTACGCCAAACTTCCTTCAATTCCCCTTAGTGTTCTCAAACTACCATCTGCTTAATACATGCCCCGTGTGAATGTACTGATTCATTTACTTGGTAAACCTGGAACGGAGTCATAGCGTCCATCAAAAAAGACTGATCAGAGGTCATATTGCGCTGACTTCTGGACAGTCCTTTTTATGAATTGCTGCATATTAAAATTTGGAGCCCGCATCCCCATACTCATCAAGCAGTTCGGCAAAACTCTTATTCTTCTCTTTTTCTCGCCTTTCGCGCTTCAATTGTTCTTGTCTTTTTTCCTCTTCCGCTTTTTCTTTAGCAGACAGTTCCATTTTGGTCGCTTTTAACTTCGCCAATATGTCTTCATTCAACGAGTCTGACAGCGTCAGTTTTTCTTCTTTTTCTTTTTTGGGTGCGTGTGATTGAGTTTGTTTCTGTCTCTTTTTTGCCATATTCGTTCATTTCCCTTTCTCTATTAAGGGCGCTGGACAATCGTAGCAACGCCTTGTCCGCCACCAATGCATAATGTGGCGAGTCCCGTTTTTGCGTCACGGCGCTTCATCTCGTGAAGCAGTGTGACGAGTATGCGCGCACCGCTCGCACCAATTGGATGGCCGAGGGCAATTGCGCCGCCATTGACATTTAGTTTTTCTTTATTGAAGGACAACTCTCGGTCAACTGCCAAGGATTGAGCCGCAAATGCCTCATTGGCTTCGATTAGGTCGATTTCATCTAACCCGATCCCCGCCCGATCCAGTACATTCCTTACTGCTTGGACTGGACCAATTCCCATAATGGAAGGGTCTACACCTGCATTCGCATTTGCTGTAATTACAGCAAGCGGTTCAATTCCGAGTTCCTCTGCCTTTTCTTTCGACATGATCACAAAGGCAGCTGCACCATCATTGATCCCCGAAGCATTGCCTGCCGTCACGCTTCCCTCTTTTTTAAAAGCAGGACGCAGCTTTGATAATTTCTCGGCCGTTGTTCCTGCTTTGACATATTCGTCCGTCTCGAAGATGATCGGGTCACCTTTCCGTTGTGGAATTTGAACAGGAACGATTTCTTCTTTAAATCGGCCGCTTTCTATGGCTGCTGCCGCTTTCGCTTGTGAGTCCGCCGCGAACGCATCCTGCTCTTCGCGTGAGATGGTATAACGGTCGCATAAATTTTCAGCTGTCATTCCCATATGGTAATCATTAAAAGCGCACCAAAGTCCATCCGCTATCATACTATCTACTAGTTTTTGATCTCCCATTTTGAATCCTTCTCTTGCATTTTTCATTAAATAGGGTGCCTGGCTCATATTTTCCATGCCGCCTGCTATTATAATATCCGCATCACCTGACACGATGGCTTGTCTCGCCAGATGGACTGCTTTCAGGCCAGAACCGCAAACTTTATTGATTGTCATGGCAGGCACGGTTTCGGGCAGACCCGCTTTCACTGCAGCTTGCCTTGCGGGATTTTGGCCATTTCCGGCTTGAAGCACGTTCCCCATAATGACCTCATCGACATGATCAGGCTTGATGTTCGCCCGCTTGACTGCCTCCTTAATAACAATGGATCCCAGCTCTGCAGCCGAAACGTCTTTCAATGATCCTAAAAAAGATCCAATTGCTGTACGAACTGCACTAACAATTACTACCTCTTTCGTCATGAAAATCCCCCTCATTCTCTTTCACTTTTCCCCTGTTCCTCTTTCCAAGACCTTCCTAATTGCCGTCCCCTTTCGACGTCAAGTACAATGAAAGCGGGAGGGGAAGTTATGTTCATTTTACCAAAGAAAGTGACGATTATCGAGGTTGGACCTCGGGATGGCCTGCAAAATGAAAAAAGACAGGTGGATACCGATGACAAGTTGGCCTTCATCGACCGTCTGCAGCAGGCTGGCATTGATGAAATGGAGCTCACTTCATTTGTATCGCCGAAATGGGTGCCGCAAATGTCGGACGCCAAGGAGATTGTTACTCAAACAACTAAAGTCGGCCGGCAATTTGTGCTGGCACCGAATGAAAAAGGGGCACAGCTGGCACTTGAAGCGGGAGCCAAAAGCATTGCTGTCTTTGTCGGTGTAAGTGATTCATTCAACCAAAAAAATATTAACCGCCCGACGAAAGATGCTGTTTTGGCACTTGAGCCCGTCATTAAAAACATGAAATTGCAAAATATCTTTGTCAGAGCGTGTATTTCCACCGCATTTTACTGTCCGTACGAGGGTAAAATTAATAGCAAGGATGTCCAATCGTTATGTGCCGACTTCGTCTCAATGGGAGTCGACGAATTAAGTGTCGCCGATACAGTTGGCAGAGCAAATCCACTGGAATGCTATGAATTGTTCATGTTATTGAAAGATACATTTTCCGATGTATTACTGACGGCTCATTTTCATGATACAAGGAAAATGGCACTCGCCAACATTTTTGCATCACTGCAAGCGGGAATTGACCGTTTTGATACTTCCGCAGGCGGATTAGGCGGTTGTCCGTTCGCTCCTGGCGCTACTGGCAATGTAGCAACTGAAGATGTTGTACATATGCTCGATACATTAGGCATTCAAACAGGAGTAGATGTTAAAAAAGTTTGTGAAGCGATCGATCTTATTGCTCCGCATGTTTCAAGACCGATCGATTCAGGAATGTATAGATTGTATAAGAACGGCCAGTTGTAAAAGGAGTTGAGGGATTGAAGAGGCGTATCGTATATATCACCGGGTTGATCGGCAGTGTCACCACAGCCCTGCTTTCCATACTGGGTTTCATCGCTACGAATCGCCTAATGTATATGAAATTAAAAGACAGCGATGTCATTTTGAAGCGGGAAGTTGGCGCGAAACGGTTTGATGAGCATTGGTATGAAACCGTCCGAAAAGAAGACCTATGGATTGATTCCCCAAACGGGTATCCGCTGCGAGCCGTCTTCCTGAAACCTCTTGATACGAAGAAGACCGTCATCATTTGCCACGGCGTCACGGAAAATAAAATCAATTCCATGAAGTATGCCCGGCTATTTGAAAGGCTCGGTTTTAATTCTGTCGTCTATGACCATCGCCGGCATGGCGACTCAGGAGGTAAAACAACGAGCTTCGGGTATTATGAAAAGCAGGACTTGCAAGCAATTGTCCATGCTGTCCGGAAACAAATCGGCAGCGAGGCGATTTTAGGCATTCACGGTGAATCCATGGGTGCTGCCACTACCATATTGTACGGCGGAGAATTTGAAGAAGAAGCCGACTTTTATATTGTAGATTGTCCGTTTTCCGATTTCTCGGAGCAAATTCTGCATATCCTCCGAATTAATACACCGCTGCGCTCGAGAATGACGCTGCGCATCGCCAATCTCTTTCTAAAGATTCGTGATGGCTATACGACCACATTGGTTTCGCCTCGCGAAGTAATCGGAAAAGTGACGAAGCCGATGCTATTCATTCATAGCCTGGAGGATGATTTTATTTTGCCAGATATGACGAAAGAATTGTATGAATTAAAGCCTGACCGAAAGAGAATGAAACTTTTCGAAAAAGGTGCACATGCCAAATCGTTCAATGAAAATCCGGAAGCCTACGAAGAAACGCTTCAACGTTTTTTAACAGATTACCATTTAATAAACCCGTCCTAAATACATGGACGGGTTTATTGTATGTAACGACATTCAGGGCAATCAAAAAGCCATCCTCCTTATCAACCATTACGATAAGAAAGATGACTTGTCCAAATTAATTGAATTATACCAAGAAAGATATATCCATTTTATGAACACGAACAAGCATTCAAAGTTTTGATCCTTGTTAAATCGTTTCCTACTCACGATTTACAATCATTTCTTATCATTCAACTTGTTCATTTGTGCCATCATCTGATTAATCTTCTTTTGTGAAGGTTTTTGTCCCATTTGCATCATCATCATGCGCAGCATTTGCTCATTGATTGGCGGGTTTTCTTTTAGATATTTCATCATGTATTGACGTGCCATGAAAAATCCAAGGGCCACACCAGCAATTAATGCGACGACAGCAATTAGGATTACCCAAATCGTGCCCATCCGCTTTTACCTCCTTCACTTACCAAAATCAAGTTTACTCCACCATGATGGATTATACAACATCGGGATGCAATATGGCAATGACTCCATGCAAAATCGTTATTTTCCTTTCCTCTATACTTATTTATTATCCTCATATGTACAAAGGCCGTCCCTGAATGGCACCTTATATATGGGGTGCATTTCAGGGACGGCCCTTTTTACGCGGTTCATTTATTACTAAAAAGAAATCATCTTTTCGGATACTAAGTGATTGGCATGTTTGACAGGCTTCAGCCATCCCCACTCACCCACACCTTCCATTACCGCAAAGTACCGGTCATGTGAACCGGACAACGCGACAAACAGATCCAAATCGAGCATTCTTGAGCCATCGCAATAGGCTTGTACCGAATAAGGGGACACCGAGATATAGATAGAACCTTTCATTGGATGCGTTAATCGATAGGAACCTTCGTCTGCCTCAACAGAAGAAAAGTTTTTGCCTAAATGATCCATGATGGCCTCGTCAATTGTCAATTCTTCAATATGATCGCATAAGTATTGGATCTCTTGAGCTGGTTGCTGATGATTTGTTTCTTCTCTTAACAGATCATAGAGTAAACGTTCCCGCCCTATGATAAATGATAGATATTCATTTTTCACTTTGTAAATTTCGTAAGATCTCACAACCATCACCCCCTTTGCTCTATCCTACACAATGTCAAATGAAAAACTTGTCAGTTTGTGTTAAATAATTTCACTATTATTGTCGTATGAATATGATTATTCAATCAATTTTAATTACTCTTCTATACCCATTTCATGTAAATTCAAACGATGTGTATGGATACATAAAGAAAAAGCGAAGGGATCTAAGTCCCAACGCTTTTCTTCATTATTAACCAATCAACTTTTTAACTTTATTAACAACATTCTCAACTGTAAAGCCATATTGCTCAATTACTGTGTCTCCAGGGGCACTAGCTCCAAAAGTATCGATGCCGAGGACATCCCCTTCAGTTCCCGTATACTTGTGCCAGCCGAGGGATGATCCCATCTCAATAGCCAGACGCTTCGTAATGGATTTCGGCAAAACAGTTTCCTTATACGCTTCATCTTGCTGATCAAACAGATTCCAGGAAGGCATGGAAACGACGGAAACCTCGATTCCTTCGTTCTTTAGGCTTTCTTGTGCTTTAACTGCCAGTCCTACTTCAGAACCCGTTGCGATCAAAATAGCATCTGCGGCTTCTTTGCCTGCTGGCGAAACGACATATGCACCTTTTTTCACTTGTTCCATCGCCAATTCACCGGACTTTTCGAGAACCGGCAAGTTTTGACGGGAAAGTACGAGTAATGTCGGTGTGTCTTGTGATGTGACTGCGATATTCCAGGCAGCTGAAGTTTCGTTACCGTCTGCTGGACGAATGACGTTCAGTCCTGGCATCGCACGGTAGGAAGCCAAGTGCTCTACCGGCTCATGTGTCGGTCCATCTTCCCCTACAGCGATGCTGTCATGAGTGAAGACGTATGTGACCGGCAAGCCCATTAGCGCTGAAAGTCTAATAGCAGGTCGAACATAATCACTAAAGACAAAGAACGTACCGCCAAACACATTTAAACCGCCATGTAGCGCCATACCATTGAGTGCCGCACCCATTCCAAACTCACGAACACCAAACCAGATATTTCGGCCAGCATAGTTTCCTGGCAGGAAGTCGCCTTCCCCTTTCATTGACGTTTTGTTAGAACCGGCCAAATCGGCACTTCCGCCAAAGAAGGATGGAAGCTTCTTGGCAATTGCATTGATAGCATCACCTGAAGCGGAGCGGGTCGCAACCGATTTGCCCGCATCATAAGAAGGCAATGCTTCTGTGACTTCGCTTGGAATTTCGTTACGGATTGCACGTTTCAATTGCTGCGCAAGATCGGCGTGTTCTGCTTCGTATTGAGCAAAAAGGTCATTCCAGCGCTGTTCTTCCTGTACGCCGAGACGGTCTGTTGCTTCTTTAAATGTTTCATATACACCATCGGGAACATGGAAGTCTTCCTCGTAAGTCCATTTATAATATTCTTTTGTCAGCTTCATTTCATCTTCGCCAAGCGGTGCACCATGGACATCCGCTTTGCCAGATTTATTCGGAGAGCCGTAGCCGATGACAGTTTTCACTTCAATCATTGTCGGTCCGCCTGAGTTTGATTTCGCTTGTTCAATTGCTTTAGAGACTAAACCGATATTGTTGCCGTCTTCGACTCGGATATAATTCCAGCCATATGATTCAAAACGTTTTTGAATGTTTTCAGTGAATGACATATCCAACTCGCCATCCAAAGAAATGTCATTACTGTCATAAAGAACGATAAGTTTATCCAATTGGAGGTGACCAGCCAATGAGATTGATTCGGCTGCTACCCCTTCCATAAGGTCTCCGTCGCCACATAGAGCATACGTATAATGGTCAACTACTTCGTAGCCTGGTTTATTGTATGTGGCTGCCAGGTGCTTTTCAGCCATCGCCATACCGACCGCCATTCCGATCCCTTGACCGAGCGGGCCAGTTGTCGCTTCAACGCCCGCTGTATGTCCATACTCAGGGTGTCCTGGTGTCTTGGATCCCCATTGTCTGAAGTTCTTAATTTCATCCATTGAAAGTCCGTATCCGCTCAGATGGAGCAAGCTGTAAAGTAGCATTGAGCCATGCCCAGCAGAGAGGACAAAACGATCCCGGTTGAACCATTCAGGATTTGTTGGGTTATGTTTCATATGTTTCGTCCAAAGAGTGTATGCCATTGGAGCAGCGCCCATCGGCAATCCAGGGTGTCCTGAATTTGCTTTTTCAATCGCATCAATTGATAATGTGCGAATGGTATTAATGGCTAGTTGATCGATTTGTTCGGTCATGTCTGTCATCCTTCCCGTTTCCATCTCTAGTAGATCAAATTAAAGTATTCCCATTCTAGTGTAGTCAAAATGAAGGAGAAATACAAATCGAGTTTGACCGGCTTGCCCTAAAACTCAATTTCTATCACTTTATCTCGATTCAGTCTGACATCAACTTTCAACTTATCAGTTCGGGTACTTTTTATTGCGCGCATCTTTGACCTTTTGAGGTGTCACGTCGTTCCCTTCTGGATCAATCACTTTCACACTCTCAATTGTATTTCTCATGGAAGTCCGCAATGATTGCAAGTACTCCTTACGTAAAGCGGTTTGTTCCCTTGCCTCTTCTATCGATAACCCTGTTGTCTTAGATTTGTTCGAAAGCTCGTTGATTCGTTTAATTTTGTCTTCTGATAGCATTTCTGTGGTCCTCCTAAAGATTCGAATATACCGCTATCATAAAAAGTATACAAAAACAGCAGGAAGTGCAACCATTCAGCCTTCCTGCTGTTCTTCATATTCTTTATATCTCCGGTGGACTGTCGCTTTACTGATGGAATGGCCAAGCCCTTTCAAAATACCTGTAATTTCTTCGAAAGTCAGTCCTTTCTTCCGGAGTGAAACAATTTCTTCCGTAGGGACGTCCAATCGTTCACGGCCTTCGCTGTTTCCTTTGTTCTTCAAGTTCTTTTCTGGCCGGTATCCTTGTTTAACTGCTCTTTTCATTCCACGTCTAATTTTCGCGTTATGAATTTTACGCTGATATTCTTCCACGATAGATAATATTTCTAATAACATTGTATCCATCTCATTCAATTGCAACGGGCCGCTGTCATGATTTGTAATGACAGTCGTATTTGTCTTCGCAAGCAAGTGTAAAATTGCGACTCTGGCATTCCCTCTTCCCAGCCGTGTTTCGTCCTGGATCAGAACGGCTTCAATGCCTTCCCGCTTTACAAATTCAAGAAGGCTGAGCAGACCTTCCCTGTCCATATCATAGCCGCTATGCTTATCAGAGAAAGTGTTCACCAGCTCATAACCCATCTCTGCGGCAAGTGCTGCCAGCTCTTCTTGTTGCCTTACGAGGGAAATTTCTTGCTCATTTTTTTCCGTACTCACACGAGTATATAAAACGCACCGCATCCGGCCACTCATTATTTTCCTTCTCCAGCCAGCTCGAAATGATCCATCTCGACAGGAACCGTTTTAACTTGAGGCACTTTTAACCGATCACCTGTTCGGATGAAAGAAGAATCCAAATCATTCATAGCCATCACATCATCAATCCACTTATCAATTTTCTTGCCATCGGATAGCTTGGTGGCCAGCTGCCATAGCGTGTCGCCTTCCGATACTGTTATTTCTGTAAATATTGCTGGTTCTTTGTGTTTGTAAGTTCCGATCCAAGTGAATGCAATGCTTGTCGCCATAATTAAAATCAGAAATATGTATTTTTGTAAGAATCTCATTAGAACGCCCTCCTAGAATGTCTGTTCGGAATGTTTGTTCTCATTATAGGGTAGGGAATTTCCGTTGTCAACCTATTTTCGAACCTCTGTTTGCCATTTAACCGAACACCTGTTATACTATCGGTAAGGAAACATTCGGTCATGTGCGTTAGCAATCTTTCGAGTATGACTAGATTAGAGGGGTGAGACGTTTGAAGAAAATTTCTAAAAGACAGCAGGACATTTTGACATTTATTAAAGAGGAAGTTCGGTTAAAAGGGTACCCGCCATCCGTACGGGAAATCGGAGAAGCGGTCGGCCTTGCTTCCAGTTCAACCGTTCATGGCCACTTGGCCAGGCTAGAGAGCAAAGGGTTCATTAGACGGGACCCGACTAAACCAAGAGCAATTGAAATATTGGATCCGGAGGGGCTTGATGCATTGAAGCCAGGCGTTCTCCACGTTCCATTAGTCGGAAAGGTTACAGCAGGACAACCTATTACTGCAATTGAAAATATAGAAGAATACTTTCCACTTCCGGAGACGTACGGCACTTCTGATGACCAATTGTTCATGCTCGAAATTGTCGGTGACAGTATGATTGAAGCCGGCATTCTGAATGGTGACTATGTTGTCGTGAAACAACAGCACACTGCCAATAATGGCGAAATCGTCGTAGCCATGACTGAAGAGGATGAAGCGACTGTTAAGCGGTTCTATAAAGAAAAAGATTACTTCCGCCTGCAACCAGAAAATTCATCTATGGAACCGATTATCGTCAATTCTGTGTCCATACTGGGCAAGGTAATTGGCGTCTATCGACTAATTCATTAAAAAAGCTGTTCCCGTTGCGATTACGGGAACAGCTTTTTCTTATCGTATCAATCCTGCTTCAGCCAGTTTAGCAACGGATGCGATAATTGCCGCTTTTACATGTTCGTATGTCAATCCACCTTGCACGTAGGCCGTGTATGGAGGTCGTATCGGACCGTCAGCTGTCAGCTCAATGCTGGAGCCTTGTATGAATGTGCCCGCAGCCATTATGACGTCATCTGCATATCCAGGCATATAGGAAGGTTCAGGTGAATAGTGGGAATTGATCGGCGAGTTCTCTTGGATTGTTTTACAAAATGCGATCATTTGGTCAGCTGTCTTAAAATTGACTGATTGGATTAAGTCGGTGCGCTTTACTTCATAATGCGGCGTTGTATCAAATCCGTAGCTTTCCAAAAATGCGGACGTGAAAAGAGCTCCTTTAACCGCTTGGCTCACTACGTGAGGAGCCAGGAAGAAACCTTGGTACATCTCCAATAACGTATCGAGGGAGGCTCCTGCTTCTGCCCCGAGTCCCGGTGAAGTCATACGGTATGCACATTTCTCAATTAGATCCGCCCGGCCTGCGATGTAACCGCCTGTACGGGCAAGTCCGCCACCGGGATTTTTGATGAGTGATCCTGCCATCAGATCTGCGCCGATTTCTGTCGGCTCTTTCGTTTCTACAAATTCACCGTAGCAGTTGTCCACAAAGACGACTAGCTCGCTATTAATTGATTTTACGAAAGAAATCATTGTTTCTATTTCGTCGATTCTGTAGGAAGGACGGTTTGAATATCCTTTCGAACGCTGGATTCCGATCATTTTTGTTTTCGGTCCGATCTGCTTTGCTATCTCGTCGAAATCCAATGTTCCATCGCTCTTTAAGTCAACATGTTTATATGTAATGCCAAAATCCTCAAGAGATCCGGTATCTTTTCCTTTGCCAGATACAATTGAATCCAGTGTATCGTATGGTTTGCCTGTAATATATAAGAGCTCGTCGCCTGGACGGAGGACGCCGAATAGACTGATGGAGATGGCATGCGTACCTGATATTATTTGATTGCGGACTAGGCACGCTTCCGCTCCAAATACATCCGCGTATACTCGTTCCAGTACATCCCTGCCGGTATCGTCGTAGCCGTAGCCCGTTGAACCGGTAAGATGGAAATCGCTGACCGCATTGGCACGGAAAGCTGCCAGCACTTTTTTCTGATTCGTAAAAGCGTTCTGCTCCACTTCTTTGACATATGGAGCAATCATGCTTTCTACTTCTTCGGCACGCTGCAGTAAGGTTGTTTCATCGTAGGTAGTCATTTTTGTTCCTCATTCCTTTAGTATTCACTACATTATCTTAACAGTCTAGTTGCGCACGTCAAATAGAAACGGCATAATACGTAAGGGCCTGTATATTTAATGAGGAGGAGAAAGAATGGCGTGGGAAGTTTTCAGCTTGATTGGCACTGCAGCATTCGCCATTTCCGGCGCTCTGGTCGCAATGGAAGAGGATTATGATCTATTTGGTGTCTATATATTAGGAATGGTCACTGCTTTCGGAGGAGGCGCGGTTCGGAATCTATTAATTGGCGTCCCGATTTCGGTGCTATGGGATCAGCATTTCTTATTTATTGTCGCAACTGTACTAATTTTAATCGTATTTTTCTTTTTAAAGTATATCCTGCACCACTGGAATCGATGGGGCACTTATTTTGATGCAATTGGGCTCGCAGCTTTTGCTATACAAGGGGCTATGCTTGCTGTCCATTTGGAGATGACCTTGTTTGCGGTTGCCGTTGCTGCGGTTCTTACAGGCGCCGGCGGAGGGGTTATACGGGATGTTCTTGCCGGGAGAAGGCCGCTCGTGTTTAAAAAAGATATTTATGCCGTATGGGCAGCTGTCGCCGGCATCATCGTCGGGCTCGGCGCCTACCACTATGACATGGCGCTCTATGCACTACTGGTCATTACGGCAGGGCTTAGAATACTCTCCTATTTGTTCCATTGGAGGCTGCCGCATGGCAACTATCATCACTGACGATGTATTCAGCACCGCAGAATTGTAAAAGGGCAAAAAAAGACTGTAGAAGTTTATCGCAAGATTCTTCTACAGTCGCTTAGTTTATTCTTCTTCTTTTAGAATGACAGGTTTTGAAGGAACATATGTGGAAATGGCATGTTTGTAAATTAATTGTTGTTTCCCGTCTGACTCCAGTAAAACCGTATAATTATCATACGATTTGACGAGCCCTTTCAATTGAAACCCGTTTAATAGGAACACGGTAACGAAGGTATTGTTTTTTCGAAGTGAATTTAAAAATACTTCTTGCATATTTCCCTGTGACATTTGCCCATCCTCCAGTTCTATTTTTCTAACTCTCTTTTTAACTATTCGGTTCTTCTGCTTGAAAATCCTTCAATAATGTCAAAATTCCATTAATCATTTCTTGACGATCCTCTGTTGCATCAAACCAGGATATTTGCAATTTATTTCTCAAATAGGTCAATTGCCGCTTGGCATAGTTTCTTGTGTTTTTCTTCACGAGCTCGACTGCTTCTTCGAGAGAAAGAAAGCCGTCTAAATAGAGATACAGCTCTTTGTAGCCAATCGCCTGAACAGCCTGAGTTCCCCGGATCTCCTGCTCCCAAAGAGTTCGCACTTCATCCACGAGACCTTGTTCAACCATGGCGTCTACACGGCGGTCAATCCGCTCATAAAGCAGTTCCCTTGGGAGATCCAGACCAATCAGCAGATGAGGGTAGAGCGCCTTATCGCCTTTCCCTTGCTCATGATCCGCCTTTGATTTTCCGGTCACCTCAATGATTTCTAATGCTCGAATAACTCGTCTCGTATTATTTGGATGGATTTTCTCAGCGCTGTCGGGATCAAGTTCCTTCAGTCTATCATAAAGCGCTTGACTCCCCTGTTCCGCAGCCTCCCGTTCCAGTTTGTTTCGGACAACCGGATCCCCCGCCTGATCGGTAAAACGATAATCAAAGAGGACCGCTTGTATGTACAATCCAGTGCCCCCAACGATGATCGGTTGTTTTCCCCTTGAGGAAATCTCTTCTATGCAGCTTCTGACATCATTTTGATAATCCGCTACCGAATACTCTTCAGTCGGTTTTTTCGTATCAAAAAGATGGTGTGGAATTCCACCCATCTCATCTTCTGTAATTTTCGCAGTCCCAATATCAAGTCCTTCGTAGACTTGCATGGAGTCTCCATTAATAATTTCGCCATCCAGATGTGAAGCCAATTCGACACTTAACGCAGTCTTGCCTGAAGCAGTCGGTCCTACGATAGCGATTACTGTTTTTTTTTGATTCATTTTCCCTCTATCCAATCCACGATGAAATGAAATACTTCCTGACGATTTTGTTCTTGCAGCATTTCGTGACGGCCTCCGTCATACAACATTACGGTAATCTGTTTTATACCAACTTTTTCGTATTGCCGTGCGGCTTCCCAAACCCCTTTTCCTTTCCTCCCGACCGGATCTTCACTTCCGGAAAGGAAAAGAATTGGCAAGTGTTCATTGATTGTTTTATGGAGCTTTATATTGTTCGCTTTTTTTAATCCTGTAAATAACTCCAGGAAAAATTTTGTCGTTGGCACGGCACCGCAAAGCGGATCATTAATATATTCCCTGACCGACTCAGGATTGGTGGACAACCAATCAAAAGGAGTCTTCGCTTGAGGAACGGATTTGGAGAAGGCACCAAAGACAAGTTTATTCAACAAAGGATCGCGCGTGTTAAATCGACCCAGCCGGCAGGAAATCTGAGCAAGCCCGATTCCAGCAGTGCCGCCTATGCCCGGATCATCACCCGTTCCCGACAAGATAAGCTGGTCTATATCTTGATGGAGCTGTACATATCTTCTGGCGATAAACGATCCCATACTATGCCCGAACAAGATAAAATTCTCGGCCGGCACCTCACTGCGAAACAACGAAATCACTTCTTGGGCGTCTTGTACAATCCGGTCAAATGTTACGTCATCCCCGAAGTGACCAAGAAACCCATTTAACGAGGCTGTTTTTCCGTGGCCTCGATGGTCGTGCCCTGAAACGACATACCCTTGTGCCGCGAGGAAAGACATAAATTCTTCGTAACGGCCGATATGTTCGGACATCCCATGCAAAATATGAATATGGCCAATAGGGCGTATCGACGGCATGATCAAACAGGCATGAATACTCGTTCCATCTTCCATCTCAATTGTCCGAAATTGCATGGCTGTCCCCCTTCACTTGCGCCAGTTCAATCTGCTGTTCCAATTCACGCAAGTACCTTGTTTTCTCCTCATTCGAATACGCCAGCAAACGTGACATATAGTCTGTCACATCATCTTTGTATTCTTTCACTTTGGCAATATGAAAATACAAATCACCTGTCCGACGTATGAAGAAATCAGATGGTGTCATTGCCATCTCGTAATGGATAGCATATAAGATCTCCGCTTTCAAGACAGCGGGCAGATTGCTATTTTCTGCAATCATTGCATGGGCGTAATTGTATACAACGTCGACATTTGTTCCGTACGTGGCTGCAAGGTGAAAACCTTCTTCTTTTGTAAGGCCGAATAATACAGCTTCATTTGCTTTGCTTTCCCGGAACGCCTTAAATTGTTCTTCATTTTCAAATTCGCCACCTGATAAACGCAGATGTTCTGTTACACAAGGACCAAATTCCTTCTTCGAAAACTTCTTGGCTACACGGTCTACAACGGTTTCAGCCATCTTCCGGTAGCCAGTCAATTTGCCGCCTGCGATGGTGATCAAACCAGTCTCCGACTCCCATATTTCATCTTTCCGAGAGATTTCAGAGGCTTTTTTCCCTTCTTCGTAGATAAGAGGTCGAACGCCCGCCCATGTAGACTCCACATGCTGCCGATCAACGGCAACTGAGGGAAACATATAATGCACAGCCTCTAGTAAATATGCCACGTCTTCTTCCGTGGCAGCTGGATTGGAGCGGTCTTCGTCAAAAAATGTGTCCGTTGTGCCAATATAGGCTTTTCTACCACGCGGGATGGCAAATATCATGCGCCCGTCTGGGGCATCAAAATAAATTGCTTGCCGTAATGGGAAGATTGATTTGTCGATGACAATATGGATCCCTTTAGTCAGGCGCAACCTCTTGTCATTGGAGATGCTATCTTTCTTTCGAACTTCATCCACCCATGGCCCCGTCGCGTTAACGATAACGGACGCATTCACAGAAAAATAATCGCCATCCAGC
Source organism: Sporosarcina sp. NCCP-2222 (assembly GCF_023168145.1). Taxonomy (GTDB): domain Bacteria; phylum Bacillota; class Bacilli; order Bacillales_A; family Planococcaceae; genus Sporosarcina. The sequence goes on from NZ_BQYK01000003.1 coordinate 137,144, forward strand.
ATGTCCCAAAGAGCGGCGCCTGACAAATTACCGTCCTCGTCATAATTAAAATGTTCGACTTTCATATAATTCAAACAGACCGCACCTTTTTCTGCGGCCTTTTTTAGCGTTTCCATCGTCAATCTGGAATCGTCTGTTCGATACTCCACATAGTGGCCACCGCCGAGCAAGCCTTCCTTTCTCACTAAAGGCTCCATTTGAATCACTTCGTCTGAAGCCAGCATCTCTCTGCGTTCTTCTTTCCGTACTCCCGCCAATTTATCGTATGCGAAAAGACCAGCTGAAGTTGTTAATCGGCCAAATGTTCCCCCTTTATGGAATGGGAGAAGCATCCGTTCCGGCTCTGTGACATGTAATGCATTGCTATAAACAATTTCTCGCTCTTTTCCTGTTTCCGCAACGATCTTGATATCTAACTGCTTTAAATAACGTAAGCCGCCATGAACTAGTTTCGTTGATCGGCTGGATGTGCCAGCGGCGTAATCCTGCATTTCGACGAGAGCGACAGAGAGCCCTCTCGTTACAGCGTCAAGTGCAATTCCCGCCCCTGTAATCCCACCCCCTATGACGAGAAGATCGAAATGAAACTCCTGTAAAAACTGTTTGAATTTAGGCCTTTCCATTGCTGATAGCATACGTCCCACTCCTTTTACGGTTTAAAGACTCTTGTCGCTTCCACAGCTTTCTTCCAACCAGTATACAAACGGTCTCTTTCACTAACATCCATCTTTGGTGCATACGTTTTTTCCTTCGACCATAACTTCTCCAGCTCTTCTAAAGAACTGTAAAAACCAGTTGCCAGCCCGGCTAAATAAGCTGCTCCCAGTGCGGTCGTCTCCAAATATTTTGAACGCTCCACTTCAATTTGCAACAGGTCACTCTGAAACTGCATTAGAAATTCATTGGAGACCGCTCCGCCGTCGACTCGCAAGATATTTAGTCCCGTACCTGAGTCTTTCTCCATCGTCAACAGGACATCTTTGGACTGATATGCAAGTGCCTCGATTGTTGCACGGACGAAGTGCTCCTTGGTTGTCCCTCTTGTCAGCCCAAAAACGGCCCCTCTTGCGTCCGAATCCCAATACGGGGTGCCAAGCCCTACAAAAGCAGGAACAACGTAGACACCATCTGAAGAGGCAACACGCGAAGCATAAGCCTCTGAATCAGATGCTTTTTGGAACATCCGCAACCCATCCCGCAGCCATTGGATGGCAGATCCTGCAACAAACACACTGCCTTCCAGGGCATAAGTCACTTTTCCTCCAAGTCCCCATGCGACTGTTGTCAGCAGCCCATTTTCAGAGCGAACCATTTTATCTCCAGTATTCAACAGCATAAAGCAGCCTGTGCCATACGTGTTTTTTGCCATGCCCTCATGGAAACAGGCCTGACCGAACAACGCGCATTGCTGATCTCCCGCCGCACCGGCAATTGGAATTTTTGCGCCGAAAAATTCAGCAGGGTCTGTCTGTGCATAGACTTCGGAGGATGGTCTGATTTCAGGCAGCAGCTGCATAGGCACTTCGAACTTTTGACAAAGATCTTCATCCCAAGCAAGCGTTTCGAGATTGAAGAGCATCGTCCTGGATGCATTCGAATAGTCGGTTACATGCACTTTTCCTCCGGAAAGCTTCCAAATTAAAAACGTTTCCATTGTGCCAAAGAGCAGCTCCCCTTGTTCCGCCCGCTCTCTCGCCCCTTGCACATGGTCCAATATCCATTTCACTTTGGAAGCTGAGAAATATGGATCAAGTTGAAGTCCGGTTTTATTCCGAATTTCCGCTTCCCATCCTTCTCGCTTCCATTTATCGACAATGCCTTGCGTTTGTCTGGATTGCCATACCACAGCGTGGTAAATAGGCTGCCCAGTCCTCTTATCCCATATGACTGTCGTCTCCCGTTGGTTCGTGATTCCAATTCCAGCGATGTCTTCGGGACGGCTCCCGCTTTCCGTAAGTACGGATGCGATCACAGATAAGACAGAACCCCAAATCTCATTCGCATTATGTTCTACCCAGCCGGGCTGAGGGTAGAATTGTTTGAACTCCCGTTGTGAGACATGGGCAATTTCCCCTGCCTTGTTAAATAAGATTGCTCTTGTGCTCGTTGTGCCCTGATCGATCGCTAGTATAAATTTCCCCATTCACCATCACTCCCTTGATTCACATTACCCGTTTAAACATCTTTTCAATTTCGTACGTTGAAAAATGAATAAGGACCGGTCGGCCGTGCGGACAAGTATATGGATTTTCTGCTTTCGACAAGTCGGAAAGTAACCTCTCCATATCAGAGAATGTTAAATAATGATTGGCCTTGATAGACTTTTTACAGCTCATCATGATGGCCGATTCCTCACGCAGCTTTCCGATATTAATCTGTTTTTTCGTCAACACTTGCTCGATAATATCTTCGATGATAGCCGTCTCTTCTCCTGCTGGAAACCAGGATGGATATTCCCTTACTGTATATGAAGACGGGCCAAATTCCTCTAAAAAGATCCCAACGCCGTGCAGCATATCCATATGCTCCTCAATTGTGGTCTTGTCACTGCCGGAATAATGAAAGATCAGCGGCATGAGCAGCAGCTGACGCTCCTCATGATCGACATTCGCAACCTTATCTCTAAAATATTCATATTTTATCCGTTCCTGTGCAGCATGCTGGTCAATCATATAAAACCCATCTTCGTTTTGCGCTATGATGTACGTGCCATGCACTTGGCCAACCGGAACGAGTGAAGGAAAACGTTTTTCTGGTTTCTTGTCATCCGCTAGCCCTGTTTCGTTTTCAGGCTGCATCTCTTTTACCAGTTGCCCTCTATCTTCAGGCATCTTTTGTTGTACTGCTAAATCCTCTGTCACCAATAGAGCGGGCTCCGCAGCCATCGTTTCCATCACGGTTTCGTTAGTCCCACGCTCCGTTTGAATATAGGTGTTCGAAGCAGAGGATACGGCCGTCTCCTTTTTCGGCCAGGAAGGTGTTTGAATCGGTTCAGGAGATGCCGGTTGCTGAACCGTTGTACGGGCTTGCATATTCCATATTGATGTTTGTTCGGATGCCCGTTTTATAGGCGGCTCTTTTTTAATAGCATCCGGAATAATAATATGATTGCGGATTGCTTCATGGATTGATTTTTTGATAAGCGCCAACAATTCCCCTTCCTTGCTAACACGGATCTGCTGCTTGGAAGGGTGGACATTGACGTCTGTCAAATAGGGATCTGCCTCCACATTGATTACAGCAATCGGATAGCGGCCAATGGGCAGATACGTATGCATTCCGTCCAATATCGCTTGATTGACAGCGTAACTTTTGACCCACCTGCCATTGACGATAAGTGTCATGTAATTTTTTGAAGCCCTTGTCATTTCCGGCAATGTGACGAACCCTTGGATCGTATAGTCGGCATTGTCGCCTTTAAAAGGAATCATTTTTCGTGCGACATCCACGCTATAAATTTCCGCCAAAACTCTTCGCTGATCCCCATTGCCTGCCGTTTGCAGTATTTTATGGTTCTCGTGCATTAACTGAAATGCAATATGAGGATGGCTTAAAGCGAGCCGGTTCACTAAATCAATCGTATGTCCCAGTTCGGTTTGAATCGTTTTCATATATTTCAATCGTGCAGGTGTATTGAAAAACAACTGGCTGACGATGATATCCGTTCCTTTTCGAAAAGCGGCATTATCATGTTTGATCACGTGGCCGCCTTCCAATTGCACTTCAGTGCCTTCCACCTCGCCATCGGATGTCCACAGCTGAATTTTCGCTACGGACGCGATACTTGCAAGTGCCTCTCCGCGAAATCCGAGTGTCCGGATTCTGAATAAATCATGCTCATTGCTGATTTTGCTTGTGGCATGTCTCTCAAACGCCAGCACAGCGTCCTTTCGTGACATGCCCTTTCCGTTATCGGTCACACGGATTGAAGTGAGTCCTGCTTCCTCTAAAGCAATTTCAATCGTTGTACTTCCCGCATCAATAGCATTTTCCACTAATTCCTTTACGATCGATGCAGGCCGTTCAACCACTTCGCCTGCAGCGATCTTGTTCGATAACGCATCATCCATTACCGTAATGATATCCACTCAGCCTCATCCTCTCCGCAAAGTTTTTATTTCTGTTGTGACTTGCCAACTTTCCAATCGTATAGAGTTTGCAATGCTTGCATCGGTGTTAACTGGAGAACATCCAGCTGACTGAACGCATCCAAAAGTGCACGTTCCTCCGATGTAATTTGATTGTTGGAGTCCGTCTGCAAATCAAAAAATGAAATTTGTTCCGATACCGCTTGAGGCACTTCGTTAGTTGCTGCACTTTCAAATTCATCCAACAGATTTTTTGCCCGCACCAATATATCTTCCGGCAAACCGGCTAGTTCCGCCACATGGATTCCATAGCTTTTATCCGCTGCTCCCGGCATCACTTTATGTAGGAAGACTACTTTCCCGTCCTGCTCCATTGCGGCTACATGGACATTTACTAGCCTTTTCAAATGCTCATCTAAATTCGTCAATTCATGATAATGGGTGGAGAATAATGTATTGGCACCGATTTTATCATGGATATATTCCATCATAGCCTGTGCAAGAGACATGCCGTCGTACGTGGATGTCCCTCTCCCGATTTCATCAAAAAGAAGCAGACTCCGGTTTGTGGCATTCAAGATCGCATTTTGCGATTCCATCATTTCCATCATGAACGTACTTTGTCCAGAAGCAAGATCATCTGCCGCTCCAATGCGGGTGAATATTTGGTCGGTAATCGGCAATGTCGCCGCTTCACACGGTACATAACTGCCGATTTGTGCCATGACTACAATTAACGCCACCTGACGCATGTATGTACTCTTACCTGACATGTTCGGCCCGGTGATGAGCAGCATGTTCGATTCCTCTGTCAAAGTGCAGCTGTTCGGGATATAAAGGGAATGATCCATCATTTTTTCGACGACCGGATGTCGGCCGTTTTTGATCTCCAAGCCGATTCCAGCATGAAAGACCGGTTTCGTATACTTATGTTTTTCCGCCACAACCGAGAAAGACAGTAGGACATCCAGCTCCGCCAGCACACTTGCTAGTTGTTGGATTGGTTGAATATGTTCTTTCATCTTTTCTCGAATGCTTGAAAATAATTGATATTCAAGCTCCTGTCCATCTGCTTCTGCATTAAGAATCAGTTCTTCTTTTTCCTTCAGTTCAGGCGTAATATATCTTTCCGCATTGGCCAGTGTTTGCTTTCTTTCATATCGGGTCAAATCCGCATATTGAATATTGGATTTCGTAATTTCTATAAAGTAACCAAATATGCGGTTATAGCCAATCTTTAAAGATTTGACTCCGGTCCGTTCCCGCTCCAGCCGTTCGAGATCGGCAAGCCACGCTTTTCCGTTCTTGGAAGCATCTCTGTATTGATCCAGCTTTTCATCATAGCCGTCTTTAATGATCCCGCCCTCTTTTACAGATAAAGGGGGCTGTTCGGCAATGGATGCTTCCAGCAAAGTGCAGGCTTCCCCGCATGGATTGATACGTTCTGCAAGTTGGCGTAAGGCGGCATGTGAGGAATTTGCAAGAAGGCTCTTAATTTCCGGCACATTTCGCAACGAATTCCTTAACTGCGCCAAATCCCTACCAGAGGCGCTTCCCATCGAGATACGTCCTGCCAGCCTTTCGAGGTCGTAGACATTTCGAAGCGCATTGGAAAGGTCTTCACGCAAAAAGAAGTCTTCGAGAAAGGCCGCCACGATATTCTGCCTTTCCGTGATCGCTTGCTCATCCGCTAAAGGCTGGCGAATCCACATTTTCAGTTTTCTTGCACCCATGGCCGTAACCGTTTCATCTAATAGCCAGTATAAGGTACCCTCTTTCGTGCCTGTCCGAATCGATTGGATCAATTCCAAGTTACGCATGGAGTTAGCATCGATTGAGAGCTTCGTATTTTTCTTTATGAACTCAAAAGGCTTCAAGTGGGAAAGGGACGTCTTCTGCATATTGCGTAAATAGGCATACAACATGTGACAAGTCTCTTTCAGTATTTCTGGAAGATGTATAGATAATTCTTCAGGAACAGCATCCGTCCTTCCGGTTTCCATCGATAACACGATGTTCCGTTTAGCCATGCTGTCAGATAGCGCAATGTGCAGACGTTCACCGACAACGATTTCTTTTATGCTCAGTGCTTCCACCTCTGCAATAAACGACCGTTCATCACCGTATATGATCTCTGCCTTTCCTTCTCCTGTTGCCAAGTCCAAATACGCAAAGCCATATTGCTGATCCCCTAAATATTCAGCCGCTCCGATAAAATGATTGGTATGCGAATCAATTGTCTTTCCTTCTGTAATCGTTCCGGGCGTTATGATTTTGACAACTTCCCGTTTCACAATGCCCTTTGCACTCCGCGGATCTTCTGTCTGCTCGCAAATGGCCACCTTATGCCCGTTTTGGACGAGCGTCTCAATATATCCTTCCGCTGAATGGTACGGTACGCCACACATCGGAATTTTATCTGCTGCTCCGCCGTCCCGGCTCGTAAGCGTAATCTCCAGAATGTTGGACGCATTAATGGCATCCTCAAAAAACATCTCATAAAAATCTCCAAGGCGGAAAAAGAGGAACGCATCTTGATGCTGCGCCTTCACTTGTAAATATTGTTGGATCATCGGTGTATATGTACTCATTCTGTAACCTCGCATTTATATTTCTTATATGTAGTAGTATACCAGAAGTGAAAAAGCGGCGAGTGGTTCCGCTATTAATTTCCATGGAGAATGACAATACGCGGAAAATATACTTTGTTTCTTTCATTCGGATATCTTCATGACGCTTGTAGTGGAGCGGAGAGATGGAGCAGGCGTGACAAGGGATAAACGCCAGTAAATCAAGTTGAACGACAGTTTATCGAAACAAACGCCAGTATACCAAGTTGAGCGCCAGATTATCAAAACAAACGAAGCATCTGGAAGCAATAAAAAAAGCCGGCTGCTTGAACCGGCTTTAGCGTGAGGATTCGCTTCCTTTGGCTTCTGCATTTTCCGCTCCACTTGCGTGAGAGGAGGATTCGTCTTGCAACGCCCATTCTTCTTCAAATTGGTGCGGATGGACGGTGATGCATACTTTTGTTTCTCCGACAACCTCGGCTACCAATTCACGCTCGACTTTGATGACAAATTTTTCTCCGCAATCCGAAATGACCGCTTCGGTGCAATTTGGATGTTGAACGACATTGACGATTACTTCTTCCTGTCCAGAAGTCGGTTCATCCCGATAATTAAGCCGAATGCGATCCTTGTAGGAAATGCATTCTGTGTAAACGGATGTCTTGGAATGGTCGTGATGGGAATACCAGACATTCACATCGAATTTTCCGCTTACTTCCACATACCGGCCCGCTTTTTTCGCTTGGTGTGTATGATTGATCACCCAGCAGCCGAGTATGCTTGACGGACGATTCGTCGGCTTTAATGAGACCTCGGATTCGGTCCGCTTCTTCCCCTTTGCGATAACTGCCTTTGTAACAATCTGCCGTAAATTTTTCAGCTCTTTTCCTCCTTCGTTGACTTCTATTCATCCTATGCAACAAACGCCCAGAAAGTGAAAAAAAATCGGCAAGGATTTTATCCTCACCGATTCTATGTGTTAGGCTAGCGGTTTATGCTTTGTGTTTTCTACGTACGATCCTGTTTCTCCTCGCAATAAATCGCCGCCTGTTGACTCGATAATTTCATTCGTCACGTTATTGGCAATCGTATTAGAGACCAATTGAAGTAGTGTATTCACTTCCATTTGGGATTGCTTAAATTCTTGGACGATTGGAACCTCATCAATTTCTTGCTGAATCGTTTCGATTTTGCCTTCAATTATTTGCAAAGCCCGTTCCTTTTCATAGTGCTGAAAATTGACAGCCTGTGTTTGAAGGGATTTCAAGCTTGCAATTTTTTCACGGACTTTTTGATTTTCGTTAATTTGCGCTTCAGCCCGTTTAAAGAATTCCACTTCTGCTGTATTGGCGATCATATGCGCGATCTCACGCGCTTTTGCGATGATTTCATCTTTTGTATACATTTTTTCCATTACACTGTCACCTTTTCCTGTTTCACTACGCCGATGAATTCACCGTCGAGCGACCATGTTTTTGCGTTTGTAATTTTCACTTCAACAATTTCACCAATCACCGAGCGAGGGGCTCTGAAATTGACGAGTTTGTTTTTTTCTGTATAGCCGGAAAGCACCTCTGGATTTTTCTTGCTTTCTCCTTCAACAAGGACTTTCACGGTTTTGCCTTTGTATGGTTTCATCGCTTCCGCCGACATTTCGTTTACGAGCTTATTTAAGCGTTGGAGCCTGTCCTTCTTCACTTCCATTGGTACATTGTCTTTCATTTTCGCAGCCGGCGTGCCTTCCCGTGGTGAATAGATATACGTATAGGCCATTTCAAAACCGACTTCTTTGTATAGTGATAACGTTTCTTCAAACTGTTCTTCCGTTTCATTCGGGAATCCTACAATGATATCCGTTGTTAAAGTTACATTCGGAATGGCGGCTTTGATTTTTCCGACGAGTTCCAGATATTGCTCACGCGAATATTTACGTGCCATGATTTTCAATATATCACTTGAACCAGATTGAACCGGCAAGTGGATATGGTCGAGAAGGTTTCCGCCTTTCGCCAGCACCTCAATTAAATGATCGTCGAAATCACGCGGATGGCTAGTCGTGAAACGAATTCTCGGAATATCGATTTTCCGCAGGTCATCCATCAAATCACCAAGACGGTAGTCGAGATCTTCAAAATCTTTGCCGTAGGCATTTACGTTTTGACCGAGAAGCATAATCTCCTTATAGCCCTGTGACGCCAAATGGCGAACTTCCTGGATAATATCCTCTGGCCGTCTGCTTCGCTCTTTGCCTCGTGTGTAGGGTACGATGCAATAGGTGCAGAACTTGTCACAGCCATACATGATGTTAACCCAAGCCTTGATGTTGCCGTGCCTTACTTTTGGAAGGTTTTCAATAATATCTCCTTCCTTTGACCAAACTTCTATTACCATTTCTTTTGATAGATAGGCTTCGTTCAAAATATGCGGAAGACGGTGGATATTGTGTGTCCCGAATATCATGTCGACCTGGTCATAGGTTTTCAATATTTTCTTTACAACCGATTCCTCTTGCGACATACAGCCGCAAACCCCAATGAGCAAATTGGGATTTTCCAGTTTAAGAGGCTTTAGATGGCCAAGCTCTCCAAACACTTTGTTTTCCGCATTTTCTCGAATGGCGCAAGTATTCAGCAAAATAACATCAGCCGTTTCAACTGAATCTGTCGGTTCATATCCAAGCTCCATAAAAATGCCTGCCATGACCTCCGTATCATGCTCGTTCATTTGACAGCCGTATGTGCGGATGTAAAACTTCTTGCCTTGTCCCATTCCACGAAACTGTTCCTCAATGGAGAAATCATGATGGTATTCGATATCCTCTTTCCCCCGCTTTTTCGCGTCTTTCAACGAAGGCGGTGTATAGACGGATTGGAAATATTGGCTATAATCCTTTTCTTCTTTATGGGCAGGTTTTGTAATTCCTGGTTTCAAAAGCCCGTTTTCCAGGCGTTGTTCTTCATTCAAATTAGACGTCCCCTTTCCTGCAAGCATCGGGAATTTACTCCATACTGACTCCATTATATCGAAAGAGCCCCTCCCTTTACAAGGAGTGGATAGATTGTTGGATGTTTGTCACAATAAAATCAGAATCGGAGATCCTTCCCCTTTACCGGCTACACCCTTCTTGCTCTCTAGTTAATCTCATAAAAAAAGAAAAACGGCGAGGAAAACTCTCTGTTTTTCTTCGCCGTTTCTATTTACGTTATTAGGACTGCCGTCACCTTACTATTGACGGAGACGTTTTTCGACTAGCAATTTCAGCGCGGTGCGCCCTTCACCGTTAATTTCGATATCAGTGAATGCTGGAGCACAGACAAGATCTCCTCCACTCGGAGCGACAAAGCCCCTGGCAATGGCAACTGCTTTGATCGCCTGGTTCAAAGCACCGGCCCCTACTGCTTGCATTTCAGCGTAGCCTTGATCCCGAATGACCGCTACGAGTGCTCCGGCAACTGAGTTCGGATTCGAGCGGGATGATACTTTTAACGGACTCACCATGTTTCCTCCTTATTTTGCGATGTCTATGGAATGAAATTATCCATAGACCATCCTATGAAAACGGAGGGCTTTTTAGACGCGCCTTTTAGACGATGAATGGGCGGTCATCATTAATGGAAATCCGGCTTACTGATTTCGCTTTGCCTGAGTTGTCATCCAATTCCGCAAAAATGGCATTGAGTTGAGTTCTACCTTTTTTCGGCACTTCAAATCGGACTGGAAGATTAGTACGGAATCGGTAGAGTACATCCTCTTTTTTCATGCCGAGAATTTCATCATACGGACCTGTCATACCGACATCCGTAATGTAGGCGGTACCCTGGGGCAAGATTCGTTCATCGGCCGTTTGAACATGAGTATGGGTGCCGACGACGACAGATGCTCTTCCATCTAAATGCCAGCCCATTGCGATTTTCTCGCTTGTCGCCTCCGCATGGAAATCAACGAAAACGAGAGGCGAAATTTGTTTGGCTTCATTTATCAATTGATCGGCTTCTTCAAATGGATCATCATGTGGCGGCAGGAATGTCCGCCCATGCAAATTAATGACAGATAATGTGACGCCGTTCCGCGTTACTGTGGTCATCCCTTTACCCGGTGCTTCTTTTGAAAAATTTGCAGGACGTATTAAATAATCCGTCTCATCAATGAAGTCAAAAATCTCTTTGTGATCCCATGTATGATTACCCATCGTGACAACGTCTACACCTGCACGGAGCAGGTCATCGAAAATGGCTTTGGTAATACCCCTTCCGGATGCTGCATTTTCACCATTTGCGATGATGATATCGGGTTCGTATTTCTTTTTTAAGCGGGGCAAATAATCAAATACCATATCACGGCCCGGGGATCCCACAATATCCCCAATAAATAATACTTTCATCTATAGTCCTCCATCAAAAGAAAAAGACTTCCTAACCGAAGTACAGGAAGCCTGATTCCAACATTATTTTGCGTATT
>NZ_BQYK01000003.1:148374-151874 GCF_023168145.1 Sporosarcina sp. NCCP-2222
GGTCAGGACGCACAATGATGCGCACTTCCCTGCCGGCCTGGATGGCAAATGATTTCTCAACGCCATCATACGACTCTGAAATCTCTTCAAGTTTTTGTAGCCTGCGGATATAATTTTCCAGTGTTTCACTGCGAGCTCCAGGACGGGCCGCAGATAATGCATCCGCTGCAGCGACAAGCACTGCGATGACCGATGTCGCCTCTTCATCGCCATGGTGCGAAGCGATACTGTTAATGACGACCGGGTGTTCTTTGTACTTCGTAGCGAGTTCCACGCCAATTTGGACATGGCTGCCTTCCACTTCGTGGTCAATTGCTTTTCCGATGTCATGAAGCAATCCGGCACGTCTTGCCAGCGTGACGTCCTCGCCAACTTCTGCAGCCAATAATCCGGCTAAATATGCGACTTCCGTCGAGTGTTTCAAGACGTTCTGTCCATAGCTTGTCCGGAAATGAAGCCGGCCGAGAATTTTGATCAGATCTGGATGGAGATTATGCACACCGATATCGAATGTGGTTTGTTCCCCTTTTTCCCTGATCAGTTCGTCAACTTCACGTCTCGCCTTATCCACCATTTCCTCAATCCGGGCTGGGTGAATCCTGCCGTCTTGTACAAGCTTTTCGAGAGCAAGACGGGCAATTTCCCGGCGGACCGGATCAAAGCCTGATAGAATTACCGCTTCTGGCGTATCATCAATAATCAAATCGATTCCCGTCAACGTTTCAAGTGTACGGATATTGCGACCTTCCCGACCGATGATTCGACCTTTCATCTCGTCATTTGGCAAATTGACTACCGAGACAGTCGTTTCAGCTACATGGTCAGCAGCAAATCGTTGTAATGCGAGTGAAAGGATTTCACGTGCTTTCTTTTCGGACTCTTCCTTAGCACGCTGTTCCGACTCCTTCGTCATTACCGCAATATCTGTGGAAAGCTCATTTTCGACCTCGTCCAGGATAATTCGTTTCGCTTCATCCCGGGTAAGTGCCGAAATCCTTTCCAGTTCTACTTGCTGCACGGCAACGAGTTCTTCCGCCTTGCGTTCCATCTGTTCAATATGCTGTTGTCTTCCTGAAAGCGCTTCATCCTTGCGCTCCAGTCCCGCTTCTCTTTTGTTGAGAGCATCATCCTTGCGGTCAAGATTTTCTTCCCGTTGCAAAAGGCGATTTTCCTGCTTCTGCAGTTCCGCTCTTCTTTCACGGATTTCCGTTTCCGCTTCAATTCTCAATTTGTGATTTTCATCTTTCGCTTCCAATAGTGCCTCTTTTTTCAAAGCCTCCGCTTCACGTTTCGCCTCTTCGACAATTGTTTCAGCTGAGTTTTTGGCACCCGTCACTTTTGAATCATTCACTTTTTTCATAACTGAGTAGATAACAACTGCACCGACGATCAGACCGAGCAAAGCGGAGATGATTATGTTAAACATCCAGGTCACCTCCTCCTGCTTATTCTTTTCGTTTTCAGTCGGCACGTATATCAAAACGCAACATACTGCCATAATCATTTCATTGGTGTGAAATTATACAATTCTAATTGTATCCATGTAAATTTGACATGTCAAGGATTCACGAGCCTAACTCACCATTATTTAACGGCTTGTTTTTCATGTCAGCTCAAAACCACGCATATTATGAGTGAATTTTAGAAATAAAATATCAAAATAGCTTTCTAACTATTTAAAGTCTCTCTTAGTTTGCAGCGAATTGAAATAAAACCGACCTTCACAAAATGGAAGATCGGCTGCTATTATTTCTTATTCTTCTTTTTCAAGGAAGAGTTCCAATTCTTCTTCTTCCTCTTCATCATGGCCGGCAATCACATAGTTTGCGCTTGCCAATCCATACGAGTCACGAATTTTATTTGCAATTTCAGCACGGATATCGGGATTTTCCTTCAAGAACTGCTTCGCATTTTCACGGCCTTGACCGAGACGCTCCCCTTCATAGGAATACCAAGCCCCGCTCTTTTGGACAACTTCCAATTCGGCACCAAGATCCACGATCTCGCCTTCTTTGGAAATCCCTTCTCCATACATAATATCAACTTCAGCTGTCCGGAATGGCGGCGCCACTTTGTTTTTGACTACACGGATCCGCGTTTTGTTACCGTTAATATCGTTTCCGGACTTGATCGCTTCCCCTCTACGCACTTCAAGACGCACGGAGGAATAGAATTTTAGTGCACGGCCGCCTGGCGTAACTTCGGGATTACCGAACATGACGCCGACTTTTTCACGGATTTGGTTAATGAAGACTGCAATTGTCTTCGATTTGTTAATAGCTCCTGACAACTTACGGAGCGCCTGGGACATGAGACGCGCTTGCAAACCGACATGCGAGTCACCCATTTCCCCTTCAATTTCCGCCTTTGGCACAAGGGCAGCAACAGAGTCGATAACGATAATGTCAATCGCTCCGCTTCGAACTAGCGCCTCTGCAATTTCAAGCGCCTGCTCGCCCGTGTCTGGCTGGGATAAGAGCAATTCATCGATATTGACGCCTAGTTTTTGAGCATATACTGGATCCAGCGCATGCTCCGCATCAATAAATGCAGCTTGTCCTCCTGATGCTTGGACTTCCGCAATCGCATGAAGTGCGACAGTTGTCTTACCCGAGCTTTCAGGGCCGTATATTTCGATGACACGTCCACGTGGATATCCGCCTACTCCTAGTGCGGCATCCAGTGCCAATGATCCTGAGGATGATGTGGAAATTTGACGGTCAGTCTGTTCCCCCAGTTTCATGACTGAACCTTTGCCGAATTGTTTTTCAATTTGTTTCAAAGCTTGGTCTAAAGCAGCTTTACGATCGCTCAAAATGATTCCTCCCCTAAAAGGTGTTGTTCTTTTTCTTCCTGTCTCTACTATACTCCTTTTTTGAGAAATACTCAAATAAAAAACGAACGGATATTCGATTTTTTTCTTCAATATCAGATTTTAATTGAGAAAAAGGGGTAAATCCTAGTTTTAATTGAGAAACGGGCCCTAAATAACAAGTTTGGCCCGTTTCAAAACTAGAGATATTAAATTACTGAAGATGTTTAATTAAATAGTATAAAGCATAATGTGCAGCTCGCCGGCGATTAGCATTTCTTGAACCCGATAATGATAGGTTATAAGCTTCAACCGTGCCGTCTTGAAACGCGATGCCGATCCATACAGTTCCGACAGGTTTGTTATCGTGCGGATCAGGTCCCGCGACGCCCGTCAAACCGACACCTATGTCTGAATTGAATTTCTTTTTCACTTGCATAGCCAAGGCAGTGGCGCATTCCTTGCTTACAACGCCAAATTCTTTTAACAAGGAAGGAGAAATTTCAAGCTGTTCTACTTTAGCCTGTTCATTGTAAACGATCACGCCACCTTTTAATGAAGCACTAATGCCTGCTTCACCCGCAAGCTCAGCCAGTAACATTCCGGCAGTCAGGCTTTCAGCCGCTGAAATGGTCAGTCCTTGCTTTATTAGCAATTCTGCCGCTTTGGAGGACAAAGTATCCTCATT
>NZ_BQYK01000003.1:151998-267843 GCF_023168145.1 Sporosarcina sp. NCCP-2222
AGCGGCGCGACAGTCGGATTTGTCTGTTTGTCGATGATCGTCTGAACCCGGTCTTCCAGCTCCGCTTCGCCAATACCGTAAAACTTCAATACTCTGGATGCGATTACGTCATTCGTTCCCAGCGCGCCAAGCAGAAAAGGGATTGCTTCCTTTTCAAACATTGGTTTCATCTCGTGCGGCGGCCCGGGCAGCAATAGGTAACGTATACCGTCCTTCTCCATTGCCATACCAGGGGCCATGCCGTGCCTGTTCGGCAATACATGAGACCCATCCAGCACAAGCGCCTGCTTTTTATTGTTTTCCGTCATATGGCGGCCCGTGCGTTTGAAATACGCTTGAATTTCAGTAAGAGCTTCCTCATTGCTGACTAGGGACACACCTAACCTTGCGGCGATTGTTTCTTTTGTTAAGTCATCCTTTGTCGGGCCAAGTCCCCCGGTGAAAATGATCGTATTTGCACGTTGCTGGGCTATGACTATCGCCTCGTCCAACCGCTTTGGATTGTCGCCTACGACCGTGTGATAATGAATGTCGACTCCAATTTCCGCTAGCTTTTGTGAAATAAAAGCCCCGTTTGTATTTGTAATTTGACCTAGGAGCAATTCAGATCCGACTGCAATAATTTCTGCTTTCATCACTCATCCGCTCCCATTTACATCGAATCCAAGAGGACCCGTCTATTTTTATAGAAATAGTCAGCACCTGACCAAATGGTGAAAACAAGGGCAATATAGAGCATGATTGTTCCAAATGGAACATTGATGGCTTCAAAGAAGATGTTGTTCAGCAAAAGGGATGCGATCCCGACAAGCTGAGTCGCCGTTTTTATTTTTCCAAGTTGGTTTGCTGCAACTACTTCACCGCCGCCTGCCAAGATTAAACGTAATCCGGTCACGGCAAATTCACGGCTAATAATGATGATGACAACCCAGGAGGGAGCCAAGCCCATTTCAACAAGAATAATCAAAGCCGCCGAAACAAGCAGCTTGTCTGCAAGAGGGTCAAGAAATTTCCCCATATTGGTGACCAAATTATGCTTGCGGGCCAGATGCCCGTCAAACCAGTCAGTTGCCGCAGCGATAATAAAGATAAGAGCACCGATCAATTGTTCAACAGACAGCTCGGTTCCGCCTACTGCCACATTTCCCATGCCGAAATCGACCAGCATGAATATCATGAAAATCGGGATGAGCACGATTCGCGCAACAGTAATCTTATTAGGTAAATTCACAGCTCTCACCTGTCCTTTACAACATTTATGTATTGAAAGAAAATAGTCATCCGCAAAGATGACTATTTTTATTTCTTGTATTCAATAATGATATTCTGCGTCACACGATCAGAAGGATATTTGAGAAGTTCTCCATTTACATAAATCTCAGTATTGATAGTCCTTCCAACCCGGATGCGCACAGATTCTGTATCAGAAACATCTACTTCCAATACTTCGCCCGCTTTTCTAATATCCGCCTTCGGTGTCCGTTCCTGTTGGGCGCTATCTGTAACTGCAATCCAGGAATCACCGCTTGTCTTAATTTCAAGGTTGAACTTTTCAGCATTCGTCAAGGTATAGGTTGAGGTCTCACCTGCCGTATTCACAAAGGCGAGTTCCTGTACTACCGTTTCATCAGCGGGCGGTTCTTCGGTCGCCGCTCCATCCTCTTCAGAAGTGCTGTCATTACCTTTTTCTGCATCTCCATCCGCTTTGCCAGGCTTGGAGCTATCCTCTACAGGCGGTTTGCTCTCCATCGTGACGCCTGCTCCTGAGTCTGGTTCTACAAACGGTTTCTCCGGTCTCTTTTGATATAGAGTCCAGATGACGACGATAATAACAAGAATGAATAACGCCACAATAATCTTTGGAGCCATTTCATTAAACCGGTTGCTTGTACGGAAACTGCGCTTTCTCGACATAGGAGGAGAAGCGACTTGTCCTTCGTCTTCCGGCTTAACATGTGGAGCGGAATCTTTGTAAAGCGCAAGCATTTCATCCGCATCTAATCCGACTGCTTCAGCATATTGCTTAATGAAAGCACGGACATAAAAAGATCCTGGCATCATGCTGTAATCTTCATTCTCAATACCGGAAAGGTACCGTTTCTGAATTTTAGTTAATGATTGCAAGTCATCCAATGAATATCCCTTAGCTGTTCTCGCCTCTTTGAGACGATCACCTAATCCGGTCACTCATATCACCTACCTAAACATTAGAAATTAAACATTCCAAATCCGCCCATCGGTCCACTGTCGGACATCATATGGTTCTTTTCCATCATTTCATATGTAATTTCTTGATCTGGATCTGTTCGTAATTCGATGATGTAGTCAAAATCCTCCATGTCGTACTCGGAATGTTGTACGAACATGTCAGGATGTTCAACAACCTTGATGGAAGGCATCCGCATCATCTCTCGGACTAGCTGCATATGTCGTTCATCACCGGATTTTCGGGTTACAATACCGTCTAGGATGAAGATATTATCTTTGGAAAACTCATCCCCGGCCAAATTGCTGCGTACAGTCTGTTTAATCATAGTAGACGATAAAAATATCCATTTTTTATTCGCACAAACACTGGCCGCCACTACAGATTCCGTTTTGCCCACGCGCGGCATTCCTCGGATTCCGATTAGCTTATGGCCTTCCTGCTTGAATAATTCAGCCATGAAATCAACGAGAACGCCGAGTTCACTTCGGAGGAAACGGAACGTCTTACGGTCATCCACATCCCGCTGGATATACCTGCCGTGTCTCACAGCTAAAATGTCACGCAGCTTCGGTTCGCGTATTTTTTTCACTTGGATCGTTTCCATTGTGGATGCAATCAATTCAAAGCGTTTGATCTGATCATCGTTTTCAGTTCGAACGAGCATTCCACGGTGCCCGCCATCCACTCCGTTAATCGTTATGATATTGACGCGCAACATCCCTAATAGGGAAGCGATATCGCCGAGAAGTCCTGGCCGGTTAACTTGAATTTCGTATTCCACATACCATTCACCCATTCAACTTCCCTCCATCCTTCATAGCAGCCTTCAATAGGACGCATTAGATGCAACATAGTTCTATCATAGCGGATTCCCAACATGAATTAAAGCAAAAATGAAAAGAGGATTCATCCTGCATCTTTCTTCCTTTATATGTACCAACCGCCATTTAATTTTAAAATTTCACCTGTCATATAATCGGCTTTGCCGCTGATCAGAAAATCTGCCAGATCTGCCACTTGCTCGGGGGTGCCTGTTTGCCGAAGAGGAATCTGGTCGATTACCATTTGCTTCTCTTCTTCTGAAAGGGCGCCGTTCATCTCGGTTTCAATCCATCCAGGTGCAATGGCATTGACGGTAATACCTGAATAGGCGGCTTCTTTGGCATATGCTTTTACAAAGGCGTGCTGTGCCCCCTTTACAGCAGAGTACATCACTTCACCTGCTGCTCCAGTATTTCCCCAAATGGACCCAATGAAAACAATATAAGAATGATCAAAACTCCTCAGTTGAGGAGACAGCAAGCTTATTAAGGCAGCGGGATTTTTAACATGGACATTCCACAGCGCATCCATTTCAGGCAAGGATGTATCAGTCAGCAATTTCATGACGGTCTGGCCGCTGGAAACGATAACGGCTTGTACATGACCGACCTGCCGAGATAGGATATCTGCTCCGCCATTTTGGGAAAGGTCTGCATGGACCGGAATAAATTCACTCTCCGGATACTTGGCTAGAAGTTCCCTTTGAAGAGAAACGACTGCCGATTTGCCTGTATGATAATGCAGAAACAGCGACCAGCCGGAAGATGCGAGCTTCCGGCTGATCGCCCTGCCGATGCCTCCCGAAGCACCTAAAATGACCGCATGTTTCATCGCGTCATTTCGCTTGGCCAGCAGGGGTAATTTTAAAAACAGTATGGCTCTTTGGATCTGCTATCGTTCCAAATGCCTCTTTCAGGTCGTTTCCATCCAATTGTTCAAGTACCGGCAGGATATCAAATAAATTCATGTCATTGAAAAGATAATGGGTAAACTGATTGGCAATATATTCAATGGAATTCAACGAGCGCATCAATTGACCGATCCGCTTCTTCCGTGCTCTTTCCAAATCTTCGTCGCTGATAGACCAATTGCCTGCAGTCGACTGAATTGTCGTTTTGATCAACTGCTCCAGTTCATCCATGTGCTCGGTATCTGAATTAATGACCGCAAAGCCGAAGCTTTTTTCTAAATTAAATTCATACCCATACGATTCATCGATCCATCCTTCGGCATAAGCTTTCGAATAAAAATCTGACGATCTGCCGAAAAGGATATCCATTGCTAAACTGACTGCCAGCTCTTGCCGAAGCAATTCGTCGCCAGACAAATTCGTCCGGTCACATTTCATGCCGTAGCTGAATTTCGGTTTGGTGACGTCCATGTTGATCGTTTTAGCCGGGATGCCGGCCTCGGACGGTTCCTCATGTTTATCACGCACCACTTCTTCCGGTTCAGAAAAAGTTTTAGCGGATTGATCTTTCTTGACGAATTCGATCATCTCTTCCGGATCGACCGCTCCAATAGCAAAAAAGACCATATTGGACGGATGATAAAATGTTTCGTAGCATTCATATAAATGATCTGCTGTGATTTTATCGATCGATTCATACGTTCCAAGTATATCTATATGGATCGGATGCTGCTTATACAGGTTTTGAATCGTCCCTAAATAGAGGCGCCAGTCTGGATTATCTTCGTACATCGTAATCTCCTGGCCAATGATCCCTTTCTCTTTTTCGACTGTCTGTTCAGTAAAGTATGGCTGCTGAACAAAGTCCAACAAGACTTTCGTATTGTCATACAATTTTTCAGTCGTCGAAAATAAATAAGATGTGCGTGTATAGGAAGTGAACGCATTTGCTGAAGCTCCATTTTCCCCGAACTTCTGAAAAACGTCCCCCTCTTCCTTTTCAAACATCTTATGCTCAAGGAAATGCGCGATTCCATCAGGCACCCGTACCATTTCTTCTTTACCGCGAGGTACGAATACACTGTCAATCGAACCGTATTTCGTCGTAAAGGTTACATATGTCTTGGAAAAGCCTCTTTTAGGCAGTACGTAGACATCCAATCCATTTTCCAATTTCTCATGGTAGAGAGTTTCCTGCAAGTTTTCAAATGTAATTTTTTCCATCATTCAGTCGCCTCTCTTCCCGATAACAAGTAAACCAATTCCATCTTAATATTGGAAGCCATTTTTGTGACATCTTCTTTTGTAACAGTTGCCCATTTGGAAATTAAATTGTCTGCATTAAAATGCTCGTCTAATTGTTTATATTGATCAAACACTTCGATTTGTCCTTTTGCGGAATCGAATGAGCTTCGGATGCTATTGGAAAGAAGCGCAACCGTTTGAGTGATTTCTAAATCAGAAATTTCCCCATTGCGCATTGCCTCGAGTTGCTCTTCAATTAACTTCACCGCTTTTTCTTCCAGCTCCGCATCAATTCCGGCCAGCACATAAATAATCCCATAATGTGCGGCGTAGGCGCTGTTGACGTAGTAAGCCATACTTTCCTTTTCACGTACATTCATAAATAGCTTGCTGTGTGCAAAGCCTCCGAGTACCCCGTTGGCAACTTGCATTTTAATGAAGTCAGGATGAGTAAAAGTAATCGGTGTCTGATAGCCGACTTGCAATTTCCCTTGCTTCATTTCTTGCTTTTCACGTACGTTGCGCACTTCTTTTACATCAGGAGCTGACACTTCCTCGACTGCCCGGTCAATTGTACGGGCTTTTAATCCTATTAAAGAAGATATTTTTTGGATCAACTCGTCTTCATTGATATCCCCAACCACATAGATATCGACTTCATCTGACGCAAGCATATCATTGTAAGCGTTTGTAAGTGACTCCGCAGAAATTTGATCTACAGCCGATTCATTTCCGTAAGCAGAAATGGAAGCGGGCTGATCAGGTCTCATCAATTCCAGCATCCTTTTTTGTGCATATCTCGTCTTGTCATCATAGACTGAGCGGATTCTTTCTTTGACAACACGTTTTTCCCGTTGCACCACGTCTTCAGCGAATGAACCATTTTCAAAATTAGGCTCGAACAGGACAACGCGCATCAAATTAAGAACCTCTTCAAACACACCCTGCTCCTTCAAATATTCGTCGTTGACGCATTCCGTGTTGACCGACAGGATATGTACGTCTCCCCGCTTCGATACGTCCGTATAATAGACGGTTCCATAAAGAGTATCGAGTGCTCTTTGGAATTCGCTTTGAGACCGGTACACCGCATTAGAGTCCTGCATGACATTTGCTAAGACTGCACGGTTTGCGTTTTTATCCACATTTAAATCGGATTTGAACTTAATTGATAAATTGATTGTTTTAAACTGCTTCGTATTTCGGACATACAGTGTAACGCCTTCTTGCAGAACTGTTTTCCTAAACATATGAACACCTCTTGTTTTCCTAATATTCCAAGTACCCTATTTCACTATACATTCTTATGATCCTGCGTTGCAAAGTAAACGCATCCTGATTGCATAATGTTAGTGTATCCGAAATACAATAGAAAAACCGTCTGGATGAAGTAGAATCTTTCCAGACGGTTTTCTATTTAGCAGCATAATGCCGAAGTGTAGGATGTAAAACTCAAACTTGAGACAGCATATGCATTTTTATTATCTGCTGCCTTTAATATATGGAGTACCGCTCGCTTTCGGTGCGTTCGCTTTACCGATAAAGCCAGCCAATGCCAAAATTGTAAGAGCATACGGCAAGATCAGGAAGACGACGGATGGAATCTTTTGAATGAATTCTACGTCGATCGAACCCGCACTGATTGCAAGGGCTTGGGCAAAACCGAAGAATAATGCCGCAGCCATCGCCCCGATTGGATGCCATTTACCAAATATCATTGCCGCTAACGCCATGAACCCTTGTCCATTGATCGTCGCGTGGCCGAAATCGCCCGTCATCGTTTGCGAATAAACCGCCCCACCAATACCAGCTAATCCACCTGAGATAATAACAGCGACGTAACGGATTTTCGAAACATTGATCCCCATCGTATCAGCCGCCATCGGATGTTCCCCAACAGAGCGGAGACGCAAGCCGAATGGCGTCTTATAAATGACAAACCAAGCGAGAATTGCTACAGCAATTGCAAGGATGGAAGAACCGTAAACTGATTTGAAGAACATAGGACCGAGAACCGGGATATCCTGTAAGAAAGGGATATTAATACGCGGAATCTTTTCTTGAATGAAATCTGTCTGTCCCTTGCCAAAAATCATTTTCACTGTAAATAAAGCAATCGCGATCCCCAGCATGTTGATCGCCACCCCTGATACAACCTGATCCGCACGGAAGGAGATCGATGCTACTGCGTGCATGAGGGAAAATAATGCCGAAACAACCATTGCTACGAGCAAGGCGACCCAAGGTGTCCAACTTCCAAAGGTATCTACAAAAAATAGATTGAACACGATACCGATAAACGCACCCATGACCATGAGACCTTCCAAACCGATGTTAACAACACCGGAACGTTCGGAGAATACTCCTCCAATAGCCGTAAAGATCAATGGAGCCGCATATGCGATGGTCGTTGGAATGATGAAATAGAGAACTTCCAAGAAGCTCATATCATTTCGCCTCCTTTTTCTTTGCCAACCGTTGTAAACCAACACGGATGATGTAACCCGAGGCTACGAAGAAAATGATGAGTGCTATGACTATCGAAACAATCTCCAAAGGAATATTTGCTGCATTCGGCATATTATTCGCACCGTATTTCAAGGAGCCGAATAAGGATGCGCCGAAAATAACGCCAAGCGGTGAATTTGCACCTAGCAAGGCAACGGCAATTCCGTCAAAACCGATTCCGGTAAATCCGCCTCGGTTTGTCATGTTTCCAAAAGTACCTAAAGCTTCCATGGCTCCGCCAAGACCTGCGAATGCACCTGATATAACCATCGCAAGAATGATGTTTTTATTGACGTTCATCCCTGCATATTGTGACGCATGATCGTTAAAACCAACAGACTTCAACTCATAGCCCGTCTTCGTTTTCTCAAGAATGAACCACGTTACAATGACCATCGCCAGCGCAACGAAAATTCCATAATGCAATGTTGAGAAATCAGTTAACTGGGATAAGAAGTCCGAACGCAAGGAAGCGGTCGGTTGAATCTTTTCAGTTTTGTAGCCTCCGCCGGACACCGCTTTGATTAAGGCGTTGACTGTATGGAGGGCTATGTAGTTCATCATGATCGTTACAATAACTTCATGCACACGTAAAGTAGCTTTTAAAATTCCGGGAATGAGTCCCCAAAGAGCACCTGCTACAGCTGCTGCGAGCAATGACAATGGCAAATGAATGATCATCGGCAGCTCAAAAGCAGAACCGACATACGCTGCAGCGAACCAACCGACCATCAATTGCCCTTCTACCCCGATGTTGAACAAGCCTGTTCGGAAAGCGAACGCCACAGCAAGTCCAGCCAAAATATATGGACTGATTTGACGGATCGTTTCACCGATTGCATACGCATCACCGAAGATACCGTTCCATAAAGCAATATAACCAGCTACTGGATCATAGCCGCTCACCAGCATGACGATTGCCCCAACAATAAGGCCTAATATGATCGAAATGACAGGAACGAGTATATTCACAACCTTATTTGACATCATCGTCACCTTCTTTCACAACGGCATTTTCCCCGTCTGTCACGATTTTGTCTCTTGAATGGCCCGCCATAAGCAAACCTAGTTCCTGTTCAGACGTTTCGGCTGGTGTCACCGTATCTATTATGTGTCCATCGTGGATAACTGCTATCCGGTCTGATACATTCATGACTTCGTCCAATTCAAACGAAATGAGGAAGACTGCTTTTCCATTGTCTCTTTGTTCGATTAACCGCTTATGGATGAATTCAATCGCCCCAACATCCAAGCCGCGCGTCGGCAATGCCGCAATGAGAAGATCCGGATTACGCTTCACTTCCCTGCCGATGATCAGCTTCTGCTGGTTCCCTCCTGACAAGGCTCTAGCCAGTTCGTGCTCACCCTGTGTACGGACGTCAAATTCTTCAATGATTTGGTTCGCATGAGAGGAAATGACTTTATAGTTCATTATGCCATTTTTAGAATATGGTTTATGGTAGTACTCCTGCAAAGCGGCGTTGTATCCGACCGAAAAGTCAAGAACCAAGCCGTGCTTATGACGGTCCTGCGGGATATGCCCTACACCTGTTTCGGTAATTTCACGAGGTTTTTTTCCAGTAATATCCTTGCCATTTAGGCTGATCTTACCGCTCTTCACCTTGCGCAGGCCGGTAATGGCCTCAATCAGCTCCGACTGTCCGTTCCCGTCAATCCCCGCTAGGCCGACAATTTCACCAGCCCGTATCGACAAGTTCAAGCCTTTTACCTTTTCAATCCCGCGGTTGTCAGCAACAACCAGCTCCTCGACATGCAGAACTTCTTCTTTCGGATGCGAAGGCCCTTTTTCGGTTTTAAATGTCACTTGCCGGCCAACCATTAACGTGGCGAGCTCTTCGGGATTCGTCTCCGCTGTAATGACGGTTCCGATTCCTTTCCCTTTTCGGATAACAGTGACTCGATCAGAAACATCCATGATTTCTTGAAGCTTATGCGTAATCAGTATTATTGATTTACCTTCAGCTATCAATTTCTTCATGATGGCGATCAATTCTTCGATTTCCTGTGGTGTCAAGGAAGCGGTTGGCTCATCAAAAATGAGAATTTCTGCACCGCGATAAAGCGTTTTCAGAATTTCCACACGTTGTTGCATTCCTACTGAAATGTCCTCAATTTTCGCATACGGATCCACATTCAACCCGTATAACTTCGAAATTTCGGCAACTTTTTTTGCTGCATCTTTAATATTAACAGTTCCCATTTTGGTAGGCTCACTGCCTAGAATAATGTTTTCAGTAACCGTCAGATTTTCAACGAGCATAAAGTGCTGGTGGACCATCCCAATTCCAAGGTCATTTGCTATGTTAGGATTCGATATATTTACCTTCTTGCCCTTGACCCGGATCTCGCCTTCTTCTGGCTGATACAAGCCAAAGAGCACGTTCATCAATGTTGACTTGCCCGCACCATTCTCTCCTAAGAGTGCATGAATTTCTCCTTGCCTCAATTGAAGAGTGATGTTGTCATTCGCGAAGAAATTACCGAACTGCTTTGAAATATTCAGCATTTCAATGACGTATTCCAATCGTTTCACTTCCTCATGTGATTTATTTAAGATTGTTTCAGTTAATTGACACAATAAAAGATTTTTAAGAAAAAATCTTTTACTCTATCAATTCAGTATTCCCAAATGATAAAGGCCGGACTTAACCGGCCAATACCATTCGTACATCAATTACTTTGTGAATTCAGGTACTTCGATTTCACCATCAGCAATTTTCTTTGCATAATCGTCAACTTGCTTTAAGACATCTTCAGGAATTGCGCCACGGGAGTCAGCTAGGGTTACACCATCATCATGCAAACCGTAAACTTTTGTTTCTCCACCTGGGAATTTCCCTTCTTTAGCCAAGTTGGAAATGTCTTGAACTGCTACGTCAACACGTTTCAACATAGATGTCAATGTAACGTTGTCGTCACCGACTTTACCTTCTTCGTACTGGTCGGAGTCAACACCGATTACCCAAACATAAGCATCTTTGTCTGCTTTTTTACGTTCTTTTGCTTCCGTGAATACACCATTACCAGAACCGCCTGCAGCGTGGAAAATAATATCTACGCCTGAAGAATACATACGGCCTGCAGCTGCTTTACCAAGTTCCGCTTTGTCAAATGCACCTGTGTATTGAACATCAACCTTGATGTCAGGTTTTACAGCAGCGACACCAGCTTCAAAGCCAGCTTGGAAACGTTCGATAACTGGAATTTCCATTCCGCCGACAAATCCGATCTTGTCAGACTTTGTCATCAATGCAGCAGCAACACCAGCCAAGAAAGCTCCTTCTTGCTCTTTGAACAGGATGCTTGCTACGTTCGGTTGATCGACTACACCGTCAATAATGGCATAGTTTGTTTCAGTTTGTTGGGATGCAATGGTATCAATCGCATCTTCCATTAAAAAGCCTACGCCGAATACTAGATTAAAATCACGGCGAGTAAGCGCGTTCAAATTGGACGTATAGTCAGATTCATCTTTCGATTGAAGATAATCGAAACCACCGTCACCTTTAGTCATCTCGTTGTCCTTGCCGAACTGTTGGATTCCTTCCCAAGCAGATTGGTTGAACGATTTGTCATCAACGCCGCCTACGTCAGTAACCATGGCTACGGAGAATTCGGATTGATTTCCACCGCTTGAAGATGTGTTGTTGTCTTTCTCTTTGTCTTTGTCCGTTCCGCAAGCCCCTAAAATTGTACCGGCAGCAAGAACCAATGATAACGCAAGACCGTATTTACGTTTGCTCACTGTGTGGACCTCCCTGTTTTTTATAATTTGGTATTTATGCGACGTGCTAAACGTCTTGCAAAGTGTATCCGGCATTAATCCGGACCCCACCTTATACCCGTTTCCTTACAACATGAAAGCTGAATTTATCCGCTCTGAAATAGTTTTTCGAGAACAGGACCATTTCACCTTCTTCGCTGTAATGATGTTGCAGCAGAACTAGCAATGGTACATCGACACCACAGCGTAAGATGCTTGAAGCCTCGTCATCATAGCCGACTGGTTCAATATTCGCTATTGCTTGGACAATTCGGATGTCACCTGATTGCTCAATTGCATTAAAAATGGATTCATTGGCAAGTACATCTTGTCCATTCGGAAGATGTTTAGCCAAGACATGATCGATGCAATATACGACTGGATCTCCATCAGCGGTGCGTACCCGTTTGATTGTGACGAGATTGTCTCCTGCGCCACAGTCAAACTTGTTCATCATTTCGTCATTTGGCAACACATTATCCACTTCTTTGAATATTGTCCCAGGCTCCATGCCAGCATCCGATATCATAGAAGATACGCTAGATAACTGTTCGATGCCTGATGTGAATAACGGCTTGGAGTTGACGAATGTACCAACCCCGTGCTTCCTGACAATGATTTTCTCTTCTTCCAGGACACGCAGCGCTTCTCGAAGCGTAGCTCTGCTAACGCCAAGGGACCGGGAGAGTTCAAATTCAGAAGGGAATTTTTCATTCTCTTTGAAGATTCCATCCTCGATATCCTGTTTTAGCCGCTCAATCACTTGAACATATAAATGTCTTGGATCCGCTTTTATCATCACTGCATTTCCTCCCTCCAGAAGAGGTTAGACCTCTGATGTGTGACATCGTGACTAATCATCCATACTATATCATTTTCACCATACAAAATAAACACCCGATTTTGAAAGCAGAAGAAAAAGAAAAGACTGATAACTATTTCCATTTATGAATGAATATCGGCTTCGCTTCTATCTATTAGGACTTGACGGGGTTTACTGCCTTCGGAAGGCCCAACAACACCGCGCATTTCCATCTGATCAACGATTCTTGCGGCTCTTGAATATCCGATCCGGAATCTTCGCTGAAGCATGGAAACAGAAGCTGTCTGCATTTCCAAAATCAAGTTCACGGCTTCGTCATAAAGTTCATCTGTTTCTTCGTGCGGGGAGATTTCCTCAATTTCCGTCGGGATCATATCCTCCTGATACTGTGCCTTCTGCTGTTCGATGACAAAATCAACGACCGCCTCGACTTCTTGATCGGAAACGAAAGCTCCTTGGATCCTTACAGGCTTCGAGGCACCCGCAGGAAGGAATAGCATATCTCCGCGTCCAAGAAGCTTTTCTGCGCCGACTCCATCCAAGATGGTCCTTGAATCGACGGCAGAGGAAACGGCAAAAGCAATTCTGGATGGGATATTTGCTTTAATAATACCTGTAATAACATCCACACTTGGCCGCTGGGTGGCAATGATCAGATGGATGCCTGCAGCTCTGGCCATTTGGGCGAGCCTAGTAATGGAATCTTCCACATCATTAGAAGCGACCATCATCAAATCTGCCAACTCATCGACAATGACAACGATATACGGCATCTTCGGATGTTTCTCCTCGTTTTCTTCATTCCATTGCTCAATATGTTCATTGTAACCTTCAATATTACGAGTGCCCGTGTGGGAAAAGAGTTCGTAACGGCGCTCCATCTCAGATACGACTTTTTTCAGTGCCTGTGATGCCTTTCTTGGATCGGTTACTACAGGAGCCAATAGATGAGGTATCCCATTATAGACATTTAATTCTACCATTTTCGGATCGATCATCATCATTTTTACTTCATGCGGTTTAGCCCGCAATAAAATACTGATGATGATCCCATTTATGCAGACACTCTTCCCGCTGCCCGTTGAACCGGCAACGAGAACATGCGGCATTTTATTCAGCTCTGCCAGCATCGCTTGACCAGTAACATCTCTTCCAAGGGCAATCATCAGCTTGGAACCAGGCCGGTTATTTTCTTTTGCCTCAATTACTTCACGTAGACTGACGACAGCCACTGCATTATTCGGAACTTCAATGCCAACAGCTGATTTACCTGGGATTGGCGCTTCAATCCGAATATCCCTAGCTGCAAGCGCAAGTGCAATATCATCCGACAGGCTAACGATCCGGCTGACTTTTACACCTGTATCCGGAAGCACTTCGTATTTTGTAACGGCTGGACCAAGATGGACTTCTGTCACTCTGGCCTTGACACCAAAACTTAAAAACGTACGCTCTAGTTTTTGGGCATTGGCTTGAATGGAATTCAATTCCCCTGATTGGTCGTTCTCCGGAGTTTCCTTTAGGAGCCCAGAGGACGGCAATATATAAGAAGTATTCTCCTCTTCTCCGGCAACTCCGTCATAAGGGTTTGCAGGCTCGTCTTGCCGTTCCTCTGCAGCAGGTTTTTCATGATGTTGTGAAACCGGACGACTTTCTTCTTCAGGCGTTTCCGTCCGCCGTTCGTTGAATGCAGAGATAATCGGCTGCGAAACAACCTCTTCTGCTTCAAACGTGGCCAGTGTTTCCTCAGGTTGTTTTTCAATATTCTCGCTGATCTGTTTTCTGGACCTTGACATTCGTGTATCCGCATTCTTCTTACCGGTAGGGACAGGCTTCGGTTTCTTAGCGAAGCGCTCACGCATGGAGGCCCATGCTTTCGGGTATGCCTCAACTAAAATCGGAACGAGCGCTTTGCCTGTAAGCAGCACGATACCGATCAACAATAAGAGGATACCTGCGACCGTAGCACCGGCCGAATCGAACAATGAGTGGAACATAGCGAAAAGGATGGCACCCGCCATGCCGCCGCCTAATGCCCCGGTTCTCGACTGAATCCCTTCATTCGTGATTAATACTTTCCAAGTTTCTTTTAAGGCTGAGTTTGATAGCAGTGTATGACTATTGTGCAGTTCCTTAAATAAGTGAATATGACTGAACAGCAGCAGACTGGCCAGAACGAATAGGCTGCCTGCAACAATCCGGTTTTTCCAGCCGCCTGCCTTCCGTTTGATCATGAATAGCAACGCCTGCACAATTAATAAGAAAGGAACAGCACTATGCCAATTTCCGAAGAGGAATCTTGCAAATGATGCCAGCCCTCTGCCCACAATGCCGAATTCGAAAATGATAATGATGGCGAGTCCAATCATCGTCAAGCCCGACACTTCATAAATCAGTGGGTGCAGTCCGTCCTCTTTTTTCTTTTTAGAAGACGCGCCTTTCTTTTTCTTCTTCGTTTTCTTGGACATGTTCCTCCTCCTTTCAAAAAAGGATTTCCCGCCGCTCGGGTCGGCACGGAAATCCTTTTCAGCATATCATCAGTCGCTATGACAGTTCTGTTCGGTTTTCGCCGGCAAAAATTAATATTCCATAATAATTGGGATAATCATCGGGCGTCTCTTCGTTTGTTGGAACAAATAAGAACTTAGCGTGTCACGTATCTCTTGTTTTATGTTTGTCCATTCAAACGTATCTTTATTCACATATTTCTCGACAATGCCTCTGACGAGCTTCTTGGACTCTTCCAGTAATTCCTCTGATTCTCGGACATAGACGAAACCTCTCGAGACGATTTCAGGTCCTGCCGCAATCCTTTTCTGCTTCCGGCTCAGTGTAATGACAACAGTGAAAATGCCATCTTGGGACAGCAACTTGCGGTCGCGCAATACGATATTGCCTACATCTCCCACACCGATTCCGTCAATGAGGACGTTGCCTGCTTGAACACGGCCGCTCATGCGCATCTTATTATTTTTATATTCTACAATATCCCCTTTATCCGCTATGAATATTTGGGATTTTGCAAGACCGACTTGCTGCGCCAGCTTGGAATGGGCGATCAGCATCTTATACTCGCCTTGAATTGGAATGAAATATTTCGGACGCATTAAGTTAATCATCATCTTTAAGTCTTCTTGGCTTCCATGTCCAGAAACATGGACTTTCTTTATTGATGTAAGAACATTAGCTCCCGCTTTCGAAATTTCATTCATCATTTGGAACATTGAAATTTCCATGCCGGGTGAAGGCGTGAATGTGATAAGTACTGTATCAGAACTCTTCATTTTAATTTCACGGTGATGGTTGCGCACGATTTTTTCAAGCGCATCGAGTGGCTCTCCTTTATTGCCGGTCACGATAATGACGATATCCTTGTCCTCATACTTGCCGATTTCCTTTATCGGAATGACCATCTCTTCATCCACCTGCAAGTAACCTAAGCGCATACCTACTTCGAAATAGCTTTCCAAACTCTTGCCTACGACGGCAACTTTTTTTCCGGTCTCCGCTGCTTTGTCGAAGACTTGCTGAATCCGTATGAAGTTTGATGCATAAAGTGCTACAAGCAATCTTCCATCTGCGGCGTGGAAAGTGCTAGAGAGCTGTTCTTCAATGACCGATTCGGAAGTCGTGTAGCCAGGACGCTCCGCTTCATTGGAATCAGACATCAAAATGAAAACGCCGTCCTCGCCAAGGTTCGCCATCCGTGAAAGGTCTGGACGATATTTACCTTTGGCAGACTGGTCGAATTTGAACTCCCCTGTATGCACGATTGCGCCTTCACTTGTATGGAAGACGATTCCTAACGAATCTGGAATGCTGTGAGTTGTATGGAAAAACGTCACATGCGTGCGTTTAAAATTCATCCGGCTTTTATTTGTCACTTCAAAGAATTTGACTGGCGCAGGAGCCGGCATTTCTTTTAAATGTTCTTTGGCAAGCGCTAACGTAAGCTTCGAGCCGTAAACTGGCGCTTGTACTTTTTGAAGGAGATAGGCAATAGAACCGATCGCATCTTCATGCCCGTGTGTCAGGAAAATACCTTTGACCCGTTCTTTGTTTTCCTCAATGTAGGACATATCTGGAATGACGATATCAATGCCGAGCATCTCACCTTCCGGAAACATCAGTCCTGCATCAACGATGAATAATTCTTCATCTATTTCTACAACATACATCGCTTTCCCTATCTCACCGACTCCACCGAGCGGGATGATTCTAATCAATTCATTTTTTGTCTTTGTCACAATGTTTCCTCCTATTGTAAATTCCCGTCCATTACGACTATGTATCATTATACGTGACGAAACCCCTTAAGCACAAACAAAAAAAGCCGGTTGCAAAGACCGGCTCTGATTCGGCTCTTATGATATTTCACCATATAGCTTATTAAACAGCTAAGCCACTTTACTAAACGAATAGTTTCTGACTTTGCTTAAATTCATCCCAGATAATGTCGAATTGTCTGGCATCTTCACCGAACTCCCTAAGCGGCAGCCGGACGCCTCCAGTTTCAATGCCTATTTTTTGCAAGGCATACTTCACAGGCACCGGATTTGGTGCAGAAAACAAGGCTGAGAAAAGTGGAACGAGCGCACGATGCATCGCTCCCGCCTGGTCCTGTTTTCCTTGCTTAAACGAGTTGATCATTAATTGCATCTCCGGCCCAACTACATGGGACGCGACGGATATAATCCCTTTCCCGCCAATTGCGAGCACCGGCAGCGTCAGTGCATCATCCCCGCTATAAACGGAGAAGCCAGCGTCCGTCCCGGAAATGATTTCGGCCATTTGATCAAGACTTCCACTTGCCTCTTTGACAGCACGGATATTTTTTATTTTTGATAACTCAATGACCGTTGTGGCATGCATATTGACAGCAGACCGTCCCGGAATGTTGTACAGCATGATCGGAAGAGATGTTTCGGTTGCAATGTAGGAAAAGTGTGCGAACATTCCTTTTTGATCCGGTTTATTATAGTAAGGGGCGACGAGCATGATGCCATCTGCCCCCAATTGTTCCGCCTGTTTCGTCAAATACACGGTTTCAGCGGTATTGAACGTTCCCGTTCCCGCAATGACAGGAATCCTCTTTTTTACAATATCAATCGAAAATTTCAGTAGATTTGCCTTTTCCGCATGTGTTAATGTAGGCGATTCACCCGTTGTCCCACAAACGACCAGGGAATCTGTGCCGTTTTGGATTAAGTGCTCGATCAATTTTTCAGTTCTTTCGTAATCGATGTCCCCTGCTTGTGAAAAAGGAGTGACCATCGCTGTTCCAATTTGTCCAAGTTCCATTCTGACCATCCCTTTATTCGTAATACCCTGGTTATCCATCTTGTTACGAATAGGCTGCAGATAATGGAAAACTGATTGCTTAGCGCTCCAATAACTTTTCGGCGATTTGAACGGAATTTAATGCGGCACCCTTCAGCAAGTTATCAGAGACAATCCACATATGAAAACCTTTTGCTTCGTTCGGATCTTTTCTTACTCGGCCGACGAAAACATCATCCTCATCTTCCGCAAATAGAGGCATCGGATAAAACTGAGTGGACGGGTCATCCTGCAAAGTAACTCCAGGGGCGCCAGCCATTGCCTGGTGAAGATCTTCTACAGTAACCCCTTCTTTTTCAACTTCGATATAAACTGATTCTGAGTGGCCAGAGACGACCGGAAGCCGGACGCAAGTGGCAGACACGGCAATGGAATCGTCACCAAAAATCTTTTTCGTTTCGTTCATCATTTTCCATTCTTCCAGTGTATATCCAGCCTCGCCGAACATGTCAATTTGAGGAATGGCATTAAACGCGATTGGATAATGCTTCTCCGCAGAGGCGGATGGCAATATAGCCGCTTCAATGTTTTTTCTATCGCTAAATTGACGACTTTGTTCCTGTAACTCATCGATCGCTTCCGCACCTGCACCGGAAACCGCTTGGTATGTCGAGACAATAATTCGCTTTAACCCAAATTTTTCTCGAATTGGTTGAAGCGCAGCGACCATTTGGATCGTCGAGCAGTTCGGATTGGCAATAATGCCTTGATGCTTTTGCAGTGTATGCGGGTTTACTTCTGGAACGACGAGAGGCGTCTCCGGGTCCATACGGAATGCACTCGTGTTATCGATAACAATCGCCCCGCGGGCAACCGCTTCTTTAGCGAATTTTTGAGAGACAGATCCGCCTGCACTGAAAAATGCAATGTCCACCGACTCGAAAGACTCGGGTACCGTTTCCTCTACGATATATGTTTGGTCTCCTACTTTGATCTCAGTGCCTGCAGATCTTGCGGAAGCCAATAGTTTAACGGACTGCATAGGAAAGTTCCGTTCCACCAGCTTTTCAAGAATTTTTGTTCCAACCGCTCCCGTTGCTCCGACTATTGCAATATTCTTCATTATCATCTCTATCTCCCTTTCGAAAAAAGGATGGGGATTAGGGTTGCTTGCATCCTATATACAAAAATAACCAATAGGAATGTCCGCACCCGCTTACATCCATTTATCCTTATCAATTCATTGGAGGAATTATATCATATTTAAAATATTTCGGTAGTGAATTTTTATATTTTCTCGTGAATAATTAATAATGGCTGCAGCTGTCTTTTTTCAAGTGCTGCAGCTGCGGCGGGAACCATGAGAGTGAAATCGGAGATTAACGAGTTCGGTTTCTTATGCGGGTCATCCTGTCCGAACGGGATAAAATAGATATTTTTTGTATTGAGCAGCTTCATAATATTCATTCCGTTTAATCCGAGCGCATCATTCGTTGAAATCCCGAGCAATACGGGAGATCCATTGCGCAATGTTGCTTTAGCTGCCATTAAGACCGGTGAGTCGGTGGCAGCATTGGCCAGCTTGCTAATTGAGTTTCCAGTCATCGGAGCAATAATCATGCAGTCGACCGGTGACGAGGGACCGAATGGTTCGGCTCCCACTATAGTCGATATTACTTTCTCACCGGTCGCCTCTTCAATTCGCTGTATCCATTCCTCACCCGTCCCAAATCGGGTGGCGGCAGTCAATACCGAGTGAGTGATCACCGGAACGACTGACGCCCCAGCATCTTGCAATTCCTTTATGACCGGCAGGATTTGATCATAGGTGCAGTGCGAAGCGGTAATCCCTAAACCGATCCTTTTACCTTCCAGCATCCAATTCCCCTTTCGTCCGCTATTCCATCCTTAGAAGTGCTTCTGCCAATACTTGTGCGGCATCATCCGGGAAATGTTTCCCGGGCAACCCAAGGTGTATTGTATAGTATTCAGCAAAAGAACCGGGCTTTAGGCACCCCGGAGCGGACGCTAAGTCATAGACACGAAGAGGTGAATGGTTTTGCAGGAAAAGCCATTGTGCGGGAATGGTATTCACTAGAACTGAATCCTCTTCACTTAAGTCCTGATGGATGGATTGAATGGTATACCCTAACGAGATAGCTTCGCTTAATTGGGCCTCGGACCTTGCAATTACAGTCACTTTTCCTCCTAAGGCTTGAATCGCTTTGGCTGTCATCTTTCCGACTTTGCCAAACCCTGTGACAAAAAAGTGTTTTCCTTGGACGCAACGGTTGGAGTCCTTGTAAAACTCACGAAGAAACCCTTCAGCAGTCAGAATCGCATTTTCCCAGATGAACCGCTCCTCATGCAAATATCTGACGACCTGGTAACCACTCGATTGATAAATATCGATCCATTGGTTCGTTGCCACACCAACATATAGCTTCGTGCCGTTTGCCAACAATTCCGGAGGTATGTTCCCTTGCATCTCTAATATGGGAAAAACGATATGTCCGGGTTGAAACGATGTGATCAGTTGGCCTAATTCTTCACTATATGCATTCGAATTGAAATAGGCGGATGGAATGCCCATCCCCTCAAAAAGGGTGCTACAAATTTCCAATCTCCGGTCGCTGCCAATAAACAGCCATTTCTCTTCATGCATAGTCTTCAATATCGAAGTCCCCCAGATGATGCGTTTTTCCAAAAAGAATCCGATTTTCGCCAATTAACACGATTTCACTCCAAGGAATGAATTCAGCTGGTTGTTGATCCCGATTTTTGAAGGGATTTCTGCCAAACTTCTTCCTAATTTCAAAACCAAGGATTTCTCCCGTCTTTTTATTAAAAATCATATCGGTCTCCGCTAAAAAGCCGTATCTAATTCCTTCCTCTACCTGGATCAATTCTTTCTGGGCGAGCTCTGACAATAACATTTTCTCTCCCCTTTCCGCATATTCCCTCTATCATATGAGTCGACCTAGAAAAAACTGCCGGGAAAAGGGATTTTCTATAAAATTATCGGCTTTCTAAAATCAGTTGCGGTCCGAGAATGGATACGGCTCTTTCACGCTTAAGCAGCTTCATTGCCATAGCGTTCACCTTTTCCACTGTCACCTCATCAATTAATCTGACGACTTCATCAATCGACTTATGGTCCTCCAGAATGAGTTCCTGCTTCCCATTCCGATGCATAATTGCCTCAGTACTTTCCAGTCCGAGCAAGAAGCTGCCCTTTAATTGCTCTTTTGCATTCAGCAGTTCCCGTTCGGAGATGCCGTTTTCGGCGATATCACTCAGGATATCCTCGACTGTCTCCATCGCTTCTTGCAGTCGTTCGGGTGAGGTACCACCGTATATGACAAAAGCGCCTGCCGATTCGTAGGCGGAATAATAGGAATAAACCGAGTACGCCAACCCTCGCTCTTCCCTGATTTCTTGAAAAAGCCTGGATGACATCGTTCCTCCAACGATGCTGTCCAACAAAATGAGATCGTGGAGATGTGGATCTCGGATCGTCAAACCTGGAAAACCGATGCAAAAATGCGCTTGTTCAATATCTTTCACTTTCTTTCTGCCAGCGGATTGAAAGAGCGGTGTTTCCGTCATGGCGGAAACGACAGTTCTATGCCTACTTGTATAGGATCCGAAAAGTTGAATAACTGTCTGCAGCAAACCATCATCATAATTTCCTGCTATTGAAATGACAATATTCTCGGGCACGTAATGAGCATTCAAGAACTTTTGGATTTTTTCCTTTGTAAACGTCCGGATCGTCTCTTCCTTGCCGCCGACAGTCCGGCCGATAGGATGCCCGGCAAACATATCAGACCATAATAGTTCGTCGACATCCTCCTCAGGCGTGTCTTCGACTGATGCGATTTCCTCGTAAATGACCATTTTCTCCTTCTCAATCTCTTCCGTATCAAAGGAGGAATTGAAAAACATATCCGCAAGGACCATTACTGCCTTTTCGGCGTGATGTCCTAATACCGTTGTAAAATAGCAAGTCATCTCTTTGGATGTGAAGGCATTGATGTCCCCGCCCATCATATCAAATTGTTCCGCGATGTCCCGAGCACTGCGTTGCGCAGTTCCTTTAAACAGCATATGTTCAATAAAATGTGCCAATCCTGCTTCCGATTCCCCTTCATGCATGGACCCGGCCTTCACCCAGATACCAATTGCAGCAGAACGGACATGTGGCAGCTTCTCGTGAACGATGCGAACCCCATTCGAGCAAGTATATTTTTCGAGCATAAGTACCTCCTGTGACAGAACAAAAAGCCGCCATCTCACACTATGCAAAATGGGGCTTTCCGTATTGTATTATTATGATTCAGTTGTAGGGTTCTGTGCAGCTTCCCGCTCTTTCTCTTCTTTCAAAACGACTTTGCGGGACAGGTTAACCCTGCCTTGGTTGTCAATTTCAATTACTTTGACGAGCAATTCATCACCAAGCTTTAGAACGTCCTCTACTGCTTTTGTTCTCTCTTCTTGAATCTCTGAGATATGCAGCAGGCCATCTTTGCCAGAGAAAATTTCTAGGAAAGCACCGAACTTTTCAATCCGTTTCACTTTACCCATGTAATATTCTCCGACTTTTGCTTCTCTGACGATATCCTCGATCATTTTCTTCGCTTTCTCATTCATTTCTGAGTCAGGGGAAGAAATATAGATAGTTCCATCCTGTTCCGTATCAATCTTGACGTGAGTCTCTTCAATGATTTTGTTAATGACTTTTCCGCCAGGTCCGATGACATCACGGATTTTATCCGGATTAATGCGGATCATGATGATTTTCGGTGCATATCTGGAAAGCTCTCCACGTGGTACAGAAATCGTCGATAGCATATGGTTTAAAATCGCATTACGGCCAATTTTGGCTTGTGCCAATGCTTCCTCCAAAATCTGTTTGGAAAGGCCTTCAATTTTAATGTCCATCTGTAAGGCAGTAATACCTTTTTCGGTTCCTGCTACTTTAAAGTCCATATCCCCAAGATGGTCTTCCATTCCTTGGATGTCGGATAATATCGAGTAGTTGTCATCCTTCTTAACCAATCCCATGGCAATACCGGCAACAGGTGCTTTAATCGGAATGCCTGCATCCATCATGGCCATTGTCGATGCACAAATGGATGCCTGAGAAGAGGAACCATTCGATTCAAGGACTTCCGCAACTAAACGGATTGTATATGGGAATTTTTTTTCGTCTGGAATAACCGCTTCCAGTGCCCGTTCACCAAGCGCTCCGTGTCCGATTTCCCGGCGGCCTGGTCCGCGGATTGGTCCTGTTTCCCCTACACTGAAGTTAGGGAAGTTGTAATGATGCATGAAACGCTTCGATTCTTCGAGGCCAAGCCCGTCTATAATCTGTACTTCGCCAAGTGCGCCAAGCGTACAAACACTCAATGCCTGTGTCTGTCCTCGTGTGAATAGCCCAGAGCCATGCGTTCTTTGAAGAATGCCGACTTCTGAAGACAACGGACGGATTTCATCCAGTTTCCGGCCGTCCGGACGAATTTTTTCATCAGTAATGAGACGGCGTACTTCGTCCTTTATGAGCTTTTCCAAAACATTTTTCACTTGTTTTAGTGTGTCATCATCCGCTTCATTTTCCGTATACTCGTCAATGACACGAGCTTTCACTTCGTTAATGGCATCTTCTCTAGCGTGTTTCTCTTCCGTTTGGATCGCGCTGATTAGATCTTTTTCACATTTTTCTTTAATGACAGCCATCAATTGTTCGTCTAGCTCAAATAGTTCAATCTCCATCTTTTGCTTGCCGACTTCAGCCACAATCTTTTCTTGGAATTCGATCAATTTCTTAATTTCTTCGTGACCGAACATGATCGCTTCTAAGATGATATCTTCCGAAACTTCTTTCGCTCCGGCTTCTACCATGTTGATGGCATCTTTTGTCCCTGCAACGACCAGATCCAGCTCACTTGCTTCCAGCTGTTCAGGTGTTGGGTTAATGATGAGTTCCCCATTGAGTCGTCCAATATGGACACCAGCGATTGGGCCTTCAAACGGAATGTCCGAAATGGACAATGCGAGCGAGGAGCCTAGCATAGCAGCCATTTCTGAGGAACAATTTTGATCAACTGACATGACAAGGGAGATAACTTGTACATCGTTACGGAATCCATCCGCAAATAACGGACGAATCGGACGGTCAATCAGACGGCTTGTCAAAACCGCTTTTTCAGACGGACGCCCTTCCCGCTTGATAAAACCTCCTGGAATTTTACCGACCGCATATAAACGTTCTTCGTAATTGACAGTCAATGGGAAGAAATCAAGTGCTTTTGGATTTTTAGATGCTGTTGCTGTCGATAGTACAGTTGTTTCACCGTATCTGACGAGCACTGCACCATTCGCCTGCTTTGCTAGCTGGCCGGTTTCGATCGTGAGCGGTCTTCCCGCCCAATCGAGGGTGTATACCTTTTTCTGTTCTGTCATGAATGGAACCCCTTTCTAATGTAACAATAAAAGTTCATACGTAGTATGTATTAAGTAGTAGTGTATCAAAAAAGGAAACGTTATGCGAAGTATTTAAAATAATATTGTAAAAGCAGGGGGATGCAGACTAGACTGGATAACGGGTATCACAATCTGTCCGCCTCCATGGAAGTTTATTTTTCATAGAAAAAAGCGGGCAAGGCCCGCTTTTCGTATTTGTCTTATTAACGGCGAAGGCCGAGTTTTGCAATAAGATCACGGTACCGTTGAACTTCAGTTTCGCGTAGATACTTAAGAAGTCTACGGCGTGTACCGACCATTTTGTAAAGGCCACGACGAGAGTGGTGATCCTTTTTATGCGTACGCAAATGGCTGTTCAAGTTGTTGATCTCTTCTGTAAGGATAGCGATCTGTACTTCAGCAGATCCTGTGTCGTTTTCATGAACTTTGTATTCATTGATCAATTCATGTTTACGTTCTTGTGTAATTGCCATCCTTTTCACCTCCTAATTAATAAAAATATCCCCAAATCCCGAGCAATCGTTGGTGATTCGATTTGCCAAGGAACGGTTTGTGCTCTTTGCACTGATTCATCATATCATGGCGCCTGCATATATGCAACTTTCAACTAGTTGAGCACGGTACACGAGATTATTTAACAATTTCTCTTCAACGGAATAAATGCTAGCAAAAGTTTATTGAGCAATAGATTATGAAATGTTGTTTCCCAATATCTTGCGTGCCGTTTCCTTATCCCGCCCGATTTGCGCAACGAGTTCATCGACAGAAGCAAATTTTTGTTCATCCCGAATCGAAGCAATCCAGTCGACCGTGGCAACTTGATCATATAAATCGCCCTCATAATCCAACACATGCACTTCAATAAGCGGTTTCATTTCACCAGGATTTTTAAAGGTGGGTTTAATGCCGACATTGCAAACGCCAAGGTGTTTTTCTGAGTGAGCAGTAAAAAACACAGCATACACACCGTTTTTAGGCAGAATCGTTTCTTCGTCTGTTTCAATATTGGCAGTCGGGAAACCTAGAAGCCTTCCCCTCTTTTCTCCATGAATCACTTTCCCAGTAGTACGGAAAGGGCGTCCGAGCAATTCTGCTGTCTTTTCGACATTTCCTTCCGCTAGCAGTGTTCGTATACGGGTAGAGGAAATTTTCTCGTTCGCATCTTCCACTCTTTCGATTACTGTAGTGCCGTATGAGTCTTTAGAGAGAATCGCCATATGCTCCATGGTTCCTGCGCCTTTTGAGCCGAATGTGAAATCAAATCCGGCCGTGACATGTTTGACATGTAAACCTTTTATGAAAATAGTTACAAATTGCTCAGGTGATAAGGATGCCAATTCCCAATCAAATCGTACGATGAATAGAGTGTCCACTCCCAAATTTTCCAGCACTTTCACTTTTTCTTCATAAGGTGTGATGTAACCGACTTTATCTTTCCCTTTGCCAAAAAGATGGGATGGATGTGGATTGAATGTCATGACTGCAGAACGGATGCCTAGTTCCTTTGCTTTTTGAACCGCACTCTCAATGACCTGCTGATGCCCTTTGTGCAGACCGTCAAAAAAACCAATGGCTAAGGAGTATTCATCCTGCCCGTCTACTGCTGTATTGTTAGGATAGTCCAATTCATAGATTTCCATTTCAATCCTCCTTTCTGGATAGGTATTACGAATGAATAGGAAACATCTTTTCCGGTTTCATCATGCCAGCTTTATCCGGATGATTTTTATAAACGGCTAAAGCTTTTCCATCATGCATAAAAACAACCCTCTTATGATCTTGAAGCAATTTCACACTCTGTAATACTTGCCCGTTCATAATGTTGCCGAGCAGTCCGGCATCCAGTTCAACGGTAGGAAACTCTGCCAAAGCCTCTTCAAGAGGCCTTATGAATGAATGCAGCGTCCCTTTGAGGAATTGTTCTCTTGTCTCTTCCAACGTCAGACATTCAGACTTAGTAAAGGTCCCCGACATGGTACGCACGAGTGAAGACATATGTGCGGGGTATCCGAGCAGCTCGCCAATCTGCACAGCCAGCGTTCGAATATACGTCCCTTTCCCGCAAGCAACCTTGATCATGAATGTAATCTCTTCCCCGTCAAATTGCTCACGCTCATCCAGCAATTCAATGTCATAAATCATGACTCTCCGATGAGGACGTTCCACTTCAATCCCTTTTCGGGCATATTCATATAACCTGCGGCCATTCACCTTGACTGCTGAATACATTGGAGGCACCTGGGTAATCTCACCTGTCAGTTGCTGCAAGGCATGCTCTAGGGATGCTCTAGAAACAGATTTAAAAGAGCTATCAATTGCTACTTTTTCTCCGTCAGCGTCCTCTGTTTCGGTAGAAGAGCCGATACTAACCTCGGCAATATATTCCTTCCCGGCATCTGTAATGTATTCCGCCACTTTCGTAGCCTGTCCAAGACAAATAGGAAGGACGCCTTCCACATTCGGATCCAGTGTCCCCGTATGGCCAATCCGCTTCATGCCCAGTATTTTGCGCAATTTAAATACGCAGTCATGAGACGTCATCCCTTTTTCTTTCCACAATGGAAGAATTCCATCCATGACGTTCCTCCTCGCCAACAGCTTGTATGTAGTAAATAGAGGAAGCCGAAAGCCTCAATGGCGACGACTTCCTCCACTATTATTGTTCGTCATCCCGCACTTGGCGGAGCAATGATTCAATTCGATTTCCGTATTCGACAGAATCGTCAAATGCAAATTCGATTTCAGGTGTTTTCCGTAGCCGGATCCTCTGTCCAATTTCAGAACGAATGAATCCTTTTGCTTTGGAAAGACCTTTTAACGTTTCTTCCTTTTTATAATCGCTGCCTAGTACAGAGATGAAGACAGTCGCTTGTTGAAGATCACCAGTTACATCGACGTCTGTGACAGTCACAAATCCGATTCTCGGATCCTTCAATTTTTGGCCGATGATTTCGCCAAGCTCCTTTTTCATCTGCTCAGCAACTCGGTTCGATCGCATTGTCATGCACGCTCACCCCGATTCTAAATTCAATAGTATTCCAGTTGAAGATCTGTCAGTTCCCATTCCGGATTGGATTCCAAAAAACGTATGGCTCTCCTGACTTCTCCTTCTGCAGGTTCTTTTGCTGAAGCGACACAAACGAGTGCAATGACAGTCCGTTGCCATAGATCTTGATAATCTATTTCGGCAACAGATACATTGAAATCATTTTTCACACGCTCCATCATGCGTTGCAGGACAGAGCGCTTTCCCTTCAGCGAGTTGATGTCAGGAATGAAGAATGAACATTCCGCATAGACAATCATACCCGTTTGACTTCCTCCATTACGTAGGCTTCGATGATGTCGCCTTCTTTAATGTCATTAAAGTTCTTGATTGTAATACCGCATTCGTAGCCTTTCGCCACGTCCTTCACATCGTCCTTGAAGCGTTTTAATGTGTCCAATTCGCCTTCAAAGACAACGATGTTGTCACGGATAATACGCACACCGGAATCTCTTGTGATCTTGCCGTCAATGACATAGCTGCCGGCAATCGTACCGATTTTCGATACTTTGAAAGTCTCACGCACTTCTGCCTGGCCAATGACTTTTTCCACATATTCCGGATCCAACATACCTTTCATGGCTGCTTCAATTTCCTCAATCACTTTATAAATGACGCGGTGCAATCGAATATCGACGCCTTCTTCTTCCGCAGCACGTTTCGCATTGACATCAGGACGAACATTGAATCCGATGACGATGGCATTGGATGCAGCAGCCAATGAAATGTCTGATTCGTTAATAGCGCCTGCTCCCGTGTGGATAATCTTAACGTTAACCCCTTCTACATCGATTTTCATCAATGAAGCTGCCATTGCTTCGACCGTACCTTGAACGTCCGCTTTGACAATTAGGTTAAGCTCTTTCATTTCGCCTTGTTTCATTTGGTCGAATAAGTTATCGAGTGTAACACGCGTTTTTTCAACACGCTGCTCTTGAAGCGCATCTCCCGCTCTCGACTCACCGATTTGACGGGCTGTCTTCTCGTCTTCGAAGACGACAAAACGGTCACCTGCCTGCGGAACATCGTTCAAGCCAGTAATTTCGACTGGAGTCGATGGACCCGCTTCTTTCACCCGGCGTCCTACATCATTGATCATCGCACGAACACGGCCGAATGTATTCCCGACAACGATTGGATCTCCTACATGCAACGTACCATTCTGCACAAGCAAGGTAGCAACAGAACCGCGTCCACGATCCAATTGAGCTTCGATGACTGTACCACGAGCACGGATTCCAGGATTCGCTTTCAACTCTGCCACCTCAGAGACAAGGAGGACCATTTCAAGCAACTGTTCAATCCCTTCGCCTTTTAACGCAGAAATTGGGACGAAGATTGTGTCGCCTCCCCAGTCTTCCGCAACGAGGCCATGCTCGGTAAGCTCTTGCATTACTCGATCTGGGTTGGCACTTGGCTTATCCATTTTATTTACTGCGACGATGATTGGAACTTCCGCAGCTTTAGCATGGTTGATCGCCTCAATAGTTTGAGGCATAACGCCGTCATCCGCTGCAACAACAAGGATGGTAATATCCGTCACGCTGGCACCGCGTGCACGCATCGTTGTGAAAGCTTCGTGACCAGGAGTATCAAGGAATGTGATTTTCTTCCCAGCCTCCTCGATTTGATAAGCACCAATATGCTGCGTGATGCCTCCCGCTTCTCCCTGTGTCACTTTAGTATCACGGATGGAGTCCAACAATGTTGTTTTACCATGGTCGACGTGACCCATGATTGTAACGACAGGAGGGCGTTCCGTTTCACCGGATTCCACTTCCTCATTCTCATCAAAATAAATTTCAAGATCAGTCACATCGATGCGGATTTCTTCCTCAACCTCCACACCATAGTCTGCGCAGATCAATTCAATTGCATCCTTATCCAGCTCTTGGTTAATTGTTGCCATAACCCCAAGCATGAATAATTTCTTAATGATTTCAGATGGTTCCTTGCCTAATTTTTGAGCTAGTTCGCCAACAGAAAGCGATTCATAGAACGTAATTTTTTCCGGCAACGGTTTTTCAACCTTAGGCATTGGAGTCGTTGGACGGTATCTCCGTCTTCCTTGGTTGATCCCTTTTGCTGGTGGACGGCCGCCTCTGCCACCTTGGCGATTGCCACCCTGGCCGCCTTGCGACTGGTTACGGTTGCCGCCTTGACCTTGTGTACGATTGGCGCCGCCTTGGTTATTCGGACGCTGTTGGCCGGATTGCGGACGATTGCCGCCTTGGCTACCCTGGCCGCCTGGTCTAGCTTGGCCTTGGCTTTGTTTATTACCGTTGCCCTGGCCGGCCGGGCGTTGTGGACCGCCTTGGCCTTGACGAGGTTTATTTTGGTTTTGATTTTGATTTTGATTTTGATTTTGGTTTTGGTTTTGATTTTGGCCTTGGTTTGGTCTTCCTTGGCCATTCGAACCGGAACGTTGGCCTGACCGGTTCTCATTTGAGTTTCGGCCTTGCTTTTGATCGCCTCGGTTTGCAGGACGCGGTGCGTTCGGCTGCTTATTTCTTGCAGGAGCACCATTTGCAGGCTGTCCTTCGTTCTTTCTGCCGAACTTTGCATCCAATTTAGCTGTCGCATCATGATCCAGCATAGACATGTGATTGGAAACATTCACATTAATTTTTCCTAATTCCTCAATGACTTCTTTACTCGTCCGATTCACTTTCTTCGCGTATTCGTGTACACGTATCTTCGTCATTAGCCCACCCCCGGTTAGATTCGTTGAGGAGCCCGGATAGTTTCCCGGCAAAACCGGCATCCGTTAACGCGAGAACGACCCGCGACTCTTTACCGATAGCATGCCCGAGTTCTTCTCTGGAACCTAGGACATGCTTCTCAACGTTATAAGAATTACATTTA
This sequence comes from Sporosarcina sp. NCCP-2222, assembly GCF_023168145.1. Taxonomy (GTDB): domain Bacteria; phylum Bacillota; class Bacilli; order Bacillales_A; family Planococcaceae; genus Sporosarcina. The sequence continues at coordinate 181,977 of NZ_BQYK01000003.1, forward strand.
TCCGTAATTTTTTTCATTGTATTTTTTGAAGCATCGTTCGACACAATCACCAGTTTGGCTTTGCCGTTTCTGATTTCACGAACGACCAGCTCTTCGCCTGTGACAATTTTCCTGGCCCGTGCCGCCATGCCTAGTGTTTGATAGATGGCCACTGAGTGACTCATTTGAGAGCCTCTCGGCGAATGGCATGCAGTAAATCCTCAAATACCTGCTCAGGGACTGCCACGCCCAATTGCTTTTCAATTGAATGGTTACGGCGTGCCGCCTCAACAGCGGATTCCGTCTTCGACACATAGGTGCCTCTACCTGATTTCTTTCCGGTCAAATCGACCGAGACTTCGCCTTCCTTCGTACGTACGATCCGTATCATTTCCTTTTTCGGGAACATTTCTCCAGTCGCCGCACATTTGCGCAAAGGCACTTTACGATTATTCGTCATGAGAAGTCAGCCTCCCACATCAATTGTCATCATTTGTATCTGCGTATAGATCGATCGCTTCGTCTGCTTCCGGCTCTTCCATGCTGTATGGATCGTCGTTATACACATCGTCGCCAACTTCTTCCGCGCTATATACGTCCACTTCTTCTTGGAACAAGATGTTTTGGCCGGCAGAAGGATAGATTCCCATTTCGCGAGCATCTGTTTCACTCTTGATATCAATTTTCCAGCCAGTCAGCTTAGCTGCAAGGCGGGCATTTTGGCCTCTTTTCCCGATTGCAAGAGACAATTGATAGTCAGGAACGACAACAGTTGTGGATTTCTCTTCTTCATTTACTTGGACATCCAGCACTTTAGAAGGGCTCAATGCATTCGCAACGAAAACAACAGGGTCTTCAGACCACTCAACAATATCGACTTTCTCGCCGTTCAATTCGTTTGAGATGGATTGCACGCGGGCGCCTCTTGAGCCTACGCATGAGCCGACAGGATCGACTTCTTCGTTATTCGTATGGACCGAAATTTTCGACCGGTCTCCTGCTTCGCGCGCGATGGATTTGATTTCAACCGTGCCGTCATAGATTTCAGGCACTTCCATTTCAAAAAGTCTGCGAAGCAATCCAGGATGTGTACGGGATACGAATACTTGCGGCCCCCGTGAAGTGCGTTCCACCTTTGTGATGTAGACTTTGATCCTGTCATGGGGCTGGTAGGATTCCGATTGAATCTGCTCTGCTACAGGTAGGACAGCCTCCACTTTCCCAAGCCCAACATAAATATTGCGCTGATCGAGCCGTTCTACAATCCCGTTGACAATATCATCTTCCCGGTCCACATACTCATCATAGATTAACCCGCGTTCCGCTTCACGGACACGCTGCGTGACAACTTGTTTCGCTGTTTGCGCTGCAATTCGCCCGAAATCACGCGGTGTCACTTCTTCCTCGACAATATCGCCGATTTCGTAAGCAGGATTGATCATATGTGCATCTTCCAGCGCAATTTCAAGTCTTTCGTCTTCGACTTCTTCCACCACATCTTTGCGGGCGTAGACTTTCATCGTCCCTTTTTCAAGGTTCAAATCAACCCGGACATTTTGCGCTTGGTTAAAATTACGTTTATAAGCAGTCACAAGTGCCGCTTCAATTGCTTCCACTAATACATCCCTTGAAATGCCCTTCTGTTTCTCAAGAGCTGTCAGTGCATCGAGTAGATCACTACTCATTGTTCTTCACTCCCCTAAATTCAATTATGCGGAAAAATCGATCGCCAGACGTGCGAATGCAATCTTTTCCTTTTCAATTTCCACTGTTACTTTTCTAGTTTTTATTCGCATTTGGATCTCCACTTTTTCGGGAGTGTATGAAAGCAGATAGCCTTCAAACTCTTTCATGCCATTCACAGGCTCGTATGTTTTGACGAACACATATTGGCCGACAGCTCGTTGAAAATCCTCTTCTTTTTTGAGAGGACGCTCAGCCCCGGGTGAAGAAACTTCAAGGAAATAGTTTTGTGGGATTGGATCGGTCCGGTCCAACTCTTCGCTCAGCCTTTCACTGACGAGCGCACATTGTTCGATATCGATATTCCCTTCTGGGGTATCAATATAGACACGTAAAAACCAGTCTTTTCCTTCTTTCACAAACTCGACATCGATCAGCTCCAAGTTGAAATCTTCTACAATCGGCTTGACAAGCTGTTCGACTTCTTCTGTTATTTTACTCATTTTAAACCTCCCGAACGTGAATTCTAATCGCTATGCCCCGGCGCACCTGCCGACTCTCCGGCTTTTGTACCTGATACATGGATAGGTCAAATTCAGCCGAGCGAGGTAAAATAAGTATAGACAACAGAAAAGAGCGGGAAACCCCACTCTTTTTACGCGAGACTTATAGCAAAAGTTGCTACAATTATACCACCTGGTGCACTTCTATGCAAATAATGTGCATGGCTGGTGAATTGTAACGCGCTTTCCTGTCTGCAAATTAGAACAGTGACAGTTGGTTCGTATCTGGCATTCCTTCCAAACAACCAAGGGTATCCATATATTCAACGACTGTCTTCGAAACTCTGCCCCGCTGCTGTAAATCCTCTTTCGATAGGAAAATCCCGTCTTTTCGGGCTTCTACAATCATTTTGGCGACGTTCGTCCCGAGTGAAGGAATCGAGTTGAACGGCGGGATGAGCTTATTATCCTCAATAATGAAATCCGTGGCGTCTGACTTGTACAGGTCTGGTTTCGCGATGGAAAATCCTCTTTCACACATCTCGAGTGAAATTTCCAACACGGTCAATAAGCTTTTCTCTTTCGGTGAGGCATCCAATCCCTTGTCGTTGATCTCTTTAATTTTCGCACGTATAGAAGCCGGTCCCTTGGTCATGGTGACCAGGTCATAATCAGTGGCACGAACAGTAAAGTACGCCGCATAATACATGATCGGGTGATGCACCTTGAAATAGGCGATGCGCAATGCCATGAGAACGTAGGCGGCCGCATGGGCTTTCGGAAACATGTACTTGATTTTCTTACAAGAATCGATATACCAATCCGGCACGTTATTCGCTTTCATTTCGGCTTCAAATTCAGGAGTCAGCCCTTTCCCCTTACGCACTGATTCCATGATCTTAAAGGCGATGGACGGTTCCAGCCCTTGGTAAATCAGGTACACCATAATATCATCACGACAGCCGATTACATCAGACAACTCACAAATTTTATTTTGAATTAATTCTTGTGCATTGCCGAGCCATACATCCGTCCCATGCGACAGGCCGGAAATTTGAATGAGCTCTGAAAATGTAGATGGCTTCGTCTCTTCCAACATTTGACGTACAAATCGGGTTCCGAACTCCGGCACGCCAAGTGTCCCTGTCTTGCAGTCGATCTGCTCCTCTGTGACCCCAAGTGACGAAGTGCCGCTGAAGAGTGCCATAACCCCATCGTCATCCGGCGGTATTGTTTTCGGGTCGATGCCTGACAAATCTTCCAGCATCTTGATCATGGTCGGATCATCGTGTCCCAGAATATCCAGTTTCAATAAGTTGTTATCAATGGAGTGGAAGTCAAAATGTGTTGTCCGCCAACTTGAGCCGGTATCATCAGCTGGATACTGGATTGGCGTGAAATCGAAAATCTCCATATGGTCTGGCACAACTATAATTCCGCCCGGATGCTGCCCTGTATTACGTTTTACACCTGTACAGCCTTGAACTAGGCGATCGATCTCGGCACCGCGGAGGTGAAGATTATTGTCGTTCATATACCCTCTGACATACCCATAAGCAGTTTTTTCGGCAACCGTTCCGATTGTACCGGCACGATACACGAAATCCTCACCAAATAGCACCTTCGTATAATTATGGGCGTGCGCTTGGTATTCTCCACTAAAGTTCAAATCAATGTCGGGAACTTTGTCGCCGTTGAATCCTAGGAACGTTTCAAACGGAATATCCTGGCCATCTTTTTTGAACATCGTTCCACATGACGGGCAGGCCTTATCCGGCAAGTCAAAACCGGACCCGACCGATCCGTCATCAAAGAACTCGGAAGTTTTACATGACGGACAAATATAGTGCGGAGGCATTGGATTCACTTCTGTGATTTCCATCATGGTCGCTACTAGGGAAGAACCGACTGATCCACGGGAACCGACCAGATACCCGTCATCCAAAGATTTCTTAACTAGTTTATGAGAAATAAGATAAATAACCGCAAATCCATTACCGATAATCGAAGTCAATTCCTTCTCAATTCTCGCCTCAATAATTTCAGGAAGCTCTTCTCCATATATTTTATGGGCCATATCATATGTCAGCTGGCGAACTTCCTCATCTGCCCCTTCGATAGCAGGCGGATAGAGATCGTCTTTAATAACCTTCACGTCCCCTATGCGTTCCATAATGGCCTTTGGATTATCAATAACGATCTGCTGTGCTATCTCATCACCCAGGAAAGAAAACTCATCGAGCATTTCATTCGTCGTTCTGAAGTGGACGGACGGCAAGGAGTGGCGGTTTAATGGATTGGCACCGCCTTGGGAACGAACAAGAACCTGCCGATACATCCCATCATTTTCGTCAATGTAATGCACATTTCCTGTCGCACAAACCGGAAGGCCTGTCTTCTTGCCCAGTTTGATCATTTTCCGCATAATGTCTTCCATATTCCATTCATCGCGTATCAATTCCAGTTCAATCAAATGGGAATAGACCGGCTTCGGATGTAGCTCAAGGTAATCATAAAACTTGGCAATTTCCTCTACTTCTTCAAGCGATTTCTGCATCAGCCCTTCAAAAACTTCACCTTTATCACAGCCGGATCCAACCAGCAGCCCTTCACGGTGTTTCATCAATAATGAGCGGGGAATCCGAGGCACCCGATAGAAATAGTTAAGGTGCGAGTAGGATACGAGTTTGAACAAATTTTTCAAGCCCGTATCATTTGCAACTAACAACGTGCAATGAGATGGCCGAGATCGTTTATAAGCATCTCCTTCGCCGATGTTTTTATTGAAGTCGTCGAGCCACTCAATTCCTTTTTCAGCAGCATCCTTCATAAGTTTCACGAATAAGTATGCTGTTGCTTCCGTGTCGTAGATCGCACGGTGATGCTGTGTCAATTCAATATCAAATTTCTTGGCCAATGTGTTGAGCCGATGATTTCTTAACTCGGGGTATAGGAAGCGAGCAAGTTCCAGCGTATCGATGACTGGATAATTTTTGTCATGGACGCCAGTCTTTTTGCTAGCTTCGTAAAAGAATCCCATATCAAAAGATGCGTTATGCGCAACGAGTATGGAATCCCCGATAAACGTTTTAAAGTCACGGATAACTTCCTCGACTTCCGGCGCATCTTTCACCATGTCATCTGTAATTCCCGTCAATTCCGTTGTCGTCGAAGACAACGGATGATGCGGATTGGCAAACCGTTCAAAACGTTCGGTGATTTCCCCGTTTTGCACTTTTACTGCAGCGAGTTCGATGATTGTGTCATATACAGCAGAAAGACCTGTTGTTTCCACGTCAAAAACAACATATGTATCGTCTTCCAGCTTACGATGCTGTTCATCGTATACGATTGGAACCCCATCATCGACCAGATTGGCCTCCAAACCGAAAAGGACTTTAATGCCATGCTTTTTCCCGGCTGAATAGGCTTCTGGGAATGATTGGACATTGGCGTGATCCGTTATGGCAACAGCAGGATGGCCCCATTTCGCAGCCTGCGCTACGAGTGCAGACGCGGATGTCACTCCATCCATCTGGCTCATATTCGTATGGGCATGCAATTCAATCCGTTTTCGATCGTCAGGCGCTTTGTCCTTTCTGACAATCGGCGGAACTTCCATGATATCTTGCGCCATCATAATTAGATCCCGCACAAACGTATCGTTTTGAATACTCCCTCTCGCCCGGACCCACGCGCCTTTCTTCATTGTTTTCATCAATTCGGCATCTTCGTTGTCCCTGGAGAACATTTTGACAAGGATGGAATCGGTATAATCTGTTACTTTGATTGTCAGCAATGAACGTCCGCTTCGAAGTTCCCTCACTTCTGCATCAAATACGTATCCTTCGATCGTTACACGGCGTTCTTCGTCTTGTATTGTTTTAATATCAAGGATCGGTTCATCCGGTTTGATTGGTACACCAAGGACAAACGGCCTGTTGTTTTCAGGGCTGTCCTTTTTGGTCGTGTCACGCTCTTGCATAGAAGCCAGTGCTTTCAGGGCATAAGCCTCTTCCTCTGCTTGCCGAGCTGCCATGAATGCGAGGCGCGCTTCTTCTTCCTCCTTGTTTTCTTCTTGCAAATGAAAATCGAATAACAGGGAAGGAAACCCGAACGTGCCATAGACCTCCGCTAGCAATTTTGCATATTTATTCTTCAATGTCTGCATTTCAAACTCGGTACCCGAACCGAGCATGAGCTTTTCCCCTTTGACTTCTGGACGCTGATTGCTGAGGCGCTCACGAATCGGAGGAGACATATCTTGTATTTCTTCCAAAATCAACGGCCAATAGCTGGTGATCAGCTCTTGATCCATCCTTCTCTCTCGGCATGTAACGTGGAGCTGAATGGTCGCAATCGATGCAAAAGCATCCAAAACACGCTGTTTGAGGGTTTTATAGACAGCAATCGGCAATGGCTGGTCATTGACAATTTCAAACCGCCAAATCCTCGATTTTTTATGAATCGCCAGCCGCTCTAACGTGGCATTCTCAAAGTGCACGACAAACTGATCGTCGGTCATATTAATTTGTTGCAACAAAGTCATCAATTTCATTTTTCCGTCCATGGGACATCCTCCTTTCTGCCTGCGATCTTGTTATGCCCGAAGCAAAACAAAAAAGGAAACCACCAGCAAATTGACATTCTTGATGTGTCTGTCCAAGACATGGACTGACCCATCATGCTGTTACGTTTCTGCAGCTTTTCAATTTCCACAGGATCTAATTCTATCTACTCGCTATTATGTAGAAAGCACATTCAGAAACACGAATTATTTGGTCAGGGAAAAACAAGGGAAGCGCTGTTTCGCAGCCTTCCCTTGAGTCAAATCAAACATGGAAGAACGACTGCAATTTTTCGGTCACTTCTTCCTTTTGCCATTCTACTGTTTCTCCTGTCTCCCGGAATTTGATTTCTATTATTCCGTCCGTTGCTCTTTTTCCAACGGTTAGACGAATTGGCACACCGATCAGGTCGGCATCAGCAAATTTCACACCGGGCCGTTCTTGCCGATCATCATACAAAACTTCATATCGATAGGTTCTCAAGAGATAATAAAGTTCTTCAGACAATTGATGCTGTGTCTCATCATCATCATTTACGGTGAGTAAGTGGATGTCAAATGGAGCAAGCTGTTTTGGCCATTTGATTCCATTCTCATCATGGAATTGTTCGACGAGCGCAGCGAGCAAGCGCGATACACCAATGTGATAGGTGCCCAACAGATAAGGCTGATATTCACCTTCGCTGTTTTGAAACTCCGCTTTGGCCGGTTGGCTGATTGCTGTCCCCTTATTGGAGATACTGCCAATTTTTATTCCTTTGGCAAATCGGATGGTTCCTAATCCATCAGGAGAGGGATCGCCTTCTTGGACAAAACGCAAATCCAAGTACGAATCGACCGCAAAGTCCCTCTCCGGATTTGCATGCATGAAATGAAAGCCTGTCTCATTGGCTCCACAAACACCATTGACGACGGAGCCGACTGCCAGATCTGCGATAACTTTCACACCGACCGGCAATTTGATTGGACCAATTGATCCCGCTTCAGCCGAAAAGAGATGTTGAACTTCATCCGGCGTGGCCAGACTGACTCGCATGGCCTTCATATAATGTTTCAATTTCCGTTCGTTGATTTCATGATCTCCTCTACATAGCACGGCTACCATTTCATCATCAATTGTATAAAGTAATGTTTTAATAATTTGGGATGGTAGAACTTGCAGGAAATCCGCCACTTCACTTACTGTATGCACATTCGGCGTGGCGACTTTTTCCATCCCCATCATCCGAATCTCACCCGTCTGTTCTTCAGGCTTCGTTTCCGCCCAATCTAAACTGGCAGCATAAGAAGAGGAATCGCTGTAAGCAATAATATCGTCTCCTATAGAAGACATCGCAATGAATTCAAGAGATCTGCCCATATCCGCTTCCATCCCTATTTGAGCATTTACTTCTCTGTAGTTCAATCCCAATCTAGTGAAAATGTTTGAGTATGCCTGATTAAATTGCTCCTGCATGTCATGAAGACTAGTATGTTCCGCATGAAAGGAGTAAGCGTCCAACGAGATAAATTCCCGGCTTTGCAGCAACCCGAATCTTGGGCGCTGAATATCGCGAAACTTCTTTTGAATTTGATAAAGTGTTACAGGAAGCTGCTTGTAGGAGGCTATATGATCCTGTATGAGAGCAGTCATTGAATTTGCGTCAGATGGACAAAGAGCGTACCCTCTCCCTTGGTGATCATGCAAAGTAAAAGCCTCATCACCAAAGGCTTCGCCAGGATGTTGCAGTATGGGCATAACCGCTTCTGCTGCTTCTATCTTTTCCATTTCTTCATGAATTACATTTTCGATTTTGCGTAATACCTTTTGGGCTAAAGGCAGAAATGTAAAAACACCACTTGCATTCGTACGGATATAGCCTGCTTTTACTAACAGCTGATGTGAAGTGGCATCGATGTCAGCAGGTGTTTGCCTCATTGTCGGTATGAACGTTCGTGATTGTTTCATTATACCCCACCTTTTCACCAATAACTTTGAGTTGTTTTGTTCCAATAAATCGCTTGTTTGGTCAATAAATGCAAGTTGCTCTTTAAGCGACTAATGGAGTCCCGGAAATCCGAGACTCCACCACTTTCGATATCAGTTGAAGAAAAATTTCTGGATATCGTTCCAAGTTACAACGAGCATGAGAACCATCAGAAGCATGATGCCGACAAAATGAACCATGCCTTCCTTCTGTTTATCAACTGGTTTGCCACGCAACCCTTCGAACAGGAAGAACAGCAGCCGCCCGCCGTCTAGAGCCGGCAAAGGAAGCAAGTTCATGATGCCGAGATTGATGCTCAAAATTGCTGCAAAATTCATTAGGCTATAGATCCCGAATTGTGCAACAGTCTCGGTTGTTTTATAAATACCGACTGGTCCTGATAACGCATCGATACTAAATTTACCCGTTACAAGCTGACCTAACAGTTCGAATATCCGCTTAATCCAGTAAAACGTCTGCTCTGCCCCGTATACAAAGGACTTGCCGACACTTTTTTCATAAACAGGCTCCGTACTCACTCCGAGCTGGCCAAACTCCATCCCGGAATCTTCAATGACGGAAGGCGTAACACGCAAAGTCTCTTGCTGACCATTCCGCAGTACAGTGAGCTCGAGCTCCTTGCCAGGATTCTTTTGAACAATATCGGTAAACGCTGTCCATTTCTCAATCTTTTTTCCATTAATGCCGATCACCAGGTCTCCGGCTTGCATTCCGCCACTTGCTGCTGCGGAATTCGGTACGACTTCATTGATGCGTGGTTCGTTTGTCGGAACCCCAATCAGCAAAGCGATCGCAATGAACAGGAAGAAAGAAAGGATAAAGTTGAACAAAGGACCTGCAAAAATAGTCATCGCCCGGCTGCCGAGCGGCTTCGATTCGAATTGCCGATCATATGGGGCAATTAACGTTTCCTGCCCTTTCTCCAGTATGACAGCATTGCGGGCAATCGGGAATCGGACCAGTTCCTCAGAATCATTATATCCTTCAATATAAAGCTTCTTTGACAAGTCGGCTGATTCCGTTTCAAGGAACATAATATTCGGATCCGAAACATTCCGGTTCAAATAAATCTTCTCTACTTCATCTTTGTCATTTAGAAGCAGTCCGACACGGTAGCCCGGCTGGAGTTCAACAGTGTCAAAATCCTGGCCCGCCATCCGCACATAGCCGCCAAGCGGCAACAGACGGATCGTATATAATGTTTCACCTTTTTTTGAATAAAAGATTTTAGGACCAAAACCGATTGCAAATTCCCGGACCATGATGCCCGATTTTTTCGCAAATAAAAAGTGCCCCAATTCATGAAAAAAGACGAGCGATCCAAAAATAACGATAAACGCAATAACGGTTTCCATGTAAAACCACCTTACTGGCCTAACCGGCCTTGTAATCTGCGGGCAAACTCTTCAAAGCTATGACAGCTCCCGCTTGTATTCCTACAGAAACGTAAAAGCTTACTGTAGTCTCGTAACTATATCATACACCATTTTTCGGGAGGCGGCATCTGTCTGGAGTATCGTCTCTAAATCAGGATGAGAGATTTTCTGATGCTTCTCCATGACAGTTTCGACCAGCTCCTCGATTTGAAGGAAGGAGATCCGGCCTTCCATAAATAATTGGACCGCTACTTCGTTCGCCGCATTCATCGCAGCCGGCATAGTGCCGCCTTCTCTCCCTGCATCATATGCGAGGGACAGTGCTTTAAAACGTTCAAAATCCATTTTTTCAAAATGTAGAAGCCCAAATTCCTCAAGACGAAGCCGTTTTGCATTTTGCATCGGTATTCTGTCCGGATACGTCATGGCATATTGAATTGGGACTCTCATATCAGGAGAGCCAAGCTGCGCCATAATGCTTGTATCCTCGAATTCGACCATCGAATGAATGATGCTCTCTTTATGAAGCAGGCAATCGATTTGATCGAACGGCATGTTAAACAGATGATGGGCCTCAATTACTTCCAGCCCCTTATTCATCATAGTGGCCGAATCGATCGTCAGCTTGTTCCCCATCGACCAGTTCGGGTGAGCCAGTGCCTGCTCCACCGTAACGCCCGCTAATTCGTCACGCGAGCGATCTCGGAAACTGCCTCCTGAAGCCGTTAGGATCAAACGAGTGATCCGCTTCGGATTTTCGCCGTTCAAGGATTGGAACAATGCGGAGTGCTCGCTGTCGACAGGCAAGATCGGAACATTGCGCTCCGCAGCCTCTCTCATGACGATTTCACCAGCCGCAACAAGTGTTTCCTTATTCGCAATGGCAATTGGAATATGAGATTGAATCGCTTTCAAAGTAGGCTCTAGCCCCACACTGCCGATGACAGCGTTGACTAATAAATCCGGGCCCGCTTCGCATGCAACGGCCATCAGCCCTTCTTTTCCGTGCATGACACGGATTTCCGGAAAATCACGCTGCAATGATTCGGCGTCTTCCGCCCGCAGGACGGACACAATTTCGGGCTGGTGGTTTCGTGCAATTTCCCTAACTTTCGTAATGTTTGTCCCAGCAGAAAATGAGACCAGCTGGAACTTGTCCCTATTTGATTCAATGATATCTAATGTTTGGACACCGATGGAACCCGTTGCCCCGAGTAAACTAATACGTTTTACCATGTCACTAATGTCATCCTTTCAGTTAACCGACTAGATGTAGGAAATGCAGGAGCGGCAACACGAACAGGAGACTGTCAAACCGGTCCAAAATCCCCCCATGTCCCGGGAGAATTTTTCCTGAGTCTTTTACTTGATAATGCCGCTTCAATGCGGATTCAACTAAATCCCCCAACTGCCCTACGATAGACGCCACAAGGGTGATGAGGATCAGAGATATATAAGACGGAGCTATTGGATATATCGCTTGTAATATGCAGGCGAAAACGATGGCGCAGATGATTCCGCCAATAAAACCTTCGACGGTTTTATTCGGGGAAATTTTTGGCCATAATTTCCGCTTGCCTATTTTTCTGCCGATAAAATAAGCCCCCGAATCAGTGGACCAGATGACGAGCAATGCATACATGACATACTCCAGTCCAAAAAAGCTGGTTTCAATCAGATAATAAAAGCCAATTCCAACGTACAACGCACCGAGTACGGAAAAAGAGGCATCGTCAAAAGTATAACGATTTTTAGCAATGACTGTGTAAATCAACAATAGCAGAACGAGAGCAAAGGTCATTTCCGTTTTTGTCAAACCTACTGCGTGTTCCACGTCCGCGGCCCACTCCGACGGTATAATCAATATGGCCATCGCAAGCCATGTTATCAGGCCTTCGACCGAAAATACGTTCATCTCTTTCATTTTAAATAGCTCATATAGCCCTACAGACGCAATCACATAAATTGCGATGGTAAATGGGAATCCCCCAATTAGCACGAGAGGAACGAATAGGGCTAACGCAACGATGGCTGTTACTATTCTCTGTTTCACTTTTCCCGTTCTCCTTCCACACTTCCAAAACGGCGGTTTCTCATTTGAAATTCTTCGATGGAGTGCAGCATGCATGATTCATCGAAATCCGGCCAAAGCACATCGGTGAAGGAGAATTCAGCATAAGCCAGCTGCCAAAGCATGAAGTTGGATAATCGCACTTCGCCACTCGTCCGGATTAGCAGATCTGGCTCCGGCAAATGTGCCGTCATTAAATGGGAGTTGATCATCGAATCATTGATGTCATCAATTCCTACCTTATCATTCTTAATTAAATCGGCAATTTCCTTCACCGCGTTGACGAGTTCCAATCTACTGCCATAATTCATTGCAAAATTAAGTATAAGACCTGTATTATTCGAGGTTTTTTCGACAGCTGTCATAATCGCTTTCTTCGTATGATCCGGCAGAGCATCAAAGTTGCCGATCATCTCCACTTTCACATTTTGTTCGATTAGCTCAGGTAAATATGTACTCAAAAATTCGCCTGGCAGCTTCATCAAAAAATCGATTTCCATCTTGGGACGTTTCCAATTTTCTGTTGAAAATGCATAAAGGGTCAGTACTTTTATTCCGATTTCGTTTGCAATACGGGTGATCTTCCGGACTGTCTTCATTCCTTCATGATGGCCCGCAATACGCGGTAGATTTCGTTGCTTTGCCCATCTCCCGTTGCCGTCCATGATGATTGCGACATGCGCAGGTATCTGCCTGCTTCTTATGGCTTGCAATCGATCTGTAAGCGAAGCATCCATCTCAACCGTTTTCTTTCGCAATAATTTATCAAGCATCTCGTTTCCTCCACTCGGCAACTTTTTGAGCAAGTACACATTCTATCGTATCAAACTGGATAGGAAAATTCATTTATTAAAACTGATTGTGCCACCGTTTTTGATCACAATATACTTCTGCCGCATCCTCACAGCAGAGATGCAGCCATTTTTAGACGCAATAATCCATTTTTAAATATGTATTTCAAGTTCTAGCTCTCTGATCGGTACTCTTATCGTATGCGCAAAATCATAATAATAGGAGCAGTGAATATGCAACTTCTAAGGCAGTTTTGCTTTCTTATTCCGTCTCCACTCTGCATGGTCCACGGGAGTATAAACATGTGAAAGGGACGTCCTGAAAGTAGGACGTCCCGGAATATAGAAAGTTCTTCTATCAGATTTCCATAATTTCATTTTCTTTATCTTTTGCAATGCTGTCGATCTTTTCGATAAATGAATCAGTCAATTTTTGGATTTCATCACTTTCACGGCGAAGTTCGTCTTCAGTGATATCACCGGCTTTTTCAAGTTTCTTCAATTCGTCGTTACCATCACGGCGAATATTTCGGATTGCGACTTTGGAATCTTCTCCTTCTTTTTTAACCAATTTCACTAGTTCTTTACGTCGCTCTTCTGTTAAAGCAGGGACAGCAAGACGAATGATCGATCCGTCGTTTGATGGTGTAATTCCAATATCCGACTTCATGATCGCTTTCTCGATGTCGCCAAGGATTGACTTGTCATACGGCTGAATGACGAGCAATCTAGGTTCCGGCGTCGAAATTCCCGCCATTTGGTTCAACGGTGTTGGGGCTCCATAGTAATCGACTGTAATTCTGTCTAACAAAGATGCGTTCGCACGTCCTGCACGAATGGATGCCAGCTCTCTAGTCAGAGCGGCGATCGCCTTATCCATGCGGTCCTTCGTTTGATCCAAAACTGCTTTAGACATTACCCTTTCCTCCTGACAACCGTACCAATCGGTTCACCCAGTACGGCTTTTTTAATATTTCCATTATCCATAATCGAGAATACTACGAGAGGGATATCATTGTCCATACATAGGGTCGACGCAGTGGAATCCATGACTTCCAGTCCTTGGCTAATCACTTCCAAGTAGGAGAGTTCGGTATACTTAACAGCTGTCTCATCTTTCATCGGGTCAGCTGAATAGACACCATCCACATTATTTTTCGCCATTAAAATGACGTCTGCCTCTATTTCGGCCGCACGCAATGCAGCGGTCGTGTCCGTAGAAAAATACGGGTTCCCCGTACCTGCCGCAAAAATGACGACACGCTTTTTCTCCAGATGTCGGATCGCCTTGCGCCGGATATATGGTTCAGCTACCTGTCTCATATCGATTGAAGAAGAAACACGTGTTTCAACTCCCAACTTTTCCAACGAGTCTTGAAGCGCCAATGAATTCATGACTGTCGCGAGCATACCCATATAATCAGCAGTGGTCCGATCCATTCCCATTTCGCTACCGACCTTGCCTCGCCAATAATTGCCGCCGCCAACAACAACTGCAACTTCAACACCTAGATCGACGACTTCTTTCACTTGTGATGCAACAGATTTCACGATTTCTGGGGAAAGACCGTAGCCTTTATCTCCCGCGAGTGCCTCTCCGCTAAGTTTCAAGACAATCCGTTTATATTTTGGGACGTTCATATGTACCCTCCATCTACTCAGTTTTCTCGAAAAATAGGGAACACATCGAAGTGTTCCCTACTCCATATAGTATATTGCGTTTCAAAGGATTTTTAGACAGCTTAGTTGCCTTTTACTTGGCTCATTACTTCATCTGCAAAGTTATCTTCGCGTTTTTCGATTCCTTCACCAACTGCGTAGCGGATGAATTCTTTCAATGTGCCGCCAGTTGATTTTACGAAATCGCCAACTTTTTGGTCTGAGTTTTTAACAAACGCTTGGTCAAGGACACAGATTTCTTCGAAATACTTGCCAAGACGGCCTTCTACCATTTTCGCAACGATGTTTTCAGGCTTGCCTTCGTTCAAAGCTTGTTCTGTCAAGATTTTGCGTTCATGCTCAACTTCTTCTTCAGAAACTTGGTCGCGGGAAATGTATTTAGGGTTCAATGCAGCGATATGCATAGCAACGTCTTTTGCCGCTTCTGCATCTGTAGTTCCTTCAAGAACTGTAAGAACTGCAATCCGTCCGCCCATGTGAAGGTATGGACCGAAAGCATCGCTGTCTGTTTTAGTGCGCACTTCAAAACGGCGAAGTGTGATTTTTTCTCCGATTTTTGCAACCGCATTAGAAATGTGGTCTGCTACAGATGAGCCATTGGACATTTTTGATTCGATTGCTTCTTCAATGGATGCAGGTTTTGCAGCCAATAGGTGCTCAGCAAGTTCTTTAACAAGTGTTTGGAAAGCTTCGTTTTTCGCAACGAAGTCAGTTTCTGCATTCACTTCAAGAATGACAGCGTCGTTACCGTCTACTAGGATATATGTTGTACCTTCAGCAGCGATACGGTCTGCTTTCTTAGCAGCGCTAGAAAGACCTTTTTCACGAAGGAAGTCTACTGCCGCATCCATGTCACCATTCACTTCAGTAAGTGCTTTTTTGCAGTCCATCATACCTGCGCCTGTTTTTTCACGCAATTCTTTTACCATTTGAGCTGTAATTGCCATTTTCCATTCCTCCTGATAGTAAGATTATTTTGCAGTTGCTCTTTAAAAAAGACGATAAGTGGATTGGCCGCTTATCGTCTCTTCATTTGAACTATTACTCTGCAGCTACTGTTTCTGCTTCTTCTTCTGCCGTTACTTCTTCGTCTGCGCCTTGTCTTGATTCGATCAACGCGTCAGCCATTTTGCTTGTAAGAAGACGAACTGCACGGATTGCATCGTCGTTTGCAGGGATGACATAATCGATTTCATCAGGATCGCAGTTTGTATCGACAATACCAACTAGCGGAATGTTCAATTTGATCGCTTCAGCAACCGCGATGCGCTCTTTGCGTGGGTCTACAACAAAGATGACATCCGGTAAAGATTTCATGTCACGGATACCGCCAAGGAATTTAACAAGGCGTTCGTGTTCTTTTCTAAGTTGAGAAACTTCTTTTTTAGGAAGTACTGCGAATGTGCCGTCTTCTTCCATAGCTTCGATTTTCTTCATGCGAGCAACCCGCTTTTGGATTGTGCCGAAGTTTGTAAGTGTACCACCAAGCCAGCGTTGGTTGATGTAGTACATGCCAGCGCGTTCTGCTTCTTCTTTAATCGCTTCTTGCGCTTGTTTTTTCGTACCGACGAATAGGACTTTCCCTCCGTCAGCACCAACTTGACGCATAAAGTCATATGCTTCCTCAAGTTTCTTTACAGTTTTTTGCAAGTCGATGATATAAATACCGTTACGCTCTTGGAAAATGAATTTCTTCATTTTTGGGTTCCAACGGCGTGTTTGGTGTCCGAAATGTACACCTGCTTCAAGCAATTGCTTCATTGAAATAACAGACATTTGTTCTTCCTCCTATTTGGTTAGTTTCCTCCGCATGTTTCATCCAGCGAAGCTACCTTCCGGCACCCTCTTCGCCATCCACATACGTGTGTAGTAACACCATTTGATAATATACCATAAGCTTTTGTCGAATGCAACTCGGTTCACTTGAATTTTAAGATCAATTCAATTTCCGTTTTCCCTTTCCCAAGCTCACGGGCGATTTCTTCCACAGACCAGCCATTTTTTTGGAGCTTCAACGCTCTTGACCGATCGTCTTCTTCCTCTTGGTTGTCTGCAACAGATGGTTTTGAGAAGGATTTATATGACTGAAGAGCCACTTGAACCGGAATGACTGGCTTTTGGTTTTGCCCCTTTTCCGATGGTGCAGGAGCCATGTGCAACTTTTCTTTCTGGCTATCCTTTTCAGCCGGCTCCACCTCGTCATCCAATCGTTTTTCCAACAGGCGGATCAACCGATCATTCTCATCCTTTAATTCAGTTAAATAGGCTGCTATGGCATCATCCATTTCGGACATCAGTTTTTGTTGCTTCGTTTCAAGTTTGTCGAATTTAGCCATGCGCATGTAAAGGAGGGCAATAAAATAAAAAGTGATAAGCTGTAATATGAATAAGATAATTAAAAAGATGACCATGTTTGATTACCCCGTAAAGTCGACGAAAGCACCTTTGTATGGATGCGCCATCTCACTTTCTTTGTTGTTTTTCTTCTGCCGGGACTGTTCCCTTGGTGTTTGTTCTGAGTCCCCGTTTTTGGAATCGGAGTCGGTTTTGGCGGAGCGATCTGATTTTATTACCGTTTCCCGAATTTTGGCTTGTTCTTTTTCCGTCAATACACCTGCATGGTCTTGTCCCGCTTGGATCATCTGCTGCTTTTGCTCTGCCATTTTGCCAGCGTCGAAGGTCTTAGGAATCGCGATTTGAAGTTCTATGCCTTTGAGGCTCATAGGATCCCCCCGTCAATAATTTCTGGCGACAGCAATTTCCGCAGTTTAAATAATGCCTTGGAATGGATTTGAGAAATTCGTGAAGTCGAGAGATTAAGAATTTCACCTATTTCTGTCAAGGTCATCTCTTCGGTATAAAACAAACTTAAGACGAGTTGCTCATTTTTGTTCAGCTGCTTGATTTTCAACGATAGATCTCCAACCAGCTCATTCATCATAGCACTTTGCTCGGGTGTTCTTTGCGTCTCATCCTTAATGACAAACGACTTTTGGCTATCCTCATCCTCATCGCTCATCCTTTCATCGATCGATAAGATATTGGAAAAATAATTTTCATGGACAGTTTGGTAAACATCCTCAACCGTCAATCCCAGATGCTGAGCCACTTCTTCCGGAGTCGCATGCCGGAGCAGTTTCTGTTCCAGCCTAATGATTTCCTCTTCCATCTTCTTCGATTTCTCTCTCGCGGAACGGGGCAGCCAATCTTCTTTTCGCAGGCCATCGATGATCGTACCGCGTATTCGAAAAGAGGCATACGTATCAAATTTCAGATCGCGTCCTGGATCGAACTTTGTCAAAGCATCAAACAGGCCTTGAAATCCCAAACTTTTAATGTCGTCTCGCGAAACATTCCGCGGAAGCCCTGAGCTGATTCGCTGCACATGGTAATTAACGAGAGGAGTATACTTACGTACGAGCATATCGCCCGCCTCCGCATCCCTATCCGTTAACCATTGCCTCCAACATTCTTCTTCTGTCATACTCTGGCTGGACATCGAACCCCTCGCTTTCCAGAATGAATCTATTAATATCAGAACAAATTTTATGTATTAAGTATATCAAATTATAGCGAAAAAAGGCGACTGAATCGTTCAGCCGCCACTTACGATATAAATGATCTAATCAGATCTCATGCGTGCCAGCGTTTACTGTCCGGATGCTCAGGATGCTTGTAGCTGGATCGAATTCAATCGTCCGTCCGCTTGACCCGCCTGTATCTTCTGCGACAATTGGAATAGATAGCCGGCTAAGTTCTTTTTTTACGGCTTCCACATTGCGCGGACCGATACGTGTCGTATCACTTGAACCGAATTGAAACATCTGGGCTCCTCCAGCTATTTTTGCTTTCAATGCCAGCGGGCGCACCCCTTCCGCTTTCAACGCTTCCATAAGTGCATAAATTCCGGTATCCGCAAATTTCGCCATATTGATTTTATCTGATTTGCCTAGACTGGAATCAGGCAGCATCACATGCAGCAGGCCGGCAATTTTCTTTTTCTCGTCATATAACACGACACCCACACATGAACCGAGCCCTGACGTCCGGATCGTTTCCGGTACCTTTGCAATGTTCAGATCGGCAATACCGACCCGGACAACCTGTTTCAACGCCTGCATGTTACAACACACCTAACGAACGGAAAATAGTCAAATAGGATGGCGGATCCGGCATCAAGAAGAAATGCCCGTCTACACTCGACGATCCGTCCTCGTCTTCTTCTTGTATTCTTGTATTAATGACTATGACCTCATCACTATACTGTGAAACTTCAATAAGGCCAAAGCTGACAATGGCACCTACCATGTCGACACTTAGCGACGGTACAGTCGGATAGATATTCAGCCCTGTGAAATCCGATAAGGCTGAAAGATAGGAGCCGGACAGAATGTTGCCTAACTCCTGCATCGCAGAAACGCCCATTTCAGGAATAGGATGTTGATTGAAATGAAATGATTCGTCCCCAATAAGCCTTTGAATAAAATGGTTGGCCGATTCGATGGGCAAAACGAAAAACATACTGCCCGATAAATCGCCCTCGATTCGTAAATAGATGCCCGCGACAATCTTTTCGGACCCCCCAGCCATCTCAAACATGTCATCAAAAGAAACTAGCCGCACATTCGGCACATGCATATCAATTTTCCTGCCAAGCAATTGGGATAAAGAAGTAGCCGCATGGGCTGCTCCAATATTCCCAATTTCCTTTAGAACATCCAGATGCATGTCTGTAATCGGATTATTAGTATTCATCTGAAGACACCCGTTTCAACGGCTGCAGCACTTTATCGAGATTCAGCATAACTAAAAGGCGTTTATCCAATTTTACCACGCCTGAAATGAATTCAGACTCTACCGATCCGACCACTTCTGGCTGCGGTTCGATGGAACGAAGAGGGATATCGATGACATCGTTGGCCGCATCAACAATTAATCCAACTTCAAAATCCTGTAAAGAAACTATAATGATCCGGTTATTATCGTCCATCTCTTTCGTTTCAAGACCGAATCGTTCCCGCAAATCTACAATCGGTGTGACGACACCGCGCAAATTGATAACTCCCTTTACATAAGAAGGTGTTTTCGGCACGCGGGTTATGGACATTAATTTTTCTATACCTTCTACGACATCGACTTCCATCGCATATTCCTTATCCAACAATTGAAACACGATGGATTTTACAGTATCTTGTCCGACTAACTCTGGCATTTCAGTCTCCCCTTCCTATTTTATTAATGCATTGCAATCTACAATCAGGGCGACTTGACCATTACCGAGAATAGTCGCTCCTGAAATCGCAAAGACACTTTGCAAGTAGTTGCCCAGGGATTTTAGAACAATTTCCTGTTGGCCAATAAAGGAGTCTACGACCAGTCCAGCCAACTTCTCTCCTTTTCGGACAATAACGACAGACTGGAAGCCATCTGAACGAACGTCTCCGTCTTCCATTTCGAAAATATCCTTCAGGTTGACCAACGGGACAATATTGCCGCGGAAGTCAATGACTTTTTGATTATGCGCATTCATAATATCTGATGTTTGGATGATTGCTGTTTCGATGATCGATGATAACGGAATTGCATAAATATCTTTGTCCAACTCTACCAACATGACCGAAATAATCGACAACGTCAATGGCAGCTGCACTTGGAAAAGGGAACCTTGTCCCTCTTTGGAATCGATGGTAATATAGCCGCCAAGAGATTCGATTGTGCTCTTTACCACATCGAGACCGACGCCTCTCCCTGAAACATCAGTAATCTTTTCAGCAGTGGAAAAACCGGAAGCCAAAATTAATTCAGCCACTTGTTTATCCGTCATTGTTGCTGCGGATTCTTCGGTAATAATGCCTCTCTCCAATGCTTTGGCAAGGACACGCTCACGATTAACGCCAGCGCCGTCATCTTCCAGTTCGATAAAAACATGGTTTCCCGAATGGTAGGCACGCAGCGTGACAGTTCCCTCTTCAGGTTTGCCTTTTGCAATGCGCTCTGCAGGACTTTCAACTCCATGATCCAAAGCATTGCGGATAAGATGGACGAGCGGATCGCCGATTTCGTCAATTACAGTTCGATCCAGCTCCGTTTCCGCACCGATAATTTCCAACTTAATCTTTTTGTCCAAGTCCCTTGCCAATTGTCTTACCATTTTAGGGAATCGATTAAATACCGTTTCCACTGGAATCATCCGCATATTCAAAATGATATTTTGGAGATCTCCGGACACCCGCGTCATTCTTTCCACTGTTTCATTTAAATCCGGATTATGCAGTTCAGTTGCAATGGATTGCAGACGCCCACGGTCAATTACCAATTCCTCGAATAGGTTCATTAATACATCGAGACGATCGATATTCACACGGATTGTTTTATTGGAATGGCTTGCAGCTGTGCTTCTTTTGCTTTGTTGTTTAGCTGTTTCTTCTTTCGCCGGCTTTTGCTTCGTTTCTGCCTCTTCAACGATAAGCTTGGAAGCATTCTCTTCTTTGGCGCGCTTTTCTTCTTTTAAAGACTCTACATAAATCGGCAGAACTTGAACATGTTCTACCTCAGATACTTTCATCACTTTAGCGGAAATGGAGCCGACATCTTCTTTTGTCAATAAAACAACAGTGAATTTCTCATCAAAATCTTCATTCTCCAATTGTTCCACATTCGGAATGGACTTGATTACTTCACCGGACTTCTCCAATATTTCAAAGACCATAAATACACGGGCCGCTTTGAGAAGGCAGTCTTCCCGCAATTCTACAGTTACTTCATACGCTGTAAACCCTTGTTCTGCTGATTGCCCGATAACAGTTAATTCGAATTCATCATAGTCCATTGCAGGAGCAGCCGGAATATCCGTTGCTTCCTCTAAGACAGCGGCTGCAGTTTCAGCAGCTGAAGATGCTTCAGCAACATGTTCTCCCGCTTCGATGCGATTGAGTATGGAGACGAGCTCAGATACATCCTTCTTGCCTGTACCGCCAGCTTCTATATCTAGAACCATTTCTTCTAGATAATCAACTGCTTTAAACACAACATCCAAGATTTCGGTCGTCACTTCAATTTTGGAATTCCGAATTGCATCCAATACGTTCTCCATTTTATGTGTCAAATCGGCTATGTCTTCGTATCCCATTGTTGCAGACATGCCTTTCAAAGTATGAGCAGATCGGAAAACTTCGTTTACAATCGCTAAATCTTGAGGATTGTTTTCGAGTTCCAGCAAATGTTCGTTGCATGATTGAAGATGCTCTTTACTTTCGTCCAGAAACATTTCCAAATATTGATTCGTTTCCATCACTAAATGCCCCCTTATTGTTTTAGGCTTTGCACGATTGTCGATGCAATGTTTTGTAAATCAACGACTTGATCGGCAAGTCCTGATTCAATGATCGCTTTTGGCATCCCATAAATGACAGAAGTTTTCTCTGACTCGGCTATGCAAAAGGCATTCCTTCTTTTTTTCAATATTTGCATGCCTGCTTTTCCATCATGGCCCATGCCTGTCATAACGACTGCGACAAATCGGGCATCCTGGATTGCGGCGGCTGATTCGAACAAAACATCCACAGATGGACGATGTCCCATTCTCGGCAATTCCTCAGAATCAAGACGGACACAAAAAGCGGTACCAATTTTAACGATTTTCAAATGTTTACCACCGGGTGCAATATAAGCCGTCCCACCTGAAAGCAACTCTCCGTCTATAGCCTCTTTAACGTGAATGCCGCTCAGACCATCCAATCGATCTGCTAAAGACTTCGTAAATCCGGGCGGCATATGCTGCACTACTAGAATAGGCACACCGATATCGGATGGGAGTTTTGTCAGAACTTCTTGTAGTGCTCTAGGCCCACCAGTCGATGTACCTATTATAACAAAAGTATTAGTTGATTTGGTAAACTTTTTCTGCGTCACTGCAGAATTTAACTCGACTTCTTTAGGAACAAATTTCTCTTGTGCAAGCGAGTTTAACGTTTCCGGCAATACTTGCTGGCTACCGCCTGCTTTTGCAGTAAGCGTGGCAATTTTGACCTTTGAAGCGGCAACAACTTTCTCGACAATTTCTCTTTCTACATCCTTTAAATTCAGTGAAATGGGTCCACCGGGCTTGGCGACAAAGTCGACAGCACCATATTCCATCGCTGTCATTGTGTTGGTTGCCCCTATTTCCGTCGTACTGGAAAGCATGACAATTGGCACTGGATTAGTTTCCATAATCAGTTTCAGAGCTTCTAAGCCATTCAAAACGGGCATTTCGATGTCCATAGATACAACATCAGGTTTCATTAATTGAACTTTTTCCAATGCATCTTTGCCATTTCGCGCAGTCGCAATCACTTCCAGATCAGGATGGGAAGAAAGCATTTCCGAAATCAGTTTCCTCATAAAAGCGGAATCATCTACTACGAGCACTTTTTTACGCACGTCTCGCATTTTTAATCACGCCCTCTCGAAAAAAGACTTTTTAACCTGCCTAGGAAGCTTTGCTCCCTTGAAGTCTCTTGTTCCCTCGATATCCCTGCGAATGCGGTCGCGATGGTTTTCATCTTTCTGGAGACTGGTGCATCCGGAAAATAAAGAAGAAATGGCTTCTGAGCAACAACAGAGGTATGAACAGCCGGGTCCTCTGGCAGAAAGCCTAATATAGTCGTTTCTTTATTTAAAAACTTCTTCATGGCAAACTGTAGTCTTCTCGCAGCTTCCAACCCTTCTTCCTGTTTAGCCACCCGATTGCTGACTAAGTGGAAGCGTTTCTCAGGATCCTTTAAATAGATGAATTTCATCATGGAATAGGCATCCGTGATGGATGTTGGTTCTGTTGTCGAAATAACGATGACCTCATCAACAGCAATAATTAGATCGATTGAACTTTGGGTAGCTCCAGCCCCCATATCAAAAAGAATGAAGTCGTATTCTTGCTGCAATTGATCAAAAGCTTCCAACAACCGGTTAAACATTTCTGCAGACCAGTCCAGGACACTATCTAGACCAGAACCGCCCGAGATAAAAGCAAGCCCTTCTGTATCCATTGTGATGACCTCTTGAAGGGTTTTCTGGCCGCTTACATAGTCTTTCAAGCTATAGGCAGGCGAAGAGCCTAGCAATATATGAATATTGCCCATTCCAATATCCATATCGACTATGATTACTTTTTTCCCGGAATTTTGAAGGGCATAAGCAAAGTTAGTCGAGAAATTTGATTTGCCTACACCACCCTTGCCACTGACTACCGCAATGGATCTGGCTAAACCGCCCTGGGCTCTCAACATTTTAAGGCGCAATGCTTCAGCTTGATCACGCATGGGAAACACCTTTCATCAGCAGGGAAATGAGAGAATCCAAGTTTGCTTCTACAAGATCCTCGGGCACTTCCTGACCGTCCGTATAGTACGCAACGCCCATCTGATATTCTTTCATTAAGTTGAAAATCGGTCCGATGGAGCCTGTTTCATCTACTTTGGTAAAGATGAAACGCTGGATCGGCAATGATTTAAATTGATCAATGATTGCTCTCATGTCTTCCTCTTTGGAGGTAACCGAAAGGACTAGATACAATTCCATTTCCAACGAGAAATCGACGAGTGACTGGAGGTCACGGACAAATTTCTCTTCCTTATAATTGCGGCCTGCTGTATCAATGAATAATAAATCGCGGTCAGCCAGTTTTTCAATTGACGTTTGAAAATCACTTGCATTATAAGCAACTTCGACTGGTGCTTGTAATAGATTTGCATACGTCCGCAATTGTTCGATCGCAGCAATTCGATATGTATCCGTCGTGATGAAGCCTATTTTCTTTTTTCGTTCCAATAAAGCGCGAGCCGCAATCTTCGCAATGGTTGTTGTTTTGCCAACACCTGTCGGCCCTAAAACATTCACATATTTCTTTGTAAAATCCGTACCGCCGAATGACAGATTTCCAAACTCCTCATGAAGAATCGCCTTTGCAGCTTCGACCTGCTCAGTACGAGTAAAATCTCTTTTCTCTGCTTTCATCTTCGAGAAGATTTCATTTCCAATGCGATCAATTAAACCACGGTCTAAGCCTTGATTTTCTAAATGGACTAACAATGGTTTAAGGTCATCCGGATACTGATCCATGTTACCCGATTGCTGCATTTGCTTCAGCAGCCGTTTCATTTCTTTCATTTCTCTTGATAAATCGAGATCGGGTTTAGATGCCATCTCGGTAACTTGTTGCGGAACAATCGACACTGCTGGCTGAACCGGTTTTGCAGCAGGCTCGTCAAAGCCTGCTACTACTTCGACCGATTTCTTTTGAAACAGTCCTAAGAAGCCTTTTGATTTCACTACAGTCGAACTCAGAATGACCGCATCTTCCCCAAAGTCCGTCCTGACTTTTTTCATCGCTTCGACCATTGTATTGGCAGTATACTTTTTCATTTTCATTAAATATCCACCACCCCAACACTTTGTACTTCTATTGAAGCCTCCAGCTCATTGTAGGATAGGACTGGAATTTGCGGAAAGTATCTCTCCGTTATTTGCCTTAAATACATACGGATTGCCGGGGAACACAAGATGATCGGCGATTGATCCAGCAGAGCAACCCTCTCCACTTCTCGAGCAATCGATTCCAATATATTTTGGGAAATGGATGGATCGATAGAAAGATAGTTCCCTTGTTCCGTTTGTTGGATATGATCTGCTATCAGTTTCTCTACTTTTCCTGAAACCGTCAGCACTTTCAATGATTGGCCGGCTGTCGAATATTGATTTGTGATTTGTCTTGCTAATGACTGCCGTACATACTCTGTCAAGAGATCCACGTCTGATGTATACTTCGAATAATCGGCTAATGTTTCAAAAATAATCGGTAAATTACGGATTGAAACATGTTCATTTAATAACTTAGCCAGTACTTTTTGAATTTCTCCGATGGATAACGGAGTAGGTGTGAGTTCATCCACAAGAATCGGATACGTTTCACGAACATGGTCAACAAGCTGCTTGGTTTCTTGCCGTCCGATCAGATCTGCCGCATTTGCACGGATTACTTCCGTCAAATGAGTGGATACCACACTTGGTGGATCGACAACTGTATACCCCATAATTTCTGCGTCTTCTTTAACAGATTCAGTGATCCATTTTGCAGGAAGTCCGAAAGACGGTTCAATCGTATCAATGCCTTCAATGGAGTCATCTCCACCAGGGCTCATCGCTAAGTAATGATCCAACAGCAATTCTCCCCGTGCCATCTCATTTCCCTTAATTTTAATTCGATATTCGTTTGGCTGCAGTTGGATATTATCACGAATTCGAACAACCGGGATAACTAGCCCAAGTTCCAGTGCCAGCTGTCTGCGGATCATAACAACTCGGTCCAGAAGATCCCCACCTTGCTGGGCATCCACAAGAGGAATAAGTCCGTATCCAAATTCAAATTCAATCGGATCCACATTCAGCAAGTTCACGACATTTTCAGGACTCTTCATCCCTTCCGTCTCAACTTCTTCCTCCATCTCGAACAATTCTTCCGGATCTTCCTGTGGCTTGCGGGTCATGAAGTAGGCACCCGCTGCCAATGCCGCGGCAATTGGAATCGTTACGACATCATTAATCGGCGTCGCCAATCCGAGTAATCCGATGGTAGCCGCAGCGACATAGAGTAATTTCGGCTGTCCTAAAAGCTGCTTTGTAATATCCATACCAAGATTGCCTTCAGATGCAGCCCGGGTAACAACGATACCGGTAGCAGTTGAAATTAGAAGCGCCGGAATCTGCGATACGATACCATCACCAACGGTCAGGCGAGAAAATTGTGTAGCCGCTTCTGCAAATGGCAATCCCATTTGAGCGACGCCGATAATCATTCCGACAAGCAAGTTGATCATAACAATGATGATCCCGGCAATCGCATCCCCTTTTACGAATTTCGTGGCACCGTCCATGGCTCCGTAGAAATCTGCCTCGTTGCTGACCTTTTCGCGCCGCATGCGTGCCTCGGTTTCAGAGATCATGCCCGCGTTCAAGTCTGCATCGATACTCATCTGCTTCCCAGGCATTGCGTCGAGTGTGAAGCGGGCAGCTACTTCAGAAACCCGTTCAGATCCTTTCGTAATAACGATAAACTGGATGATGATTAATATGACAAAGACGACGAGCCCGACTACAATATTGCCGCCTGTTACGAATGTTCCAAACGTATCTACAACCCCGCCTGCATCCCCTTCGGACAAAATGGCGCGGGTAGTTGATACATTCAGGCCAAGACGGAAGAGGGTCAGCAATAATAAGAGCGAGGGAAAAATCGAAAACTGCAATGCTTCTTGCATATTCATCGCAGTCAATAGTACAAGCAAGGCCAATGTGATATTGATAATGATCAAAAAACTTAGAAGCCAAGGCGGCAACGGGATGACGAGCATCGCAACAATCATAATGACCGCCGCTAACACTCCAATATCTCTGAACTGCATGTCATACCCACTTTCTCAAAATGATTTCATATTTTGCGTTGTATCCGATACACATAGGCCAATATCTCAGCGACCGTCTTAAAAAACTGCTCCGGAATGCGGTCCCCTATCTCCGTCTCATCATAAAGAGCCCGTGCCAATGGCCTATTCTCCACCATGACAATATCATGCTCTTTGGCAATTAATTTGATCTTTTGGGCAACGAAATCGACGCCTTTTGCCACGATGACCGGCGCGTCCATATCCTTGTCATCATATTTAAGAGCAATCGCGTAATGGGTCGGGTTTGTAATGACGACGTCCGCCTTCGGAACTTCCTGCATCATACGCCTCATTGCCATTTCACGCTGGCGCTGTTTGATGCGCGACTTGATGATAGGATCGCCTTCGGTATTTTTATATTCATCCTTGATGTCTTGTTTAGACATGCGAAGGTTCTTTTCGTAGTCATATTTTTGATAGAAGTAGTCCAAAACCGATATAAATAATAAAACAAATGATGCGACGATCCCCATGAGAGCGACTAGCTGCCCAACTGTCACGAGTGTGTCGTGGGGCGTCTTAAATGCAAGCCCAAGGACTTTATCAATATTCATCATGACAATGAAGGTGGTGACAGAGCCGATAAACGTTATTTTTAATAACGACTTCAGTAATTCAACTAATGCTCGAACGGAAAATATCCTTTTTAGACCCTTAATGGGATCAATTTTTTTAAGATCGAACTTTAACGGTTCCCCTGTAAAAAGCAAACCGAATTGGACCAAATTGCCTGCAACTCCTGCAATCACGGCAATTAACATGACAGGCAGGAGAATGTAAGCCATTTGCTTGACCATTTGTAAGTAGATGAGCATGACGCCCTCGTGATCCAATTGATCAATAGATAAATATTCATTGAAGGTGTGTTCAAAGAAAACGAAAAAATGGTCTCTCATAAAGCCAGCTGCAAAAAATAAAAAGAGAAAGACAAACAACAAGACTATGGCACTTGTCACATCTTGGCTTTTTAAGACTTGTCCCTTTTTCCGAGAGTCTTGACGCTTTTTCGGCGTGGCCTTTTCTGTTTTTTCACCGGCAAAAAATTGCAAATCAAGCCGCAGCAACAAATCAGCCACCTCCTAAAATGATCATCAACCCACGCATCGAGGACATCATCACTTCAAACAACTTCTGCATGACAGCAATCATGACGCCTGCCATAGTTGCAAGAACTAGAAAACTAACCCCGATCTTAATTGGAAAACCGACCACGAAAATATTTAATTGAGGAACTGTCCGTGCTGTAATCCCAAGTGCCAGATCCACTAAAAATAAAGTGGCCACTATCGGGATGGACATTTGAAAAGCGATGGCAAATGTCATAGCAAACGTTTTGACAACAAATTCGATTAATCGTTCATCCCCAAAAGCCGGCACCAGATGATCTACCGAAATGAATTGATAACTATAAAAAATGCCATCCAGCAGCATATGATGACCATTCAGCGTCAGCAGCAACAGTAGCGCTAACACGTTGAAAAACTGGCCGAGCAACGGCGACTGAGCACCAGTTTGCGGATCAATAACGTTGGCGATCGCAAACCCCATTTGAAAGTCGATAAACCCTCCAGCAATCTGGATGGCAGAGATGACAATATAGGCGATCATCCCGATAAATAATCCGACCATCGCTTCTTTCATGACGAGGAGAAAATAAGCCCCATCTATTTCAATCGGCGGAACATCCATCGTAAAGACAATCATCCATGCGAGCAGCGCTGCAAAAATAATGCGGTGCGTAGCGGGGATCGCACGGTAGGAAAATAACGGAACGGTTAATATGAATGCTGATACTCTCGTCAAAATTAGCAGATACAACGGGATGGATGGTAAAAACTGTTCCATTCAATCACCCGATAAACCGAGTCAGATTATCAAATATATCAGAAGCGAACGATGTAACGCGGGATAACATCCAAGGGCCGAAAAAGATGATGGCAACAAGGACTGCTATGATTTTGGGGACAAACGCCAAGGTCTGTTCCTGTATTTGTGTCGTTGCCTGGAAAATACTGACGAGCAACCCCGTCACCAGCGCAACTATTAATAATGGGCCTGAAGTCAATAGAATGACCCAAACCGACCGTTCGGCGATGGAAATGACCATTTCTCCCGACATACGGACCCTCCTGACTACTCCTGTTTTATCTGTTCATTTTGCTAAAAACTTTGCAACAAGGATTTTATGATCAAATACCAACCATCAACTAATATGAAAAGCAATATTTTAAATGGAAGAGAAATCATGACAGGCGGCAACATCATCATCCCCATGGACATCAGTATACTTGCCACAATCATGTCAATCACAAGAAAAGGGATAAAGATCATGAAACCCATTTGAAATGCTGTTTTCAGTTCACTGAGCGCGAACGCAGGAACGAGCATAGTGAGCGGGATATCCTCCATCTTTTCCGGTCGCTCTGCTTCATTATATCGGAGGAAAAGCTCCAGATCCTTTTGCCTTGTATGCTTGCTCATGAACTCTTTAAAAGGCAGGCTCGCTTTTTCATAAGCTTCGTCCAATGTGATTTCCTCATTGAACAAAGGAGTCAAAGCGGTTTCATTCACCTGCTGAAAAGTCGGTGCCATGATGAAAAAGGTTAAAAACATAGCTAGTCCGACTAGCACCTGATTCGGAGGCATCTGCTGCGTAGCCAATGCAGTTCTAACGAACGACAGCACGATAATGATCCTTGTAAATGAAGTCATGAGAATAAGAATAGCCGGCGCTAAAGTTAAAACTGTGAGCAAAAGCAGCATTTTGATGGATGTCGAAACATTTTCCGGATTACTATCCGAAAAGAATTGCACAAACTCATTCATCTTTTCTGCTCTCCTTTTCCTCCAACCGCTTAATATGCTGCTTTCTTTCTGCTTTCATTTGCTCAATCCGCTCAGAAAAAAGCTTTCCAAACTGACTTGTGCCCGCGCCCTCTTTTGGGATTGTAGGCGCCTCCTTTTTAAAAGCTTTTGTGAGGAGACGGTCCAATAATCCACCAGCCGGTACATCATCACTTTCCTCAAAATATTGTTGAAGACGAGTGATTTCGTCTGGATCTGTTACCTCCTTGAGCAACTCAACATTTTCGCCAACACCTACGATATAGAAGGCGTCGCCAATGCTGACAAGTTGAATAGATTTCTGTTGGCCCAATGCCAAGCCGCCTAAGTTTTTCATTAATTTGTTTGATTGATAGGATCTATTTTTGCGGTTAATGAACTTTAACAAGGCGAATAACAGGCAGATTACGAAAACAAAGGCGACTAGTGTCCTGCCAAAATCTTGCCAAGACGCACCGACAGCTGCCCCGTCATCCGGACGGTCAGCAGCTGGCATCTCATTTTCGATATCAGGTTTTTCGTCTTGTCCAGTATTTTTACCATAGTAATCCGAAACAAATTTGCTTGAATCGGACGCCGCTAAGACAGTGGTTGATTCGTCAAGAATGTAGACTATGGCAACTAGCAAGAGCGCTGATAACAAACGGAAAATGATTGATTTCTTCATTCGTTTATCCTAGGGCTTTTTGAATTGCTTCGACTACCCGGTCTGCCTGGAATGGCTTAACGATAAAGTCTTTGGCACCTGCTTGGATTGCATCGATTACCATTGCCTGCTGGCCCATCGCTGAGCACATGATGATGGTAGCAGAAGAATCCTTTGCTTTAATTTCTTTAAGCGCAGCGATTCCATCCATTTCCGGCATTGTAATATCCATTGTGACAAGATCCGGTTTCAGTTCAAAATACTTTTCAACCGCTTGTGCGCCATCAGCTGCTTCGCCGACAACTTCAAAATTGTTTTTTGTAAGAATATCTTTAATCATCATGCGCATAAAAGCTGCGTCGTCTACTATTAATATACGTTTACTCATGTTAGGGAGCCTCCTAGATTCTATCGTAAATTATTCAATCGTTCAGTTTGACTTAAAATATCTGTGATCCGCACGCCAAAGTTTTCATCAATGACAACGACTTCACCTCTGGCGACATGCCGATTGTTAACAAGAATATCAACCGGTTCTCCAGCCAGTTTATCCAGCTCGATAATGGAACCGCTGGACAATTCCAGAATCTCCTTGACGGAGCGCTTCGTACGGCCAAGTTCAACCGTCACATTTAGCGGAATATCAAGCAACATATTCAAATTGTTCGATTCCGCTTGGCTAAGAGAAGGTGTTTCGAAATTCGCGAATTGAGCCTGTTGAACATGAACTTGCGGCTGCGGACTTTGCTGCCGTGGCGGCAATTGCGTTGCGGGCTGTCCGAAGCTCGGTAAGCTTTGCTGTTCCTGCTGGTATGAATATGGGTCGTGAGCAGTCTCATACGCCGGTTGCTGCTGACCATACGGCTGTTCATTCACCGGTCTCGCTGGCGCTTCCACCGCTGCCGCCGCTTCATCGCCTGAACTGTCGCCCAACAAGGAACCTACTAATTTCTTACCAAAATCTAACGGGAATAATTGCATAATATTCGAGTCGATTAAGGTGCCGACTTTTAATTCGAATGAAACTTTAATAAGTGGATTTTCATCTGGGATATGTTGCATCCCCTCATCCGCTTGAACATCCATCAGATCGATCGACGGAGGAGAAATATCGACTTTTTTATTAAAGACTGTCGACATCGAAGTCGCGGCTGATCCCATCATTTGATTCATCGCTTCTTGAACCGCACTTAAATGTATCTCATTCAGCTCTTCTTGTGGACTGAGACCATCACCACCTAGCATCAAATCAGCAATAATAGCCGCATCACTCTGTTTAATGACAAGTAGATTGATTCCATTCAAGCCTTCTGTATATTCCACTTGGATTGCAACATAAGGATGAATAAATTCGGATTCCAAGATGGAACGGTCGATGACGGAAATAGAAGGCGTTGTAATCTCTACCTTCTGTCCTAACAAGGAGGAAAGTGCGGTAGCAGAGCTGCCAAATGAGATATTTCCGATTTCGCCTAACGCATCTTGTTCAATTGCACTTAAATGATCTTCGGTACGAATGTCTGCTGGTGAATCCTTTGTCGTATCAGCAGACGGCAAGGGCTCCCCTCTGAGCAGAGCTTCAATTTCTTCCTGGGAAAGAATATTATCACTCATCATCTTCATCCCCTCCATTCCATGTATCTATTATTTGGACGGCCATACGATTCCTCAGATGCCCTGGTTGTCCAATGAACTTCGGCAAATCGCCAACTTTTATTGTTAGTGGATCATCAATTTTGCTATTCAGCGAAATGACATCCCCCTGTTGCAAATAAAGGAAATCTTCTACAGATATTGTTCCTTGGCCGAGCTCGGTAATGACAGGCAATGTCGCCTGCTTCAACCGCTTTTCCAGACGCTGGCTCTGTTCTGGTGATGGTTCTTTCTTATTGGTTTGCATCCAATAACGAACCGATAAATTTGGTACAATCGGTTCCAAGACAACATGCGGAATACAAATATTAATCATTCCACTCGATTCACCAATTTGAATATTGAACGAGATGACCACGACTGTCTCATTCGGCGAAATCATTTGGAGAAATTGTGGATTGACTTCCATTTCAGTCAAATACGGATCAATTTCAATAATGCCTGACCAGGCTTCCCGTAGATTGTCAAATGAACGTTCAAATAGATTCGTCAAAATCTTCGTTTCTATTTCGGTCATATTATCCACTTTGCCTGGTCCTTCACCCATGCCTCCCATCAATCGATCCAGCATGGAATAGGCAACATTCGGATTTACCTCCATAAGGATATTCCCTTCCAAAGGAGGAACTTCAAAAATATTGATCAGCGTCATGTTCGGAATTGAACGGATGAACTCCTCGAAAGGGATCTGATCGACAGAGGCGACATTAATTTGAATATACGTCCGCAGCTGTGCAGAAAAATAAGTCGTCAACAACCGGGCGAAATTCTCGTGAATTCTCGTTAAACTGCGGATTTGATCCTTCGAGAACCGAAGAGCACGCTTGAAGTCATAAACTTTCACCTTACGGGTCTCTTCATCTTTTTTCATGTCTTCCGCCGACATTTCTCCTGTTGACAACGCGGACAACAGAGCATCAATCTCACTTTGGGATAAAATATCTCCCGACATAAGGCCACCTCCCCCGGTACTTACTTCAACAAACCCACTCTACATTTACTGGATGATATAAGAAACGATATATACTTTTTCAATTTCCCCCGATTGCATGAGCGGGTTCAATTGCGACTTGATCGCGTCCTCAAAAGCCTGTTTCCCGGCTTTACCTTCCAGATCTTTCGGAGTCATTTCAGAGAGTTCCTGAATGACGATGTTGTTCACTTGAAAATCCCGTTTCGCCAATTCTTCTGCAGCCTTTTTATTATCCGTTTGAATTTTTAATGAAATGCGGATAAACTGGCTGCCGGATAAATTCGTCGTAATTTCTGGTACATCAACAGACGCTTCAATAATCTCATCAATTGATGGTTCTTCTGGTCCGTTTGCACCTTTATTGAGCTGCAAAGCGAGAATGAGGCCGACAATCCCAACAAGTGTAATTACAACTAGAATGATCAAGGTGATCGTAAGAGCTTTATTCTTCATCTTCTTCCCCCCGGATGTGCGGATTCGATAAGAGCTGAACCGACTGATAAAATGCGATGATACGGCGATTAACTTCGTCTATCGGATCAAGGACGACATATTTGGAGCCTGTCGTCAACGTG
This sequence comes from Sporosarcina sp. NCCP-2222, assembly GCF_023168145.1. Classification (GTDB taxonomy): domain Bacteria; phylum Bacillota; class Bacilli; order Bacillales_A; family Planococcaceae; genus Sporosarcina. The sequence continues at coordinate 215,785 of NZ_BQYK01000003.1, forward strand.
ATCGTCGTATCGGGGAACGATTCGACTTTTTCTATGTACAATGCATTCAACGTAAACGTCGTGCCGTTCAATCGTGTAACTTGAATCATATGTAAGGGGCCGGGCGCAGAGCCGGCCCGACCCTCCTTTTATACCTATTATAAGTGTTAGTTGATTAGTAGTATATAAAAAAATAAATAATTTCTATAAGAAGTTTTTTGAAAAAATTAGTAATTAGACTGTAACAGCCAAGCTGCATAGGTTCCCGCAATCAATCACTCTGCTGCTTGATTTCAGCACAAGGCGGTTGCTTTCGTAAGTGAATAACGTGCTTCTATTTTAAAAAGGATTCACACTGCTTTAAAAGCCGCCGCCCTGGCTCCAATCAAATGATGCTATTTTAGTAGATTAACTAGGATTATCGTTTCAAGTTAACAAGTTCCTGCAAAATTTCATCTGAAGTAGTAATAATACGTGTATTTGCCTGGAACCCACGCTGTGCAACGATCATTTCCGTAAATTCTTCGGATAAGTCAACGTTGGACATTTCTAGGAAACCGGATTCGATTTTACCCATTCCCTGTTCTGTAGCAACAGAATAAAATGGAGTTCCGGAGTTCGATGTTTCTCTAAAATAATTCGCCCCCGATTTTTCCAGACCCCCTGGATTCGGAAACTTTACCATTACTAGTTGCCCTGCATAACGTAATGTACCCTCCGAATCCACAAATGTTACGGTTCCATTTTGACCAACGGACATACTTTGAGCATTAGTAGGAATTCGAATTGGCTTTTCCGCAGCTCCACCACTAAATGTAGGTTTTGTCCCAGTCGCAGTTGTTGTTGCTACAGGAGCACTATCAGCTTTTGTAAAAGCTGTGTCAGCTGCAGTAGCTGCAGCAGGATCGGCAAAACCATAGATATATTTACCGTCAGAGTTCACCAAGAATCCATCATTATCCATATAAAAATTCCCAGCTCTCGTGTATTGCGGATTGCTAAATGCTGTTGGAGGCGTAGCATTGCCGTCTGCCACTACAAAGAAGCCATCACCTGCAACAGCTAGGTCAAGAGTATTACCTGTAAACTGTGTAGAACCTCCGGAATGGATTGTATCAATTGCTGCAATTTGGGATCCTAATCCAACTTGTTTCGGGTTAACCCCACCTGTTGTGGCAGTTGAACCGGAAGCCCCAGCAACAGTCTGAGAAATTAAGTCTTTAAATATTGTCCGGCCTTTTTTAAACCCATACGTATTGACATTCGCAATATTATTACCAATTACATCTAACTTAGTTTGAAAATTTTTGAGCCCTGAAATCCCTGAGTACATTGAACGTAACATCTTTATTTTCCCCTCTCGGATTGTAAGTTGTAGCTGCCTCTGTCGGTCGGCAGTACGATGGCATCCTCTACTTGAGGTCCTGCCTTAGTTCAGCACAATCGTGCCGTCAATATTTGTGAATAGTTGATTTTTCGCTTCCATGCGATCCATCGCCGTGATGACTGTTGCATTCTTCGCGCTGACAATTAGTGCGGCTTTATCCATGAGAACAAGTGAGTCCTTAATTCCCTTTTGCCTGGCTTCGTTCACTTTTTCAGTGACATGCGCCCATTCGGCATCCGTAATTTGAATGTTCCGATCACGCAATCTTTCGCTGGCATGTTTGCTGATTTTCAATGGCTGTGTTTGAATGGCGTCATTGAGCTGTTCCAAGAATGACTGCTTCGGACTTGTTGCCGGCTGCAGCGGCTTTCCTTGGCGGATAAACGGCTGAGATGGAACGCGATGGATGTTCAATTGATCCATACGATCGCCCCTTTTCTATTGGCTGATGGAAACGAAGCTATTTCCGTTAATGCGGCTTCCATCGGCTAAAATGTATTCCAGTTTTCCTTCTTTATTCGAGACAGAAGTGACAACGCCTGTCTTTTCTACTTCTCCATCCATATAACCAACTGTCTTGCCAATCAGCAGGCTCGCTTCCACCAAACTATTACTGCCTGTTCCTCCAGACATGATTTCAGAAATGTTGCCAGGTGTCAGCTCCTTGCCATCCGCCATTGTGAACACAACTGATCCATCTACATATTTCAAGGATTTGATAACGCCTGTTCCTTCATTTACAATCAGCTTTCCATCTTCGTCCTTTTTATCCGTTAGCTCGTGCCAACGCACATTTTTACCAACAAATTCGTTATATTGGATAAGCTGTGACTGATTTTGCGCCTCCGCGAATTTCTGAAATGAGTTTGCTAAGTTCATCGACTGTTCCAAAGAAGAAAACTGAGCCATTTGAGCAATGAATTCGTTATCTTTCATTGGATTGGTCGGGTCCTGATTTTGCAACTGTGCGATTAGGATTTTCATAAACGCATCTTTATCCATCGTTCCAGGTCCGGTTTTTCTTTGATCTCGTTGTTTGTTAATTAAAAACATCGATTCCGTTATAGGTTTCTGTTCTACCACTGTTACACCTCCAATTCGATTAAGTATTCCTCAAATGAAGTTTCTGCTTCAGTTGTTTGCTCGTTGTTGCTTTCGTCACCTTGCTGTTCACGCTTGTACTGTTCATTGAAAGCTTGTTCTCGTTCTTTTGTCGGTTCCTGAACCGACTGCGTAATATCGATACGATCCACTTGAACGTTCTGTTGGTTGAATGCCTGTCTCAATTGATGCATCTGGCTATCAAGCATTTCTTTTGCAAGTGCTGTAGAAGCAAGTATTCTCGCAGAAATGATCCCATTTGTTTCATGCAATTCAATTCGAATTTGCCCCAAATGTTCTGGATACAACTTAATCAGCATTCTGTTCGAACCGCCGGCTTGACCAAAATTGGCTCTCTTGAACAGCAATTGCATTTCCTTCATCAGTGTCTCACTTCGATTCTCCTGCGTTTGCCCAGACTGCACAGTCACCATTTCGCTCTTAGTGACGGTTTGATGAACAGCCTGATGTGCAGATTGAATTGGCTGCTCTGATTTGCTTTGAGAATTCGACTGATCCTTCGGCTGTTCACTTGGATTTGAATCTGTCATGATACGGATTGGTTGTGTTTTTTGCATCAGATGCATGAAATCAACCTTATTACTTGATCCTTTTTCCAGAGTCTCCGAAATCCGTGTGCCCGATTGTGACAAGCTAAATTGCACGCTGGCTAATTTTTGCTCTTGTGATAGAATCATATCTGTTTTCGGAGCAACAATCTCAAACGCTTTTAACAAAGTCAAAACCTGAATTGAGGATGCCGCCTTTATGTTCTTTGATGTTTGAGACAGTGAGTCGGACAAGTTTGTGAAAAAATGGGGAGCGACTTCGTCTACGAATCCGATTAGCGTCCATAATGGTGTTTCACCATCCAATTGTTCCAACTTATCCTTTGAAAGACCTGATTCTTGTAATAATGTCTTCAAACTTCCCATTAGGTTGTCTATATCAAGTGATAGCGAATCTGCAAACTCCTTGATCGTCTTAAAAACGACTGGTCCATTTTCCGGTAATGTTAATTCAGTTCCATCGATCGCTTCCAAAGCCTCTTCAAGTGAAGGTAGATCCAATGCGTTAAATATCGCTTGAATGGCATCGATTTGATTACCAGCTTCTGTTTGTTGGTTCGCTGAATTATTGATTGTAAGAGATGATGCACTTGCAAAAACAGACCCAAACGATTGGCTGCCCTGGCCGGCATTTGTTCCAGGAGATGATGTCATCTGTTGAGATGTAGCACCCAATAGATTCTGCAATGCGCCGATATTCAATTCTTTTTCACCTCCCTTCAAGTTCCCACTATTAATATCGTCATTTCGTCAGAAGGCTTGTATACTTTGCGGCATCTTCCGGTGACATTTTTTCTAAAATTGACGCCAATGTGTCCGGTTTTAATTTTGACAGAATTTGAATTGCCTCTGCATCACTCATTTTTGTCAATACCGGGGCAGCAGACTTGGGTGACATGCTCTCAAACGTCGTTATGATTTCTTTCATGTCTTTTTGGGAATCGTTTTTTGCCGACTTCAGCATTTCGATTTCCGCAAGCAATTCTTGTTGTTTTGCCAGCAAGTTGACTTTGTCTTTATTCGCATTTTCCAAATCGCTCTGGATTTTTGTCAATTCCGCTTCTTTATTTTGTATTTCGGCTTGGAGGGAAACGACCCGTTCACCTAAGACAAGATCCGTCTGAGTCTCCTCTTTATCCTCGTCTTTCTGTAAAAAAGGAATTGATTTTGTCCATTCGCCTGCTTTATCGAACACATTGACATCAGCCACTTTGGCGATGATTAGAAGAACAGCAGACGCGAAAAGGAGGGGGATTAAGACCCAAAGCAGCAATACTTGAAATATGCCGATTGACTTCTTTTCCGTTGTGGAAAACTCCCCTGTCTTTTGTTTCGTTTGTTTGACCACATTACCACCCATTTTCTTTTCTAGTGAATTGCTGAGTGGAAAGTTCATCTAATCGATTCGCTTCGGATTGTTGCATCTCAAATTGATATCGATTGAGATCTTTTTCCTTCATCTTCTCGTATTTCTTCACTTCAATCGTCTTTTCAAGCAGCTTGTTCTCGTACCAGATCATTTTGGAACGGGCTTTCATGACGAGCGGCTGCAAGGTATCAATCCGCTTTTCCAAACTATCGATGAAGCGTGCATAATGATGGATATCTGTTATGAAAAAGCCTGTCGCCATTTTTTCCTGCTGCTCTTTCAAAATATCCTCTTTTTTCTTCAGCAAGTCGTAAAGCTCCGTAGCCACTGTTTCAAATTCCTCAATAGCCAGCTTATATTCACTTTCGGTTTCGTTTTTTTCTTGCTCACGATATGCGAGCACTTTTTCAAATCGATAATGATAAGGTTTCATCACATACCGCCTCCCATAGCAAGTGAAACCAATTCATCAATACTGTCTTCCATTTGCACATTTTCGTTATAGCTTTGCTTCAAGAACTTCGTGATGAGCGGCTCGTATTCTATCGCATCATCAATTTCTTTCGATGTTCCCCGCTTATAGGCGCCGATATTGATAAGGTCTTCGGACTTATCGTACGTATAATATAGTTCCCGTAACTTTTCAGCTGCCTTGACGTGTTCCGGGCTGGCAATATGATTCATTAACCGACTAACGCTTTTAAGCACATTAATGGCTGGATATTGTCCTTTATTGGCCAGTGTCCGATCTAAAACGATATGGCCATCAAGGATCCCACGCACCGCATCTGCAATCGGTTCATTCATATCATCACCGTCGACAAGAACTGTATAAAATGCCGTGATGGCCCCTTTATCATTCGTTCCGGACCGCTCAAGCAACTTTGGCAGAATCGAAAAAACAGAGGGCGTATAGCCTCGGGTTGCAGGCGGTTCTCCAACAGCCAATCCGATTTCCCTTTGTGCCATAGCAACACGGGTAACCGAATCCATCATGAGCATGACATTCATCCCTTTGTCACGGAAGTATTCTGCAATGGCTGTTGCAGTAAATGCTCCTTTGATACGCATCAATGCAGGTTGGTCGGAGGTAGCAGCCACAACAATTGTTCTTTTTAATCCTTCTGGGCCTAAATCCCGTTCAATGAACTCCCGAACTTCTCGTCCCCGTTCACCAATCAATCCGATGACATTCAGATCAGCTGTTGTATTTCGCGCGATCATGCCAAGTAATGTACTTTTCCCAACGCCTGAACCCGCAAAGATCCCGACACGTTGCCCATTACCTACTGTTAGCATCGAATCTATCGCTTTCACACCTACCGCCAGTTTTTCATCTATCGGTTTCCGGCTCAAAACATTGGGCGGTTCCTGTTCTGTTCTTACAGTCGCCAAGCCTTTTGGCAATGGACTCTGATCGATTGGTCTCCCTAAGGAATCCAGCACTTTACCGATCAAATTCATGCCGACTTTTACTTCCAGTGGTTTGCCGGTGCACTCGACCAAGCAGCCGCTTGAAATATCATGGATGTTTGAATAAGGCATCAGGATTACAATTTCTTCACGGAAGCCGACAACCTCCGCCATCATGACTGACTCACCGCTACCTTTATGATTCAAATGGATAAGACAGACATCACCGATGGAACTCTCCGGGCCTTGTGATTCAATCATTAGTCCGACGACACGTGCTACCCTGCCGTATTTCCTCAACGTGTTCAGCTTTGGAATGATTTCGGCTAACTCTCCCGCTTTTTTCAAGTCATTCTCCGCCTTCCAAGATTTCCACGAGTTTTTCTTTTAATTCATTCAACTGTTCATCGACAGAAACGACAATCCGTCCGTGATTCGTTTCAATCGCACATTCAGTGGAATCAAAATCCTCATTGGCAAAAATCAGAAAAGGTACATCTGGTGGGAAGATCGCTGCAAGTTCTGAACGATTTTCAGAAAGCAATGGGTAGTACTCTGATGAAACATACAATTTAACTTCTTTCATTTCCCGCGCTTCCTTCAACCCTCTTTTGACGATTGATAAGAATACTTCCTCGTCTTCTTCCAGCTTTAAACCTAAAATTCGCTCAGCTGTTGTAATAGCGAGATCTAAGATGACCCGTTCTTGGCTCTCTAAATATCTTTCCGCATTTTCATGTGACATGCGGGTGACCTCATTGGCCTGATGAATTGCTTCATGCATCTCGGCTAACGCTTTGTTCCGGCCTTCTTCGAAACCTACCTGGAATCCTTCTTCGTAAGCTTGCTGTTGCAGGACATCCTTTTCTTGCTGCCACGCTTCCTGCATAGCAGCAATATCTGATGAAGCCATTTCAAGCATTTGTTCGATTGCTTTCTTTTCGAGTTCGATCGCTTGCCTTGCTTCGCTCAATAACAAATCCCGTTCTTTCAGCACTGCATCCATTGTCAGTTCCTCTTTCACGCCTTCCGTTACAGGCGGGCGCAGATTTCGGATTGCAATCTCTTTTACATTCGCCGCCTCGGAAATCGTGTGGATAGATCGAAAGATTTTAGACAATGACGTCATCCCCTCCGCCTCGAGCTATAATAATTTCACCGGAGTCTTCCAATCTACGGATGATCGAGACAATTCTGCTTTGCGCTTCTTCCACATCACGCAAACGAACCGGCCCCATGACATCCATTTCCTCCTGGAATGATTCCGCCATGCGCTGGGACATATTTTTGAAAAGAATCTCTTTTACTTCTTCACTGGATACTTTCATTGCTAAAATAAGATCCTCATTTTCACATTCACGGATGATGCGCTGAATGGAACGGTTATCCAACGTGACAATATCTTCGAATACGAACATTCTTTTCCGGATTTCTTCTGCCAGTTCCGGATCTTGTATTTCGAGCGCATCGAGGATTGTTTTTTCCGTTGCCCGGTCCACCCCGTTCAACACTTGAACAACCGCGTCGACTCCGCCCGTTTCTGTGAAGTCCTGCGTCACGGTAGAAGACAGCTTTCTTTCAAGTACCGCTTCAATTTCACTGATGACTTCCGGTGACGTCGAATCCATCGTAGCGATCCGCTTGGCAATATCCGCCTGAACCTCTTGTGGCAAGGAAGAAAGGATCATTCCGGCCTGCTCCGCCTCTAAATAAGACAAAATAAGCGCAATGGTTTGTGGATGTTCGTTTTGAATGAAATTCAATATTTGCCCTGGATCCGCACGTCTCGCAAAGTCGAAAGGACGAACTTGCAAGGATGAAGTCAAACGATTGATAATCGCTTGGGCGTGTTCTTTCCCTAACGCCTTTTCCAGTACGGTCTTCGCATAGCCAATACCACCCTGTGTAATGTAATCTTGCGCAAGTGCGATATTATGGAATTCCTCAATAATCTCTTCTTTTACAGAACTATCCACTTTTTTAACGCTGGAAATTTCGAGTGTCAACCGTTCAATTTCTTCCTCATTTAAATGCTTATACACAGCCGCAGACACTTCAGGTCCGAGCGAGATGAGGAGGAGTGCCGCTTTTTGTTTACCAGACATACCCTTTTCTTTCTTTACCACGATTCATCCCTCCATCAATCCTCGGCAATCCAAGTCCGCAATAATTTTGCAAACTCTTCCGGCTTGTCTTTTGCCATCTTTTCGAGCTGCTTTCTTCTTACTGTTGCTTCTGTTTCATGTTCGACATTAATGTCATCTACATTTAACGTTTCACGTTGTTCTTCCATGATTAGTTCTTCTTCCAGCTCGCGCTCTTTTCTTCGGTTGCGGAAGTAAGCAAAGACGAGAATGCCAATCACCACAAGGAGCGCAGCACCAATCGCATAGACCCACCAAGGGATGCCAACTGGCTCTTCGGAAGTAACATTCGCCTTCCCGTTAAATGTTTGAACAGACAATGCGATCTTGTCATTCCAATAAGCGTCATCCGCTTCAGAAGGAACCATTTCCTTGTCCATCGATGTCTGAATGATAGTTCGCAAAATGTCTTGAATGTCGTTTCTAACTTCTGCCGTCATAGTAGCAGGATCTTCTGGATTCGGCGGTTCCACCATTACTTGTAAACCGATGTCACGGATTTTATATGGACTTTCAATGATGTCCTTTCGAATCCGGTTCACTTCATTGTTAATGGTTTCTTCCATGCGCTCGTAATCGCCATTCGACATATTCCCCTCGGTAAAACCTGTACGGTTATCTGTCGGGTCTTCACCTTCAGGTGTTCCGCCAGCAACTGTACCATTTCCTGAGAAAGTCTCAGTTACCCGCTGAATACTAATGGCCAAACTGTCTCGCTCATCATCAATCGGTTCAACTCGGTTCTCTTCCCGGTTTTCTTGCTTAAAATCGATATCCGTCGTGACGGAGACGACTACTTTATCTTGTCCGACCATCGTACCAAGCATCATCTGCACTTTTCGCTGAAGCTCGCGTTCAATGGTCTTTTTAATAGCCATTTGGTCCGTAACGTTCGGACCACTCGCCATATTATTGGACTTCAAGTCGTAGTATTCGAAGTATTGATTCATAATGACTATGTCATCAGTTGATAAATTCGGTAAGCTTTTCGATACTAAATTATATAGTCCAGTAATCTGCTGTTCTGTAAATTGATAACCAGGTTCCGTTTTGAGCACGATGGATGCACTGGCATTTTGAACACTTTCATTCAAGAAAACGGATTGAGTAGGCAGCGTGATCATTACCTTGGCATCCTGAACGCCTTGGATTCCTTTTATCAAGTTGGCCAATTCCGTTTGCATGGCACTTAGTTTGATCATATTGAATTCATTGTCAGTTGTTCCAAACCCAGCATTTTGCGAGAAAAATGAGTAATCTATCGTGCCGGAATGAGGAAATCCTTCTGCAGCTAAGGAAACGAGCAAATCATCCACTCGCTCTTTTGGAACAAGGATCGAAGCACCGCCAGGCGCAATTTCGTTCGGAACCCCTTGGGCGTCCAATTCTTCTTTAATCCGGCCGATTTCTGCACGAGAAACATCTTTATAGAGCGTGACATACTCCGTTCTTGACAAGAAGTAGGTTAAAAACGCAGCCAGTGCGATCACTGCTACAGTAGAGCCGATATATACAGTTTTTTGAGTTTTTGTCCGACTGGACCAGAACTGACTGATGTCAGCTCGGATCTTCGCCAATCTTTCTTTCATTCTAATCCCCCGGTCAGCTTACATAATTAAGAAATCCGTACCTGCTTATCATTTCATCAGACTGGCATACGAATGATTTCTTGGTATGCTTCGACAACTTTATTTCGGATTTCCATTGTGGCATTCAAAGCGACAGAAGCCTTTTGTGCAGCAATCATCACATTATGCAAATCGACTTCCTGACCCATTGCCAGTTTTTGTGTCAGCCGATCTGACTCGATCTGTTGGTTATTGACATCCTGGATCGCATCTTTTAAAAATGCGCCAAAGCTTTTCTGTGCCTCATGGGGTGTTTGTTGAACAACCGGCTTCATCAAGTTTGCAATATTTCCGGAATTCAGGACTGATTGTACAGGCATTTTACTATCTCCTTATCTATTATTCTCATTTGCCAATTTCCAGAGCTTTCATCAGCATTGCTTTATTAGCATTCAACACAGTTACGTTTGCTTCGTATGATCTTGTCGCGGACATAAGGTCGATCATTTCACGGAGTGGATCTACATTTGGCATTTGTACATAGCCATCTTCATTTGCATCGGGATGGGAAGGATTGTAGACAAGTTGGAAGGGGGTTTCAGTGTCTTCCTTTATAGAGGAGACCGTCACTCCATATCCCGCTGACCCTTTGGACTGTTTCCCCATAGCCGCTTGTAGCATGGAAGAAAATTGACCTTCGCGAGGCTGGAATGAGACGGTTTTACGGCGATATGGCTGCCATTCCCCATCGACCATTTCCCCTCGCGTCGTCTCAATATTAGCCATATTGGATGAAATGACATCCATCCGAAGACGCTGTGCAGTCAATGCGGATGCCGATGTATTTAAACTATGAAAAATGCTCAATCTCAACGTCCTCCCTTAATAACATTTTGCAGTGTATTGAATTTACCATTCAGCCTGTCGACAAGTGCATTGTAGTAAATTTGGTTCGCTGCTAAGTCCGCTTGCTCTTTATCCATATCGACTCCGTTTCCGTCTTGCCGATAGCGGAGATTCGAATAATTGAAGACGCCTGCATGGGGTGTTCTTTCGGCAAATTCCAAATGCAGCTTATCAGTTCGGTACGCTTTGACAACATTCGACTTCTCTCTGTCGAAAACTTCTTGAAAGCTCACGCTTTTCGCCTTGTAATTCGGTGTGTCAACGTTTGCGATATTTTGAGCAATTGTCTTCCCTTTCGTAGAAGAAAAATCCAGCCCACGTTCCAACAATGACATGGTCGAACCGAATAAATTCATAAAGCCACCCCTTCATATACTAGTAAACTATTATTAAGAAAATTATTTTTTTATATATAAATCTACTTAATACGACATATAATTCATTGTAGCGGATAAGGAAGGAATTTGTCTATAATTTATGATGAAATTCTTATGGTTCCAAACAGCCTTTTTAATTATATAAACGCAAATCCGAATGGTTCTTAGGTACAAAAACTCAAGTTAGACAGCAATCATTTTATAGTATTTAAGTACTATTTATTATTTTTTCGACAAAAAAAGACCTCACCCAGTTGGATGAGGTCTTTTCATTTTTAGTTTTTATGTTTTTCTAACTCTTCTAGGAATTTGCTGTTTAAAACTTTAATGTATGTCCCTTTCATTCCTAAAGAGCGGGATTCGATTACGCCAGCGCTCTCCAATTTACGAAGGGCATTGACGATAACGGAACGAGTAATTCCAACGCGGTCCGCAATCTTTGAAGCGACAAGCAAACCTTCATTGCCATCAAGCTCTTTAAAGATATGCTCAATTGCTTCATGTTCACTGTATGACAAGGAATTGATCGCCATTTGAACAACTGCTTTGCTGCGGGCTTCGATTTCGATCTCTTCTGCCTTTTCACGAAGGATTTCCATGCCAACTACAGTAGCGCCATACTCAGCAAGGATCAAATCATCTTCAGTAAACTCTTCTTTCAGTCTTGCCAATACTAATGTGCCAAGACGCTCTCCGCCTCCGATGATCGGAACAATAGTAGTCAATCCGTCTTTGAACAATTCGCGCTCTTCTTCCGGGAACACTGTATATTCGCTGTATACGTCAATATTAGAAGACGTCTCATTTACTTCAAATAATTTTTTTGTATATTCTTCAGGGAACTTGCGGTCTTCAAACATCTTTTTCATCCGCTCATTCTCAATTTGCTGATGAATTTCGAGACCAAGCAATTTTCCTTTTCTGCTGACGATAAATGCATTGCACTCAATGACAGAACTCAATTTTTCTGCCATTTCTTTGAAATTGACTGGTTTCCCTGCTGATTCCTGTAACATTGCATTAATTTGACGTGTTTTAGCTAATAAAGCCATTTTTATTTTCCTCCTTAAAATTATGGACATCCCACTAAGAATATTCTAAAGCTTTTTAATCATTAAATAAACTAAAATGTTCTTCTTAAAGGATAAAATGTGACAAATCTTTGTTTTTTACGATGTTTTTCAACTTTTCGTCGACATAAGCTACTGTAATCTTAATGGTAGAAGGTCCAATTTCGGCCGCTTCATACGATAGATCCTCCAACAGCTTTTCGAGTATGGTATGAAGGCGTCTCGCCCCAATGTTTTCGGTATTGTCGTTTACTTCAAATGCAATCTCAGCTACCCGTTCAATTGCATCTTCGGCGAATTCAATATGGACTTCTTCAGTTGCGAGGAGTTTTTCATATTGTCGAATAAGGGAGAAATCTGGCTCCTTTAAAATCCTGACAAAGTCATTTTTCGACAATTTATCAAGCTCTACCCGGATCGGAAAACGCCCTTGCAATTCCGGAATAATATCAGAAGGCTTTGACATATGAAACGCACCTGCTGCAATGAACAAAATGAAGTCTGTCTTGACCGCTCCGTATTTCGTAGTAACCGTGGATCCCTCAACTATAGGCAGGATGTCTCGCTGTACACCTTCCCGTGAAACGTCTGCTGAAGACCCTCCACCGCCGCCTTTGCTTGCGATCTTATCCATTTCATCGATGAAAATAATGCCCGATTGTTCCGCCAGTTCAATTGCTTTTCGAGCAATCTCATCTTGATCAATCAGCTTATCCGCTTCTTCAGCTTCTAATACCTTTCGAGCATCTTTCACTTTCATCTTCTTTTTGGCTGTCTTCTTCGGCATGAGAGAGGAGAGGGCATCTTGCATGCTCGCTCCCATTTGCTCCATTCCTGAACCTTGCAAGGCGTCAAACATGGAAGGCTGCTGCATTGTTACATCAACTGTAATTAATTCTTCTTCCAAGCTCCCTGCTCGCAGACGAGCCAATATATCAGATCGCTTCTGCTTTACTTCATTTAATTCGGATTGGTCTGGCTGTTCTTGCTCGACTTTTTGGCCAAATAGCATTTCAAAAGGGTTTTGCATATTCCCCTTTTTCTTCTTTTCAGGAACAAGCAATTCCACAAGTCGTTCTTCTGCATGCTTCGCCGCTTGATCTTTTACTGCTTCTCGTTGTTGTTCCCGAACTATACGGACACTCGCTTCTGTCAAATCACGCACCATTGATTCTACATCGCGTCCGACATATCCCACCTCAGTGAATTTTGTCGCTTCCACTTTAACAAATGGGGCATTGACAAGTCTCGCAATTCTTCTTGCTATTTCAGTCTTCCCAACACCGGTCGGACCAATCATTAAAATGTTTTTGGGAATAACTTCCCTTCTTTCCTCTTCATCCAGCAGGCTGCGCCGATATCTGTTCCGGATCGCAACGGCAACCGCTTTTTTGGCATTATCCTGTCCAACAATATAACGATCTAGATAGGCGGTTAGTTCCCGAGGTGTTAATTCTTGTTTTCTCATCAATCAAGCACCTCCACTATGATCTGATCATTCGTGTACACACAAATTTCAGCCGCTGTTTCAAGTGCAGCCTTCGCTATTTGTTCAGCAGTTAATGAGTCTCCGCTATATTTAGCTAGTGCTCTTCCAGCTGCGAGCGCATAATTGCCGCCGGAGCCGATGGCAAGAATACCATCATCGGGCTCAATGACTTCACCTGTCCCCGATACTAGTAATAACCGGCTCTCATCCGCCACTAGCAGCATAGCCTCCAATTTTCTAAGGATCCTATCTCCCCGCCATTCTTTGGCCAGCTCGACAGCAGCACGTTCAAGATTTCCGTTGAATTCGGCTAATTTCCCTTCAAAGAGATCGAACAGCGTAAATGCATCAGCGACAGACCCTGCAAATCCAGCCAGGATTTTTCCCCCAAAAAGCCTTCTCACTTTTTTGGCGGTATGCTTCATGACAACGGATTCACCCATTGTCACTTGTCCATCTCCTGACATAGCACATACTCCTTTGTGCCGTATTGCAAAAATAGTCGTTGAATGGAATTCCATCACTTCACTCACCCTCCTATGCACGCGGATGTGTATTCATATACGTTTTCCGCAAGTGCTCTTTCGTAATATGTGTATACACTTGAGTTGAAGATATATGGCTATGCCCAAGCAATTCTTGGACTGTTCTCATATCCGCCCCATTTGCCAGCAAATGTGTTGCAAACGAGTGTCGGATCATATGTGGATGGATCTTCGTATGGAGAGAGGCACGCTTCATCAACTCATTCAATACATGCCGTACGCCCCGATCGGTCAACGGTTCGCCTCGCATATTGACAAACAAAGCTTCATGCTGTCTGTTTTTCATTAGCAGCGGCCTCCCATCAGCGAGATACGTTTCCAAAGCTGATAAGGCAAAACTGCCAAAAGGTATGTACCGCTCTTTTCTTCCTTTCCCCATTACAAGAACAATCCCAAGCGACAGGTCGATATCCCTTATTTTCAAGGCGACCAATTCACTGACACGCATCCCAGTCGCATAGAGCAGCTCTAAAAGCGCCCGATCGCGTAATGATTTTTTGTCATCTAGATCACAGGCAGCCAAAAGCTCCCCCATTTCCTCCTCATAAAAAAAAGCCGGAAGTCGCTCTTCCTTCTTCGGATGATGCAACAATCGGAATGCATTATCGTTTACCCCGTAACGAGCATTGGCAAACTTGTAGAACGAGCGCAGCGAGGAGATCTTTCTGGATATGGTCGTCCGTGAAAATCCGTTATCATACAGTTTCGTTACATATAACCGCGCCACTGGATAAGTAACATCCGAAAGGGTAGAAATCCCCTCTGCATCCATAAATGCAAAAAACTCGACTACATCCCTTTCATACTCCGAAACAGTGAAAGATGAAAAGTTTTTCTCAAGACGAATGTAGGAAATGTACGCAGCAAAAGCTTCTTTGGTCACATCGGTCAAGCAATTCACCTCCAGAATGAATCACTCACATATACATTATAACAAAGTTTGAAAAGATTTGAATAGTTTTTAAATAGTAATTTGTGGTAATCTTTAGAATCCAACTTTTTACATGAATACTCGAAAATGTCGACTACTTACTCTATTCAAAAGTCATCCACGATTCACTATACAGCAATCGATACTCATGCCGCAATCAATTCGTATTGAGTTAATAGGGTTTATGTTACGTATTCACCGGATCGTCACAATTTATTCAAATTAGGAATGCTTCCCTCTAGCTAATGCTAGGAGAGCTACACTATTTAATTTTCCACAATAGGAAAGAGCTGCCCCACTAACCAGGGGCAGCCCGCTATCACAATGTAACGGATGTACGGAAACTTTCTAGCGCATCCAGCGCCCTTCCTGCATGTTTCTCGGCTCTCTCCACTTTAGACTTGACGCGTTCACCCAAGTCAGGAAATAAACCAAAATTGACATTCATCGGCTGGAAATTCCTCGGATCGGCTTCTGTAATATACCGTGCCATGCTTCCAAGTGCCGTCTCTTCAGGAAAAAGAATCGGTTCCTTGCCAAGCGCCAGCATAGCGGCATTGATTCCAGCAATTAACCCAGAACCGGCAGATTCCACATATCCTTCTACTCCAGTCATCTGGCCAGCGAAGAACAAATTCTCTCTAGTTCTTAATTGATATGTCGATTTTAGCACCTTTGGAGAATTGATGAAAGTATTGCGATGCATGACACCGTAACGAACAATCTCCACGTTCTCCAATCCGGGAATTAATTGAATGACTTCCTTCTGTGCTCCCCATTTCATGTGCGTCTGGAAGCCGACGATGTTGTAGAGTGTTCCTGCCGCATCATCCTGCCTTAGCTGGACGACCGCCCTTGGACGTTTTCCGGATTTAGGATCTTCTAGGCCGACTGGCTTTAACGGCCCAAACAACAATGTCTTTTCTCCTCGCTGGGCGAGTACTTCCACTGGCATACAAGCTTCAAAATACACTTCTTTCTCGAACTCTTTCAATGGGGCTACTTCAGCAGATATGAGTGCATCGTAAAACCTTTTAAATTCCTCATCGTCCATAGGACAATTTAAATAGGCCGCTTCTCCCTTATCGTAGCGGGATTTCAAATACACCTTTTCCATATCAATGGAATCCTTTTCAATTATCGGCGCAGCCGCATCGTAAAAGTATAAGTATTCTTCCCCCGTCAGCTCTTTGATCTTCTCTGCTAATGCAGGAGATGTCAGAGGACCGGTCGCAATCACTGTAATCCCTTCCAGCAGTTGTGTGAGATCCGTCACTTCTTCGTTAATCACTTCAATCAGCGGGTGATTCTTTATTTGTGCGGTCACATTGCCTGCAAATTCATGACGATCTACGGCAAGTGCCCCGCCTGCAGGCACTGCACATTGATCAGCGGACTCGATGATGAGGGAGCCCAGCCGTCTCATCTCTTCTTTGATAATCCCGACAGCGTTCGTTAAATTGTTTGCGCGCAGTGAATTGCTGCATACTAGTTCCGCAAACTTATCCGTATGATGTGCGGGTGTCTGTTTGACAGGACGCATTTCATACAAACGGACATTTACACCTCGGGATGCAATTTGCCATGCCGCTTCACTTCCTGCCAGGCCGGCTCCTATTACGTTTACGACTGGTCGCATTTCCTCACTCTTTTCCTGCATTATTCTTGCACGTTCTCTTTATAATCACATT
The DNA here is from genome assembly GCF_023168145.1 of Sporosarcina sp. NCCP-2222. Taxonomy (GTDB): domain Bacteria; phylum Bacillota; class Bacilli; order Bacillales_A; family Planococcaceae; genus Sporosarcina. The sequence goes on from NZ_BQYK01000003.1 coordinate 232,324, forward strand.
CCGTACATTGTATCTGAATGCCTTTTTTCAATCTCTTTTCAACTAATGTATTTTGACATTTCGGACATGGACGTGCAATCGGTTTATCCCATGACACATATTCGCATTCCGGGTAACGGTCACAGCCATAGAAAATCCGTTTTGTTTTGCTCTTTCGTTCAACGACTTGGCCTTCTTTACAGGAAGGACATGTGACCCCGATCGGCTTTACGATCGCTTTCGTATTTCTGCAATCCGGGAAATTAGAACAAGCCATAAATTTCCCGAAGCGACCCATCTTAAATACCATCGGAGAGCCGCACTTTTCGCAATCTTCCCCGGCAGGCTCGTCTTTGATTTCGATTTTCTCCATTTCTTCGTCAGCCACTTGGACATGTTTTTCGAAATCCCGATAGAATTCATCGATGACTTGCTTCCATGGAACCTCACCCTCTTCAACATCGTCCAGGCTCTTTTCCATTTCAGCAGTAAATTCAATATTAATAATATCCGGGAAGTACTGATTGACCGCTTGATGGACAATCTCACCTAACTCGGTAGGAACGAATCGTTTGGCATCTAATGTGACGTAACCTCGCTTTTGAATTGTATCAAGAGTTGGCGCATATGTCGATGGTCTGCCTATTCCTAGTTCTTCCAGCGTCTTGACGAGCCTTGCCTCTGAATAGCGTGGAGGCGGTTGGGTAAAATGTTGTTTCGGCTCGATTTCAAGACTTTTTACCTTTTCACCCGTGTCCAATGGCGGGAGAATAGACTCCTTTTCCTCCTCTTGGTCTTCGTCGCTTTCAATGTACACTTTCATAAACCCTGGAAATTTCACTTCGGATCCAGTCGCCCGGAACTTCACATCTCCGTTTAGCAAGTCCGCAGTGACAGTATCCAAAATAGCAGGAGACATCTGGCTGGCAACGAACCGTTCCCATATTAATTTATACAGGCGAAGCTGATCTCTAGAGAGGTATTCCTTCATTGATTGAGGCGTTCTCATGACAGAAGTCGGACGCACCGCCTCATGCGCATCCTGCGTATTGGCTGATTCTTTGCCTTTCGGCTTTCCAGGAACAGAGACAAACTCCTTACCGTACATCGTCTCAACAAATGAAACTGCCTCAGATCTTGCTGTTTCGGAAATACGGGTAGAGTCCGTACGCATATAACTGATCAAACCGACGCTGCCTTCCTTGCCTACATTTATACCTTCATACAGCTGTTGAGCAAGCATCATTGTTTTCCGTGCGCGGAAATTCAATTTTCGTGCGGCCTCTTGCTGCAAAGAAGATGTAGTAAATGGAGGCGAAGGATTTCTTTTCCGTTCCTTTTTGATAACGTTTACAACTTCAAACATGTCCCCGTTCAACGTCTTCAGCGCCTCGTCGACTTGTTCCTTTGTCGATAATTTGACTTTTCCTTCGATATTGCCATAGTAGGCAGCTTCAAATGAACTGCCATCTTTTTGGAATTTACCGCCGACGGACCAGTATTCTTCAGGCTGAAAAGCTTTTATTTCTTTCTCCCGATCAACAATCAAACGAAGAGCAACAGATTGAACCCTACCTGCTGATAGTCCCTTTTTAACTTTTTTCCACAGGATCGGGCTGATGTTATAACCGACCAGACGATCCAATACACGCCTTGCCTGCTGGGCATCCACCCGATTCATATCAATCGGCCGTGGATGTTTAAAAGATTCCTTAATGGCATCCTTCGTTATTTCATTGAATACAACGCGGCAATCCGAGTCAATATCGATGCCGAGCTGATGAGCTAAATGCCAAGCAATGGCTTCCCCTTCGCGATCCGGGTCAGCCGCGAGAAAGACTTTCTTAGCTTTTTTCGCATCTTTTTTTAACTCTTGCAGAATAGGCCCTTTTCCGCGTACCGTAATATATTTCGGTTCATAATTATTCTCGGTGTCTACACCCATTTGGCTGCGCGGCAGATCTCGCAAATGACCGATCGATGCCCGAACCTTATATTTCTTCCCCAAATAGCGCTCAATTGTTTTCGCTTTTGCCGGGGATTCCACTATTACTAAATAATCCGCCATAACTTTGCTCCTCCTCAAGAGGTACCCTTTTAATCAAAAAAGTTTTGTATTTGTTATCTTCTGACCAGCATACCTTTTTCTGCTGGCAACTTAAAAGAATATCTGTTGCAAAATGTATAACAGATTTGAATTAAAATCAACCTTTTCAATATCAAGGCCTCCAAAAAGCCCCTTCTCAGAAGGCAGTTTCAATGATTTGAAAGCCGTTCCAGACAGGGCTTGCCCCTTCTTCGATTAATTTATTCGGACCAATCGATAAAGGAGAGGTTATAGGCCCTGGAACTGCGTATACGACCTTTCCGTGATCGAGGGCATGTTCTACTGTACTCATCGTGCCGCTCCTCTCCGCGGACTCTGTGACGACCACAGCATCCGCTAATCCACTTATGATTCGATTTCTCATAGGAAAGGTCCATCTGGCCGGCTGCACATATGGAGGATATTCCGTTATCAGCAAATGATCTGTTGCAATTCGGGAAGAGAGCATTGCGTTTTCTTTAGGATATACATGAAAATGGCCGCTGCCAAGCACAGCAATTGTTTGACCGCCATACTCAATTGCCGCTTCATGGGCAAATGCATCAGCGCCTTTTGCCAGTCCTGAGACGATAACTATACCATGTTTTACCAGTGGAGGAACAATCATAGAGAGGGCCGTTCTGGAATATTCCGAAGCCTTTCTTGAGCCGATGATCGATATTTTTTCAGGGGCACTGAACAATGTAATGTCCCCTTTTACATAGAGGACTGCCGGAGGATCAATAAGCCGCTTTAAATCGTTCGGGTAGTGGGAATGTGTGATAGGAATGGGGGTAATGCCTTCTTGGCGATACAGGCGATCTAAAGGGGTTTGGTCAAGTTCTCGCAGCCGATTGCTCAATCGCTCGGCTTTGCTAATAGGTAGTCGCAACAATCGGGATAGCAGTTCCGGCTTCATCGCAGCCAGCCTTTCCAGATCGGGGTCTATCTCGAACAGCGGCTGGATCCGATTCCAAGGAACAGGATAAATATAATGCAAGCGGAGCAGCTGGCGCTCCATTGGACTGTACAATTGGTCAACCTCCTTAGAAAATAATAGTAAAATGCAGTATGCCATTACAGCATACTGCATTCGTCATTAATGAGTTTTACACTTGTCGTAGATGCCTTTTTCCTTAATGACTTTAATTAATGTTTCGCCGATAACAGATGGTGTATCCGCTACTTCAATACCTGCTTCTTTCATCGCTTTGATTTTTTCAGCAGCAGTACCTTTACCGCCGGAAATGATAGCGCCCGCATGGCCCATACGCTTTCCTGGAGGTGCAGTTTGTCCACCGATGAAGCCTACAACCGGCTTCGTCATGTTGGCTTTCACCCACTCTGCCGCTTCTTCTTCAGCAGTACCGCCGATTTCCCCGATCATCACAACAGCGTATGTTTCAGGGTCTTCATTGAATGCTTTTAGAACGTCGATGAAGTTCGTGCCGTTAACAGGGTCTCCGCCGATACCGACAGCTGTCGTCTGGCCGATTCCAGCTTGGCTCAATTGGTGAGTCGCTTCGTACGTTAGAGTTCCAGAGCGGGATACAACACCAACATGGCCTTTCGTATGGATATAACCAGGCATGATGCCGATTTTACACTCGTCAGCCGTGATGACACCTGGGCAGTTCGGGCCGACAAGACGTGTTTTCTTGCCTTCCATGTAACGCTTTACTTTTACCATATCAAGTACAGGAATATGTTCAGTAATACAAATTGTCATATCCAATTCTGCATCCACTGCTTCCAAAATCGCATCCGCTGCGAATGGAGCTGGTACATAAATAACAGAAACGTTAGCACCCGTAGCTTTTACAGCTTCTTCAACTGTATTGAAGACAGGTACGCCTTCCACTTCTGTGCCGCCTTTACCCGGTGTTACACCCGCGACGATTTTAGTACCATACTCAAGCATTTGTTTTGTATGGAAAAGTGCTGTAGATCCTGTAATACCTTGTACAATCACTTTTGTATCTTTATTAATATAAATAGCCATTGTTTGTCCCTGCCTTTCTTAGCCTACGAGTTCAACAATCTTTTGTGCACCATCAGCCATCGTATCGGCAGCGATGATGTTAAGTCCTGATTCGTTCAATAGAGCTTTACCTTTGTCGACATTTGTCCCTTCAAGTCGAACAACAAGAGGAACTTCAAGGCCGACTTCTTTAGCAGCTGCGATGACACCTTCAGCAATTACGTCACACTTCATGATACCACCGAAGATATTGACGAAAATTCCTTTTACGTGCTCATCAGAAAGGATGATTTTGAACGCTTCTGTAACTTTTTCAGCTGTCGCGCCGCCCCCAACGTCAAGGAAGTTTGCGGGTGAACCGCCGTAGTAGTTGATTGTATCCATCGTAGCCATCGCAAGTCCTGCACCATTGACCATGCAGCCGATATTGCCATCAAGGGAAATATAGCTTAGGTCATATTTTGACGCTTCGATTTCTTTCGCATCTTCTTCATCAAAGTCGCGAAGTTCTACGATGTCCTTATGACGGTACAAAGCATTGTCGTCAAAGTTGAACTTTGCATCCAAAGCGAGTACATTGTCATCCCCAGTTACGACGAGTGGGTTGATTTCAACAATGGAAGCGTCCTTCTCAACGAATACTTGATAAAGGCCCGTCATGAATTTTGCCGCTTTATTCACAAGATGGGATGGGATGTTCATGTTGAATGCCATGCGTCTTGCTTGGAAACCAGTAAGGCCGACAACCGGATCGATTACTTCTTTGAAAATCTTTTCCGGTGTTTTTTCAGCCACTTCCTCGATGTCCATACCGCCTTCTTCTGATCCCATCAATGTTACGCGATCAGTGGCACGGTCAACGACTAGGCCGATGTAGTATTCTTTTTTGATATCAGAGCCTTCTTCAATTAGAAGTCTCTTGATTTCCTTGCCTTCTGGACCTGTCTGGTGAGTGACAAGTGTTTTTCCAAGTAATTCTTTTGCATATTCACGCACTTCATCAAGATTCTTAGCAATCTTGACTCCGCCCGCTTTACCACGGCCGCCTGCATGGATTTGTGCTTTTACAACGACAACATCCGTACCGAGTTCCTTAGCCGCTTTTACAGCTTCATCGGGAGAGAATGCTACCCGACCGTTCGAAACAGCGACTCCATAGTCTCTTAGCAGCTGTTTTCCTTGATATTCATGGATATTCATCTTACATCCTCCAATCGAACTTGTAACTATTATTTACTGCCCTATCTATTGTAGTAAACCTGTCATATAATGTCCACAATTGTCTTTCGCATATTTAATGATTTTCGACAGATTTCACACTGTTTTTTCCATATTCTCTATCCAGTTGGTAAATGTATACAAACACTTCGGCTACTGCCTGGTATAATGGCTCCGGAATTGTTTCATTTACATCTAGATTTCCAAGAAGTTCAATTAACGTAGGATCCTGTTGAACGGGTACGCCATGCTCCATCGCTTTTTCCAAAATATTATCTGCGATCTTGCCTTTCCCCTTCGCAACCACTTTGGGAGCCTCTAATGAACCCGGATCATAGGATAAGGCAACAGCTTCATGCCGCTTATGTTTGTTCTCATTCATATCCTAAAATCAATCCCGTTCTCCCTGCTCTGATCGACAGGTTTTTTTCTCATCTCTTCGGCAAATGGTTTAAAAAAAACACCAGACAGATGATAATCCGCACTTTCCAAACCTTCTCTCAATCTATCTGTAAATAAATCACCAACAGGTTTAAGCTCTGTTTTTTCATTAAAAATTGTTACAGTCACGATCCGGCTTTGCACTTGCATGTCTACAATCGTTTTGTCAAGCGCTTCAAGATCCAAATAAAATAATATTCTTGCATATTCCGGATCGATTTGATCGTTTTCTTTCATTCTCCCGTTCCATTGCAGTGTAGCGTCGATTTTTTTACCGAAGAAAGAAAGGGGCACCTGCATGATCAATTGATAGTTTAAGGATGTCTCGCCAGATAGAAGCGAAGGTCCATTGAACCTGGCAATGACTGCTTCCGCCAAGTCCCGCACAGCCGGAGATGCAGCGGGGTCATGGAGGAGCGAGAGCAATTGCGGTTTTAACGAGCGCGCTAGCTGGGCTGCTGCCTCGGAGTCCTTATTCGCAAGACCGGCTTCATACTGAAAGCCAAAAGACTTTGCGATCGTTTGCATTGTATCCTTTATTAGATGGCCATTGAGATTCTCAGCCAACTTCTCATTCGTTTCCCCTGCCAACCCTTGAACAGCCGGGTAACTGGACTCTGCTGCCATTTGAAAGAGACTGCGTAGCTCCTGCCCCGTCTTATTGCCTGCCAGCAGGGAGGTCATCGGATCTGCCTCTTGCAAGAGCGGCTGCGCAGTATGGTGCGCTACGACTGCACGGACAACCAATTCGGTCACTCGTTGCAGGGGCTCTGTAAGGGATCCTGCCGGGGTTGATTGCAATCGTTCTATCGCCATGTTAATAGAAGCCTTTTGTTCGTTAGAGAGCCAGGTCGCCAACTTCAGCTCATTTTTCATTAAAGTAACAGCTGCCGGATCCGTTCCGGATGAATGTAGTACATTTTGCAACATGGCCACGATTCGTCCTGTGCTGCCAGGAGGCACTGTCTGTTGCGTCATACGATCAACGATGCCTGTTTCCAACGCGTTTATTCCAGAGTGGTTTTGGAGGACTGAGGCTGGCGCTGATTCCCCACGGCCGGCAACTATGTCTTGGAGAATGTTTGGAAAGTTAGCTAGCGATGTCCTGGCAGGTAAGAGATCCGCCTTTTTCAGCCATTGTAATACTTGGAATCGTTCCTCATTCGGTATTGTTTTATCCATTAACTTTAGGATCGCATCGTTTAGAATTAATTTCGCTGCAGCTTCATGGCCGCCTTTCGTTACAGCTGCCAAGGAGTCCAATAAGTTATTTTTTGTAACGGGAGGAATGGAAGAATCGTCATTTACCACTACTTGCAATGCTTGAAGCAAAGGGTGCAGCGGTTCTTTTCCCACTACACCGAGAATGGCACTGAAATTGTTTACCGTTAAGGGTAATTTCAATTCCATTAGTTTTTCGATAGCTGTAAGGGCGGCAGTCTGTTGCTTGCCGGAAATGGTTACTAGCAATTTTTCAGCCTGTATTAATTGCTCCTTCGAAACAGGAATCTTATTTTTCAACATGAAAGCAAGTAGACTTTGCATCTCCTTTGTTTTTGGAAGGTCCAAAGATTCCAGTAAACCCGCAATCTGCTTCCCTTGACTTTCACCCGATTGCATGGGACCAGAAACGATTTTCAATTGCAACTCCGGTTCAACCGATTCCACTTGAAAATAATAGGCGTCGCCCGCTTTCATCGGAACTTCTAATCGTGCAAGCATTCGGTTGTTTCCGATTTGGATTTCAGCCATTTGTCCGGGGAATAATTGTTTGACACTCCCGTGGAACATCTGTCCTTCCCGTAGAACAATCGGCTTACCGTTATTTTGTGTGTAGGATCCTCCTGTGACTTGATTGATCATCGGATGGCTCATCAGCAAACAAGCCCCTTTCCATTACTGTTTTTACCGGTTCAAACGTTTTTCTGTGAATTTCACATGGGCCATAGGCATATAGGGCTTCGACGTGCTCTTCCGTTCCATAGCCTGCATTTTGTTTAAAATTGTACATCGGATACTTTTCATGGAACTGTTCCATCAGGTCATCCCTCGTGGTTTTCGCGAGGATTGAAGCCGCGGCGATCGCCAAGCTTTTGGCATCCCCTTTTATGACAGATACAGCCTCACAGCCCGTGTTAAGGGGCATTGCATCAGCAAGGACTACATCAGGACGTACCTGCAGCTCTGCGATCGCAGTCTCCATTGACGCTTTTGTGGCAGAATATATATTCAGTTCATCTATGCGCTCTGCAGTTTGTATATGTATTGAATAACTAATGGCGATTTTTTTTATTAATTCCGCCAGACGGATACGTTCGTGTTTAGGAATTTTTTTCGAATCGTCCAGTCCTATCAGAACTTCCGTTTCTTTTGGCAAAATGACTGCCGCACAAACAACCGGTCCTGCAAGAGGCCCTCTTCCGGCTTCATCAATTCCTGCCAGCATTGCACCTTCAAACCGTTTATACGATTTATCAAATTCAACTTTTTCCATGTATGCCGCTTCTTTAATCAATCGTTTTTCATATCGGCGTTGCCAGCGCTTCAGCTCATTTTTCACTCCTGCCCGTGAATCTTCTGCTAATTCATCCATCCACGACTCAGGCACTTCCGTATTTTGCAGACGTTCTGCAATTTCCTTTACTGTTCTCATGCGTACACCTTCTGACACTAGAATTGTTCCTTAACCTATTATATCGACAAAATAACGTAAGAATCGATACCCATTCTAAGAAAAGGCCCGTTTACCCATCCCGCAGCCTATGACAAATCAAAAAAGCTGATGCAATTAATCCATCATTGCATCAGCTTGCTCTTCCAACTCGCTCACGAAATCGAATGTCAACTTCCCTAGAAGTTCATTTCGAATATCTTGTACAATTAACTCAGCCACTTTTTCGTAATCAATTTCTCCGCCCGCGGCATACACTTTCCGGTTTTCGCCGACTTTATCGAACACAGCGGCGATGTCTTCGCCAACCGTACTGATATGATAGCGTTCCGTAAGCCTTTCAGGATAGTGTTGTTCCAGAAACCGTAAGCCATAGACAGCAAGGTTTTCCATATTGACAATCGTATCCTTAATAGCACCAGTCAGCGCCAGCTTGTAGCCGACCGATTGATCCTCAAATTTAGGCCAGAGGATTCCCGGAGTATCGAGTAGTTCCAGTTCCTTTCCGAACTTGATCCATTGCTGTGCTTTTGTCACGCCGGGTTTATTTCCGGTTTTGGCAATATTCTTCTTTGCCAGCCGGTTGATCAACGTGGATTTTCCCACATTCGGAATGCCGACGATCATTGCCCGTATCGCTCCCGGCCGTATTCCTCTCCGTTTCATCCGCTCAATCTTAGGGGCCAGGATTTCTTTTGCAGCCTTAGTAACGGCTGTCAGCCCTTTTCCTTCGAAAGAGTTGATGGCGACCGCATGGATCTCTTTACTTTCAAAATAACGGATCCATTTCGCTGTTTCCCTGTCGTCAGCCAAATCCATCTTATTCAGTATGAGCAGCCGCGGCTTTTGCCCTAGCACTTCATCAATCATCGGATTTCGGGAGGATAGCGGTAATCTCGCGTCAATTAACTCAAAAACAATATCGACCAGCTTCAGCTGCTCGGTAACTTCCCTTCTGGCTTTTGCCATATGACCTGGAAACCATTGTATGGTCATTTATCATCAAACCCTTTCCATCATTTCACCATGCCGAAGTCTTCGATGGGCCAAAAGATAAATTTTGTACTGCCAATGATTTCATCAATTGGCACAGCGCCAATATGTCTGGAGTCTTTACTTTTTCTTCGGTTATCACCCATGACGAAAACATATCCCTCCGGAACGGTTTTCCTGTCAATCTTCTCTTCCAGTGTAAAGTCTTCTGTCAACGGACCATCTGTGACCGTCTTTTTGTATTCATCCAAATAGGGCTCGTCATATGCTTGGCCATTCACATACAATACATCATCCCGGTATTCCACTGTATCTCCCGGCAAGCCGATGACCCGCTTGATATAATCCTTTTGTTCGGGTGCATGAAAGACGACGATATCGAAACGGTTCGGCGTCCCGATCGTGTAGCCGATTTTATTGACGATCATCCGATCCCCGTCCTCCAATGTCGGCATCATAGAAATGCCGTCCACTACGATAGGCGTAAATAAGAAAATACGTATGATGGCAGCAAGCCCGAAAGCAATCAGTAAGGCTTTTACCCATTCCAGTGTTTCATTTTTCGTCTTTTTCTCTTTCATTTTCTGAACCTCCCGAGTACTTCCTACAGTTATTGTACCTTTTATCCGTACTCCAGGCAAAAAGAAAGAAGGCCATATTGCAGGCCTTCTCTGATGTTCGTATGATTAGCGAATTTCTTTGATACGTGCAGCTTTTCCGCGTAGGTTGCGAAGGTAGTACAATTTCGCACGGCGTACTTTACCACGGCGTGTCACTTCGATTTTGGCAATCTTTGGCGTGTGTACAGGGAATGTACGTTCAACACCGACACCACCCGAAATTTTACGGACAGTGAAAGTTTCGCTGATTCCGCCTCCACGACGTTTGATTACAACACCTTCGAAGATTTGGATACGTTCGCGAGTACCCTCGATGATTTTCACGTGCAAGCGGACAGTGTCCCCAGGACGGAAACTTGGAAGATCAGAACGAAGTTGATCTTTTGTTACTTCTGCAATAATGTTTTGCATGTTTTTCTCTCCTTATTCACAGATGCTCTTGCAACATTTTCTGTGCAGCGGAACACCAGTCAGTACGGCTTCACATAGAAGCACATAGTAGATAGTACCATAGAATGTACTATGGCGCAAGGCATCGCATTCAATTTTCTTGCCGTTTTAGCTGTTCCAAAACCTTTTGCTGATGAGCCGTTAACGGAGCGTTCTCCAGCAGATCTCTTCTACGTTCGTATGTCCGTCTGAGCGACTGTTCTTCACGCCATTTTTCAATTTCCGCATGATTTCCAGACAACAGCACTTCCGGCACTTTCATCCCTTCAAAATCCGCTGGGCGTGTATACTGAGGGTGTTCAAGCAGGCCGGTAGAGAAAGAGTCGAGCACAGGAGAATCGGAATTCCCAAGCACATTTGGAAGCAGCCTGACGACGCTGTCGATCATCGCCATGGCGGCAAGCTCGCCGCCTGTTAAAATGAAATCTCCAATCGACAGCTCATCTGTGACCAAATGTTCGCGTATTCTTTCGTCGTACCCTTCATAATGGCCGCATAGGAAAATGAGCTGCTCTTCCGAAGACAGCTCCTCCGCCTTTTTCTGGGTGAACGTTTCGCCTTGCGGGCACATCAAAATGATGCGGGGACGCTTCTCAGAGTTTGCAGTCAACTCCTTAACCGCAGCAAAGAGAGGCTCTGGTTTCAATACCATTCCAGCCCCTCCGCCGTATGGATAATCGTCAACCTTTTTATGCTTATTTGGAGAATATTCCCGGAAATCGACGACTCCGAACGAGACAGCTCCGTTCTCTTGCGCCTTTTTCATGATAGAAGAGTGAAGAACCCCCTCAAACATCTCAGGAAATAACGATAACACATCGATTTTCATCATGAGAGGAGGCCTTCCAATGGCTCAATAATTATTTTCTTCTCTTCAATATCCACTTCTTTTACGACGTCTTCAATATACGGAATATAATGTGGTTTTCCTTTTTCAGGGGTCACTGTCCAAACATCATTGGAACCCGTTTCCAATATTTCAGTCACTTTCCCGAGTTCTTCTCCTGAATCCGTAAAGACCGTACAGCCGATGATTTCGTGGTAATAAAATTCGCCTTCTTCCAAATCGCCCAGCTGTTCTTCAGACACTTTCAGGATACCGTCTCTATATTTCTCTACATCACTAATATTCATATGCCCCTCAAACGTAAGAAGGTCGAAATTCTTATGGCGACGGTGCGTCGCCACTGTTAACGTCAAAGGTTTCTTTTCATTCGGAAGAAATAAAGCCAGCTTACTTCCGACCGCATACCGTTCCTCCGGAAAGTCCGTCCGTGAGATGACCCGGACTTCACCGCGAATCCCATGCGTATTCACTATTTTTCCGACATTAAACCATTGCATGCTGCTCACCTTCCTTTAAGTCCTATACTTAGGAGCCGATCCTCCAATGCTTTGATTGGACAGGATCAGTGTAGACGAAAAAAGGAAGAAACATAAGTTCCTCCCTTTAGTCGACTATGTCTAGGTAAACTTTCTTACCGTGGTGACTTCCTGCTGCTGAATAAACAATAGTACGTATCGCTTTCGCCACACGTCCCTGCTTCCCGATCACCTTTCCCATATCTTCGGGATTCACGGAAAGTTTGTACGTAATCCGATGTGTCTGTTCATCGACATCGATTCGAACATCTCCCGGATGATCGACTAACGGTTTGACAATTGTTTCAATCAGCTGCTTCATGTCCACCCCTCCTGATTATTTACCGTATTTTGCGTTGTGGAATTTCTCCATGATGCCTTGTTCAGAGAACAGATTACGTACTGTATCTGATGGTTTCGCACCATTTTGAAGCCATTTAAGCGCTAGTTCTTCATCGATTTTCACTTCAGCCGGCTTCGTTAGTGGATTGTATGTTCCCACTGTTTCGATTTGACGGCCATCACGTGGTGAACGTGAATCTGCTACTACAATACGATAGAAAGGAGTTTTCTTTGCTCCCATACGTTTAAGACGAATTTTTACTGACATTTTTACTTGCACCTCCGAATAGTTTCACACAAGATAGTATATTATCAAGCTTTCTCATGTTTGTAAAGTGTTTTTTCTTAACACCCTGCTGATTGTTCTATTATCACTTGAAAAACGAATCAAGACCAGGCATTTTCATCTTCTTTTTGCCTTTTTGCTGCATATTAGTCATCTGTTTGACCATCTTTTTCATTTCCTCAAATTGCTTTAACAGACGATTTACTTCCTGAATGGATGTCCCAGATCCTTTGGCAATCCGTTTGCGCCGGCTGGCATTAATCATTTCAGGCGTCGTTCTTTCTTCCTTGGTCATGGAATAAATGACCGCTTCGACTCTGCCCATTTGGCCTTCGTCGACCTGGGCGTTTTCGAGGCCTTTGATTTTATTAAATCCAGGCATCATCTTCAATAATTCATCAAGGGGGCCCATTTTGCGGACTTGCTGAAGCTGATCCAGAAAGTCATCCAGCGTAAAGGTCTGCGTTCTGAATTTCTGCTCCAGCTCTTTCGCTTTCTCTTCATCAACATTCGCCTGCGCCTTCTCGATCAGCGACATGACATCGCCCATACCTAGTATGCGGGAAGCCATGCGCTCCGGGTGAAATGGCTCCAGGGCATCCATTTTCTCGCCCATCCCGACGAACTTAATCGGTTTTTGTGTAACCGAACGAATGGAAAGCGCAGCTCCACCACGGGTATCCCCATCAAGTTTCGTCAGCACGACACCCGTTATGCCGATTGCTTCATCGAATGATTTCGCTACGTTAACAGCATCTTGCCCTGTCATCGCATCGACAACGAGAAAAACTTCGTCCGGTTTGCTTAATTCCCGGATATCTTTCAATTCTTGCATCAGTGCTTCATCGACATGCAGACGTCCGGCTGTATCGATAATGACGACGTCATGATGATTCTCTTCTGCTTCCTTCAATGCTTGTCGCGTAATTTCCACAGGAGAAACATCGGTGCCCATCGAAAAGACAGGGATTGTCAGTTGCTTCCCTAATGTTTCCAACTGTTGAATAGCGGCAGGCCGATATATATCGGCAGCGACGAGAATCGGCTTTTTATTATGCCGTTTACGCAAAACAGTCGCAAGTTTACCGGTCGTTGTCGTTTTACCTGCCCCTTGCAATCCGACCATCATAATAACAGTCGGCGGTTTGCGGGAGAATTGGATAGGGTTTTGCTCTCCGCCCATCAGGTTAGTTAGTTCATCTTTTACTATTTTTACAACTTGCTGGCCAGGTGTCAGGCTTTTCATGACATCTTGCCCGACGGCCCGCTCGCTGACCGTCTTAATAAATTCTTTAACTACCTTTAAGTTGACGTCTGCCTCAATGAGCGCAAAGCGTACTTCACGCATCATCTCTTTGACGTCTGCCTCGCTGATCTTGCCTTTACCTGTAATCTTTTGAAGCGTCCCTTGCAGGCGCTGGGCTAAACCTTCAAATGCCATGCACAGACTCCCCCTACTCGTGTTCTTTTAATCGGCTCACCAATCTCCGCATTTCCTCGGATGTATCTTGCTGATTATTGAGCAATTCTTCCAGTCGCTCAATGATGTCCATCCTGCTTTGGAATTTCGAAAATAGATTTAGCTTTTCCTCATAATCTTCGAGCATCGATTCCGTCCGACGTACATTATCATAGACGGCTTGCCGGGAAACACCGTATTCCTCGGCGATCTCGCCAAGAGATAAATCGTCCAAATAATATAATTGCATATATAACCTTTGCTTATCGGTCAACAGCGATTGGTAAAAATCAAAGAGGAAATTGACGCGAGTCGTTTTTTCCAACATAGTTGCCTACCTCCTCGCCTAGCCTTCCTCTGTATATTAGTATTCAACTGCATATCTGTCAAGTAAAATTACTTGTCTCACAGAGATCATTGTTCTTCTTCCCGTTCCAAACCTTCCGCAAAAAGTCCATAGACATACTTTTCCGGATCGAAAGGCTGAAGATCATCCATGCCTTCCCCAAGTCCCACAAACTTAACAGGAATATTCAACTTGCTCCGGATAGCCAAGACAATACCGCCCTTTGCAGTCCCATCAAGTTTCGTCAGCACAATTCCAGTCACATCTGTCGCTTCCTTAAACGTCTGCGCTTGGATCAAAGCATTTTGGCCTGTCGTTGCATCAAGCGCAAGAAGCACTTCATGTGGCGCTCCTTCAATCTCCCTGCCAATGACACGATGCACTTTTTCAAGCTCATTCATCAGATTTACTTTATTTTGCAACCGGCCGGCTGTATCGCAAATCAACACATCCACGTTCCGGTTTTTTGCCGAACGAATCGCGTCGTACATAACAGCCGCAGGATCAGAACCTTCCGATTGCCTGATCACTTCCACGCCGACACGCTCTCCCCAAACGACAAGTTGGTCGATTGCACCTGCACGGAATGTATCGCCTGCTGCAAGCATGACCGACTTCCCTTCCGCTTTGAACCGGGCTGCCATTTTGCCGATCGTTGTCGTTTTCCCTACTCCGTTTACGCCGACCATTAAAATGACGTTTAACCGCCCGTCCTGCAAGTTAAGCTCATTTGTTTCTTCGTCGCCGGCATTATAGATTTCCACCAGTTTTTCCGAGATGATCGACTGGATGCCCGCTGTATCCTTAATGTTCTTACGTTTGACTTCAAACTTCAACTCGTCGATCAATTCCATAACCGTTTCTACGCCGACATCCGCCTGTAAGAGGAGTTCTTCCAGCTCTTCGAAAAATTCCTCATCCACTTCCCTAAATCGGGCAACAAGGTCATTAACCTTCGAAGTAAATGAATTCCGGGTTTTCGATAATCCATCTTTGAATTTTTCTGTTACGGTTTCATTCGTTCCCGTTATTTTTTCTTTTAATTTCTTGAAAAAAGACAATGCACTCTCTCCTCTTATCCATTCATTTTCAGCTCATCGCTTCAACCGGCACTTCTGAAAGCTTCACCGATATCAGCTTGGAGACACCTGATTCCTGCATCGTAATGCCATATAGGACGTCCGCCCCCTCCATCGTCCCCTTCCGGTGTGTGATGACGATGAACTGCGTGTTGTCTGAAAACTTCTTCAAATATTTACTGTACCTTATTACATTCGCTTCGTCGAGAGCGGCTTCCACTTCATCCAATATGACAAATGGAACAGGACGGACCTCGATGATGGAAAATAACAGTGCAATTGCGGTCAGCGCCCGTTCCCCGCCAGACAGCAGGCTTAAGCTTTGCAATTTCTTCCCGGGCGGCCGGGCTACTATTTCAATTCCCGTTTCCAACAAATTCTCCGGTTCGGTCAGAATCAAATCCGCATCCCCGCCACCAAACATTTCTTTGAAAACAATATGAAAACGGCTTTTTACAGCATGGAAAGTAGTCGCGAACCGGCTTTCCATTTCACGGTCCATTTCAGACATCGCCTCAGTCAACGTCTTCTTCGCTTCCAGTAAATCGTTACGCTGCTCCGTCAAAAACTGATGCCGTTCCGACACTTCCTTAAATTCCTGTATGGAGCTTGGGTTGACGGCTCCGAGCTCTTCCAATTCTTCTTTCAGCCCGTTAACTTGGAGACGGATTTGCTGTGCGTCAAAATCCTCCAGAACGGATTCCATATCAGGGAATAAGCCATACTCGTCCAGCAATCTACTTGTGACCGATTCATATTTTACTTCCAGCCTGGAAAGCACGACATTCAGATCGTTCAACAGTTTGACGAGCCTATCTGATTCTGCACGCAGTTTCTTGAGCGTTTCCTCTTTTTCCTGCAGTGTTTCCGCAAGAAGAACCCTAACTGCCCGCTCCTCATCCACTTTAGATTCAATCGATTTTTTCGCGGTAGCCGATTCTTCAATCTGCTTTTCAATCTCCTCGGGCGTATAGTCGTTCCCTTTTCCTTTGCCGGAAAGGAATTGGCGTTCTTCTGTTAAGCGATCGACTTTCCGTCGAATGTCGAGTAAAAGTCTTTCCATATCGGACACGGATGTCTGATGGAAGTTGACCTGTTCTCTAAGTACAGCCGCCCGTTCCCGTAATTCAGAATTACGGGCTAGCAATGCAGCCTCTTCCGTCCTGCGATCAGAAGCAAGCCGTTCCAATTGTGCTATTTCAGCCTGCAACGTTTCCAGGTCATTTTTTACTGTTTGATGCTTTTGAAGCAAGTGCTGACGTTTAGCCGCCAGCTCTGAACCGGCCGTCTCCGCCCCTTTCATGCCGATTTCCGAGGTGGCGATTTCTGAGTCTACCGTACGGATCTCCATCATCGTTTCGCGCATGCGGTTTTCGACTGTGGCCTTCTCTTGCCTTATCTTTTCTAGTTCCTTCTGCAAACTGTCCGCTTCATGCATTTGTTGAGCGAGTCTCATTTTTGAATCACTAATTTTTTTAGTTCCAATATCGATTGATTTGGACATTTTATCAAGATGGCTCTGCAGCGATTCCAGCTCCGCTTTCCGTGAAAAGACGGAGGATTGTCCTTTCACCCCGCCGCCAGTCAATGATCCGCCCGCATTCACGACATCGCCGTCCAGTGAAACGATCCGGTATTTATAGCCGATCATCTTGGCAATTGCCGAAGCGCCAGCTAGTGTTTTCGCGACTATCGTGTTTCCAAGAAGATTGGCGGCAATGACACGATAGGCATCCGCAGTGGAAACGAGCGAGTCTGCCGTTCCGACATATTCCGGATGCTGTTTCGCAATCTGTAAGGACATCTCAGGAAGTACTCTGGGCTTCATGACGTCTCTCGGCAAAAAGGTCGCTCTGCCGGCATTTTTTGATTTCAGATAGCCTATTGCCTTTCGAGCATCCTGCTCGGTTTCCGTAATAATATGTTGCATTGCGCCTCCAAGTGCGATCTCAATTGCTTTGGCATAAGGAGTTGAGACGGAAACTAGTTCAGCGACCGCTCCGTCAATTCCAGTCAACTTGTCCGCTTTCCTGGCAACTAAGATTTCTTTAACACCTGAATAGAAGCCTGAAAACTCCGATTCTAAACTTCGCAAAGCACGCAATCTGCCTTGCATTTCATGTTGTTTATTCAAAGCTGTTTGTATTAATTGCTGTTGTTCCGCCAAATCATTTTCGGTAGAACGCAATGAATCCATCGCCGACTTGTACTGATCTTCGCTATCCTTCAGACGGGCCGTCAATGATTCGAATTTCGACTGCCGAATTTCCCGTTCCTCTTCCAACTGTTTGCGGCGGTCTATCAATAAGGCGGTTTGCTGCACGATCCGATCGGTTGACAGCTTTTCTCCCTGCAGTCGTTCTTCAATATGCTTTACATCATTCCGGATGGTCGCTTCTTCATTCAACCGTTCGATATAGGTCGATTTAAGTTCCTCAATTTCTTTTTCTGTCTCGCTGACAGAACGCTTCAGAACTTGAGATATTTCGTCTATTTCTTTTTTTACTGATTGGCTCTCGGTTAGTATTTTCTGTAACTTTTCTTTCGTTTGTACAAGTTTATTGCTAGTTTCCTCATTTTCAACTTGTGCATCTGATAATTCATGCGTAATACGCTCCAAATGCTGCTCGGCATTCCGTTGCTGTTCGAGTGATAGAAGACGGCGTCCTTCCCATTTTTCGGCTGCCGCACTCAAATCGATTAATTGCTTTTGAAGTGCATCCAGCAGTTGATCCTTTTCAGCAAGGGATGCTTTTGTTTCCTCCGCCTCGCCCTCCAGCTTTGTTAGCGCACTATCCACCTCAGTCTTTTGAGCTTGAAGTTTATCCAACTCTTCCATCTCACCGATGAGGTCATTTTTCAACTGAAAAGCGTCAAAATTCAATAACTGCACATCTGCTGCACGCATTTGCTCAGACAGGGCGAGATGTTTCTCAGCTGCTTCCGCATTCTTTTGCAACGGCCCGATTCTCGTATCAAGCTCTTTAAGAATATCAAGCACCCGATCTAAATTATCTTCCGTCTCAAACAGTTTGTGCTCCGCTTTACGTTTGCGTGTCTTGTATTTTAATACACCCGCCGCCTCATCAAAGATGCTTCGGCGATCTTCTGGTTTGCTATTGAGGATTTCATCGACTCGGCCTTGGGAGATGATGGAGAAAGCTTCTTTGCCGAGTCCTGAATCCATAAAAATATCGTTAATATCCTTCAGACGGCATTGTTGGCCATTCAACAAATACACACTTTCGCCTGAACGGAAAACCCTTCGACTTACACTGATCTCAGAGTAATCGAGGGGAAAACGACCTTGCGTATTATCAAGAATTAACGTAACCTCAGCAAAATTCAGTGGTTTACGCGAATCGCTGCCAGCAAAAATAACGTCTTCCATTTTGGATCCACGCAACGATTTTGCCGATTGCTCACCGAGCACCCAACGGATTGCATCTGTTACATTGCTCTTCCCGCTTCCATTCGGCCCAACAACTGCTGTCACTCCCGGTACAAAGTCAATGCCGACCCGTTCTGCAAACGACTTGAATCCAATGATTTCTAATCTCTTCAGAAACACACTCAGTTCTCTCCTTCGTTGCCTTTCCCCTGCAATACTTGGATTGCCTGGCAGGCAGCCTGTTGCTCGGCCTCTTTCTTCGATTTTCCAATGCCTGTTCCAAGCTGTCGATCATCTAATCTGACAACGGTCACGAACTTTTTCGCATGCGCAGGACCCTTCTCCTCAATAATTTCGTAATGAAGCTGTCCATTATCATTTTGCTGGACAATTTCCTGCAAACGGCTCTTATAATCCATCACATGCGAAAAAGCACCGACGCCAACCTTTGGAAAAACGACTTTCTCCAAAAACTTTGTCACAATTTCCATTCCTTGATCTAAGAATAAAGCACCAATAAATGCTTCAAACACATCGGCCAGCAGAGCAGGACGCGTTCTTCCTCCTGTCTGTTCTTCACCCCGCCCTAATAAAATATAGTCACCAAATTTTAGTTCATTTGAAAAAGTGACGAGAGAGGGTTCACAAACGATAGCCGCTCGAAGTTTTGTCAATTGGCCTTCTGACATATTGGGTTCTGTAGAATATAAAAATCGGGAAACGCCTAATTCCAAAACGGCATCTCCTAAAAATTCCAGTCGTTCGTTGTCGGTAAATCGTTTTCTGCGATGTTCATTTACATAGGACGAGTGCGTGAATGCGTTGTATAGCAGTGAGGCATCCTTGAATTGAATTCCTAATGCTGTTTGGAGTTCCTCAAATTTTTTCCGCTCTGCCACAGGCAAAGAGCCTCCAGTCGATTTGCTTTTTTGATTCCGATTTTGTGTCATATACCGATCTGCCTTTCTTTCATGGTGTTTTCATTTTACCTCGTTCACGCAGCACATGCAAAACCGAAAAGAGACACTTTCAATTCAATCCGGCAGCCGGTTAAATGAAAGGGTCTCAATCGGAGAAAAGTATTTTCTTATTTTGTTTTTTCTTCGATATAATTAACTGCGTCGCCGACAGTGCCGATTTTTTCAGCATCATCGTCAGAAATTTCCATATCGAATTCATCTTCTAATTCCATAACTAGCTCAACGACATCCAAAGAGTCTGCGCCAAGATCATCACGGAAAGAAGCTTCAGGTTTCACTTCGCTTTCATCGACACCAAGACGGTCGACAACCACTTTCGTTACGCGCTCAAGTACAGTAGACAAATTAGTCACCTCCTTTCAAAGGTAGTGCTCGCCCACATACCCAGTAGCAAAAATTGCCTGAGGATATGAACAGAAAATCAATTATTCATTGATAAATTACATGACCATGCCGCCGTCCACATGAATCGTTTGCCCCGTGATGTAAGCCGCTTCATCAGAAAGAAGAAATGCGACTACATTCGCAACATCTTGCGGATCCCCTAATTTGCCAAGAGGGATTGTTGAAAGCATTTGTGTTTTCACATCTTCCGGAAGAGCATCGGTCATATCCGTTGTAATGAACCCTGGTGCCACGGCATTCACTGTAATATTGCGGGAGGCAAGCTCCTTAGCCGTTGTCTTTGTCAGTCCGATGACACCAGCTTTCGCCGCAACATAGTTGGCTTGACCCGGATTACCTGAAACGCCTACGATAGAAGCGACATTAACAATTCTGCCGGCTCGCTGCTTCATCATTTGACGGGTAACAGCCTTCGTGCACAAGAAGACACCTTTGAGATTAATGGCCATCACATCATCCCATTCGTCTTCCTTCATGCGCATTAATAAATTATCGCGTGTGATCCCTGCATTGTTTACTAGATAATCAATGGAGCCAAATTGCTTCATTGTCTCGTCCATCATTGTTTTCACACTTTCCGCGTCCGCAACATTTGCCTGGACGGAGATCGCCTGGCCGCCTGAGGAAGTGATTTCTGCCACCACTTCTTCCGCTTTCCCTTGGCTGCCACTATAGTTGACGACTACCTTCGCTCCCTCTTTTGCAAGACGCAGAGCGATTTCTCTTCCGATTCCCCGGGATGCGCCCGTTACAATCGCAGTCTTTCCATCAAATTTCCCCATTACGACCATCCTTTCGAAGCTTCCATGACAGCATGCAATGTATCGTTGTCATAAACCGGCATTACCGTAACACTTCTATCAATCTTCTTAACTAAACCACTTAATACTTTTCCAGGCCCACACTCAATGAAATGGGTGACGCCGAGGTCAATTAATTGTCGGACAGATTCTTCCCAGCGAACAGGCGAATAAAGCTGTTCAACTAATAATTTCTTGATTTCCACTGATTCTATCACTGGTTCTGCTGAAACATTAGCCACAACTGGAATCGCTGCATCATGCCAAGTCAACTGGTTCAATGCCTCCTGAAGCTTTTGAGCTGCCGGCTGCATTAACGCTGAATGGAATGGCCCGCTGACATCCAGAGGGATTGCCCGCTTTGCCCCAGCTTCTTTCAGCTTCACACATGCCAGATCCACTCCTGCTTTCGTTCCTGAAATAACGATTTGACCAGGGCAGTTCAAATTAGCCGGCTGAACGACATGGCCATCCTTTGTAATCGCGTCCGTCACCACTTTCACTGCATCCGCGTCAAGGCCTAGTATCGCTGCCATCGCCCCTTCTCCTGCAGGGACCGCTTCATTCATAAAGAGTCCCCGTTGGTGGACGATGGATACCCCGTCTTCATACGCAAGCACGCCTGACGCAACAAGAGCCGTATATTCACCAAGACTATGGCCGGCTGTATAATCCGGCACAATGCCCGCATCGTTGAGCTTGGAAGCAATCATAGCACCGACTGCAAGCAACGCAGGCTGCGCATGATACGTCAATGTCAACTTCTCTTGTGGACCTTCTTCGATCAGTTCACTCAGGCTGAAAGGTAGTGCGTCATCCGCACGGCGGAGGAGGGTTGCGCTGTTTTCATCAGCTGCAGCCAGCTCTGTGCCCATCCCAACCGATTGAGATCCTTGTCCCGGAAAAATAAATGCTAGTTTCATGACTCTTTCTCCGCCTCTCTAACTGTATCCTGTATTGTTTTGCAAACATTATGCTGCACCATGGTTCTTGCTTGCCGGATGGCATTCAGTATGGCATTGCTATTTGACGAACCATGAGCTTTTATTACGGGAGCTGCCAGCCCGAACAGGCCGGCGCCTCCATATTCTGTGTAGTCCATTTTATGCTTTAATTCACGCAAGCCATCTTTGATGAGAACAGCGGAAAGCTTCGATTTGAATGAAGCTCCGTATACGCCCTTCAGCATGGAAAAGAATCCAGCTGCTGTTCCTTCAATCGTTTTTAAAACCATGTTTCCTGTAAAGCCGTCCGTCACTACGACGTCCGCTACACCTTCCAGCAAATCACGCGCTTCCACATTGCCGACAAAATGGATCGGTGCTTCCGAAAGGATATCAAAAGCAGCCTTCGTCAATTCATTTCCTTTCCCTTGTTCGGTACCGATATTCAGCAGGCCAACCCTCGGATTGGAGATGCCTCTCACTTTTTCCGCATAAATGCTTCCCATTACAGCGTATTGGCCAAGATGAGCTGGCTTAGCATCCGAATTCGCGCCGACATCCAACAGGACAAAACCTTTCCCATCAAGGGTTGGAAGTGTCGGAGATAGAGCGGGTCGATCAATACCATCAATGCGACCGACAATGAATAAGCCTGCCGCCATAAGGGCACCGGTATTACCAGCCGATACGCAGGCATCCGCTTCTCCATCTTTGACAGCCTGTGCCATTTTCACCATGGAAGCGTCCTTTTTCCTGCGTATTGCACGGACGGGTTCGTCTTCTGCCTCAATCTTTTCACTGCAGGGAATGACTGTCAGCCGGTCATGCGTTTCCAGGAACGGGGCCATGGCCTTCTCATCCCCATAAATATGTATATGTATATCTTCAAATGCACGAAGGCTTTGAAGCGCTCCGGCTATAATTTCCTTAGGTGCGTGGTCTCCGCCCATTCCATCCAAAGCGATGATCATTTTGTTTCCCTCCTCGTATCTGTACCAGAACGATACATTTGAAACTCACCTGAAAACACCAGTTCATTTTCAACGGAGGAAGTAATTTCGACAACCGTCCGTCTTCCGGTTGAAAGATCATAGTTTACGATCGCCCTTGCAATTACACGGTCGCCGGCTCGAACAGGACGATGAAAATGCAATTTCGAATCAACTGTCAAGGCCAGATCATCGTTCAACACCGCAACCGCCAATGAATTCGCCTGAGCAAATAAATGATGCCCGCGAGCTATACCGCTGCGTTGAAATACATGATCCGAAGTGACGTCAAAAATGGATACCGCACGCCGGTCCAGCTCAATATCGACGATTTCACCGAAAACCTCATCAGACTGCATCGACTTCAGTTCAGCCTCCAACGAACGAGTGGCTACACTTTTCAGACGCTCTCGCAACTCAGGTATGCCGCATTCCAAGCGATCCAAGCGAATTGTCTGCACGCTGACTCGAAAATGTTTGGATAACTCCTCATCAGTCATAAACGGATTTTCATCAAGCAACGCCCCGAGACGATGTTGCCTTTCCTTTTTAGGAATCCTCAAACCATTCACCCTTCCGGATTAGCACTTGGTACTAATATCAGTATATAAAGAGTAAAATAAGATTGCAAGTATGAATCGGATTGGCTTGGCCCATTTTCATATGCCACAACAGCATTTCAGAAGGTTTCATGTTTAATCGCTGGAAGTGGTTATCTATTCCTAGCGCTCCCATCAGAGAACGATAGGAAAGCAGATTTATTAGGTAAAAAGCAAGATGGAGGTATTCATTGAATGGCCAAACCAAACAAAAAAGTGACGGGTGAACTAGTTGTTTTCCCGTCACTTTCCCACAATACAATTGAAACGGCAAAGGATTCCTTCAGTCGATCCGCTCACCGCTTAAAGCGCCGGATGCCTGCAAATAATCCCGCAACTGCGCGTATTCCGGCTCTTCCCAAAATGCAGGCATCTCGAGCAATCGCTCCGCATCGTGTCTCGCTGTATCAAGCGCACGAAAATCATGGACAAGATCTGCCATTTTGAATTCCGGTAAGCCGCTTTGCCTTCTTCCGAAGAATTCTCCTGCGCCTCGCAACTCCAAATCCTTTTCAGCGAGCACAAAGCCGTCGTTTGTCTCCGTCATAGATTGCATTCGTTCTTTGCCTTCCTCATTTTTCGGATCCGCCAGCAGCACACAAAACGATTGATCCGCTCCACGTCCGACCCTTCCTCGCAATTGGTGCAACTGCGCCAGACCAAACCGAGTCGCGTCATAAATGAGCATGAAGGTCGCATTCGGCACATTGACCCCAACCTCAACAACGGTCGTGGACACTAAACAATTAATCTTGCCCTCACTGAAATCCCTCATGATTTCATCCTTCTCATCCGCATGTAGCCTGCCATGCATCAAGCCGATTTTATACCTTCCCGCAAAATGGGCAGTGAGCTGTGCATGCACATCAACTGCGTTTTGAACGTCAAGTTTATCCGATTCCTCAATAAGTGGGCAGATGACGTATGCTTGACGGCCAGCATGCAATTCCTTCTCCATTTTCCTCAAGACGGGGAGAATCGACGATTCTTTCAGCCAGAAGGTTTGCACTTTTTTCCGACCCGCCGGCATTTCATCCAGAATCGATACATCCATTTCGCCAAATGCGGTAATTGCCAATGTTCTAGGAATCGGCGTCGCCGTCATGAATAAAACATCAGGGCTTATCCCTTTGTCCCGCAGTACCCTCCGTTGCTCCACACCAAAGCGATGCTGTTCATCCGTAATCACTAAGCCAAGTTTACGAAAGGTGACCTCCGGTTGAATCAAGGCATGTGTTCCAATCAAAATATCTATCTCTCCGGCCTCTAGCTGCTCTAAAATGATCCTTCTCATTTTGCCTTTTGTCGACCCTGATAAAAAAGCGATGTTCACGCCTAATGGCTGAAACCAGGCGGAAAGAGATTCCGCATGCTGTTCCGCCAATATTTCTGTCGGAGCCATCAAGGCGCCTTGAAAACCGCCCGTAACTGCCGCGTAAAGGGCAATTGCCGCAACGACTGTCTTCCCGGATCCAACATCGCCTTGCAAGAGGCGATTCATGCGTGTTGGACTTTTTAACTCAGCACAGATTTCGTTGACGACTTTCTTTTGTGCATTTGTCAATTCGAATGGCAGTGCTGCAATAAAGGTTTTTAGTTTGTTGATATCATAGGGTATCACGGTACCTGGATCCCGGTCTTTACGGACTTTTTTCATCCCAACCATTTTCAGCTGGAATTTGAGCAATTCCTCATAAACAAAACGCCGCCTTGCCTGTTTGACATCCTGAAGACTGGTTGGAAAGTGGATCAATTCCAATGCGTCCGAAAGAGGTGGGAGTTTATAAGCTGTTTGGATATCGGAAGGAATGGGATCTTGTAATTCATGCGCCGTTGTATCGAGAGCAATCCTCATATACTTCCTGAAGGTTTTCTGATGCATCACGCCTTTTAAACTGTAAACTGGTTCGAAGTCATTTTGAGATGTTTTAGGTCCTTCGGAAAAATTGCTCACATTAATAACTTGCCGTCCCCGATCCCATTTTCCAGCAATGGTCACAATCATGCCAATCTCCAGCCGTTCCTTCAAATAGTGCTGATTGAAAAAGACCGCCTTGATCAGATGATTTCCGACGAGTAAACGAACTTGCAACCGGGAACGATTTTTTCCAACGAAAAGAACGGAAGGCTCGCTTTCGACCCTTCCTTCTACGGTTACTTTTTCGTTGTGAGGTGTAGCTGCTAAATCTTTGATCCTAAAATCCTCATGCCGATAAGGGAATGTCAGAATCAGATCTTCAATCGTTTCAATGCCCAATTTTTGAAACTGTTCAGCCGTCGCTTTACCGACACCCTTTAACGTTGTGACAGGATCAAGACTTGACAGTGTCACGGGCAGACTGATCCTTTCCGAAGATTTCCGCTTCCAAAGCCTTTCCTGTCGGAGTCGCAGCAAGACCGCCTTTTGCAGTTTCTCTAAGTGCTGAAGGCATTGACTGTCCAATCCGGTGCATAGCTTCGATCACTTCATCTGTCGGAATTCGGCTGACCACACCAGCAAGCGCCATATCAGCACCAACAAGTGCTTTGGCAGCGCCCATCGCATTACGTTTCACACAAGGGACTTCAACGAGTCCGGCGACCGGATCACAGACGAGCCCAAGCATATTTTTCATGACGATGGAAAAGGCTTCCGCACTCTGCTGCGGTGTGCCTCCAGCCATTTCAACAATAGCAGCGGCCGCCATGGATGCAGCAGAACCTGTTTCTGCCTGGCAGCCGCCTGCCGCACCGGAGATCGATGCATTATTCGCAACGACAAAACCGAATGCACCAGACGTAAATAAATAGTTGATCATTTGCTCGCGAGTCGGATTCAATTTATTTTTAACGGCAAAGAGAGTTCCAGGGACAATTCCTGCCGCGCCGGCAGTCGGTGTTGCACAAATCATGCCCATAGCGGCATTTACTTCATTCGTAGCAACCGCCTTGCTCACCGCATCCAGAATCAAATCACCCGAGAGCGATTTGCCGCTTGCAATGTAGTTCTGCAAAAGTACCGCATCTCCCCCCGTCAAGCCGGAAGTCGATTGTACGCCTTTCAACCCTTGTTCCACCGCTTGTTCCATAACCGTCAAGTTCCGGTCCATCTGGGCAATGATTTCCTCACGCGAACGGCGTGTAATAAGCATTTCCTGCTCAATCATAATTTCAGAGATCGGTTTATTTTGAGTTTCCGCCAAAGAGACAAGCTCTTTCACGGAGCTGAATAAAATATCCATTTCGAGTCCTCCTTAGTTTGCCAATGTAGATACTTGTGTGACATTCGGCAAGGATTGCAATTGATTGATTAACGTTTCGTCAAAAATTTGATCAACTTCAATAACCATTAAAGCCATTTTTCCTTTTTCTTTCCGTCCCACTTCCATATGGGCAATATTCATGCCTTGTTCTGCAATGGCATTGGAAACGCTGGCAATGACTCCTGCACGATCTTCATGGACGACGAGCAAAGCGGGATAATGTCCAGAAAGCCGCAATGGGAATCCATTCAACTCTGTCACTTCCATCGTTCCACCGCCAATCGAGATGCCAACCAGCTCCATTTCTCCCTTGCTGTCTCCAATGACAATACGTGCGGTATTCGGATGATCCGCTTCTTCCTCTTCAGGAATAAACTCAAAGGTCATGCCGGCTTTTGCAGCATCCTCGAAGGCGGTTTTGATACGCTCATCATCTGTATCATAATCCAATAGGCCGCCGATGATCGCCACATCTGTGCCGTGACCTTTGTACGTTTCGGCGAATGAACCGTATAGATGGATTCTTGCCCACTTCGGCTGCCTTCCAAATAGATCCCTCGCCACTCTGCCGATTCTGGCAGCACCTGCTGTATGTGATGATGAAGGCCCAATCATGACTGGACCGATAATCTCAAAAACCGATCTGTATTTCATGCCATTTCTCCCCCTTATGAAAGCCAAAACTCTACTCTTCATTTTACACGATATAATAGTTTCTGACAAAAAAGAATGAACGACAAACGGTTCACACTACTTATGGAGAGATTAAGGAAATGGCCTCACAAGGAATGTATGTTCTATTTTATTATATCATACTACTTTTCCACATTCCTCTATAACGACTGATGAGATCAATAAAAAACGGCATGCCGATTTACTGGCATGCCGTACGATTTATTCAACTGAAATAATATATGGATAAAGCGGCTGCTTCCCATTATGGAGTTCAACTTCGACATGATCATGGGTAGACTCAATATAGTCTGCCATTGCTGACGCCTCTGTTTCTGTAACGCCTTCTCCATAAATAAGAGTAACAATTTCATCGTCTTCGTCAATCAAAGAATCGATCAATTTCTTCATTGCTTCCTCCAAAGAAGGTGTGGAAATGACAATCTTTCCTCCAGCGATTCCCATAAAGTCATCTTTGTGAATTTCTATTCCATCAATGGACGTATCACGGATAGAATGGGTCACCTGCCCTGTCTTCACACCGGAAGCTGCTTGAATCATCGATTGTACGTTATCGTCAACAGAAGCTTCTGGATTGAAAGCAAGAATAGCAGCAAGACCTTCCGGAACTGATTTTGTAGGCACTACGCCTGCTTCGATGCCTACAATTTCTGCTGCTTGATTGGCTGCCATCACGATATTTTTATTGTTTGGCAAGATAATGACACGCTCCGCTTGGACATCCTGAACTGCTTTGACAATGTCCTCCGTCGATGGATTCATTGTCTGTCCGCCTTCAATCACAACAGAAGCCCCGATGCTCCGCAGCAAGTCGGCAACACCTTCTCCCATCGCCACAGTCACAACCGCATAAGGATGTTTTTCAGTACCTTTACCGGCAGACGGAGCGGTTGCATTGGATCCACCTACAATATTCGCATGTTGTTGGCGCATATTTTCAATTTTTATATTGATCAACGAGCCATACTTTTGACCATAATTGAGCGCTTCGCCCGGCTGCTCCGTATGAATATGAACCTTGGCAAGCTCATCGTCTGAAATGACAAGAAGAGAATCTCCGAATTGGCTGAGATCCTGACGGAACGTATTTTCCTCAAAAGGCATTTCCGCTGTTTTCTCTGTCTCAAAACGAACCATGAATTCCGTACAATAACCGAACTCAATATCTTCAGTATTCATAAAATCTTGAACACTCCGATGGTGCTCGGCATTCACCAGTTCATCCATCGAATCGATGACAGAACGCTCCGGCAGCGGCTCTCCCCGCAAGCATGCAAGGAACCCTTCATATACAAAAACGAGACCTTGTCCACCACTATCGACGACGCCAACTTCTTTCAGAACGGGCAACAGATCAGGAGTGCGTTTCAAAGAAGCTTTCGCCTCCGTGACGACCGCTTCCATCACTTCGATTAGATCTTGGGTTTTCGCCGCTGTGGCCACCGCTTGTTTGGCAGCATCCTTGGCGACCGTCAGAATGGTCCCTTCTACCGGCTTCATTACAGCTTTGTACGCCGTTTCCACGCCATATTGAAGGGCATCCGCAAATGATTGGCTTGTCAATGTCGCTTCATGCTCCACAGCTTTTCCAAACCCACGGAACAGCTGAGACAGGATAACACCCGAGTTGCCCCGTGCCCCCATCAGCAACCCCTTGGATAGAGCTTGTGCAGTTTTACCCAAATGCTCCGATTGATTCGCTTCCGTCTCTTTCGCACCGGACGTCATAGATAGATTCATATTCGTCCCCGTATCGCCGTCCGGCACCGGAAACACATTTAACGAATCAACATAATCGGCATTTTCATGAAGGTGATGAGCACCCATCTTCACCATTTCCGCAAATTTCAAACCATCTACTGAGATCATCGAAATTAAATCCTCCTTCTAGTTCGTTACCCGAACCCCTTGAACAAATATATTGACTGATCCGACCGTTAGCGAGAATGTCTTCTTCAACGTATAGATCACTTTGGATTGCACTTGGTAAGCAACTTCCGAGATTTTCGTCCCATATCCGATAATGACATACATATCGATATGCGTCTCATCACCAATATTTCGAACGATAACGCCACGGGCATAATTCTCTTTGCGAAGAATATCAGTAAGCCCATCACGAATCTGGTGCCGAGAAGCCATACCGACAATACCGTAACATTCCACAGCCGCTTCTCCAACCACTTGGGCAATAACGTCATTCGTAATATCGATTCTACCGTACTCGTTCTTCAATTCGATTGACATAATTACGTCCCTCCTGCATCCTTTATAAACTTCCCTAATTGTACTATACACTAAATAAAAGCGGAAGTGCCCGTTTAGCGTCGTACAGACTGGAGACTTTCCTTCAAGATAAAGGAAACACGGTACGCAAAGCGGACCGATGTTGACTTATCGAAGAAGGAACAGTCGAAGTCTGCTAGACACTGGGCACTGGAGCTGGATACTAACTGTATAGAAGAATCTACATCGAGTTAAGAATAAAAGCGGAAGTGCGCGTTTAGCGTCGTACAGACTGGAGACTTTCCGGCAAGATAAAGGAAACACGGCGAAGTGAAACGAGCCGATGTTGACTTATCGAAGTCGGAACAGTTGAAGTCTGCTAGACGCTGGGCACTGGAGCTGGATACTAACTGTTTTTCGGTCATCGATAACTGGTGCTCAGCTGGAGATATTGGCGTTCAACTTGAGTTATTGGCGTTCAACCGAAGTTATTGGCGTTCACCCAGAGTTATTGGCGTTCAGCCTATATTACCGGCAATCATTCTATTTTTTTCACATTAACCGATATTTCTATGTAGTATTGTCGAACTTTTCCGCAACATATAGATCTTCTTTACAACAAGAAGTGTAAAGTATTACTCCTTGAAAGAGTCTCCAAAAAAGGTTGCAAGCCTATAGGTCCTATGATAAAGTATTATGGTATGCGAATGATAAAGTGAATCGCTTAATCAACAATAGCGAGGAGGAAATAAAATGGCTAAACAATGCGTAGTTACTGGTCGTAAAGCACGTTCAGGTAATTCCCGTTCACACGCGATGAATGCAAACAGACGTACATGGGGTGCAAACCTTCAAAAAGTCCGTATTCTTGTAAATGGTAAACCAAAACGTGTTTGGGTTTCTGCTAGAGCCCTTAAATCAGGTAAAGTTCAACGCGTTTGAGGATAATCTCAACGCACTTTTCCTTCAAAACAAAAAAGTAAAACGCCAAGCCGATGGAAATCAGCCTGGCGTTTTTTCTTTTTTCTTCTTCTTTGTCCGATTGTTAGAAGACGCTGTCGCTTGCTTCTCTTCTTTGTTCATGACGACCATGCATTTTCTAACAAAACTACTGAGAAACTTTGGCATTGTGAACGTATAGACTCTCAATTCCCCGGCTCCTTTCAGGAATCTGAACTCCTTACCATTAAACATATGCCCTTTCGGAACGAGATAGTACAAACTTCTGAAATTGCTTCATTGCTTGTGAATCGAGTCATGCCTGTTTCAAGCAGTGCATTGGCGACTTCATATTTAAAGCCGGTCAATGTCATGCCTTCCACTGTTGCCCCGCCAAAAGAAAAGAACGATACATACTCCAGCTCATCCTCTTTGTTCATCCGATGAACCCCTGGAAACAAAATAGCCAGTTCATTGGATTTACTACGGATGGTAAATCTTTTTTTCGGATGCGTCCGCTGCATGCGATACAGCAGATGGAGGGCCGATTCAAAATGGTCCAATCGCCCTCCAGTCACACCTGTTATCAAAATATGTTGCGGGTCGTGAGTTAATGCACGCTGTATGGCCAATTCCGTGTCCGTTTCATCTTTTTCCGATTCTACTTTCGTCACGACCGGTACAAAATGAGAAATTCTTTCGTATTCCACGTTCGTGACTGAATCAAAATCGCCGATTGCCTCGATTGGAAGGATTCCCGCGTTTAACAGATAAAGGGTCCCACGATCGGCTCCAATGAATACGGTCTCTTCTTTTGGCATTACACTCAAATCATATAAATCCTCTTCCGGGCCGCCTGAGCAGACGACGACCTGGCTCATTCGTTTAAAGCTCTTTCGCCGGCTGACTTGATGCGCTGCAATGCCTCCGCCCGGGCCGCCTCATTGTAGATCGCCGATCCTGCCACAAAAATAGTGGCACCCGCCTTCACACAAGGAACAATCGTTTCTTCGTTGATCCCTCCATCGATTTCTATCTCAATGGATAAGTTGCGCTCCCGAATGATTGTTGCGAGCTGTTCCACTTTCGGCAACACCGAATGTATAAATTTCTGTCCACCGAACCCAGGATTTACTGTCATGAATAAAACCATGTCAATGTCCTCCAGCACATGCTGGATCGTTTCGACAGGCGTATGCGGGTTCAACACGACCCCTGGCTTCACGCCATAGGATTTGATTAATTGCAGCGTACGATGCAGATGGCGGCACGCCTCTACATGGACCGTTATATAATCTGCACCCGCTTTTGCGAATTGTTCAATGTAATTGTCTGGATTTTCGATCATCAGATGAACATCCAATGGCAGGGTTGTAACAGGACGTAGAGCTTCCACTACAATTGGGCCCATTGTAATATTCGGGACGAAATGGCCATCCATGACATCGATATGGATGAGTTCTGCGCCTGCCTTTTCAACTTCTTTCACTTCTTCCCCAAGCTTTGAAAAGTCAGCAGATAAGATGGACGGAGCAATTTTAACCATGATTACATATACCTCGGCTTTCGGTCTGTGATTTCTTGTAGAAATTGCAAATAGTTGTCGTACCGCTGTTGAAGTACCTCCCCTTCCTCAACAGCTTGTTTTACTGCACATCCTGGCTCTTTTAGATGGAGACATCCACGGAATTTGCATTCGGAGGATAGTCGATCCATTTCAATAAAATAATTGCGCAGCTCTTCCCGTTCGATGTGTTCAAAATCCAACGAGCTAAAACCAGGCGTGTCCGCGACAAGACCACCCGCCACTTTCATCAATTCCACGTGGCGTGTCGTATGCCGCCCCCTGCCAAGCGCTTCTGATATTTCACCAGTTTTCAGCTGCAGTTCAGGCAACAGCGTGTTTAATAAAGTAGATTTGCCAACGCCGGACTGGCCGGCGAGAACGGACGTCTTTCCAGAAAGATAAGGTTGGAGCGATGCCAAAAGAGACGAATCATCCCGATGGGTTTCCAGCACATCATAGCCGATCTTTTTATAATAGGATACAGCCGTATCAGCAAAAGCAAGTTGCTTTTCCCCTGCAATATCCCTCTTTGTCAGGCAAATAATCGGCTCAATTCCAAGCGATTCCACGATGACAAGAAATCGGTCCAACAAGTGAA
Source organism: Sporosarcina sp. NCCP-2222 (assembly GCF_023168145.1). Classification (GTDB taxonomy): domain Bacteria; phylum Bacillota; class Bacilli; order Bacillales_A; family Planococcaceae; genus Sporosarcina. Next base: position 265,010 of record NZ_BQYK01000003.1, read on the forward strand.
GGCTCAAATCAGGTTCTATGATCGAAAACACAAGCAAAGATTGATCGACATTCGCAATGGGTGGGCGCACGAGCTCATTTTTTCTATCATGTACCTCTGTAATCGTTGCGTCGTTATCGCCCTCTTGATGGAAAGTTACCAGATCGCCAACAAGCGGACTGATCCCACGATTCCTGAAAACTCCCCTGCCTTTGCATTGAATCACTCTTCCTTCATGCTCAACATAATAAAAACCACTGATCGCTTTAACAATTAATCCTTCCGGCATCCAATCCCTCTTTCTGAATCATTCTTTATCGTCGTAATTGATTGTAACATTTTCTATGATTTGATTGTCGCGCACAATGCGATATCCGCCCGTTTGGCCCTCGTCCAAATTAATTTTAATCTGTTTTTTCGTATCCTCATAAATCTCGAACTCATCATAGACATCGTCCATGGAGTGTGTTCTGTCTTTTAGATAAATTTGAACCGATTGAGGTTTAGGTGAATCTTCTTCCTCGTCGCCGTCCTCATCGGAATTATCATTGTATTGAGTTTCATACGGGATAGTTACTGTTTTGAAAAAAGATTTCATCGGCAATTTTTCTTTGCCTTTTGAGACGACTACTTTCACCGCTTCCCCTTTTCTCAACTGGGCGCCGGAACTAGGAGTTTGCCTGATAACCTGTTTTTCAGGCACATTTTCGCTATATTCCTCACTGACGACCCTGATTTCTAGTCCACTCTCTTTGCGATACGACTCGAGTTCACTCTCCGTATAGCCTTCTAAGTTTCTTACGGTGACCAATTCAGGACCTTTACTGACCGTGAATACGAGATCCGTTTCTTCAGGGACGACTTCTTCGCTTCCAGCTGGCGACTGACCAATAATGGTTCCTTCCGGCTCGTCCGAATATGCCGTTTCCGACTTGATCGTTCTGAATCGTTCGGAAAGAAGATTACTCACATTATCATAGCTTTGCCCTCTGTAATCTGCCATGACCATCGTTTCCTTGCCCTGACTGACATAGATCACTATGGCAGTGCCGACATCTCGCTTCTTGCCGCCTTCCGGGATCGTGCGGATTACTTTTCCTGCTTCCACTTCATTCGAAACTTCTTCAATTTTTTCATCTACTTTGAACCCTTCCGACTCCAAGATCTCTATTGCGGCACGCTCTTCTTCACCGGCTACATCCGGGACAAGAGCCTTTTTCGGTCCAAGCCATCCAGGAAGGAACAGCAGGAGCATGACAACGAGAAGAATCCCGCCGAGAATACCAGCGATAATCGGCCCTTTCTTTTTCTTCTTTTTCTGCTTCTCTTGCGGTGCAGGAGCTGAAGGCGTTACAGGTTCTAATTTTCTTGTTTCCTCTGCATGATCAAATTTCTGCGCTTCATTAACAATCGGGATGGCACGTGTTTTATCATCGTCAACCGGTTCCGTAAATTTCTCTTCGTTTGCTCTCTCGGGTGATAAAACAGTCAGTAGATCCTCGTACATTTCATCTGCTGAGCGGTACCGGTTAAATGGATCCTTCGCCGTTGACTTCAAGATGGTATTCTCAACGCTTTGCGGAATTGATGGGAATTGCGCGCGTACAGAAGGCGTCTCTTCCTGCAAATGCTTTAAAGCAATCGCAACAGCTGTTTCCGCCGAGAACGGAAGCTCTCCGGTCAATAATTCATAGAATACGATGCCGAGCGAATAAATATCGGACTTCTTTGTCGCCATGCCACCCCTTGCCTGCTCGGGAGACAAATAATGGACCGTTCCGAGAACCGAATTCGTCTTCGTATGTGCGGTTGAATTCAAAGCCATCGCAATGCCAAAATCGGTGATCTTCACATCTCCGTTTTGATCCATTAAGATATTTTGCGGTTTGATGTCCCGATGGATAATCCCGTTATGATGGGCGTTTGCTATCGCTGAAACGAGTTGTTTCATAATATGGACAGCTTGATCAGGGCGAAGCGGACCGTTCGTCTGGATGAACTTTTTTAATGTCCGCCCGTCGATGTACTCCATGACGAGATAGTGCAGCTCATCTTCTTCTCCGACATCGAAAATATTAACAATATGCGGATGTGTCAGGCTTGTTGCGGATAAGGCTTCCCGCTGGAATCTTCTTTTTAAATCTTCTTCGTTTGCAAAATCATAATCAAGCACTTTGATCGCTACATCACGATCCAAAATGATATCGTGGGCCAAATAAACCTTCGACATGCCGCCTTCGCCGATGCCTCTTATGATTTCATAACGTCCACCAATTCGTTTGCCAATCACTGTTGACTCACCTCCGAGCGGAACGGGCCGACTAATATGACCGAAATATTGTCTTCTCCGCCCATATCATTTGCCAAGTCAATTAGCTGCTCCGTTTTTTGCGAAAGCGGCAATTCTGACATGACAATTTCCTTCATTTTATCATTGTCGATTTTATTGCTTAATCCATCTGTGCAAATTAGCAGATAGGCCCCATCCTCAAAGTGGATGGAGTAAAAATCGAGCTCGATTGTTTTCTCAGTTCCAATTGCACGCATGATCCAATTTCGTTGGGGATGGCTGGCGGCCTCTTCTTCCGTAATTTCGCCGCTGTCCAATAAGGCATTGACGAACGAATGATCTCTCGTAATCTGTTTCAATTCGTTTTTGTCCACTCTGTATACTCTGCTGTCACCTGTATGGGATATAATGCAAGACGTTTCGAAAATGATTACCGCATCGAGTGTCGTTCCCATTCCTTTATATTGCTCATCCGCTTCAGCCATCTTAAAGATCTCCAGGTTGGTTTGCGTAATAACATCCTCCAGCCACGAAATCCACGATTTTTCATCCATGGCGTGTGGAT
>NZ_BQYK01000003.1:267952-296009 GCF_023168145.1 Sporosarcina sp. NCCP-2222
CCGGCAGTTCATAAACCGCCGCACTATCCTCATTTACAGACCTTCTTCTCCCGATATCTGTCCTGAATTCATACTGCACCAATTGTACCCCCCCAAGATTTCCTTTTATCTCATCGATTTCTTCTTGCGCAGCGCAGCTACAAAAAAGCCATCGCTGTCAAAATGGTGAGGCAAGACTTGAAGCATGTCCCCTTTTATTGTTTCTGTTTCATGCCCCACCAGATGTTCTAGCGGAATCGTTTCCATATCAGGATGTCTTTGCAGGAATTCGGAAACGGACCCGATGTTCTCTATTTGATCAACCGTACAAGTACTGAAGACGATGATGCCTTCTTCTTTAATTAAGCGGTAAGCCGTATCCAGCAACTCCGCCTGGATTCCCGCCAAAGCATGCAAGTCACTTTCTTGTTTATTATATTTAATTTCCGGCTTCCTCCGGATAACTCCGAGACCACTGCACGGAGCGTCCAACAAAATACGATCAAAAGATGAAGCTGGATAGATTTCCGTCAGCTTCCTGCTGTCACCGCTTCTAGTTTCGATCGATCCTAAGCCTAGCCGGTTGGCGCTGGACGTAATAAGGGATAATTTGTGATCATGCAAGTCGTGCGCGAACACTTTTCCTTCATCCTTCATCTTTTCTGCAATGAATGTCGTTTTTCCTCCTGGAGCCGCACACATATCCAAAACAGACATTCCGGGCTCCAGATCTAAGGCGAGAACGGGCAGCATGGAGCTTTCATCTTGAATGGTAATTAAGCCATTTGCAAACGCCTCTGTTTTCGCCAAGTTTCCTCCAGCGACACGGATGCATTCTGGAACAACTTCCCCTTTCATCACTTGAAACCCTTCAGACGCCAACTGTTTCATTACTTCTTCCGTAGTCGTTTTCATCGTGTTGACTCGCGCCGTCATGGTCGGGGGCATATTGTTCCGGCTGGCCATCGCAATGGTGCTCTCTTCGCCATATTGATCGATCCATCTGCGCAGCAACCATTCGGGATGGCTTGTCTCGATCGACAATCTCGTAATGTCGTCCTCGATTTCCTCCACCGAAGGAACACCCTCGCGCAGGATGGAACGGAGAATGCCGTTCACAGTCGCAGAAATCCCTTTATGTCCTCTTCTCTTCGCGATTTCCACCGCTTCGTGCACTACAGCGTGTGGCGGTATTTTAGAAAGATAGACGAGTTGATAGACTGACAATCGAAGAAGTTCCTTCACCCATTTGTCCAATTTCCCACGGACAAACGGCTTCACGTAATAATCCAGTGTCATCTTGTTCTGCAAGGTGCCATACGTCAACTCAGTCAATAATCCTCGATCTTTCGGTGCGATCGAATAGGTCTCCATTGTCTTATGCAGCAAAAGGTTGCTATAGGCTTGATTGTTTGCCACTTCCAACAGAATGGATAGTGCAGCATCTCTCACATTGCCGTTCCATATTTTCTTTTTACTAGTTGTCATTCGAAACGGTCTCCTACTTTCCATTTGGATCCGACGCCGTTAAGGAACACGTCGATCGCCATGCGCTTTTTTCCGGCTGGCTGCAGCTCTTTTATCGACAAAGCAATATCATCGCCGCATTGAACAATCATTTCCTCTTTATCAATGGAGATGATGGTGCCTGGTTGCCCGGAAGCCGAATTACGATGCACCTTTTCAGCCTTGTACATTTTCACATTGTCACCTTGGAAGGTTGTGTAGGCGTTTGGCCATGGGTGCAATCCGCGGATTTGATTGTAAATAGCCTGTCCCGGTTTATTCCAATCGATCCGTTCTTGTTCCCGAGATATATTATGTGCAAAGGTGGCTTCGGATTCGTTTTGCGATCTTCTTTTATTCGTTCCATCCAAAATCGACGGCAACGTTTCTTTTAAAAGCTGCGTGCCCGCTTCCGATAAAGCATCGAACATCATGCCGGTGTCATCAGTCTCTTTGATTGGAACAGTAACTTGGGAAATGATATCACCAGCATCCAGTTTTTCTGCCATATACATGATCGTTACACCCGTTTCGGTTTCACCATCCATAACAGCCTGGTGGATCGGTGCGCCTCCTCGATATTTCGGCAGCAAGGAAGCGTGAACATTAATGCAGCCGAGTCTTGGGGCATCTAGAAGCTCTTTTGGCAAAATTTGACCATATGCAGCGGTAACAATCAAATCAGGGGCCATCTCGACCAGCTTCTTCAATTCGTCTGAACCTCTTAACTTCTCAGGTTGGAGAACGTCAAGCCCTAGCCGGATTGCTTCCTCTTTCACAGGGGGCGGCGTTAACACACGCTTTCTGCCAACGGGCCGGTCAGGCTGCGTGACGACAGCCAAAATGGAATAGCCTTCATCTACTAGCATGGATAGTACAGGGACAGAAAAGTCGGGTGTACCCATAAATACGATATTCGTCAATTCTGTTCATCCTCCTCCAGGTCGTCTGGCTCTTCCTCAAATTCCGAAGGATCGACCACTCGCAGAATTTTAGAATCGAACAATACGCCATTGAGATGATCAATCTCATGCATGATAGCTCTCGCTTCATAATCTTCGGCTTCTAATTGATACAGGGACCCGTCCCGTTCTTGCGCTTCAATCCGGACGAAAAACGGTCGTTCGACTTCACCGTATAGACCTGGGAAACTGAGGCAGCCTTCCACTTCGACTTCTGAACCGCCTACCGCAGTTACGACAGGGTTCACCATTTCGATTACGTCATTTCCTTCGCCCATATCGACGATTGCTACGCGAATTGGCTTGCCCACTTGCGGTGCAGCTAATCCAATTCCGTCTGCAGCTACCATGGTGTCATGCATATCATCCAGCAAGGTTGCCAGCTCTTTGTCAAACGCCACTACTTCTTTACATGATTGTGTCAATATAGGTGAAGGATGCTTCACAATTTCCAATATGGCCAATTTAATTCCTCTTTTCAAAATATGGATGTTGGATCAACATCTACCGACATAAGTAATCCCGATTTGATCCAATCGGTACGATAGATTTTAATCAGCTGCTGGAGAGTTTCCGTCAGCTTCGGTTCTTTTTTGTATTTTAGCAAACATTGATATCGATATCTATTGTTCACACGGCTGATTGCTGCAGCAGCAGGTCCGATAATGACCGTTTCCGGTGAGAGATTGTCTTTCAAAAACCGGGTGCCTTTTTCTGCAAAATCCACCGCCTTCAATAAATCTTCATGAGTAAACTGCAGCAAGGTAATATAGTAAAAGGGCGGATACCCGAACTGCTTTCTTGACGCCATCTCCAGACGATAAAAGGGTTCGTACTGCTGGGCTTTCGATAATTCAATGGCATAATGCTCAGGAGAATAAGTTTGGATGAAAACTTCTCCGGGCAGTTCATGCCTGCCTGCCCTGCCACTCACCTGTGTCATCAGCTGGAACGTCTTCTCGGCAGCTCTGAAATCAGCCAAATGCAAAGTGGTATCTGCAGCGAGCACACCAACGAGTGTAATTGCAGGAAAATCCAATCCTTTCGCAATCATTTGGGTGCCGAGCAAGATATCCGCTTTCCCTTCGCTAAATTGGCGCAACAGCCGCTCATGAGATCCTTTTTGCCTTGTTGTGTCCACATCCATGCGTAAAACTCGAGCTTCAGGAAGCAATCTTGCAATCTCTTCCTCAGCTTTTTGTGTTCCTGTTCCAAAAAACCGGATATGCTCGCTCTGGCATTCCGGACATTGAAGAGGAACAGGTTCTTCATGTCCGCAGTAATGGCACTTCAGACATTCGTTCGCCCGATGGTAGGTTAATGAAATGTCGCAGTTCGGACATTGAACGACGGTTCCACAATCTCGGCAAAGAACAAAAGACGAGAATCCGCGTTTATTTAGAAATAAAACGGTCTGTTCTTTGTTCTCGAGTCGCTGTCTCATCGCTTCGGCAAGCGGAACAGAGAACATCGAACGGTTCCCTTCTTTTAATTCCTCCCGCATATCGACAACATGGACCGTCGGCAAGCTTTGTTTTTTGGCCCGCTCTGAAAGGGTGAGAAGTGTGTAAACCCCTTTGGACGCTCTAGCAAATGACTCAAGTGAAGGAGTAGCACTTCCTAAAATAACGGGACAATGATGATATTGCGCACGCCATATCGCAACATCACGCGCATGATATCGTGGGTTATCCTCTTGTTTATACGTCGATTCATGCTCCTCATCCAGGATCAGCAGTCCCAAATTCTCAAACGGGGCAAAAATAGCGGAGCGGGCACCGACGACGACTTTTACTTCGCCCCGGTGTACTTTTCTCCATTCATCATATTTTTCACCTGAAGATAAACCGCTATGCATGACAGCAACCAATTCGCCAAAACGCTCTTGGAAGCGTGCAGTCATTTGAGGGGTCAATGAAATTTCAGGAACGAGGACAATCGCTTCTTTCCCTTGCTGCAAAACGTGTTGGATGGCACGCAAATAAACTTCCGTTTTTCCGCTTCCTGTGATGCCATGCAAGAGGAAAGTTTCCGCGTTGCCCTGATCAAACGATGTCGTCACTTTCGCTAAAGATAGCTCTTGTTCGTCTGTCAATGAAACCGGAATCGCAGTATCTTTCAAGCGAGGGGCCTCTGGTTCACGGTACGTTTCCACATATTTCTCCGTTGCCGCACCTTTTTCAATAACCGATTTCAAAGTTGGACTTTGGATACCGGATTGCTCAATGACGGAAGCTGCAGCTATCGTCTGTCCAGCCCGTTCGACCATCCAGTGCAGCAGATCCTTCTGCTTCCTTGCATTTGGATGGATCGATTCGAGCAGAGAAGTAATTGTATCCCGGTCTGCCAGTGTGACCACACGCGTCTTTTTCACTTCAGTCTGCTGGCCGATCGCAATATCTACGGATACAATTCCTTCCGCTGCATAGGACTTCAGCTTCCTCAAAAGGCTAGCAGAACCAGCCGCCTGCTTTAAGGGAATTCTTTTTTTATTCCCAACCAACTGCCTGAATTCCTCATCTTGAATGTTTTCAAGCTGATGGACTGTAATGAATTTCTCATATTTCGCCCGCATCGCTGCAGGCAGCATGACCTGCAACGCGTCGATCTCGTATGACAACGTTTTCTCTGCAAGCCATTTAGACAGCTGCAACAGCTCTTCTGATAAAACCGGTTCCAAATCAATCAGCTCGGCAATCGGCTTCAATTTCTCTTCAGGAACATCACTATCTTCTTTCAGATTCACTATATAACCTAGAACTGCCCTCGGACCGAATGGCACTTTGATTCGAGACCCACACTGTATGACCGTCTCCAAATGCGGAGGAACCGCATAGTCAAAAGGCCGATCAATTGGATACGCTGCGACATCGACGATGACCTCAGCGATCATGCGGCATCACTTCTTCCTCTTCCATGATCGACTCTAATAATTTTTTGGCCAACATAGGCTTGGCCATCGCCTCAAATGGCTTATGGGTGCCGTTCTTCGATAACAACGTCACGACATTAGTATCGCTTCCAAATCCGCCTCCCGGATCTGTTACGTCATTTACAATAATATAATCCAAGTTCTTTTTCTCTAGTTTCGATTGTCCATATGCAATGGCATCAACTGTTTCTGCCGCAAAGCCGACGAGCAGCTGTCCCTCTTTCCTTTCTCCAAGAGTTTTGAGAATATCAGTCGTTTTCTCAAGCTCCAAAGCCATTTGCTGATCTTTCTTTTTCATCTTCTGCTGTTGAACTACAGCTGGACGATAGTCGGCGACAGCTGCCGATTTAATGACGATGTCAGCATCTCCATAGTGCGAGAGGACGGCTTCCAGCATCTCCTGAGCACTCTCGACATCGAGTACTTTTACACCTTGTGGTTTCGCTAAGCAGACAGGTCCCGATACGAGTATCGTTTCTGCCCCTAAAGCAGCAGCGGCCTCCGCCATCGCGTATCCCATTTTCCCGCTAGAAAAATTGGACACATACCGGACTGGATCGATTCGTTCACGTGTCGGACCAGCTGTAATGACCACCTTTTTTCCTTGCAAAGGCAGTGGTTTTTTTCTGGAATTAAAGTGTTCCGAAATCAAGGAGACGATCTTCTCCGGCTCTTCCAATCGCCCTTTCCCTACATAACCGCAAGCCAAAAACCCTTCAGAAGGTTCAATGAAACGGTATCCATCCTGATGCAACGTCTCAATGTTCCGCATGACGGCCTTATTTTCATACATATGGACATTCATCGCTGGTGCAATCCAGACATCTGCCGTCGTGGCCAGCAGCGTCGTTGTCACCATATCATCTGCAATGCCGTTCGCAATTTTCCCTATGGCATTTGCCGTCGCAGGCGCAACGACAACAAGATCCGCCCAGTCCGCCAAATCAATATGGGCGATGACTCGCGAATCTTTTTCATCAAACGTATCGTAATACACGTCATTTCGGGATAATACTTGGAAGGAAAGCGGAGTGACAAATTTCATGGCGGATTCCGTCATGATCACCTTCACTTGCGCACCAGCTTGTGTCAATTTACTGACAAGTGCAACCGCTTTGTATACTGCGATCCCGCCAGTTACACAGAGGAGTATGTTTTTATTTAACAACACCATTCCACCCTTTCTTCATATCTGCAACTTCTTTTGTAAGGTTTCAGACCACTGTTGCTTCCTGACCCCCCTACCTGTGCGGGGCATGGAGTATACGGCGGTGCTTTTCTATAGATGGCTGTCCATCCAATCGGATGCATTTTATATAAAAACGACAAACTCCCTAAGAAACAATTCATAGGGAGCGTAGCTTGGTATATGGAACTAACCGTTTCAGGTTGAAAGATCAGACTTCGTCTTCGTATACGATGGAATCATCCTGTGCCTGTATGGAAAGGACACCCGCAGCCACTTCCTCAAGTGCTTTACCAACATTTTTATGGGAACGATAGTAGTCCAGAAGAACCTCTCTCGTCTCCTGCATCTCTCTTGCACGTTTAGAAGCAAGCGTCACAAGCGTGTATTTCGAATCAATTTTCTCTTTTAATGAATCGACTGATGGATATAACATGAATTTATTCCCCTTCCAACATAAGTAAATATCTTTTTTCGACACGTTCACGTCGGCAGTGTTCGGCCATAACAATTGCATTAATCCGGTCGCAAGCCTTGGAGACTTCGTTGTTTTCCACAACATAATCATACAGATTCATCATCTCAAGCTCTTCCCGCGCCTTCAGCACGCGGCTCGCAATGACGTCTGCTTTTTCCGTGCCTCTTCCGACCAACCGATCTTCGAGCTCCGATAAGCTAGGCGGCGCCAAAAAGATGAACAAACCATCCGGCATTTTTTCCCGTACTTGAGCAGCACCGACAACTTCAATTTCTAAAAACACATCTCTGCCTGCATCTAGTGTTTCATTGACATAGTCAAGCGGAGTCCCATAATAATTGCCTACATACTCGGCATATTCCAGCAATCTTCCTTCCCCGATCAGCCGTTCAAAATCCTGCCGGGACTTAAAGAAATAATCGACTCCATCTTGTTCACCTTCACGAGGGCTCCTCGTTGTCATGGAAATCGAGTATTCGTAATTCGTATCCGGTTGTGAAAACAGTTCTTTTCGCACCGTCCCTTTGCCAACGCCGGAAGGGCCGGAAAGAACGATCAACAAGCCACGTTGTTTGTACATGCAATCCCTCTTCTTATGTATTCTCAAATTCGTCCCGTTTCATTCTAGTTTACACTCTCGGAAGAAAACAGCAGACGTACGTAAAGATGCCTTTCAAGCATCCTTAGGCTTAACAACTTCGTTATTTGTTAAACAGCATACTCATATTATAACATATCTCTTCAATAGAGTGCTAAAATGGGACTAAACGATTTTTTTGAAAGAGGAATTCATTATGGCATTTGACGGTTTATTCACTGCTGCAGTCACTTCAGAGCTTCAGCAGATTCAAAATGGCAGGATTACAAAGATCCATCAGCCGAACATACAGGAAATTATCTTGCATATTAGAGCGGGCAATCGGAATCATAAATTACTGCTGTCCACACATCCTTCCTACTCAAGAATTCAACTTACTGAAGAGACGATTGTGAACCCGGCGGAACCGCCGATGTTTTGCATGGTCCTTCGGAAGCATTTGGAAGGCGGTATGATAACGAAGATTGAACAAGCCGGCACGGACCGAGTCATCAATCTTTCGATCCGTGCGAAGGATGAAATTGGGGATGATATGGAGCGTGTCCTGAGCATAGAAATTATGGGGCGCCACAGTAACATCCTATTGATTGATCCGTCTCGGAATATGATTGTCGACAGCATGAAACATCTGCCTCCATCGATGAACAGCTATCGAACGATTTTGCCGGGACAGCCGTATATACCGGCACCGCCACAAGAGAAGAAGAATCCGTTTACCCTGACAGAGCAAGATTTCGATGAGTTATTCGCATCGTTTGAAACAGCGGGAGACCTTGTCAGCTCTCTGTCCGGATTTTCCAAGCTGAATGCGGAGGAGCTTTTGTACAGATTGCAGTCTACCTCCAAAAACGAAAGGTTCGCTATCTATCAAAACTTCCTTGCATCATTCAACGGAAATGAGCCAAAGCCCAATTATGCAGTCATCAATGGCAAAATTTCATTTTCGGCCACTCCGTTAACGCATGCAGACGCGACCTTGACTTATTTTGAAACGCTCGGCACGCTATTGGACAAAGTTTATTTCGCACGGGCGGAGCGCGAACGGGTAAAATCCCAGGCAGCCGATTTGGAACGCTGGCTTGATAATGAAATTGCGAAGCTTCAATTGAAAATGAAGAAATTGCAAAAAGAACAGGATGCGGCGAGCAAACTGGATACCTTCCAATTGTACGGCGAACTATTGACAGCCAACAGCTATGCGATTCAAAAGGGAGAAACAGAAGCTACTGTAGACAACTATTATACAGAAGGTGAAACGGTCACCATCCCGCTAGACCCAAGAAAGACACCGATTGAAAACGCACAGCGGTATTACGCCCGTTACGTAAAAGCGAAGAATGCCCTCATCATGATTGCAGAACAGCTGGAAAAGGCAAAAGAGGACATCGAATACTTTGAAATGATCAAACAGCAAGTGATGCAGGCTTCCACGGAAGATATCGATGAAATTCGGGAAGAGCTTGCCGAACTGGGCTATATGAAAGCACGCAAGCTGAAGAAGAAGCAAAAAACAAAAAAACCTTCACCGGAGAAATATGTTTCCAGCGCAGGCATTCCAATTTCCGTCGGTAAAAACAATAAACAGAATGACTATGTCACATTCAAAACAGCTTCCCGTGACCATGTCTGGCTGCACACAAAGGATATACCGGGATCGCACGTGGTCATCCATGAGGCCGAACCAGATGAAGAAACCATTCGAGAAGCCGCCACGCTAGCCGCTTACTTCAGCAAAGCACGGGAGTCCGCTTCCGTCCCAGTCGATTTCACCGAAATCCGGCACGTCAAAAAACCAAGCGGTGCCAAGCCCGGCTTTGTCATCTATTTCGAACAAAAAACGATATTTGTTACACCAGATGAAGATTTGGTGAGACAGTTGAAGAAATAATTCGCAATATGAGCGGGGATGGAAGGAGAGATTGCTTCCATTCCTGTTTTTTTGTGTTTGGGGAGATACCTGGAATGGGATATGATTGACAGTGAAATAGTCTGTTCGCCAGAAGGATGGCGTGTACGCCAAGTAATTGAGTTAAACGGCAGTATGTTGAAGCGAACGCCAGATAAATCAGCTAAACGCCAGTATATCGGATCAAACGCCAGATAAATGAGCTGAACGCCAGTATATCGAAGCGAACGCCAGATAAATCAGCTGAACGCCAGTATATCGAAGCGAACGCCAGATAAATCAGCTGAACGCCAGTATATCGAAGCGAACGCCAGATAAATCAGCTGAACGCCAGTATATCAAAGCGAACGCCAATAACTCCGGCTGAGCCCCAGTAACTTCCACCAAAAAATAAAATCCAACACAAAAACAGACTACAAACAAACCCGCTATTACACGAGCTCATCTGCAGTCCGCTAGTTCTAGTATGAAAGAAAATCAAATACTTACAGCGCGTCGGTCCGTTCCTCGCCATCTGGCAAGTATTTCAGTAAACCGAGTTTGCTTAGCCCATTTTTGATTTTCGTTGTATAGCCGAGCTTTTCATTAGACAAATAAGACGCTTTAGATGCGATCATCTCTTCCAGTACAGGAAGATAGCTTGGATCAATCGGCTCCCATAGGCTGTAAGAGTTGATCAAGTCCTCTAACGTCAAATGCTTGTAGTCATCGCCTTTATAGCCATAGTCCGGCGCGATGCGATACCAAATATCCCCGTTATCTCGAATCCAATCATTCTTGTTGATGACGATTGCATTTTGGATCGATTTTGCCGTTTCCAAGTACTTGTCGTCCCCGAACTCGTTGTAGGCCATTAAGAGAATGTTCATGCCGCCGAGTACGTGGTTCATGGACGCGTGTGTCGGTCCTTCCTGGATGATCGGGAAATAGTCCGAAATGTAGTACGCGTTCTTTGCTACCGGAATGACATGGCCTTGCTCTTTTTGGGAGACTAATAAATCCGCATAATTCCGCAGCGGTTCCTTATATTCGCTAATGTCGAATTCATCGCCGCTTCGGTAGTAGAATAACGCGATCTGTTCATTGAATCGGGTGTCAATGAACGGAGCTGTGATGCCATATAGCCCTTTCAGATACGTACTTGTCACTTCCGTTTCCCAATACGGCTTATCACCCCTGAAGTTTTTCAAATTGACGAACGCATTATAAATCAAATTCTCAAAGTATCGGTCCTGCTGTTCATGGAACAACGTCATCGCCCGATCTTCCTTCATGTGCAATAAACTCCTGCCATACCCCTGCCCATTCTCCGGTAGCGGCTCTGTCGTCGTCACCATCTTATTGAAAGGGCCGATTGCCGTGTACCAATTGTTCCGTTTCTTATAGTACTGCGCGCTTTCCAGCATCCAAGATTCACGATGCGCATCTTCATTGAACAGCATATTCTCCGAATTTAAATACCATTGATCGACCATGTCATTACCTTCAGATTTTAAGGCATGGACGGACATAAAGGTGGAACCGATCTGGGTAAATGATAAAGACTGCTCTTCAGCGAGCAATTCACGCATACCGCTACGGCCGCCTTCCGCATACTCCATTGCAAGCTGCCTGGATCGGTACGATTGGCCGACCATCCGCTCCTGCACCGACCCGTCTTGATTGAGGAAGCGAAGGACGCCCGTCGGATAGGATGTAAGATCCGCATTGAACAAATCCTCGGTGTTCCGCTTGATTGGGTGCTGGTCAAACCGATATAGCTCATAGCTATCCACGTAGTTTTCCTTTTGCAAGACATCGACCGTAACCGCTTCGTCCGTTGGATTTTCCAGCTTAGAGAATAGGAAATAGTCCCCGTTGTCAAATGATCGAACGGTTAATTCGATCGTTGTTCCTTCTTCACCCACATCATAAAGATATATATTGTCTCTAGAGAAATCGTTATCTATTCGAGTATGTCCTGTAAATCGGATTGATTTTTCGGAACGCAAGTAGATTGGATGCTCATCAAATGAAACTTTCTCTAAATGCACACGCTCGATCACAGGCGAAAAATCTGGCGATTGAACCGCTGCCGATAACTCATAATTTTTATCTTCAGGTCCCATGTTCTTTTCTTTCATCGCATTGTAAAACACTGCTGAGAACGTGGCACGGTCGACTGCTCCTCTTTCAAGCAACACTTTTTTCTGAACCGGGTTTTTAATTCCGAATAACGCAGCCTTTCCTTGGCTTTGTCTGGCAGCTGGCCAGATTTCCTCCACCTTATCATCAGTTAACTCGAATGCTTGGCGAATTGCAGTTTTCAACTGGCCCATTGTCATGACGCTCTCTTTCGTCAACATGCCGTTGGGAGGTGCTTGAAAAATCTCGGCATTTTGCATCGCTTGTACGAGCATTTCATCATTCAACGATTCCTGGCCTGATTCAGTAGGCAATCCTGGTAAGGATATAACACGATGGAATGCTTGCGCTGCCTCCCCCATCGTCATGGCTGTTGAAGGCCGAAATTGCAAATCGCGGAATCCCGTCAGAATACCATTATCCACAAGCCATAAAATTTCATTTTTTGCCCTAAACTCATTTGTAATATCGGTAAAAGGAGTCACCCTTTCCTCCTGAACTGTCTGACGTTCATTGGCTTCTACATTCGGCGCGGTCACCAGTGCAGCTGCAACGAGGAAGGGAAATACAAATTTCATATTTTTCATCTGTTGATCTTCACCTCATTCACCATGATACACCATTCAGCTTACCATCACTTACAAAATAGGTATATACTGTCGAAACCAGCGTGAAAAAGCGTTATGCCAATAAAAAGACATAACGCTTTACAATCACAACTTATTATTACAACAAGCCTTCTTTCAATTTTCCATGCCACGCCAGCAGTCCATCCATTGATTCATTGCTGATTGCCCCACTTTCAACAGCTGCTTCAGCTAAGGAACCGAAATTGGTCAAGCTTTTGTAGACGAGCCCGGCTTCTGAGAATGCAGCATCTGCGCTTGCCAATTCATATGTAAAGATTGAAACGACACCGGTCACTTCGACTCCTTCGGAACGGAGAGCTTCCACCGCGTTCAGGCTGCTTCCTCCAGTGGAGATCAAATCTTCGATGATGACGGCTTTGTCATTGGCAGCCGCTTTCCCTTCAATTTGCTTGCTTCTGCCATGTCCCTTTGCTTTCGAGCGGATGTAAACCATCGGGAGCCCAAGGATGTCCGCAACCCATGCAGCGTGTGGGATCCCAGCTGTTGCTGTTCCGGCAATTAATGTAGTTTCCGGAAAATGAGTGCGGATTAGTTCAGCAAGTCCTTCCGCGATTTGTTTGCGGCCGGACGGATCGGACATTGTTAACCGGTTATCACAGTATATAGGTGATTGAATGCCGGATGCCCACGTAAAAGGATCGTTTGGGCTTAATTCGACTGCACCGACATTCAATAGTATCTTAGCAATTTCCTTCTGACTCATAATTAGTTCTGTCCTTTCCATAGTGCGTTTATTAAGTCGTATGCCGCCTTCGGTTCAGCCGATCCAGTGATGGCCCGTCCGACGACAATATGGGTAGAACCTGCAAGTCTCGCTTCCTCAGGCGTTGCGATCCTTTTCTGATCCTGCGTTTCTCCTTGCGGCAAACGGATGCCTGGCGTGACTTTCAAAAATTCTTTACCACATGCTTCTGTAATGACAGCTGACTCATGGACTGAACAGACCACGCCATCCAAACCGGTTGCTTTCGTCAATTTCGCATAGTGAAGAACAGAGTCCTCAAGTGGCACACGGATGAGCTGCTCTTCTGCGACTTGCTTTTCATCTGTCGAAGTGAGCTGTGTGACGCCAATGAGAGCCGGGCGCTTCGAGCCGGACGGCGTACCTTTGTCCAGGCCTTCCAAGGCGGCTTCCATCATCGTTTTTCCACCTGCCGCATGGACGTTGACAAGATCAACCCCGGAGCCGGCCAGAACTTCCATAGCGGATTTTACGGTATTTGGGATATCGTGTAATTTCAAGTCCAGGAAAACATCGAATCCAAGCTCTTTCAGTTTCGCTACAATGGATGGCCCCTCTTTGTAATAAAGCTGCATACCCACTTTAACGCTGACATCTCCATCAAACGGACGCAAAAACGCAAACGCCTTCTCGGCAGAATCAAAATCTAATGCGATAATTGGGGATGTTTTCATAGTCGATGGCTCCTTCCTACAAGTTCAGATAGTTGGCCGATGCCAAGATCGTCCAACTTCGCTGGCAATTCCTCAATGATATTCGGACAAACGAAAGGATCGACAAAATTGGCAGTTCCGACAGCAACAGCACTCGCGCCGGCTGATAGGAAATCAATGACATCATCTGCTTCCGAGATTCCACCCATTCCGATGATTGGAATATTGACCATCTGGCTCACTTCATACACCATCCGGATGGCGACTGGTTTGACGGCAGGGCCGGATAGTCCCCCTGTTCCGTTCGCAATGATCGGTCGGCCGGTTTTATGGTCGAGACGCATGCCAATAAGTGTGTTGATCATGGTCAGTCCATCTGCACCGCCTTCCTCTACAGCTTTGGCAATTTCCTTAATATCCGTTACATTAGGAGATAATTTAACGTAAACCGGCACTTTTGATACTTCCTTCACAGCCGCTGTCAAATCACAGGCTTGAACTGGATCGGTACCAAAGGTGATGCCGCCACATTTGACATTCGGACAGGAAATATTCAGTTCCAATGCCTTCACGTTAGGAGCCGTCGAAATGGTTTTTGCCACTTCTACGTAATCCGCTGTCTCTGTCCCTGCTACATTCGCAATGATCGGAACGTCAAACTGTTCAAGCCAAGGCAATTCATTTTCCATTACGCTTTCAAGACCGGGATTTTGCAGGCCAATTGCGTTCAGCATGCCGGAAGCCGTCTCCGCTACACGCGGGGTCGGATTGCCGAATCTTGTCTCGAGTGTCGTCGCCTTGATCATTATAGCGCCGAGCTTTGATAAATCATAGAAATTCGCGTATTCCTTTCCGAAACCGAAGCACCCCGATGCCGGCATCACCGGATTTTTTAACTCCAAGCCAGGAAGTTTCACTGATAATCTGTTCATATGGAGACCACCCCCGCTGGAAATACTGGCCCATCCGAGCACACTTTGACATAATCCTGTCCGGTTTGTTCGGTTGTATGGCAAACGCAAGCGAAGCAGGCGCCAATGCCACAACCCATCCGCTGTTCAAATGATAGGAATCCTTTTTTCTCTGAATAAGCAGCTTGCACTGCTTTTAACATCGGCATTGGGCCACAGCTGTAATACGTAGCAAAATCGATATGCAATTGCGCCATCACATCCGTGACAAAACCTTGCGTTCCTCTCGATCCATCTACCGTAGCGATATACGTATCGCCCAGTTGTTTGAACTGTTCCTCATAGAAGCAAACTGCATCCGTCTGGAATCCAAGGATGTGAATGCATTTAACACCTTTTGCCGTCAGTTGCTTTGATAATTCATATAATGGTGGAACACCAATGCCTCCCCCAATCAATACAGCCGTTTCGCCAGCAGCTGTTTCTTCGACAGGAAAACCATTTCCTAAAGGACCTAGCACATTTACAGTTTCCCCGGATAATTTACCCGAAAGAAGCTTCGTGCCTCGTCCTTCAGCTCGATAAATGATCGTCATCTGGGAAGATTCTTTATCTATAGAGGCAATTGAAATGGGTCTTCTAAGCAAAGGCTCCATTGTTTCCGATACGCGGACATGGACAAACTGGCCAGGGGATGAGATTTCCCCGACCAGTTTACCGGCTAAAGTTAATTCAAAAATATGTTCGGCAATTTCAGCATGCCGCACGACTTTCATTTGCTCTTGTATAATCATAGTACCACCTGTTGTTTTGGCATATGGTCTGACTGGAAGGACATAGATTCAATCACACAAAGCATGGCATCCGCTGTATCGATAGAAGTCAGGCATGGAATTCCGTTTTCA
Organism: Sporosarcina sp. NCCP-2222; assembly: GCF_023168145.1. GTDB lineage: Bacteria > Bacillota > Bacilli > Bacillales_A > Planococcaceae > Sporosarcina. The sequence continues at coordinate 283,485 of NZ_BQYK01000003.1, forward strand.
ACAGACTCCCTGCGGATTCTAAAACCATCACGCTCAGGCTGCTTGCCTTTTGTTAATGTGTTGATGACCAGTTGTGCTTCCCCTTTTTGGATCACATCCAGCAAAGTCGGACCTTCTGCTCCTATTTTTCCTACTGTTTCTACACTCATTCCGGCAGCTTCCAACACTTTCGCTGTACCTTCTGTCGCCAAAATCCGGTAGCCAATCTTGATGAATCTCTTAGCGAGGTCCACCATTTCCTCTTTATCCTTATCGGATACAGTCATCAGCACCGATCCATACTCTTTAATTTCCATGCCGGCAGCAACTAACCCTTTATACAACGCTTTTTCAAGTGTAATGTCTTTCCCCATTACTTCTCCCGTTGATTTCATCTCAGGTCCAAGCGTGATATCCACTCTTCGAAGCTTAGCAAATGAGAACACCGGCACTTTCACATAAACCCCTGCAGGGGCCTGGGCCAGCCCTGTCTTATACCCCTGCTCAGTGATTGTTTGTCCAAGAATGGCTTTCGTAGCGATATTGGCCATCGGCAGGTTTGTAATCTTACTTAAGAATGGTACAGTCCGACTGGAACGCGGGTTAACCTCGATAACATATACTTGGCCTTCCGAGATAACAAATTGGATGTTGAGCAATCCCTTGATGTTCAATCCGATTGCAAGCCGTTTTGTATAATCGACAATTGTCTCCACCATCGATGCTGATAGGTTTTGCGGCGGATAAACCGCAATCGAGTCCCCGGAGTGAACGCCAGCGCGTTCAATATGTTCCATGATGCCGGGAATCAATACATTGTTTCCATCGCAAATGGCATCTACTTCAATTTCATTTCCGGTCAAATAGCGGTCGATCAGAACCGGATGGGAAGGGCTCGCTTCCACAGCATGTTCCATATAGTGGAGTAATTCTTCTTCCCGATATACGATTTCCATCGCCCGTCCGCCGAGTACGTAAGATGGTCTGACGAGGACAGGATAGCCGATTTCATTCGCAATGACAACGGCTTCCTCAACAGATACAGCTGTTTTGCCAAGCGGCTGAGGGATTCCGATTTCGCGTAGAGCCTTTTCAAACTTATCCCGGTTTTCAGCACGGTCGATATCTTCAATAGACGTGCCGATAATGTTGACACCCCGTTCTTCCAATGCGTTAGCTAAATTGATGGCTGTCTGCCCTCCGAATTGGACGATGACCCCTTGCGGCTGCTCCAAATCGATTATGTGCATGACATCTTCTATCGTCAGCGGTTCGAAGTATAATTTATCAGATATCGAGAAGTCGGTTGAAACTGTCTCCGGGTTGTTGTTAATAATGATTGCTTCGTAGCCCGCTTGCTGGATTGCCCATACTGAATGAACCGTTGCATAGTCGAATTCGACGCCTTGCCCGATCCGGATTGGACCCGAGCCAAGGACGACAACACTTTTTTTATCAGATTTTACGGATTCGTTCTCTTCCTCGTAAGTTCCGTAAAAGTACGGCGTATCCGATTCATATTCACCCGCGCATGTATCTACTTTTTTGTATACGGGAACGATCCCATTTTCTTTACGGAAGTCGTAAATTTCCCGTTGCTCTTTATTCCATAATGCTGCAACCGTCACATCAGAAAAGCCCATTCGCTTCGCTTTATAAAGAACATCTGCGTTGAAAGGATCAGCTTGCAACTGCCGTTCCATTGCCACGATTTTTTCAAGTTTCCGCAAGAAGAACAGATCGATCTGGCTCCATTCATGGATTGTCTCAATTGCCACTCCGCGTCTCAGTGCCTCGCCGATGAAGAAGAGCCGTTCATCTCCTGCACGTCTGATCCTTTTTTCAATCCATTCATCTGTCAGGTTTTCTGCATGTTTCAATGAAAGGCCGAATTGGCCTGTCTCCAATGAGCGGACTGCCTTTAAAATTGATTCCTCGAATGTCCGCCCGATTGCCATGACTTCGCCTGTCGCTTTCATTTGCGTTCCAAGATTTCGCTTTGCAGATTCAAATTTATCAAACGCCCAGCGTGGAATTTTACTAACGATATAGTCGATTGTCGGCTCGAAGCACGCGTAAGTTGACCCAGTTACAGGGTTTTTCATTTCGTCTAATGTGAGGCCGACCGCAATCTTTGCAGCCAGCTTAGCAATTGGATAACCTGTCGCCTTTGAAGCAAGGGCAGAAGAACGGCTTACCCGCGGATTCACTTCAATAATGTAATAGTTGAAGCTATGTGGGTCCAAAGCGAGCTGAACGTTGCAGCCGCCTTCGATTTTCAGCGCGCGGATGATCTTTAACGATACATTCCGAAGCATTTGGTTTTCGCGGTCTGTCATTGTCTGGCATGGTGCGACGACGATGGAATCCCCTGTATGGATGCCGACCGGGTCGACGTTTTCCATATTGCAGACGACAATAGCATTATCGGCAGAATCCCGCATCACTTCATATTCAATTTCTTTATATCCAGCAATGGACTTTTCAAGAAGGCATTGTGTCACCGGGCTGTATTTCAAGCCGCTTGTAACGATCTCTTCTAAATCTTGATCGTTATAACAAATACCTCCGCCTGTGCCACCCAATGTAAAAGCTGGCCGGACGATGACCGGATAGCCGATTTCCTTTACAAAAGCCTGGGCTTCCTGCAAGTTATGAACGATTTCACTTTCCGGCACAGGTTCGCCTAATTCATTCATCAGCGTGCGGAATAAGTCACGATCTTCCGCTTTATGGATCGCATCCAGTTTTGTCCCCAGGATTTCAATGCCGAGCTCATCCAAGATACCCGATTCTTGAAGTTCAATCGCCATATTAAGCCCTGTTTGCCCTCCAAGTGTCGGAAGAAGTGCATCTGGGCGTTCCTTGCGAATGATTCTGCTGACAAAATCGAGCGTAATAGGCTCAATATAAACTTTGTCCGCGATTTCCGTGTCTGTCATGATCGTCGCGGGATTGGAGTTGATGAGGATGACACGGTAACCTTCTTCTTTTAACGACAAGCATGCTTGTGTTCCTGCATAGTCGAACTCTGCCGCTTGACCAATGACAATCGGACCTGAACCGATGACGAGAATCGTTTGGATGTCTTGACGTTTAGGCATAGAAATTCTCCTTTCGAGTGCTGGAATATATTAAATTGGCGAAGCGGTCAAATAAGTGGCTTGCGTCATGCGGCCCTGATGATGCTTCAGGATGGAATTGTACCGAGAATACTCGATCCGCATCATTGCAGATTCCTTCGACCGTTCCATCATTCAGCGCCCGATGCGTAACCGAAAGCGGAGTCGAAGCGATGGAGGATTCCTCCAACACATAACTGTGGCTTTGGGAAGTCAATTCTGTCCTTCCCGTTGTCAAATCCTTGACGGGATAATTCCCGCCGCTATGTCCGTATTTCATCTTCTGGATTTTCGCTCCGTACGACATGGCAAGGAGCTGATGGCCAAGTCCGATACCAAAGATTGGCGCCTTTCCAACAAGATGTTTGATCGTATGTGACGCCCCTTCCACATCTTCCGGGTTGCCCGGTCCGTTCGATAGTAAAATACCGTCCGGCACAAGCGCAAGTATGGCTTCAGTTGAAGTGTTATATGGTACAACAATTACGTCAAAATCACGTTTGTTCAATTCGCGCAGCAATCCATGTTTCAAACCGTAATCGATGACGACCACACGCTTGCCTTGGCCAGGGCTAGAATAGGCTTTCTTAGTCGACATGGCACCAACTTGATTTACCGGTACTTCATATGCCTCGATTTCACGGTTGGCTACAACAACATCCAACTCTTCCCCTGCCGCTGTCAGCTTGCCTTTCAACGGGCCCTTCTCACGCAGCAAACGAGTCAGCTTCCTCGTATCAATTCCTTGGATGCCCGGAATCCCTTTTAGTGTAAGAAGATCGCCTAACGTCATAGTGCTACGAAAATTGGATGGCTCATCACTATATTCCCGGACAACAATTCCGTTGATTGCCAGCTCGATTGATTCATAATCGTCTCGGTTAATGCCTGTATTCCCAATCAGAGGATAGGTCATGACTAAGATCTGGCCAAAACCGGATGGGTTAGATATCGCTTCCTGATAACCGGTCATTCCTGTCGTAAAAACCGTTTCACCGATGGATGCCTGCTCAGAACCAAAAGCTTCGCCCTTGAAAACTGTTCCATCCTCTAAGACGAGATATCTTGTTTTCATCATTCCCCATCCTTCCATACGATTTTGCCTTCAAAGATTGTTGTTGTCGGCCATCCGAAACATGTCCAGCCGTCAAATGGTGTATTTTTTCCTTTTGAGATAAACGTTGAACGGTCGATTGTCTGTTCTTTGTTTAAATCAAGCAATACAAGATCCGCTTTAGCTCCCACTTCAATTGATCCATATGGCAGGCCGAATACACGTGCAGGCTTCACGGTCATCCAATCTACCAATTGTTTTAAAGTCCATTCGCCTTTCTTGACGAAACGAGTGTAAAGAAGCGGAAACGCTGTCTCAAAACCTGTTATGCCGAATGGAGCTTTCGCAAAACCGGCTGCCTTTTCCTCAGCCGTATGAGGAGCATGATCTGTCGCAATGAAATCAATCGTCCCATCCAGTAAGCCTTCAATTAGTGCATCGCGATCTTCCGTGCTTCTAAGTGGAGGGTTCATCTTCCAATCTGCCTCATCACCAGGGATATCGTCTTCACATAGTAACAGATGGTGGGGCGTGACCTCAGCCGTCACGTGGACTCCCGCCTTTTTCGCATCACGGATGACTCTCACTGATTCCATTGTACTGACATGGCATACATGGTAATGCGCACCTGCCGCTTCCGCCAGTAAAATATCCCTTGCGATATGCACTGATTCAGCGATGGACGGTATGCCTGGTAAGCCAAGTTCTTTGTTCCGTTTCCCTTCGTGCATGGAACCGCCATAAATTAACGTGTTGTCTTCACAATGAGCGACAATGGCCATATCCAGTTTTGCTGCATCCTGCATCGCCTCGTACATCATGCCAGCCTGCTGGACACCGACGCCATCGTCAGTAAAGGCAAAAGCTCCCTCTTCTTTTAGTGCCGCCAGATCTGTCCGCTCTTTCCCTGCTTCCCGAATTGTAATGGACGCATAAGGCAGCACGCGAATATGTGCTTTTTCACGGATGAGCGAATTGATATGCGCCAGATTTTCTTTTGTATCCGGAACGGGTCTCGTGTTCGGCATCGCACAGATTGTTGTGTAGCCACCCTTGGCAGCGGCAAGTGTTCCGGAATCAATCGTTTCCTTATGCTCGCCGCCGGGTTCACGCAAATGCACATGTACATCGATGAATCCTGGAGCGGCCCAAAGCCCTTCGCCTTCAATAACTGTCGAGTCCTGCCGATCTAAATTCGGGCCAATCTCACTAATTATATCGCCTTTCAATTTTATATCTGCCGTGATGGCAACCCCTTCATCATTTATCAGCTGGACATCTGTCAGAATCGTATTCATTTCATTGTCTCCCCTTTGATATCATGTCTAGAATTGCCGCTCTTACGTAAACGCCGTTCTCAACTTGCTTGAATATGCGGGAACGTCCGCACTCAATTAAGGAATCTGCTATTTCTACATCCCGATTGACTGGTGCCGGGTGCATGATGATCGCTTTTTCCTTCATCATTGTCTCCCGTTCAACAGTCAGTCCGTACTGTGCATGATAGCTTTCTTTCGTCATTGACGTTTGCTCATCATGCCTTTCATGCTGAACACGAAGGAGCATGACGACATCACTTGTTCCAATGACTTCATCCCAACAATTCACACAATCAAACTCTCCTGCCCACTCTGGTGGACAGAGGAACGTAACTTCCGCGCCAAGCCGTTTCAGTGCATCCGCATTGGAACGGGCTACCCGGCTATGGGCAACATCCCCTGCAATCAATACCTTCAAGCCTTCAAAACTGCCAAACTCCTCTTTGATTGTGTACAAGTCCAGTAAGGACTGTGTCGGATGCTGGCCGGAACCGTCACCTGCATTGATCAATGAAACATTGACGTTGTCGAGCAACGGCTCATAATAGCCATCTTCCGGATGCCGGATAACCAATGCATCTAGGCCGATCGCTTCCAACGTTTTCACAGTATCGTAAAGGCTCTCTCCTTTTAATGCACTGGAGAAACCAGGTTCGAACGGAAGGACATCAAGACCCAGTTTCAACTCCGCCATCTCGAAACTCGTTTTAGTTCTTGTACTCGGTTCGAAAAACAAATTGCTGATTATGTATGGAGATGGTGTTTGACGAATCCCATATTTCTTGAATTGCTCTGCACGTTCCAGGATCATCATGATTTCGTCAGTTGAAAGATGTTTCATAGATAGTAGATGTTTCATTTTTATTCCCTCCTAATTGTTCTACCTTTGCCTGCTTTGTTCTGTCGTCCTATGTTCCATGCTTACGCAAAAAACGAGCTTTTCCAGTGGTGGAAAGGCTCGTTTAAAGAGACGGCTCTGCCATGTCCCTCATGAAGGGGCATGACATTCGTCAATCGAACCTTTCCTTGCCTCTCTGGACAATGTTAAAAGGTCTTACTTATTCAGTTTCATCCATCATGGTTTCGTTCTTTCTTCCAGGAAGCACAAGGTTCAAAACAACTCCGACAATCGCTGCCAGTGCCATGCCGCCTACTTGGAATGTTTCACTAATGTGGATGGAAGCGCCGCCTACACCAATGACTAGGATGATAGAAGCGATGACCAGATTCCGCTGTTCTCCAAAATCCACCTTGTGGTCAACCAACATCCGAAGTCCGGATGAGGCGATAATACCGAAGAGGAGAATGGACACGCCGCCGAGAACCGCGGTTGGGATCGTTGTAATGGCGGCCATCACTTTGCCCATAAAGGAAAACAGGATGGCGAATACAGCTGCTCCGATGATCACATAAACGCTGTAAACTTTCGTAATTGCCATAACCCCGATGTTTTCACCGTAAGTCGTTTTCGGAGGTCCGCCGAGCAATCCGCTTATGAATGTCCCTAAACCATCACCGAGTAAAGAACGGTTCAATCCTGGGTTTTTAATGAAATCCCGTTCCACAACACGTCCGAGGACGAGCTGATGTCCAATATGCTCAGATATGGTTACAATAGCGATCGGCACCATGATGGCGAGCAGTGTTGGCGTGATGACGAATTCATAATCGACACCCGGGATCAGAAAATCAGGAATTTGAATGAAGTCCGCTTTTCTAATTGGTGCAAAGTTGATGATGCCAATTTGCCAAGAATACAAGTAGCCCACCACAATCCCGATCAAGACCGGCATCAAGCTGATGACTCCTCGGAAAAACATCAGGCAGATGATCGATGTCAGCAACGTAACAAGCGCTGCGGAAAAATGTAGAAGACTGTATGTTTGAACGCCGTCCACTTCGATCATGCTGGCCATTTGCACTGCTACCGGCGCAACACCGAGCCCGATTACCATAATGACCGGTCCTACGACAACCGGTGGCAGGATTTTCATAATCCAGCGATAGCCGGTTTTCCAGATGACCAGCGCCACGAGTGAATAGACCAGAGCAACAAATAAACTACCGATCATAGCGCTTCCTATACCACCAGAGTTCGTTGCCGCAATAATTGGTGCAATGAAAGCGAATGATGACCCTAAATAAGCGGGTACTTGAAATCTTGTGACCAGAACGAAGACCAGTGTGGCAATTCCGCTCGTCAACAAGGCGATCGCCGGGCTTAATCCTACTAACGTCGGCACTAATATTGTCGCTCCGAACATGGCAAACATATGCTGCAAGCTAAGAACCAACCATTTGCCCGCTTGTGGCCTTTCATGTACATCCAATACTTTGTCGCTCATGTTCCTGTACCTCCGTTATCCAATTCTCTATTTAATGTGGATAGTGACGCCGTCTTTGCCATCTTCTTCATTCACATTGACGACAACACGCTCTTCGCTTGATGTCGGGATATTCTTTCCGACGAAATCTGGCCGGATCGGTAATTCACGATGGCCCCTGTCTACCAGCACTGCAAGTTGAATGGCTGCAGGACGCCCCAAATCCATAACCGCATCCATCGCAGCTCGCACTGTTCTTCCCGTATAAAGGACATCATCCACAAGAATCACTTTTTTATTGTTCACGTCGTGCTGAATATCTACTTGGTGCACTTCCGGTTCCTGGCTTTCATGCTTGAGTTGCAAGTCATCCCGATATAAGGTGATGTCTAATTCACCCGTTAGAATTGGCCGGCCTTCTATCTGTGCTATCTTGTCCGCAAGACGTTTTGCCAATACGGCCCCTCTTGTTTTAATTCCGACCAGAATACATTCGTCAATTCCCCGATTCCGCTCAATGATTTCATGAGCAATCCTTGTGACCGCCCTTGCGATAGCTTGTTCATCAAGAATATTAGCTTTTTCCACCAAATCGTACCCCTCCGATTGTTGTATTGATCTCATAAAAAAACCCTCCAGCCAATTATGGCGGGAGGGCATACGTACAGAAAAATTCATACACGAATTGCGCGCAGCAATTCTACTGTACTTCCGTGCAACCTTCCCAGCCTCTCTGGACTGTCTTTAAAGGTATCGCTATTCATTTGCTGTGATTAGTATACTGCCATCTATTTCCGAAGTCAATGCTTTTCTTCACGCATTTTTTCGAGGAGTTGTTGGAAGTCCTCTGGCAATGGCTTGGAAAACTCCATATATTCACCCGTTGAAGGATGGTCAAAGCCGATAATGCCGGCATGCAGGACTTGTCCGTCGAAGTTAATGGTCTTCTTTGGCCCATACTTCGGGTCACCTGCCAGCGGGTACCCAATATATTTCATATGCACACGGATTTGGTGAGTCCGGCCCGTCTCCAGCCGGCATTCAACTAAAGTGAAATCACCGAAACGTTCGAGTACTTTAAAATGGGTCACTGCATGCTTGCCATGATCAACAACCGTCATACTTTGACGGTCTCTCGGATCTCGCCCGATCGGTGCGTCAATTGTACCGTTATCATGCGGAATATGGCCATGCACGAGCGCGGTATAGACACGGGTCACTGTCTTCGCTACTAATTGGTTGACTAGCGACACATGTGCCTTATCATTCTTCGCCACCATCAAAAGACCCGATGTATCCTTGTCAATCCGATGGACAATACCAGGGCGCAGGACGCCATTAATGCCGGATAGATCCGTACAGTGATGCATCAATCCGTTTACGAGCGTGCCGGAGAGGTGGCCAGGAGCAGGATGGACGACCATACCGCGTGGCTTATTGACGACGAGCACATCGCTATCCTCATATACGATTTCCAAATTAAGATCTTCCGAGACTATATCCAGTTCTTCAGGTTCAGGCTCCGTAACTGTTACGACATCACCCTGTTTTACTTTCATATTGGGTTTTACGGTCATGTCATTTACTAAAACAGCCCCGTCCTTCACCCACTGTTGAATTTGCGTGCGTGACCAGTCTGGATTATAGAGGGAAAGTGCTTTATCAATCCGATTCCCTTCCAGCTGCTCTGTTATTTGTATTTCGTGTTGTTCCATTAAGACACCTTTTTCTTATTCTTTTTTTCTTCCGCTATGACATGGATGATGATTAATACGACACCAATCGTTAATGCGGCATCTGCCACATTGAAAATCGGGAAATCATATTTAATAACTGGAATGAGAACGTCTACAAAGTCGACTACTTCCTTGCGCCAAATCCGGTCTATGAAGTTTCCGATGGCACCACCGAGCAGAAACATGAGGCTGATGGCAAACAGGCGATTCGTTTTACCTTCCTTCTGGAAGAAATAAATGATGCCCACAACAACCAGCAGCGTCACCACATAGAATAACCACATTTGCCCCTCCAGCATCCCCCATGCCGCTCCCCGGTTGCGGTGCGATAAGAGCCCGATATATGGGTCCCAGATGGAGATTTTCTCACCGAGCTCCATATTTTTCACAACAAGCCATTTTGTCAATTGATCCAGCAGGATGACTATAATGGCAATTCCGTAGTAAATAACCACTCGACTAAACCCCCGTCCGACAGATTCTGATTCATTTTACCACAAAAAGAAGGAGGAAATGAAATGTGAGTCAAAACAAGATCGCTATATCAATAATTTTTCATTCAAAAAACGGCGGAGGTCATGATCGGTTCCTCCGCCGTTCCTTGTAAAATTATTTTAATGCAGCTGCTACTCTTATACGTAGTATGTTTTCACAACGTCTGCGCATCGTTCACAAAGTGCCGGGTGGTCAGCATCGGTGCCGACTGTTTCAGAAATGGTCCAGCATCTTTCACATTTCTCACCGTCCGCCTTCTCGACTAAAATACTCGCGTTATCCAATTGCAAGGAAGCCGCTGGCATTTGATCCATCGCCGCTTCTTCGAATTGGGAGACGATGAAGAACTGAGCCAAATCGATATCTCCAGCATCCAAGATTCCTTTCATCTTGTCAGGCAAGGCAACCGTCACTTTTGCTTCAAGTGATTTTCCGATTACTTTTGCATTCCGTGCCTCCTCTAACGCTTTCAATACATCATCACGGACGAACATCAATTTTGCAAATCGCGCACGAAGCTCTTCTGCACCTTCCAGCTCCACGCTTTCCGGCATATCGACCAATTGTACACTTTTCTCCTGAACGTGCTCCAAATACGCCCACATTTCATCTGCAGTATGCGGAAGAATCGGTGATAACAGTTTTAATAAAGTAACAAGCGATTCATACATAACCGTTTGCATCGCACGGCGGTGTGGATGATCTTTCCCCTCGATATAAACAACATCTTTCGCAATATCAAGATAGAACGAGCTCAATTCATTTGTACAGAAGTTATTTACAGCGTGATATACATCTGCAAAATGGTACGTTTCGTATGCATTGTGCACTTCATTGATCAAGTCTTGCAATTTCACATACACGTATTGATCGACCGGCCGCAAGTCTGCGAACGGCACACTGTCAACAGATGGATTGAAATCAGACGTGTTGCCGTGCAAGAAACGGAGTGTGTTCCGGATTTTACGGTACACTTCCGATACTTGCTTGAAGTTTGAATCAGATACCCGGACATCTGCTGTATAGTCAACAGAAGAAACCCATAAGCGTAAAATATCAGCTCCGAGTTGATTCACCACTTTTGCCGGAACGATTGTGTTGCCTAGTGATTTACTCATTTTCCGGCCTTCGCCGTCCAATGTAAAGCCATGGCTCAATAATCCTTTATAAGGCGCGATGCCGTTAATGGCGACACTTGTCGTCAACGAGGAGTTGAACCAGCCTCGGTATTGGTCTGACCCTTCCAAATAAAGATCAGCAGGGTAGACAAGGTCATCGCGCTCTACTAAGACACCTTGGTGTGTGGAACCGGAATCGAACCAAACGTCCATGATATCCGTTTCTTTCGTAAACTGTCCATTCGGGCTGCCTTCGTGCGTAAAGCCTTCGGGAAGAAGTTCTTTCGCATCCCATTCAAACCAAATATTTGAACCGTGCTCACGGAACAATTTTGCTACATGTGCAATCGTTTCGTCGGTAATGATCTCCTGGCCATTTTCCGTATAGAATACAGGGATTGGAACACCCCAGACGCGCTGACGGGAAATACACCAGTCTCCACGATCACGGACCATATTATAGAGCCGTGTTTCGCCCCACTCCGGTGTGAACTTCGTATTGCGGATCGCTTCAAGCAATTCACCGCGGAATGATTCAATGGAAGCAAACCATTGCGCAGTCGCACGGAAGATGACAGGCTTCTTCGTGCGCCAGTCATGCGGATACGAGTGAGTAATGAACGATAATTTCAAAAGCGCGCCGGCTTCATCCAATTTCTTCGTCACTTCTTTATTTGCATCCTCATAAAACATTCCTTCGAATCCAGGAGCTTCGTCTGTCATGACACCACGGTCATTGATCGGTGAAAATGCCTCAATTCCATATTGCTTGGAGACATAAAAATCGTCTTCCCCGTGTCCCGGAGCTGTATGAACACAGCCAGTACCCGCTTCAGCCGTGACATGCTCTCCTAACATAACGAGAGAATCACGATCATAGATTGGATGCTTCGCAATAACACGATCCAAATCAGATCCTTTGATTTCTTTTAGAACTTCATATGTTTCCCAGCCAATATCTTTCGCCACATGTTCAACGAGATCTTTCGCAAGCAGGTACTTTTCCCCACCTGTCTCGACAACAGCGTACGAGAATTCGGGGTGTAATGAAATTCCTAAGTTTGCTGGAATTGTCCATGGTGTCGTTGTCCAGATGACGATTTTCACATCTTCTTCTACGACCCCGCGGCCATCTTTGATTGGAAATGCAACATAGATGGAAGGTGATTTCTTATCTTTATATTCAATTTCCGCTTCAGCAAGTGCAGATTCACTGGACGGAGACCAATAGACTGGCTTAAGGCCTTTGTAAATATAACCTTTCTTTGCCATTTCCCCAAACACTTCGATTTGCCTTGATTCGAATTCAGGCTTCAGCGTGATATATGGGTTTTCCCAATCGCCGCGCACTCCAAGCCGTTTAAACTCCGTACGCTGA
>NZ_BQYK01000003.1:296095-306650 GCF_023168145.1 Sporosarcina sp. NCCP-2222
TGCCTGTTCAATCGGTAGGCCGTGAGTGTCCCAGCCTGGAACATACGGTGCATGGAATCCGGACATCGATTTATAACGGACAATCATGTCCTTTAACACTTTGTTCAGTGCATGCCCCATATGGAGATCTCCATTTGCATAAGGGGGTCCATCATGTAAAACGAAGAACGGACGTCCTTCCGTGCGCTTTTGCACTTTTTTGTAAATGTCCATTTCTTCCCACTTCTTCTGCATTTCCGGTTCTTTATTCGGCAAATTACCGCGCATCGGAAATTCCGTCTGCGGCATGAGCAACGTATCTTTGTACTCCATCAAAATTCCTCCTCGAATGTTATCAAATCATATTTGTTAGAAACCGCATTGAGCCCGAGAAACAAAAAAATCCCCGCCCCCAAAAAGGGACGAGGAATGAGTCTCGCGTTACCACCCTAGTTGCAATGGACGATTGTCCACTGCCTCTCAGCCACCGTAACGGGGTGTACCGGGATTGCGTTTCTTCAATCCGGCTCCAGAGTGATTTTCGTCTCCGTATCGACGTCCGGGCTTCCACCAACCCCGGCTCGCTATGCGTAAATATCGGAAAGTACTGTCTCTTTCAATGCCTGTCGTTCATTATATGCACATTATTATAGTTGTGAATGAAAAGAAAAGTCAAGCTTTCATTCCTGATCAGCAGCCGCTTCGAGCTTATCTGTATCTGGAACATATTCCATCAAGCGATCCCAGTCCTCAGTCTTAATTAAATCAAGCTGCGCTTCGATCAGCATTTTGAAACGGTTTCTGAACACTTTGGACTGTTTTTTCAAATCTTCGATCTCCAGAGCGATCCGGCGTGCTCTGGAAAGTGCCTCGTTAACAATTCGGTCTGCATTCTTCTCCGCTTCTTTAATGATCAGCTTCGATTCTTGCATTGAATTGCGCCTCACATCCTCAGCAGCCTCTTGCGCAATGAGGATCGATTTTTGGAGCGTTTCTTCGATTGAGTTGAAATGTGAAATCTGCTCCTTTGTTTCTTTCAGGTCACTTTTCAATTTCTTATTCTCATCCAAGACATTTTCATAGTCTTTCATAATCTGTTCAAGAAACTCGTTCACTTCATCTTCATCATATCCGCGGAATCCGCGGCTGAATTCTTTATTATGTATGTCAAGTGGTGACAGTGCCATCTAGTGGATCTCCCCTTTCAGGTATTCTATTCTATTATACATACTGGCAGGAAAGAAAGCAGTAGTTTTTCATGCGATTGTCTGAAAAATCATTCTAACTTACCAATATTCAGACGAATTTTGTCCTTCTTTGTCCTGCCTTCGATAGTCATAATTTTAAAACGGCCTGCTCCCCTGATCGAAATCATATCCAATTCATTGATCTCAAACGACGTTTGTTCACGAATCGTCCAATTGACTTTCACCTTTTCTCCATGAATTAGTGCAGAGGCTTTTTGTCTTGCACAATTCAGCAACGAAGCCACAATGACATCTAGTCGAAGCGAACTGACAATATGCAAACTTTCCAGCCACTGTTCGGTCGATGCTAACAATTTTTCCGGATTTTCGACAAAATCCAGCCTGACTTTAGAGCGGCCGACTGAATCGAAATTGGCTCGCAAATAGTCCTTCATCTCGTTTGCTGCCGCTAGCTGTGCCTGTCCATTTTCAATTAGGATATCGCCGAATTTTGACCGGTCGATGCCAAGCGCCATTAAAGAACCTAAGACATCACGATGCTCCAATTGAACAAACTTGGAGGGATAATGAATTTCAAATACTGAAATCTGGTAATCCTCTGGTGTAGGTTCATAATAATCCGGATATAAAAGGACGCGCTGCCTTTCCGCTTCTCGGAATCCTCCATCTGAGGAAGAGAGCAATCCGGCTCCTTGTGAGATCGTCTGCAATATAAAACGCTGCCTTGGATCTAAAAATCCTGTCAGCTTAGGAGAATAGGTATTCTCTACTTCATTAACCCAGCCAGACGCCATTTCGATGAAAGGCTGTTCATCTTTTCTGAAATGCTGAATGATCGAATCCATGTCGAAACTCCTTTTTGCTCTATATAGAAAAATCCTCACCCAATTGTGAGGACTGTATAGCTTTATCCATTAGAGAAGAGAATTTATTATCATCATGAATACCTGCGCAAGGCCTTTTCCGATAAGGTTTAGTGCGAATAACGCCACCAAAGGAGAAAAATCGATCATGCCAAAAGGCGGAATGAATTTACGGAAAAACCCTAAATATGGTTCAGCAAGTTTCCCAATCCAGATTCCGACCTTTGTTTCCCTAGAAGCTGGCACCCATGACATTAAAATATAGATCACAAGTAGAATACTGTAAATATTTATACCATACATAATTAGTTGAAATAGTTTAAATAGTAACACGGCCATTATGACTGTCACACCTCATTTAAATTCTATCGTTCAAAATAATCGGTTATAGAGCCGGCTACTTCGACGTTTTCTGGAACGCATAAGAAAATATCAGTGCCAATCCTTTGGATGTCGCCTCCGAGGGCGTAGACGGTTCCACTTAGGAAATCGACAATGCGGACCCCCTGATCTCTTTCGATCCGTTGCAGATTGACAACGACAGCACGCTTGTTCTTCAAGTGTTCGGAAATATCCTGTGCTTCCGCATACACCCGCGGCTCCACCAAAATAACTTTGGAAGATTTTTGAATGCTCTGCAAGCTCACGATATTGGCAGTCGGCTGAGGTTCGTTTGTAGTCTGCTTTCTAGTATTCACACGTTTAGGAGGTTCCTGCACTGGTTGCTGCACTTGGACGGAACGTTCTTGCTCAAATTCTTCTTCGTCCTCTAAATAGAACCATTTCTCGAATCTTTTCTTCATGCTCACTGTTATCCCTCACTCTCTGTCCCGACTAACGCGGTTCCGATTCTGACATGAGTCGCGCCTTCTTCTATTGCAATTGTATAGTCATTTGACATGCCCATAGACAGCAACTGGCATGGAGCATGGCCCAGCTGTTTTGCTGCCATTTCATCACGCAGCTCCCGCAGCGAACGGAATACCTGGCGAATGAAATTCGTATCTTCCGTAAAAGGCGCCATTGTCATTAAGCCAACAACACGGATTTTATCGTACACAGCAAGATCTTCTAAAAATGTCCCGACTTCATCAGGAGTTAGACCGGATTTGCTTTCCTCTCCTGAAACATTGACCTGGACAAAACAATCGACCGGGTGATCTGCCCGTTTCTGGATTTCTTTAGCCAAGCCGAGGCGATCCAAGGAATGCAAATAATCAATTTCAGTAATGAAATCCTTCACTTTTCTGCTTTGCACATTTCCGATGAAATGCCAGATGACATGATCTGTAATCGCCTGCCGCTTTCCTAGAAGCCCTTCAGCACGATTTTCGCCTAAATGAACAATCCCATCGGCGATAACTTCCTTTGCCCTCTCAGCAGAAACCTGCTTTGTCACCGCGATAACCGTAACGTCAGACCGCTGGCGTCCACTTCTTTCACAAGCAGCTATGATTTCTTGTTCAATATGATCAATTCGACTCTTGAGTGCGTCCATACAATTATCACTACTTTTCTTCTACTTTGCTTTATTGTATCAAGCAAACACGCACATATCAACGTTTAGCTTATCCGTTCTCACTTTTCCTTCCAATTAAAACGATATCTTTTCCGATTGTAACTACTTCTGCATACTTGACTTGTTTCAAATCTTTTATTTTAGAATCCGAAAAAAACGACCGCTCTGCACCTCCTACATGCAGTGAATCTACCTTTCCACTTTTAATGTCAATCGTGGCATCTTGGACAAATCCTAAAAATGATCCTCTTCTCACTTCGATGACTTCCTTCTTCTGCAAATCGGTAAATTTCATTGCCTCTCCTCCCTTCTTACTAAGATATGAAGGAGCCAGCAAAAAAAGCAATTAGACAAGAAGAAGGTTTTTATGAAAACGAAGCTGCAAAATGCGATTTTTAAGGAGCAAAAAAAAAAACAGATTTTCGAGGAATTGCACCAGCTCTTAGGGAACGAAAAGAAATACAGGCCAGGTGGGCATAAAAATTCATATCGTACGCATAATTAAAACGACAGCATGGCTGTTGCATGTCTTCCCATTCTTCTACAAAACCAGCCAAAAAAGGCGATTGGAATTATCCAACCGCCTCCAACTTGCTATATTCATTTTTTACTTTCCATGCCATCACGTATGATTTTGATTGCATTCTTCTCAAGACGGGAGATTTGGGCTTGTGAGATGCCGAGCTCCTTTGCAATCTCCGTTTGTGTCTGGCCCAGATAGAACCGTTTTGAAAGGATCAGCTGCTGTCTTTCACTCATGCCGGATACCGTTTCCTTCACAGCTACATAAGTGAGCCATCGTTCTTCCGAAACGGTTTTGTCCTGTAATTGATCCATAATGAATACCGGGTCGCCGCCATCACTGTTCATCGGCTCATGAAGTGACATAGGGTCTTGTATGGCATCCAAGGCAAATAAAATATCATCTTCCGGGATGCCGGTCGCTTCAGCCAAGTCCGATATCCGGGGTTCTTTTTGGTGTTCGTTAATATATTGCTCTTTTGCCTTGATCGCTTTGTAGGCAATGTCCCGTAAGGATCGGGAAACACGGATTGCATGATGATCGCGCAAGTGCCGTTTGATTTCACCGATGATCATGGGAACTGCATATGTTGAAAACCGGACGTTATGTTTCAAATCGAAGTTATCAATCGATTTCAGCAAGCCGATGCACCCGACTTGGAAAAGGTCATCCGCCTGTTCACCGCGATATGCAAAGCGTTGAACAAGGCTTAGTACTAATCGTAGGTTTCCGACGACAAGTTCTTCCCGAGCTGATTCGTCACCGTTTTGAAGCCGAATAAAAGTTTCTTTCATCACTTCGTTCGACAGTAATGGCAAGTTAGACGTATCGATACCGCAGATTTCCACTCTAGTACGCATCATTCGCTTTTCCTCCGCTTTCTGTAGATGACTGTAGTGGATAGTTTGTCCTCCGAATTACAGAATATGCGAAAAAGGGAAGCGCCAATTATAACCATCAGGCGATCGGATGGTTCAGCCGATCACGTAAATCCGATATGATTTTCTTCTCAAGCCGGGAGATATACGACTGGGAAATACCTAATAACTCCGCCACTTCCTTCTGCGTCATTTCAAGCTGTCCCGTCAGGCCAAACCGGCATTCCATAATATAACGCTCTCGTTCATCAAGCAGCATAATTGCTTCTATCATGTGCTGTCTTTCCAATTTTTTTTCGACATCATCAATTATAATATGTTCATCTGTGCCCAATATATCAGATAAGAGCAACTCATTGCCGTCTGCATCTGAATTCAGTGGCTCATCAAAGGAAATTTCTGATTTGGTCCGGTTCGTTTTGCGCAAGTGCATAAGAATCTCATTTTCAATGCATCGTGATGCATAGGTAGCCAATTTTATGTTTTTGTCGCTTTTGAATGTCTCAATCGCTTTGATCAGCCCGATTGTCCCGATACTGATCAAATCCTCGATATGAGTATTCGTATTGTCAAAACGTCTTGCAATATAGACGACAAGCCGAAGATTCTTTTCAATTAATGTATCTCTCGCTTCCATATCGCCTTCCATGAAAGCACGGATGGTCTGCGCTTCTTCTTCCCTTGTCAATGGCTTCGGAAGTGATTCATGGCCCCCAATATAAAAGGTGCCCCGTTTTCTCCGGAAAAAACTTGTTAAGATCGACAACCAACTCTTCAACTTATACCACATGCGCAGTTCCCCTTTCCTTTGATATGGACTCCATAGCAGAAACGTGTAATATTGCATCCGCCCCATCCGGATAACGATTGTCCTCTTTCGTCAGCACGAGATAGCCAGGTTGCAATTGATCACCATCATCCAATCTCCACCACTCGTACTTAAATCCGATCGCCCAGCTTACTCCTTGTACTGTAGTAAGTCGGATTAGTCGGATCCCTTTTTGATACTCAGCTGGAAAAGAACTTACATTAGCCAGTTTTTTCGGGTTCCATTGCTCGAGCGGGCCAATTAAATCCCTCGGAATCATCTGTTTTACCGCCCGATAGGAAACGAAATGTACCGGCGCTCCTGTCATCGGCTCTGTACAACTGTTTCCGGTGTCAATGAACACCTGTATCCGAATGTCTTGTTTCCATATTCGCAGTGTTGACATGCAAGCAAAGTCATCCATCTGCTTAGCTACACGCACATCCAGCCATTTTCCTTTAAAGATTGATAATGAAATGAAAGCAATAAGTGCACTAAGAAAGACAGAAAGGTAAGCCGGCATCGGGAAGGTTTGTGAGGAGTAGACGGTTAGCAGCCCCCCTGAAAATAAGGCACCCACTAAGACAATTCCTACCGCTTTCCTCCATACGGCCAAGGCTTTCCCAAAAGCACAAAATGTCATGAGCAGAAAGGAAATGATCATGCTAATGAAAGAGGATGAAAATAATGTGACGGGTAAGGCACCTGCAAAGGAGGCGAACCAAAGTCGTCCACGGGCGGCCTGCAGGTTCCCTGTCTTATTCGCAAAAGAAAGCACGGCAAAATTAAAAACCATATTAATCGCGATGATCAGCTCACCATACATGAACCACCCTCCCTTGATGGTAAGGATAACACTTGGCCTATGAAATGTTTGTCGGAATGAGAATTTATTTTCTTCGAATATTCGACAGGCCGCACGACATAATACTAATCCAGCCTCTTTCGTATCCTCGTAGTTACAGACAAAAAAGACTCCCAGCAGAAATAGCTGGAAGTCCTTTCATATCGTTTTTATTGTCTGCGCTGGCGATTCCGTAAGAACGTCGGAATGTCAAGCGCATCTTCATGCTGATTCGTTTGCTGCGGTTGCCGTTGTGGCTCGGATTGCGTGTGGTGTTGAAGCGGTTCTTCCCGTCTTGCAGGAGCAGCTTGCTGGGCAGGCTGCGCTTCCCGTTGACGGGTGCTGCCAAAACCTCCACCGCGGTTGGAACGCACTTGTGTAAGTTGCTCTTCGTTAAAACCTGTGGCAATGACCGTAACAATGATTTCGTCTTTCAGATCATCATTAATGACCGAACCAAAAATCATATTAACATCTTCATCAGATGCAGACGCTACGATATCGGCAGCTTCCTGTACTTCAAACAGGGATAGGTTGGAGCCGCCTGTTATATTCATGATGACGCCTTTCGCTCCATCAATTGACGTTTCAAGCAAGGGGCTGGAAATGGCTTTTTTCGCCGCTTCCGCCGCACGATTTTCGCCAGTCGACATACCGATACCCATTAAGGCAGAGCCTTTATTGGACATGATTGTCTTAACATCCGCGAAGTCCAAGTTGATAAGACCAGGCGTGGCGATCAAGTCTGAAATACCTTGTACACCTTGTCGAAGTACGTTGTCCGCCTCACGGAACGCTTCGAGCATCGGTGTATTTTTATCGACGATTTCAAGCAATTTGTCATTTGGAATGACAATAAGTGTATCGACCGATTCTTTCATCGCTGAAATTCCGCCGATTGCTTGAGTCGAACGTTTTCTTCCTTCAAAAGTGAATGGACGAGTCACAACACCAACAGTCAATGCGCCAAGATCTTTTGCCACCTGGGCGATGACCGGAGCTGCACCTGTGCCTGTCCCGCCGCCCATGCCAGCTGTAACGAACACCATATCAGCGCCGCGCAGCGCTTCCTCAATCTGTTCCTTGCTCTCTTCTGCAGCTTTCTTGCCAACTTCAGGATTGGCTCCTGCACCAAGACCTCTCGTGAGCTTTGCCCCAATTTGAAGTTTAACACTTGCGTGAGATAGCTTAAGCGCTTGCGCATCAGTATTGACCGCAATAAATTCCACGCCTTGCACTCCATGCTCAATCATCCTGTTTACCGCATTGTTTCCGCCTCCGCCTACGCCAATCACTTTAATGACAGCAAGCGAGTCGATATTTGTATCAAAATCTAGCATCCGTCTCTCCTCCTAGTTCTCTTAACAAAGTAAAATTTCGCAGTCACTCGAAAAATCCATCAAAGAATTTTTTCGTTTTGCTTATCAATGATGATTTCTTCTCTTTCGGACGGTCGTTTGCTTGTTTCTTTACATTGACTTGTCCTCGTTCAATTCCTTCATCCACCACAGTTGCAGGAGAGGATGGGGATACTCCGAAGTAAGCATCTTCCATGTAAGCATATCGGATGAGACCCACCGCCGTTGCATACATCGGTTCACGAACACCAATGTACTCTGGCGTATGAATTCTTACCCTAGTTTTCAAAACGTGGCGGGCCAGTTGTAAGATGCCCTCCAGCTTTGTTGTGCCGCCAGTCAAGACGACGCCACCCGGTAGATCACGGATGCCCATTTGATAAAACTCTTCGAGCACTAGGTCAAAAAGCTCCTCAAGCCGGACCCCAATGATCTCCGATATGTATCTTTGACTATACTGATCTTTAGAATCAGCTCCAATGACCGGAACTTCAAACAACTCATCATCGGACGCATCATCATAGAAAGCATGTCCATATTGATGTTTGATCTTTCTTGCTTGCTCTGTCGGTGTCTTCAAAATGATTGATAAATCTTTTGTAAGGTGGTCTCCACCGACCGGAAGAACCGATGTGGCAATTAGACGGTTGTCCCTAAAGATAGAAATTGTCGTTGAACCGCCGCCGATATCTATAAAAGCGGTACCGTGATTTTTTTCATCGTCCGTTAATGCAAAGGTGCCTGCCGCAAGCGGCTGCAAATAAATCTCCCGAATCGTCAGGCCAGCGCGTTCCACGCAACGCAATATATTATGCACTAATGTTTTTGATGTTGTAATTAACGTACCATCCATTTCAAGCCGGACGCCAATCATGCCGCGCGGATCTTTTATTTCATCATAATCATCCACAATAAACTGCTTTGGAATAATATTGACGATTTCTCGTTCCGGCGGGACAGACATCACTTGCGCGGATGTAATGACGCGACCTAAGTCATCATCCGTAATTTCACGGTTTTCGGAATTAACTGCGACGACTCCCTTGACGTCTTGCAAAATAACGCCATTCGCAGGAATTCCAAGGATCACATCTCGTATTTGCATACCGGTCATCCGTTCTGCCTGGTCAACCGCTTTACGGATTGACTGCACAGTCGCGTCAATGTCAATAATCGTCCCTTTCCGTATGCCAGCGGATTGGACATTGCCCACACCGATAACATGCAGGGATCCGCCATTGACTTCCCCGATCAGCACTTTGACGGAAGAAGATCCTATATCAAGTGATACATAGATAGTAGATTGACTCAATTACATGGCACCTCCCATAACAACTCTTACATTCCATTCTATTGTATTATAGTCGTATTGTCTAAATATTTTCGCCATCGGCAACCCAATTCCTTTCATTTCAAATCATTCGCCTCAGAAACCTTCCCCCGATCCGTCCATTTGGTCAGAAGGATCCTACGAATAACCGCTATATTTTGGAACAATCTGACTCCGAATGCAAATACCGCAGCCAAATACAGATCGACGCCCAAATGCACGCCAAGGAAAGCAAGAGCGGCCGCTAACGCGATGTTAAAGAAAAATCCGGATATAAACACTTTGTCATCGTAAATATGCTGGAGATGTGCCCGGATGCCGCCGAAAAGTGTATCCAATGCAGCCAATACCGCTATGGATAAATAGTTTGCATAAACTTGCGGTATTTGAATATCTGATAGAAGACCAAGCGATATTCCGAGCAACAGTCCTAATAACGGCAACCACATTGTCATTCCCCTTTCGGAAGTTCTTCTAAATACAGATTTTCAAATTTTTCTGGCCATCCTCGGATCGCTACCTCTTCCTGTGGTTCACTAATTTCCATAATCAGATTCTCCAAGTAAAAGTCATCATGGATGGATGAAGCCAGCAGATAATTATAGAGCTTTTCACAATCCTGTTTTGTTTGTGTCACAATCTTTATTTTGAAAGGCGGAGTGGCAACATCGAGTCCATTGACGGCCGTCATGCCGTTAATGTCGCGAATGGAACTCAGTATGGTATACCGTTTCCCATCTATCTCAAGATCATGCCCTTTGAATCTGTTCAAGTCGTTGACAAAACGGTTGAGCAAGTCTGATGAAATGCTCGTGATTGGCATTCCATACGCGATGCTTTCAGGAGAAGGCTTAACTTCTATAATGAGACCGGGTCCCTGTAAATCTGTTTCACCCGCTTGCTGACGCAGTTTATCCACCGTGTCCGCCAACGCTTTTCCCGTATTCTTTTCCGTCATCGTCTGATAGGACGCAATTGTCTTGTCCAACTCACGTATTTCTTTCAACAGTTCGGAATGCGTCTTTTTCTCCTCGGCCAATTCTTGGCGGATTGCCCATATATCCCTTGTATCACGTTCCTCAGGATGTTTGATCGTATTATATTGGATGGACACCATAAAGCCGATGATGAGCAGGACGACTGAAAATTTCCAACCGATCGATCTCTTCAATTGTTACCGTCCCCCCTTCTGCCCATTTTCTTATCTTTCATTCCGCAATGCAGGCAACCGGATATCTTTCAGCT
>NZ_BQYK01000003.1:306663-336229 GCF_023168145.1 Sporosarcina sp. NCCP-2222
CCTCCTGCAAGAGGGACGGGTATTGATAAGCCTCCTCCTCATGCTGATTGCCCAACATCCGGTAAGAAAAAGCGAAAATGAATCCAAGAACAAGAAAGACTAACGGAAACAGGATGTGCTGTCCCCTTTTCCGGTTATCGTCATTCGCTTTCTTCTTCTTCATCCACCTCACCTTCCTTTCCAGTCCCATACGCTTCACTAAACGGAGTGAAAAAGGTGCCGACTTCCATATCGATTATACCTTTTTCATAGCCTGATAACTGCGCAGTAATTTCTGGATAATAATCCATCTTCTCCGCCAGCGATGGGATCTCCGCATGTACTTCATATCCATCGTCCATATAAATTACCAGACTGTCCGGATCAACCTCATCTCCTGCGTAGATGATTTCTGAAATTAACTGCGAGACATTCTTGTCCATTTTCAACATCTGTTTAATAATCCTTTGTGCCAGTTCAACATCATCCACGTTGGACAAAATAGGAACATCCGGTTTTACAGTCCCGCCATGAAAAGCCTTCCCATTTTCCAGCAAGATGCTGTACTGGCCTTTCTTCTCCAAATACGCGACCGTTTTCCATTCAGTGATTGAAATCTCAACATCATGGAACCACTTCCTTGAAACTTTTGCTTGTTTTACCCCTTCCAGCTTTTTTAGTGCACGCTCGGCCTCATCCATTTTAAAACCCCACAAAGAGCCATTTGTTACAATACCGCTTTCTTGTATATAGAAATTATCGTCCTGCAGCTTTGCGCCTTTCACATGGATATCGCCGATTTTACTTAGTGGCGATTGAAAATAAAGCAGAAATAGAAGGGCAATACAGAACACAGCCAATATGAAGACAAACTTTTTATTCGTTTTTCTGCGGCGTTTTTCACGCATAGATGGTATTCTTTCTTGAATATCTATGACTTTGTCCATATTGTCCCCTCCTTATCTACTTTGTTCCCGATAGAATGCAAAATGCAAAATGGTACCGACTGCCATCCAAGTTGTCAAAAGAGAGGATCCTCCATAACTGATGAAAGGCAATGTAACACCTGTGACCGGCAATAGCCCTGATACAACACCTGTGTTTAAAAAGGTTTGAAAAATAATCATTGAGGCCATCCCGGATGTGATGAGAAACGCATGAAACGTTTTTGTCCGTATTGCAATGCCGAATGCCGAAAACAGCAAGACTCCAAATAGGATTAATAACGTCGTTGCTCCGATGAACCCGGTCTCCTCCGCAATGATGGAGAAGATGAAGTCGTTCTGAGGTTCAGGCAAGTATAAATACTTTTGACGGCTATTCCCGAAGCCATGCCCAAACAACCCGCCAGGCGCGATTGCAAATAAGGATTGAATGCCCTGAAATCCTTTTCCTAACGGATCGCTCCACGGATCAATGTAAGATTTAATCCGATCCATCCGATAGGCGGCAGAAGCGATCAGGACGATAAACGCACCAACACCGCCGACGCCTAATAGCCCAAAAAACGTTAATGGATAGCCCGCGATGAACAAGATGACGAACGCACTTACAATCATGATGACGGCTGAGCCTAAATCAGGTTGCATCATAATCAGAGCGGCCGGCAGCAAAATGAGAACAAAGTGCTTGATCTCAAATGGATTTTTCCCGCTCGGCTTTCTCATGCTGCAAGCCAACTTGCCAATTAACGCCACCTTCACAAACTCCGCCGGTTGTATGCTAAAAGGTCCAAGAGCAATCCAGCTTTGTGATCCGTTCCGAACCGCCCCAATGCCAGGAATCAGCACTGCTGCTAGCAAAATAATCGCAATGTAGTAGAAATAGGTCCAAAATGTCGAGTTCGACAGCAGAGGACTTTTCATCATCAGGTAAGCAACCCCAAATGATATTGCCATGTAGATTCCTTGTTTTACAATGAACGGTGATGAATCGGCATAATGGATTTTTCCCCAGTAAGAACCTGCCGAATGGACAAAAATAAGCCCGATGAACGACAGCGCCACTGCCGAAATGACAAACGCTGCTTTCAGTTTCTGCTCCAGTGAACGCATCCTTCCGTTTTTAAAATAAGAAAAGCCGTTCTATAGCTTCATGACTGCTTCTATGAACGCATCCCCCCGCTGTTCGAAGTTTTTATATTGATCCCAGCTTGCGCAGGCGGGAGAAAGCAAAATCACGTCTCCGGGCTCAGATTGCCCGTACGCTTGCTGGATCGCATCATCCATCGTGCCAGCTGCAGTAATATTTGTGATACCACAGGAGGACGCAAACTCATTAAATCGCTCTGCCGTCTCGCCTACTGCAATGACGGATTTGACATGTGTCATATGAGGCCGTAATTCCTCAAAGCTATGGCCTCGGTCTAACCCACCCGCAATTAAGATCGTTGGCAGTTCAAATGAGGAGAGTGCGCTCTTTGTAGCCAATGTGTTGGTCGCCTTAGAATCGTTATAAAACTTGCGGCCTTTTATCTCTTTCACAAATTGCATACGATGGCGAACGCCTGTAAATGAACTCAAGACATCTTCTATAGTTTCCTTATCGCAATCCATCAAAATAGCCGCTGCAGTTGCTGCAAGTATGTTTTCAAGATTATGCCTTCCCGGCAGTTTGATCATGGCGCGCTCGGCATAAGGCTCGCCTTTCCAATAAATAAATTGTTCATCTGCAGAGATGCCACTTTCTGTACGCCCTGAAAGAGAAAATGGCACCAGCGTAGCATGGCTGTCTTTCATATGTTCCAACAGCTCGGGTTGATCGGCATTATAAATTAAATAATCCTCAGCAGTTTGATTCTTTGTGATATTCGCCTTCGCCTGGGCATAAGCCTCGGGCGAACCATGATAGTCCAAATGGGCATCATATAAATTCGTCCAAATGGAAATATGTGGCTTAAACATCTCTGTTCCAGCCAATTGAAAGGAGGAAACTTCCATAACAATTAACTGATCGGCATGTGCTTCCTGCGCTACAGAAGTAGCGACCGTTCCTATATTTCCAGCTATCAACGGCTTCTTCCCGCCAATATT
This sequence comes from Sporosarcina sp. NCCP-2222, assembly GCF_023168145.1. Taxonomy (GTDB): domain Bacteria; phylum Bacillota; class Bacilli; order Bacillales_A; family Planococcaceae; genus Sporosarcina. The sequence goes on from NZ_BQYK01000003.1 coordinate 309,675, forward strand.
TAAAATATGAAAAAGAAGTGTGGTAGTCGTCGTTTTACCATTCGAACCTGTCACAGCGATAACGGGTGCTTCGCTAATCCGATACGCTAGCTCCACTTCTGTCCAGACCGGAAGCCCCTTTTGAATCGCTTTTTCAATAACTGGATTGGAATATGGAATTCCCGGGTTTTTCACAATAAGATCAAAGCCGTACTCAAGGATGTCAGGCGGATGTCCTCCACAGATGACTTCAATTCCTTTTTCTTTCAAGAGGTGCGCTTCTTGATTCCCCTCTTCAGGAGATGCATCGTTGACTACAACCTCTGCGCCTGCTTTATGAAGCATATTGGCGGCAGCGAATCCACTTTTTGCAAGTCCAAGCACGAGAACTTTCATTCCTGAAAATTGATCGGGATTTTTCATGATAACACCTCCAACAGGACTGGCAATAAGGCCGAGAGTAAAGCAACTCCCCAAAATACAACGACAATTTTCCATTCCGACCAGCCGGACAATTCAAAATGGTGATGAATCGGGCTCATCTTGAATACCCGCTTGCCCGTCAATTTAAAGCTCGTAACTTGGATAATTACCGAGAGTGTTACGATGACATATACAAGTCCGATTAACAGCAAAAGCAACTCCTGCTTCACAAGGACGGACAACATTGCGAGTGCCCCCCCTAGTGCAAGCGAGCCCGTATCTCCCATGAATACTTTTGCAGGTTTCAAATTAAATAACAGGAAGCCAAGCATTGCTCCTGATACAACAAATGCAAACATTGCTATATCATTTTGTTCATAAAGTAATCCAAGAACACCGAAAGCTGCAAAAGCTATGGTAGACGTTCCAGCAACAAGACCATCCAAACCATCTGTTAAATTTACCGCATTTGAAAACCCAACGAGCCAAAAGACGAGAAATGCTACATAGAACACACCCATCTCAAGTTTGATGTCAGTATAAGGGATTTGCAATGTTGTATCGAAAGGTCCCATTTTTAAAAGGAAGAAAGCCGCGATGGCAATAATAATTTGACCAATCAATTTTTGTATTGACGTCAAGCCAAGATTCCGTTTCATCACGACGATAATGAAATCATCCAAAAATCCAATGATCCCGAAACCGGCTAGTACAAGCATCAAAACAATTGTCTGTGTAGTCAACACATCTTCATATATGTATGATAAAACGAACATTGAAATGATGATCGAAATCAAGAAAATAAGGCCGCCCATTGTCGGCGTACCCGCCTTCTTCTGATGAGCTTCCGGACCTTCTTCCCTGATACTCTGGCCAAATTTCAACTTTCGAAGTAATGGCAAGACAGCAATACCAATGATTGCTGTCAATACAAATGTAACGGCGATTGCCGATAAAGTAGTGACGAGTGTCATAGTAAGTTCTCCTTAATTGTTTTGAAACAAGATCTTCTATCATCTTAAAGTAAATATTGATATTGCGCTATAATTTTTTACCACTTATTCCTGGAAGTCCCCACTCTTTTTCCCATATAATTGATGAGGACTTCCTAGCAAAAGACAGATATTCTTAACTCATTCCGTATACAAATGGATGACATCATCCACTTGCATCAATGTGTCTGCAGCAGGCAGCTGATACTTCACTTTCTCTCCATCTCCATGCCACTCAATCCGGTACGTATGAAGCTGTCTTGCGATCATACTTTTCGTCATGCCTGTCAAATCAGGAACACGATGCGTAATCGGGTCACCCCACCGATATTCTTTCTCCAGCTGACCCTCTCTTTTTGTTATGCCAGCCAATGGTGCGATCTCCTCAATGATTCGTCCCACAATGGGAGCTGCAATGACACCGCCGAACTGAATCGAGTTTTGAGGACTGTCCACTGCAACATAAACGAGAAGCTCCGGATCATCCGCCGGGGCAAAACCAATAAAGGAAACGATATAATCTCCATCTTTATACGTACCGTCAACGACTTTCTGGGCAGTTCCTGTCTTACCGCCGACTCGCAAACCATCTGTAAAGGCGTTGCGGCCAGAACCGTTTGCGACAACGGACTCCAATGCGCCCCGCACTTGTGCAGATGTCTCCTCGCTGATGACTCTCCGCTTTAATTCGGGTTCAAAAGAACGGATCGTCTTTCCATTCTCGTCTTTTATCTCTTTTACGATATAGGGCTTATAAAGATTACCCCCATTAATGGCTGCTGAAACAGCTTGCACCTGCTGGATCGGTGTAACGGAAATTCCTTGGCCAAATGCAGTGGTCGCTTGTTCGACCGGACCGAATGCTTCTTTAGAAAATAGGATTCCCTTCGCTTCTCCAGCTATTCCTGAATCTGTTGATGCACCAAAACCAAAATCGCGAATATATTTATCCAATCTTTCACTTCCAAGACGTTGGCCGATTTCTATGAAACCCGGGTTACATGAATTTTCAACTACCTCTAAAAAGGACTGATGTCCATGACCGGAACGCTTCCAACATCGCAACTTCGCATTCGCTACCTTGGTATAGCCCGGATCATTAAAGTGATCATTATGTAGATCGATGACCTTCTCTTCCAATCCGGCGGCTAGAGTAACAATTTTAAATGTCGAGCCTGGTTCAAATGTCATCCAGACTGGCAGGTTACGATTGTAAATCGATTGATCGGCTTCTTGGTAATTGGCGGGATCAAAAGTCGGAAAAGAGGCCAACGATAAAATTTCACCTGTTTTTGGATTCATAACGATGCCGAGTGCTTGAGCGGCATCATACTTTTCCATCGCCTGCATTAATTCACGTTCCACGATTTGCTGCATTTCCAGATCTATGGTCAGTTCGACTGTAGCACCGTTTTTCCCTGTTTGGAACCCGTCATCTACATGAGGGAGCGGGATAGTCCTTGCATCCGTATACATCCGGATGACATCGCCTGTACCTTTAAGAAATTCATCATACGCAAATTCAATTCCCGCAAGACCATCTCCGTCATAGCCAGTAAATCCAATCAGACGGGCCAGTAAATCTTTATACGGATACGTACGGATAAAATCTACGCCTGTGTACAGCCCTTCTATTTGAAGTTTGGCAATTTCATCCGCTTGTTCCTTCGTAATGTTTTTCCCTTCAGGCGCCAATTTGTTCATATATCCCTTTTTAGACATTTTCTCAAGTAATTCTTCTTTGTCAGCTCCCAAAATCGGGGCCAGAAGAGCTGCACTCTTTTCAATATCTTTGTTTTGAGAAGGCATAAAATACAAGGTGGGGGCCAATTGATTTCCCACAATCATCTTTCCATTGCGGTCATTAATATTGCCCCTCACGGCACCAAAAGGTATTTCCCTGTCCCAATTCGCTTCCGCTCTTTCTTTCAACCATTCGTGCTTAATAATTTGTACATGAAACAGCTTTCCAACAACAAGCATCAATGCAATGAGAAAGAGGACGAATACAGCGCGGATTCTCTTTTTCGATTGAATGGTAATAGCTTTTCGCAGGACTCCACACCTTCCGTTTTTTATAACAACCTATGAATGTGTGGACGCTCCTATTCGTCAACCACCGATAATCTGTTCTTGTTCGTCTTCCGTTTCCTGCTGTTCATACTGCTCTTTTGGCGGTTGTAAAATGATAACCAATGGTTCATTGGCGTTCACAACCGTGCCGGGGGACAAACTTTGTTCCATGACGAATCCATCCCCATTCAACCGAATATCGAGTCCGGATTGTTGTTTAAAGGACAGAACCATTTTTTTAGACCAGCCAGTAAAATCAGGAAGTTCTGTTTTGCCAGCTGTTTTTAATAATACTAAGGAATCCTTCGTCAGCTTCGTCCCTTCGCTCGGATATTGCGAGACAATTTTCCCGCCTTCGCCGATGAGCACCGGACGGATTCCTTTTTCCGTCAACCCTTCAATGACTGCTCCCGACTCTTTCCCTGCATAATTATCCAGCTTGAAAGTCTCAGTCTTTTCCACATTTTCAGGAACGATATTCAAATACTTTAAACTGCTTTCCATAACCGAGTTAAACACTTTGGATACAGGGTCCGATCCGATTTCGCCCGGTTTTAATTGAGGCTGTTGGACGTAAACATAAGTGACGAGCTGCGGATCCTCGATCGGTGCCATCCCTAGGAATGAATACAAATAATTTCCATCACCTGACAAGTATTTACCTCGGGAATCAGGTATTTCTGCAGTTCCTGTCTTTCCGCCAATATCGTACCCGGGGATTGCGAACTTCCGTCCCGTCCCGACCTCTGACGTAACAGTGGACGCCAAAATATCCCGTACTTTTTTAGCCGTATCTTTTGAAATCGGACGTCCCTTTTCTTCCGACTTATGGTTTTGAACCGTGTCACCTGTATTCGGGTTAATGATTTTGTCAATGACATACGGTTTCATCATCACTCCGTCATTCGCTATTGCGGTTGCAGCTTGAATCATTTGTATCGGTGTCACAGTGGAGCCCTGTCCGTATGATGTCGTCAATCGTTCAGATGGATAGCTGTCCAAAATGTGTCCCGCCGCTTCGTGCGGCAGATCAATTCCGACCCTTTCTCCGAATCCAAACTTTTCTACGTACTCAATGAACTTTCGATCTCCTAAACGCTCCAGCAAGTAGGCCATCGACACGTTTGAAGAACGCTGGAATCCTTCCAAAAATGTTATACTTCCCCAGCCTCCACGTTTATGATCTCGTATAGTGCGATCATAAATCGTATATTGACCGGAGTTATATTTAGCAGCAGGATCCCATTTATTTTCTTCAATCGCTGCGGCAAGTGTAAACATTTTCATTGTGGAACCTGGTTCAACCGTCGTTTCCACTGCTTCATTCAACCAGTTTTCCGTCAACCCTTCTCTTGTACCTGGGTGGAAGGACGGCCGCTGGCTCATTGCATATATTTCACCTGTTTTTGGATTTGCCACAATGACAAGCATTTTTTTCGGAGAATACTCCTTCTCCACCCGCGACATGGCATCTTCAACAAAATTTTGGATCGTTTTATCAAGCGTCAAATGGATTTCATTTCCGTCTTGTGGCGAAGTAATGATTTTCTCACTTTTCGGAAGGATAAACCCCCATACGTCCGACTGGAAATCCACCTTCCCATCAGTGCCTGTCAATTGCTTATCGTACGTCTTTTCCAGACCCATCTTTCCTACTGTCTTATAAGAGCCATCTTTTTGCTCCTCACGCATTGCGAAACCGATCAGATAAGAAGCGAAATTCCCATTTGGATAAAGCCGCTTTTTCTCTTCCATGAAGTTAATTCCGGTAAGGCCTTCTCTCTTTAACGCTTTTTTTATTTTTTCCATCGTTTCATGATTGATGCCATTCCCGGCTTTCCCGAATTCGATTTGCCAAGGCACTTTTTCCTTGTTCGCTGCACTTTCCAGCTTTTGCAGAATCTCTTGTTTTGGCATTGCAATATATTGACTCAAGACCTCTGCCGTTTTGTCATAATCCACGACATGGTAGAGAGTCTTGGATCCGTTTGGAGTCGCTTTATCACTGATGACTGCAAACAGTCGGTAGCTGATGGTATCGGATGCAATCAGCTCACCATTGCGATCCACAATTTCTCCGCGCTGCGCTTTTAATACATTTTCTCTCGCATATTTTGAGGCGGCCATTGCGGCGAGCGGCCGCCCTTCAGCTTGTCCGGTAATTTGAATGGATAAAAATCGGACCATCAATAGAAAAAAGAGCCCCCCAAAAACTACAAACATCAGAAAGGCTCCCCATTGAAATCGAAATTTCTTCTTCATTGTCCAGACACTACCTTCACGTTCTTTTCGTTAAGGTCCAAGCCGAGCGCTTTCGCTTTCTCCCAAATGACTTCGTATGTAGATTTCTCACTTACTTGGAAGGACAACTCCGTATTCTGTTTTGTAGTTTCTTCAATTTGTTTGTTGATGAGCTGCACTTCCTTATTGGTATCATTGATTTGCGCTTGCGTGTGCAAAATCATTACAGAAAAAGCGATGACCACGGCGCCGAACACCATAAAGAGAAATTTTTCACCTTTGGAAAACAGTTTTCTTGAAGGACGCTGTGAAGGTTGTTGAATCGGCGATTTGGTCGTCTCAATTGCTGGACTGCTATATGTCTGCATCTTCTTTTGGGCTAATCCCATCAGTTATTCCCCCTTTACAATTTTTCTGCGATTCTCAGTTTCGCAGATCTCGAACGCTTATTTTCTTCTATTTCTGTTTCGCTTGGAAGGATCGGCTTCCTAGATACTAGTTTGAGTATCGGTTCCATTCCTTCCGGAATGACCGGCAAATTCGGCGGTAGTTCCGGTAAGGAGGAAGCTTCCTTGAATATCGTTTTGCATAAACGGTCCTCCAATGAGTGGAAGGTAATGACACAAATACGGCCGCCTTTTCTCAACAGCCCGATCGCATCGGAAATCGAATCTTCAGCTGCACCCAGCTCATCATTGACCGCAATACGAATCGCTTGGAATACCCGTTTGGCCGGATGTCCACCTGTTCTGCGTGCAGCGGCAGGTATGCCGGCTTTAATGAGATCAACTAGATCAGAAGTCGTTTGGATCGGCTGTTTACCTCGCGCTTCTTCAATTTTACGCGCAATATTCTTTGCGAATTTTTCTTCACCATATCGATAAAAAACCCGGACCAACTCTTCAAACGGCCATTTATTCACGACCTCATAGGCAGTTAAATCAGCTTCCATATCCATACGCATATCCAATTGCGCTTCATGGTTATAGCTGAACCCTCTCTCAGGCGTATCCAACTGTGGAGACGAGACGCCTAAATCGTACAACACTCCATCTACCTCAGTGACACCAATGCCCTCTAATTCCTGTTTAAGATATCGGAAGTTTGAACGGATAAATGTAACCCTATCCAAATAATCCTTCAGCGTAACCTTGGCCGCCTCAATTGCTGTCGTATCCTGATCAAAGCAGATCAGTCTGCCTTCAGGTGACAGCCTTTTTACAATTTCCAAACTGTGGCCGGCGCCGCCAAGTGTGCAGTCCACATAAATACCATCTTCTCTTATATGTAAGCCTTCGACGGCTTCATGAAGCAAAACTGTAACATGGTTAAAAATCGAAACCGCCCTCTTTCTGTGTGTGTTCAATAGCGCTTCCTACATTGGTACTTTAAAAATCAAAGTCGATAATGTTCTCCGCTATTTCATTAAATGACTGTTCAGATTCATCGTAATAGGAGTCCCAAAGTGATTTTGACCAAATCTCAATACGGCTCGAAACCCCGATGACCACACAGTCCTTTTCAATCTTTGAATAGTTGAGCAAGGATGATGGAATATTGACTCGGCCCTGCTTGTCTATCTCGACTTCAGTGGCACCTGAGAAGAAAAACCTTGCGAATGCACGCGCATCTTTTTTCGTTACGGGCAACGCTTTCAACTTTTCCTCCAGTCGCTTCCATTCATCCATAGGGTAACCGAAGAGACAATTATCCAATCCGCGGGTCAACACAAAACCGTCCGCCAAATGTTCCCTGAATTTAGAAGGGACAATCAGCCGGCCTTTTGTATCGACAGTATGTTGATATTCACCCATGAACATACTCTTCACCCCACTATATGAATTTAATGTACCACATCCCCCCACATTCCTCCACCTATATTCTTCTTTCCTAAGAAAATGTGTCAATAGTACTTGTTTCATTGAGATTTTTACATAAACCAACAATGCCAGGGAAGACAATTTTCATAAATGAACATAAAAAAACCTCCTGGCAGATACCAAGAGGTTAGTGTGCATATCAAAACATATGAACTTGTTGCACCTTATAGTAACTTATTTCTAGAAAAGCCGACTTCTGTTGCGGATTTGTTTTTGTCTTAAGCGATAGGTCCTCACACCATGATGTTGCGAACCTGTTGTAACATGTTCAACAACTCCTTATCCGTTTTCTTATAAATAAACGAGATAATGTTTCCCATCGAGTTCAAACGGCATGTTTAGAAGATCTTGTATTAAAGACGGCCCGTAATTGTTCATAAACATATACGGGGTGTACACTCTTTCCTGCAGCGATCCGCCAGGATACAACTCGCCTTCCAAGATGAGATAGTGGCGCAATGCCTGATCGTCTTTCAAAAGAATTGACTCTTGTGATTTCCTTCTGACAAAGTCCAACTGTTTTTTATGGAACGTTATGTTTTTCAGCAGGATTTGCTTCATGACTTCATCTTCTGTATCTAACGTCAAGGCCATTTCTTTGTATTGCCTTTCGAGCAATGCTTCCGTTTCATTTAAAACAGCGTCCAGCCGATCGTTTCGCAAAGAGGAAACATAGTCCTCATAAGCTGTCTGGAGTCGGCCGCCCACTACATCATCAAATGAAAGGGAGGTTTTTCTCATCGCTTTAGCAGCGTGCGGAGACACAAGCGTCATCGAAATTCTCGGCACAAAGAGCGGCATCCGGATCCCCATATGGTGGAATGCCTCTTTTAATAATGCCCAATAAGATAGTTCTCCTGGACCGCCGACAAACGATAGGACTGGAAAAATAAGATCTTGCATAATGGGTCTTGTCGCAACATTATTGCTTAGCAACTCCGGATTCTCTTTGGCAATGCCTAGCAGTTCCTCTTTTGTGAAACGGACACCCGTCTGGCGATTGACGAAATCACCCGATTCTCTCGTAAGAAGAATACGCCCTGTTTCATGAATATAAAAAAGATTGGCGGCATCCTTTTCAGCAAAAATGGGCTGGCCCAGTCCAGCTTCGGAAAACATCAATTCTTTCCGAACTATCAATTCTGCCAGTTGCTCGGACTCTTCGATGAGCCGGATAAAATAGTCGGATTCCAATTTCCGCAGCCCTTCAAAAGCCGAATCAATAAATAATAAGCCTTCTTCCTTAAACATTCCATTCATAAGCCGGACGAAGAAGGTGGTAAATGTTGATTCTGACTCAACTGCCGAAAGCACTTCCGCCAATAACGTCTTTGTATACTCAGCCTCTCCATACTTGGAGAAGATACTTTGAACATACTGTCTCATTAACTCTTTATCATATTCGGCATCTGAAGCCATCCATTTAAAAATAAACTTCTCCTCATACTGCTGTTTTACCGCCTGGCCACGACTATGTGTGTAGACATGATTAATTTCATTCAAATCATGATCTTCCCCGGCGATCCAAAATACAGGAACAACGGGGATTCCCAGTTTTTCTCTTTGCTTTTTCGCCAGCAAAATGACGGTTATTGCCTTATGGACCGAATAAAGTGGACCCGTCAATATTCCTGCCTGCTGGCCTCCCACTACAGCAACTGCATTGGATGCTAGTTCACGGAGATGGAGGTCCGCCTGTTCTGAGATACCAAACGGTCCCATAAAGGAACGCATTACCTCGGAAAGTTCCTTCCTTTTGAATGTCCTCTCTGCCAATTCATGCGCACGGTCTCGGAAAGACGCCTCATTCAGTTCGTAATCAAAAAATGTATGTATGAATTGCTGATCATGATAATACGCCTCGATTACTTTATTTGTAATCGGCAGTGATTGTGTTTCAAGTTCCATCATTCATGCCCCTTTTTTCTTCGTATGCACAGAGTATAACATTACAACCCGCTTGTTAAAAAACTTACGCACTGAAAGCCTTGAATTCAGGGCAAATCATTTTAAATGACTGATAATATTCAGTACTAACCCTACGATGAGAAGCAACGCATATGTAATGACAAGCAATAAGAAAAATAAACGCCAAATCTTTTTCAGCAAATGCATGATTTCAAACTCTTTCACTTTTAGCCTCTCGAGCACGGCATAGCAAATTGCGATGATGATTGCGATGACTACCACATAAATGCCTGCATGGGATCCGAAGATGGAATCCGAAACAATATAGACAGCCAGGAAGAGGAATGGCGTTGTAATATCGGCCGCCTGCCCAAACGATTTCCGTGAAGCTCTTCCCGTTTGCCGGACAAATAAAAGATAAAGCAATGTTACGATAAATGGAAATAAAATAAGAATGCCTATGACAATTGAAATTAATCCTCCCATGACCACTTGAGACCTCCCGCTCCGTCCATTGCTACTAATAGTTTCTCAAAAATCGACAACATTGGCAATGCACCACCGCGATCCTCGGCTTTTCTAATGAGCGCACCGACTATCGCATCGATCTCCATCGGGTTGCCTCGCATGCGATCCGTTAACATGGAAGATGTATTGGATGCAGTTCTCTGACAAATTTCTGCAGCCTGATCATACGGCAGATCCGTTTTCATTTCAGGAAACACTGCCATAATCTCATCGTATAATTGGTTAAACAATTCCTTGCTATGTCGATTGCGCTGCAATTCACCATTCTTCTGTAGCAGGATGGCTGTTAATGGATTAATCAAGCAATTGACGATGACTTTACGAAGCAGCAGTTTTTCCGCATTCGGATAAAATTCTACAGGAAACTCTTCAGATCGGAGCGTTTCAAACCAGCGGAAATCAGTTGCAATTCCTCGGCCCACAGCAATTTTGGTAAACCCAATACCATGATGGGCCACCATGTTATCACCTAGTCGTTCTGCCCCGTGTTCAACTGTCGCAAATGCCAAGCTTCTAGAAGTTGCGTCCAGGTTCATCGCCATTTCATAATGACTCAGCCCGTTTTGAATGAATAGCAGTGGATTAGGAAGATTCCTCAGTTTATTGACAACATCGGTAAGCCCACCCGTTTTTACCGCAATAATTATCAATGCATCTACCGGTATGTCGGTTTCATTGCGGATGGCCTTTACTTTTTGTCTAGAAACTTCTACGCCGTGCCTATACCGAACTAATCCTTCCTTTTCTAACCGTTCGGCCTGTTCTGCACGCCTGACAAGAAACGAAACGCGGTAGCCATTTTCAGCCAAGAAGGATCCGAACATCAGTCCGATTGATCCCGCCCCTGCAATTACAACCTCCATTTTGCCATCCTCCTTTACTCGAAAAGGCCCCCCTTGGCAAGCAGGCGGACCTTTTCTGTCGTTCATATTTTAATTATACAGGATATACAGGGTGTTTTTTAGGCGGTAACGGAATATTCTTAGTTGAATAATAGCGGAACCGTTCCGCGAGAACCATTCGTAAATCGGAGGGAGCAATAATTTCATCAATAATCATTTCAGAAGCCATCTTGTAAATGTCGATTTCAGCTTTATACTCCTTATGTTTCTCCTGAACAAACGCCATTCTCTCTTTCGGATCTTCAATAGCTTCGATCTTATTGGAATACACAGCATTGACAGCTGCTTCCGGTCCCATGACTGCGATTTGAGCAGTCGGCAGTGCTATGCAGACATCCGGCTCGAATGCAGGTCCCGCCATTGCATAAAGACCAGCTCCATATGCTTTTCGAACAATGACTGAAATTTTAGGGACAGTTGCTGAACTCATTGCCATAATCAGTTTAGCCCCATGACGAATAATTCCGTCACGTTCTACTTTCGTCCCGATCATGAATCCAGGGACGTCAGCAAGAAAGACAAGCGGTATCGAAAACGCATCACACAGATTGATGAATTTTGCGGCTTTATCCGCAGAATCGACAAAGAGGACGCCGCCTTTTACTTTCGGCTGGTTTGCAATAATTCCAACAGGCTGTCCTTCAATCCTGGCAAGCCCTGTAATGATTTCTGGCGCGAACCGTTTTTTAATATCAAAAAAACTGCCCTCGTCAATAATGGCATCAATCGCCTCGTACATATCAAACGGCGCATTCTGATTTTCCGGAATGATTTCTTCAAGCGTCCGTCCTGCTTTTGCTTCTACCTTTTCACGGATAGGCGGGTCCATTGTATAATTTGCAGGGAAGTAGGCCAAGTAGCGACGTGCTTCAGCAATCGCTTCTTGTTCATCAGCAGCCAAGACATCTCCACAGCCACTAACCGTACAATGCATTCTCGCGCCGCCCATTTCCTCAAGCGTCACTTTTTCCCCAATTACTTTTTCAGCCATTCGCGGAGAGCCCAAATACATCGACGCATTTTTGTCTACCATGATGACAATATCGCAAAACGCAGGGATGTAGGCGCCGCCAGCTGCCGAGGGTCCGAACAGAATACAAATTTGTGGAATGAACCCTGATAATCTGACTTGGTTATGGAATATACGGCCAGCACCGCGTCGATTTGGAAACATATCCAACTGGTCGGTGATTCTTGCCCCTGCTGAGTCGACCAAGTAAAGCATTGGTACCCGGTTCTTTTCAGCAATTTCTTGAATGCGAATAATCTTTTCGACTGTCCGGGAACCCCACGACCCGGCCTTTACAGTGGAATCATTCGCCATCACACATACAGTTTGCCCATTCACTTTCCCCATCGCAGTGACCACACCATCCGCCGGCAAATCGGCCGCTTCGCAATTGGCAAACCGGCCATCTTCCATATACTCACCATCATCGAATAATAATTCCAGCCGGTCTCTGACAAATAACTTATTCTGCTCTTTTTGCTTTTCGTGATATTTCAAATGGCCACCTTGAAATATCGTTTGCAATTTCTCTTGCAACTTCTCGTTATATGCTGGCCCCTCAGTTGTCTTCGTCATGAATCATTACCCCTTCCGTCAACCCTTTTCCTCGTTTATGCTTCCACAGTTGCCAGGACATCCTCTTCATTAACAAAATCCCCGACATTCACGTTAATGGAAACCACCTTGCCAGCAGACTCCGTTTCAACGGGAATCTCCATTTTCATTGATTCCAGAACAACTATGACCTGGCCAGCTTCTACTTCATCACCGACCGAAACATTCACTGTAAAAACCGTTCCTGCCATTGCCGCTTTCACTTCTGTCATTTTGCCAACTCCCCTTTATGCGTTTTCAGCCAATCAGCCAAAACTTTCGTATGATAATCCCCTTGTTTGAATTCCTTTGACTCGATAAACTCCTTAAATAGAGGCAAATTCGTTTTCAGCCCATCAATACCAACTTGTGAAAAAAACGTGATCGATTGCTCAATCGCTTTTTCTCGATTGTCTGCATGGATGATTACTTTAGCAATCATCGGGTCATAGAAAGGCGTCACTTGATCCCCTTCCTGATAACCGGCATCAATCCTCACCCCAACTGCACGACCCCAATCGAGCTTTTGCAGCGAGCCGGGAGATGGCATGAATGTGCGCGGATCTTCCGCATACAGCCGAAACTCCAGAGCATGGCCGGTCGTTTCTATATCGCGCTGCTCTGTTATAGGCAACGGATTTCCTTTTGCCACCTCAAGCTGCCACTCGACAAGATCCAGTCCAGTCACCTCTTCTGTGATCGGATGCTCTACTTGCAGGCGGGTGTTCATTTCTAGAAAATAAAAGCTGTCATCTTCTCCGACAATGAATTCAACTGTCCCTGCGTTTTTATAATGAACCGCTTTCGCCGCTTCCACAGCGGAAGCCAGCAGTCTCTCCCTGACATCTTCGGATAAGCAAGGAGAAGGTGATTCCTCAATGACTTTTTGATTCCGTCTCTGAACCGAACAGTTTCGTTCATAAAGATGGACGATATTGCCTTGGTTGTCACCGAAAATTTGAACTTCTATATGGCGCGCGTTTTCAATATATTTTTCAAGAAAAACGACATCATCACCGAAATAAGCTTTCGCACGATTTTTCACGGTTTGGAATTGTTGACTGAGCGCTTGCTCATTTTGACAGAGCACCATACCGATTCCTCCACCGCCGCTGCTCGCTTTTAGCATGACAGGGTAACCGATTTTATCCGCTTCTTGCTTCGCCTCATCGAGAGTCGCCACACCATCGTCTGTACCCGGTACAACTGGCACACCGGCAGCCTGCATCGTCTTGCGTGATTCGATCTTATCTCCCATCCGTTCGATCGTCTCTTCATCTGGACCAATGAAAACCAAGCCGGCTTCCCGGATTTTCCTTGCAAATTCTGCATTCTCGGATAAAAACCCGTAGCCAGGATGAACCGCTTTCGCACCGCTCGTTTTCGCTACGCCAATAATTTCATCGGCTTTTAAGTACGATTGTTGAACAGGCGGAGGACCTATCAGAAACGCCTCGTCTGCCTCTTTCACAAAGAGTGACTCCTTATCGGCTTCCGAGTAGACTGCAACTGTAGAAATGCCTAGCTTTTTGCATGTTTTTACGATTCTGAGTGCGATTTCCCCACGGTTCGCAATCAATATTTTATCCATCGTCATACCCCCATCCAGTGACTTGATCATCTCTCCCCTCTTTCAGTGTAAACTATCAATGTAACCGTTTTCAACTATTTGACTACTAAATTATTCTGCAAATTCAAAGTCCACTTGTTTTATTGCTTCCTTCCAATAAATCTGGCAACCGCCTCGTGGTGTGCATCGCTTTCCCAAAGTCGGGCACATTGCTCCGCTTCCTCCAACATCCTTTGCTTCACTGCCTTTCCTTCCCACGAACGAATCAATAATGATTTATACGCCCTGTGAACAGAAGGATGAATCAAGGCCATTCTTTTTAAAAATTGTTCTAGAGCCTGTATTTTATCTCCCTCGTATTGTTCAGTCGCCCAGCCAATCTCCTCTAGGTGCGATGCTTCTAATACAGAAGCTTCACTTACAAACCGGAGGACGGCATCGTGCCTGGCCATCTTTTCGATTAACTGAGTCGCTCCTCCCCAGCCGCTTGTGATGGCAAGGGTCCCTTGAATGAAGCCAGCTTTAGCCTTATTAGAAACAAGACGGTAGTCGCATGCCGAAGCGATTTCACACCCACCGCCGACAGCTGCGCCATTGACAAGAGCAATTACGGGCACCGGTAACGTGGATAAACGATAAAGGATTCCTGCCATCCTGCTCAACATCGGGTATGCATCTTCCGCCGTTCTGAATTGATGAAATTCCGAAAGATCGCCGCCAGAGCAAAATGCTTTTTCCCCACTTCCTGTAATGACCGCAAACGAGATGCTCTGGTTCGTTTCCACTTCCGCAACGAAGCTTTCCAGCCCTTCCATCACGTTGGAATTAATCGCATTCCGCATATCAGGACGATTGATCGTAAACATTGCGGTTTGATCCGTGAACTCTATAAGATAATCCATCCCAGCCATCCCTTTCTAACCTATATTTGAATAGAAAAAAGCCACCGGAGCCATGGTCTCTCGGTGGCCTTCCGCCCGGGACGAAGAATCGTCTATCGGAGAGGGCAATTTGCAAGCGAATCTTGATTATTCACCTACAACTTCTTTACCTTTGTAATGACCGCAAGATTTGCAAACGCGGTGTGCCAATTTCATTTCGCCACAGTTTTCACAAGTTGTCATGCCAGGTACTTGTAATTTGAAGTGTGTACGACGAAGTCTTTTCTTTGTTTTAGATGTTCTTCTTTTTGGTACTGCCATCGGGGGCACCTCCTTATGATCGCCTAGTCTTTGTCGGAATCAAAAAATTTAGCCAATCCTGCAAGTCTCGGATCCACTTTCGATTCCTTTTCTTTCTGGAGCTGTTCATTGTACTGTTCATCCGTAGTATAGGACCAGCCCTTCCCCTCTGCTGCTTTCATCTCTTCAGCTGTATCGCCGAAAATTTGAAGTGGCACTTCTAGAAGAACAAGTTCCTCCAAAATCGGGGTTGGATCGATCACTTCACCTACAACCGGATGAATGGAATCATCCGTTGCAAGGACAGCTTCATCCCAACTGAATTGCTCGTCCGACTCAACCGTAAAAGGAAATTCGACATCTTCCCATGTCCTAGAACACGGCAGAATCATCTTCCCTTCCAACTTAAATCGGCAAGTCAATTTTTTTGAACCAATGGTGCAGCTACCAGTTACGTGAACAGGCGTAATATCCCTGATTTCAGGGTTCCGTTCTTTGACGGATTCAAGATTCACCGCTTCGTCAAGCGGCATGGAACCTTGCCTGTATTTCTGTAATTGATGAATGGACCATTTCATGTCTATCACCTCAAGACAACACTGTTGATTATAATATGCATAAAAAGGGATGTCAAGATTTTTTCTTGTCACTCCTATTGCTACAAAGGTATAATCTATCTAACATTATACCGAAAGGATGGTCACTTTGAAAGCTACAGGAATAGTGGTGGAATATAATCCGTTTCATAACGGGCATCTTCATCATGTCCAGGAAGCAAAAAAGCGGACCGGTGCGGATGTAATGATCGCTGTGATGAGCGGTAACTTCCTTCAGCGGGGCGAACCTGCTTTTGTTGATAAATGGACTCGTGCTCAAATGGCTTTACAGTCCGGCGTTGATCTTGTCTTTGAATTGCCCTATCGCTTTGCTACTGCAAACGCACCTGTATTTGCAAGAGGGGCTATCGAAATTTTAGATGCAGCCCATTGCCATGCTTATTGTTTCGGAAGCGAGGATGGCACGATCCAGCCTTTCATTGAAAGCCTGGATTTTATTGATCAGCACCGCGTCAGCTATGAGGCAGCTGTAAAGGAAGCTATGTCTAGCGGGACGAGTTATCCGAAAGCCCTTAACGAGGCCTACAGGCGCATACTTGAGGATGCCCAAAAAACAGATCAGCCGGTCAACTTGACGAAACCGAATAACATCCTAGGTTATCATTATATGGAGGCGGCGAAGGAAATCCAATCATCTATGACGCCTGTCACCATCCCCCGAATTGTCGCGCAGTACCATGATGATACTGTTGCCGGAAACACCATAGCTAGCGCTACAGGCATCCGCAAAACGTTTTTCACAAGCGGCGCCTTGGAAGAAGTAGCCGGCTTTCTTCCCGAAGCATCGGAGCGTTTATTGCAATCATGGCAACTAGAGCGCGAGGCTTTCGGGAGCTGGGAACATTTCTATCCTTATTTGCGGCTGATCATTGTCCGAGAAGGACCTTCCCGGCTCACTTCCATTGCTGATATTGTAGAGGGCATGGAGAACTCAATCTATAAAGCCGCTTTGTCGAATCAAACATATAGCGGTTTCATGGAACAAGTTAAATCAAAGCGTTACACGTGGACACGCATTCAGCGGATGATCACGCATATCCTTACAGGCTTCACCACAACTATGCGGGAAGAAATACCCCATGCCTCCTATTTGCGGTTGCTCGGCATGACAGCAAACGGAAGAGACTACTTAAACCGTACCAAAAAGGATTTGAAGCTCCCATTGGTAAGCAAAGCAGCCTCTTTTAAGGATCCTTCCTTAACCGTTGATATTAGGGCGTCTGATATTTATGCATTAGCTATTACACAAGATCATAGGAGTGCGACGTTAGGGACGGATTACCTCAACCGGCCTCTTATCCTCTAATTATTTCGGCTCTAACTTCTCTAAGTAATCGAGAGCGTCATCCACTGTCTTGACAGGCACGATTTTCATTTTCGTGCCTATTTTTTTTGCCGTTGCAACAGCTTCCTCATAGTTTGATTTGATTCCCGGGTTGGCACTTCTTAGTTCCTCTGAAAGTTCATCATCTGGGGCAAAAAAGATTTCGATTCCATCTTTAGACGCAGCCATCACTTTGAACTCCGCCCCCCCAATTCTGCCGACTGTTCCATCTGGGAGCATTTCGCCAGTCCCGGCGATTTCATAGCCTTTTGTTAGATCTTCATCCGTCAATTGGTTCATAATTTCCAGTGTAAACATTAGTCCTGCAGATGGGCCGCCAATTTCTCCCGTACTGAATTTCACTTCTGGTTTAGTCGTCAGCAGACGATCTTCCTGGAATTGAATCCCCAAACCGATTTTCCCTTCCGCTTCAGGTATCTCTTTCAATACGACAGTGACATTAAGGCGTTTATCGCCTCTCTCAACAGACAAATCGACCTTGTCGCCTTCTTTTTTGCCGGAAATGACATCAGCAAATTGGCCTGATTCTGTCAGTTCCTTACCGTCAACAGATCGTATTTTATCACCGACCTCCAAAATATTATCTGCCGCACTGCCCGGAAGCACCATGACGACAAAGACACCATCAAATTGTATATTGACAGGCAGTCCTGTACGGTCGAAGGCAACCGTAATTGCATTGAATTGTGAATCGGACATCAGTTTTCTTTGCCGGATATTATATTCCTTGTCATTTTCCCCTTCTCGCCGAACCTTTTGAACGGGCATAATTTTACGCTGGTCGGAGAATTTGGAAAAGGCGTATGATAGCGGGGTTGCTTTCGCGATGGAGATTGTCATTAAATTAAATGTCCCACTTTCATGATCACTGCCTCCTGCTACTTCTACAAGTGGCGCTAGATCATACGCACCTCCTGGCTTCGAAATATATGAGTCCAACGGGTAAAAAAACAAGAAAATTAATACGACAACGATTACGCCGTACAATCCCAGCTTTCTCAACTTCATAAAAGCACACCTCCATTAATAGCCTGTTCCATTCACACATATATATAAGTGGTTCCTGTAAATCAGGAAGTTATATTCATGGCAAAGAACATTCGGCAAAGCAATTTAACTCTCTCCATATTATCCCACACGCACTGTTTCGTATAGCATTTTGCCAATTTCTTCAGACGCTATCGAACGTGCAAATTTATTCGAAAGGAGCAGCTTCCAATGACTAGTATCCTCTTACACACCCACCCGATACATGATTAACGTCATCATTATATGGGGTTTGATCCTGCTGTTCATTTTCCAGCCAGGAACAGCCCATGATGGTGCAGAAGCTGGCGCCTATCTTTTTGTAAATGCGCTATTGCCATATTTACTCCCGTACATCATTTTGACACAATGGCTATTAAAGATACCTTCTTCCGGGAATCGGCCAAAAAGTTGGAAAAGCTATCTTAAGGCTTATGTTCTCGGCTCTTTCGGCGGGTTTCCAGTCGGCGCGGTCACTGTCACAGAAATGTACAAAAACAGAGAGCTATCAAAAAAAGAGAGTAGCTTACTGCTTGCCGCTTGCCATGCGCCAGGTCCAATGTTTATCATCGGCTTTGTCGGGACAGAGCTATTTGACAACGTCCAGTCCGGCTGGAAATTGTTAGCTGCCATTCATATCGCTAATTTATTATTTTTTTTACTGACTCTCTTCCTTTTGCGTGCGGAGGAGGGACAAGATGAACGCGAAATTCAAAAGAAAACGAAAAGCTCAGGACCTTTGCTTGATGCGATAAAAGACAGCTCCTCAGTCATCATACTTGTTGCAACTACCGTCATATTCTTCTCCTCATTAGGAAATGTCATAACAACAACTGCCTCATCTGCGTTGACTGTAGATATCGGAATAGCGAAAACAATTGTTCTGTCCCTTTTTGAAATGACCTCTGGCGTCCAGTCCGCTACAGATCATTTTTATTCGATGAGTTTTTATCCCTTCATCATTGCAGCCATCATCTCTGTTAACGGATTGAGCATCCATATGCAAGTCTATGTCATTGCAAAGGCGGCCAATCTCTCATTGAAGCCCTATTTGCTCAGCCGGCTTTGGAGTGTGATGGCAGTTCCGCTCATTCTGTTTCTAATCTACTCATAACAGTCTTTCACGATAAAAAAGGACGAGAGGATGCAAACACGCTCCTCCGTCCTTTTACCATTTGTTAATGATTGAATTTCTTTTTCAAGGCTGTCTCTACTTGAACCGGAACAAGGGCCGAAATATTCCCACCGTACTGGGCAACTTCCTTGACGATACTCGAGCTAAGGAACGAATAATTATTCTTCGTCATGACGAAAAACGTCTCAATGCTTTCATCCAACATTCTGTTCATCGATGTAATCTGCATTTCATATTCGAAGTCGGATACCGCTCTTAAACCGCGGACGATCACTGAGGCGCCCACCTTCCTGGCATAATTGATAAGAAGCCCAGAAGACGATTCGACAACTACATTTGAATGGGAGGACGTAACTTCCCGGATGAGTTGAATTCGCTCTTCCACCGTAAATAACGGATTCTTGGAGGAATTATTCATAACTGCCACCCTGACTTCAGGAAACACTTTTGCTGCTTTTTCAATAATATCGAGATGGCCGTTCGTAATTGGATCGAAACTTCCGGGGACTACTGCTATTTTTGTCATGTTGAAACCTCATTTCCTATAGATCGAAATCGCACTGCTGCCATAAACCACATGCTTCACTCTAGAAAAATCCCCATACGACTCAGGCAGCTCCATTTTCTTGTCATGTTCACAGACGATAATCGCTTCGGGTGCCATCAACTCTAGCTCGATAAAATCATTGACTAAGCCGTAAAACTCTGTTTTCGCATAAGGAGGATCTACAAACAGCAGATCTGCTTGTACATCCATCGTCTTCAATTTTTTTGCAGCATTACGTGCATCCGTGCGGAAAATGGCCAACTCATCGACGAACCGGCATTTTTCAGCATTTTCTTTAATAATGGTACAGGCTTTTGCATTTCGCTCAAACACATAGGCTTGATCCACGCCTCTCGATAATGCCTCCAAAGATAAGGATCCGCTGCCGCCAAACAGTTCAACTGCCGTTCCACCATCAAAGTAAGGCCCGATCATGTTAAAAAGGGACTCCTTCACCTTATCTGTCGTAGGTCTTGTCGTATCACCCGGCAATGCTTTTAATGGAATGCCTCGCCGAGATCCCGAAACAATTCTCATTTATCGGTTTCCCCTTCCTTGCCCTCTGCAGAGCTGACATCAATTGCCTCATCGGTCTTTTGTATTTTCAAGGAAAAAATTCTTTTTATTGCATCTTCCTCAAAATAATAAGCGCCATTCATCTTTTTATATGGTTTCGTCCGCAAAGAGTATTTTCTTTCGTTAAACACATAGAAAGGATCCCGTAAAGAAAATCTGAATTTATCAGTTTCGTTTGTGATATAGATGGACTGCTGATTGGATTCCAATGTGTATCCCAATTGTCTGAACAATTCTTTACCCGAGTAAAATACTTGTCCGTCTTCCAATAAAACCGAGACACCTTCCGCTTTTTCTCCTTTGACTTTCAATTCTCGGGGATCTTCAAAATAAAAACCATATTGTTCATCCGCTGCATGCTCCAAAAATGTTGTCTTTAAGCCGCTGACTTCCCCAATAAGTTGGTCCAATGTCTGAGGATCCAATTTTGAGGTGCTGCCTAATTTTTTGTTCAATTGCTCCAATTGAGTAGATGACAGTTTTTCCGTGATTTTTTCATACGCTTTTTTGGCAGTACCATTCCCAAATGGTTCGCCAATCAGTAAGGAAGCTGCGATGTTTGCCGTCATTCTTTCGCTGCTTGCAATACCATAGCGGGCCATTACGCCATATTGGATTAATCGGGTTTCCAGGAGCTCTGTGTCGACTTGATCAGTCAAGACCAGACGTCCTTTCATGAACGGCTTTTGATTCGTGCCCACGACAACGGTCATATGAGGGGCGTCCACTTTTTTCAGCAGTCCTTCCAAGCGAGCCGCCTGTTCTTTATGAATGCCCTTTCCAAAGATTGAAATTTGCTCACTTCGATATGCTTCCGGCAGCTCTTTATTTTGCCAGTACAGCAGGTCAGTTTTTCCCATGCCGTAAAACATTGTATATTCAATCCGGTTTAGTTTTTTTGTGCCGATCCGATCCAATTCACTTATCCAGACGCCGCCTGAATTTGTTTCATCCGTGACATGAAGCATGGTAGTTCCAACTGTCCCATTCCTCAGCTTTGCGAATATATTTTCATAAAGAATAGTGGAATCAGATGATTTGATCGGAATTTGATATGATATGGATTGTTCTGCAGCGTCCCCTTCCAAGATGGCGGTCACAGAATCATTCATCCGTGTACAGGATGATTTATCTTTTATGTAGCATGCTTCATTCTCACTAAGTTCAGGCCAGACAATTTCATATCTGCCATTTTCAAGCCCTTTAAAATGCTGTCGGATATACAGACCGTCATTCCGCTGAGTCACTTCGATTTCTTGATCATACTTGGCGGTTTCGGATCCTTTCCCTGTAGCGCCCTCCATTTGGGAGTAATGCATATATAATAATACGGCATTGATTAAAACAAGAAGGACTAGTGTCCTCATGATGGTTTTCAACGATGGCACCTCATTACATGGAATGATAGGCACGAGGAATCATACATGTTATGATACCCGTACAACTAGTTTTTGAAAGGTAGTGTCTGTTCATGCTTCAGCAACGTTTTATTGAACTTGGCGAAGGCTTTTCCGACGTATTTGAATTGATTGAACTGATGAATACAAATGCCTCACGCCTCCATCGCACTTTCATCTTCTCCACCGCAACTGACAAAGGAAATGTCATTTCCCTAGCTGCCGCTTTCCATCCAGCTGGAGAGGGCCACTTTATGCCGATTTATATTTGCAGGGAAGGCATATTACAGAAGGGCGAGGAAATGCCGAAAAGGAGGCTGCTGTTCGAACAGGCATCCTTACAAAATGGATGCACACCGATTCCGATTGATTTGCAGCACTCCACCGCCTTCGCCGAAGCTTCCCTCTATTATCAGTACATTATCGGCATCTTACGGCTGAACCATTTACTGCCGCCTTTGCAGTAACGATCAAAGCCCGATTTTATAGTCATATTCTTTCGCTTTGTCCGGTTTCGCATTTTCGTATTCCGTTTTGACAAATGGGCGATAGGATGGCAGCACTTTTTTCACAGATGGCAACCGTTCAATTTTTCGGATGGTCGCTTCCACTTCATCCTGATCACAATATAGGACGACATATTTCATTCGACGTGAAATATAATGGACATGACCGTATTTTCGAAATGATTTCGCTTGCTTCAAGTGCTGAAGGTACACAACGATTCCTTGTCGATCAATCATAAAATTTTCCCTCTTTTCCTACTCCATACGATACCATAGGTAGGAAAAGCACTGCAACTGAACATTGCTGACAGCCCTATTCTTTTCGCCTATAATATAGGAAGGAGTAGCCGTTGAAATTTGGAAGGAGGTTAGGAAATGGGAAAGAAGACGACAATCGCATTAACAGTAGGAGCTGCCGGAGTAGCGGCATGGGCAGCATCCAAAGTCGTATCAAAACAAATTCCACGCGAACCGAAAACCGCATTGGAATTCAATGAAACTGTCGTATTGGCCGCACATGGCGGTTCTGTCGAAACACCAGAAAATACGATGGCCGCTTTCTCAAAATCAGTGGAAACCGGTGTGCATGGCTTTGCTATCGATATCCGGCTGACGAAAGACGAGGAGATTATCGTCTTCCAAGACGAATTGACCGATCGAACGACGGATTTTTCCGGTAAAGTGGCCGACTACACATGGGAAGAATTGAACCGTGCCGACGCTGGATATATGTTCCAAGACGAAGACGGTGCGTACGCATACCGAGGAAAAGGGGAAAAAATCTTACGATTACAAGAGCTTCTCGCCGCATTTCCGCATCTCCTTTTTGTCATTACGATTAAAGACTCGCCTGACACATATGAAGGCAGCCTGATGCCATCCAAACTTTGGCGTTTATTGGAAACGACAGGCGACCAGGATCGTGTAGCCGTCACAAGCCCGTTCGATGAGCAAACGGATCGCTTCAATCTCTATGCACAAAACAAAGTGGCCATTGGCGCAGGCAATGAAGAACAAATGAAAGCTTACACTTCATTCACAAGCCAATTCGGCCATTTATACAAACCGAATGCCGACCTTTTCTGCTTATCCAATAAGAAGGGCGTCTTCTCGTTACGGACAGAAGCATTCATCCAGTTTCTTAAAGGATTGAATATTAAAGTGTATTATAAAGGTGTAAATGACCCAGAACGAGCAGCCAAACTTATGACTGCCGGAGCATCCGGCTTCATAACAGACAACCCGTCTGACATGATGAAATTAGTCCAATCAGCAGAACAATAGAATGAGATATAGTTTCATAGTGTTGCATAGGGGTTTCCAGTTTTCATGAGATTTTAAATTCACTCTATTGTTAAAAATAAATCAGTGGGAGCAGAACCAATCGGTCTTCCCGCTGATTTTTTTCGTTTGAAGCTGTATCGAAATCCCTCCCGAATGTAAAACAACATAATTGAATCGACATCCATGAGCCTGAATGAGCTTTAGTAACTAGTTGATACCATTTTGAATGATAGTGTAGTCGTTTTCCTGAACAGCAGAAATCAGGCTGAACGCCTATAAAACGAATTGAATGCCATTAAGTCTAGAAGGACGCCAATAAGCCAGGCCAGGCTGTACTCCCTGCGCTTTCCTAAAAAAAAGACTACCCAGAAAATCAGATGTCTCTGACTTTCTGGGTAGCCCTATCTTCTACTTTATTTTGTGCAGAATCACTTGGATACTATAATTACGCCGAGCAGGAACAACTTCCACCCGACCCGCACCCTCCTTCACAGGAGGTCGTGAACAAACCATTACCCGCAGGGACTTTTACAGCCACCGAAACAGATTGGGCTATGATTGTGCTGACTTCATCCAGCAACTGTTGTACATCATTCTCGGACAGACGCAAAGCAGCGACCTGTTCGTTTACATCGAGTGCCCTTTTGTCGGCACGGATGCTTTTCATTACTATATTGTAATCCGGATGGTATTTTCCGAAGCGCTGTACTTCTTCGTATCGTTCTTTTAAATCTGTAAACGACTGAATCGCTTTCACCAAATCTTTATCCGTGTATACTGCCTGGCTCGCCTTCCGATATTCCGTTGCGACATCAGAACGCAATATCATCTCGGAGAGTTCCTCGGCACATTCGATGATGTTCAGCCATTCATCCGTCATCATCATTCAGACAACCCCTCCATTCCAGGCAATTATACCAAAGAAATGGGTTCCCCCGCATCTTTTCTGAACTATTCTTTTCCAACAGGCTCGTTATCTATACTGAAACGCCTCCGCCGCTACCTCGTAATCCGAAAATGGAAAAACTCCTTCTTTCGTATATTGTGTCTTCTCATGCCCTTTTCCGGCGATTAGGACCACATCTCCCGATTTTGCCAATGCAATCGCTTCGTAGATGGCCGATTTCCGATCTACCTGGACACGAACATTTTCCTTCATACGTATTCCTTGCAATACCTCTTCAATAATTTGAGTTGGATTTTCCGATCGTGGATTATCGGAAGTAATGATAACTTCCGTCGAATAGGTTGAGGCGACTTCCCCCATTTTCGGACGCTTGCCATGATCTCGATCCCCGCCGCAGCCAAAGACCGTGATTAACTTCCCGGAACACTCACCTGCTAATGCCTGAAGTACATTTTCAAGTGCATCCGGTGTATGGGCATAGTCAACATAAACGGTAATGCCATCTTGCTGAAGAGATTGCAGCCTTCCCTCAGGCAGCTGCAGTGATTGGCTTAACGGAAGAATGTCTGCCAGCTCGTAACCAAGTACACGCAGTACGGCCAGGGCAGCGAACGCATTCATTCGATTGTGCCTGCCCGGTAGATTTATATTGATTCGCTCCTCATTAATCTGCTCCCCGCAGACTGTTCCATAGTCAAAATAATGGACAGGCACCTTCGCATCAGCCACCATTTGTTTGCATATCTCATCTTCCGAATTGGCAATTAACGTTTTTGCTTGATACGCCAATATTTTCTTTGAATCTAAATATTGTTGTTTCCCTCCATGCTCCTCATAATGATCGATGCCAATATTAAGAAATACGCCAATATCAATGTTGCAATGGGCTAATCTGCTTGTGGCCAACCCCATGGAGGAGGCTTCCAGGAGAACATGCGTCACACCGGCATCCACAAGATCTTTCAGCAGCTGATGAAAATGTTCCGGAGGCAACGTGGTCATTTCTGGGTACGAGGTAACCGCTTGATGGCCATCAATGAAAACACCCGTCGTTCCAATGACTGCCGTTTTCACGTTGGCCATCTGCAGCAACTGACTGGTCAAATGCGTCACCGTTGTTTTCCCGTTCGTTCCTGTGACAGCAACGATAGTCAATAATTCCGACGGATTCCCTGCCAGTCTTGCACTGGCATAAGAAATGAATTTCCTGCAATCCGGGACAACAATGAGCGGGATGGACATTTCATCCGTCATTGCCATCGCAGCATTGCGGTCAATCACAATACCACAGGCGCCTTTCTCTATCGCCTCCTCGACATAACAGATCCCGTCCGTCTTCCCTCCCTTCCTTGCTATAAACAGGTACCCTTCGCTTATCCTTGTCGAATGCTCGCTTACCCCTTTTACCTCAGTATGAATACCCCCAAATACTTGACAAGGCCAGTCTTTTAATAGCTCCGAAAGTAACAGAAGTCCTCTCCCCTTTCCCGAACAAATTTGAATCGACACGAATATATTGAGAGCGAACTATACTTTATCGTATGTAGGGCAGTAAACGAACGTCACGAAGAAAGTTGGGGGCCGAAATGATTGTTCAGAAGTTTGGCGGCGTCGCCATGAAAGATAAACAAACAAGAGAAAAATGCATCAGGCACATCGCAGCCGGTATCAGGGAACATCAAAATGTCGTTGTCGTCGTTTCAGCGATCGGCAGAGGAAGTGATCCCTATTCCACTGATAGCTTGTTACGGCTGACCGATGCTTTTAATTTTTCCAAAGCAGCATCAGATTTGGCCGCATCTTGCGGAGAAATTATCGCCTCCGCTGTATTATCCGCTGAGTTAATTGAGGCGGGCATAGACAATCAAGTCTTGCACGGTATCCATGCAGGCATTTGGACAGAAGGAGAATTTGGCGACGGCATCATTACGGATA
>NZ_BQYK01000003.1:336345-405222 GCF_023168145.1 Sporosarcina sp. NCCP-2222
ACCGCTGTTGCATTGGCAGCAGCATTACAGGCCACCCATGTTGAATTTTTTAAAGATGTGCCAGGCGTTATGACAACCGATCCAAAACGTTCGGCAGAGAGCAAGAAAATCGACAGTCTCACTATTCCGGAATTACTTCCGCTGCTTGAGGAGGCGCGTCCCATTATTCAGAAACGCGCTGCTATTTACGCACATAAAAAGTCGATGCCCCTATACATAAGAGGCATCGATACGATTGAAAAAGGAACATGGATCATTCCGTATTCAGATTAAGGTTTTCTTTCTTTTTATTTTCGTTCTGGATAAAGTCCTGCGTATAATATTTGCCGTATACCCCAGTACCTAAATGTGAAAAATCGCTATCCAGCAACACTTGACGGTGAGCTGATGAATTCAGCCATCCATGCACGGCTTCAATGGCATCCACATAATTGAATGCAATATTTTCGCCGGCTTTGCGATGCACAAAGCCCGAAGTCTTTAAGCGGTCGCTAAGCGTGCCGGTGGAAGGGGACTCATTTGAAAAATAATTTTCCAGAGCCATATCTTTGCTATGTTCTCGTGCCAGGACACCAAGCCAATAATCGTTTTTCAACTCGGTCAGTCCATGATTTTTCCGATATTCATTTGTCAATTCAAAAACTTGACGTTCCATGGCACGATCCACTTCCATCTGTATAGAAGCCGAAGGCGGAGAAATACTGATCATTTCTCCGCTGTATTCCATATCATACGGCTGATGAATGACCAGAGTCTTCGGCTCGATAAAACGGATTCCTTCAATCTTGGCATCCTCTTCATCTACGTATACTTGAGCATACAAATCCTTGAATTTCACAAGAGCACGATTTGCGATATCCTCACTTTTTAATGAAAACATATAAAGATTCGAGCCTAGCTGCACATCCACTTCCGATTCTATAATCGTAGAGCGATATACTTGATTGACATCCTGACCGATTGTAAATGGGCTCATATTCACTTGGCTATCTGCACTAAATACTTGATTGACTTGTTCTCCGCTCACCCCAGCCATAAAATATGGATCATCCAAATAAATCCACCACTCATAACCGTAAGCTGACGGCTCAATTCGATCGGGATCTCCATACGTTTTAATGAGCTGCTCAGTTGTTTTGCCGACGAAAATGGATAAGCCCTGGTCAGGCCTTTCTGCTCCAACAACCTGGCTATTCAATTGTTTTTCCGGTACCGGTATGGCCGTGCCATGCTTGACTGGAGATTCTAATGGTTCATTCTCTTTTACGCGCGTATCCATCAAGTAAAATAGGCCGAGAAGGATAACGAGTAACAGAGCTATTTTCCATATAACTTTCACTTCGACTGCGCCCTACTTTCGATTCATGATTATTAGTACTACTTTAACATGAGAGAGAATGAGTTTTACACCCTTTTTGCTTATTCCGGCATTTTTCAGATAACATTATGTAAGTTGAGGTAAATAGATTCCAATATTGACATCCAAGTTTTTGTTTACATAGTAGCCAAGCAAACGATGAAACCAATTGAAATGCAGTACGAATCCTTCATGACACAATGTTGTCATTGCAACTACCGGTAATTTGTTCTATGATTATGAAGTATAGGCAAATGACTGGTTATGAGTGAAGGAGGATTTGTATTATGGACATTCTAAATACTGGAATCGAAGGCATCGTTGCCGAATTGTCCGTTCTGGATGAAGTTTTGACAAAGCATGATCTGATCCGTGCGGGTCAATGGGATTATGAGCGGGTGACGTATGATAAAAAATATGTGATCAAAGAAGGCACTTACTATTTGCGTGTTTTCGGTTATACACCCGATGAGGATATCGGCACACGTGAAGCCGTCATCCATTTGAAAACACCGGCTGTGGGCAAGCATTATTATCCACATGGTGTTGAATACGGAGAAGATGAAGTCTATCCAGAAGGCTTGATCAAAGACTGCCAAGCGACGCTTAAAGCAGTATATGAAGAACTTCAAAATTTTAATTTAGCAAAATAATTTGTTACAGCCGGAGAACAATAGGTTCTTCGGCTTTTTTTTCCTATTCATTACTCATTTTTTTGGTTATAATGGAAACAATGAATTAATTGGAGGAATTGCCGTTGTCCCGTTGGTTTACAAAACGAATTCTCATTTTTACGATTGCCATAATAGCTCTCATCTTAATCTGCCTTTTCATTTTGCCCGTCTCCGTTCCAATTATTATCGCCCTTCTTACTGCCATGGTATTTGAACCGCTCGTTAAATTGGTTGAAACCAAATTTAAATGGAAGCGGAAAGTTTCCGTTATCACCATCTACATCTTTTTTGTTGCCTTATTAGCAGCTCTTCTATACTACACTGTCAATTCCCTTATCGGTAAATTGATTCAATTTACAAAAGATGCACCGGATCATTTAAATAAGCTCTCAGGTGTCTGGATTGATTTGCAGAGCAAGATGTCGAATTATACAGCCGGCATGCCTCCTGAATTCGTAAAAGCTATTCAAGATGAATTTGATAAAATGATCGTGACCCTTCGGAATTCTTTAACCAGTTTGTTAAGTTCCGATAAAATCATGACATTGGCAGGCGAAATCCCCAATTTTCTTGTCAGCTTGATCGTATTTATGATCGCTCTTTTCTTATTCATGCTCGAATTGCCAGATTTAAAAAAGATGTTCTTCCGTCATTTAACTGATGATACCGCAAAGAAAGTCCGATATATGATGTCTAAATTGAACTCTGTGATTTTCGGATTCATGAAAGCCCAGTTGCTTGTCAGCTTAATCATTCTGGCCGTTACATTTGTGGGCCTTCTCGTAATCACACCAAAGTATGCAGTCGTCATGTCGCTTATTATTTGGATCATTGATGTTATCCCTATATTAGGATCAATTATCATCCTCGCTCCCTGGTCGCTGTATCAGCTGGTTAGCGGAGATGTCGGAATGGGAACGAAGCTGGCTATTCTTGCAGTCATCCTGCTCATTATCCGAAGAACGGTGGAACCGAAAGTAATGGGGAATCAAATTGGCCTTTCCCCGCTGCCAACATTGATTGCAATGTTCATCGGCTTGAAGCTATTTGGATTTCTTGGCTTTTTTATCGGTCCACTCATCGTTATCCTCTTTAACACTGCCCGTGAAGCCGGCATCATCAAAATGAATTTCAAAATATGAGAAAGCACAAAAAACGCGCGCCTTTCATAAAAGGCAGCGCGTTTTTTATAATCCTAAAATGGCTTTGATGACGGAAGTTGTCTCCCCGCCGTGGTAAAACACATACAGAAGCAAGTAAACAGCAACTCCTGTAATGGCTGTGAAAAACCAGATAATGCTGGTCACCGGTCCTAATTTCCGGTGTCTTGCCAGATTGTTTTTAAACCCTGCGACAAGGGTGAAAATCCCTAAGACTGCACCGACAGTCGCCAAGGTGATGTGAAATATTAAAAAGATCGTGTAGTAAATTTTCAAATGTTCTGGTCCGCCAAAAGCGGTATTGCCAATGAATACCGTTCTGGAAAGATAGATGATAAAAAAGATCAATGCTGATACAGCAGCAGCTATCATCGTTTTTTTATGCGCCTCGATCTTTCTTTGTCGAATCAGATTCCAGCCAATTGCTACAAAAATGGCGGATAACACAATAAAAAAAGTACTAATCGTTGGCAATAAAGGAACGTTCATTTGGAATCCCCTCGTCTAGAAATTGTGCAATTTAGTTATGATACTCCAGGTTTTGACGGTCAATCAGTGCCTTCTTCGTAATTTCCTCGGCATTCATCTGCTCATCACGATACCACTGGATGAAAATCTTTCCGATCACAACAACATAAATCAGCTCCTGGATCACTTTCATAATAATACCGCCCAATTGCTGGTCATATAATGTTGGCATATTCGTAAATAGCTCAGGGCCAGAGATGGATAAGCCCGACAAGGTCCCCGGTGGAACACATAGAGCCATCGCTTTTAACCAAGCTTCCCCGCTATAGTACGTTTCGTACACAGGCACGTCCACAAAAATGATAAGGGAACAAGCAGGCGTGATAAGAATGGCACTTAGAATAACATAGCCAATTTTTTTTAATCCGTGTAGCTTTGGCTGGCTTTCGAGTGTGTTAACAATTGGCCACCAAAGGAATAATGCAGCTATGAATAAAGTGATGGTAAAAACAGCATGAAGAACGAGACTGAGCTTAACATAATCCAAAATTAACGGATAATGATATAACGAAAACATCAATGTGAAAACCATCAGGCTAATAATCGGTTTGGTAAACAACCGGACGATACGGTCAATAATTGAAACCGACAAAACTTTTTTCCAAATAAAATCCGGTATGCCGATTATGAACAATGGCGCGACGATTAATAGAAGAATGGCCATTTGTGCCATATGAACCGAGAATAGAATATGTCCAAGCAGATCCATCGGGGAACCTTTTACCACATAGAGAAGAAACATGGAAAGAAGAAAATAGGTAATCTCCTTGCGGGTCACCTGTTCACTGCCTTCAAACCGATTCCTCCATTTTTTCGTCAGCAGGAAATATAAAACAATACCAGCCAGTATGAAGAACAAAAAATAAGGACTCCATAAGGCACGAAACCCAAAAATACTTAAAGGCATTATGCCATCGCTCCTTTTTCAGACTATCCCCATTATAGAACGTTCCGTCTTCGATGACAATGAACGAACTTTGACATTTGCAATTGTATGAACTTAGCATGTAAATTCATAAAAAAACTCCACGGATTTGGAATCCGTGGAGTTTTGAATTACCACCAAACAATTGTAGCGAAAGTCAATGGAATGAGGAAACCAAATAGCGCTCCAGTAAACATGAACATTTGCGGAATGCCATGGCCTTTTTCACTCATATGCATGAAATAATACAATTGTAAACCGACTTGGACAGCTGCGAAAAGCATCAGCATTGGAACAATGAAGTATTTGGAGAAACCAGCTACTCCACTTTCAAATGCGACAACCATCGAAAACGAAATAAGAGTCAAGAAGATCATGAGGGAAAACATCATGATTTGGCCTTTCATCGACTGCTTTGCCCGTTTCTTCAACATAGCCTGCTCAGCAGGCGTCCTTTTGTAAACTTCGATCTCTGCCATCTTAACCTATCACTCCCATCAAGTAGACTACAGTGAAGATGAATACCCACACAACGTCAATGAAGTGCCAGTAAAGCGAGAAGGTGTAATACTTAGTTGCATTATAAAGGTTCAAGCCTCTTTTCGCATTACGGAAAATAAGTAATGTGATCCAAACAAGACCAATCGCAACGTGGAAACCGTGAGTTCCTACCAATGTGAAGAAGGAAGAACTGAAGGCACTATTGCCATAAGTAAATCCGATTTTCACATAGTGGGAGAATTCATATACTTCAAGCATCAGGAAGCCGAGACCAAGCAATGCTGTGATTGCAAGCCAAAGCTGCATCTTTTTGAAGTTATAGTTTCTAAGATGATACATAGCATATACACTCGTTAAAGAAGATGTTAAAAGCAACATCGTCATAACAAAAACAAGTGGCAATTCATAAAGTTCTTGCGTGCTAAATCCGAAACCGCTCGGACCGGAGTTTTTAAGCGCAATATACGTTGCAAACAAAGTTGCGAAGAGAATTGTTTCCCCGCCAAGGAATAGCCAGAAGCCGACAAACTTATTTTTTGCTTCAAGTGTCGCTTTTTCCGGATGATCAGGCCATGTTTCTGGAGTGAATTTTTTATTCAAATCCATTATGCTTGACCTCCTTTGCGCTTCATATCACGAAGCAATTCATCTTTTTTAATGTAATAGCCAGTGTCATCAATCAATGAACGGGCCGACATGCAGACAAATGTGAAAGCCAGACCGATGATGAGAACCGGAAGTCCCCAGCTTGTTTCTGTACGGAACATCGCACCGAAACCTGCAACGAACAAACCTAAAGACATGAATAACGGAATGATGGAACCGTTTGGCATATGGATATCCTTTACAGGCTCCGCTGCTGTATAACCGGCTTCATTTCCTTCCATTTTCTCGATCCAAACTGTATCCAATCCACGGACAAGCGGTGTTGTCGGGAAGTTGTAAAAAACAGGCGGAGATTCGATCGCCCATTCAAGTGTACGCCCGTCACCCCATGGGTCATTGGATACCCGAACATTTTTAACAGATGTAATGATGATATTGATGACGAGTACAATTACGCCGACTGCCATTAGAATAGCACCGATCGTACTGATAAAGTTCGCCATATTCCATCCTTGGCCATCCATGAAAGTCCATACTCGGCGCGGCATGCCCCAGAATCCTAACCAGTGCTGAATTAGGAATGTCATGTGGAAGCCGATGAAGAAAAACACAAATGTCACTTTTCCAAGACCTTCATGCAGCATCGTACCAAACATTTTTGGCCACCAATAGTGAGTTGCTGCCAAGATCGCAAGCACAACCCCACCAACGATTACGTAGTGGAAGTGGGCAACGATAAAGTAAGAATCGTGCAATTGATAGTCAAGTGGCGCAGCACCTTGCATGACACCTGTAACTCCACCCATTACGAAAGATGGGATGAAACCAAGCGCATACAACATTGGTGTGGTCACCTTGATGCTACCGCCCCACATAGTCAAGAGCCAGTTAAAGATCTTAACCCCTGTCGGAACAGCGATCGCCATTGTAGCAACCGCAAAGATTGCGTTCGCTGTTGGTCCTAGACCAACTGTGAACATGTGGTGAGCCCAAACCATGAATCCGAGGAATCCGATAAGGACCGTTGCGAATACCATGGATGGATAACCGAACAGACGTTTTCTTGAGAATGTAGAGAAAATCTCAGAGAAAATACCGAAGGCCGGCAAAATTAGAATGTAAACTTCAGGGTGACCGAAAATCCAGAAAATATGCTCCCAAATAATCGTGTTACCACCCATCGCATGATGGAAGAAGTTACCTCCGAACATGCGGTCAAATGTGAGGAAGAACAAACCAACTGTCAATGGAGGGAATGCGAAGAGAATCATCGCAGACGCTACAAACGTTGTCCATGTAAACAATGGCATACGCATGTAAGTCATCCCTGGTGCACGCATGTTAATGATCGTGACCAGGAAGTTGATCCCCGCCATCAACGTACCACCACCGGCTATCTGAAGCCCGATAGCGTAGAAATCGATACCATGGCCAGGCGATGCAAGAGATAGGGACGCGTAAGAAGTCCATCCTGCATCCGGCACTTCACCGTAAATCCAAGAAATATTCAGGAATAATCCTCCGAAGAAGAACATCCAAAAACCTAACGAGTTAATAAATGGGAACGCAACGTCCCGTGCTCCAATTTGAAGCGGTACTATGGCATTCATAAATCCGAATAAAATCGGCATGGCCGCTAAGAAAATCATCGTCGTTCCGTGCATCGTGATCAAGTCATTGAAAAGTCCCGCACTGACGAAATCGTTGTTTGGCTTATGGAGCTGCCAACGGATCAACATCGCTTCGATTCCGCCGACAACGAAGAAGAATCCGCCTCCAAGGAAGTAAAGGATTCCGATCTTCTTATGGTCGACTGTTGTCAGCCAATCCCATAGCGTTGCGCCAAAACCCTTTTTTTGAGCAACTGAACTCACTTTGTTACCTCCTCTACAAATTCAAGTGGAAATTATTTTTCTACTGATAATCCCATTAAGTATTCAGCCAACGCGTCCAGTTCTTCATCTGAAAGCTGGTCTTTGAAAGCTGGCATTGTGTTGCCTGGTTTATGTTCCTGCGGGTCTTTGATCCACTCGATCAAATTTTCCTTTGTATGGTCCATATAACCGGCAATTCGGTTACGGTCTCCAAAAGTGGCAAGGTTTGGTCCTTGAGCACCACTCTCTCCAGCTCCTGAGTTAGCGTGACAATAAATACAGCTTGCTTCGAATACTTCTTCACCTTGTGGGTTTGCTACAACTTGCTCATCTTTTGTAGATTGCATCGCTGCAACCCACTTATCAAAATCAGCACGAGGCATAGTCTTAACTTTGAAATCCATCAAAGCGTGGGATGGTCCGCAAAGCTCAGCACACTTACCATAAAAGACGCCGTCCTTCAGGTCAGTCGAGTCTTTGTCAAATTTCAAATAGAATTTGTTGACGTTTTCAACGTTCGTATCCATCTTACCGCCAACTGCTGGAATCCAGAAGGAGTGCTTTACATCAGCAGCAAGTAGATTGAAGTAAACCTTTTCATCTGTCGGTACTACGAGTTCCTGTGCAGTAACGATACCTAGATCCGGGTATTCAAATTCCCACCAGTACAATTTAGCTGTTACATCGACAACTAGATTTTCAGGATTCCCTTCATCATCAACAGCTCCCATTGCTGACACATCTCCAAGTTTATACGTGTAATAAACTGTCGGTACAGCAAGAAGCAAAATAAGGAGAATCGGAATGATCGTCCATACAAGCTCAAGCGTATGGCTTCCTTCCACTTGTTCAGGAATATGATCTTCACCTAGTTTCGAACGTCTGAAACGGAGTAGGGCGATCAAATAGATTGCTACTACAACAATAATGACCAGTAACATGATTCCTGATGATAATAGCAGTAGATTGAACTGATCCTTACCGACCTGACCAGCCGGAAGAAGCGTGGAAAGTTCTTCTTGTCCACATCCTGCAAGGAAAACCGTAAGAACTGCTAATAGAGAAAAGAGACGCCATTTTTTGAGTCCTTTCATCATCGCTTCGTATACCTCTCTTTCTAAAAAATGTTTTCTTTTACTGAGGACGCTAGACCTCTCTATAATGAATTCCTGTCAAAAAGAAGAAATTCCCGCTTTAAATAAAAATAGAAAAGATGATCATGGAGACAAAAAGAATTGTCATGTAGTTCAGAGAATAAACGAACATGGAAGTCGCCCATTTCAGATCCTCTTTTGCTTTAAAGCCTTTGATCGCTAAGTATAGCCAGCCTACATTCAATAGTGTGGCTAGGATGATGAATCCGATGCCAAGTTCAGACAATAGGAATGGCAATGGGAATAAGATCAGAATCCATCCGAATATCGATCTCTTCGTTCTTGCAAACCCTTTTACAACTGGAAGCATCGGTATGTTCGCAGCACGGTACTCTTCCGTTCTTCGCATAGCAAGCGCATAAAAGTGCGGCGGCTGCCAAGCGAACATGATTAAGAACAATGCCCATGCGCCCATTCCAAGTGATGGTTCAACTGCAGCCCAGCCAATCAGCGGCGGAATCGCGCCTGACAAGCTTCCTACTACTGTATTGCCCACATGTTTCCGTTTGGACCACATGGAATAGAGCACGACGTAGCTAAAAATGCCTGCAATCCCCAGCCAACCTGCTGTAGCGGATGCAAGGAACAGCATGATTTCTCCAATTGCCAAGAAAGTGAGTGCAAGTGCCAATACAGCCGTCGCATTGAATCGCCCAGTCACCGTCGGACGTGATTTTGTCCTTGACATGATGGGATCGATATCCCGATCAATCAAGTTATTCAAAGCTGCAGACCCGGCAATGATCAAAGCGGAACCGAGCAAGGCATAGATAAGCAGATCCAAGTTTTGTATGAAGCTCTTATCAGCCAGCCGGATTGCCAAGAACAAGCCTGTAAATGTCGTTATGAGATTTGAATTGACAATGCCGATTTTAATGAGTGCTAGAAAATCTTTTAATAAGGAAGCCGATTCGACGGACGTTTCAGTGGACGTTGATATCGTTCGACCGTTTGACATAGTTACCCTCCTTTCCATGATGTCGGCAATAGCCACTATATTTAACTATATCGAAATCCTGCGCTAATTTCTATACTTAAACAAAAAAACAGCTAAGAATGCGCAATACTTCGACATAATTACCCCTTCACCCTATCTATAGTAAATCATTTCCGTATACCTTTTGTGAAGTTAAAGGGGCTTTTTTATGAACAATTTGTGAAAAGGACATAGAATGCTCACTTTTCACCCAATGGACGTTGTTTTTTGCCGGCTTTTTCGCTATCATCAAAAAACAGGGCCTTTTTGCACGATGGTCATCATTCACAAAGAAGGTGCTAAATTTGCGTTATCATAAATATTTAAAGTGGTTTGCAGTCGCCTCCACGATCGGGATGCTTTTAATCCTCCTCGGTGGTGCGCTTGTCACTAAAACAGACAGCGGCATGGGCTGTGGCCGACATTGGCCAGGCTGCAACGGACAACTGATTCCCGATGAAATCACACCAGAAGTGCTCATCGAGTTCTCCCATCGGTTAGTCACCGGGGCAGTTGGAATTTTTATTCTCATCTTATCTGTGTGGTCGTGGAGATCGATCGGCCATATACGCGAGACAAAATTCCTTTCATTCATGGCTTTATTCTTTTTAATTCTTCAGGCACTGATTGGAGCCGCCCAGGTCCTTTGGGGCCAAGGAGATTTTATTCTCGCTTTGCATTTTGGCATATCACTTATTTCATTCGCCTCAGTGTTCCTGTTAACCCTTCTTATTTTTGAAGTGGACAAGAAATTTGACGCGGACAAGATTATCATTGGTAAAAAAATGCGTTGGCATACGATTGGGGTAACAATTTATTCTTACCTCGTCATCTACACTGGAGCTCTTGTACGGCATACTGAATCCGAACTTGCCTGTACTGACTGGCCGATGTGCCGCAATGGCGACTTCCAGCTTCCCGCGAATTTTTGGGAATGGATCCAAATGAGCCATCGATTTGCCGCAGCATTGATTTTCATCTGGATTGCTATTATAGCTCTCCATGCGTACCGGAATTATAAAAACTCACGCATTATTTATTGGGGATGGATCATCGCTTTCATTCTCGTCTGCTTGCAAGTTCTTGCAGGTGCATCCGTTGTTTTGACAAGACTGAACTTATACTTGGCGTTGCTGCATTCCTTGTTTGTCACATTGCTATTTGGTTTGCTGACTTATATGGTATTGCTAATTTCACGAAGCCGCCAAAGGAACAAATAATTCGGAAAAATGGACTATCTCGATCGTCAGTGTTGCTGACTTTCTGGATAGTCTTTTCTTATGAAGAATTCCACTTTTGGTTAGAGGAAGTTACGAGTGGTTCGACAACGAATTCGAGCGGTTAGCGAAATATACGAGTGGTTCGACAGCAGATACGAGCGGTTAGAAAAATATACGAGTGGTTCGACGGCAGATTCGAGCGGTTTGAAAAATATACGAGTGGTTCGACGGCGTATACGAGCGGTTCGAGGAATGTACGAGTTGAAGTCTTATACGAGCGGTTGGTAGAATATACGAGTCCTTGACAGCGGATACGAGCGGATAGCAAAATATACGAGTGGTATGACGGCGGATACGAGCGGTTAGAAAAATATACGAGTGGTTCGACGGCGGGTACGAGCGGTTAGAAAAATATACGAGTGGTTCGACGGCGGGTACGAGCGGTTGATGGAATATACGGGCACTCCTAGGAATATACGAGTGGTTCCGGCACATTTACGAGCGTTCAAAAAATAATCGAGGACTTCCCGTATACATCCGATTAAGTAAAGCTACCAATTGCATATCCATAATAGAAAAAAGACGGAGAAAAACAACTTGTTTTTCTCCGTCTTTTTCATGCTTAGACCTATTTAATTGTACTAGCTGCTCAGTGTTCCAATTCAAGCAGCAAGTCGCCTGTCGAGATGGCTTCGCCTGCACCAACGTGGATGGCTTTGACAGTGCCCGCGAACGGTGCTTGGATGGTTGTTTCCATCTTCATCGCTTCGGTAATGAGCAAGTGTTCTCCCCGTTTTACCTTTGCGCCAGCCGAGACGGCTACTTTTAGCACAGTGCCAGGCATCGTCGCAGCAATATGTGTATCATTCGATGGATCCGCTTTCTGCTTGCGCACGACGTCCGCCTCTACGCTCATATCTTGAATAATCACTTCACGCGGCTGGCCGTTCATTTCGAAATAGATGATCCGTGTGCCGTCAGACTGTGGCTCGCCGATGGATACCAGCTTGACGATCAGCGTTTTGCCTCGTTCAATTTCCACTTCGATTTCCTGGCCGAGACGCATTCCAAAGAGAAACTCTGGTGTGCTGATGACTGATACATCGCCGAACTGTTTTTTCACCGCAGAGTACTCTTCAAATACTTTTGGATAGAGTGCATAGGCAAGAGCATCCTGCATCGTCGCCTGCCCTTCCACAACGCCCTCCAGTTTTTTCTTAATTCCTTCAAAATCTACGTCATCCAGCAGTTCACCTGGCCTTACAGTGATCGGCTTTCTTTCTTTCAAGACGATACGCTGTAATTCTTCTGGGAATCCGCCATACGGCTGTCCGATATACCCTTCAAAGAATTCGATGACCGATTCAGGGAAGTCGATTGATTTCCCCCTCGTAATGACAGTTTCCTCATCCAGCTGGTTCTGGACCATAAACAATGCCATATCCCCGACTACTTTAGATGAAGGCGTTACTTTCACGACATCGCCAAAAAGCATATTGACGCGGGAATACATCTCTTTCACTTCTTCCCAACGTTCGCCAAGACCGACTGCTTTCGCCTGCTGCTGCAAGTTGGAATATTGGCCACCCGGCATTTCGTGCACGTAGATTTCTGAATGTGGACTGATCATGCCACTTTCAAAATGCTGATAATACTTTCGTACATCTTCCCAATAATACGACAGATCTTCCAATGCCTTCACGTCTGCCCGAATATTTCGCTTGCCATATTGCAAAGCGTAGAATAATGAGCTGGCGGATGGCTGGGATGTCAAGCCGGCCATTGCTCCAAGTGCTGTATCGACAATATCGACTCCAGCTTCGATCGCTCTGGCATACATATAAACTCCGTTTCCGCTCGTGTCATGAGAATGAAGGTGAATTGGTATGGAAATACTATCTTTTAATTCTGAAATTAAACGATAAGCTGCTTCCGGCTTCAGTAATCCAGCCATATCTTTGAGTGCCAGTATATGGGCTCCTGTTGCTTCCAATTCCTTCGCCATCTTCTTATAATAATCCACAGTATATTTCGCTCGGGATTCATCCAACAAGTCGCCTGTATAGCATAGAGCAGCTTCTGCAACCTTGCCTGCGTCCCTCGTGGCTTCAATTGCCACTTCCATCCCTTTAATCCAGTTAAGACTGTCAAATATACGGAAGACATCAATTCCCGCCTCTGCTGCATTTTTAACAAATTCACGGATGACGTTATCCGGATAGTTGGAATACCCTACCGCATTGGCTCCGCGGAATAGCATTTGGAACAATACATTCGGAATTTGTTTCCGCAATTTTTCCAGCCTATCCCAAGGGTCTTCCTTAAGGAATCGGTAAGCAACATCAAATGTGGCGCCGCCCCACATCTCATAAGAGAACAGATCGGGCATCAGCCGAGCAGATTCCGATGCAATATTGAGAAAGTCGGATGTCCTTACACGCGTAGCCAGCAGCGATTGATGGGCATCCCGGAAAGTCGTATCTGTCAACAGGACATCATTTTGGCTTTTCACCCACTCGACCAGTCCGTCCGCACCCCTCTCGTCTAAAATTTGCTTTGTCCCAGGTGCTGGCGGAGACGATAAATCGACTGCCGGTTTCCGAACCGGATGGAAAACAGGTTTGGATTGCTTGCCGATTCCCGGAAAACCGTTTACGGTTACATTCCCTAAATAATTTAGCAGCTTGGTACCTCGGTCGAGCCGAACCGGGAACTCAAACAATTCCGGCGTGCTGTCAATGAATCCTGTATCATAATTACCTGTTAGGAAGCTTTCATGCCGCACGACATTCTCAAGGAACGGAATGTTCGTTTTAATTCCACGGATACGGAACTCCTGCAAATTGCGGTCCATTTTAGCTGCCGCATCTCTGAAAGTCGTACCCCATGTAGAGACTTTCACTAATAAGGAATCATAATAAGGCGTAATGACAGCCCCTTGGAAACCATTTCCGGCGTCCAGTCTTACCCCAAAACCACCACCTGAACGATAAACCATCAATTTTCCTGTATCCGGCATAAAATCATTCAATGGATCTTCCGTCGTGACGCGAGATTGAATCGCATAGCCAAACAGCGGAATCTCATTCTGTTTAGGTACAGCCGCCTTCCCTTCATGCAAATCACTGCCATTTGCAATGTGGATTTGCGCATGGACGATATCAACGCCTGTCACCATTTCTGTTATGGTGTGCTCCACTTGGATTCGAGGATTTACCTCAATAAAATAGAACTTTCCTTCCGACACAAGGAATTCGACCGTCCCGGCATTGACATATGAGACATTTTTCATCAATACGACAGCTGCCTCACAAATCGCTTTTCTTAATTCATCGTCAAGAGAGATGGACGGTGCGATTTCCACGACTTTCTGATGACGTCGCTGAATCGAACAATCCCTTTCATACAGGTGGACGACATTGCCATATGTATCACCTATGATTTGAACTTCAATATGCTTTGGTTTATTAATATATTTCTCCACATACACTTCATCTGAGCCAAACGCAGATTTCGCTTCCGATCTTGCTCGCTCATATGCTTCTGCAACTTCCTCGGCATTGTGGACGATTCTCATTCCACGCCCCCCGCCTCCGAGAGAAGCTTTTATGATGATCGGATAACCATATTCCTCACCAAAAGAACTCACTTCTTCCATCGATTTAACAGGTCCGTCACTGCCCGGAATGACGGGAATGCCTGCGCGAATCGCCTGTTCCCGCGCTTTGACCTTATCTCCGAACATATCAAGATGCTCTGATTTAGGACCGATGAATAGGATGCCTTCTTCTTCGAGACGCTTAGCGAACTGGACGTTTTCAGCCAGAAAGCCGTACCCTGGATGAACAGCATTGGCACCGCATTCCTTTGCAATTTGGATAATCCCTTCAATATCCAAATACGCATCAATCGGTTTTTTCCCTTCGCCGACCAAATAGGACTCATCAGCCTTGTAACGATGGAAAGAACCTCTGTCTTCGGCAGAATAAATGCCGACAGTCGGTATTTTCAGTTCTGTACAAGCACGGAAAATACGAATGGCGATTTCGCCTCTGTTTGCTACGAGAATTTTCTTGATTTCTCCCATTTCCACTTCAGGCACTCCCTTTACTAGTGTTCTTTTTGTATTTTACGAACATTGACACATTCATCAATATTCCTAAAGCTAAAGATAACAGAATAATTGAAGTTCCGCCATAACTAATAAACGGGAGAGGAACACCTGTCAGTGGAATCAAGCCGGTTAACCCCCCAATATTGACAAATGTCTGGATACCGATGACACTGCCGATCCCCGCCGCAAGCATTCTCGCTTGCGGATCCTTTGTGCGCATCGCGATGAATAGTGCACGCAGCACAATAAATCCTAAGCCCCCAATAACAATAAACGTTCCGAGAATGCCTGTTTCTTCTGAAATGACTGCCATGATGACATCGGTCTGAGGCTCAGGCAAATACCCGAGTTTTTGAATGGAATTCCCCAATCCAAGACCTTTCACTCCGCCCGTTCCGATTGCGATATACCCGTTTGCAATTTGATAGCCAGATCCCTGCATATAGTCAAACGGGTTTAAGAAAGATAGAATCCGACCTTTCCGGCCAGGAGTCATAATGGAATCCCATGCCAAAAAGATGCCGATGGCCATTGGAATCATCGCAAGTCCAATATAACCGCATATCTTTCCGAAAGTCCGAACTTTTATGCCGCTGGAAGCCAGCACCGCCAAAGCTGCCATGAGAATGATAAATGACGTACCAATATCCGTTTCCGTCATGATTGAACCAACCGCTAAAATCAATATGAAAACCGGTGGCGCAATCGATCTATTAATATCATCTATGGTTCCAGCTTCATATTTTTTTGCAAAAACGCTCGCAAAATAAATGATAATAACGAGCTTGGCCACTTCCGATGGTTGGATGCTTCCCAGCTTCGGCAATTGAATCCAGCTCTGCGCTCCGACATCTCCACCATAACCGACGAAGTGGACAAGTATTAACAAGATAAACATGATAACGACAGAGGAGACCATGAAACCTTTTCTTTTATAATTTTGGAACGGGAAAAAGGCGGCAGCAAAAAAAGCGAAGGCCGCAATTGTGAGGTTAATAAGCTGCTTTTTGTAGAAATAATCCGGAGCATACCCATACTTATTCACCGCCCACGCCATACTGGAGCTATAAATCATGACAAGACCGAATGAACATAGCAGCAAATATGTAAAAAATAGTGGAAAATCGAAGTTCTTAATCATTCTTTTAACGTAATTTTTCATGGCAATTCCCCGTTTTCATTAAATAAAAAACTCAAACCTTTAACGAGTTTGAGTCTTACGTCTATTTGTCTGTATATAATTCATGCAAGACATTCATTTCTTTTTCAAGCAAGGAGAGGATTTCCTTTCCTTTTTCGCGTTCAATCAAGCCCAATTTGACAGCGAAGTCAATCTCTCTAGATAACCCGTACATTTGCGTATCCAACACTTCTTCATAAAGTGGGCATTGAGGCATCGTCAAATGATCCATCTGCACTTTGATGAGTTGAGCGATCTTCTCGGCATCTGCCTGAAGTTGTTTCAACGCTTTCTCCTGATATGTTTCTCGCACTTCTATATCCATGAGGACGCCCCCATTCACCTATTATTCCATCATGGTGACCATACGTAAATTGTATCTTTTGATAAGATAAAATGCAAGTGTTTCCCTTAGGCGCCGAGAATGGTAAATGACTTTCCTCCAAAGAAGTAAAGCGTTATACTTACATTATGACGGTTTTATTATGTAGGAGGTTCTGTAAAGTGGAAACAATTATCCCAGTGACAGGAAATGTTAAATTTAGTATAACTTTAGATCCGACCGTATGGATTTTTGACGATAGAAGACTCGATCTTGATACATTTTTTACTGATCAGCATGTAGATCGGGACGAGATGGAAGAGTATAAAGAAGCGATGGGCAAACATTGGTCCCGCGAAATTATGGAAGGGGCTACGTTCCCTCCTACTTTAAAGACCGAGAAGAAATACGAGAAACAAAAAATGCTGACAGGCACTTTCGGCATGTTGCTTGAACCTTTCATAAAAAATGCCGAACCCGGGGAAAATGCCACTACGTTTTCATTCGTTACCGGTGATGAGGAGCATACTTTCCCTCTTAAGGATGCGGTTGATATGATTCTTCAATATAGTATCGAAGGAAAGCCGGTAAAAGAAGGCGGTCCCGTCTATGTGCTTTTCCGTGACGGTTCGAATCGTGATAATCCAATCAAGAATGTTACAGCTATCCGTGTGGATTAATATCAATTTGAAGGAGTTGAGGAGATGCGTGTAAAATGCGTCTTATGCGATGAAATCGGTCAACTACCGGATGATCTGCCGCTCGCAAAGAAGCTGCGCAACCATCCGATCAACACCTATATGTGTGAGACCTGCCACGAGCGCATTGCAGATGAAACAAGCAAACGCCTGGCGACGGGCAATTTCACGTTCTACCGTAGCTCACATGTGTCAGAAAAAGATTTTTAAAACGGTAAAAAAGGACTCTGTCAAGATACGACAGAGTCCTTTTTATGTTCATTGAGACGGCGCAGCCGATAAATAATCAGAATGAGCGCCGCCACAATCAATCCTTCTACTATCGGAAGGAAAATGGCAAAAAACGTTAAAACGATACACCCTAAAAATAGGAAGCTATAGACAACGATATTTTGCCAAAACTTAATTTTCCTAGCGAAACCTAACTTATATACGATGGCGGAAAGGATGAAAACAACTGCAAACAGCACAATTCCGGTCATGGATGAAGATGTCAATTCATAAATCATCCGCACAACTGGAGACATGGCTTCAATAGTTTCAGCATCCCCGATAGGACCATTCATATAGCACATTCCCTTCTACACAAAGCGATTGTACGCATTCTTTTTACTAGCTTTGACCATTATACCTCATTCACCGAGTTTTTTCTTTTTTTGCGCACGTTCCCGCTCGTTTTTATCAAGAATCTTCTTGCGCAAACGAATCGATTGCGGCGTCA
The DNA here is from genome assembly GCF_023168145.1 of Sporosarcina sp. NCCP-2222. Taxonomy (GTDB): domain Bacteria; phylum Bacillota; class Bacilli; order Bacillales_A; family Planococcaceae; genus Sporosarcina. The sequence continues at coordinate 354,356 of NZ_BQYK01000003.1, forward strand.
CTTCACAATATTCATCATCACCGACATATTGCAAAGCTTCTTCCAATGATAAAATCCGTGGTTTTTTTGTTGTGACCGTCTGATCTTTCGTAGCAGAACGAACGTTGGTTGCATGCTTGACTTTCGTCAAGTTGATCGTCAAGTCATTGTCTCGGTTGTTTTCCCCGACAATCATGCCAGCGTAAATATCTGTTCCGGCTTCCACGAACATGACTCCGCGGTCTTCCAGCTGCATGATTCCGTAACCTGTCACTGTTCCGTTCTCCATAGACACGAGAACCCCATGACGGCGTCCGCCGACTCTTCCGGCAGCAAGCGGCTTATATGAATCAAATGTATGGTTAATGATTCCGTACCCTCTTGTCAGCGTCAAGAACTCGGTAGAATAGCCGATCAATCCTCTTGCTGGAACGAGGAAAATCAAACGTACTTGACCGTTGCCGTTATTAATCATATCGAGCATTTCGCCTTTACGTTCACCAATTGATTCGATAATCGAGCCTGTATATTCTTCAGGAATGTCGATTTGTACTCGCTCAACCGGTTCACTCCGTACACCATCAATCGTTTTCACGATAACTTCCGGCTTCGATACTTGCAATTCATACCCTTCACGGCGCATGTTTTCAATTAGGATGGAAAGATGCAACTCACCACGTCCAGATACGATCCAAGCATCAGGAGAGTCAGTTGGGTCAACCCGCAGCGATACATCAGTCTGCAATTGCTGTTCCAATCGCTCTTCGATCTTGCGAGCAGTCACCCATTTCCCTTCCTTACCGGCAAACGGACTGTTATTCACAAGGAATGTCATCTGCAAAGTAGGCTCGTCCACATGAAGTTCAGGTAATGCTTCCAAATGATCCACCGGGCAAACCGTTTCACCGACGTCAATATCCTCCATACCTGATACGGCAATGAGGTCTCCTGCAAACGCTTCTTGTATTTCAATCCGTTTTAATCCAAGGAATCCATACATTTTAGTAACACGGAAATTCTTCGTCGATCCATCCCGTTTCAGGACTGACACTTGCTGGCCAACTTTCATAGTACCACGGAAAACTCGTCCAATCCCGATTCTTCCTACATAATCATTGTAGTCAAGTAGCGATACTTGGAACTGTAATGGTTCTTCGCGATTATCGACAGGCGCAGGGATATGTTCCAAGATGGCATCAAAGAGGACACGCAACGTCTCTTCTTGATCTGCCGGATTTGGCGAAAGGCTAGCTGTTCCATTAAAACCGGATGCATAGACGACAGGGAACTCAAGCTGCTCATCGTTCGCATCAAGTTCAATGAACAATTCAAGGACTTCATCGACAACTTCTTCTGGGCGAGCGAATTCGCGGTCGATTTTATTTACGACGACGATCGGCTTCAAATTAGTCTCTAGCGCTTTTTTCAATACAAAACGGGTTTGCGGCATACAGCCTTCGAAGGAGTCAACAACAAGGATTACCCCATCTACCATGCGGAGGATACGTTCCACTTCGCCTCCGAAATCGGCATGTCCTGGTGTGTCGAGGATATTGATTTTTGTATTGTTATATTCAATTCCCGTATTCTTTGCAAGAATCGTAATTCCACGTTCCCGCTCTAAATCGTTGGAATCCATTGCGCGTTCATCCACATGTTCATTCGAACGAAAAATTCCTGATTGTCTTAGCAATTGGTCAACTAGTGTCGTTTTCCCGTGGTCAACGTGGGCAATAATTGCTATATTACGTAAATCATTACGAGATGTAGTCATAATTTCACTCCAATATTCTTTTTTCAGGTGATTAACTGTGTTATTATAGCACATGAGTACAAGATTAAAAAACATTTACTTTATGTGGAGGGTTTTTTTTGAATAATATAAAGTGGATTTTCGTGCTTTATTCACTCGGCGCACTTGCCGCCATGTGCGGAATTGGCGTTGCAGTCGGCATGCGTAGCATCCCCGTTGCCATTGTTGCTATACTCGCATTGATTTTTGTCATGGGAAATGGATTCAAGACGAAAAAGAAAATGCGTGAAAAAGGCTTATTATAAATTAAGGATATCAGTGCCCTTTCAAGTAAAGGACTGGCAGAGGATTCGTTCCTGCCAGTCCTTTTTCCGTCTATGTATGGAAGCGTGCCTGTTCTTTATTTCAAACGGATGTGGTTTCGTAACATGTTGTCATGCAATCCTGGACGCGCAACGATAAAAGTATCGGTTCCAAGCAGATGAGGCGTTTCCCCTTTCAGGTTTGTTGCCACCGCTCCGACTTCCTGCGCAATGACCATGCCTCCCGCAATATCCCAAGGTGCAAGCCGCATGGACACATAGGCGTCAATTCTCCCAGAAGCCACATAGGCAAGCTCAATGGCGGCGGAGCCATAAGAACGGGTGCCTCTGCATTTTGCTACAAGCTCAATGAGCGGTTCATGCTCTACCCTGCGATTCGGCACGACCCAACTGGCATTAATGCCAATTACCGCTTCTTCCAGTCGCGTCACTTCAAGTAAAGGAAGTCTCTCGTCATTGTAGTATGCCCCTTCTCCCTTGACGGCATGGTAAAAATCATCTGCCATTACATCATAAATGTACCCGAGCATCCCGACCCCGTCCTTGTAAATACCAAGTGAGATGGCGAAATTCTTTTTTTGGTGAATAAAATTCATCGTTCCATCGATCGGATCTAGCAGCCACACGATACCATCAAGTGAATGGATCTGGTCCCCAAATCCTTCTTCACCAAAAATTTTATGGTCAGGAAAAGCATCTCTAATTCGTTGAATAAAAAATCGTTCCACTTCTTTATCAATATTTGTAACCAGATCATTGGCCTCCGCTTTCGACTCCACATCGATCTGGCTATAAAACGAAATGCGTATTTTATGTCCCGCTTCTCGAATAAGCGACTTCGCAAATCGATCAATATATCCCAAATTCATGTCAGCACACCTCGTTATCATTCAACATTTTGTCCAGTATACCATACATCTCCATCATTTCTGAAAGACGGGCTCACCGTGCGGCATCCACTTCTTTCATCTTCAACTTTAACTTAGAATCGATCCGCTGCCGGCTTCTAAATTCATTTCCGTTGACAGAGCGCTGTTTTCTATTTAGATTGGATAGCATCGGACGCAAAAAAAGGCAACCGTACACAACATCTTCCTCTCAGAAGAGCGTGGACAGAAGCCTTTTTTCGGGTAGCAATATTCGATTACGCAAAAGCATTGAATGTCTCCAGCTCGCCGTGAATTTCAGTCAATCTCTTCTTGCTTTTACCGATTTGCTTCGAATCATTTTCCTGTACAGCATCGTAAAGAGTAGCCAATTCATAATCAAGTTCCAACTGAAGCAAATTGACATATTCCTTTTCAATTTCAGCTTTTCGTATAATATGGACCACTTGTTTCATGTTCAACACTCCTTTATGAAGTATAGTTTTCCGTGCTTATCACTTACTATAAAGTATGCCGTCGTTTTTACTTTTGTTAGTTATAAGCCTTCTTGTATAAGATTGTTCCCCAATTTTTGATACGATAAACGTGGAATACACGAAAGGAGGAATTAAATTGGCAACAACTACAAGCTATTGGACACCGGATGATTTTAATGTGTTCACTATTGAAGGGCTGGAGCATCGCATGGCTGCACTTCAAACAAAAATCCAGCCAAAATTTAACGAACTCGGAGAGGAATTCGCTTCCCAACTGTCATCTCATGGAAAAGGAGAGTTTTTTCCTCATGTTGCAAAGCATGCCAGAAGAACGGTAAATCCGCCGAAAGACAGCTGGGTTGCATTCGCCCCTGCGAAACGCGGCTACAAGGCGCTTCCACATTTTCAAATTGGTTTATGGAATACTCATCTGTTCATTATCTTAGCTGTTATTTATGAAAATCCGGATAAAAAAGGTATCGCAGAAAGGCTGCAAGCCAATAGGAATGTTCTGAATGACTTGCCGGATACATATATCATCTCGGGAGACCATATGAAACCGGAAGCGCATACACTGAAGGAAGCAGGCGAGACGGGAATTGAAGAAGTACTGGAAAGACTTCAGACGGTGAAGAAGGCGGAATTTCTAGTCGGCAGGCATATCCCTCGTGAAGCGGCTGTCACCTACTCAAAAGAAGCATTTCTGGAATTGACACGGCAAACTCTAAACGAATTGCTTCCTGTATATGATGTAATTGTTGGTGGATAATAAAAAGAGTGCAGCTCGCGCAGCACTCTTTTTATATTATGATCCAGAAATTGCGTCCCCATCATCCGCTTCTTTGGCAAGTTTGACGATCCGATAACTGCTAAGGCCGCTCGCTTCTTCGAATTCCTTAAACAGCGTCTTCTCTTCTGCCATTGACGGCACAATCCCTTTAAATTTACGGTAGGCTTGCATGAATTCTTCTCGTTTTACTTTTGTCTCGTATGCTTTTTCAATCATTTCAAAAAATGTAACGACCTCAATTATCTCTTGTGTCGACCAATCATGCCGTATCGGATAACTGTATTCCATCTTAGCACTCTCCTTCATTACCCCATCTTTTCCTTATTTCCGTTGCCTCACACACCATCCGTCCAAATAACTCCTCGACGGTGGGGATATCATTAATTAAACCAACGACTTGCCCGGCCCAGCCGAATCCTTGCTCTGGATCGCCTTCATGGATAAATCTCCTGTTCGCCTCACCGCTAATATATGGTTTTAGACCCTCATACCCGGCGGATTCTGACTCAAGCCGTAAAATCTTCTCCGTCCAGGTCCCCTTTAATGCACGAGCAGGTGCTCCAAGCGACCGTTTGATAATGGCAGTACCTGTTTCAGCACTTTGTACGACTGCCTCTTGATACGCTTTAGAAGCATGCACACACTCCTTTGTGGCAATGAATCGCGTTCCCATCTCAATGCCTTCCGCGCCAAGGGCATGTGCGGCCATCCAGCCTCTTCCATCCCCAATTCCTCCGGAAGCGATAACAGGGATTTTGACACTATCGACAACTTGCGGCACCAGCACCATAGTGCCAATATCATCTCTGCCTAAATGTCCGCCGCCTTCCTGCCCAACAACCATCACAGCATCAGCACCAAGCTCTTCGGCTTTTACAGCCTGCCTCTTAGCTGCGACAAGAACCAGCTTCTTCACGGACGTCCCTTGAAGCACGTCAAAGAAAGGAGCGGGATTGCCTCCTGTTACTGACATGATGCCAACGCCTTCATCCAAAGCAACTTCGACCATATGCTCAAACGGCCTTCCGTGTTGCCCGATAGCAAAGTTCACCCCAAATGGCTTGTCTGTCATTTGCTTAACTTTTTTAATTTGCTGCCGAAGAAGCTCAGGGGATTCCAAGCTCATTGCTGTAATCTGTCCAAGCCCGCCAGCGTTTGAAACAGCTGAAGCCAGCTCGGCGTATGCCAAATATGCCAATCCCCCTTGAATGATCGGCAGCTCGATACCTAACATGGCGGTCACTCGAGTTTTCCATTCCATCACTCTTTCCCCACTCCCTGTATAGTCTTCGGATCAACAAAGCCATACCCTTTGTTGCGCAATCCTGTAATAATTTCTTCTAACGCATCAGCCGTCCATTCACGATCGTGCATCAACAGATTCGCGCCATCCCGCAGATACTCAGTGTTTACCATAATATCAGCAATCTTCTCTTTGGACATGTACTCTTTTTCAAAGTCATATCCATACGACCAGTTCATCAGGAGCATCCCCTCCTGTTTCGCTAACGCACGGCTGAAATCGGTATTGGCACCGAAAGGAGCTCTGAAAAACATGGGCCGTTCCCCTGTAATCGCTTCGACTTCATCATTCACTGAAACAATTTCCTCACGTTGTTCCTCTTCAGAGAGCTCTTTTAGATTCGCATGGGTCCTAGTATGATTACCTATTGAGAACCCCATATCATATAGTTCTTTTACTACCTTCTTCTTTTCCTCCGTTTGCAAGAAGTGTCCATTGACAAAGAATATCGCAGGCGCATCCATCTTTTGAAGCGTCTTTGCAATGTCGAGCGCACGTTTGTCAGGAGCATCGTCAAAAGTAAGCAGAACCACTTTCGGATCTGCCTCATCGATCGGCACAACCGAGTACACCTCGTTTAATTTATATAGAGGTGCTGTAGGTTGTGTTTCACTAATTTCTGCTCCTGATGTTTCTTTCATTTCCTCATCAGGTTCTTCCGTTTCCTTCTTTTCTGCTTCATTCTGTCCTTGTGAGGATGATAGATTACCCTCTTCGTTCTTCTCCACTTTATCATCCGAAGATTGCGAACAGCCGGCTATCACTAGAATCAAACTGATGAATATGTATACCAAAAATTTATTCATAGTCTCCTCCTTTTTCTTCATCCTATCACGTGAAAAACGACAACTCCACTCAAAGGTGTTCCAGTATTTCTATAACCATATCCTATGGAGATACATAATTTTTTCGCTATGTAAATAAAGACAAAAATCCCGGAAAGGATTACCTTTCCGGGATGGAGTATTACTTCGTAATCATGTGAATTGGTTTACCAAGCGCAACTTCAGCTGCTTCCATGGAGATTTCTCCAAGGGTAGGATGCGCATGGATTGTCATCGCAATATCTTCAAGCGTCATACCAGCTTCAATCGCTAGACCTAGTTCAGCGATCATATCAGATGCATTCGATCCTACGATTTGAGCACCGATCAATAGACCGTCTTCTTTACGCGCTACAAGTTTAACAAAACCATCTGTTTCATTTAATGAAAGGGCACGGCCATTCGCTGCAAATGGGAATTTGCCTGCGACTACGTCAAATCCTTCGTCTTTCGCCTGTTGCTCGTTATAGCCCACTGTCGCAAGTTCAGGATCTGTGAAGCAAACAGCCGGAATAGCTAAGTAATCAACTTCGGATTTTTCACCTGAAATCGCTTCTGCAGCAACTTTCGCTTCATAGGATGCCTTATGTGCAAGTTGTGGACCAGACACGATATCACCGATTGCGTAGATGTTCGGTACACTAGTACGGCATTGCTTATCAACGTCAATCAAACCGCGATCAAGGAATTTAACGCCCATTTCCTCAAGGCCGATTTCGTCAGTATTTGGACGTCTTCCAACAGTTACGAGTACATAATCAGCTTCGACTTTAACCTCTTCGCCTTTTGCTTCATACGTCACGATTACGCCGTTATCAGTCTCTTCAACGCCTTTTGCTGAAGCTTTGACAACAACTTCCACGCCTTTTTTCTTCAAGCCTTTTTTCACGATTTGAGTCATTTGTTTTTCAAATCCAGCTAGGATATCATCCCCACCTTCAATGATTGTCACTTGTGCCCCAAGATTTGCATATGCTGAACCGAGTTCAGTACCGATATAACCGCCGCCGATGACGACTAATTTTCCTGGTACTTCTTCCAAGCTCAAAGCGCCTGTAGAATTGATAACGCGTTTAGAGTACTTGAACGTCGGGATTTCAACCGGACGGGCACCCGTAGCGATGATCGCATTTTTAAACTTATATGTTTGTGCGGAATTCTCATCCATGACACGCGCTGTGTTAGCATCTACAAAATATGCTTCACCTTTAACGATATCAACTTTATTGCCTTTGAGAAGTCCTTCTACACCGCCAGTCAATTTTTTGACAACGCTGTTTTTAAATTCTTGTGCTTTGGAGAAGTCCAATTTGACTTCCGTTGCTGTAATTCCCATATCATCGGAACCTTTTGCATGTTCAAAACGATGACCTACAGAAATCAATGCTTTCGATGGAATACAACCTACGTTCAAACAAACTCCACCGAGGGTGTCTTTCTCGACAATCGTCACTTTTTGACCTAATTGAGCTGCACGGATCGCAGCAACATATCCTCCGGGACCTGATCCTACGACGAGTGTATCCACTTCGATTGGAAAATCTCCTACTACCATTTGCTTACGCCTCCATTAATAAAAGTTCTGGATTACCGAGCAATTTTTTGATATGGTTCAAGGCTTGCTGACCTGTCACACCATCAATGACCCGATGATCGAATACCAATGATAATGCTAACATAGGTGCAGCTACAATTTCACCATTTTTTACAACAGGTTTTTCAGAAATGCGGCCAATACCAAGGATTGCCACTTCCGGATGGTTAATTATCGGTGTGAACCATTGCCCACCTGCAGAACCGATATTAGTAATGGAGCAGGAAGCCCCTTTCATCTCGCTTGGTGACAACTTGCCATCTCTCGCCTTTTCAGCTAAGTGATTGATTTCTTCTGAGATAGCGAACACTGATTTACGGTCTGCATGCTTGATGACAGGAACAAGCAGTCCGCGATCCGTGTCTGCCGCGATTCCGATATTGAAATAATGCTTTTGGATAATCTCTTCGGTTGCATCGTCCAAAGAAGCATTCAATTGCGGGAATTCACGCAATGTAGATACAAGTGCCTTCACAACATACGGAAGGTACGTCAGCTTAATGCCTTTTTCGGATGCGATTTCTTTGAACTTTTTGCGGTGAGCAACAAGCTCCGTGACATCCACTTCATCAAGCAACGTGACATGTGGAGCCGTATGCTTCGAGTTAACCATCGCTTTGGCGATCGCTTTTCTCATGCCGGACATTTTTTCTCTTGTTTCAGGGAATTCACCTTCAAGTGAAACAGGTGCTGGAGCTGCTTTCGGCGCTTCAGAGACAGTCGTTTCCTCTGCAGGCGCTTGTTGAGCTTCTTCCGGTTGTGAAGCAGCTTGACCGCCATTGAGGAATGCCTCAACGTCTTCTTTCAAAATGCGGCCATTTTTACCTGTACCGTTTACTTGGTGGATATCCACGTCATGTTCGCGGGCAAATTTACGTACGGAAGGCATGGCAATGACACGCTGGTTCGGATCCTTTTCAGGTTGGCCTCCACCAGAAATCGCAACACCGCTTTTCTTGTCAGCAGGTTGTTCTGTCTTTTCCTTGTCCAGCTCTTGGCCTGCTTCAGCAGTTGATTGGACCTGTGCTTCCGTTGTTTCCTCTGAACTTTGTTCGCTTTCATATCCAGGTGCATCAAATCGGATCAATACATCACCGACGACAGCGACCTTGCCTTCTTCCACTAGAATTTCTTCGACTGTTCCAGTTACCGGTGAAGGAATTTCAACTACAGCCTTATCGTTTTGGATTTCAAGAAGCGTATCGTCTTCATTGACTTGATCGCCTTTAGCGACAAACCACTTTACGACTTCGCCTTCATGAATCCCTTCTCCGATATCTGGCAAACGGAATTCATATGCCACAAGATTCACCCTTTCTCGATTTCATGGATTAACCAATTAGAATGTTAGAACTTTTTTAGCAGTTTCAATGATATCCTTCGAGTTAGGAAGCCAAGTGTTCTCCCCTTGTGCGAATGGATAAATTGTATCTGGAGCCGCTACACGCAAGACAGGAGCTTCCAGGCTCAAAATAGCCCGCTCTGTGATTTCCGCCACGACATTCGCTGCAATACCAGCTTGCTTTTGTGCTTCTTGGACAACAATTGCGCGATTTGTCTTTTCGACAGATGCCACGATTGTCTCAATATCAAGCGGCTGCACTGTGCGAAGGTCAACTACTTCAACCGAGTAACCTTCTTTCTCAAGTTCTTCGGCAGCTTTCAAACTTTCATGCACCATTGCACCGTACGTGAAGACCGACAAGTCTTTTCCTTCACGTTTCACATCCGCTTTGCCGAGTGGAATCGTATATTCCCCTTCAGGCACTTCCTGTCTGAATGAACGGTACAGCTTCATATGCTCCAGGAAAATGACCGGGTTCTCATCGCGGATCGCCGAGATAAGAAGACCTTTTGCATCATATGGAGTGGAAGGAATGACAACTGTTAATCCGGGCTGAGATGCAACCAGGCCTTCCAAGCTGTCAGCATGCATTTCAGGTGTTGCTACACCGCCGCCAAATGGAGAACGGATTGTAACAGGCGCATTGAATTTACCGCCTGTACGGAATGATTGGCGAGCGAGCTGGCCGCTGACAGAGTCGATCACTTCATAAAGGAAGCCGAAGAATTGGATTTCCATAACTGGACGGAAGCCAGTAAGCGTCAACCCAACAGCAAGACCTCCAATTCCTGATTCAGCTAACGGCGTATCAAAAACGCGTTCTTCGCCGAATTCTTTTTGAAGCCCTTCTGTTGCACGGAAAACGCCACCGTTTACCCCGACGTCTTCACCGAAGACGAGGACGTTTTCATCATTTTTAAGCTCCGTGCGCATCGCATCGGTAATCGCTTGAATCATCGTCATTTGTGCCATCGGTTACTTCGACTCCTTCTCTGTATAAATATCAAGTTGCTCTTGTACGTTGTATGGCAGGTCGCCTTTGTACATGACTTTTATGAAATCGCTTACCTTCTGTTTCGGTGCGCTGTCTGCTTTTTTGATTGCTTCTTTGATTTCTTCTTTCGCGCGTTCGATTACTTCGTTTTCTTTCTCTTCGTTCCAGATTCCTTTGGCTTCCAAGTATTTACGGAAACGGATTAATGGATCGCGTTTTTCCCATTCACTATCAGTTTCAGAAGTACGGTAACGTGTCGGATCATCGCCAGCCATTGTATGTGGACCGTAACGGTAGCACATTGTCTCAATCAAAGTCGGGCCTTGCCCATTGATTGCACGTTCTCTGGCATCACGTGTCACTTTATAGACAGCCAATGCATCCATTCCATCTACGAGTATGCTTGGCACCCCTGCAGCTACACCTTTTTGAGCAAGTGTCTTCGCAGCTGTTTGGAGTTCGCGTGGAGTAGAAATGGCATATTGGTTGTTTTGCACAACAAAAATCGCCGGAACTTTATAAGCTCCCGCAAAGTTGATCCCTTCATAGAAATCCCCTTGTGAAGTCCCGCCATCGCCTGTATAAGTCATCGCAACCGCTTTCTTACCACGTTTTTGATAACCTAGCGCAACACCCGCAGCTTGGATGTACTGTGCCCCGATGATAATTTGCGGCATGAAAATATTCAAACCGTCCGGTATGATGCTTCCTTCAAAATGTCCGCGTGACCAAAGGAATGCCATATGTAATGGAAGACCATGGAATACGATTTGTGGCACGTCACGGTATCCAGGAAGGATAAAATCGTCTTTTTCCAAAGCATAATGGGAAGCCAATTGCGATGCTTCCTGCCCAGCTGTCGGAGCATAGAAGCCCAGACGCCCTTGACGGTTCAAGGAAATCGAACGCTGATCCAAAATTCTTGTATACACCATGCGCGACATCAACTCGACAAGTTCTTCATCCGATAAATTCGGATTCGCTTCCTCGTTGACGATTTCGCCTTCTTCGTTCAGTATTTGAAACATTTCAAACTTCTCTTCAATAGAATGAAGCGTTTCCACCGGATCGAACTGCTTGTCTTTTTTTGCAGCCATATCGGCAACTCTCCTTTGCATCTGTATTATGATGAATGTTCCAATCGATTGATACAATTATCATTCCTAATCAGTATACTGAAGTGCAACACTTTGGTCAATCATTGAAACGGCGACGCTCGTGAGGCATTTAACATTATCAGTATTACATTAAAATAATAAACTGTAATAACACAACTCACAATCTGTATTATAATAGAATGGAAAAAGATGAGGAATATAGCTTCCCCATCTTATCTTTTCCTTTATTCCTTTGAATTCAAACTTGAAAAGAGTTTATCTTTTAATGTATTCACCTCTTTTGTTGTTTGATTGAAATCTTCAATCGCCGATTTCACTTTGCCATTTAATGAATTGATTTCTTCCACTTTCTCTTTCAGCTGATCGATATCAGCATTTTCACTATCCAGCATTTCGTAAAATTCTTTTTGCTTTGCCGATAGACTTTTATAATCCTCAGAGAACGTAGAATGCAAATCATAACGTTTGCTTAGCAGTTCGTGGAGCGTTTTAATATCTTCTTTTTCTTTTCCATCTGCTTTCTCAATGACCTCTTTTAATTTGGCGGCAGTATCTTTGGAAGAACGGATGGAGTCCAATTCCTTATCTAACACTTTCAATCTATTATCGACAGAAGCGATCAGTTCCTCGACATTTCCCTTGAGCTTATCGTCCTCTTCCTTCGTCAATTCCATCGTCGATTTAAACAGCCCCTGCTCACGTTCTTCTAGTTTTGTCAATTCAGCCTGGGCATCCCGGTATACTTTCTCTGACTCGCTCATGCTTGTCATCGTATCTGATAGTTTTTTCTCCACGCTTCCTCCAAAACTGCATCCGCCAAGAACGATGCAGGAAACGGCCAGAGCGATAAATCCCTTTTTCACGTCGGCAACCCTCCAAGTGATTGTTTAATATTTCTAAAAGAATTAGGTAAACTATATCTTTTCAGAACACCAATTTCAAGTTAACACCTTAATTCTTTTACCATGGGGACCATTCGATTATACTAGTAAGAAAGAAGGCAGTGAAAGGAAGAAGAATCATGATTTTAATGAAAGATATCATACGTGAAGGCCATCCAACATTGCGAAAGGTTGCTGAAGAGGTCACTTTCCCGATCAGCGAGGACATTAAACAGCTTGGCCTTAATCTACATGAATATGTAATGAATAGCCAAAACCCCGAAATGGTCGAAAAGTACGGCTTGCGTCCAGGCATAGGCCTTGCAGCTCCGCAGGTAAATGAGTCGAAAAGAGTTTTTGCTCTTCATATAGAGGGAGAAGGAAAAATTGAAGCTAGCTTTATAGCGATCAACCCTAAAATCGTCAGCCACTCTGTAGAAATGACTTATATTACTTCCGGGGAAGGCTGCTTGTCTGTCGATCGGGATGTGGAAGGTTTTGTTCCTCGCTATGCAAGAATTACTGTAAAAGCCTATGATGTGGAAGGAAAAGAATTTAAAAAACGGCTAAAAGGCTTGCCTGCGATTGCATTCCAGCATGAGCTGGATCATTTGAATGGCATTATGTTCTATGATCATATCGATCAAAAAGCACCATTCAAAGAGATTCCGAACGCCGTCCCATTTGTAAGGGAATAACACTTGACAGAAAGTTCCGATTGCGATATACTATTTTCAAGGAGTGATATGCCCATGTACAAACGCCTGAAACGGAAATTGTTGAAACGGCTCAATGGCATACTCGGGAAAAAGACAATCGCATAATAATAGCCCGCCATTCGCTTGGTGGGCTTTTCTTTATTTTACGCAAATGACGTGATAATATGAAGAGAATAAATTGAAACGAACGTAAAAGGAGAGTTCACGCATGATTTACAAAGTTTACTACCAAGAGGACAAAGAACAAGTGCCTGTAAGAGAAAACACGAAGAGCTTGTATGTAGAAGCAGTAACTGAAAGAGAAGTCCGCGCCAAATTGAAAGAACGCAACTACCATATTGAATTTATCCAGGCTCTCGAAGGAGAACATCTGGAATACGAAAAAGCTTCCGTCCACTTTGAGATCGAGCAGGTTTGATGGCGATGAAGTTAATTAAAAACAATGAAACTGCCGTTTTCGCTCTAGGCGGACTAGGAGAAATCGGCAAAAACACCTATTGCGTCCAATTCCAGGACGAAATCATCTTGATTGACGCGGGCATCAAATTCCCGGAAGACGATCTTCTAGGGATCGATTATGTCATTCCGGATTATACCTTTCTAGAACGCAATGCAGATAAAGTAAAAGGCCTCTTTATCACACATGGTCATGAAGATCACATCGGTGGGATTCCATACTTGCTTCGCAAATTGAACATTCCCGTTTATGGCGGCAAGTTGGCCCTCGGATTATTGAGAAACAAACTCGATGAACACGGCTTGCTTCGATCTACCAAAATGATAGAGATCGACGAAGATGACGTCATTAAATTTAGAAAGACTTCTGTCTCCTTCTTTAGGACAACCCATAGTATTCCGGATGCCTTCGGAGTCGTGGTCAAAACTCCTTGCGGAAATATAGTCCACACAGGAGACTTCAAATTCGATTTTACTCCTGTCGGGGAGCCGGCCAATCTGGCGAAAATGGCAAAAATCGGCAGCGAGGGTGTACTTTGTCTATTATCAGACAGCACGAATGCTGAAGTTCCAAATTTTACAATGTCCGAACGAAAAGTAGGAGACAGCCTGCACGAGATTTTCCGCAAAGTGGACGGACGAATCATTTTCGCCACATTCGCTTCGAATATACACCGTTTGCAGCAAGTGATTGAGGCTGCGCAAACATACGGAAGAAAGATTGCAGTGTTTGGTCGAAGCATGGATAATGCGATTACGATCGGACGTGAATTGGGCTATATTGACGCACCAAAGGAATTATTTGTAGATACCCAGTCGCTCAATCGCCTTCCGGCAAACGAAGTCATGATCCTTTGTACAGGTAGCCAGGGAGAACCGATGGCGGCACTTTCCCGAATTGCGAACGGGACGCACCGACAAGTTCAGATTCAACCAGGAGATACAGTCATTTTCTCCTCCTCCCCTATTCCAGGAAACACGCTGAGCGTCAATAAGACGATCAATGCTTTGTTCCGAGCAGGAGCTGAAGTCATTTATGGAGCATTGAACAATATCCATACATCAGGCCACGGTTCGCAAGAGGAACAAAAACTGATGCTCCGACTGATCAAACCGAAATTTTTCATGCCAATCCACGGGGAGTACCGGATGCTGAAAATGCATACGGAGTTGGCAGTCGATTGTGATGTGGAACAGGATAACACCTTCATCATGAGCAATGGAGATGTACTCGCCCTTACGGATAGCAGCGCAAGAATTGCCGGCAGAATCCCTTCCGGAGACGTCTACATCGACGGCAGCGGAATCGGTGATATTGGAAATGTCGTACTTCGCGATCGCAAAATCCTGTCTGAGGATGGATTGGTCATTGTCGTTGCTACAGTCGACAAGAAGAAGAACCGGGTAGTCTCCGGTCCGGACATCATATCCAGAGGTTTCGTTTATATGCGGGAATCCGGATCAATGATCAGTGAAGCACAATATTTGTTATCAAAAGAACTGCAAAAGAGAATAGCAAATACTGGAAGTGAATCGAGTTCATTGAAGAGCGATATTATCGAAATTCTATCCCCATATTTATATGACAAGACAAAACGCCGCCCGATGGTATTGCCTGTCGTAATGGAAGTATAAAAGTTTCAAACTGGTCAAACGGGACTTCACAAATTTAAAATATAACAGGTGGAGAAAAACTCATCGTTTTTCTTCACCTGTTTTTTTGTGCACGGGAAAGGGCTCCTTTGCGCGAATGCAGCTGTTTATGCGCCTTGATGGTGCTCTATTGGGAAACAAGAAAAGGACTGTCCAGGCAATCAGTTTTCACTGACTCCCCGGACAGCCCCTTACTATCTACTATTTGTTGCAATCTATCAATAAAACAATTAATGAAGTGCCTTCTTCTCAAACCGATGGATGTCCAAATCCGATCCGATGACGATTAGAATATCGTTCAACTCAATCTCCTCGATAGCTGCTGGAGAGACAAGAATCTGGGAAGCCCGTTTAATGGCAACGATGTTCACACCGTACTTGGCACGGATATCCAAATCAATTAACGTGTAGCCTGCTAGTTTTTCGTTCGCTTGGATCTCCACAATGGAGTACTCATCCGACAGCTCCAGATAGTCTAGGATGTTGTTGGACACCATATTATTGGCTATCCTTTTCCCCATATCCCGTTCGGGGTGCACGACCTGGTCCGCACCAATTTTTCGCAGCACCTTTTCATGATAATCATTTTGAGCTTTTACGGTAATGCGTTTGACTCCAATTTCTTTCAAGATAAGCGTCGTCAATATGCTGGCTTGAATATTCTCTCCGATTGCCACGACGACATGTTCAAAATTGCGGATTCCAAGTGAGCGCAATGCAGATTCGTCCGTTGTATCTGCCGCCACTGCCTGTGTTGCAATCTGAGCGAACTCATCGACCTTTTCTTGTGAAATATCTATTGCCATCACGTCTGCGTCCAATTCAACAAGTTCATTCACGATACTGCCGCCGAACCGGCCCAATCCAATGACTACAAATTCTTTTTTCATCGTATTTACTCCCTTATGTATTTGAAGGATGCCCTCAGTGTACCATATCATGGGACCTCTCCTCAAATTGCTATCGGTATCATGAATCATCTTTAGGCGACTTTTTCGTGATATAGGTGTCAAATAATTACAGAATGCTGTTGTTCTTTCCGTATACAGGAACAATGTGGAGCAATGCCCCCTGCCCTCTCTACTCACGCTCATTTTATGGGTAAAAAAAATCAGGTGAAGAAACACACACGGTTTCTCCCCCTGATTTATTAGTGGGCTTAGTCAGACTGCCCTTATCGCTTCATTTCATCCAATACACGGTTTACCCGCTTTTCAAGCATTTTCATACCGCTTCCGCCTGCTTGGAAATGACGCAACTGGCCGTCTTTATCAAACACATAGTAAGCAGGTACATATTGATTATCGTACGCATCTGTAAGCTTCAGATCGCTATCGACAAAAATAGGCTGCGTAATGTCATGTTCTGCAGCAACTTCTTTAATCTTGTCGAGGTCTACATCGTCTTCTGAACGTGGCATATGCACTGCAATCACGTTCAATTCGTCTTTGTATTGATCGCGGAAATTGTTTACATCTGGCATTGCTTCTTTACATAAATGACAGCTAATTGACCAAAAATGAATTAATGTTGGCTTTTCACCAACTAGTTCATCTTTCGTCACTTTGCCGTTCAACCAAGTTGTCGCGCCTTCCAGTTCAGGCATTTGATCCCGTAGCTTCATGTTTGTCTCTCCTCCGGTTTGAAAAGATCCCCACTGCCTATAGTATGCATGGGGATCCTAATTGGTAATTTAAAATCAACTTAAAGAGTTTTTTGACCTGGTCTCCAGTTTGCCGGGCATAGGCCGCCAGTTTGAAGTGCTTGAAGAACGCGCAATGTTTCATCTACATCGCGTCCGATATTGTTATGGAAAACAGTTTGATATTGCATTTCGCCTTCAGGGTTGATGATGAATAGACCGCGCAATGCGATACCTTCTTCTTCGATCAATACGCCATATTCGCGGGAAACAGCGTGATTTGTATCAGCAGCAAGCGGATATTTCAAATCGCCTAGACCATTTTCTTTGCGATCTGTGTTGATCCATGCAAGATGCGTGTGGATCGTGTCAGTCGAAACACCGATCACTTCTGCATCAAGGTCTTCAAACTCATCGTAACGATCGGACATAGCCGTGATTTCAGTTGGACATACGAAAGTGAAGTCCATTGGATAGAAGAAAAGCACTGTCCATTTGTCATTTTTCATATTTTCTTCAAGACTTACTTTACCGAAAGATTTGTCTGCAAGTACAGCTTCCATCGAAAATTGTGGTGCTTGTTTACCAACCATGCGTTCAGCCATTTGTTGATCCCTCCAATAGTTCTTTGCCAAGGGCCAGTCCCTTGGACAATTCTCATTTAGAATACCAAATGTTGTTCATCTTTTCAATTAGAATGGCTCGAATCTAATAATTATTATTATAAATATGTCGTTTTTCTTCATCTTTTGTCAGCCGTATTGATAGGCCCTATCAATTCGCTTCTATGTTTAGTAAGCAGCCGTTTGAGGAACTATAAGAATAGACGCTAGTAGAAGGACGGATATTATGCAAACAACCATCATCCCATCAAAACTGGATGTGATTCAATCACATATGTCATTTTTTCTTCCATTCGGATTTGACGCACGAAAGAAGGATGGGATTATTGAAGCGCTGAAAGAACACGGCTACCCATACTTTCAGTTAAAGAAAGCGGATGAATGGAGAGATATATACGGACCCGGCATCCACGTCGGCGGTAAAGAATTGGAGCAATATTTTTATCCCTATGTTGAACATAAGTTATTTCCTTTATCCATAAAAGATAGAGGCTTTCATCGATTTACGAAGCAATTTGATATGCCGTTTCTATTCTCCATCCGCGACGAGCAATGGCATTATATCGTCCGCAGTGTTGATATTATCCTTGGTCCATTCGGCCTCGCTTTTCTTACAGTTCGGGTTGAAAGTGAAGAATCGTGCGCTGATTTGGCGGACGTTCTTGAATTTATGCAGCATTTCAGGGCGATTGATACCCATCTCATGGAAACAAAAGGTTCTCGCATCGTACTAGAGAACGGCGAAGACCTTTCGGTTTACAACTTTTTATTAGAAACGCTGTGTCCGTTCCTAAAGACGTATATGATCAGCGATAAAAGACTTGAAGGATATTTCGGTTCCCTTCCCTATTTCGATGATGAACGGATGTATGCCTCTGCCTTCCTGTTCACAAAGAATGGAAGTGAAATTACGGAAGAGCAGTTATTTCGAATGGGCAATCTGAATGGCAGAACCCCATCGGGAGAGACTTTTATCTCTGCCCATAATCCGGAATATATAAAACGGTCACTCGCCCATACCTTGCATGATCGCTGGGCGCCGCATACATACACGGTTACGACCGAGCACGCCTATGTAACCGTCACGGATCAAACGCCGGGAGCCATGCAGGATGAACTCGTTCATTATATGGGAACACACTACTATAATTTTATTATCCATTATTTCTATCGCATTATGTTATTAAGGGTTTCCTACGAATACAGCGAAATCGTCTGGAGCAAAGATGAGGAGTACGTGAAATCACTTATAAAGTTAATTACGTTGTTCTCCTCCTGGTACTATTTCAGAGAAATCAGCACCCGGTCGGAAGGAAAAGAGCTATCTTTAGCTTTCTATAAAGCCTTTAACATCGAAAACCTGTTCAATGAAGTTAACTTATCCCTGAACGAATTGTATAAAGCCCAGGAGAACAGCAGAGCAGGACGCATGAATATGTTATTATTCATTCTCACTGTCTTTACTGTTGTGTCTGGTATTTATGGAATGAACCTCGTCATTTCGGATTGGGAAGATCCATTCGGGTGGAAAAAATATACCTCTTATACGTTTTTTGAATGGATCTCGCTCGTGACAGCGGTAAGCGGTATTGGCCTCTCCGGCTATTTGATCATCAGCATGCTGATCAAGTTCATTTTACGAAAATCAAGGGATAAAAAGTCCGATCTGTATATGTAATCAAACCGGTTCCCTGCCCAAGCGGCATGGACCGGTCTTTTTTAAGTTAGCCACTTGATTTCCCAGTGTAATTTTGTATAATAAAAAAGGTTTATAGTAAACTTGAAGTACAGTATTACTAAACTCAGGAAATAGAGGAGGGATATTGCGTGCAAATCGGAGGGAAGATCAAGAAACTTCGTTTAAAAAAAGGACTTACCCAAGAAGAACTAGGTGAACGGACCGATTTAACGAAGGGGTACATCTCCCAATTGGAACGTGAATTAAACTCACCTTCCATCGAAACACTTTTCGCCCTGCTCGAAGTGCTTGGCACAACACCGAAGGAATTTTTTGAAGAACCGAAAAAAAATATGAAAGTGGTCTATTCGCCTGCAGACCAAACCACATATACAAACGACGAACACCAATATAGCATTCGTTGGTTAGTTCCCCGTTCAAATGAAAACGAAATGGAACCGGTACATATCACCTTCAAACAAGGCGGAGAGTTCAAACAATTTGAACCGTCACTTGCTGAGACTTTCATCTACGTGTTGACAGGAAAAATTGAAGTGGAGTTAGGGAAAAGACGGTACATTGCGAGTGCAGGCGAATCCGTCTATTACGAGGCATCCGACCATCATCGAGTCTACAATGCAAATGACGGTCCGAGCGAACTGATACTTGTGGCGACAGAATCTTATTTATAAAGGGAGGTCCACCATGACTACTGAACCAATTATCCGCTTTGAGAACGTAACAAAGCGCTATGGCACGGACACAACCGTGTTGAACGAAGTTTCTTTTGAAATGGAAAGAGGAAAATTTTATACATTGCTAGGTCCCTCTGGATGCGGAAAAACAACGATCCTGCGATTAATTGCCGGATTTATTGAACCGAGTGAGGGCGGCATCTTTTTCAATGGCCGTAAAATAAATGATGTACCGGCCAATGAACGCCAAGTGAACACTGTATTCCAAGACTACGCCCTCTTTCCTCATTTAAATGTATATGAAAATGTTGCATTTGGGCTACGTATTAAAAAAGTGAAAAAGGCTGAAATTGATCAGCGCGTAAAGGAAGCATTGAAATTCGTTAACCTGGAAGGCTACGAAAATCGGGAAATTACCGAAATGTCTGGTGGACAGCGTCAACGTGTCGCCATCGCCCGGGCCATCGTCAACGATCCTGAAGTGATTTTACTGGATGAACCACTTTCGGCTCTTGACTTGAAGCTTCGTTCTGAAATGCAATATGAGCTTCGTGAATTGCAGCAGCGGCTTGGAAAAACCTTCGTATTCGTTACCCACGATCAGGAAGAAGCCCTTGCCATGTCGGATGAAATCTTTGTCATGAATGAGGGAGTCATCCAGCAATCAGGAACGCCTATCGATATTTACGATGAACCGATCAACCGTTTTGTTGCAGATTTCATCGGCGAATCCAATATTGTCTCCGGACGGATGATCGAGGATTACATTGTCGAATTTACCGGGAAGCGATTCGACTGTGCCGATGCCGGCTTACAGCCAAATGAGAAAGTGGATATTGTCCTCCGGCCGGAGGACTTAGAAATTACTTCCACAGATAAAGGAAAATTGAATGTTAAAGTGGATACCCAATTGTTCCGCGGTGTCCATTATGAGTTATCTACGTATGACACAGACGGGAACGAATGGCTCGTCCACTCCACTAAGAAAGCAGAAGTCGGAGAGATGATTGGACTGGATTTCAACCCTGAGGACATCCACGTCATGCGTTTGAACGAAAGCGAAGAAGATTACGATGCACGTCTCGAATCGTATGGAGCATTGGAAAATGAATAAAGGATTACAGCGGATCTACATGCTTCCCTATGCACTATGGATTGTGCTTTTTGTTGTGGCGCCGATTGCACTCGTCCTTTATTATTCGTTTTTCGATATTACTGGTCATTTCACACTCAGTAACTATAAGAGCTTTTTTTCGTCGACTTATTTGACGTTAACCATCAGCTCGTTCTGGTATGCCCTGCTCATTACGTTCTTTGCCCTGCTCGTCTCATACCCGACAGCCTATCTGTTGACGAAGACAAAGCATAAGCAGCTTTGGCTCTTGCTGATAATTATTCCTTCTTGGATTAATCTACTGCTGAAAACGTATGCTTTTATCGGCCTGATGGGACTTTATGGACCTTTGAATGCTTTTCTGGAAGCAATCGGCATCGGCAAGCAGCAAATCCTGTTTACTGATTTCAGCTTCGTCTTCGTGTCGGTTTATATTTTTATTCCGTTTATGATCCTGCCGATCTTTAATGCACTTGATAAGCTGAATCCTGCATTGATTGACTCTTCCCGCGATCTTGGGGCAAGTTCTTGGACGACATTTAGAAGGGTCATCTGGCCACTCACATTAAATGGAGTGAAATCGGGTGTTCAGGTCGTATTTATCCCGGCTCTGTCGTTGTTCATGATTACCCGGTTGATTGCCGGAAATAAAGTCATTACACTCGGTACCGCCATCGAACAGCAATTTCTCGTCACTCAAAACTGGGGCATGGGTTCAACAATCGCCGTCTTCCTAATCCTCTTTATGTTTATTGTGATGGTCATTACAGGCGGTAGCGATAAGGGGGCGTCCGTGAATGAAAAGAATAAATAATTTACAAAAACTATATTTGATTGCTGTGTTTATCATTTTGTATGCCCCTATTTTCTATTTGATCTTTTATTCGTTCAACTCGGGCGGCGGTATGTCTCATTTCGAGTCATTTACATGGGAACATTATGCCGCTGTCTTTGAGGATAAACGACTCATTATCATAGTACTGAACACTGTAATCATCGCATTGCTCTCCGCCCTGCTTTCCACAGCAATCGGCGTGCTTGGGGCAATGGCCATTCATTTCATGCGAAATAAAGGCATGCGGAATGCAGTGCTATCATTGAACACGATATTAATTGTCAGTCCAGATGTAATTATAGGTGCTTCCTTCTTGATTTTATTCACAATGATCGGTGTGAAACTCGGATTCGCCTCGGTGCTTATTTCCCATATCGCATTCAGTATTCCGATTGTGGTGATCATGGTTCTTCCAAAATTGCAGGAAATGAGCTCCTCCTTAATAGATGCGGCGTTAGATTTAGGGGCGTCTAGACGGGATGTCGTGACACGGGTCATTCTACCATTTATCCAGCCGGGAATTTTCGCAGGCTTTTTCTTGGCCTTAACGTATTCATTGGATGACTTTGCCGTCACCTTCTTCGTGACCGGAAATGGCTTCTCGACACTTTCCGTTGAAATCTATTCTATGGCACGCGCGGGAATCACTTTGACTATCAATGCGCTGTCCGGTTTGATTTTTGTCATTACCGTCATACTCGTTCTTGGGTATTATGCTATTAGCAACCGGACGAAAATGCCTCTTACGGGGGTGAAGAAATGAAGGAATTGCTTCGAGGTGCTATTCTGATCGTGGCCGTTTCCCTTGTCTTGCTGCTGATCAATGACAATTTAAGTGAAGGCAGCAATAAAACAGGGAAAAATATTTTGACCATTTATAACTGGGGTGAATATATTGACCCCGACCTGCTAAAGCAGTTTGAAAAGGAAACAGGCATAAAAGTGATTTACGAAACGTTTGATTCTAATGAAGGAATGATGGGGAAAATCGAACAAGGCGGTACCTCCTATGATATTACGATGCCGTCTGAATATATGGTGGAAATGATGGCTGAAAAAGATTTATTGCTGCCTATTGATTACAGTCAAATTCCAAACATCCAACATATTGATCCTTATTTTCTCGATCTTCCGTTCGATCCGGGCAACAAATTTTCGATTCCCTATTTCTGGGGAACGGTAGGCATTGCTTATAATCCTGACTTGCTGGATGGCCAAACATTCGAGAGCTGGGACAATCTTTGGGATCCGTCCTTAAAACAACAAGTGATTCTTGTAGATAGCGCAAGGGAGACAATTGGCATGGGGCTGAATTCCTTGCATTACTCCTTGAATTCTACTGACATCAATGAATTGCAAGAAGCAACCGAGAAGCTGAAAAAGCTCAGTCCAAACGTGAAAGCGGTCATTGGAGACGAAGTGACTCAATTAATGGTGAATAACGAAGCGGCTGTTTCACTCACTTGGTCAGGCCAAGCGGCTGATATGATGAGTGAAAATGAATCGATTGACTATGTGGTTCCCGAAGAGGGCTCTAACTTATGGTTTGACAACTTTGTCATTCCACGGACCGCCAAAAACATTGAAGGCGCTCACGCTTTCATAAACTTCATGCTGGATCCTGAAGTGGCGGCCCAGAATGCTGATTATGTCGGTTATTCTACGCCTAACCTGACGGCGCTTGACTATATGGATCCCGAAGTGGTAGAAGACGAGCGTTTCTACCCAGATGAAGATACACGCAGCCATTTGGAAGTGTATAAGAACTTAGGACTTAAAATGTTAGGTGTTTACAACGAGCTCTTCCTGGAATTCAAAATGGATATGAAATGATCAAAGCTGCCACAGAAAGCGCATTTCTGTGGCAGCTTTTTCTTTTGCCTGCGGTCATATTTCATCCTCCATTCATTCCCTCTTACTTTCTCGGTGCCTAACAGTATGAGAACGCCAGCCACGTATGATAGAATATTTCAGAATGCGAAATGTTATGTAGATAGAAAGAGGGGATGCCGATGACAACAGGTTCATCGAAAGCCGCATTATATATTTTAATGTTTAACATGTTTATTGCTATGTCAGGTATTGGACTTATCATTCCCATCATGCCGCAGTTTTTAGGATCATTTGGCGCGGCGGGAAAAGTACTTGGATTTCTAATTGCCATCTTCTCTTTTGCACAATTTATTTTCTCCCCTTTAGCAGGAAGCTTGTCCGATCGACATGGCAGGAAAAAAATAATTATTTTTGGCCTAATTATTTATGGCCTGTCCCAGCTGGCCTTCAGTTTATCGACAGAAGTCTGGATGCTGTTCATCGCCCGTTTCTTCTCAGGCTTCGGCTCAGCTTTTATTGTGCCACCTATGATGGCATTCGTTGCGGATATTACTGCCTACGAAGATCGTGGAAAAGGCATGGGGCTGCTCGGTGCGTCCATGTCGCTCGGTTTTATGATCGGACCAGGGATAGGGGGCTTTCTCTCAAAAGTGAGTTTGGAGTTCCCGTTTTATGTGGCGGCCGGCGCAGCCATTTTCGCCGCGCTTTTGTCCATTTTCATCCTGCCGAATCCTGTGCCAACGACTGAACAGGCAAAATCGATGAAAAAGCAGGATAACATATTGGCCCAATTGGTTCGATCCACAAAAACACCTTATTTCATCATGTTACTTGTCATGTTCGTTTTCTCTTTCGGACTTGCGAATTATCAATCCACCATTTCTTTATACGTAGACCATAAGTATGGGTATACGCCTTCTCAAATTGCTGTTTTGATTACAGTCGGCGGGTTCGTCGGTGTTATTGTCCAAACGTTTGTCATCACCCCGCTCTTCAAGCGATTTGGAGAAATGAAAGTCATCCTTTTCAACCTGGTACTCGCTGCCTTATCCATGGTTTCCATCCTGGCGGTCAATACATTTTGGACAATATTGATGGTGGCTACCGTATTTTCGATTGCTACTTCCTTGCTTCGGCCCGCCGTCAATACACTCGTTTCCAAATTGGCTGGAGATGAACAAGGGTTTGCAGCCGGTATGATGAATGCCTATATGAGTTTAGGAAATATGGTCGGCCCAGCGCTGGCAGGCTCCATTTTTGATGTCAATATTGCTCTCCCTTATATGTTAGGAACGGCAATTCTCTTTATATGTTTCGGCATTGCAGGCTATTGGTCCAAACGGAACGCAGCACTCTTAAATTCAACTAGAACAGCTTAAAAATGCCCATCTGACTGATCAAGTCGGATGGGCATTTCTCTTATCTTCGTTTTTTTGCTTTCAACAGCTCTGAAACATGGCCCGACTCTTCCTGCTTATCATTTACAAACGATTCAGTCTCGCGTTTCTTCATCGGTTTCCCTTCGATGAGTCCGAAACGACGAATCGTGATATCAATGAAAAACAGCAGCATGGCCGCAAGTAATAAGTAATTTCCAATCGGCAATCGATTACCGCTTTTAAATGGATGCTGCCTGAAAACTTCTGCGGGATTATCCATTAAAGGTTGCCCCCCAGTTTTTTCTGCAATCGCCTGAAGAAGCTTAGTATTTGGCTCTCCTGGTTTAAATTCCTCGCTATAAGGTACCGAAACACCTGCTTCGAATAAACCGCCACGATCATCCGTCACCCCGAAAAACACAAGACCCGGTTTAGACTCTAGCGTGACGCGTGTTTTCCCAGGTGCCAGCGGTTCAGTTGTAACAGGGATCTCTTCACCTTTTTCATTCACCACATCAATATCCAAAAATGCTGCTTTTCGTGAACTATCGGTTACGGTATAAGTCCCGCCCCCATCGTGAGTAATCATATACGGAACATCTTCGTAACTTGGCAATAGTCTGGAGATGGCTGTATTCCAAAATTCAGGATAGCGTTCCCATCTGGCGAGATCCCCTGACCATTTGCCAGTTGAATCGGACATGAAAGCGATCGTTTTTCCTAATCCATAACTCCATTCTGCCAAAACCGGGTCATTCTTTGGGCTCTCCGCAACAACGGTAGCCGTACTTTTCGGCGTCGTGGCGATGTAAGCATTCATTTGAGGGACTCCCTCTCGGAATAGTGCCAGCCATTCCGGCACTTGATGGAAGGACATGTAGAAAGGGTCGTCTTCAATATACGTCCTTGTCATCATTGTTGTTTCACGTGTCAGGATGGAGGGGACTGTCGATTCATCTATGACATTATAAAAGCGCCCTCCCCCTTGCTCAGCAAGTTCTTCAAGCAACGCACCATCCGCATCCGAACCGATAGCAACAGTCGTAAGCGTAATATTGTTCTTTTTCCCTTCTTCGATTACTTCCTCATAATCAGGAGGCATCGGCGATTGGCCGTCTGTCATCAAAATAATATGTTTTCGCTGTAGTTCCAAATCGGCAAGATCTCCGTATGCTTTCTCCACGGAAGGAAAAATATCAGTTCCCCCACCAACAGGAATAGAGAGAATCTTTTCCATGGCATCTTGCTTCTGTAATGGACCAACGGGTATCAATTCCCAAATTTCATGATCAAACGCCGTAAAGCCGAATGTATCATCATCTCTTAGCAGTTCAACTGCTCGAGCCGCCGCCTCTCTTGCCAGGACGATTTTTGATCCTGACATACTGCCTGATCTATCTAAGGCAATGACCAAGCCTAAAGAAGGCAATTGTTCCTTCCCTTTCACTTCCATTTCAACTGGCAGAAGCCGTTCGATCGGTGATTTGAAATACCCTCCCAATCCAAAGCTTTCCTGCCCTCCAACCATCATGAAACCGACTCCGAACTTTTTAACAGCCTGTTCAATAACGGTCATTTTCTGCTCCCCGACTAAATGACCCGGGACATTATCAAAAATAACAGCACTATATCCAAGATAGCCTGAGAGCGATTCAGGAAGCTGCTCAGCAGACACAACGTCAACAGCCAAAGAGCGCTGATCCAGCAATGGAGGAATAGCAGAAGGGTTTTCTTCTGTTTCGACTACTAAAATCCGCGGCGATTTTTCAAGCATCGTCACAGAAAGCATTTTATTGTTTTCCAGGAAGCCATCATCCGAAACGATGAGCTTCGCTTCGTATTTTAATAAACCCTTCCCAGAAGCTGTTGTTTTAAAAGAAAATGCATTCTTCCCTTCATCTAATTGAACCATTTCACTTAGGACCTCTTCGTCGTTTCGGTAAATGATCACTTGTCCATTTGTCGCTGTAGATGATTCAACGTCCAGTTCGATGAATTGCTGCTCCCCTTCATAAGCCGTTTTCGGTGTTTCAAACTTTGTAATAGAAGCGTCTTTGCGATTGGAACGGCTGAGCAGTACCGTATCAATTTCTATTCTTTCGCCTTGGTATTTGGGAAGTATCTCCTCCAGGGAGCCGTCTGTCTCCAACCCGTCTGTCAGTAGGACAATCCTTGTGGCAATGTCTTTCTTTGCAATACTGGCAGCCAGATCGATCGCTTTCCCAATATTAGTCGCGTCGCGGTTTTCCATCGGTTCCATTTTAGGCAAGCTAATCTCATTGCCGGTCAATTGAACATCTGTGCGGAATCCCCCGGCAAATGAATAAATACCGACTGTCTGGTTCGATTTGCGATGCTGCAAACTATCGATGATCCAACTATCAGCCGTATCACCTGCATTCTCTATAGAAATGGAACGGTCCACAACAAACAGCACTTGTTCTTCGGTATCCTGGAGTCGAAGATAAGGTACGGTTAATGCTAAAACAACACATAGGATCGTTAAACAGCGTAGGATGTAAAGTACAATTGCTCTGTCTTTCACTTTTAACTTGGAAGTCTTCCATGCATACACCATATAAATTACAATGGGAATTAGCAATAAGAGCCACAATGGATGATCAATTCGAATATCCACGTCTGCGTTGCACCTCCCATTCCATTACAAGGAGAAGAAGAATAGGTAATAGAAAAATCCAACCGATTGATTTTTGACCTACTTCCTTTTCATTTCCCTTCGATTCCATTCCAATCTTGTACGATGTACCATGCCCCAGCCTTTTTTCTTCCTGCTCGAGTTGAACAGAAATCAGGCTTTCCCGCTTATTGTCGATGAGCTTGTATATTCCCGGTTTTTGCGGTGCTACAAAATCAGTGCCGCTAGCAAATGACGCTTCGTACTCATCTTTCAGATTGAAAACCTCAATCCCCTTCGTATCCACATACGACAAAATTGCTTTCCTTTGGGAAGGGCTGAACGTTCCTCCAACGGATGATCCGGAGCGAAGCGACTCCGTCACACTCCAGAAGAAAAGGGGAAAGGAGGGATGAAGTGGCCAGTCCGTCATCTCAATATCTGCCAAGACGACAATATCTCCACGTTTGGAACGTTGGATAAATGGTTCATTTCCAATGGATGCAATCGTGTCCATTTCTTCGAATGGCGGATAAAGAGAACTTACGTATACATCGTGAATCGGCGCGATGGAAAACAGTACATCTCCATTGTCTTCTACAACCCCAGAAACTGGATGGGCATTTGCATCGTTTCTGCCAATCAGTAAAATAGGATGTTCCCCTTCTTGTAAAAAGGAAGTTTCATTGGATACTAAAATGGTAGCCGTATTTTGCCGTTGCTTCATTTCATTGATGGAACCCGCCGTCACATCCATGCCTATTGCCTGAAACGCTTTGCGGATCAATTCATGAAGCTGGCTGTCCACCATGGCATCCGATATTTCGTCACCAAGTAGAATAAATGCTTCATTGTCTGCATCATACTGGTCTTCAACTAGGAGTTGTGCCTGTAAGGCGATTTGAGAAGGCAAATCCTTAAAGGAGATCAATGTCTCCCCTTCATCCTTCATAGTAAACTTCTTTTCTTCCAATTTTTCGCCTTTTAAGGCATCTAATATTTGGATGATTCCATCCACTTCCTTCTCTGATTGATTGACAAGCTTGACAATCGCTTCTGTTCCACCAGAGGTTTTGACAGCACCAAACTTATCAATCGAAACATTTGCAAGGTTTGACTCGCTTGCGTGGACGTAATAATCGATCGCTTCAGTTCCATCCGAGAAAACGGATCGATCCAAGTAATCAGTGAAAATATGAACAGTCGCAGATTGGTCGGCTACAACCGATTTCATGAACTCCAGTGTCTTGCCCATGTTTTCATGATCGTATGTAACCGACAACTTTCCAATGGACGCCTGAATGACTTCCTGGTTTGTTTCATCACGCAGCACCAAATCCGGCTCCTTGCCTGTCGTGATGATCGTTATCGCATTCCCTTTATTGTCTTCCACTAATTGGGTCATTTCTTGCTTATTCACATCAAAAATGGATGCTCCGTCTTCTCCTGCAAGCATACTTGCCGAAGTGTCAACAACAAAAATGATCTGTCTTCCTGCTGCTTGTTCTGATTTCACAAAAGGCCCGAGTAAAACAAATAGAAGAAGAAGGAGCGCGGCCATTTGCAAATAGAATAAAGCGTTTTGCTGCAGGTTTTTTAAGAAAGGAGATGCTTTCGTTTCTCGCATGGATTGTTCCCAAAAGAGAGTTGAAGAAATCGCCCGAGTCTCATACCGCTTTCTGAAGAAATAATAGAGCAGGACAGCCAAAGGAAAAATGACTGTCCAGCTATTTACTACATGACTAAACCCCACTTGGATTTCACTCCCTACCGTACCCAGCCTACATGTCGCATTTTCTTCGTTACCGTATTCAAAGTTCCCTCAGCTACTTCTGCCCGAACGGTCTGGATGCCATATTTTTTGGCCAAACTTAAAAATTTTGATTCATGTTCTGATTTCCGGTCCATATACAGTTGTTTGGACCTTGTAGTCATCGTTACTTCCACCGCTTGCTGTGTCTCTATATCAAGAAGACGGATATCTCCTTGAAGCTGCGGCTCTTCCTCGAATGGGTCATGCACAGTAATAACACGGCAATCCCTGCAAATTCCTGGAAGTCTTTTAAACAATCGCTCCCATTTTTCTAATGGTTCGAGCCCGTCTGTAATTATAAATAAAACCGTGACCGCCTTTGGTATATGGCGTAGTGCATAATCTGTAAAATCCCCAGGTAATGTCGGTTGATCGATTTGGGTAATAAACTTTTTCAGAGCAGCACGCTGCAAGGCTCCTTTTCTTCGAAAGAAATATTCTTGTTGTTCATTTTTCGAAGAAAAAGTAACTGTATCACCACTCTTCAAACCGATCTGACCAATCCCGATGGCGAGTTGCCGGGCAAATTCCCACTTTTGTTCAAAGCCCATAGATTTTGTGCCGTCTAACAAAATGTGTATTCGCATCTCTTGTTCATCCAGAAATTGTTTAATAAACGGTTTATCCGTTCGAGCATATACATTCCAATCAATATGCCTAAGATCATCACCTGGATGATATTCCCGAAAGTCAGAAAACTCGAGAGACGTGCCCGTCTTTGTTGAACGATGCGTTCCTTTATGATGGCCCAGGTATCGAGAACGTGACACAATCTTCAATGGCCCTAGACGGTTAGCGAGACTATCTGGAAATAAATCCGCCATTACAAGGCTTCTCCTTGCCGCGTTTCCTCCACCAGTTTGTCAATCAGGCTGTCGACATTAATTCCTTCCGCCTCGCCCTCATAATTGACAAGAACTCTGTGCCGCAATGCCGGTTTCGCAACCGCTTTAATATCAGAAATCGAAACATGGAACCGTCCTGCCATAAAAGCCCTGGCTTTCGCCAGTCGAATAATCGATTGCAACCCCCGCGGCCCGCTTCCATACTGAACATACTTCGTCCACATGTCTCCGGTCTCTTCTTTCTCATATGTGGAGGTGACCAAATCGACTGCGTACTCAATCATGTCATCTGCAACGACAATTTCTTTGACCATTTCCTGGGCAATACATATTTCTTCTTGTTGCATGACTTTACGGACAGCGATACTTCTGGCTCCCGTTGTGCGCAGCATAATCTCCTTCATTTCTTGCTTAGTTGGGTATGGCAAAATGATTTTGCATAGAAAACGGTCCATCTGGGCCTCCGGTAAAGGATAGGTGCCTTCCATTTCTATCGGGTTTTGAGTGGCTAGAACGAAAAATGGCCGTGCCATCTTTCTCGTCTCTCCCATCACTGTCACCGTTTTCTCCCCCATGGCCTCTAGTAGCGCACTTTGGGTTTTAGGTGTGGCACGGTTTATTTCATCCGCCAAGACCATCTGGCTAAAAATAGGACCTTCTTTGAAAACAAAGCGCTGGGTGCCGTCTTCACTTCTTTCCAAAATACTAGTTCCCGTAATATCCGCTGGCATCAGATCAGGTGTAAATTGAATTCGGGAAAATGATAGATCCAAAACTTCGGAAATCGTGCGGATCAGCATCGTTTTCCCTAAGCCAGGCAGCCCCTCCAGCAAAGCATGCCCGTCAGCTAGAATTGAAAACAAGGAGAATTCTATTGCCTCTTGCTGCCCGACGATAAATGTACTGATTTCCTCTCTTACTTCACTTAATTTACTGCTCATTTCTCCAAACTGCTCAGGTGTGAATGACATATCTACAACTCCCGTTCTCATTCAATTGACGAAAAATAGTCAGATAGAATCCTTTGTAAATCCGGTGACAATTCCATCTTTTCAGTGCTTCGTATATACGAATCTTTATACGTACCGACCACTTCTTCGTAAGGTCGGATAGTACCCCGCTCCACTAAATCATCCCGTTCGTTTTCTTCAATGAAATTGCCTTTTCCCAAATCTCCCTTGACCGTTGACGGGTCTCCCGAGGTACCAAATCGGTCAAACGGTATGGATAGAAGATCACGGCCGCCTTTTCCCGTGCCTGCTCCGTTTCCTCCTGAGCCTCCACCACCTGAGCCTGCCCCTTGACCTTGTCCCTGGCCTTGGCCTTGGCCTTGGCCTTGGCCTTGGCCTTGACCTTGGCCTTGGCCTTGACCTTGACCTTGGCCTTGTCCCTGACCTTGGCCTTGGCCCTGACCTTGGCCCTGGCCTTGACCTTGGCCCTGACCTTGGCCTTGGCCTTGGCCTTGGCCTTGACCTTGGCCTTGCTGTCCCTGGCCTTGCTGACCTTGACCTTGACCTTGCTGTCCCTGGCCTTGCTGACCTTGGCCTTGCTGTCCCTGGCCTTGCTGACCTTGACCATTTTGTTGTCCATTCGGATTATTCCCTGTGGAAGCCAGAGCAGGTAAGGATGGCGCTTTGCCGATCTTATTTAATGCGCTTTGTGTCTCACCTGTCTTCCGAGCTAATTGATCCGTAAGGTTTTGGAGATCCTCCAGTTCTTTCTTTTCGTCATTTGTCAATCCGTCTAAATCCTCGGAAGTGGATTGGCTCTTCTCCGCGAGACGCTGTTCCTTTAGTTTTAATTCTTTTTGTTTTTTAATTGCTTCTCTCAATAATTGTTCAGTCGTTTCGGCCTCCCGCAAGTTTTTCGCAAGGGATTCAAGCTCCTTTTTGACTTCATCTGTCTTTTGCTTTTTGGCCAGCTCCTCAATTTCTTTCGTATACTCTTTCACAATTTCTTTTTCGGCCATTTCCGACTTTGCCTCTAGCTGTGCTTCTGAAGGAAACAAAATGAGAAGACTGAGGACGAAAGAAGCGATGCAAAAACTAATCAACATAGCACTATTCCATATCTTCTTTTTCCGTTTCTTGAAAAGTTGTAGAGCCTCGTTTGATTGGTTTTCCGCCTGTTGCACTAACAACCGGCCCATCGATGACTCTTCGACCCTGTCATCCACTGCGGTCACAAGAAGATTGTCCGGAAAATAATAATCCAGCCTCCATTTGGCCTCTTCGTATGTAACTCTGCGTAAAATGATATATACAATTGTCGCCGCAAGGACCAAGCCTGCTGCGACCATTGCAAACCATGCATAGTTAGGGAGGACAAACAGCCGGGAAGAAACCATGACAATGACCGATCCTAGAACCGATAAAAACAATCCAGCCTGTATCATATAAACAGTCTTTTCGAATTGAAGCTTCCTCTGGGCTTTGCGAATAACGTCACGCAATATTCCTTTCCGCACTATTCATCCATCTCCCTTCACTTCTGTCTCTTTGTGTTGACACGTAATTTTTTCACTGCGATCAAAATCGCGATAATGGTAATTACTCCATAAAACAATAGAAAACCAATCCAAATTGGAAAATCTACTTTTGTCATTTCTTCCACCATTCCCCGAACGCCAGGAGATAGAAATGAAGCAAACAGGACACCCGGGTTAATGGATGCTAAGAAATGGCCAATATAAGATGGTGTGACAACGGTCCCTGTTTGATTCATCATTTTCATTTGCATCGTAATAATGAATAAAAAGCCGGTCACAACTGAAAGGAATAGCATTGTACCATAAGTGGCAATCATGGAAACGACCGTTTTTCTAATTAGCGTTGAGAACATGACACCAATGCTGCCAAAGGCGAGTAATATTACAAACAAGAATAAAAATATTCTAATGAAATCCCAAGGAGAAATACCGCCAAACAGAAATACCAAACTATATACCGGCATTCCGGCTAGGATCAAAAATAGCAAAAAAGCTACCGAGGATAATAACTTTCCTGAAATGATCTGAAACGAACTTTGCGAAGTCGTCAACAAGATCGGCAGTGTTTGCTTTTCCCTTTCAGAACTGATTGTTCCAGCCGTCAACCCAGGGGCCGTGAACAGGACGAGTCCTAATTGAATGTAGGATAGGAAAGCGAAGAGCACAAAACTCTCACTCGGTCTGAAATAGGATGTACCCGATACTGTTACGGTCATGAAGATGTATCCAAAGACAAATACGCACATCGCCAAAAGGAAAAACAGCATGCCATTGAACGACTTGAACGATCTAAATCTTAATTTAAGCTCCTTGAAAAGAACCGGATTTGTACCCATCAATTTCATTTCACTCGGCTCCTTTCGTTATTTCCATAAAGACATCCTCAAGATTCGTCACATGTTCCATGAATGAGACAATCGGAATTTCCTTTTTGACTGCTTGTTGCAATAAAGAAATTTGGCTTACTTCATTCCCCAAATACTTAAACGTGATTCCATCACCTGTTTCAAGCATTTCAATAGTAGAAACATGAGGCTGTTCTTCAAAAAATGAGAGTGCCCTGCTGACGGCATCAATTGGCACTTTGACTGTAATTACTTTTTCACCTTGAAGTTTGGCTTGAATTTCTGGAACGGAACCATGAGCGATCAATCTCCCGTTATCGATTACTCCGATCTCGTCGCACATCTCGGCTAATTCAGGAAGAATGTGGGATGAAATTAATATAGTCTTCCCCATCTTTTTTAGCGTTTTTAAAATATCTCTCATTTCCACTCGTGCACGTGGATCTAATCCGGAAGCCGGTTCATCTAAAATGAGAACCTTCGGATCGTGAATGAGACTTCGTGCCAGACAAAGTCTCTGCTTCATACCCCTCGACAGCAAATCTACGTAGGAATACCTTTTATGGGTTAGATTCACTAGTTCAAGTAATTGTGGAATTAGCTTTCTCCTTTCTTCCACAGGTATTCCGTAGCTGGCTCCATAGAAATCCAAATATTCATCTGCTTTTAATTGGTCATACACGCCGAAAAAATCTGGCATGTAACCGATCAATCGCCGGACAGCAGCCGGTTTTTCCCTTACATTGACGCCGTCGATGATTACGTCTCCAGAAGTGGCTTCCAATAAAGTCGACATGATAAGGAAAGTAGTCGACTTCCCAGCGCCGTTCGCACCCACGAAGCCGAAGACTGTGCCTTCATGTAAAGTTAAGTTTAAATTATCCAACGCCGTAAAGGAGCCGTATTTTTTAGTGAGTCCTTTGATCTCTATCATTTTGCCACCTCGCCTTCAACCTTTAATTGAGGTGCCCGCGCCTCTGTCCCTTGTTGTGTATCATGGAAATCCATCCGAATCTTCACTTGGCCATTCGCTGAAATATAGGGATTCGGTTGATCAATGGTGATTTTCTTATCTGCCGGAAGTGCATCATATTGTTCTGTTTGGCTATTCCAGATGGTGACCTCATAGCGATCTGTTTGAATCTTGGATAGTTCAATCATCTTCCAGCCCAATTTCTGTTTCAGCAGTTCTTCAGGAATTTGCCAAGTTTGAATATAAACATCTTCATCAAAATAATAAGTATCTGACTGATAACCGATAGAAGAAGCTTCGAAGTTGTTTGTCTCCGAAACAAGCTGAACTGCCATAGCTTCGGGATCGACGGTGAACAGGCCATTAATTTCAACCTTCGCTTCAATTGGCTGCATAATCATCGTTAAAGCGGATGTTTTCGCAGTTTTGACATCTTCCAAATTGACATCGACAAGCTGTGTATCCGTATAACCGGAAATCATCGGTTTAGCTGGGGCTGTCGGCATAGTCGAATCAGCGAACGTAACGATGCTTTCTTTCCTCATTTCCATTAAGTCGTCACTTTGGGTTGGACTTGGTCCATAATACATTTGATTTGAAGATCTTTTGGCAATAAGAGCTGATGTTTTTAATGTTTCTTTAACATCTGCAGTTTCCCCTGGTCCGAGGTCACCGACTTTGATTTGTCTAGTTCCCGACCAGATAATAATGTCAGTTAAGGCAAAAGGAAAATGGTTCGTTACGGTTCCTGTTAGCTCTTTATCACGCACGATCAGATCCGTTTCGATAGAGCCCTCTGATGGAACGGCAGTTTTCCCTACCAATGATGCAACATTCCAATAGCCGACATCGCGCAAATGCATTTTTGAGCCAGCTGCATCTCTTTCCAACATTGCTGTTTTATGTGCTTCTATCTGAGTTGGACCAAACAGCGTATTCATTGTGGAGGATGCGCTTAGTGTAGTAGTAGATGGGGCACTGAATGTGAAATCTCCTGATTTATTCGTCAAGATCGTCTCAACAAAATAACCTTCCATCCCACCTTCGGGCAAGACATTTAAGAGAGCAGTCTGCTGCAGTTGGGCTTTTCCAATCCGATCTTTTGCTCCATATGCAAAGATAAAGATAGAAGTCATAATGGCTATTGTCGGCACAATCCACCAAGTGTGTTCCCGTTTATCCTTCTTCTTCAGGAAAATGTATAAGACCGGAACGATAATAATGATATAGAGAATGATAATTCCGACTAATAATGGCGCAGATACTTTAAAGGAAGGGAATAATTCATTCGCATTTCCGATTGTATATCGAATTACTTCCAAAGGATTTTCATAGTAGCCTTGACCGTTTGCTACATTTTTTTGTACTTGCGCATTTAGCAATGCATTCCACCATGCCGTCGTTCCAGCGGTTTTAGAAAAAGGTTCATCTCCAAACGAGAAAGACGTCTGGATAACGGCTCCCTTACCCACTTCACGGATGCCGGCTAACGGCTCTGTTCCCGACCCGTATAATACTTGGGCGCCTTTACGAACGGATGTTTTCGAAGAGGTGATTGGCTTGTCGAATTGTTCCGTGCTTGCCCAGTTGTTTAAGACGGATGAATCGATACTGTCTTTACCCTCTTGTTCTAAAGGAAGCAAGTCTGCAAACAAACCAGATTCCGCACTTAACTGATCCGAGTCGCTGAAGACAGCAATTCCGCCTTGATTCACCCATTCCACCAGCGCTTGCTGTTCCTTCTGTGGTAAATCGGCTACAGGATATTCATCGAAGACGATAAAGTCAGTCGCCCCCCAGCCATCTGCTTCTTCCGGGAACTGGTTGACACCAACCTTTGAGGCATCGATCAACTGCGTAGAAGACGTATTAGGAAATCTGACTCCGCGCAAACCGGCAAGGCGATCCATATTGCCTGTGAAAGCCGTGATCAATTTGACATCATCGTAATACATTGCAGTGACAATTTGTTTTGAACCTTTATAGTCAATTTCTTTCCCTTTTTTCCATCCACCTTCATAAAAATGAATGGACTTCGAATTACTGGAAGATCCATACATATTGTAATCAAACATTCGTGGTATAACGAAAGAAATCGTTTTCGTCTCACCCGCACCGATATCTAGCGGGAAAGATTCCCCAATACCGGTATCATACGATTGCAGCAAATCAATAACGACATCGCCGCTGAATGCAGTCCCTTTGTTTTCAATGACAATTGTCACTGGTGCTCCCCTGCCATATTTCGCTTTCCCATCTATACCTGCGGTAACTGTAGCACGAAGTTCAGGTGCCGCCATTGCATGAGTAAGCGGGGTCGCCAATAAGGCGAACATGAACAAAAGAACGATTCCCCACCTATTTTTCAACATTCCGATAATCCTCCCATCAATTGACTCCATTGCTTATTTCTATTTATCTACCTAATTAGTACGTCAATAAAGAATTAAAGTTCCCTTAAATTACAACTCTGTTTCTTTTCTGAATTTATCAGCCCGCTGTTCAACAATTTGGGCAAAAGCGGCCACTTGTTTCAATGAAAAGGTTGAATCATATCCAATAAGCCATGTATCACGAGTCAGTTCGAATTCTTCTTCACTATTTAATAGAGGAATCATGTTGACATCTTCGTCTCCGTGCAGCGTTATAGATGGCAAAATCGCATACCCGATGCCATTTAATGCGAGCTGCTTGCATGTTTCAATCTGATCGACGGTGATCTGCCTCTTGGGATTTTTGGAGAAATGACGCTGCCACCATCTTTGAATTTCCATATAGTAATTTGAGTCGCTTTTAAATTGAATGAAGGGTCGTTCGCTGTTTTTCAATTCTTCAATAGATTTGATTTCTTTATCCACCAGATAGAGTTGGTCACGAAACAAATACGTTTTTCTACTTTTCCAATCGACTTGTCCACGGACGATGCCGACATGGGCTTCTCCCTCATATAATGCTTTAACAATCTCAGAACTCCAACCTGTCATCAGTGATATTTTGGCATCTGGATACAAGTTGACATATTCTTTCAGCACTTGGGGGAGCCACGTTTGACCGACAATGGAAGCACAAGCAATTTTCAAAGTACCATATACCTTATTGCCTAATGAGGCGATCATCTCAGCCGTTTCTTCTTTCTTGGCGATGGTGTCATTGGCATATGCGATAACAAGCTCTCCTGCTGGAGTTGGTTCCAGGCCTTTTTGAGAACGGACGAACAGTAAGGTTCCCCAATCCTTTTCGATGGTCTGTAAACGCTGGGACAACGCAGGCTGAGACAAAAATAACCGCTCAGCTGCTTTCCTCATATTTCCTTCCTCGTAAAGTGCTTTAATAATCTCCAATTCAGTCGTTGTCATGTAGGTTCACCTTTCCCCGCGGTATCCGCAAAATAAATAGTAAGCTAATGACTGCAAACAGAGCTACCGTCCCATACACCCATTGTAGCGAATGGTCGAGGCCTGCTTGTAATTCTGCAAGCTCCTTTACTGGAAGCTGCTGTCTCGTTTCTTCTGTCAGCAATGCGTTAATATCATTCACGCCATAGTCGACATGTTGGTTAGAAAAAAACGACATTAATGAACTGTTCAGAACAGCGCCAAAAATTGCGGCACCTACTGTATTTCCAAAGTTTCGCATAAACATATTGGCAGCCGTAGCTGCTCCTCTTTCAGCTCGTGAAACAGCCCCTTGAATGGTTACAATAAAAGAAGTACTAGTCAGTCCCATTCCAACACCAACGAAAAAACTCGAAGCCGCTGCCCATAACGGACCTGACCCAGCGCTCATCAAGACGAATAAAACCGAACCGACTACTAACGAAATCCCTCCCGCAAAGGAAACAGGAAAGGGACCATACCGAAGCAATAAATGCCCAGCCACAGAAGACGAGATCGGCCATCCGATCGACATGGCGGTTAATGTAAAGCCCGCGATTATAGCCGGCTGTTCCATGACACCTGTGACATATGTCGGCAAATAAGAAGAAACGCCAATTAATATGACACCCGTCGTCAACGAAACGATATTTGCGTATAAAATGATTGGATTCTTCCACAATGTAAAGGGAAGCATCGGATTTTCTGCTTTTCGCTCAACAAAAACAAATAAAATGAGTATAACGAGACCAACGATCAATATGCCTAAACTGATAGCAGAAATCCGTTGAAAGGATTGTCCCCCTTCTACAAGCCAATAAAGGATAATGGATAGGGAACTTGTTAATAGAATAGCGCCTTTCATATCGATGACAGCTTTCCCCTCAACCTTTGGTTCATGTAGAAAGAAATAAATCCCTGCCATTGCGAGCAAGCCGAGCGGTACATTCACCCAAAACACGTAGGCCCAATCCAAATACTCGACGATCATACCACCGATGACCGGACCTGATACAGCTGAAATCCCCCAAACACTTGATAAATATCCTTGTATTTTTGCCCTTTCTTCTGTCGAATAAATATCACCGACAATCGTCGTCGCAATTGGCATTACAGCCCCCGCGCCTAATCCTTGAATAAGCCGGTAGACGATCAACAGCTCCATTGAACCCGCAGTTCCACAAAGGATAGATCCCACTAAGAAAATCGTCAATCCGATAAAAAAAATCGGCTTTCTTCCAAATAGATCAGCCAATTTTCCGTAAATTAACACGGTAACAGTACTCATCAGCAAATAGGCTGAAAAAATCCAGCTATATCGGGAAAAACCTCCTAAATCTGAGGCAATTGCGGGCATGGCAGTTGAAACAATGGTTGCTTCCACTGCTCCTACAAACATGGCCAGCATGACGGAAACTAATACAAGAGGGCGTTTCGTTGTCTTTTGCACATTTTTCATTACTACTATCCAACTCCTTTAGGAAAACAATATAATTCCGTTCCTTCTGGAACAAAGGGCTGTCTTCTGACAGCTCTACAAATAATAAAAGGCTCCATTACGGAGCCTATGATCTCATCCTATCCGTCCGTTCGCAAAAGGAACTGAAGATCGTTTCAGACAATGTTATCAGTGATCACGGAGTTGTATATATAAATTTTTTAAATTGCTTGAGAACAACTCTTCTTGTTAATATGCCTGCAAAAACGCCATCGTCATCAGTTACACAAAGAAAAGGGTGGTTTATCAGTAAATCCAAGCCTTTTTGAAAACGGTCTGTCGTTTTCACGTTTGGAATATCAGTCTGCATGATTTCATCGACTTTAATCGTTTCAAGTCGTTCATATTCAATTCGTTCCAAGCCTAATATCGCATCCGTGATCATCCCGATTCCTAGCAGACCCTTCAAACGATTTTGGGAATCTAGTACTGGAATGGCCGAATAACCTGTTTTGGTAAGGACAAGAAGGGCGTGTTCCGCAAAATTGCCAATCTGCACATGAGCAACTTTCTCAGCTGGGATCAGATACTCTGCAATCGGCATAAAAAGAAAATCCCTGTTGTTGACAGAAATCAAGATAAATCCGCTCCTTCTCTATCTAAACTATTCAATATCATATTTCCTCCCTTATCATACCATATGTACCACCCCATCTGCTCGTGGAATTTTCCAACTATAGATAGTGAGAAATGGGGCATCATTCTGTCAATAAGTTCAAAACGAGACATTTACAGATATACAAGCAAAAAAGAAAAGCCCCTTCTAATAAGAAGAAGAGGCCCAGTAATAAAAGATAACGATTAAAATAAAGATAGAACTTACCAAAATGACCCACAAAATCGGATTGACTGTGAAAGGATGTTCCTTTACAACATCCGGGATGGGGCGGTCCCTTTCATTTAAGACAACTTTCGGCATGTTCAGCTTACGGACTGCCTTCGTCCCAATCCAGATAATAATGCCGACGACAAGCAATGTCGGGATTACCCAAACATCAAAAAAGTAATATGCCACTTTCAACCATCCTCCTGCAACTAATCGTGTGCATTAGCATGTGCGAAAAGGCAAGACTTATCCATTTTTTTAGAAAGGATATTGATTAAGCCATTGGCCGCCGTCCAATGTAACAATTTCACCATTCATATAAGATGCTTTGTCCGACATAATAAATGCGGCCAGCTCAGCGATCTCTTCCGGTGTTCCTGTTCGGCCAAGTGGGACAGATTGAATCGTTCGTTCCTTCGCCTTCTCTGATTGAAACAGCTTCTCCGCTCCGCCGGTACGCTCGATAGGACCAGGTGCAATTCCGTTGACTCGGAAGCCATATTTCCTCCCCCACTCTACAGCGAGTGTTCTGGTTAATGACATGACCCCTGCTTTCGCGGCAGCCGAATGTACAACGCCTGGACCTGCGTCCCAGGCATACGTCGCCAACATATTTAAAATGGATCCCTTCATCCCTTTCTTGATCCAATAGTTTCCGACCGCGCTAGAACAGTAAAACGTACCATTCAGTACAATATCGATAACTGCTTTCCATCCATTTGGCGACAGCTCTTCCGCATGGACAATGAAATTCCCGGCAGCATTATTGATCAGCCCATCAATTTTACCAAACTTCTCATCGGCGAAATTGACCATAGCTTGCACTGATTCAACGTCACGGACATCCATTTGAAATACGGAAGCCTTGCCTCCCATTTCTTCATTAGCTGCCTGAAGCCGATCCACGTCTCGTCCTGTAATGATGACGTCTGCTCCCTCTTGCACAAACTTTGCGGCCATCGCCTTCCCCATTCCGCTTGAACCGCCAGTGACAATAATCACCTTACCTGTAAACATTTCTATTCCCCCTTTATGAATGAATCTTCACTCACTATATTAGCATATACTGGATGAATTTTCGATCCTTGTTTCATTTAACCACATGGCCTAAATAAGACATAAAAAAACTGCCTGAATCCTAACAACCCAGACAGTTCCTTATCAAAATTCTTTGAAATACTTTTCCACAACTTCTTTGGCAGGAATTGCTTTGCTGAAGAGGAAACCTTGCGCTTTATGGCAGTGGGCGTCCTTTAATATCTTCGCTTGCAAATCCTTTTCTACCCCTTCGGCGATGACTTCCATGCCGAGATTATGGGCAAGATTGATAATCGTTTTTGCGATCGCCTCGTTTTTTTCATCACTTTCAATATCTTTGACAAATGAACGATCTATCTTGATAATATCGATCGGATATGACTTCAAGTAACTTAAAGAGGAATATCCTGTGCCAAAATCATCTACTGATATTGTCACGCCGATGCTTTTCAGCTCATTTAAGGTAGCTAGCGTGTCATTCATATGCATTAACGCGCTTTCCGTAATCTCTACTTCCAACGATGAGGGTTGTATTCCATGAGAACGGATAATTTTTTTTACATTGTCTGCCAGATTGCCCGTTTGAAATTGCTGTGGAGAAATATTAACGGCAATCCGCACCGGCCTAAACTGTTTTGCAGACCACTCTTTCAATTGGGAACAAACCCGATCCAATACCCATTCCCCGATTTGATGAATTAACCCGGATGCTTCCGCAATCGGAATAAATGTGGCAGGTGACACAAAACCAAATTTACGATTATTCCACCGTAGCAACGCCTCAAAACTACTAATATGGCCTGATTTCAAATTTACTTGCGGTTGATAATGAATCTCCAGCTCTTCAAACTCAATGGCACGTCTAAGATGAGCCTCCATAACTGCTGTATCCGGAAATGCTGTATTCATTTCTTTTTGATAAAAACGATAATGTGCCCTTCCCCGATCTTTCACATATTGGATGGCCCGCTCACATTTATGAAGCAATTCTTCCAAAGACTTTCCGTTTTCAGGGAAAACAGCTATCCCGATTGACGCGGATAAAAAATATTCCTGATGGTGATAATAAAACGGCCTGCTGAAATCACTCAAAATCTTTTGGGAGAACTTCTCTACATCTGTTAACAAATGGCTTCGCATTGTAATAATGAATTCATCTCCGCCATTGCGATACAATTTCCCTGATCGGGGACAGATCACTTTGATCCGTTCCGTAATTTTCTTAAGTATTTCATCGGCACCCGTTCTACCGAGTGCTTCATTAATGGTAGAAAACCGGTCCAAATCCACATGGATAAATGCCAGATGCTCTTCACTTTTCAACGCATACTCAGAATCCTCATCAAAATGTTCTTTCAATGCTTTCCGATTCCATAAGCCCGTCAATTGATCATGATACGATAAAAAGAGAAGCTTTTCATTATTCTTTGAATGAATAGATGTATCACGTAAAATGAGATGGATTTCGATCGTTTCTTCATCCACCGAGACCGGGAGAGTCTTAACATAGGCAGGTAAATAATGACCCAACTTATGGCAAAACAAACTGCCATCCATCTCCAATGATTCGCCTTTCAGTGCTTTGGAGAATAGTTGTGTGAACGCTTCCCGCTGATCTGCCGCGAATAATTCACCGATGTCTTTGCCTACTAGATCCTTCGCATGGTA
This sequence comes from Sporosarcina sp. NCCP-2222, assembly GCF_023168145.1. Taxonomy (GTDB): domain Bacteria; phylum Bacillota; class Bacilli; order Bacillales_A; family Planococcaceae; genus Sporosarcina. Next base: position 397,253 of record NZ_BQYK01000003.1, read on the forward strand.
GCCGAACGCACTGTAAACTGCTCGGTTCGAATCAATGATATCATTCTGACAGTCCACCGTAATAATGGGATCCAAATTATCTTCTATCAATGAAGTATATTTTTGATGGATTCGCTCTCTTTCTTTACGTTCTTTTGCCAACTCGTCATGGAAACGCAGTTCAATCCAGAATAACTGCTCGTATGATTCTGTCTCAATCGGAACATACGCCACTTCGAACATTTCATTCGAGATCGGGTGACAGATTATGGTACGATGCGCATGAACATCTTTTGAAACCACAAGGTCTTTCAAAGGGTGCCAAAGCGAACCAAACCGTGCAGCTGCAGTTGCTGTCTCCACATCAGGAAAATGACGAAGTGCCGCCTCATTCATTTCAAGAACCAAATAATCCTCTGCATCTTTTTTCCCAATTAAGAATAAGAGTGAATATGGATGGGCAGTGACATAAGTCTCCATGTATTGTATGTATGAATCTTGCAAAACTAATTTTCCCATGAATGCCTCCATGTATGCACAAACTGGTACAGCTTGCTTTCTCAATTGGTTTAATTTGAAAAATATTGACTTGTAACCACTTTTCCCCTCACTATTTTTCAAGTATACCTTTAATATCGACAAAAATATAGAGAATTCACTACCCCTTGATCTTTTTTTCGACATCAGTTTGGCAAAATGCAAATATACCATTATGATGGGATTACAATAATCATTTAATGAAGGGAGGAGAATATTATGGATAATCGTCTTACACCACACAATTTGGCTGTAGCCATTTATACAATTAACCGCCACGCAAAAACAGCAATTGATAAAAAAGCACTATATCAGTTGAAAAATGAGGCCATCAAAAAATTATTGGATGAAGGGAAAGCTCAAAAAATAGGACTGCATTTTGTAGAGAATCCGCAATATAGTAAACAAAGCTCCACTGTACTTGTTGAGTGTGGAGATTTTCTTTTTCACACGCTACCTGAGAAAAACGACTTTGACACATTGCCCCATCTCGGTGAACAGGATCAAACCTATCGGAATCCAAAGGAAAGAATGAATTTACGAACAGCACGTATGATTTTGGACAAGTATGTCCATCCGATGCAAGAACCGTCTAAACAACCTCAGAGAAAACCACAGAAAATGGAACGTTCCCCTATGTCAAATACTAGCCGTTTCCGTTCTTCTTATTTTGATTCGTAAAATAACCACTTCTCCCCTTTACTCACCAAATCTGCCGAAACATAAGTTTCAGCATATAAAAAGGCTTTCTGTCATTACATCGAACAGAAAGCCTTTTTCTATTAATCAATCAAGATATGCCAAGTAAAGTGCTTGCGTCCCTTTTGATCCATACCCTTCCGCAACCAGATCATCATACATTTCTCGTGCAAGGGAAAGCCCAGGCAGGCGCAGATTCATCGCTTCGGCTTCCTGAAGCGCAATGTCCATATCCTTTTGAAAGTGTTTTATGTAGAATCCTGGCTCAAAATTACCGCTCAGCATACGTGGCGCCAGGTTGGACAGTGACCAAGAACCTGCAGCTCCAGAGGAAATCGACTCAAGAACCGTGTCTAAATCAAGACCCGCTTTTTTGCCATACGCCAAGGACTCACAAACGCCGATCATATTGGTTGCAATCGCAATTTGATTACACATTTTGGCATGCTGTCCAGCACCGGCTTTTCCTTGATATACAATTTGAGCACCGAATATCTCCAAAACAGGCAAAGCACTTACGAACGTTTCCTTATCCCCTCCACACATAATCGAAAGGGTCCCATTTCTAGCTCCCACATCGCCTCCTGAAACAGGGGCATCCATTGCATGCATTCCGAGCTTCTCCGCTTCTTTGGCAATTTTTATCGCCAATGTAGGACTGGATGTCGTCATATCTATAAAGATCTGCCCCTTTGAAGCTCCTGCAAAAACACCATTATCCGAAAAATATACTTCCTCCACATCATGAGGATAACCGACCATTGTGAAAACCATATCCGCTTCAACAGCAGCCTCCCTTGGGGATGAAACCCATTTGGCTCCTTCATCAACAAGTGGCGCAGCTTTTTCAGCAGTTCTTGTAAAAATGGATACCTCATGCCCTGCTTTGAGCAAATGGCGAACGATACTCGCTCCCATCACACCGGTGCCGATAAACCCTATTTTCTTTTGCATTCCCGCTCTCCTCCAATCGGTTCTTTTCTCTATCGTACCAGAAAACCAATTCCTTCACTAATCGAAAAATAAAAAAAAGGAGGACAGAACCTATAAGTAGGATCCGTCCTCAAAAGGGGGAAATGAGAATGTTGCTGTGTTCAATTATAATATCCCCCGCTTGAAACAACTTTAAACATCTTTTTTAAAATATTTATCTTTAATTTTTTCGATTTCAGTTAAGAAAAGCTGAAAGTCAGATTCCGTGGGAGGACGGGAACCATATCGAACGTTGTTATAAATATCGAAAAGGGGTTTATTATTCCCCCAGCCCATACGCCCAAACCATTCAGAAATCGTTTCACCGCGCATTCTGGACATGTCCTTCTGCTGTGCTTCTGTTTCAAAACGTTCAAATGTCTTGCGGATTTCGTCTTTTGCAGCTGAATAGTCATAGCTTAATCGGCCCTCCTTCGCCAGGCGGTCTTTTCTGCCTCGGAATGCGAAGGAATAGTTTACTTCTTTCTTCTGGTCACGTCCCTGTCTCTTTTTACGTATCAAATAAATCATAACTGCCACTAATAGGATCATCACCGTGATAAAAATGACTGTTTCAAACATGCTGCCAGAGTTGCCAAACACCGTTGCTTCTTCATCCATTCGAAAATCAACAAAATGATCTTCTTCCTCTAAATTTTCCTCTATAAATGTTTCTGCTCCATTTTTGAGAAAATCTAAAATAGGCTCCATAAAAATACCAAACGAACGGAATACACTACCAAACAGAAAACCGAATACACCTGCAATTCCTGTTCGGATCAAATCCATTCCGAAGTAAACAATTAAGTAAACAGCTACACCAAATCCGGTAATGTATCCAAAAACCTTACCAGCTTCTTTCATTTGGAAATTACCCGTTTTCATACTTGTAATCCATATAGTCAAAAGACGTGTTAAAAAGTACAAAAAGGAGGTAGCCAAATAAAGAAACGCCAACTGATCCAGCAGTTCAAATACGTTATGGTAAATAAACATCATTCGCACAAGAAAATAGAATCCGACAAATACGACCGTATTAACAAAAAGGAATGGCCATCCCATTATTTTAGTATCACTAAAATTGGCCTGAACCCTCCAAAAAGTAAAAACGAAAAATATGATGACATTTAATAGAGGTGTGTTAAATAAGAGCAATGGCAACGTGACAGCCAGACTAATAAGTAATCCTAAAGGCAGAGAGTAATCTCTCTTTTGAAAAATGATATAGGACAGAATGCCGCCAGCTATGGCTAGCAGGAGCCAAATATACGGAGTTCCAGTAGTTGTTTCTCCTAAGAAAAAGACGAATACATAGACGAGCAAAAACAATTCAACTGTCAGCCGCTCGGAAATCAAGAATCGGTTCCCGTCTCGTCCAGTTGTTCTTTGTTCCATTCTTCGTCATCCCCTTTTTCTGCAATAGCATCCAACTTCACAACATACTTTTTAGACCAGTTTTTGATCAATGCTTTTATTTTTGGACTTTCATGGCTGATCATCACAATCGTATCGGGGAGTTTGCCTTTAGACTCTAAATTCAGTAGCATTGTCTCAAATGGCATCTTCGCATGTTTTTCGGATAGTCGCGCCAAAGTTTCCAGTGTACGCAAAAATTGCACTTTCCCAATTCCATTCGGTAAATAAAAATACGGCGTAGACGCAAACGTATGTATATTAATAGCTACCGAGTATGGTATATTATGAGACTCACAATATTCTGCGTAGGACGCCAGACGTTCCACTTTCTCCTCAAACTCTTGTGACCTGTGGTCTTTTTCAATTACATTAAGCAGTAAAATGACGGTTCGGTCGCTAACAGGCAGAAATTGCTTTGTTTGCAGCTTCTGCATCCTTGCACTTGCTGTCCAATGGATTTGATCAAAACGGTCAGTCGGCACATAATCCCTCGTGCCAATTGGTTGAAAGACATCTTGATAAAGTGAGCGTCTCTGGTCGAATTCACCTGGACGGAAAGGAGAAGACTGCAAATGATCCTCTCTCTTTTTCACTTTTGGATAAACCAGATTTTCGAAACGGACCGGTTCATTTAATTCCATCATGACAGAACCGTCTCCAAATAAATGTGGTATTTCAAGAATGACACGGGTAATCCGTGACAGCCCACGCTTCTTACCTTCTAAAGGAATTCGCAATTCTATTCTTTTATTTTGGCCAATGGCAAATGGAACCGATATATCGTAAATCCCGCTGAAATGTTTTATATTATCTTCCCTAGGAGCGACTGCATCTTCAATTGATAATTTCAAAGTTCCGTTCCATATGGGAACTCCCCCATTTTCAAAGAGGAATACAAGTTCTTCTTCATCTCCAACAAGATAACGATTTCCTTTTCCCTGCAATTGAAAGGTGACTTCCTTTCCAACCTTGGAAAAATAGTAATTTTGGAAGCCAAGCATAGCAAATACAGCTCCAAAGCAAGCCCCCAGCAACTCCTGTCCTAAGATGAAAGAAAAAAGGAAAAGTGTAAAAGTAATTATCATTCCATTATAAATCCACTTAAAACCATTTTCGTACCGTATCCAGGTCATTAGACTGTCGCCTCAATCGGAGCCGGTATGGAAAAGACGATTTCGTCCAAAAGGTCGTGCAAACTTTTTGTTAATACTCCTTCTGTTGACAATTCCATTCGATGCAATGCAGCAGAAGGTAAAATTGTTTTAATATCGTCAGGCGTGACAAAATCCCTGCCGTTAAGAAATGCATATGTTTTGGACGCTTGCAAAATCGCTAGCGCCGCACGAGAACTTAGCCCTAACTCCAAGTAAGGATGCTCCCTTGTGGCACGTACAATTTTTAATATATACCGCTCAATGTCTTCATGCACCATGACATCCGAAGCCTTTTTCGACCACTCCGCTACAGTTGCTGTATCAATCAGCGCTTTTGTCCGAATTTCACCGGGCGCCTTGCTATATTGCCTGAGAATTTCATGTTCTTCTTCAAAAGTAGGATAATCGATAACCAATTTGAAAAGAAAACGATCCAATTGCGCTGCAGGCAGTGGAAAAGTGCCCTGCTGGGATTCAATTGGGTTTTGCGTAGCAATGACCATAAAAGGAGTCGGCAATTTCATTGTTTCGCCATCAATCGTAACTTGTCTTTCCTCCATTGCCTCCAGGAGGCTCGATTGCGTTCGAGGTGTTGCCCGGTTTATTTCATCTGCTAAAAGTATATTAGTGGAAACCGGTCCTTCTTTTAATACAAAGTCCTGTGTCTGCGGATTATAGAAACGGATTCCTGTCACATCTGATGGCAACACATCGGGTGTGAATTGAACCCTTTTGAACAGCCCCTTAAAAGCATTGGCGAAGCTCTTGGCCATCATCGTCTTCCCAGAACCCGGAACACTCTCCAAAAGAACATGCCCCTGTTGCAACAATGCGATCAGCATCATATTAAATTCTTTTTCACGACCGATGATTGCCTGATTCAATTCTTTTTTAAACTCTGCGATTGTAGTCATTTTTCATCATCCCCTCACAACATATCTTATTTCTGCTCCGTATACGCTTCCAAAGATACACCGAATTTGTTCAATAAGAAATCAAGCTTCTTGCTCAGCTTAATCGTCTCTTTAGAGGTGAGCCCTTCCTGTTCTGCAGATCGGATCAACTGGTTTCGTACGGATTCGATTTCCTCCTCCAAACTAAATGGCAAGGCTCTTCCCCCTTCAAACAACAAGTACCTAAATAATCATTATACACTAAATAAATTGAAAAGTGATGAAAATTTTTTGACATAATACGACAAACTTCTATGTATTTATCTATTCATTTTTGGTTGTAAAATGATTACCTAATAAAACACTTTACGTTTTGCAATTTTTAAGGCAAACTATAGAAGAATTCAAGCCACAAGGAGTTGGATGTTATGAAAATTGCAGAAGTAGGCAACATTATAGAGTTCAAAGACGGCCTGAAAGGGATTGTGGAGAAAGTAAACGAAAACTCGGTTATCGTCGACCTAACTTTCATGGAAAACTTCAACGATTTAGGATTGGAAGAGAAAACTGTAGTCAACCATAAAAGGTATACCATTCTACACGGAAGTGACGAGTGAAACATTTTCGTTTTCATTACGTCCAATACAACATATAGGAGGGATTTTCTATGAAACTCAATTGGAAACTAGTATCAACCGGAATTGCAGCAGCCCTATTTCTAACAGCATGCGGAACCGACAAGGACAGCTCTACGCCGGATGAAGGTTCAACTGCACCCGATCAAGTGGTGACAGATCAAGGGTCAGAAGAAAACGGCACGCCAGCCTCCGAAGATGCACAGAAAGACAATGCGTTAGATAATGCGGAGTCCGTAACAAGCGATGAACAGAACTATACGATGCAAGTTTTATCAGGATTTACATTAACGGCTGAAGAACCTGGCCGGGATGTTCTATATTCCGATAAAAACTCTGAAGCGTTTATGCGAATTGAAACGAAACCGAATGATGGAGAAAGCTATGATGATTGGGTAGCCAACTCACAGGAGCTCGTGAAGGCATCGACAGAAGAGGATGTACAAAACGTGACAGATGCCAATTTGCTTCCATCTGGGGAAGGCATTGAGAATGCGGTCGCATTTAACTCCAAAACGGATGAAGTTTCTACAACAGGCGTCGTATTTGTTAAAGGCGATCTACTCGTTAGATTGACCATTTTCGACACACCTGGAGATGATCTTGGTGCTGACTTTATAAAAATGGGCCAAACCATTCAAGCTAAATAATATGAATCAAAAAGGAGCTCTGTCAAACGTGATTGTCTCATCACATTTGACAGAGCTCCTCTACTTTGGAATTACTCACATAGACAGGTCTTTAATGGACAGTCCTAACTTCCGTAGAAGATGAATCGCCTGCTCCTGCTCTTCTGACGTTAATCCAGACATGATAGTTTGCATGTTCTTCGCGTGAGACGGGAAAATCGAATGAATCAATTCTCTGCCTTCCTCTGTGATCTCCATGAAGGTGACCCGCTTATCTTCCTCGCAAAAAACCCGCTTTAAGAGGCCCTTTTTCTCCAATTTATCGACCACATATGTCATAGAGCCACTGCGAAGCAATATTTTCTGCCCTATTTTTTGTATAGGCTGCCTGCCCTTATGAAACAGTAATTCCAAAACAGCAAATTCTGTCGGATTCAATCCATACGTTTCAATTAATTTATTGGCCTCTTCCGAAATCACCTTGCTAGCCCGGCTAAGAACAATAAATAGCTTTAACGCGCGTTCAATCTCTTCTCTCTCCACTTCCAAATCCACCCTCTATTTCAACCTAGATAACACTATTATACTGGCTGTTTCGGGCGACTGTCAAAGTTACTACGATACGACAGTTTGCTTAATACTTTCCAACTCGATTGCAGCATTGGCTGCACGAGGAAATTTCAACAGGAACCTAGTCCCTCTGCCAACTTCGCTTTCGACTGAAATGGTCCCTCCATGCTCTTCCACTGTTTTAAGGACAAACGGCAATCCTAAGCCTGTTCCTCCAGCTTTTGAACTGAAGAATGGCATGAATACTTGGTTGACTTGCTGTAAAGACATGCCTTTCCCTGTATCTCCAATCGATAGGATCAATTGACCATCTTCCTCATCACTTGAAATAGTCAATGTTCCACCTGCTGTCATGGCTTCAAATGCATTCTTGCAAAGATTTAAGATGACTTGCTTCAGCTTATCAATATCACCATAGACAAAAGGAGTTGAACACAGATTCCGATTTTGAACAATGTGGATATTTTCAAGAAGTGCTTTCGGCTC
>NZ_BQYK01000003.1:405327-421962 GCF_023168145.1 Sporosarcina sp. NCCP-2222
TCCATTCTTTTAATTTCATCTTCAATGACAGAAATATACCGCAACGATTCTTCAGTTGCAGTCGCGCTGAGTAGCTGAGTAAAGCCTTTTAAGGTTGTCATGGGATTGCGGATTTCGTGAGCAATGCTTGCCGCTAATTGGCCGACCGCAGATAATGTTCCAGAATGCGCCAGCTTCTCTTCAAGCTCTTCCCTCTCAGTGGAATCCATAATTTGAACAATAAACATATTTGTATCTTTTTCATACGAAATTGTAATATGATAATATCTTGTGTCGCCTGATTCCCGCTCGAACTTCTTGTTCATTTCGGAAAGGCCTGTAGATTTGGCAATGGACAGTTGTTCGGTAATCGTTAACGCTGTCAGATCGGGAAACAGTTTCTCCAGTTCAGTAATATGACGGCCATTAAATATGGCCCTGTCAAGATTGAAAAATTCGTGACTGCGTTCGTTTACGTCACAAATTTTTCCTTTCTCATCAACGAGCATCATAAAGCTATGGGCAAAACGAAAGGCATTGTAGTATGATTTAATGGACATACTGGTTTGTTTTCTTGGCAAATCGAAGATGACACCTATTTTATTTTCGGCATGCAAATAGAATAAGTGCGCTTCCACCCTTAACACATCATTCATTCTTGAAACATTCATCGGCATTCTAGCCATTTGCATATGGCTGGAGTCTAGTGATTGTTCCATAAATGAATGCCAATCCTGGATGGAGGTCGTATCAATGAAGTCCTCTATGGAACGAAATTGTTCACATTCGAAGTAAACCCTGAATGGTTCATTCATTTCAAAGATTGATCCATCCATCTCAAGGATGATGCCTGGTCGACAGCGATCATTCAATATAAAATAAAGATTTTCTAAGTTATTATTTTCGTTTTCCAAGTTGATACCTCCCGTATGCCCTCTACAAACCGTATGAAAAATAATGATAAGTTATTCATGATACACAGTAATAGCCTTATTTCAGATTATTCCATATTATTTTGTTCATTAAAATAGTGCTAAATATGCATATTGATTATTATCAACAAAAATTAAAGGAGAAAACTATGAGTATTGTACTAACCACATTGAATGCGAAATATATCCATACCAACTTGGCTATCAGGTATTTAAAAGCGTATGCCGAACCGGAATACACACCAATTCTAACAGAGTATACCATTAAGGATCCTACAATGAACATTGTATCAGATATTTATCAAAAAAAGCCAAATATCGTTGGATTCAGCTTATATATTTGGAACATTGAAGAATCGATTAAAGTCATCCGGATTCTCAAAACCATCGATCCTTCCATCGTTATTGTAGCAGGCGGCCCAGAAGTTACTTATGATTATGATAAGTGGCTGGAACAAGTACCTGAGATAGATTTGATTGCAATCGGTGAAGGGGAACGCACATTTAAGCAAATATGCGATTGGCAGGCCGGGAAAATTCCAAAGCAGCAAGTACAGGGAATCGCCTATATGGAACACGGAAAATTGAAAGTCAACACACCAGGACCTAAGTTGGATTTACGTGAAATTCCAACACCCTACCGTTTTGAAGAAGATTTGCCCAATTTGCCAAACCGAGTCACCTATATCGAAACAAGCCGCGGCTGCCCTTTTTCGTGTCAATTTTGCCTCTCTTCCATTGAAGTAGGGGTCCGATACTTTAATCGGGAAGCGGTCAAGGAAGATATTCGATTTTTGATGGATCATGGCGCCAGAACAATAAAATTTGTCGACAGGACATTCAACATTAGTAGAAGCTATGCTATGGAAATGTTTCAGTTTCTCATTGATGAACATCGTCCAGGGACTGTATTTCAATTTGAAATAACCGGAGATATCATGCGACCTGAAGTCATTGAGTTTTTAAATGAGAATGCCCCTGTCGGTCTCTTCAGATTTGAGATCGGTGTTCAATCGACAAACGACGCGACAAATGAACTCGTAAAACGACGCCAAAACTTCGAAAAACTAACTCGGACAGTGCGCATGGTGAAAAACGGAGGAAAAATTGCACAGCATTTAGATTTAATTGCGGGGTTGCCGGAAGAAAATTATGATTCATTCAGAAAGACATTTAATGATGTCTTCGCTCTGCGGCCTGAAGAACTTCAATTAGGGTTTCTAAAACTTCTCAGGGGGACAGGTCTTCGGATCCAGGCTGAACAGTATGGGTATACCTATGTGGACACAGCACCGTATGAAATTCTATCCAATAATGTGCTGACATTTGAGGAGATCATCCGAATCAAACAAACGGAGGATGTGTTGGAGAAATATTGGAACGATCAACGGCTTCCCCGGACTGTCGAATATCTTGTTTCTCAAGTCTTCGAGACACCATTTGATTTCTTCCAACAGTTCGGTACTTTCTGGGAAGAGAAAGGCTGGTCGCGAATTGGGCATCAACTACAGGATTTATTTATCCGTTTGGACGATTTTCTTCGTTCGGATGGAAAGGCCGACATGAAAATTGTGGCCAGTTTGATGAAAATGGATTATTTGGCTCATCACAAGTTCCAGCCTCGTAAGATTTGGTGGGAAGATGCCGTTTCCAAAAAAATTCTCTTGGCACTCGAAGAACAGTTGTTAAATAACCTTCCGCTGCTTGGAGAGATGAATGGAAAGGAAACATGGAATTCACGGAGCATCCGAAAGCAAACTTTCATTACTAAAACCTATATTGACCCTAGCACAATAGACTCCGGACATTATGAAGTCCGTGAAGGTTATCTCATTACACTGTTCCATACTGACAAAGAACCGTCATTCCTATACTTGGAAGACGAAGCACTTGCCTACGCCTAAACCTATCAGGTGGAGAAAAAACGATTCGTTTTTTCTCCACCTTTTTGCATGTAAACAGGAAATAAAAAGAGCTGCCTCGGTTAGTCAGCTTCGCTGAGTATCCGGACAGCCCCCATTCAATTGCCACAACTATTATCCAATAATGACTCGTTCCTTCGGATAATGATACGTAGTCTTATTTGTTTTTCCGCCTAATGTATAGAGGAAGGAAATGAGACCAACTCTCCCGATAAACATTAAGATCATGATAATGACTTTACCGATAATCGAAAGATCCGATGTAATGCCGAGTGACATTCCGCAAGTTCCAAATGCGGACGATATCTCAAACAACAATGCCACAACCGGGACGCCTGGCTCCGTTAAGAGCAAAATTAATAATGCCGTCATAACCATCATAGAAGCTAATAAAATGACCGCATAGGAACGAAATACATCAATTAATTTGATTTGCCGCTTAAAGATGTGGATGACATCCTTGCCCCGTGCAAAATTGATGAGGAACAGGATGGCGATCGCGAACGTAGTTGTTCGGATTCCTCCTCCGACAGAGCTGGGTGAGGCACCGATAAACATGAGTGAGCTGATAAAGATATCGGTTGCTTCACTGAATTGGGTAATATCATACGTCGTGAGTCCCGCTGATCGGGATGATACCGAATGGAATAATGCGGTGAAAATCCTTTCGTGCCATGCCATTCCTTTGAAGGAGTGGAATGATTCCAATACAAAGATCATCACTGCACCCCAAATGAGCAGCAAACCGAATGTAACGGTCGTGATTTTCGTAAACAAAGTGAACCGGAAATGAGGCACCTTCCGTGAAAAGAAACTCTTTACCTCTATTAGTACAGGAAATCCGATAGCTCCAGCAATAATTAGGATCATCACGACGGTCTGTACGAAATAGTCATTGAAATAAGGAAGCAATGACGCCTGGGTAATATCAAAACCAGCATTCGTAGTAGCTGATACCGACATGAACATTCCATTTAAAAATGCTGCCGAAGCGGTGTCATAATACTTTAACAAATACAATGACAAGATGATTCCGCCAACTAGTTCAATTAGAAAGATGATGACGACAATCTGCCTGATCAATTGAACAACGCCGGCCAGGGAATATTGGTTATGGTCCACCATGATCAATTGCCGCTCCCGCAAGCCGATCCTCTTCTTAACCATCAGCCAGAAAAATGTACCGATCGACATAATGCCGATTCCGCCAATTTGCAATACGATCATCAGCATGCATAGTCCGAACACTGAGTATGTTGCCCCAATATTAATGGGAGACAAGCCGGTCACACTGACCGCACTGACAGCCGTAAATAAGCTGTCGATGAACGAGACATGGACGCCTGGCTTATAGACTCCAGGCAAATTCAGCAAGATATAAGAAAAAGCAATTGCTAAAAAGTAATAAAAGACTATGACTTGTGCCGGAGTAAACCTATATAAACTTTCACGGGTAAATTTCATTGTCATCGAGTTCCTTTCCACCACTTGAAGAGATCCATCTTCCCATTTTAGTGAATTTCAATCGAAAAATAAAGGAAACATGAAAAAATAAATCCGGCGACCCTAATTAAAGAGTCACCGGATATCCATATTCCTATGCTTATTTGCGTTTTTTTGTTACGGCTGTCAGATAGCCTCCTATAGCAATAGCCGCAAGTACGATCCAGAACGTCGTTTTCCACAAAGGTGAATGTGGGAAGGCTTCATCAATAATTTGAAGTTTGTGGTGCGACAAAGTCAGGACTACCAATTTCACCCCTACCCAACCAACAATAAGGAATGCAGCTGTTTCCAAAGAAGGATACTTCTCTAGAAGAACAACAAATTGTCTCGCCGCAAAACGAATCAAAATCAAACCGACAATACCACCAATCAACATGACAACAAACTGTCCGCCATTAATGCCCCCGATATGGAAATCTCCTAGCTCCGGCAATGTGACGGCCAAAGCAACAGCTGCAAGCATAGAATCCAGCGCGAATGCAATATCGGCTAACTCGACCTTTAAAACCGTCATCCAGAAACCCGATTGCTTTCTCGGTTTATCCACTGCATGTCCTGCATTCTCTTTTCGCTTATCCAAAATATTTTTAATCGAAATGAATAATAAATAAATGGCTCCCAGCGCTTGAATCTGCCAGATATTTACCAAAAAAGTAATCATGAACAAAGCGGTGAAACGGAACACGAACGCTCCAAGCAACCCATAAAATAAGGCTTTCCGCTGCTGCACCTTCGGCAAGTGCTTGACCATAACAGCCATGACCACAGCATTATCTGCCGCCAATAACCCCTCCAACACAATTAGTACGACAAGTACCCATGCATACTCCAACAAAATTGCTTCCAAAAAAGTTCCTCCTCATTTTTCCAATTAAAAAAACCCTCACCTAATAAAGGCAAAGGTCTCGCTAAGTCAGAAATTTGAAGTAAATATCCTGCTATCATAACCGATGGCTGGAGCCATGTACTGACGACTATGAAATAGGTTTCCCTATAGCTACTCCCCTTTGACATCTGTCAAAAGAATATTAAGTTGTCGGGCCATTTAATAGTAGTATATCATATTCGAGTTCAAATTTCATGGTCCATTCCTTTTTTTCTTTTGAAACTTTAAGCTTGCGGAGTTTCTATTCGTTTGCCTTGCCTCTAGTACTATATGTGAGAGTACAAGTAGTATGCCTAATTCATATTTCATCTGCCAAAACAAAGAAAGCGTAAAGTGAGCATATGCTTACTTTACGCCTTTCGCATGTTTTGGTGATGATCAGTCTTTCGCCTGCCGTTTTTTTCCGACAGCCCGTTTTCTCGTTTCCCGATCAATCAAACTATAGATGATCGGAACAATATAGAGCGTTAAGAAAGTTGAGCTGATCAGACCTCCGATGACCGCAATGCCCATCGGCTGATTCATCTCTGTTCCTTCCCCAAGGCCGAGCGCAAGTGGCAATAAACCGAGAATAGTTGTCAATGCTGTCATAAGAATTGGACGAACCCGATCTCTTACCGATGCAATAATTGCATCATATGAGGATAAGCCTGCCTGTTTCCGCTGATTAATGTAATCCACTAGGACAATCCCGTTGTTAACTACGATTCCGACAAGAACTAGAATACCGATGACTGCCGTAACACTGATCGGCGTATTTGTTGCCAGCAATCCAAGCGATACTCCAATTATCATTAATGGAACAGAAAACATGATGACAAATGGATATTTAAAGGATTCAAACTGAGCAGCCATGACAATATAAACTAGAACGACTGCAAGCAGCACAGCCAGCAGCATATCATTGATGGCACTTTCAAAAAGTTCACGGTCGCCGCCATAGGACATTTCCGTTTCCTCCGGTAAATCAATTCGATCCATTACGTCATTTACTTTTTTCGTCATGTCCCCTAATGATTCATTCGAGGCATATTTTATTGTATACGTAACCGAATGGGCTTGATCCACCCGTTGAATGGCAACAGGGCCTTCCTGCACAGAAATCGTAGCTACCGAGCCAAGGTTGATGAATGTTCCTGCCGGTGTACGAAGCTTCAGCTTCTTCAATTTGTCGATGCTGTCCCTGTATTTTTCGTCATACGAGACCATGACTGAAACGACTTCACCACGCTTATCAACGATTTGTGTTGCAAATGAACCGCGTGTAATGGAGTTGACAGTCTGAGCGATTTGATATGGCGCCAAGCCGGCGTCTGCAGCTTTGGCTGGATCCACATCAATATGGATTTCTTCAATCGTGTCCTGCAGCGTATTGGACACTTCCATGACAGATTTCATTTGATCCAGTTCTTCATCAATCTTGCTGACCGCTTCATCCAAACGCTTCTCATTGATATCCTTCAAGGAGAACGTCAGCGTGTTAGGAGACGAGCCTGCTGCAGTCTGCATATTAAAGCCGACTTTCGCCTGATCTCCAACCGCCTTCAACACTTTCGGCTGTACCTCGTCAACAAATTCAAAGACGGAGTGTTCTCTATCAGAAAGAGGAACGAGCTTAACATACACTTCCGCTGTGTTGGATTCTGAGCTTCCTTGCGCCATGCTTTGCTGAGTTCCGCCTACTAAGCTGACATAGACTTCAACTTCATTTTTGTCTTTCAGCTCATTCTCAATCTGCTTAACCACTTTGTTTGTAGCGGATAAGGAAGAGCCATTCGGCAAATCAACAGAAATGCTGAAAAATCCTTCGTCGGTCGGCGGCAAAAATTCAGTTCCCACTTTAAATAAACCAAATCCGCTCGCCACTAATAACAGCAAGGTTAAGGCCAACACAATAAAACGATGCTTCAGTGACCATTTCACAGATCGTTCAAAGGTATTCCACGACTTCGAACGCCTTCTCCGTGCCTCCAAATTCTTCTGCGGCCTCTTCAGCATCCTGCTTGCCATCATCGGTACGACTGTAAGCGCAACAACAAGAGAAGCAAAGAGGCTGAATGAAATGGTCAAAGCGAATTCCGTGAAAATTTGACCAATCAAACCGCTGATGAAAATGACTGGAACAAAGACGGCTAGTGTTGTAAGCGTAGAAGCAGTAATGGCGCCAGCAATTTCCTTAGCCCCTTCCTTAGCGGCTTCTCGGGGTGATTTCCCCATGCCAAGATGCCGTTCAATATTCTCAATAACGACAATCGCATTATCCACAAGCATCCCTATGCCAAGCGCAAGAGCTCCGAGTGTCATAATATTCAACGAAAAATGAGCAAAGAACATAAGAACAAATGTAACAATGACAGAATAAGGTATAGCAATTCCGATGATAATTGGGCTTTTAATCCCCCGGAGGAATAAGAAAAGCACAATCATGGCAAATAGTCCGCCGAGCAGAAGGGACTGCCCGATATTGCCTATTGCGAGTTTTACATAATCACCTTGGTCAAATAAAATATCTGCTGTTACCCCTTTAAATTCTTCTTTCTCCAATTGCTTATCTAATGCCTGTTTGAAAGCGGTAGACACGGTTGCAGTATTGGCTCCGGATTCTTGCAATACCGACATGAGTACCGCCGACTCATCATTTGCCCGTGTTTCAGAAGTCGATTTTGCCTCCATCAAGGCAACATCTTCTGCTACGTCAGCAATGGTCAGCTTCTCACCCGTCAAAGGATTGGCCCCGACTGCCACATTGCGAATATCAGAAATCGTCGTTAGCGTACTTAAAATTCTCGTTGTCAGTTGTTTCCCATCTGGTGTCTCAATCGGTTCTCCCGGCATGGAGACGTTGCCTGCCTGAATCGCTTGAACAATATCGGATTGTACAAGACCGTTCTCTTCAAGCTTCTTTTCATCCAAGATTACTTGGACTTCCTCGACTAGCTCCCCAGAGACTGTGACACTTGCGACCCCTTTCGTCCTCCGCAGCTCGGTTTCCAGCTGCTCGGCAATTTTTCGGATATCTACATTGTCTCCGGAAGCGCGAAGTGACAACTGGATCACTGGAAATTGGGCTGGGTCAAATTTCATGAAGCGGGGTGCGTTTGCCCCTTCCGGCACCGGAACCTGATCGATCCGCTGCATGACATCCAATTGAACCTCGTCGATGACTGTCGACCAATCAAACATGAGCAGAATAAAGTTGGCGCCTTCTTGTGATGACGACTGCATCGACTTTAAGCCAGGCGTAGTCGATAAACTATCTTCCAACGGTTTGGTCAATTTCTCACTCACTTCCGTGGAAGAGGCACCTGGATAACTCGTAACCACAACAGCAACCGGCGGGTTCAATTCCGGTATCAAGGTGACAGGTATTTTAAAGAAAGATACGGCCCCTAATATGATGACAAGAAACATTGTCACCATCGTAAAAACCGGCCGTTTAATGGAGAATTCACTAATTTTCATTTACACGTCTCCTTCACATCTCTGCAGCATTATCTCAATCATATTGAAAGCTTTCTGCAACTTCAATTCGCAGGCTTTCATTTTTAAATTATTTACCGATTTGTCACATATAAAAATGGTCCGGACACATCGTTGCCGGACCATCATTGATTTATTTTACAACAAACTGTATAACCGGATATCCGGATATTTATCGTTGAACCAACGCATAGCAAAATCATTTTCAAACAAGAAGACCAGATTGTCATGACGGTCTTTTACAAGCATTGCACGTTGTCCCGCCATCGTTTCTTTAACATCCGACTCATTTTCGATCCATCGGGCGACTTTCGAGCCGATATGCTCCATTTGCACTTCCACGTTGTATTCATTTTTCATCCGGTGTTCAAAAACCTCAAACTGCAGCTGGCCGACTGCCCCTAACAAGACCTCTTCCGTATGAAGCGTTTTATAATATTGGATGGCGCCTTCTTGAACCAACTGCAAGATCCCCTTATGGAAATGCTTCGATTTCATTACGTTTTTCGCAGTAACACGGACAAAAAGCTCCGGAGTGAACTGCGGCAATGCTTCGTATTGGAACATTTTCTTCCCACCAACGACTGTATCACCGATTTGGTAACTTCCGGTATCATATAATCCGATAATATCGCCAGCGACAGCTTCGTTCACCGTCTCTCGGTCATCGGCAAGAAATTGAGTTGTTTGCGACAGCTTAAATGACTTGGAAATCCTCGGTACGGTAACCGACATTCCCCGTTCAAATGCTCCTGAGACAATCCTCACAAATGCAATTCGATCTCGGTGAGCCGGATTCATATTCGCCTGGATTTTGAAGATAAACCCTGAAAATTCGTCAGCGTATGGATCCACTTTCTCATCATCCTGCGTTTGCCTAGGCTGAGGTGCCGGGGCGAACTGCAAAAAGGTTTCTAAAAAGGTTAGCACGCCAAAATTAGTAAGCGCACTGCCAAAGAATACAGGCGTCAAATTTCCTTTTGCTACCCGTTCTTTATCGAAATCATTGCCTGCTTCATTTAACAGCAGCACATCTTCCAATGCTTGTTTATAATAGGACGTTTCCGTCATCGAATGCTCAACAGCAAGACCTCCGTCCTCACCTAGCGGAAGGAATTTTTGATCATCCTGCGGGCGTGCAAGCTCAATCCGTTGATTATGCCGATCATAGACCCCAAGGAATTCTTTCCCCATGCCAATCGGCCAATTCATTGCATACGATTCAATTCCGAGCACTTCCTCTAGCTCTTCCATTAGCTCGAGAGGCTCTTTCCCCTGGCGATCCATCTTGTTCATGAACGTGAAAATTGGAATGCCCCGCATCCGGCAAACTTTGAACAATTTAATCGTTTGCGGCTCAATTCCTTTCCCTGAGTCCACCATCATAACAGCAGCATCGACAGCCATCAGCGTCCGATAGGTGTCTTCACTGAAATCTTCATGTCCAGGTGTATCTAAAATATTCACCCGTTTTCCGTCATAATCAAACTGCAAGACGGATGATGTAACGGAAATACCACGCTGCTTCTCAATTTCCATCCAGTCAGAAGTGGCGTACTTTCCTGTTTTCTTTCCTTTTACCGTTCCAGCATCACGGATGGCGCCGCCAAAGAACAACAACTTCTCAGTCATTGTCGTTTTCCCTGCATCCGGATGGGAAATAATAGCGAACGTCCGGCGAGATGCAATTTCATCCTTTATCGGTTTTTGCATTTTGTTATCTCCTTATATATAAGCTTTTTTAAGCATAGAGCGATTGATGTCTCTTTTCAACCATTTTTTCTAATCACGGCGCCAGTTATGCCCCTTCGAAATAATAATTGAAGTGCTCTATGATAGAATATGCTAAAAAGAAAAGGGACTGCCCTAACGCGGACAGCCCACTTCATTGGTTATTCGCTCAAAATACCGTGGCCAAACTTTTTTTCCGCTTCCTTCAAAGCGATTTCCGCATCGGAATGTGGAAACTTTTCATTTCCGATAATTTGGAAGTCTTCATGCCCTTTACCTGCAAAGATGATCATATCATCAGCATTCGCAACGGCAATGGCATGGCGCACCGCTTCGACACGGTCAGCGATACAAGCATATTGGCTATGAGCCATGCCTTTTTCCAGTTCGGACAAGATCGATTCATTCGGTTCATACCGAGGATCGTCCGTCGTCAGAATAACATAGTCAGCTACAGATGCCTTCTCTGCCATAACCGGCCGTTTTTTCCTATCCCGATTGCCGCCTGTACCGATAAGAAAGATTAGCTTTGATCCTTCTTTTTTATAAGGCAATACAGATTGGATCGCTTTTTCTATGGCGTCCGGCGAATGCGCATAGTCGACAAACATCGTAATCGGCAAATCGGTTTCAACTTTTTGCATCCGCCCTTTCGCAGGGGAAACAGCAGAAAGATGCACGAGGATTTCTTCCGTCTTCATTCCTTTTGCATATAATGCCGCAATTGCAGCGAGTGCATTATAGACATTGAATTCGCCGATCAATTTCGTGCTAACATCATAGATGCCTTCGGGACAAGTTAGTGTAAACGATGTTCCGCCCGCTTCCATTTGAATATTTGACGCTTTAAACATCGCCTCATTTTGCACACCATATGTCAAGACGGGATAAGGTGTCATCATACTCATCCGTTCGCTCCAAGGATCATCCGCATTAAGGATTGCATATTTGAACTTCTCTAAGTCTTGGCCAAGCTGTGCGAATAAAAGCCCTTTCGCATTTCCGTAATTTTCCATAGAACCATGAAAATCTAGATGATCGTGAGTTAAATTTGTAAAAATCGCGATATCAAATTCTGTACCCGCCAAACGTCCTTCCACTAATCCGTGTGAGGAAACTTCCATAGTCATCACTTCGCATCCTTCTTCAGCAGCTTGAGATATCATCTGCTGCGTCGTAAGGACATCTGTTGTCGTATTTTCCGTTTCATAGTGCACTCCATCTAAGTTAAAGCCGATCGTGCCCGTAACAGCTGTTTTTACACCAGCCTCCCGCAAGATGGAGTGGATCAGATTGCTGACGCTAGTTTTTCCGTTCGTGCCAGTTACACCGATCATTGTCATCCTTTTGGAAGGGAAACCATAAAATCGAGGGGCAAGCAATGCAATTGCCCGCGTGGTATCCTCCACGTACACGACAGCCACTTTATCCGTATCCACATGTACAGGTTCGGAGGCAATGATAACACGTGCCCCTTGTTCGACTGCCTGCTGAGCGTAGTTATGTCCGTTGACCGTGAACCCTTTTATACAGACAAACACTCCTCCTGCACTGACAGCCCGCGAGTTGACTGCAACATCTGTCACTGACTGCGGAAGCTGCCCTTCTATTCTTCCAATCGGCACGATTGATAATAAGTGTTCGGTGTTCATGTTATTTCCTCCATTCAGTCTAGCATGGTTGCATTTACATAAGCGTGCAACAGCTGCGATGTCGCTTTCAACGAGTCGATATGCGTGCGTTCCATCGCATGCGATGATTCAATGCCCGGGCCGAACAGAGCATGTCTTACGTCGAAACCAGCCCGGATCGCAGCTGAAGCATCTGATCCATAGAAAGGATAGATATCCAATTTGAATGGAATGCTTTCCTCTTTACATAAAGAAGTCAGTTGCCGGGTTAGATCATAATGATATGGACCCGTGGAATCTTTTGCACAAATGGAAACCGTGTATTCATCGGACGTCTGCCCGTCACCGATAGCTCCCATATCAACAGCGATATATTCAACTGTCTCAGGCGGAATATTCGAGTTGCCGCCATAGCCAATTTCTTCATTGTTCGAAATGTAAAAATGGGTTGTATGAGGCAGCTCAGTCCCCTGTTCTTTCAAGCTTCGAACAAGCTCCAAGAGCAATGCTGTACTCGCCTTATCATCTAAATGGCGAGACTTGACAAAGCCGCTGTTCGTTACTTCAAAACGCGGCTCAAACGATACAAAATCTCCGACTTCAATGCCGAGAGACCGGGTCTCATCTGCCGTCGCCACTTTCTCATCTATCCGGACTTCGATATTATCCGCACTGCGTTTAGCAGTGCCCGCGTCCTCATACACATGGACCGTCGTCTGATGCATTAATATTGTGCCTGAAATGATTCGTCCACATGAAGTATGTATTTTGCAGTATTCCCCTTCTACTGCATTCCATCTGAAGCCGCCGATCATTGTCAGTTTCAAACGGCCATTCGGTTTAATTTCTTTTACCATAGCACCTAATGTGTCGGTGTGAGCCGTCAACAGACGATGGCGAGACGTATCTTTACCTTCCAATGTCGCAATGACTGCGCCTTTGTTCGTTTTCTTGCAAGGAACTCCCATCTTTTCAAATTCAGAATAGATCAGTTGCATTACTTCATTTGTATATCCGGACGGACTCGGAGTTTCAACTAACCGTTTTAATAGCGCTACAACACTTTTTTCATTAAAATTCATACGGATCACCTTTTGTCATTTTTTTTAAAAAACATACTCCCAATTGATCGAAAATCATGTATGATTATCGGTAATATTATTTCGAGGGGTGCTGAAAAGTGGAAACTGATAAGCTGATCCAATCCCACAATAATTTCATTATACTTTTTTTCGCTTCTGTCGTCATCGTTCAACTCCTCGTGCTGCCATTTGCAGATTATAAATTATACTGGGTATTCGTACTTGCCGGTTTTCTATACACAGCAATTTTGATGCTTTTTTGCAGAATTAACGACGGAAGAAACGCAGCTTCTATACGCTCTCTTATTCTGTTTGGCGCAAATCTGTATGTATTACTTCTCAATTTCCTATATCCCGATATTCCCTTTTTACTTTATTTGCTGTTCCCGATTATTTTTGCGTTTGTATATAATCACAGGAAAACAACTATTATCCTAGTTTCACTAACTGCATGCCAGCTAGCAATCCTATATTTCCTGTTTCGTGATCAGTATACAACGATCGATCACTCACGTCTCGTCGCCCATTATGTTTTCCTACTACTGATGGTGCTTATCCTGACTGTCCTTTTCGTCTTTAGGGTGGGACCAGAATGGAAGAGATTATTTGTTGAAAACAGACGGAAAGAAGAACAGTTAACTTCAAAAGATGGCTATTTGCACTTGTTTTTCGAACATGCCCAAGACGCCATTGCTGTATTCAGTTTAGATTTACACATCATTACGGTTAATCCTGCGTTTGAAACAATGTATGGCTGGAAGAAGGGGGAATGCCAAGGGAAAAAGATTCAGCTTTATCCCGACAGCGAACTGCGCGGCGTCGTACATCGGACCGAACGCGTGAAGCAAGGAGAAAGTTTTCATTTAAGGACAAAGGAAATGCGGAAAGACAAGACATTGTTCGATGCTGAAATGACCATCGCTCCCATTTACAATAAACAGCAAGAAATTATTGCGTTTTCTGTCATTGCCAGAGATATTACGGACAAGATGCAAGCCGAAAAACTAAGAATGGATGCTATCAAATTAAAAGCCATCGGGGAAATGGCTGCTAGCGTTGCCCATGAAATGAGAAACCCAATGACCTCTGTTTCCGGCTTCATACAGATGATGAATGATGATCCAGCGAATCCCTATCGGCATTTCACAGAAATTATGGGCGAGGAAATAAAAAGGATCAACTTGATTACAAGTGAGTTTCTCATCTTCTCCAAGCCTAATATTAAAAAGACTTGCGAATTTGACATTGAACAAGCATTGCTTGAAGTCGTCAATCTCTTTGAAAACCATTTAGAGATGAGAAAGATTGAATGTTCCATCCATCTAGCGGAATATCCAGCTCATATTTTTGGCAATGAAGAAAGTATTAAACAAGTCTTTATCAATATTTTGCGGAATGCCGTAGAAGCACTTTCTGATCGAGGAGTTCTGCAAATTAAGAACCAAATTATAGCTGATCAGCTAAGCATAGAGATATTCGACAACGGATCAGGCATGAATAACGAAGCACTAGAACAACTCTTTGAGCCTTTTTATTCTACGAAAGAGGATAGTTCCGGTCTCGGCATGGTCATCACAAAAAAGATAATATACGATCATAAAGGAAGTATCGAAGTTACTAGCGATCCAGGTACGGGTACCCTTGTATCCTTGACTTTTCCAATCGTCAAAATGAACCCGCTGGTTTGCTAATAAACTTTAAAAAAAGAGAGTACGAGAACGGTCCAGTTCTTCATACTCTCTCTTTTTGTCTAACAAGCATGTTATAAGGACAACTCTTTTGAGTTAACGAGCCGTCGTATTGGGTTTGCCGCCACAAAAAGTACCCGTAATACTCTACTGTCATATAAACTAGGAAGCTTTTATGCTATCACTATTTGCGGATATTCTCTTTACTTTAAAAGCCGCTTCAGCAGAGATAATTTATTACCGTAAGGAGGGAAACCGAAACGGACTGAAATGGCAGTGCTTTTGTGCATCAAGGACTTTGCATGCGTAAATGTATCAAAGCTTGCCTTTCCGTGATAGGCATTCATGCCGGATGGGCCTACTCCACCAAACGGCAGATGCAGATTAGCCACATGGCTGATCGTGTCATTGACACACCCGCCGCCAAACGGCAATTGTTCTGCAAAATAATCCGCCGCTTTCTTATTTTCTGTGAACATATAGGCTGCCAGCGGTTTCTGTAACTGACGAATTCTATGAATGAGGGAACCTAGATGTTGGTAAGGCAAGATCGGTAGAATCGGCCCGAAGATTTCTTCCTCCATAATTGAGTCTTCCCAAGAGACGCCCGCGAGTAACGTCGGTTCCATATACAGCTCTTCCCGAACCACATGTCCCCCGTATACAACATTTGAACGCTGACCTTGCAAAAGTTGTTCAAGCCGGTCAAGGTGATTCTCATGAATGATTCTGCCATAATCCGTACTTTGAGATGCGTCCTTTCCATAAAACCGGAAAATAGCCTTTTTCAGCTCTATTACAAAGGCATCGTGTACGGATTCATGAACGGCAACATAGTCGGGTGCGACACAAGTTTGTCCATTGTTAAGAAATTTCCCCCAAACGATGCGTTCTGCCGCTTTATCCAGCTTTGCAGTCTGGTCAACAATTGCAGGGCTCTTTCCCCCAAGCTCGAGCGCAAATGGCGTAAGCCGCTCAGCAGCGGCCTTCATCACAATCTTTCCGACACGGGCACTTCCCGTGAAAAAGAGGTAATCGAAAGGCCCATGAAGCAGGGCAGATGTTTCACGCACGCCACCTTCCACTACATATATATATTCTGATGGAAAGGTTTCTGCAAGAATTTTTTGGACAACTCTCCCTGTATGCGGTGCATTTTCAGAAGGCTTCACAACGGTGCAGTTCCCTCCTGCTATTGCGCCAATTAAAGGTTCCATGACAAGCTGAAACGGATAATTAAATGGGCCAATGATTAAAACGGAACCATACGGCTCACGAATGACACTACTTTGAGCAGGTTGCAAATGGAGCGGTGTTTTAACAGGTTCCGGCATCATCCAGTCATCCAAGTTTTTCATCATATACGAAATGCTGTCCAAAATAAAACCGATTTCCGTCATATACCCTTCAAAAGGACCTTTACGCAAGTCTTTCCATAAGGCGTCGAGTATTTCACTTTCATTTCGCATAATAGCGCTGCGCAGCCGGTCAAGCATCTCTATACGAAATGATGCCGGTCTCGTCGCACCGGAATAATAAAAACTTCGTTGCTTCTCGATAATCTGTTCGACATGTATGGCTTCCAAAGAGTTCCCTCCTCTTACTCGTTATCGCCATCATAGCCGGAAACTCATTTTCATGCAAAAAATAATAAACCGAAGCAGAATGTCAATATAGCAAAAGGACTGAATTTCACTTCCGCTAATTTCCGACCAATTACGCAGTTTGGCGAAATGACTCGAAACATATACTTGTATTAAGAAAAAAGATCACCACAGATTAAAAAGTCGGCGAATGG
>NZ_BQYK01000003.1:422080-438008 GCF_023168145.1 Sporosarcina sp. NCCP-2222
GGTAAAGAGTAACCACATAAACGAAAACGTATTCAACACGAAATGGAGGAAAAGGACATGACGACAACAGAAACTTGGTGGGAAACGATTTTTGAAGGAGATCTTTCTATGGGACTCAACAAGGAGCGCATCGCAGACCTTGAAGGAGAAACCTTCCTCTACTTTAATGACAGCAACGTTATACCAGAACACGAAAATATGACACATTGAGAATCCTAAGCTTAAACAAAGTTGGAAATCGTCAGAAATGCCACGATTCCTTGCCTGTAAGGCAAATGGAAACGTTGCAATCCCTGACGATTTTTTATTGCCCAGGCTGCGCTTGATTACAGTTTTCGGTCACGCGATTCCTTTTGCAGCTTCTTCAACGCCTTTTTCGACCCTCTCGCCAAATCATGCTCCATTTTGCGTTCCTCATAGGAAGTAAACAACGTTTGTAGATCGTAAGACGGCGGATACAATTCTGTCGCGGGAATTTCTAATGCAATGCGTTTCACATTCAATTCAATAAACTCTTCTTCGTAAAAGACCACTACATTGTTAAATTGATTACGCTCTTGATAAATGATCCCGCTTTCTCCAGACTCCAATAGCTTTACTTTGTCACCAATGGCATACTCGTATACCGATTCGCTTTCTTGTTTCACAAAGCGCGGTTTTCGGATTTTTTCACTTCTTACTTTTGCAAAATCATACTCTTTTTCATCCATATACCGTTTCGCCTTCGCGATCACCCTGTCCTGCAGCTCCATTTTCCTCGCAATCCACAATGCATTGCTTTCTCCCGACATTCCGATCAATAGCTGATACGTCGGCTCCAATGTTTCATTTTTAAATTGCATAGCTGCATTCATAAAGTCATCATGTTGCTCCGAAAACCGTTTGATCTCTCCGTAATGCGTAGTGGCCACTACAATGCATCCCATTTGATAAAACTCTTCCAGCGATGCGATGGCAAGAGCTGCTCCTTCGTTCGGTTCAGTGCCACTTCCAATTTCATCGAAAAGCAGCAATGTTCGATGGTCCGCCACGCGCATGATATCCGAAATATTTTTCATATGGGACGAGAATGTGCTGAGGGCATTCTCCATGCTTTGATTATCCCCAATATCAACAAAGATCTGATGAAACAAGGAAATCTCCGTCTCGGTCGTACCACTAATATGGAGACCGGCCATCGTGGCCAGTGTTAGCAGTCCAATCGTTTTTAAGACGACCGTTTTCCCGCCTGCATTGGGTCCGGTAATAATCAAGCCTCGATAGGAATCACCAATTTCAAAATTCAAAGGAACAGCTTGGCTGCCGAGCAGAGGATGTTTACAATCGACTAACTTACAGTAGCCATGTTCATTGACACGTGGTGCATTCCCTTCCATCTGCTTACTAAGCTTTCCTTTTGCAAACGCGAAATCGTATTGCCCAATCAATTCAATGTTTACTTTAATCGCTTGTAAATGTTCCGCTACAAGCCCTGTCAGTGTCGCTAAAAGCTGATATTCTTCAACCGCTTCCTCAGCCCGCTGAATCGATAGCTCATTCGTCAACTTGGCTACGACTGCCGGCTCGATAAATACCGTAGAACCTTTTGACGATTGCTCAATAATGACTCCCTCTATTTGATGTTTATAGGTTGCCTTAATCGGAATCGTGTAATGATCGTCTTTTTGACTAATAAAGAATTCCTGGATCATCTCTTTATAGGCAGGATTCCGCAAAAATTTTTGTAGCCGTTCCTGTATCTTCCCCTTTGTCGTTTCCATCGCTTTCCGTATACGGCCTAGCTGACGGCTAGCAGTGGAAGCTACTTGGTTGTTCGCGATAATCGTTGCGATTTCTTTTTCCACTTGAGGCAGCTCAGTCATTGATTGCGAGTAACTGCTTAAAGTGGGGGCATAAAAAGATTTCTCCTGCATAAATTGTTTAATTTTCCTGCAGCCCCGCAAAAAGTCAGCAATCCCTGTTAAATCAGCCGGCTCCAGCATCATACCTTTTTCAAGCTTAGACAACGTTCGATGCACGGCGGCGACACCCGCCATCGGCAAATGGGTATCCATATCAACGAGCGTCCTGGCTTCCGATGTTTCACGCAGCCTCTCCTCAACAACCTTCAACTGGCTGCTCGGTTGAAGCTGCTCGACCAGCTGCTGTCCCAATTCACTGGAACAGCATCCTTTTAACTTTTCCTTCAACTCATTCCATTGCAATTTCTCATATGTCATTTCATTCATTCAGCATGCTCCTCATTTTGTAATAAATGAAGATACCTGTTCAACTGATTTTGTTGGAGGATGAATGGGTACGATTTGCTGGAGACATCCCTCCATAGCAAGAAAACCGTCCCAAAATAAAAAAGCAGCGGGATACCCGACTGCTCGAAGTTCGAATTATAAAGATGCAGAAAAACCGTTAGCTGAGACTAACGACAGACCGGAACCCTTATAAAGCGATGTAGGTATCTTCATAGGTTGGCGAAATAATGCAACACAAAGAAACGGCAGGATAATTTCCCCCTACACGAAACTCAGGTTGAGTTATTTCATTCAGTTCATCCTATTTCGATCCTACTTCACTCATAAAAAGAGCACCTCTCTTTGTTCCAATCAAAACCAATCTCCTTTTATTGTATGGCAGACCTTCGATCTCTGTCAACAATGACAGAAAATATTTATTTTTCAACAGGCGCTTGCAACAACCTAGCGAGCATGCTAATATAATAAATGTGTTCGAGAGAACAATCCTAGCAAAATCGATTCCGTAGCTCAGCTGGGAGAGCGCTACCTTGACAGGGTAGAGGTCGCTGGTTCGAGCCCAGTCGGAATCATTGGGTGCCAAACCCGTAGGAAGGTTGTCGGAACAACAACCTTCTCCAAAGACAGTCCTATTAGGCCGGATGCCTAGGGGCTGTTTTTTTGTGGTTTTTTACCTTTTGTCCGCAATTGTCCGCTGATTTTCCCTTTACTATCTTCACACTCCTCTATATACTGCCACGTTTCATTCCACACGAATTAGATTTCTTGGACCTCACCCTATAGGCAGCCTCTTGTTAAACTAAACCACCCGTTTGTTAAACTCAGTTTAAAATGCTATCAAGTTTTAAGGAGTTTCCAATGACCTTCGGATACAACTTCTACGGCTCCTTCGACTACTTTGATTGCGGTTTGATCGTCAATCGCATATGCAGGTCCCCGCATACTGGCTGCCCATTTCTCTGCGGCAGCCAGGGTGTTTCCCGGTAGCAGCTCGTGATTCAGGTGGGGAAAGATCGAAAAATCAACCAGGCCCAGTGTTTCATCACCTCCGCCTGGTGGAGTCCAGCCAACAAAATAATCCCCGATGTTAGGGGTCATCACCATGCTCCCAGCACTCATTCCCACGTAGACTGAGTTCAGTGACGGAATAAGGTCTGCCAGCCCGGATTGACGCATCCAATGGCATAGGTAAAGGGCATCTCCACCTGACACCAGCAGTACATCTATCTCCTGCACGAGTGGTATCCAGCGGTTTTCATCGATGCTTGGAAGAGCTGTAAGCTCCAACACGCCGACGGATTTCCAACCGAGGTTGACCATGGGATTTTCTTCTTTCCCACTGATGAACTCCCAAGCTTTGACGCCAGGTCCAACCCATGGGTGTCCATACATAGCAGTGGGAATACACAAAGCGTTTGAGTCAGCAATCGGCTTGCCCAACATGTCAACCAACTCGTCGTGTATGCTTTTGTTTGTGATGCCTCCAGAAGTAAGCAGAAATTTCATAACTTCACTCCTCATCTTTGTTTAGTATTGTAAAGTTGGTTTTTAATGATAGCAACCCAAGTTTAATAAATGATGAGAACACTTCATTTTAATTATTGTTAATCCGATATGTAGCATATTTGTCTATTCGAATACATGGTGAAGATCAATTATTAGGCGGATATTCAGGCGCTTTACCCAGACGTGTCTTTATCTCTTTTATTTGTTCGATGTGACGCTGTTCATGCAAATAAATTAGTTCAATCCATTGATTTAAAGGCAATTCACCGAAAGCTGGATGCTTTACAGCTGTTTTCGTCAAGATAGATTCATCTTCTATTGCACTAAGAAAAG
Source organism: Sporosarcina sp. NCCP-2222 (assembly GCF_023168145.1). Lineage (GTDB taxonomy): Bacteria > Bacillota > Bacilli > Bacillales_A > Planococcaceae > Sporosarcina. Next base: position 426,169 of record NZ_BQYK01000003.1, read on the forward strand.
CCACCAATTTTTCTCTCAAACTAATTAGCAAATCAATTATTTGTTGAACTGTAAATGGTTCAATATTCGGTTCAACAATTTTCGGAGCTTGAATTTTTCTTGTCCTATCCAAGATTAGATCAATTTTTCGTGGTTCTCTCGGCGTCTTCTCGTCTTCTTTGATTCCCCAGGCAATCGCCTTAATTGTGGCCGATTCTACTAACACTAAATGATGGCATACTTGCGCTATACTCCAACTATTCAAATCAGGTTTACGATTAAATTGATCATCACTTAAATAGGTTATTTCTTTCATTAAATCATTTCTTGTCTCTTCGAATCTGTCACTTATTAATTTCTGCATCCTATGTTCCCCCTTTCATTCCTAAACATATTTCAACACGAAGTGGTATAGCACCTTTATTAATGACTTGGAAATTTAAACTGACACTGTATCAGCTCCTTAATCAACTAGCTAGGTTAGCAACTAATAATTGTCACCCTACTTCATACATGCTATTGTTAAAGAACGCCTTAACGAAGTGAGTGATTCTATTGATACGAATAACGCCAACCGGATTTCATATATTTTTCAATTCTTCACCCTCGACTGTAACCAGTCGAGGGTTTTTTGTTGCTTACAGGAAAGAATGTTTCCTCAGGGAATTATCTATGATATCGAAAGGAGGTGCAGGAGTTGGAAGACCTTAAATATAAAAACTTAAAATTAGGAGAGCGCGGCGCCATTATCAGTATTATTGCTTATATATGCCTCTCCATCATTAAACTAATTATAGGATATTGGAGTGATTCTGCTGCTTTACGAGCGGATGGCTTAAATAACACGACGGATATTATAGCATCTGTAGCCGTTCTGATCGGACTTCGGATTTCACAAAAGCCAGCAGATCAAGATCATGGCTACGGACATTGGAAAAGTGAAACGATCGCCTCAATGGTTGCATCCTTTATCATGCTGGCAGTAGGGATTCAAGTATTAAACGAGGCAATCATGTCTACCTTCCAAGGCGTCAAAGAGCCTCCTCATCTAGGAGCAGCTGTTACAGGTGTATTTTCTGCAATTGTTATGTACTTCGTCTATCGATATAACAACAACCTAGCCAAGCGAATTAAAAGCAAGGCGGTCATGGCAGCTGCAAAAGACAATATTTCCGACGCGTGGGTGAGTATAGGAACAGCGATAGGCATCTTCGCTTCACAATTTAACATGGGTTGGCTAGATACCGTGACTGCCATCATTGTCGGTCTGCTGATCTGTAAAACCGCCTGGGATATTTTCAAATCCGCTTCCCATGAACTCTCAGATGGTTTTGATGTGGCTAAAATTAACCTATATGAAAAAATCATTACAGAAGTCGACGGAGTTATATCCGTGAAAGAGATGAAAGGCAGATTTTATGGAAATAACGAAGTACTCGACGCTGTCATTCTGGTTGAGGCATCGTTAACGATAGAAGAAGCTCACGAAATTGCTACTCGGGTAGAGTCATTATTAATCAATGATTATGGCGTATACGATGTCCATATACATGTCGAACCAGATTAAATAATAGGTTCATGAGAATTTTTAGTTTATAATACGAAAAAATAAAGATAGAAAGCAGGAAACCAAATGAATTCATCCTATTGGTTAACAAATGTACGGTTAGAAAATGGATACCATTTTGAGAATGAGGTGATCACAGGAACTAAAACCGATAGCTTTCACCTTCTGATTAATGATGGAAAGATTGCTAAAATTGTTTCTTCCGAAACGTCAATAAACGATAAGTTGCCGAGAAAGAATGCCGGAAACCTTTTGGCACTCCCATCTTTCAAAGAAATGCATGTGCACTTAGACAAAACACTGCTTGGTGACCAATGGCGGGCGGTCACGCCTGCAGCCAATATATTTGAGCGTTTTGAGATTGAAAAACGGGTCCTTCCTACGTTGCCAACTACAACGAAAGAAAGAGCAAAAGTGCTGATTGAAACGCTGATGAAAGCGGGTTCCACACATATTAGAACCCACGTGGACATTTACCCTGAAGTGGGGCTCGAAAACCTGTATGGTGTCCAGGAGGCATTATCCGATTATGAAGGCATGCTCTCCCACGAAATCGTCGCCTTCCCGCAACATGGATTGCTTCTGTCGAACAGTCAGGATTTAGTGAGGCAAGCGGTTCGTCAAGGTGCCACTTTAGTTGGAGGGGTCGATCCTGCAACTGTTGACAGCGATATGGAAAGATCCTTGCAAGAAATGATGGAAATTGCCGTTGAAGGAAATGTTGATATTGATTTACACTTACACGATCCTGGTCAACTGGGATTGGCTACGATTAAAAGACTTGCCAAGTTAACCGAGGAAGCAGGATGGCAGAACCGCGTAACAGTTAGTCACGCATTTGCATTAGGAGATATGGCCGGAAGAGAAGCTGATGATATTGCTCAAATGCTTTCAGAGCTAGGAATCTCAATCATCACGAGTGTACCTATCGGAAGAGTCATTCCCCCAGTGAATTTCCTGCATGAAAAAGGTGTTCAAGTTGCAGTCGCTTGTGACAACATTTTCGATTCATGGTCTCCGTTCGGGAATGGCGATATACTAGAACGCTCTGGCCGGTTCGCTGAATTGTCTGGCCGAGTGACGGAGCGCAAACTAGCAGAGACGATCGGTTTTATTACTGGCGGCATTACTCCATTGAGCCCAACAGGAAAACGACTGTGGCCACAAGTTGGAGATGAGGCGAATATCGTCTTTGCAGAAGCAAGCTGCTCTGCAGAAGCAGTCGCAAGAAGAGCCAATCGTCCAACAGTGCTTTATCAAGGAAAAATCGTTTGTGGCTCGATCGAAAACTGAATTAGGGAGAGGAAGGAAGACATCAAATGAATCATTCTGCTTATTGGCTAACAAATGTACGGTTAGAAACGGGCTATCGATATGAAAATGACCGAGTCATTGGTACAGAGACAGGTATATTCCATATGAAAATTGAAAACGAAAAAATTGCAGAAATAGTTTCAGGAACTACAGTGCCTGGTGACGACTTACTAAAACACGATGCAAAAGAACATCTTATGCTCCCCACCTTCAAGGAAATGCATATACATATCGACAAAACGTATTACAGCGGACCTTGGCAGGCCATCAAGCCCTCTGCGAGCATATTAGACAAATTCGCAGAGGAACGGGAATTGCTGCCGAAGTTACTGCCTACCGCAAAGGAACGAGCCGAAAATATTCTTGAACTGTTGCTTGGATTTGGGTCAACACATGTCCGGACCCACTGCAATATCGACCCTGTCGTCGGTTTACGTAATTTGGAAGCGACCATGGGAGCGCTCGAAGCCTATTCAGATAAATTATCAAGTGAAGTCGTTGCGTTCCCTCAGCATGGACTGCTCAGGTCAGGTGTGGAGAACTTGATGCGGGAGGCACTGAAGCAAGGAGCTAAAATTGTGGGAGGCGTAGATCCATACACAGTAGATGAGAATATTGATAAATCTCTGTCCACGATTATGGATATCGCAGTGGAAGCAAATGCCGGTGTCGATCTCCACATTCATGATAGAGACTCATTAGGCCTCCATACGATGCATCGGCTCGCCGATTTCACTGAACAGGCTGGATGGCAAGGAAGAGTGACAGTAAGCCATGCGTTCGGCTTCGCAAATGTGCCCACCGGAAAAGCAGCGGAACTGGCTGAGCGTTTTGCAGAACTTGGAATCGGCATAACCTCAACCGTTCCTATAGGCAAGTTAATCATGCCCATTCCATTATTGCGCGAGAAGAAGGTTCAAGTTGATCTTGGCACCGATAGCCTTACGGATCATTGGTCGCCATTTGGCACAGGAGATAACCTCGAGAAAGCAAGTCGGTTGGCGGAACTTTACGGATTTGTAGACGAATTGTCCTTGTCTCAATCTCTCGGGTTTATTACTGGAGGAAAAACGCCTCTCGACAAAAATGGCAAGCAAGTATGGCCACAAATAGGCGACGAAGCATCAATGAATTTAGTGCAAGCCACTTGCAGCGCAGAAGCTGTTGCGAGACGAGCTAAACGAGAAGCAGTGTTTTATAAGGGGAATCTTGTGGCGGGGTCGTTCTAGGCAAAAATTTTTAGTAGTGAACAAACACCATCCCATATTAATACTTGCACACTTACTATTGACTTAAATTAAGCAAATTAATTGGTAGCCTCCTGCACAAAAACAGCCCTTAGCTGAATGCTAAAGGGCTGTTTTGTTTCCAATATTTTTTGACTTCATCCACCGACTATTATTCCATAAAATCAATCAAAGTTTCTACATTGTTCGAGGCTTTCCTCTTGTGAAATATGCTTCTTTATGTTGACGTTGGTGATTTGCAAACCAGTTAGGTTTGAATCGCTAACAGAAAACGTCAGTTTATCATAATCTCCTCCATGGTGTCCCGAATAGTTCAAAGCACTAGCAAAAACGAGGTGCCGCCTAGTGTCTCCATCGATAGGTACAATATGAATTTTGGGGCACATTATGAAATCTGAATAAGAAGGATTTAATTGATATAAATATCGTGTATACAATGCTTCTTCAAGCAGCTCTTGCTTTGCAGGTCCCTTAGGCTCTTTTAGCCACTCAACCAAAAGCCAATCAAAAAGATTGGGTGAGGTTACTTTCATTTTATGTTGATTATTAGAAACAATCAATTCCCCTTCTTTCTCTGTACAAATCGTTCTATTTTTTTCATTTGTACAAAGATAAGCAGGTTCAATTGTAATGACATCACCATTCGACATATTTAATGTCAGTTTATTAGATGGATTACTTACAGATTCTTCAATTCCTTCTTTGTCTACATTAGAATTATTAAGCCAATAAGTCACTTTTCTGATGATCCGTTCTTCATAACCATCATTTATACTAAATCTACGTTGAAGTCCGGATCTATTTTCAATCTTTATATTTTGGATATTTTCATACTCTAATGTATGTGAAAACAATTGCTTAAAAAAAGGATCGTCAGTGTACTGTTTTGTTATATCCTCTTTTATTGGATAGACTAAATTTATCTCAATAAAGCGCTGAGTTACAAACATAGTTTGGGGTATGTCCGGTTGTGCAAGAGCAACAGGATGATTGACAAATAAGAGTATGAAAATAAACAAGCAGTGCATTTTCTTCAATTAAAAACACCTGTCTTTTAGTTTTTAGATATCATGCCCCAAAGATGTGCAACTATCCTGCCAGTTTGTTAATTAAAGCAAAGGTACATTAGTAAAAAAAGCGCTTTTCTTCAATCATTTCATTTCCTGTACAGTTCAAAGAGGGATTACTTTTCTGGAGTGTTTTTTTCATTGCCAATTCTCCCCTAGCATATTGATCATTTTCAGTGGATCAATTACATCACTTCACTTCAATCAAGTATCGTTCCTTTTAAAGGATCTCTTAAAAACTCAAACATCTTCTTAATCTGACATTCCGTATTTCGATTAGCTGATACTCTAGGTAATTGGTCTTCCCCGAAAAAGCCGATACTGCTTGTCTCCCCGCTTGCACAGGCTTCCCCGCCAATCAGCTCGCATAAGATAAATATTTTATAGTAGTGATATGCTTCCGGGGGATGGGGATGTTTATTCTTATCAAACAGCGCGAGGAGTCTTACGGGAACTACATCATAGCCGGACTCTTCTTTTATTTCCTTTACAATATTTTCAGAGGGTGACAATCCGATGTCGCAAAAGCCACCAGGTAACGCCCATCTATCATCCGCATTTTCTTTAACCATTAATATCCGTCCGTCTTTAAAAACAACTCCGCGAACATCGCTTTTGGGTGTTTGATACCCTTCATCATTTGCAAATAATTCTCTTACCTTCTCTATTTCTAAATCCGCATATGCCGCCATTATCTCTACACTTATATCGCGTAATTCTTCATAGCGCTCGATATCATACATGTCTTTTGAAAAAGCCAGTCCCGACTGTGCAATCGCTTGAATTCGTTTTGTCCACTCCAACCATAGATGACTCATATGCCGACTCTCTCCTTTACTAAACAGCACAATTCCTTAACGCTCGATAAGAGGGAATGTGGCGTTTCACTAAATGAACCAGTTTGCTCTATCGCCAGCCAATTCACTCCAATTGTAGTCATACCAGCTTTCTTGCCTGCAATGATATCAGCATCGCTATCTCCAATAAAAACAGTATCATTTTTATGTACCTTCAATAGGTTTACTGCTTTTAGCAGCCCCTCCGGATCAGGTTTAGGCTTTACTACATCATCTCCGGTAACGATAACATCGAACATCCCCTCCATATTCAATGCCTTTAAGGAGATATCTAAACTTCTTCGCGCTTTTCCCGTGAAAATACCTATTTTGATATGAAAAGATTTTAACAACAACAAGAGATCCATTATCTCTTTGTTTTCCAGAACCAGCTCATGATGATATTCGGAATAAATTTGGTAAAAGTGTTCGATCGCATCTTCTTTCGCTGGATGTAACAGCTGTTGCTGAATAATACCGATTTCAGATGGCCCAAACATCTCTTCAATTTGCAACGAAGTTAGTTTTCTTTTATCGAACACTTCAAAAACCCTTTGAAAAGAATAAAAACAGATGGGCAACGTATCAGCTAACGTTCCGTCAAAATCAAATATGACAGCTTTCATTCAACATCCCTCCCCAATAACGGCAAACTTTTCTGAATCAACCTTACATTAGATTGTACTATTTCCTTAGAAGAATTGGTAATTTTAGTAGGATGAATAAATTCTCAACGAAAGGGACAAATTTTTTCTCACAGGCTTTTCCTCCCTTTCCATTTTCTAATTTGCTATAATTTAACAAAAACACAAACAAGGAAGGAATGACTCTATATTGTCGATATATAAAAACTTGACTATTGCTTCTTCAGTTGAGCTAAATTTATTAGTCTATTTACATTCAATTAATGAGAAAAAAGAATTTCCAGGTATTGAATTCAATGTGGATCCCTTAGTTTACCAAGGGATAAAAGAGAAAATCATAGATACTTGGAATCTTATCATAATGGAAGGAAAGCAATTTAATATGATTGGTAGATGTGACGAAATTATAAACAACATCTTAGAAGATATAGATTTAGCTAAAAAAAATGAGATATCACATTTTTTTAAGACATGGTGGTATAAGCAACCGAAGCATGGGTTTGGAGATATTATGGGAAAGTTGGTCTTTCAGATTGGTAGAGACGAATTAATTAGAGTCATAGGGGATCAGCACAGAACAGTGATACTCGTTTTTGATTCTATTCCAGATAATTGTCGACAAAGAGATGAAAATAATTTTACCATTATCCCATTATATAAATTTTGTCCAATTCTTTAATTCTAATAAACTTAAAACTTACAATGCACATATTTGACTACAAACAGAGCGCCCTTCTAGCAAGGACGCTACTATTCAATCAATATATTCAAAGACTTTACAATTTTTAATATCGATAAACCATCGTCTTAGAAGTACCAACCGTTTCATAATCCTGAAATCCAAGTTTTTCATACAGCTCAATCGCACCTCTGTTTTCCAAATCCACACTTAGAGAAATGCCTGTGTATCCTTCCTCTTTTGCACGTTTGATCACATTTTGCATCAATTCCGTTCCGACACCTTGGCCTCGGTATTCTTTACTAACGGCAATTCCTAATTCAGGTGTGTCCTCATCGACAAAGCCATATCCTTTGTTATCGGTATCGAATAACCTATACCACACAGCTCCGATCGCTTCGTTTTCGTCATTTTTGGCCAGTAAAGCGAAGTCTCCTCTTTTCCCCCATCCTTCATAGTATTTTTGTAAATACGGCTCACTCAACAGCTCCCCTATGGATGGTTTGTTTTCAGGAATGTGAATCGATTCATAAAACATCTCCTGAAAGAAGTCGTAATCGTGCTTGTCCTTCAGTTCTTGGAATGTAACCATTATTTCTCTCCCTCTCTGTCTCGGTCTGTCAATAACATCATACCACTCCACTTGAACCCAGCTATTAATCTACATTTTTCTTCACAATATAGTTGGCATCATCCCCAACACCTAGCAATAAGGAGGAACCCCTATGCGATTGCCATGGTAAACCGAGAAAATAGAGACCGTTGATCGGGCTGACTCCACGCTCATGGATAACTTCCTCTCGTTTATTCAACACTCCATCAATATGTATCCAATCATAAGAAGGCTCAAAACCGGTCGCCCAGATGATGTTGTCCACCTGAATAAAGGTCCCGTCTTCAAAGAACACGTTTTTTCCATCTGCATTCGAAACCCTGTCAGTAACTTTGACCTTCCCCATTATTATAAGGGAGCGTAGTTGATAGCCAAATATCGGATCGCCCTTTTCCCTCAATTTCCGGCCAATAATTGATGTGCTTGGTGCATGTAACAATCCAATTTTATCAAACCACCAAAATACACTTTTTCTACCTACCGTTAACGGAAATTAGCGGAGCGGTTTACTAACAGCTAAAAAAGTATTTCTTTTCTCAGCTAACTCCACGGCAATTTGTGCTCCACTATTCCCCCCACCGACAACTAAAACATTTCCTTCGTTCAGTTGACTAGCATTCGTATATTCGGAAGAGTGGATTTGAAGGGTATTGGTACTTACTTGTTTCGCATAATCGGGCACCCGCTTTGTATGGAATGGGCCGGTTGCAATAATAACTTGACCAGCCCAATACGCCCCTCTGTTTGTTTCAATACAAAATCCTTCTGAACCTCGCGTCAGTTTCAGCACTTTTGTCTGCAATTGAATCGGCAACGACCATTCTATTGCGTACCGTTTCAAATAATCGGCCACTTCATCTTTTGTGGGAAAGCCATGGGGGTCTCCCTCGAGTGCTAATCCCGGCAATGAGCTATACATTCTAGGCGTAAAGAGTTGAAGTGAATCATATCTTCTCCTCCATACCTCTCCCACTTCCGTCCCTTGATCAAGAATGACAAAGTTTTTACTATATCGCTGCAAATAGTAACCCATTGCCAATCCTGCCTGCCCTGCTCCAATTATGAGGATATCTAATTTATTTGTATTCATTCCCAACCCCCTTCATTCAAACGTTCATTTGAATATAATGTACCTTCGTTTCACTCATTAGTCAAACATTCATTTGAATGATAACTTCCTTTTTCTCACCGCGGAGAAAAGAAGGGGTCTACAGAAAACTAGTTCGTCCATTGTGTTTCAAATTCAATCGTACGGGCTGTCCTAATGGCAGCCTCTTCATTTACAAGTCTTGAGACAACATACAAAGCCATATTGATGCCTGCGGAAATCCCGGCAGAGGTAATCACATTTCCTTGATCCACATATTTACTATCCCGAACCACTTCAATAGCAGGATATTTACTTTCCAGCAGCTCCATTGCTGAATGATGAGTCGTTGCCCGTTTCCCTTCCAGCAAATTTGCTTCCGCTAAGAATAGAGCGCCGGTGCAAACGGATATGACTAACTCGCTTTGTGATCGTTTGGATAACCAGTTAATTATCTCCGAATCACCACTTACATTTTTAATTGCACTAATTGGTCCGCCCGGTATTACAATGACATCAAAACATGGCATATTCACAAAACTATAGTCCGGTGAAACTCTTAAACCATTATGGGCTTTTATTGGTTCTCCCCCTTTGGAAAATGTACAAACAGTAAATGGCTTATCTTCTGGTTTTAATTTGTTCCTAAACAGTTTGTTGACATCGCTCTCGTTATACGTCGTCAGATTAAACACTTCATAGGGACCAGCGAAGTCTAGTACATCTACGTCATCGAACAACAATATTCCTACTTTAAATTGCATAGTAACAACTCCTTCTACCTTTATTATATACCCCCCTTATGTACTTTCAATGAAATAGCTACATTTCCTCCACTAGCAGGATTCGCTTCATCGTTCATTGAATATAATGGTATAACAAGTTTCAAATCTACGGATTACAATTACAGTGAAATGAGGTTCTGAAATGCAGAAGACAATAACTGCTATTGAGGATAAAAATATCGAGGCCATGATGGGAGGAACAGGATGCCCCACTGTTGTCATCCTGCCGGGCATGTCCTCTTCCATGTATGAATGGGAGCTTATTTATAATCAACTATTCCATTTAACGACAGTCGTTGTTGTACATAGACCAGGAGTTGGAAATAGCGAGCTTGGCGAGGAAAGCAGGACTACATATACGACAGCCCTTGATCTTAAACAGTTCCTAGACATACACAGGATGGCTGAGCCTATCCTGCTAATCGGGCATTCCTACGGGGGGTTATGTGCACAGCACTTTGCAAAGCTTTTCCCGAACTCAGTTGCAGGTGTTATGTTAGTCGATTCGACATCCATTCATCTTCAAAGATTAAACCAAATTCCTTTGTCTGATGATGACGATTCCGACGAACGCTGGATAAAGAAATGCATCTATTATTCCAGGATGACCCCAAAGCAATTAGCTGAAGAGATCAAACCACAACTGGAGAGCAACCAACTTACGCTTTCCCCTTCAGCTCAACGAAATATGATCCTTTGTCAAACGAATCCTAATTTGTACAAAGCGATGGCTTCCGAAATAAATGCTTGGGAAAAATGTGCGCTGACGATTAAACAAGCAGGTGAATTTCCTGCCGTTCCACTTGTAGTGATTGGAAGGGATCCTGAATATTCCGTTCGCCATACGGAAGAGATGACGAAAGAAGATGCAATCGCCATTGAAAATATGTGGCAGGATTTGATTCTGGAGCAAGTTACACTAAACGGCAACGGTAAATATATCTTGGCGGAAAACGCGGGGCACTCCATTCATCTGGATCGTCCTGATATCATCGTAAAAGCAGTTAAAAACCTGCTTATTAATCTCTGACACAACTGGAGAGGACTTGAATTCTAACAGTAATTCAATATCCTTTTCTTAATTCCTGTCTCTTTTATTCCTCAAAATCTCAACCGCATTCTTAACTGCCTGAGGAATAGGCAACCCGATTCTTCCGGCATTTTCCGTAATGGACAAGATTTCATTGATTGAATAAAAAACGATGACCATGGTCATCACAGCTTCCGATGACTGAATTCCACTTTCACTTAAAATGAGATCGATCAGATGGGCAACGGTTACCATGACAAAAATAAATACTTTCCGTGCAATGCCCAGCATACCGACATGACTGCGCAGTCTTCCAGCGAGGGCACTTGCCACCATGCCGGTAATAAAGTCAATGACGACCAGCGTTAGTAAAATAGCTAACATGGCGTTCCAGCCACCGAATAAAAAAGTAAGAATTCCAGAAAAAAGAGCCGGTATCACTTTCAAATAAACATCCATATATTCGTCTCCTTATGTGTGCTGCTTGTTCCTTTGTTCTTGCCATAGACTTGTCCGTTTCTCGACACCATGCCTGCAATTGAAACGATGCTTCTCGATTTTAGTTATAAATAAATAGGTTCTGTCTAGCATATGGAAGCTGCTGATCACTTGAGTGTGCGATTGCCTGTATGAAAATTTCTTGTCTCATAACCCGCCAAACAGAAAAAAACATCCCACTCCAATACTAGGAGGCAGGATGTTATTCACTTCTTATTCTTCAGTTTTTCCAACAGGCTTCGTACGTTATCTTCCATTTCCTTCGTCTCTGTCTCCAGCCTTTCAATCGCATAGGAACCATCTATTTCCTCGATCGTTACGATGTCTCCTTCTTTTAACTCAACATCTACTTCTCCAACTTCAATCAACAGACTCTTTTCCTCTGCTGGATAGTCAGTAAATACATAATAGCCGTTTTCCATCCGATCCAATGTATATTTTGTCTTCTGCATTATCGTTCACACGCCCATCCATCTTTATCCCGGTCCATTTTT
>NZ_BQYK01000003.1:438113-543818 GCF_023168145.1 Sporosarcina sp. NCCP-2222
TACCGGCTGTTTTGCTGGAGCTTTTGCTGCCGGTTTGCTTGCAGCTGGGGCTGATGAAGACGCCGATTTACCGCAGCTATTTGCCACAGTGTGTTTAACGCCATTTGTGGTAACTGTAATATCACAATCGACTGCCGTTCGATAGATTCTAGCTCCGACATTTTGCAATCGTTTCTCTACAACGGAGCTGGGGTGGCCGTACGCATTATTCTTGCCATAGGAAAGGACTGCCACACTTGGCTTTACGTTGCTAATAAACGCTGCTGAGCTGCTTGTTTCGGAACCATGATGGCCATTTTCCAGAACAGTCGCTTGTACATTGTATTTAGAACGAATTCCATTCTCAATTTCCGAGCTTGCATCTGCCATAAGCAGGAATGAGACTTGATTGTATGTTGCCTTCAGCACTATGGATGCATCGTTCGTATCCTCGGCAAGTTCATTGACATGCAATACCCGTATCATCATATTCGGATCCAGTGCAATCTTGTCTAATTCCTTAGGTACCTGAAACGGAATGTTTTTCTTATCAACCAATTGCAGCATATCGTAATAAGTTTGTGTCGTATGCACTTTACCGCTGTCAAAAAATTGACCAATTTGGAAAGTATTCAATACATCGATCAAACCGCCGATATGATCAGCATCAGGATGCGTGGCAACGACTACATCCAGCTTTTTTACTCCTTTGCTCTTTAAGAAAGAAACAACGGTCTTTCCTGCTGTTTTCGGCCCTCCATCAACGAGCATATTTTTCCCGTTAGGTGCCTGAATTAACACTGCCTCCCCTTGCCCAACATTAATAAAATGGACTTTCAATTCACTTGTCGCAGCTTCTGAAGAAGCGGGCAAGATGCAAAGCAGTAAAAGCAAAGTTGCTAGTAACCGTATGATGTTTTTCATGATGACCCTCCTACTAGTATTCATCTATAATAATAGAATGGAGGACTCTTCTTTGTCTACAATAAAATGGATATTTTTACTAACCAAATTGGAGGTGTCACTTTTGAAAATAATTTCTATACAGGAAAACATGGAAAGATTTGAGGAATTCGTCTCTTCCTTCTGGGAGCAATGGGGAAACGAGACTAATATGATGTTTTATAAAGACTGCATGACCCATTCGGCAAGCTCTGCCGGTGATCTTCCGTCCTTTTACATTGCTATGGAGGACAAGAAAATCATCGGCACCTACGCCTTGCTTCGCAATGATTTAGTAAGCCGCCAAGACCTTTCGCCGTGGCTTGCCTGTCTTTATGTGGATCCTTCATTCCGCGGCAATTCGATCGGATCGAAGCTACTTACGCACGCCGTGCAGGAAGCAAGCCGGAAAGGATACGAAACTCTCTACTTAACAACTGATCATATCGGTTATTACGAAAAATACGGATGGACAAAGTTGGGGAATTGCTACGACCTATTCGGCAACCTGTCTTCCGTTTATCAAAAAGCAACAAAATGTTACGATAAAAAAAACGGTCGCAGGAATCCTTCGACCGTTTTGCACTTTTATTTAGTTAAAAATGAAGCAATGAATATGATCAATATCGCAAGAGGTGCTAGATACCGGACAATCCCCTTCCAGACCGAATGGAATGCACTACTCGTTTTCAATTCATCCGATGTATCCTGATTCGACATGACATAGCCGGCAAAGATGGAAATCAAGAATGCACCAATTGGCAAACCAAAACGACTCGTCAGCATATCTGCAAAATCAAAGAACGTTCCGCCTGGCAATTTCCAATTGGACAACACACCGAATGAAAGAGCACTCGGGATACCTACAACAAAGATTAGCGCACCAAACACCCAAGCAGCCCGCTTTCGACGATCGTGTTTCTTCCCGATGCCCGTAGAAACGACGATCTCCAACATTGAAATGGAAGAAGTCAATGTAGCAAATAACATTAAAATGAAAAATACAATCATAAAAATTCCGCCAAACGGTATTTCATTAAAAATAGCCGGTAAAATGACAAAAATCAGCCCTGGCCCTTCACTTGGCGAGTGCCCAAGCGCAAATACTGCAGGAAAGATGACTATACCCGCCAACACGGAAATAAAAATATTTAATATCGAGACATTCCATGCAGACTGTCCAAGCCGTTCTTCCTTCGGCAAATAGGATGCATACGTCATCATCGCTGTAACCCCTACACTCAAAGAAAAGAATGCTTGACCGAGCGCCAGCAAGAACGTCTTACCAGTTAAGTAACTCCAATCAGGTATGAACAAGAAACGGATCCCTTCCATCGCACCTTCGAGTGTCAGCGAACGAATTGCGAGCAGTATAAAAAAGATGAACAGCAGAGGCATCATCCATCGACTGGCCCGTTCAATTCCCCCTTTAATCCCGCCTTGCACGATCCATACCGTCAGTAGCAAGAATACCGCCTGGCCAGCTAAGACCTCGACAGGATTAGCAATAATATTACTAAACAGCATTCCATAATCAGAGCTGTTCAATCTAAAAAATATAGCCCGGACCAAATAGGATAAAATCCATCCGCCCACAACACTATAGAAAGACAATAAGATGAACGATGAGATAACGCCCATCCAGCCAATCCAATACCATTTCCGTCCAGGGGCGAGTATTTTCAACGACGTAACCGCATCATGCTGTCCACGTCGACCAATGATGAATTCAGCTAATAAAATCGGAAGTCCTATCGCAACTGTACATAAAATGAATAACAACAGAAACACACTACCGCCATTCGATCCTGTCATGTATGGAAACTTCCATATGGCACCGAGCCCGATCGCACTGCCGGCCGCCGCCAATACAAATCCTATTTTCGAAGTCCACTGCTCTCTCTGCTTCAATCCAAACCACTCTCTCTTTGCTATACAGTACTAAATTTTGTTCAATTATAACGCATATTGCTGAAGTTTCCTTTATATTTATTATTCAGCAAACTTCTTGCCTCCTGTTTTAAAACGTTCTTCAAGGGAATGAGAGTAGTATATGGAGGTGTTTGAATGGAATTAGTTAAAGTGAATGGCAAACTGGATGGGAAACGGCTCGCGCTGACCGTCCTTGTTCCGATTATCGGAGGCTCTATTACTGGATGGCTGGCGAATCGGCATGCCCAGGAAAAATACAAAAAGCTGGAGAAGCCTTCCTTTTCTCCTCCCCCGTCCATCTTTCCAATTGCGTGGACAACACTTTACGGGTTAATGGGCCTAGCAAAATACCGGGTGCAAACGAAAAAAGAATCCGGTGCGAGTAATGATAATAAAGCCATACCGATGTATGATATTCAACTTGGTCTTAACTATTTATGGTCGTTCCTCTTTTTCAGATGGGGCTTGCGTGGGACCGCGCTTGTAGAAATGACAGTACTGTTAGGTGCCATCGCCTTGACAGCTTATGAATTTTATCAAGTTGATCGGACGGCCGGTACCTTGATGATTCCCTATATCGGATGGGTTATGTTCGCATTGACTTTAAATTATTCGACTTGGAAATTGAATGACCGCAAGTAATAAAAGCCCTTATCACGATAAAAGCTGTCCCATGTCCAATTGGCATAAGACAGCTTTTTGCTTTATGACAAGGAGATATCTTGTGGTTCTTCCCCTTTTTTATTCATTAAACGCATGGCAGTAGGCGTCACCTTCAAAATGACTAAATTTGGATCATCGGGACCATCAAACCAAGGTTTCATCGCATCATTCCAAATCTTTTCTTTTAATCCTTCTTCATCTGAAATAGTCACCGTTCCAGCAACCTCTAAAAAGGCATCCCCAAATCCTTCTCCATCGTAGCCAATTAGGATATGGGTATTCGGATTACTCTCCAGCTCATCCACTTTGTCAGTCTTTTTTGATGTGGCCGTGTAGAGAGTAAATCCGTCATTGAAGAACGTCATGTAACGGCTGAATGGCTTTCCCGCTTCTACAGTTGCCATTGTTCCGACATAGCTTTTGTCTAAAATTTTCTTTGCGGTTTCTTTTGCATCCATAGTAACACTCCTCATTTTTATGGTCTCTTCCTACTCTTCCTACTTTCAAGCCGTACTAAACATGCAGGAATTTCATAACAAATAAAAACCGATGCCGATAATGATATACGCTGCAAACAGGGTCAATCCCTCAAACCAGTTCGACTCCCCGTCATTCGTCAAGTTGATGACGAGAAGCGTTGCTGTAATCATGGCAATCAATTCAGGGATCGTAAACACAAGCGGCATTGACGTTTGCATAAATAACGAAACGATCACTAGAACTGGAGCGACAAACATGGCGACTTGCAAAGTGGAGCCGACTGCAATTTCCACTGAGACATCCATTCGATTTTTCATAGCCATCGTTATTGCGGAAAAGTGTTCTGCTGCATTCCCTACAATGGCAACAATAATGACACCGATAAATAATTCACTCCAGCCAAACTTTTCTCCCAGCGTCTCAAATGTGCCGACAAGCCGTTCGGAAACGAATGCAACGGCAATGGTAGAAATGAATAGAATGACAACCGCTTTCCATTTGGACCATTCCGGTTCTTCCGTTTCCACCTCCACCTTATCAGTTGAGGAAAAGACCCCTCGGTGAGTCACTAACTTGAAAAACAAACCTGCTAAATATAAAGCGATTAAAATAATTGATATACCGATACTAAGAGTGATCGTCGCCTTCTCATCCATGCTCATGGAGAATATCTCCGGTATGACAAATGCTACAATAACTGCAAAAATGAGCAGTCCCGAATTATAACGGGCATCATGAATGCTAAAGTTTTGGCGTTTATATTTAATGCCGCCCGTAAAGAAGGAGAGCCCTAACACGAGAAGCAAATTGCCCAGAACCGAACCAGTCAACGAGGCCAGTACAATCCCGATCAATCCAGCCTGCAAAGTGAAAAACGAAATAATTAATTCAACAGCATTGCCGAATGTAGCGTTTAGTAGACCACCCACCCGAGGGCCGCTGACAATCGCCAAGCTTTCCGTCGCTCTCCCAATATAGCCGGCAAGTGCTACAATGCTGACGCAGCATAATAAAAACATAACAATATCATTCCAATGCATAAAAGCGCCTAGCAGCACAAGCGGAACACCGACAAAAGCAAGCACCGCGAAAATACGATCCATCAAGATTCATCACCTCATTTTGCATACATACCATAAATCCCTTTCTAATGTTCCCTTTTTAGGAAGAGAACAAACAAGGATACCTAGCCATACAAAAGTCCTTTTCGAATATAAGGATGATATTACCATTGCAAAGAAATTTGGTGAGGTGTATTATATAAACATAAGCTGCATTGTTCGTATACACATTAAGTTTTAACCTTTAAGCTGTAAACGGGAGTTTTATATGAAAACCGGAATGGCAAGCCCAATCCATTATTGATTGGGACAAACAGGAACGTTTTTGCGAACACCCACTTTGAGGAGTGGTGGTTTAAAACTTTCTATGATTCGATACGGCAAAGGCGGCTTTTAAACCGTTCTTAATACGAGGCACTACTCTTCATTGAGTGGTGCCTTTTTTGTTAGATAAATGTGGAATGAAAAAATATCATCATAGCTTGAATATACCTTTCTCTTTTTCCACTTCTTCTTACATAATTCTACTACAATAAATTAAGGGGAGTTGATTACTATCTTTTCTTGGAATAGAAATAAAGTGCTGATGAAACTAGTGCTGATATTCCTTTTAGTTATTGGATTCATCTCTTTACCTAAAATCATTATTTATTTCCTCAATAACGGGAATCCATATGATAAAGCCGTTGTTACGAAACACGTCCCCACTTATTTAGAAAAACAAGGATACACAGATAGCGATATTTCGGAGCAACGATATTTGGAACCAAAGCATACGATTAACAGAAAGGTTCTTCATGGCCATTATGCAGTAATTTTTAACGACGAACCGGGATTGGAATATTATTATGGCGTGACAAAGTTTCGAAAAAAAGTAGTCCAGTTTTGCGGGAAAGAAGACCAGTTCGGGGAACTAATAACGAAAGAAACGAAACATAGTGAGAAAGATTGTTTAGATCAGTTTTCCAACAAATAGGTGTTTAAGCTGACAAATTTGAATGCAACAAATATGTCACGTAACAAAAGAAAAGGAGCCGTTCATTGCTATTCAATGAATGGCTCCTTTTGCTATGCGCTTGTCACCCGTCAGTTGTGCTTCGCATATGATTTCATGACGACAATGAAGGAGTGAAGATAATGGAATTACAGGCGGTTTATAATTACGATCCTTTCGTCTATGAGACATTACAATCAATTGTAGGTAAATTCATCGTTATTGAAACGACCCAAGGATCCATCGAAGGTACGATTAAAGCGGTAAAACCAGATCATGTTGTATTGACGGGACGCTCTAAGGATTTTTATGTGAGGATTGCGCAGATTGTTTGGCTCATGCCAGATTAATTAAATGAATGGGGGTAGCTCACCCTCTTTTTTTATTTCCATTAAGAGTTTTTATTCTTGTGGAGAAATTACGATGTTGAGGCTCTTACACTGGATACTTCCAACCAACTACATATGAATGTATTCGGCAACGAAAGCAAACAGTCTGGCATGCGAATTACATATCACCAGGCATGACGTTCAAATAACACAGGCAATCTATACTTTTTGCAGCTAATAAAAAGGTTTTTAACGGACCGCGGAGAATATATCAGAGGAAAAGGAGGAATTACATAGTGTCTAATTTCATATCCCATATCGCAACAGTAGAAATCCCAGTCTCCAACCTCGCACAATCGATTGATTTTTATACGGAAATTCTTGGGGTCACCGTCATCTTTCGAGGAGAGACGCAGGCCATGCTTTCATTTGAAGCCAAAGGCGTGCCGACCTTGTTCCTTGTGCAAACAGAAAACATGCAACGTCTTTCTTTTGTGAACTCCTTTACGGGTGTTGAGCATACTATTATTGATTTCTACACTGAAAATCTTGCGGAGTTTCGTCAGTGGCTGATGGAACGCAAAGTCGAAGTCGGAAGCCTGAACGTCAACGCAGAAAATGGACTTGGTGGTTTCGGCTTTAAAGACCCGGATGGTAATATGCTAAGCGCCTGTAATATTCTCCACGAACACCAGTAGGACTGGAAATTTCTCAACAGGCGAGGATCTGCCCTTCCTCGCCTTTTTTATTGGAGGCATGTTAATTTCCACTCCATCATAGTCTCTACAACTACTAAAAGATAAGGAGAGACAAACATTCGGAAAGTGATTCTTGTTTGTTTAACACTGTTACTCATTGTTTTGATTAGCTATGCCCTATGGAATCAGAGAGATACAAATGGTTCTCCGGAGTCCGAAGTAGACATTCCGGCAGAATATAACGAAGCCTTAATGATGGATAAAATAATTGAAGCAGATTTTTCGAACATCGTGTTTCAATCCCTTCAAGAAAAAGGCTACGAATTACATGAAAGTGCAGGCTACCAATTCATTTCGGACAAAAGGCAAGTCATCACATTATCCATGTACGACATCGATATCTATGATGAAAAAGTTGTTCAAGACATTCAACAGATAATCGATAGCGTCTCGCAGGAAAATGATTTTCCTCCATTCCACGTTGAGATCCACGTCATTCATCGCTAATTTCTTCTCACTACTGCTTTTTCCATACTTTCCGATAATCCACCCGGCCATTGCAATTCAATTTGATGTTAACATACTCACTTTTGTCAGGTTCGTACACTGCGTGAAAACGATGATTTAAAAATAGAATTGCATATTCAGATTTCAACAAGTCCTCTATTTCGCAATAGTACTTCCATTGAACCTGACTTTCTTGCGAACTCCTCATCAAACAAATTACTTCATCAATTTTTCTACGGACCTTTTCCGTAACCCATGGATAAATTGGAAAGGCAGGTGATTGAATTACTTGTAATAACGATATCATTTCATCATTGCCTAAAGCGATTCCGCCGATAAACAGATCATATGTCGAATTGTAATAATCACTGCATACAGCAGTAAAATCTACCAATTCCAGCTGAGACTTGATTCCAATAGCTTGTAGTTGCGCTTGTAACTGTTTTGCCGCTTTTACATGATTGGCATCCTGACGAATTCGCTGTACGCCAATTTTCAATTTTAAATTCTCAAAATGGATTTCGGGCACTCTATCTCTTGGAGAATTATGTTTTTCTAGAGAACGCGGTGTCAAAAAGCTGGTCGCCCTGAACTCATTATTATGTCCTTCATTCTTCATATCTTCCGGCATTAAACTTTCAAGGATTTGCTTCCGTATTTCTTTGCTTCTTAACGGCCCATCTTTCATGCAATTGCAACTAATGAACGAGGCTCCCTCTTCGATTTGCCTCACCTCTCTCCACGAAGAATTGGGTTGGTTCAATAAAAAGGGATGGTTTTGTCTTTTCTCATATTCAGCGGGTGCCTTAATAATTTCGATTCGATCCAGCCAAGGTCTTGTTGAAAAATAGGAAGCATTCACACCGAGCTGAATCATATTTTCATTATTGCATAGTACTTGGTATGGACCACTGCCAATCGGGAAGGATCGGAAGCTTCCTTCTTTCCCCTTCTCTATTGGGATAATGGAAGCTTTCATCGTTGCCAAACTTCGTGGGAATAAGTAATCCACCCGATTGAGCTCAAATTGAATGACCGTCTCATTGCAGATGGTTATGTTATTAATTTCTTTAAAAAGGCCGATTTCTTTCTGCAAACGAACAATGGTTAATTGTACATCTTCACTAGTCAGTTTTCTGCCATGATGAAAATGAATGCCTTTATGTAAATAGAATGTCCATTTCTTTCCGTCGGCAGATTCCCAATGATGGGCGATTCGAGGTATCAGCATTTCAGATTCCTCATTATACTCTACCAACCTATCAAAAATCTGCTGTACCATATGGGCGTCATGCCTGGATTTAATCAGCATAGGATCCATGATCAGCTGGGTATCGTAAAAAGGATATCGTAATGTATCCAGTTCTTCATCCTCTTCTCTTCCTTCCGATACGCCAAGTGAATTTGCAAACCACTCATAAAATGTATCCTTGGCAGATTGGCTGATCGTTTCGACAATTGCAAAAGCATCTCTATATCGGTCTGTTTCTGCAAGCCGTCTTGCTTCAGCAATTAAAACCTCCTCTTTTGACAGAAGGAGTGTCAATTTCGGTTTCTTCCCCCTCCCCCTCTCCGTCGCCCAGTGAACGACTTGTTCCTCATGTAGGGCAGCCATAATATTTTTCACGTGTCTTTCTGAACAATTTAACATACTTGCCAACAAGGCAATTGAAGTTTCTACTTTTGCCCCGTGTTCAAAGTGGTCAGACAATGTAAGCAAATGCTCGATATATCTCATGTCAACACTCCAATTAAAGGTGAAATATTATTTAATAAAGCAGCACTTTTTGTTCACCTTTTTCTATTCTATACTTCTTCTAGATCAAATGAAAGGAGAGGTACAGGTGAAACAGATTCGTGCAGAAGACGCATTATGGAAAAACAGAAATTTTCTATTCCTATGGGGGGGAACCACTTTATCCAGTTTCGGGATGCAAATGTATAGTATTGCGATTCCGTTGCTTATCTATGACTTAAGCAAATCAGCATTATCCATGAGCATAATGCGAGCCATTGAATTTTTCCCGAATATCTTCCTAGGAATGCTCGCCGGTGTTTTCGTTGATCGGTTGAATCGCAAGCGAATGATGGTTTGGACAAGTTTTATTCAGGTATTTTGTATGGCCGCCATACTTGGGTTGCTTCTGGCGAGACAGCTTGAAATATGGCATTTATACATAATTGGTTTTGTTCTTTCATCTGCCGGCTACACGTTTGGCAATGCAAATCATTCCGTCCTTCCCCAATTGATTTCTAAAGAGCAATTGACTTCCGCTAACGCAAAGCTGTCTCTTGTTGACACGCTAATTCGTATGATTGGTCCGGGTATCGCGGGTATGCTAATTGCGGCCTTTTCTTATGAATCAACTTTGTCCATCTATTTTGGCTGCCTGTTTCTGCTGTTTCTATTTATGCAGCTGCTTCAAGTGCCTCCAAAGGAAGTTAAAACCAATGAGAAGAATTCACTCTGGAAAGATATGAAAGAAGGGATTGACGAGCTGTTTCGCAACAAAACTTTATTGATTCCTACGATGACAGTCCTTTTCAGCAATTTCGCATCGAGTCTTGTAATTGGGGTGCTAGTCTTCTTTGCTACAGATGTGCTAGGGGCGGATTCCAAACAGATTGGCTTCATGTTCACGATATCAGCTATAGGCGGAATTGTCGGGGCCAGTGTCGTTGGAAAACTGCGCAAACGTTTTGGAAGAGGAACACTTTACACTTACTCAATACTGTTTGATATAACTGCCATGGCACTTTTGATTTTCTCGCAAACTTGGTGGATGATTGGAATCTCACTAGCAATTCGGACCTTTTCTACCACCCTATCAAATATTGTGTATTTTACAATACGTCAGGAATTTACGCCGAATCACCTGCTCGGCCGTGTCGCCGGAACATCTTCAATGCTTATGAAATTAACACTGCCTCTCGGTTTATTCATCTCGGGGTTATGGGCTGAATGGTTTTCCATCCGGATCTTATTTGTCATTTCAATGTTTATTTTCATAATGTTATTTCTGCGTTTGTTTAATCACCCCTTCCGCAAACTTATTTGAAAGGCATCCTTGGATGCCTTTCTAGTCCCTTTGCTATTAGTGTTTTTACCGCAACAGCAGACTTTTTTGAAAATACATCTTGAGGCTATTTTTTTGCATCCCCATCCCCCAACTCTCCTACATCATTTGCTCCCTTCTATTCATTCGACTCTAACGTTGATAAAAGAAATTATTACATTCCCAGATAGCAAGCATGCAATTTTGTATTCCAGGGTAACTATATTAAGAGACTCCAAACATACTTTGCAGAATAAACTTATAACTGAGGAAACTTCTTTATCCAGCATCCCGTTGGAAATGTTTCAATTTTTAAACCTATTACAGTAAGATAAGACTACAAGCAGAGGAGGCCATGGCATGACGAAACATTTAAGATGGACATTAAATAGATTTCATTCAAAAAGCTCTATCAATACGAATCTATTACCTTTTCAGCTTCAAACGATTAATCAGGTTAAAAGTTTTTTACGTACTCATCCAACCTATCAGGAGACTCCATTATATTCGTTAAAAAATCTCGCTACCCATCTGAACATTAGTAATATCGCGGTGAAAGACGAGTCTTTCCGCTTCGGGTTAAATGCTTTCAAAGGTATGGGAGGACTTTATGCAATCGGGCGTGTGATTGCTGAACGAGCTGGACTCAATCTACATTCGCTAACCTTCGATCAATTGTTGGAAGTACAAAAGAATCTTGAACAGATGACTTTTATTACTGCGACTGACGGCAACCACGGACGAGGAGTGGCGTGGGCTGCTAGCAAACTTGGACAAAAATCTTTGATTTTCTTGCCGAAAGGTTCTTCTCTATCGAGAATGCAAAGTATTGAGCAAGAAGGAGCAGAAGTTCAGATTACTGACATGAATTACGATGATACCGTTCGAATGTGTTCCAATTTGGCAAAAGAGAATAATTGGATATTGGTCCAGGATACAAGTTGGAAGGGATACGACGAGATACCATTATGGATTATGCAAGGGTATAGTGTCATTGCTTCAGAAATGACCGAGCAGCTACATAGGGAACAGATGGAACCGCCGACTCATGTAATTTTACAGGCTGGGGTCGGCTCCTTCGCAGCTTCCATGGCCGCTTATTTCACGAATGCGTATCCTGAGACTCCTCCACAAATCATTTTAGTTGAACCAGGAGCCGCAGATTGCTTCTTCCGATCCTTCACTACCCACGATGGACATATGGAACAAGTGAAAGGAGATTTGGCTACGATTATGGCTGGCTTGTCCTGTGGTGTTCCCAATCCTTATGCATATCAATTGCTCAAAAAATTGGCAGTTGCTACTTTTTCCTGTGCCGACTCCCTCTCTGCCTTAGGAATGAGAGTGCTCGGAAACCCGATTGGTGATGATCAAAGGACTGTTTCAGGCGAATCTGGTTCAATTCCGATTGGCTTGCTATACTATTTACGTACGACGGAGGAAGGGGCGGAAATTTGTAATGCCCTATCCATCGATGAGAACTCACGCTTTCTATGCGTCAGTACAGAAGGAGATACTGACCCTTCCTTCTATCGTGACATCGTTTGGAAAGGCTATTACTCCAACCTCCCTGCTTATTCAGAGATCATCAAATGATGTTTTTGATTGGATGTGTATTCAGTTATGAAGAAAGAACTTTTTATGAAATCGGATTTGCAACGAGAGTGGGTCGCCAAACTTGCTGAGTTGAAGGCATCCATCCAGGGCGAGGCAGTTGAAAACGATCGTCTTTCCAGGTTCCCTCGGAAGACAATTCAAACGCTTGTCGATATGGGCTACACCAAGCTTGGATTACCTAAGGAATATGGCGGAAGTGGAATGACTGTTTCCGATATGATCATGTTGCAAGAGACTTTGGCTTCATACGACGGTGCGACCGCGTTATCGATCGGATGGCATCAGGGAGTTGTCGGGGATTTATATGAACATCGGGCTTGGAAGCAAAATCTATTAGATCAATTTTCAATTGATGTACAAAACGGAGCGTTAGTAAACCGGGCTGTCAGTGAAGCGCAAACGGGCAGTCCCACGAGAGGTGGCCGGCCTCAAACGATCGCTATTTCAGTAGACGGCGGCTGGGAAATTACCGGCCGGAAAACCTTTACCTCTATGTCACCTGTATTGACTCATCTTCTCGTCACAGCTTGGGTTGAAGAAAAAAACGGGGTAGGAACCTTTTTGATCAAACGCTCTGCAGCTGGCATATCGTTTGACCCAACATGGGATATGGTCGGTATGCGGTCAACTGAAAGTCATGATCTGGTACTCGAGCAAGTATATGTAGGGGATGAACAGCTGGTTGAGTTTAATACAGCGCCTCGTACAGAAAAACTGAATGGCTGGCTTTTGCATATCCCGGCTTGTTACCTCGGAATTGCGCAGGCTGCGCGGGATTACGCAGTCCATTTCGCTGCTCATTATTCACCAAACAGCATTCAAGGGACAATCGCCACTTTGCCAAATGTCCAGGCGGCCATCGGGCAAATGGAGTTGGAATTAATTAAAGCCCGCCATATATTATATAGCACCGCGGAAGCCTATGACGATCATTCCAGAAGAGCTTATATGCAGCAGGAACTCGGTGTAGCGAAAGTGGCAGTGACGAATTCGGCCATATCGATTGTCGACCAGGCCATGCGCATTGTCGGGGCTAAAAGCTTGGAAATGTCTTGCCCGCTCCAGCGTTACTACCGCGACGTCAGAGCCGGTTTGCATAACCCGCCGATGGATGATATGGTCATTTCTAAATTGGCCAACCTCGCGATAAAAGAGGCTGAGAGGAAGTGATCGGATGCTGAAGCGGCTTGTTATTACTGGATATAAAGCACATGAGCTGGGAATCTTTAATGATAAGCACCCGGGCATACCAATTATCAAAAAAGCGGTGGAAAACCGGCTGCTTCCTCTCATTGAAACAGGTTTAGAGTGGGTGATCATCAGCGGACAGCCCGGCGTTGAGACATGGGCAGCGGAAGTTGCAATCGATCTACAGCTCGAATATCCAGAGCTCCAGCTAGCTGTGATCACTCCTTTTGAGGATCAAGAGAAAAATTGGAACGAGGCCAAACAGGAGGCCTATGAGAACTTGATGATCCATGCGGATTATACGGTCAGTCTTACGAAACGTCCATACGAAGCTCCTTGGCAATTCATCGAGAAGGATAAGTTTCTTCTTCGAAACTCAGATGGATTATTGCTTGTATACGATGAAGATAACGAGGGGTCGCCCAAGTTTATGAAGAAAATGGCGGTCTCTTATGCCGAGAAAAGTGATTACGAAGTAATTACCATTACGGCAGACGATTTACAGTTGGTTGCAGAAGATATGCAACGGCAGGATTGGAATTGATTACACAGATAGGTTAAATCCACCCATCTGTTTTTTTGTTAGGTATTATCCTGTATAAGAGTGGATTGAGGTAGAAGGGAATGTGCATGAGGATTTGGCGAGTTGAATGCTTGATTTTGCACTGCCCATTTGACGTAATTCGAATTAGGAGCGTGGAATCGGGAAACGGATGCCAATAACTCCGGTGGAACGCCATTAACTCCAGCTGAACGCCAATAACTACGGATAAACGCCATTAAATCGAATAACTCCCGCTGAACGACAATAAAGCGAATTTGGCACGCAGTCACCCAACCAGATTTACGAATGGGTTTACTGGTTATGCAGAAGTCTGCTGGACGCACCAAAAAACAGCCTAGCGATACCTCTCGCTAGGCTGTTATTTCATTCATTTTTGATGTTTCTCCAAAAACTCCAACATGCGGCTGTATACAGTAATTTCATTCTCTTTTTTCGAGAAACCATGTCCTTCGTCGTCGAGGACCAAATATTCGACATCCCGGCCGAGCGCTTCCAGTTTGGCTACAATCTGATCGGATTCTTCTTTAACGACACGCGGATCTTTAGCGCCTTGGATGACAAGCATCGGTTTTGTCATGCCGTCTAAATAGGTGACAGGTGAGTCCTTTTCAAAACGCTCCTTATCTCGCACCGGATCGCCAATCCAGCGGTCCATGATCGGCTTCCAATGCGGTGGAACAGACTCGACAAAAGTGAACAAATTTGAAACTCCGAAAATATCGACGACCGCTTTGAAGTAGTCTGCATGTCGGCCATGCAACAGCAAGGCCATGTAGCCGCCATAGCTGCCGCCTACCAGGAATAGCCGCTCTCGATCGGTATGGCCATTTTCAATTAGCCAATCGATGCCCGCAATGCAATCTAGGCGAGGGCCCTCTCCCCAGTCCCGCTCCACCATCTTTGTGAATTCGGAGCCATAGCCAGTACTGCCTCTGAAGTTTGGCGCAAAAATGGAGTATCCTCTATTTAGGAAACATTGGAACATGGAACGGAACATCTTTCTTTCAGCTGCCTGCGGGCCGCCATGCGGCCAAAAGATAGTAAATCCATTGTCCTGTTCGGCTTTTGGTTTGAATAATAAAGCTTCAATTTTCAGACCGTCGAATGACGAATATGTCACGACTTCTGGTTCTACCATCTGCTCTATATTCACACCAAGCACCCTGTTATCCGTCAACTGCTTCCATTCCTCGCCATCGGAAGAACAGAAGATGTTCAAAGGTACCGTTGCACTCCGGCCAAGCAGATAAACGGCTCCAGACTTAGCTACTTCCAACTGATCCACTGTGTCAATCGGAAGTGAACAAGACTTCAAGGTTTTCGACTCGACCTCATATTTATATAGTTTATCGACAACTCCATGTGAAGTTGTCAAATAAAAGACGTTCTTTTCCTTGACCCAGTTGATGGAGCCCACACTTTCCCCACTAATTTCTAATTCCTTCGTAAAAGTTTGGGAAGGAATATGGAATGAAGCTACATATGAAAAGTCACTATCATAATCTGTAATGAAATAGATCGTATCGTTATCGATAAAGACTGGATTGAAAGTGACATGCACTTGTTCTGGATCTGGAGTTAAATAGATCGTTTCATCCCCGATTTTCACAAAACCAAGCACATACGTATTCGCAAGCGAACTGACATACACTAACTTTTCCTCATCCTTTGATACAGCTGCCAACTGAGTGGGAGCCTTATCACCGAGGTGCAGGAGGATGTCCTTGCCTGTCTTCAAATTACGCATATGGGTGTTTAAAAAATTTGGATTGTCTTTTGAAGTGACATAATAGACACGTTCCCCATCTTCACTTACATTACTTAGAAAGAACTTTTCACTTGAATCCCCTGTAATCAAATCCTCTGGCAAACCACCCTCGAATGGCACGGCATAGATTTGATAGTTCTCGTCCCCATCCCGGTCAAATCCAGCCAGCACATAACGGTTTTTCGGATCGATTTCAATAAAGGCGCAGGACTCATCCGCATGAGCAAATAAATACGGATATGTTTCAGGCAAATCCATCGCCCATAAATTCATCTTTCCATTCATATTCGTGTTGAAGATCAGGCGTTTTTCATCTTTGCTGACGGCAAAGTTTGTAATCGTGTACGTCCTGAAAAATTGTTCAACTGTCGGCTTCGCAAATTGAATCATCTCATCACCCCTGAATTATTAAAAAAGTAGTACAATTCTTCCTCTACCATTATAACGAAAATAGATCAGTGAAACTAGTAACCCTACTCATTCGTATAGTTATAACATAGACTATGGAAAGGGGATATTTCCTAGTACAAATATGGTAATATAGAAAGGTAAGATTTAGTGACCTGGAGGTGAATCGTGTGCAACAACCGCAAACCATCCAACATCGTCCGGAAGGAAACGGCCTGGCTGTCGCAGCCCTCGTTCTCGGTATAATCGGAGTCGTACTTAATTTAGTTATCATCATTCCATACTTTTTAGGTATTTTAGCAATCATATTCGGATCTGTGGGACTAAAAAAATCGTATGGCCGGGGTATGTCAATAGCCGGAATTATTTTAGGATCTGTTGCTCTCTTGATGAAAATCTGTTTTTGGATACTGATTTTTATCCTGGGCAGTATTGGTGATTACTAATTCCATTGCAGAAAAAGCGATGACTGGACTGTCATCGCTTTTATTTTGCCTGATTCACTTGCTTTTCTGCCATTTCCCCGATAATAGGCAGCTTGTAGTAGTTGCCATTGTACGCTTGATACATCATGAAAATCATAATGGCAAACGCAAGTAACGATATGAGGAAACTAAAGATCAGACCAATAATAGGCAGGAAACCTAACACAATATTGATCAAGAAAACTGCCACCGCTAAAAACAAGGATTGGAAAGCATGATAGCGGATGAAGCGGCTTTCTTTTTCAATAAAAAGGAATACAATACCGATAATGAAGATGTAGCTGAGCATTCCACCTACATTAGGTGTTAATCCTATTGTTGTTTTCTCCGTTTTTTCTGCTAGTACGGGTGTCTGTTCCAATTTCGGGTCCTCTCTCTTTTGTTCACCTTCGCTCAATCATTTCCCTCCTCATTTGACTATATTGAGCGGCCCCTTGTTTCATTCCTTTATCTCGTGCTTTCATCTGAATGTTTTATTGGGCTTCTTTTTAGCTTAGCCGCGTAGAGTGTAGTTATTTTATACCCCTTCTCTATCTTCTCGGCCAAATCGTGGCTTCGTTCATAGATGATGGAGCGGAGATGGTCCATTTGCCGTGCCAATTTATCCAGCATTCCCTCCTGCCGATCAAGCCGGCTGGTCATTTCTATCTGGGCTGCTGTTTGTTTCTCAAGAACTTCAGCTACCCTTTGCTGATCCTTTCGCTGTTCTTCCATTCTCACTAATAACACATCATGCAGCTTTTGTGTGTGTTGTAAACTGATCGTCAGTTCCTGGTTCGAATGATGTATGGTTTCAATTTGCCGGATCAGTTCTTGCTGTTCTGCTTGTTTAGAAAAGAAAGACTCGTGCAACAGCTGATTTTGCTCTTCTAATTTTACCAATCTTTCTATGACGTTCTCTTCAAATGCCGCCTCTTCGTATTGCTGTTCCCTGAGTTCCTCTAAACGATAAGAAACCGATAACCACCGATCTTTTTGTTTCAGTCGCTCTTTTGATAATTCCACTGCTAGCTGCTGTATGTTGCCACGCATCTCCTCGTCAATCATCCGCTGGCCGGTCTTCCATTCTGTGAGTGGATCATAGGTGTAGCAATCTTGATTTGGTTCATGTATGGATTCTTTATTCATAAACATCTCTGGATGTTGGCGGCCATTCAAAAAAAGTCCCATGCCAATTCCTCCTTTGCCCGTATCCTATGCACTTTCCTATATCTGAGGTGAATAGCACAGCAGCTTTACAAAGAAAAAAGACTGCTCTTAAAGGCAGTCTTTTTCGGATAATGCTTACTTCTATTCAGTTTATCGTTCAAAAACCTGATGCAGCACCTTACTCGGTTCCACATTGATCAGGTTTTTATAAATACAATTGTTCGGTTTCTGACGAAGCGAACCAGCAAATGATTTTGCCAGATCTGCTTCACCGACAACATAGAGCTCTCTCCACCCTTTTTCCTTCCTCATATTTTCTACTATTGTTCCCATGTCTTTATAAAATCGATCCAGATTTTCTCGAAGTCGCTGATCCAAATCATCGACATGGCTTCCGCCCGTTCCACGCTGATTGGCTGAGTTCAACCCTTTCTGCTCTCTCCACACATCAAGGCCAGAGTCGAAGGAATAGGTCTTTTCATCATGGACAAAGCCCATGGCAGTATCCAAAATACGCACCTCTCCAAAGCTTGGCAAGACGACGCCTGCTTCCGGATACGCTTTCATCATATATTCAAATTGCTCCGTTACCGGGTGGTTTTCCCAATAGAAGTTTGTTTTCACAGGGATTTGAACATAATGGACTGACCAAAGTTCAGGGTTCTCTGACGCAAAAATAACGACTCCTTTAAGCAAGTCGTTTTTATGTGAATCAATTTCCGCGGCTACTTTAGCTTTAACATTTGCAAATGCTTTTATTTCACGTTCATCTTTGGATGCTTTCAAATATTCATCCAGTCGTTTTAAACCATTTTTCAAT
Source organism: Sporosarcina sp. NCCP-2222 (assembly GCF_023168145.1). Classification (GTDB taxonomy): domain Bacteria; phylum Bacillota; class Bacilli; order Bacillales_A; family Planococcaceae; genus Sporosarcina. The sequence goes on from NZ_BQYK01000003.1 coordinate 456,755, forward strand.
TGTATTTTCCAAGCACCGTTCTGTTGCTCCGGGTCTGCAGGGTTCGTGTTCAAATAGACGGTTAATACGCATCGATGATCACAGTGAAAATCTTGTAAGGCTTGAAGTTCCTTGCTAATTGACATGTATACTTCGACCTCCTTGAGATTACTTACCTATTCTTATACCCTATGAAAATCGGAATAAACCAAATAATCTACTTTTTATTCACCGTATAAAAATTTCTTTCCATGCCATATTAGTGAGGACAAAACCGAAAGGATGATGGCAAAGTGGGAAGAGACAATCACAATAATAAAACAGGCAAAAATAGTGCTTCATTGCCACAAACACCTAAAAATCAAAAAATCAATTCCAACGATATGAAAGAAGAAATTGCAAGCGAAATGGCAGAACTGCATCAAGCGAAAAAGAAAAAGAAATTTAGATGATCGAATTTCTTGGCTGTGAAAAATAAATAATACAACACGAGCCGATCACCCTAAAAAGGATGATCGGCTCGTCATTACTTAATTTTGCAATTTGATTCTGATGATCATAAGCTGTTATTCCATTCGTGTGTCAGCATGCCAAACAACAAGGAGTCTCTCCAGTCGTCTCCAATTCGGAGGTTCTGGCGCAACTTCCCCTCCTGTATCATTCCGACTTTCTCAAGCACTCGGGCGGAAGCGATGTTGCGAGGATCGCATGTGCCGAAGATACGGTGCAAGCGCAAGGAATGAAAACCAAATTGAAGCAATAGGCCGGCAGTCTCGGAAGCAAGTCCCTGTCCCCAATTATCCGGGTGAATAATGTAGGAGATTTCCCCTTCCTGATTCGAGAGGCTGCGGATATTTATTTCCCCGGCACCTACCAGTTTCTGCTGCTGCAAATGGATGACCGCAAAAACGAATCGGGTACGCGGAATTCTCATAGCATCTTCTATTATTGTTTGAACAAACTCAAACGAATTCGTTACTGTATTTGGCCCCCATGGTTGATAGCGGGAAGCTTCTGGTAAGGATGCATACGAATGAACATCTCTCCAGTCATCCAATGTCAACTCTCTCAAGCATACTTTTGAACCTGTTTCACCAATCATGGCCTATCACCTTTTCTGTCGGCTAGTTTAATCGATCTTGTGAAACTAAATTGTTCTGGATGAATGGTTCCAACCCTTGCGATTCCACCACCAAAGCTGTCATTCCCTCAGCAGACTCCGTTTCGTGTTCTTCTCCTTTGTCCCAAAAAACGATGTCTCCTGCTTTCACGTTTATCCCGGTTTCATTGCCTGTACGTACCCGGCCTTCCCCTTCCAAAACGATCAGCAATTGAGGAACGGCCGCTTCATGGTAGCCGACAATTCCGTCTACACCAAGCTCTATAATGGCAATATGAGTAGGAGCATCGGTCATTATTATTTTTCGCATGAGCATTTTTGAATTGTATTGGGAGACTTCTTTCCCCTTGATTTCAGCAGTTCGAAAGATTTTCATTAAAGTACCCCTTTCCCTTCTCGAATCAAACGGAAATAATCTTGAATAATTGGAAGATCAGGCGGGCTGCAATTTCCGGGAAGTTCATTCAGATAAAAAAATTGAACATCTAACACTTCATCCGGATTTCCTTGCAGCAAACCATCATACTGCTTGCAAATGTAGGTGGCGACAGCGTTATAGACTTCGTCACCGTGAGGGTAGCGGTAATAGAATTCTTTGCCCGAATAAAAATTAAATGGGATTAGCTCGATAGCTGTAAGATTTGTTTCTTCAAATAGTTCGCGTTTAGCTACTTCCTCCAATGTTTCGCCAGGTTCCATCGTCCCGCCTGGCAAGCCCCAACAATAATTATCTGACCGCAGCTGCAAAAGCATCCGACCGAATTGATCAATTACAATCACATTCGCACCGGCCAGTATGATCGGCCGCGTGCCAACGAGTTGCCTTATCTGTTGGACATACCCCATCGTTATGCCCTATTCGTTTTAAACGAAGGACTCAATTCACTCCACACATCAAACAGATTTCCATCGGGATCCGAAAACACAAAATTATTCCCGGCATGCCCTCTGTCTTCAATGTCACCGACTGTCACACCCCGGTTTTGCAAATCCTTCTGCAATTCTCGTAACGCAGACTCTCCATCTACTTCAAAAGTGAGGGAAAATCGCTTTGCGCCCTTCGTATCCATGAAATTGGCCGATTCGTTATCTGGTGATTTCACAAGAAAGAAACTTTGATTCGCCAAATCCAAAATCGCTTTGTCCTCATCTTCATAATTCAATTTCGCACCCAAATTTCCGACATACCAATGAGCAGATTCTTTCACATTCTTAACAGGAATATAAATTGTCCCGACACGCAGCAGCTTTTCTGTCATGTTAGTTTCCTCCTTTGACATCAACCAATTCAAACCTTTCACAAACTAGAAGCATTTCGCTTGAGTAGGGCAAACCAGCAGTGCTCAGTGCTTCTTTAAAAAAACGTTCATGGATGAGTCTCCATTCCTCGTACGTTCCTTCCCCTTCCGCTAAAGCGAATTCCTCATTGACTTCATTGAAGGGCGTGAGGGTCACTTCTATAGTCTTAATGATGGCGACAGGTTCTTCTAAACTATTTAGAATGATGCTATACTCATTTACCTCCGGCAGCGGCTCATTCTCAGTTTCATACAAAACGTAGGCTGAGCACGTAGCGGTCTTTTGTCCAATGATCACTTTTTGCGCTAGTGCATCCGGCGTATCACCAAACATCCAGGCGCTTACTTTATCAGGCTTTTCCTCGGATCCCCAGTATTGATCCCAATACTCTTTCGCTGCTGAATTCATTTTGAATCCCTCCTAGATGATCATTTCGATAATTCTACGGCATCTCTCTTCATCTGAATGGATACCAAACTTCTTGCTTATATCAACGTTTAATTGATAAAACTCTGAACTTAGATTGGCTATTGTTTCTAAAATATCTTTCTGATCCCTTCGGCAATCCCATTCAGCTAGTTTCACTTGTTGCCAATCTTTCAACTGGCTTCTGGTGCCTTCTATTTTTGACCAAACACCATACGAACTCTTTAAATGAATCTCAATTTCCATATACCAACCATAGGCTATCAGCCATCGAAGTCGATCTATATTGGAGAGCGCACTGTACATTTCTCCTCTCATGGTAGAACGATAGGCTTCATGAAGAAATGCGAAAACCTTTCCCCTCCACCATTCTATATCCCTTAAGTCCGGAGTATATTTCAGCTTCTCTGCCTCTTCGAAGATCGGAGTTAGAAGACTGTACGGGTCATAATATACCTGCAAGTCTTGTAACCAAATGGATGGCGTAATATCTTCTATTACTTGGTACCATGAGTCTACTTTCACGAATCCTTCATAATGGGTCACAATAACAGGAGATACAGGGGAAGATTCCTCGTAGAATAAAACAGCCCCCCACTTCGCAGAACGTGCTCTTTTTGATTCAATGAATTGTTGTTGCATTCCAGGGTTAACAATGACATGAAGGTCAATATCTGAATAAAGATCATAATTACCCCTTGCTAAGGAGCCTCCCTCAAAAACAGCCATGACTCCCGTGTCATTTATCAAGTCATCCAAAGCTTTGTCCAACAGTTGCTTTCGGTACTTAGGCAATCCCAAATCCCTTTCATGAAACTTGACCAATGATACCGACATCCTTATCAACTCCTTAATTTCACCAGCACATCCCGATGTTTCTGCAAGAACTCCTCCAATACCGTGCGGTGACTCCCTACAATATCATCTGGCAGTTCATGTGGATAAAAATATTCGAACGCCATAGATTCCTTCGGATCGACAACCAGTTCGCCTTTAATGGCAGTGGAATAATATGCTGCCGTCACTACGTAGAATTCATCTCCGTTGGCAGCCACAATAAATTGATCAGGACCTGAATAGACGTTGATCAGCGTTAATTCACCTACTGACAAGCCTGTCTCCTCCCATAATTCCCGTCTTGCGACATCTTCTGTTGATTCACCAAGTTCCATCAGCCCTCCTGGCAAGCCCCAGGCTCCTTCAGGAAATTTTCGCTGCTGCAATAAAATCCGGCCTTGCCGATCCACTGCCACTACGACAGATCCGACAAATATCATGGGCCGATGCCCAACCAGCTCTCGTATTTCTTCTATGTATCCCATTACGTACTCCTTCCTTTCCTTACACCCGTAGCGGTGATAATAACTGCAGTGTAGAATGCTGATTATCCGGCCGTATTAATGCCGGCTTCATTAATCCATTGAAGCCTATGACAATTTTTTTACTGTTCATTCCTTTTAATGCTTCCAATAAATATTTCCCATCAAAGGTCATCTGGACTGGTAATTGGCCCTCCAGATGTAGAATGTTCTGAACCTCTTCCAGTTCACCGATTTCTGTTGATTTGGATGTAATTTTCATTCGATCACCCGCTAAAATTTCCAGTCGAACATTATTATGCTTCCATTCACCTGAAAAGAGGCAGGCCCGGTCTATTCCACTTCTTAACTGTTCAGTATCTAAAACAACCGATGTTAAAAATTCAGTTGGCAGCAAGGATTCCGTCCTTGGATAGATACCCTCAAGCAGGATAGAATAGAGGAATGTATTTTCACATTGAAAAATGGCAAACTGGCCGTTTTTGCTTATATGAACCGATGCTGTTTCGGGAACCTTTAAGATGGACAGTTCTGACAAAGCTTTACTTGGAACAATGAAGTTGTCTTCCATTGAGGAAGCCGCAGGGATGACAGCTTGTGCCAAGCGATGAGAATCCGTGGCCGTACAGATGAGCCTGTCTCTTTCCACTTGCATATGTACACCTGTTAAGACTGGCTTGGAATCACTTTTCGCGACAGCAAAAGCAGTTTGACTAATGGCTTCCTTCAACTTGCCGAATGGCAATTCAATTGTCTGCATACCTTGTAAATCAGGCAGCTCAGGATAGAGGTCATCTCCATAACCTGATAGCTTCGTTGAAATGTCCTCGGACGAGACCGTTATTTTGGATTCTCTTATCGATACCCGTATGGTACCGGGCATTTTCTTTATCAGCTCTGCAAAATATTTTGCAGGGACCATCCCTTGTCCTGCTTCCACTAGTTGCACAACCGTTTCCCCTTTTGCCTGAAGAGGAATTGTCTTTTTAATAAATAGCTCTGTGTTTCCACCCGTCAATGTTACGCCGTTTTCTCCTGCCTCAATTTTCAAGCCAGTAAGAACCTGCAAGACACTTTGCGTCGGACAAACCTTGACGACATCTGAAACGAAAGAAGAAAACAATTGTTTCTGAATAATAAATTCCATGGAAAGACTCCCTCTTTTATGTTAAATACCTAGATGGACATTGGACCAAACTACATCCCACTTCTTTTCAGCAATTCTTTTTTCGAACAGGCGCATTCGTTCCGTTGTTTGTTTAAAAAATGGTGTAGCACATACTCTGCAATTCAGCACATCCTCCACCCCGTGAGGCATGCATAACACTAATTCATCATTGGTATCCAGCTTGACACCGAGTGCTGTAGCCGTTTCCGGGAATTTAGAGATCGCATCCGCAGAGCAGTGATACGGGGGAAGATGATTTCGAAGATGCATTCGTGCTTGATTTTTTACGGACCACGGCTCGTTTGGATGCAAGAACTGCAGCCTTTGTTCCCACTCCTTCTCGAAACTTTCATCCTCATTTTTCGAATCGAAATAAATGACATCGATATCTGGTAAGGGCGTCCGCTGTTCGAAACGGTGTGCCATATCCCAAACTTTTGAACGAACGAAACCTGCACAGATCCACCAATCCGGCAGATTGATGGATCTCACGGATTGCAAAATGTCCATCATCCACTCATCGTGTTGTATTGCCAGAAGAATATCCTCACTGGACTGCATATGGATCATTTCCCCCTAGCGTTATTAAACTGTGGATCAAATCATTTTTCACGTCGAAACCGGCCGCCTTGTATAAGCCAATCGCTACAGTATTAGAAGCATTCACACAAAGCCTTATCTCATCGATCCCCTTGAACGCAAATAATCGAAGAAGAGCTTCTTGCAACAATCGTGTTCCAATGCCCTGTTTTCGAAATGCATTGGATACGGCAATGTATTCAATTGAACCTTCTCCATGTGCAGGATCAGCCTCTATGTATACATAGCCCTTAATTTGTTGATCATCCGCCTTAAGGACAAGCAACTGATTCTGTTCATTCAACTGGCTGCATATCGTTTCAGCATCGTAGTACGTTTTCGGAAATGCCTCCTTATGAAGTGTTTTGAACGCTTCCCAGCAGGATGCTTCATACGAAACAATTTCACTGGTATCGCAGCTCGGTTGTTCACCCTTTTGTGCCGCGAGCACAACATGCTTTCCTTTTTCGATACCGCTTTTTATTGCAAGGAACTGTTTTAACAATTCATTTTCACCTGAATAGAAAAAGTGAAAATGATCTACTTGATCCACAACCTTGTTGTAGAGGCTCTTCCATAATGTTTCAGCTAGCCGCAAATCGTCTTTCAGAACGAAAGGACCCCATACTTCCGCACTCCGATCCTCATAATCCAAATCAAATCCAAGCGCTCCGACAATGCAATCTTCCTCGTACGCAACTTTGAATGATTGAGACCACTCCACGTCCGAAAAATCGTTTTGCAGCGTATCGATGATTTCTTCCGTCTGTTCCCCGCAATAGCCAATATGATGAGCTGGTTTGTTATTCATTTCTGCTAAAAAACCAGCCAGCCCTCTGATGCTTCGGGGAGTTTCAATCGTAACTGCCAATGAATTTCCCCCTTTATGTACTTCGATAAGCATAGAATATCTCAGTTACTTCATAGTCCGATACTCGTTTCAGGCGCAGCGAATAAGGGCATGTCGAATCGACTTCTTTTTCAATGAAAGTTGTACCTTCATTTAGCGCATCTTCTAGTTGCTTTTTCAACATCCCTTCCAGCAAGTACATGCTCTCATCAGCATCAACGCCGACCCAGCCAAGCTCCCAGCCTGAAGAATCCGCTTCATAGAGCAAACTGAAACCGATAATGGCCCCGTCTCTTTCCGCCACATAGCTATAGGTTTCCAGCAAACCATCATAGATGACCGATCGCCACTCTTCAGCCTGCAATTCAGCTACCGGGTTGGCCAGATGGGTTACGGTATAGGTCCGCTTGCATAAGTGGACGAAGCTTGATTCAAGTATCGGATCGTTTTTTATTTCCGACACTGTGCGAAAAGTTTTCTCATTAGCCCGTAATTCGCCAGCCGGTTTAAATCGAATGATTTCTGTTTTTCGGATCATCGGAAATCCATTCTCAGGCAAAATACTTTGCAGTAAGGAGAACCGGTCATCCAGCAAAAAGAACAACGGCTTTGTATATACTTCCTGTATGTATTTCAAGACGTTGACAAGGCTCACTTGATCAGCAGTCGACCACTTGTAGGCCAGGCGTACGTAGATGCAGTGCGGATGCCAAGCGGATGTGTGCGTGGAGGCAAAAGCAACCGCCCTGCTTTTATTGCGAAAAAGAAAGCTGCCTTGATTGGTCTTGCTGTTCACGCTCGCCTCCATTTCCAACCGCAAATCTTCACATCCGCGAAACACCTCATCGAAAAAGTGGCTATACTGCGCCTTGCTCGGATTCTGAACTACTTCCATGAACCTCACCTTCTATCCAATACGTTTTTCCATCATCATCCCGTCTCATCATTCCATTATCAATGAAAAATCGACGGATCGTAGCAAAATCGGCATAAACTTGCCTGATGGTGTCATTCACTTCTTTTTCATTGTACCGAACATCCTTTTCAAATCTTTTGATTATTTCTTCCGCAACGATATACTTTCGTTTTTCTTTACTCGGAAAGGTGTCCAGTGGACCATCCAAACCGTGGCGGAAATAACTTTTCAATATCTTTTCTTTTTCTTCAGGCGTAATTTGGAATGTATCTTTCATATGAATCAACCTTTTCTCTTATACTTAAAAACCAATTTCGTATTCTTCTCCGTCTTCATTCTTTACAAGCATGGAACCATTCTTTCGCTCTAATCCGATTAATATATACGGATTTACTTCATCACTTTCAGCATCTATTTCTTTTACCGTAACGATCGTTTGGTCATCAAGAATTTCAACATCAACGACTTCCAACTCTTTTGTAGGCGTTCCCGTCGATACGACAACCATACTTTTGCCCTGGGAAATACTAAACAATTTATAGCCTTTGCGGTCTGTCTTCTCTTTTTGTAGCTCTTCAACGAATATTCTGACTCCTGGCTCATCATTTATATCCTTCTTTTTCATAACCCAATATTCTTTAGTGCAAGCGCCCAGTAGAAGGACCAAGGCGATCATCATTGCTGCAAAACCCTTTTTCACTTTTTTTTCCTCTCCAGACTATGTACAATCAGTAATCTTTTTTTGTATCAAACTCTCGTTAATTCACGAAAATGCAATGTAGTTAGCTCAAGCAAATGAAATTGATCTTCTAAAATCGCCTGCTTCAATGTGTTAAACTCATTCCACGATTGCGAGTATTCTTCAGAGGTAATAATCCCTTCCGCAAGTGCGGCTTCTAATTCATCTGCGTCTTTTTCAATCAAACTCCCATTCGGCAAGTAGATCAGATCGAGAAACAGATCATCCATCCATGGGCCATTCTTTTCGCAATAGCCATTGCGTGTGCATATATCGATATACCACTGGACAACTTGATTAGATGCATCAAACACAGTTGTCACGGAATACTGTTGCCCTACTGGAAAATGCTGCAGCCAGCTATATCCTTTGTCCGCGATGCAGACAGGCGCATCGCCATATTGTTTAACAAGCGAAGCGGCCACTTCGTGCATTTGCAAAAGAGTCACATAGCCCTTGAACTCTGATGTATCGAAGTATCTCTCCGCATATCCCCGCTTTGTGATCCGCTTCCAATCGTAACGGCTTCCAAACTTCCTTTTCAGCAAAAATCATCCCCCCTTATTCCGGCCTGTTACCGTATGGATGCAATTGTCCGACAATCCGGCCAACGCCTCCAGATTCAATCTGCGCAATGACGCCGTCTGATATTTCCTCGTTCGTCAGCCAGCGTGATGAAGTTTCTTCTTGAATGAATCCCAAATAAACAACTTCCCGTATACAGCTAAAGGGAAGGTTGACGAATTCGTCTTGAAAATAGCGTCTGCTCCCTTTAACATGGATCAGTCGAAACAGGTTATCATGTTCATTCATAAAACAAACCTGCTCAACGACTTGATAATTCGGCGTCCAACTGACAATGAGATCGAAGTATCATCGTTTTTTAATTGCCTCGCTAATTCCCAAAAGGAAAGAATCCGAATTATAATCGGCTTGAACAGGAACTATTGAATGTGGTGGACTATTTTCCATCACTTGTTTCAGTTTGCCGGCTGTTCGGCCCACGACCGAAACGGTATAATTATGCTTGGCTAAGTAGATGCTCACATTACGAAGCATCCCCGTTCCACCAATTACAAGTGCATGCTTTGGATTCATCATAAACCTTTACCTGATTTCTTTTATAATGTAGGAATTCTTTGTGATGCTGTTAAATGATTCTTCGCCAAATAATATGCACTTACGGAAAATAACTGCGTAATCCGTTTTTCGGAAATCATCTGTTCCATTACGTCAAACGGATATCGTTTCACTGTAATCCGCTCGGTTTCATCCAGTTCCTGTTCAAATTTCTTCTCTGCATCAACAATCAGGAAGGTAATTACCTTGTTCGTCTGTGTGGCGGGATTGACCATGAATTCCCCCAGCTGAATCGGCGGATCTTCCGAAACGTACCCAGTCTCCTCCCGCACTTCCCGGACGATTGCTTCCTCCCATGTCTCCCCCTCTTCCATTTTTCCTGCTGGAATCTCAAGAAACATCCCGTTCCCCGGATGGCGATATTGCTCGACTAACAAGATCTCATTGTCCTCTGTAAGAACAATGGCGTTCACCCAATCCGCATATTCATTCACATAATAATCATTGATAATCGTGCCGTCTGTCATTTGGCACGTATCTTTCCGTAAATTCCCAAAAGGGCTTTTAAAGACATACTCGGAATCTAGCACTTTCCATGGCATTGTTGTTCCTCCTATTCCATCTGCGAAAGGCGCTGCCTCAATCAGCGTAGACCTTGCACCTCATGCTTCTTTCTTCAAATGATAAATATGGGTGTTCTCCGACTCTGAATCATCGCATACAAACCCGTTAGCCCGATAAAACGCATCCGCTTTCGATGATTCAGTCCGGACCGTAATTACCTCAAAATGGTCGGCCGCATGATCAGTAATCGCCTTCAATAGCGAAGAACCAACACCATGGCGGCGAGCGTCAGACAAAACATAAAATCTCCTCAACCTGGCCGCTTGACCGCTCGGATCGTAAGGAGACCGATTTAGCCCTCCAATCCCCAGCACATGACCTTCCGGATTTAGCACACAGAACAGCGCTTCACCAGGACCATCAAATCGATTCGATCCATCCCCATATTCTCGAACGAGCCTAGACACAAACCGATAGCCTTCTTTCTCGCTTTCTACCTTCAAACGCTCGATTTCAGCCTCATCTAAATCTCTCAATCGTTCTACCGTATAGTCCATGCATACACGCCCCCTCTTTTTTCCCACTACCTACACATTCGTTATATGTCTGAACAAACCCTTTTATTTTTGGCAGTTCCCTTCCGAATCAAATTCGTTATTACTGGTAGAATAAACAATTCCCGTGTCTCAGTGACTACCTCCGGCAAGTAGATTTATCACCGACTCTCGGGCGGTTACCACCGACTTCGGGACCAATACCACCGTTTCTCCAACGCTTACCACCGACTCTCGTACCATTACCACCATCTCTCCATTGCTTACCACCGACTCGCTTATTTACCACCGACTTCCGGTCCAATACCACCGTTTCTCCAACGCTTACCACCGACTCTCGTACCATTACCACCGTCTCTCCATTGCTTACCACCGACTTCCAACCCTTTACCACCGTTTCTCTAACGTTTACCACCGTCTCTCGGACCATTACCACCGTCTCTCCATCGATTACCACCGACTCTCGAACCCTTACCACCGTCTCTTCATTGTTTACCACCGACTCTCGAACCCTTACCACCGTCTCTTCATTGTTTACCACCGACTCTCGAACCCTTACCACCGACTCGCCGCATTCAACAAAAAAAAACGCACAAATAAGTGCGCTTGCAGCAGTTCTTCGTACGAGCCCTGTAATCGATGAGTAGTGAGGAAATACATGAATCAATATTGAAATTGGACTCTGACAGAGGCCTGAACTACTATTTGGCCTGGCTCGATAGGGGTGGTTGTGGTTTTTGAAACTGCCATCATCGGCTGCGGGTTGCCCGATTGAAAGGAAGAATCCTCCGTAATTTTGATCGGTTTGGAATCAACCTGAACCTGCATTGACTCACCCAGTGCGCGGGCTTTGGCAGTTGCTTGTTTTAATGCTTTTTGTAAGGCTTGCTCGTATAGCAGATTTTCATGTTCGACTCCAAACTGCAAGGATCCTACTTGGTTCACGCCATATTGAACTGCTGTATCAATGACGCGGCCTGCATCCAAACTATTTGCCACTTTGACAGTGATGCTGTTGGTAACCGTGTAGCCGCGGAAAATCTGTTGTCCCTCTACATAATCATAGCGTGGATTGATGGTGAATGAAGTGGTCTGGATATTTTTTTTAGGAATCCCTAACTGCTGGAGAGCCTCAATGACCTGGTTCATCTTCTCCGCATTTTCCTGTAATGCTATAGTCGCATCCCTGTTTTCCGTAACGACATCCAGTTGAATTTTTATATAATCAGGTTCCCTTACAACTTGCCCAGAGCCAGTCACAGTAATGATTCTTGACGGAGGACGAGTATGGTGCATGACATATGGGTAATACAATGGACTTCCACCTTTCTCCAATGTTCATCCTCTATCATATGCAGCGTTCCCCCTTGTGACATACGACAAAAAACCAGCAGGCGCGGCTGCTGGTTCAAACAAGAATTTTACTGAAAAAGGCTTTCGTTCGCTCATTTTTAGGCTGGTTGAATAATTCGTCCGGCGTTCCTTCCTCGACAAGCAGCCCATTGTCCATGAATGCTACCCGGTCTCCAACTTCTTTCGCAAATCCCAATTCATGCGTTACGACCACCATAGTCATGCCTTCTAATGCCAATTGCTTCATCACATCCAGCACTTCTTTAACCATTTCAGGATCGAGTGCAGACGTCGGCTCGTCAAACAGCATGACTTTCGGTCTCATCGCGAGGGCTCTCGCAATGGCGACCCGTTGCTTTTGACCGCCAGACAACTGCTCTGGGTAGGCATTTGCTTTATCGGCCAAACCGACTTTTTCCAACAGTTGCCGAGCGAGTTCATTTGCCTCCTGTTTTCCCATCTTCCTGATTTTAATTGGTGCCATCGTAATATTATCGATGACCCGCATATGGGGGAACAGATTGAACTGCTGAAACACCATTCCGACTTCTTTACGAATTTCATTAATATCCGTTTTTGGATCGTTTACCCGGACACCTTCAATTATAATTTCACCGCTTGTAATGTCCTCCAGCAAGTTAATACAGCGTAAAAAAGTGCTCTTCCCTGAACCGCTCGGCCCAATAATACAAATGACTTCCTTTTCTTTTATCTCATAGTCGATTCCTTGCAGCACATGTAGTTCTCCGAATGACTTATGCAAGCCTTTGATGGTAATCAATTGATCATCCCCCTGCCTGTGTACGCCCAAAGGACAGGCGCTGTTTCCGAGGTGACGGTACATAGCTGTTGCTAAACCGCTTTTCCACATAACTGATCAGTTTACCGAAAATGAATGTCAGCACTAAATACAGAACAGCTACAGTCAAATACGGTTCCCATGGACGTAATGTCGCTCCAGCAACAACTTTACCGGCGTAGAGAAGTTCACCCCCGGCAATCATGGAGACAAGCGAGGAGTCCTTCATCAGGGCAATCAATTCATTGCCGAACGGCGGTATCATCCGGCGCAGTGCCTGCGGCAAGATAATCAGCCGCATGGCGGTCTTATGCGGCATACCGAGCGAACGGGCAGCTTCCATTTGGCCTTTTTCAATTGAATTGATACCTGCACGGATAATTTCTGCGTTATAGGCGGCACTGTTCAGCATGAGTGCAACTGCCCCTGAAACGAAGAAGCCGAGTGAATGGCCAAAAATGCTCGGTATTAAAGCAGTATGGATTAATAAAAGCTGTACCAATAACGGCGTGCCACGGAAGAAATCCACATAATACTTGGCGGGATAATACACCCATTTCCTTTTTGACAACTTTCCAAGTCCGACAAATAGTCCCAGTATCAGTCCCCCTGCATAACCGACAACCGTCAGACCGAGTGTAATCCAAAGTCCCCTGATGAATAACTCCCGGTAATTCCATATGGCATCAAATCGAAAATCCAGGATATCCATTCTCTTCACCTCCAAGATGCGGAATTATCATGACAGTTTGACGAAGTGTTTATTCCACATCAAAGCCAGTGATTTCTTTCAATTTCCCATTCTCTTTAATTTTCTTGATGCCTTCATTTAAAATATCGAGCACTTCTTGGTTTCCTTTTTTCACCATGAGTCCGTAATATTCCTTCTCAAAACTGTCATCCTCTACAGCTTTCAGTTTCACTTTTGGATTATTCTTTTGATAATCAATCATAACAACGTTGTCTCCTACAGATGCATCTGCATTCCCATTGATCATTTCTCCGATCGCAAGAGGCATCGTATCAGCAGCTAGAATTTTAGAGCTCGTATCCCCTTGCAACCCTTTTACGACCATATGGCCCGTAGTACCATTTTGGACAGATACCCGCTTATCTTTCAAATCTTGAAAGCTCTCCACGTCAGAATCTTCCGGTACTAGAATTAGTTGATTTGCAATGTAATAAGGATCCGAGAAATCAAAGGATTGCTTTCTCTCCTCATCAATCGTTATAGATGAAACGGCAAAATCGACTTCCTCGTTATTGACTGCCGGAAAAAGTGGATCCCATCCATAATTCCGGAATTCCACCTCAACGCCAGCTGCTTCTGCTATTGCTTTGACGATATCAATATCAATCCCCACAATATTCCCTTTTTCGTCCATATACTCCATCGGCGCGTAGGTTGCGTCGGTACCGACAATTAGTTTCTTCTTACCGCCTGCTTCTGCTGCGTCCCCTGTGTCACCAGTTGAACCATTTTTACTACCTGTGCCGCATCCAACTAGGAATATAGCCATAACCAGGACTGCAAAACGCAACAACCATTTCCCTCTATTCATACTAAACATACTGACTCCCCCCTAAATTCTACAAATTTACTAAAAATCAGAATCTTGAATTGATTATATATGAAAACACTTTCTGTAACAACTGAATATTTTTAATTATTGAATATCCACGCATTAAAAAAGCTTGCTCCCCCTTGGGAAACAAGCTTTTTCTAGTTAAAATATATCGCTGATAAATCGAGCTAATGGCCGAATCATCCAGATCAGAAGCCGGATGGGCAAGAATAGTAATTCAGGAACAAAAAATAATACATCTCCCAAAAAATCTAAAATACGATTGCTCTCGCTCTCTCTTCTCCTCAATTTCCTTCTCTTCAAACTGCAACCCCTCATCCCTTATTGAAAGATAGGTAATGTGACAACAACCATCAGTAAAAAGATAATCGCGATATAGTTTACAGAATAAAGAAACATGACATATGCCCATTTCATATCATCCTTGGCGAAGAAACCTTGGATGGATACAGCCAGATACCCAATATTCATCAACGTGGCCAATGTAACAAAGACCATGCCAAGTGATCCTAGGTAAAATGGCAACGGCAATAGGCAGGCAATGTAGACAAACATTTGGCGCTTTGTCATTTGAAAACCACGAACGACAGGAAGCATGGCGACATTCGCCGCTTTGTATTCATCATATTTACGCATTGCAATAGCAAACGTATGCGGCATTTGCCAGATGAACAAAATCAGGAACAGCATAATCGGCACAATATGGTAAGCAGGCGCTACCGCAGCCCAGCCGATCATCGGAGTTACCGCGCCAGATAGACTGCCTATCACTGTATTCAGTGTGTACTTTCTTTTCGACCACATCGTATAAAGTACTACATACGTAAACCAGCCAATGAACCCCCAGATCGCCGCTTCAAATGTTGTGAAGAACAACATAACCATTCCGGCAGCGGACATGGCAATTCCGATGAGGAGAACAGTGCGTAAGGGAATATTTCCTGTAACTGTAGGACGTTTTTGTGTCCTTTTCATTACTGTATCAATATCCACGTCGTACCAGTTATTTATAACGAGGGCACCGCCCATCAATAGCGTGCTGCCAATAATCGTCAGCCAAAACAATGTTCCATTTGCCCAAAGGGACTGGTCTGTAAAATAGAGCGCTAGCCAAAAACCGACGAATACAGGCAGTGCATTTGCGATCAGGACAGGCGCTTTAAAAAGGGATTTCAAGTCGGCAATTAATGTTCCGGAGCGTTCTTCTCCCCGGGTTGCCTCTTGCTCATCCCTCAATGAAATATCCATTTGTCGAGTCATTCTATATATCCCCCTTGGAGGTTATGATCAATTCATCATCCCTTTTATCATAACATTTCATGCAAGGAACTTTAATATTTTGGTCGTATTTAATGGGATATTTCATATAGTGCTCGACAATTCGTCACAAATTATTCAAAAACGAAATATATGGTAATTGTACTCGATTTATCCTTCAAGGAATCCAATGTAAATCCCCATGGTGAATAAAATAAAAATAATTGCGATATATAACAGAATTACTACTACAAATACGCCAACCGTTACGATCAAATATGCTTTTGCAAAGTTATTTCGCGGATCTGCTTTATCTGTAGCCCAGATGATGAGCATGACAAGATTGACGATCGGCAAGACGATCAGAATCATGGTGATGATCCAATCTTTTAAAGACATGGACTGTTCGTTTTGCATGTATGAATTTCGCTCCTTTCATTTTTCTATACGAATCGAAACGTTTTTAGTTTCGTTTTTGTATTTGAATAAGCCTTTGGGTAAGGGGACATGTTATTCATATAGGTATTTGAAAGGAGAAGCAGCATGAAAATCCATAAGCTGATCAGCGTTTTACTCTTGTTCGTATTCGTACTCTCCGCGTGCTCAGATCGAACCATTGTCACGGATCGAAAAGAATCAAAGGAAACTGTAGGAGATACATATGGATTTACTTCATTCAATTTAACAATTGAGACGAAAATGGAAAAGCAAGCTGTCACCGTAATGTACGAAGAAAAACCAAAAAGGACAGAAGCTGAATATAGCAATAAAGAAAAAGGAATTAGCACCTTTGGTAATAAGGCGATGAAGAAACTCGACGAACTATTCAAATCCATGAAATTAACGCCTGATATGCCAGAGGAAGATATGATCAAGACCGTCTCTGAGACATTTGAAATCAGCGATTATAAAATGATTAAGCTGAGTGTAAAGTTTGTTGGGCATGATGCAAAAGAGATTAGAATATCAAAATAAGCCAGTTCCATTTTCATTGATTTCGGGTATAGGAAGTCATACTTCATTTACCGACATAGTCAGGGAGGAAATCATATGGAATGGAAAGGTCGTAGAGGGAGCCGTAATGTTGAGGATCGGAGGGGCATGGGCGGACCGGCTATCATGGGAGGCGGAATAGGCGGAATTGTCCTCTTGCTGGTCGTCATGTTTCTTGGTGGTGATCCGGGTGCCATTCTGGACGGAATGGGCAATTCCACGGAGAACACCAGCTACGTGGAAACAGAACAAGATAAGGAGCTCGCAGAGTTCGTTTCCGTTGTACTCGCTGACACGGAAGATGTGTGGCATGAGGTTTTTAAAGAAGAAGGGCTTGAATACCGAGAACCTACTCTAGTCCTATATTCGGGAAGCGTGCAATCTGCCTGTGGAACTGCCGGTGCATCAGTCGGTCCTTTTTACTGTCCCGGTGACGAGAAGTTATATATCGATTTAAGTTTTTATCAGGAGCTGCAAGATCAATTCCAAGCACCTGGCGACTTTGCAATGGCGTATGTGATTGCACATGAAGTCGGTCACCATGTTCAAAAGTTGCTGGGCATTAGCGATCAGATGGCTGCTATCCGTTCGCAAGTGAGCGAGGAGGAGTATAATAAATACTCGGTTCGCCTTGAACTGCAAGCTGATTATTTTGCCGGCGTGTGGGCACAGCATGCACAAGGCATGGGTGTGCTTGAAAAAGGAGACTTGGAAGAAGCGCTAAATGCGGCCAGCGCGGTCGGGGATGACACGATTCAAAAACGCGCAAGAGGTTATGTCGTGCCAGAGAGCTTTACCCATGGGACTTCCGAGCAACGAAAAAAATGGTTTTATAAAGGATTCCAATCCGGAAAAATTGAAGATGGCGATACATTCAACGCGAAAAATCTATAGACAGTAATAAACCCGGAGGTCACTTCACGCCTCTGGGTTTACTTTTTTTATTTATAGCTTAAAAGCTCATATAATGCGAGACACTTCTTCAGATTGATCATCCAATTGCGCCGCAGAAGAAGCTATGGCAAGAAAGTCTTCCATTGCAATTTGAATTTGCTGCTGGCATTCTTCTACATGTTCTTGAGCGAGTGTCGTGCCTGTTGCGATATTGCCAATCTCACGAGTAATGGACGCGATGCCTTCCCTAACTTCCACAATGGACTTCTCCACATTAGCCGAGAGCTTTCTCACTTCCTTGGCAACGACATCAAAACCTCTGCCGTGCTCCCCTGCCCTGGCAGCTTCGATGGCAGCATTCAATGCAAGCAGATTTGTCTGTGCAGCAATGTCACGGATTGTTTTTACGATATGCTGGATGGATTCCGCATGCAATTGCAGTAGTTCCAGTGTCTTTGTATTATCCCGCGAGATGGTTGCAATGTTGTCAATAATACGAAGAAGCTCCTTACTTCTGTCAATGCCGACATCTGCTCGTTCCGTCAATCCTTCCGCCATTTCACGCAGCTCATTCACAACCTCCGTAATGCAAGTCTGCCGATCAGTAATATTGGACGCAACTTTGGAAATGCTGATCACACGTCGTCCATCCTCACTGAATACCGGCATATAGGTCGCTTCCAACCAAACTTTATGGCCGTCCTGGTGTTTTCGCTCCACCTTCACCTGTTTGGTAATTCCCCTCGTCAACTCTCTCCAAAATTCAGAGTACTCCCTGCTTCTGGCATATTCCGAAAAGCATAACTCCTCATGAGGTAAACCAATCATCTCCTCTTGAGTAAACCCCATTGCATTCGCAAAGTTTTCATTGACATACACAATTTTACGATTTAAATCAAATCGGATAATAGCCAAATTACGTTCCAGCGCTTTTACAACGTGGTCATCCGTCACCTGCTCAATTGCATGTGAATTCATTACTATACCCCTTCCAATTCCCTCATACTTGTAAGCCTATTGTATCAGTACGTTACTTTTATTTAATCACAAAGGGAGGAAAATTGGAATAGGTTGGATGAGTATGTGTTTTTTTCTTTTAATTCTCTTCCCGCGTTGCTTCCTATTGAAAAACCCCTTGATCAAATAGATCAAGGGGAGATTTCTAAAAATTATCGTGATACTTTAATGCTTGTAAGTTGAAGTGGATTCTTTACAGTATCCAATACATTTTTAGTATCGGCTTGCTTTACAGTCAAACCTGAGCTGAGTTGTTCGTCAGTCACAGGTGTACCCAATTTGATAACTGCTGTTTTGGCAGCTGTGTTAACTGCTGCAACAGTTACACCTGCAAGCGGATTTTTGTCATTGCCAACGAATACTTCAAATGCATTTTCATCAACAGTCACATTTTCGCTGAATGTTAATGTAATCGTGTCATTACCAGTCAATACAGCTGATTGAACTGTTGGTGCTACGTTTTCATTCAAAGTAATTGAACCTTGATAAACATCCATTGCAACTGTTGAATTTTGTGCCTTGATGTTTTGGATTGTTACGTTGCGCAATCCAGAGAAGTTAGCGGAACCTGGAGCTAATTTCAATTCAACTTGCTTCAAATTAGTAGATTTGACAGTCGCTGATTCGACAGTAGCTCCATCAATTTGATAGTTCGCTGCTGTTGTTGCAGTAGCTGCATCAACATTTTTATCAAATGTTACGGTTACAATGTTGTTATCTGTAGTCGATTGAACAATGCCATTGTCTGTAACTTTGATTTTCTCAGTTGTTGTTGCACTGTCTTCACCACGGTTGAACTTGATGTTGTTAGCTTTATCTACAGAAACGCCTGCTTGGCTTGCAACTCCTGCAAATGTTAATGCAACATTGTAAGATGCATTTTTAACATCATCTGTTCCAAGAAGCTTGGATAGTTCCACACGAACTGCTTTCGTGTTCTTTGTTGATTCTAATGCAACAGCTTGTCCAGTGATGTCATGTGTTACGTTAGATGAAACATAAGAACCTTTTGCAGTCACTGTTGGGCTTCCAGATAGTGTTACATCCTTATCAAAAGTGATTTCCAAATATTCTTTGCCATTATCAGAGACTACTGAAGTACCAACTACTTGAGGTACAGCCGTGTCTTCTTTGAATGTTACGACTTTCGTAATTGCTTCGCCTGCTTGGCCGCTTAAATCTTTATAGCCAGCTGCAACGTTAACATTTTGGACACCAGTCAAATTTTTGTCAACTGTTACTTTGTATTCTGTTCCAGTAACTTTTTCGACTGATTGAACTGTAAAACCGCCAGATACAGTTACAAGGGCTTTATCTAAAGAATCAATTTCCTTTGTAAATGTAACGTTGAATGTTTTAGCTCCCGTTTGAACAACAGAAGAAACAGATGGTTTTACACCGTCCGGCTGTTGTTTCACAATTTGTACAACAGTTGGATTTGGTGAAATGATATTGCCAGCCATATCTTGCAAGCCGATGAATTTAACATTGATTGTTTTATTTACTTCAACGCCTGCATCAGATAGGTCAACAATTACTTCAGTTGCGCCTGCTGTTAGTTTAGCAGTTGCACCTGTTACAGTTTTACCATCTGCGTATTCTAACGTACCGTCTGCAGCTTTCATAGGTTCAGAGAACTTGATTTTCACTTTTGTTGCAGAAATTTGCTCTGTACCGACTACAAATGGAGCAGTTTTGTCAGCTGCAAAATCAACGATCTCGTCATATTTCTTCAAAGCAACGCCAGTTTTAGATTTTACATTTTCAATCAAAACTTTATAACGCTTGGAAACTGGTTGATCCAATGTTAGAAGAAGAGTCTTTCCATCTTCTGAAAGAGTTGCAGAAGAAATAGCTGGATTTGCACCGCCATCAATGGAAGTTAGAGAAAGGTTAGCAGTTTTGAAGCTGCCATTAGTCTCGAATAGTGTAGACTTATCTACCGCATTATTAAACTTCACTTGAACTTGAGTGGCATTAATAGCACTCACTGAAACTACTTCAAGTTCAGGATTCTCTCCAACTACAACAGTAACTACTAGCTCTTCAGCATTGTTGCCTGCTTTGTCGACAGCGCTGTATGTCACTTTGTAAGTGCCAGGTACTTTTGTGTCGATTGCTGCGAGGCGTTCGCCTGCTTCGTTTGTAATAACAGAAGTGACTTCTACTTTTTCGTCAACGTTGTCAGTTGCTGTTACTGTTGGTGCAGTAAATGCTGCGCCGTATTGGACGTTAAGTGTTTTTTCACCGTTGTATACTAGTTTCGGAGCTTCTTTGTCTTCATCCGCTTCTACTTTCAAAGAAGAAGTGTTATAGAGGAATGTAGCAAATTGGCCACGAGTTGTTGTGTTTTTAGGATTGAATGTTGGGTATTTCGGGTTCGTGATATCAAAATAATCAAGAACATCGATATATGGACGGGCTTCCGCTTTCGCTTTAGCTAGATCCGTAACGTCTTTGTTAAACTCTTTTTCTTTTACGAGTGATACTAGGTCAGTTTTATAAACTGCATCATATGCACGAACTAAAACAACAGCCATGTTTTCACGAGTGATATTTTTACCTGCACCAAGTGTACCGTCTTCATAGCCACCGAAAACGCCATAGTCCTTGACTAGAGCTGCCGATTTCAAAAGCTCCTCGTTTGTTTTAGGTGTCAAATCTTTGAATCGCATGTTAGTCTTGTAATCTTTCGGAACTTCATATCCCATTTTTTCAAGCCATTTACCCATCATTTTTACTACATCTGAACGAGTCAATGTTTTGTTAGGTTGGAATGAACCATCTGGATAACCGCCGATGATTCCTTGTGCTACAAGTGCGTTAATAGCATCTTCATGAGTGTTTCCTTTGATGTCCGAAAAGCTTTTGTCTGCTGCACTTGCAACGACAGGCGCTACTGCAGATGCGATCAATGCCGCAGAAGCAGCACCAGCTATGAAATTACGATACTTTTTAGGTTGGTTGTTCATTTAATAACTTCCTCCTCATGATGATGAATCTAGTAAGGGCAATTACTCCCATCTTTCATATACCCTCGTTAAACATTATTAATCTTATTTCACAAAAAAGATAGGGGTAAAATTTGGTATTGCTAAAAAACTAAAAAACTAGCATTAACTCTACTAACCTTGTCATATAAACATTCCTTTTTATTCGAATCATATGGAACTATATGAAAACATTAAGTTTTTTATTTTTTATCCACAAAGAAACCAACATCATTCTTCTGATGTTGGTTTCTTAATTACTTATTCATTCTTCATTTTCTTGGACCGTTTCAAAAACTTCTGGTAAATAGGTGTCAATGATTTAGGTGTCAGTTCGATATCGTTTTCGTGCGCATATTTGACTGCTTGTCCTAACGCAATTGTCATGGCACCTGCCACGCTGGCACCCGCCACCATACCTGCTCCGGGAATGATTTTGACAATCTGCCGAAATACCGTCTTTCCAATATTCCCAACGATCGTTGCGATAATCAGTTCCTTGGCATTATCTTTTGATATCGGCTTTCCATACAAAGTAGAGAGCTTGAGCATTAGGCTCACTTGCAGTGCGGTGAGCGGAACAAAATCCGATCCGGGAATCGGAACCGCTCCAATGGTTGCTGCCGAGGCCCCAGCCCCGAATATCCACCGATTCGCAACTGAAGATTTATCAGCCATGTTGGCGGCCATTAAAATGTCCTTTTTTTTTGACTCCAATATGTCCAGCACTTCTTTTTGGAGCAAGCCGATATTCTCACCGGTACGAGAGGAAATCGGTGTAACGACATAGTCGAAATCTGTATGCTGTTTAATATAGTTGACGAGTGTAGGAATATCATCTGCCGCGTCGATTTTATTGAGAACTAGAATTATATCCTTGTTCACTTTCGCAATTTTCTTCAATGAAGTAAGCTCTGTTTCAGATAATACGGTCCCCGCTGCATTCAGGAAAAACAAGATGACATCCGCCTCTTTATAAAACTTCATCGTTTCAGCAGAATGTTCGCTATAAATATCATCTAGACCTGGCGTATCTACAAAAATAATCTTCTCCCGGTACACAAACTTTTTAATCTCCTGGGTTTCACCGGGTTTCGCTCCCACTTGCGCCACTTCAGCGCCCATCAGCCTGTTAATTGTCGAGGACTTCCCTGCATTGACATCTCCTATCAATGCGATGAGAACTTCCCGCTCCAATTGATCATTAATTTCCTCTGATTTCTCTTTGAAGAGTTGATCAAACTCTTCATCCGAAAGCCAGTCCTTCATTCCAATCACCTTTTTCTTTGCTTGTTATGTACGTATACGATTCCCCATGTCAATTGGATTCACACTTTATTTTCTACTCTTTCCTGCATCCTCTGTAACTTTCTTTGGGCAATAAAGTCTAATGAACAAAAGGTGGTGTCATGATGGCAAGACAAATGTTCATCCTCATAAGTTTTCTAATCATCCTTATGCTGTTTGGCTGTCAGCAAACCGAACCGGTTCAACATCCCACGAATCAGCTCCCAACTATGAAAGTACGAATCGGTGAAGAGACTTTTAGTACTGCAAGGGGAGGTTATTGCTGGACGGACGGAAATCAATCCGAATGTACTGATGCTTCCGGAAATCCGTTTGATTATGAAAATAGCGCACCACCAATCGAAGCAGAACCAGGGAGCGAGTTCGAACTACTCTTCTCTGAAACGCCATCCTCTATTTCGGTAGACTGGGTGAATAATCTTGAACACGAGACGCTTTCAGAGCGGTCCTCATTCTCCACTCCTTCTAAACCTGGAACATATGGATATTCCGTTCACGCAAATTGGAATCAGGGAGATGTGACATTTCATTTTATCTTGCTTATCAAATGATTTGAGCCGAATGTCTTTTGTAACGGGTTTGAGAAAACAATAACAACAGCGTGTTAGGATATGAATCGTTGATCCTTTGTTTGCTGTTGCAATATGTTATTCGGCAGTGTCTGCTACTACTCTATAAGACGAAAACCAACACTAAATGTAAATTTTACAGTCGAGGAGGAGTTGAAAATTAGGAAAATTGCTGTCATAGCATCATTTTTAGCTATAGGAATACTATTTGCAGCTAGCTCTGAAAAAGATAAAAAATTTCCAAATAACAACAACCAAGAAATGGTTGAAGAAGAAGGAGAATTAACGAGAGCTGAAGTTCAAGAAGTGAATGAGGAAGAAAATCCGGTGGATGTAGTGACAATCACTGACCCCTCCAAATTAAATAAGATTAAAAAATCTTTTCAAAATGTAAAGTGGGAACCAAATGTACAAGCAGAAATGGCAAGGGAACAAGATGTAATCGTTACACTGTTTTATTCTACCGATAAAAACACTCCCGAGAGACGTTATGAATATCGAATTTGGTTTGAGGTTAAAACAGCTACCATTATCAGCAATAAGGAAAGTGAAGGCTTCGGCAGCTTAGATTGGGAAAATACTCAAAACCTTAAAAATGCCTTGGCAAATTAATTTCTTTATTTTACAAGAAAGCGCTCATAAAAAAATCTGAGCGCTTTTTCTTGGTTTTATAAAGCTATTTAACTGTTGAAACATATGCAATCAAATCAGTCTGAAGCACTTGCTTAGGGGGTTGTCGACTCATCCTTCAATAAGGTCCTTGAGTAAAGCAAGCCGACAATACCGACGACAATAAATAAAATGGCACGGATGAATAGTGAGATGCTTGCCATATCAACGATGAACAGTTTGAGCAGGCTAAACCCGACTATAATTGCCCCAAGAATTTTGACAACCTTCCAATTCATGACTTTTCCGATGCTGAAAGAGATGAACGCAAAAGCCATTAGCAGGAATGTATGAACAAAAAGGATGTATTCCCATTCCCACTCGTAGCCGAACGCAATCGTTAAGTACCATTTATTCAAGAAGATAAAATACAAGACTTGCATTGTGACAGCCAATGCCGGAACTACCTTTTTGAACCGCTCAGGCTTGAAATAGAATTTCCCTTTTAAGATTGTCCGGAACAGATAGGATAAGCAAATGACGTAGACTATCTGGACAAACAGATTCAACCATAATCCATCAGTATTTGAGAAGTTCGTCAAGTTAAACAACAAGACAAACAATCCCAAAAGGAGTAATTCAATGACTGCCGCATGCGCCAAATAAATTCCGCGATGCCATTTAACAAAACTGAACGTGATAACCATTGCGATTAAAAAAGCAAAGAAAAAGATATGCATGCTAGTTACCATATTAAAATCAAATGCAGTGATCAACAAGTTTGCCATATAACCGACATAGATGAGCAAAACCAACTGTCCTGCAATGAAACTGATGTTGAGTAGCTTTTCTTGCCCCTTCAAGATGGAAGGTACATTCTGAGTCAATGAATAAAAAATTAAGACGATCGTATAGATAAAAATGGCCCAAATGAGATTTTCGATGGATACAAATGAATCAATATGGATTACGGTTAAAACCGCCAGCGCCACGATACTATAAGCAAAAGCTCCGATGACCATCAAACGGATGGTGTCGAACCGAATACCAAGCCAAAGTCCGAGTGTTGCAATAACAAGCATCAGCGTCAATTGAATGAGTGGTTCATCCAACCGGAATGAGAGAACCATTACGCTCGCAGCTATGATCGAAATTGCAGTAAAGATGCTCATTCCAAGGTTTTCACCCTTTTTGTAAGCGATTGCCGCTAGTATGCTGTAGAGTACAACTAAGAATCCATAGACAGCCAAACGCAATTCATACTCTAAAATCGCTACCCAAAATAACATAACGGCCGCATTGGCATAGAGCATAATTTCACTAGATACTGCTTTTTTGCTGAGCCCTCTCATATACGACACAAGCAACACAATGTGTTGAACCAAAACGGTGAGCACGATGATATTCTTGTCGACAAAGAGGATATTCATAACCGTAAAGATGACGAGCGTCAGGTGGTACAAACTAAAGGAGACATAGAACGAATACGTATGCCCCTGCTTCAATGAAATGTAGAACAATGAGATAAACAACAATAACAGATAGATGGCGAACTGAATTGTGGTCGCATTCGTGTCCTCTAATAGGAAAGGAAGAAGAAAACCCGCGATGGCAGAGAACATCGTCAGCGTTTCGGATTTGAGTCGGCTAGATAACCAAAGGCCTGCAGCAATATAAGCGACAGCAATTAGGAATGCCACGATGTATGGAAAATACCCATAGAGATGATGTGCAGCAAATGTAGTTAATATGCCGAGTGCGATAAAACCACCTAATAATGTGAGCCCAAACGGAGCACGGGAGTTTTGAATGTTTCTCATTCCTGCATAATAGAGAAGTGCTGTTCCGGCATAACCAAGGAGAATGCGCACCCAATCCGTTATCCAACCATTATCAAACGCAACTTTCAGTCCCCACAGGACACCTAACAGCAAGATGAACATAAAAACTCTTGGCAGCCAAAGACCGAGCATTCTTTCTAAATTGAAATCCGACTTCTCCGGCTTTTCGGCTGGTTGCGCCTGTGACTGAGTGAGCATTTCAGGCGGTTGCATTTCCGTTGATGATACGTTCTGTGGTGAAATTCCAGTTAGCCGTCCTGGCCCTGAATGCACAGTTTCCCCATGGATCTCTTCTGAAACTGGTTCAACGGCCTTCTCGTGAGTCTCCAACGGAACAGATGGTTGGTTATGCATGATGTTTACAGGTTCTGCTGACTTGGCTAGTTCTACTGGTTCCGCTGACTTAAATGATTTTACCCGCTCTTCTAGTCCCGTTGGTTCTGCTGGTTGGAGTGGATCTTCTGCTTCGACTGGTTCTTCTGCTTCGATTGATTGACTGCTTTCCTTCTCAGCCAATTCTTTTTTTAAGTGCAGTAATTCCTCCTCCAACTCAGACATTCTTTTTTGAATCCCATCGAAATCCTTGGACAATTGTTACACCCCTTTACTGTGTAGTTAACATGTCTGCTGATGACCGTACATATCATTGAAAAAGTGAATAGAGAACGTTTAGCCGAACTCTATAAAATGGCTGAAATTATTGTATCACAATCTTCCAATTTATTATGTTATTAACTAACAAACTAGTATTTTAGTAACTGCAATTGTTCTGCATCACATTCTAAAAGCATGTTTGAAGTGAGTCAGCCAACCATACTAAATGACTAGTAAACTTTCGAAATCGCCATATACATAAAAAATGTGCAGACAATTGATAGCATTGTCTACACTAAGGGCTTTTTTATCATAACCGAAGACTATGGTTAGAAAAACTTCTTCCGGTCCCGTTCTTCTTTTAAGATTTCAACCGATTCTCTAAATCTCAGAGAATGTACATTTTCCCGCTCGCGCAAGAAACGCAGCGAATCGTTTAGCGATGTATCATCTGACACATCAATGATCCATTGGTAAGTGGCTCTGGCTTTCTCTTCTGCTGCGATGTCTTCATAGAGGTCCGCTATTGGGTCGCCCTTTGCTTGGATATAGGTTGCGGTGAAAGGAACATTACCAGCATTCTCATAAAAAAGATCGTGCCCATGGTTTACAAAATGCGCACCGAGACCAGCTTCCACCAATTGTTCAGGTGTTGCGTCTTTTGTCAGTTTATATATCATCGTTGCAATCATTTCAAGATGAGAAAATTCTTCCGTGGCAATATCATTTAACACACCGATTACCTTGTCAGGAACCGTATAACGCTGATTCATATACCGAAGTGCAGCAGCAAGCTCCCCGTCCGCACCTCCATATTGCTCCATTAAATACCTCGCTAGCTTTGGATTGCATGTGTCCACTTTGACCGGGTAAAGTAGTTTCTTTTCATAAACCCACATATCGGTCCCCTTTCTTCACCTTTGCCATGGCCATGGAGTCTGATTCCAACGCCAGCCGGCTTCAATTGCCTGTTCAGTCGGGATGGAAGCCAGAGAGAGCGGACCGTATCGACTTTCGTACTGATGCCTGATCTTTGAAGCCCGCTTGATCGCCTCTCTCCACTGATCCAAGGCATCCTGATCGTCGGGATGAGTGTCAGTATAGAGGGTTAATTCCACAACGACAAAATCAGCTTCCTGCAGTTGCAGCATCAGTGCGCGTTCCTCTTCAAACGCAGGATTCACGATATTCCCTCCTCCCGTGAAAATCCATCAACTAAAGCTGGCCAAAGAGAACCTTGGAATAATGCTTGAGCCGGGGTATATTGCGGAAGACCCGGCGGCTGGAAATTCATGAAAACTTGGGGAGGCAAGACAAACTTCTTAACGAGAATCGGTGGACAAGGATCTAAAGGTGAAACATAGGGCCTGTAACTTCCCCGGAAAGACGGGTGCTCCAAATCATCACTCCTCACGCTATCGTATGCAGGCAGTGCATGTCTGATTCACCCGCCCAAGCTGCGGACAATCTAATTTTTTACTTTGCTCATCATCTTTTTAATGATCCTAATTTGGCCCCGGTGGCTTAGCTCGTCCTCAAAGACATGGAACCATTTGAAATAGTTATTGGCTGGGAGATCCCACCAAAACGACTGCTGTTCAAATAGCCAGGAATCTGGCAATTTCTTAAATGTCTCGATGGTGTGCTGTCTTGTTTCTTCCAAGGCAGCCAAATAGTACTCGATTGAATTTCCTTTTATCTGTTCACGGGCTGGCGCTCCTAAATCCATGGCGGGATTCACCAATTGAATATCCTCCTCCGTAAAATCCCGGTTTTCAAATGTCATGATTTGATAAGCCTTTTCCACAGACACCATATGGGCAAGCAGCATGCCGATCGAATTGGCATCATCGTCATATAAATAATCAAGTTCTTCTACCGTCAATCCTTGTACTTCGTCTAACGTTGTATCCCTTGTATAATTCATCATGGAAACCAGCTTGCTGAATTCTTCAGTTAATCCATCTTTTTTATCAATCAATAATAGAGTTTCATCTTTCAATTACGTTCTCTCCTTTTTTATAAAGTGATCGCATTGATCCGCTTTTCTTCAAGCAACTCATTGAACCAGACAGCGCATTGATAAGTATCTTGCCAATCGGACTGATCTTCTATTGCCCAGCAGGCATATAAGGTAGACAAACCAACAGCAGTTTCCAGCAACCGGATTTGATCGATGTGCAATTCCTCACTGATGCGATTGACGCGGTACTCAAGCAGCGTACGAGGATCCGGTTTCTCCATCAAATGATTGATCATAAACGAAACCAAATCGAAGCATGGATCACCGCCTACCCCTTTCGGATCGATTGCTAACCAGCCCCGCTCCTCAGAATAGAGGATGTTCTCATGATGTAAATCGCCATGCAGAAGCTCATGCCGCTCGGGTTCCTCCATGTTTTTATAAATATATTCCTGAGCTCTGTTAATAAATTCTATCGGAATTTCCTGATTGCCGTTTGCCTGAGCTGCATAAGTAGTCAACGAACCCGCCCAATCTGTAATCATTGGGATCTGACGTTCAGTCGGTAATTCCCGGCGTATCGCTTTCCATGTATCTAGAAAAATACGGACGACTTCTTCTTCGTCTAGCAGATCCGATAGCATCGTACCCGGCGATAGTCTTTCGAGAAGCATAACCCCTTCCTCCCGGTCCGCCTTTACTAATCTCGCACATCCCTTTCCATCGTACTGCCGGACGGTATCCATCTCATTCCGGCAATCAAAATTGGGAACCCCTAGTTTCAAGACGAAAGGCTGTCCCTGCGTATCCTCAACGAACAGTACGTAATTATAGGATAAATTCGTAAACGGCCCTTGGATGGTCAATCCCCATTGTTTCGCATAATGAGCGACTTTCTCAGGTAGTGCTGCGAGCCATTTTTCACCTTCTTCCCGAAAACAACCAATAATTTTTTGTTGGAACTCAACAGGTATATCCATAAAAATTTTTCCACCTCTCGTAATTAGGTTGAAGCTATTTTGTTTATAAAGCTCTCAACAATTTTTGAGTAGAGCAATGGCTGGTCTTGGTGCACAAGGTGGCCGGCAAAAGGAAGAACCGCTACATGAAAATTTTCGTTCCTCTTTGGGTACTCGATAACTCCCATTACTTCATGCGCTTTGTCTTCGCCTACCAGAAGAAGAGAAGGGCACTGAATGGAGTGAATCTCGCCAGTTTCCTCAAAAGGATACCAATCCGTTTCGATTGATTCCTTTAAAAATTTCTTCCAATCGGACAGATGCAGCTGACTAAAGTATTGGACAATCTGCTCGTCCAAAAGCATAGCCACTTGGTTGGCTGCATCTTTTTCACATAAGACATTCCAATTATCCGGTCTTGTTGACGTGATGCCTGAGATAATCAAGCTGCTTAATCGGTCTAAATGAATCTTGGCGAACTTCAATCCGATTAACGCTCCTAACGAACATCCAATCAGATGCGCTTTTTCAATTCCTAAGCTATCATTCCTAAGCTATCCATTGTTTCGATTAAATCAGTGACACTATCGGAAAAGTAAGTGGAGAACGCTACATCTTGTACATAAGATTTCCCGTGGCCCCGCAAGTCCGGAGCATAGACTTTGTAGTGTCCCTTAAAATATTCTTGCTGAAATAAAAAATCCGTCTGTCCAGTTTGTAATCCGGTATGCAGAAAAACCAGAGATTCCTTGCCATCACCAGAGACGGTGAAGTGCAAGCGCATCGTATTACCCTTTCTGCATCAAAATGCGATGATCCTTCCAACCATATGCAATCTCCAGGAGCTCTTCCCCGCTAATCGTAATAGTTGTACTGTCGATGACCTCACCGCCGAGACGCTCATAAAATTGCTTGGAAGGATTCTTATCCAACACCCAAACGAGCATGGAGGTAATACCCATTTGGTCCAACTCTTTTGATATCGCCCTAACGAGCTCGGAGCCAATGTTCTTTCCTTGTGCTTCCTCCAGCAAATAAATTGCATACAATTCACCGGTATAATCAGCATATTTCCCGGATCGTTCTTTTCCACCTGTCGCAAACCCGACAATCTTCCCATTTTCATCCTCAGCGACATATAATGGATTACCTCCGATCGCCCGGTTCCACATTTCGGCACGCTCTTCATACGATAAACTTTCAAGATAGGAATCCGGAACAATTCCTTTATATGTTGTGCGCCAACTGTCGACATGCACAGTCGCAATCCCTTCTGCATCTCCCTGCTGAGCTTTCCGTATCATCAACTCGCCCCCTTTCTTTCCATCTATTTCTAGTTTACAATACTTTCATAATAAACAGAAGAACAGCACGATTATTTGTTGTCGGCCGCTTCAGCTCGGATATCGGCCAACCATCAGCAGTGACCGTACATACTGCTACCAGAATCATTCACTTTGCCTAGTTATTTTTTTTGCGCCGAAAGTTCTTTTAACACAAACCAAAAAGACAGCTTCTCGATCTGAAACGAACGAGATGCCGCCTTTGTGTAGCATTCCAAGTCATATGGTCAATTCCCTCTTTCAATCAGCAATCGATCCCATCTTATCTTAGGCATACCGCCGATGTATTTTCTTGCCGTCATATGAAAAGACGAGCTGCTTATCATCGACATACGTTTCTAGATGGACAATGCGTCCCCATAACTGATGTATATAGGGAAGGACATTTTCAAGGTATTGAAAATCAAGTTCCAATCCTTCATAACGGTGCACCAAATAGAGTTCTCCGTTTCTAACATAGTCACCATCCTGGACGACGATATATGGAAATCCACCGTTCACGCGGTTCGCAACAATTTGGTCCCGAACGGCTTCATATTGTTTGTCTGTAATTTTGTATTCATTGCCGCTCTTTTGAAAGATATAAAGATCTTCTTGTTTCATTAAATCCTTTGTTAAAAAGTTTCGGATGAAAGAGATATCAGAATCCATTTCCCTCACTTGAAAGATCTTTTCTCGTCCTGAATTAGGCTGGATGCCTAGCTCTTTCATTTCCTCTGTTGGATGATCAAATCGCTTTTCAATATCCTCAAATATCTTTAATCCTAAATGATAGGGGTTGATTGATGTTTTCGAAGGCTGTATCACATTGGCGTTCAGAGTGGCAAACTCTATCGTTTCATCAGAGTCTAAATCTAATTCCCTCATGATCCGCTGATGCCAGAAGGTGGCCCAGCCTTCGTTCATAATTTTTGTCGACAGTTGCGGCCAAAAATAGAGCATTTCCTCTCGCAGCATCGTCAATATATCCCGTTGCCACTCCTCCAGCTCATCGCTGTATTGCAGGATAAATAACAGAAGATCTTTTTCCGGTGCTGGTGGGATGCGCTTTCGTTTTGGACTTTTCGTTCTCGGTTGGATTGTTCGGCGATCGAGTGCCCAAAGATCATCATATGGGGTGATCACTTTCACCTCATTCTCCTCTTCCTCTTCATCCAGCAGATCGATGTTTTTCATTAAGGAGGGATCGATATGCTCTTGGATGGCGAGGACGGCATCGAGAAAACGCTCGACTTCTTCTTTTCCGTGTACCATTTCATACTGTGCGATCCGTTCAGCGGTCGCTGTCATACTTTCCACCATGTCCCGCCGGGTGTTCGAAAAATGTACGTTGTTCTTGAAAAAGTCGCAGTGGGCGAGCACATGGGCAACAATCAGTTTGTTTTGAATCAAGCTATTTGTATTAAGCAAAAATGCATAGCAAGGATTCGAATTGATGACGAGTTCATATATTTGGCTGAGTCCTAAATCATATTGCAGCTTCATCTTATGAAATTGTTTTCCAAAGCTCCAGTGGGTGAACCGGGTCGGCATGCCGTAGGCTCCAAATGTATAGATAATATCAGCTGGACAAATTTCGTAACGCATAGGGTAAAAGTCGAGTCCGAAACCGGTTGCAATCTCCGTGATTTCATCTATTGCCCGTTCCAAATCCTTAAATGGCTTCATTCGGACCCCTCCTCCCTTTTCTTGAAAAAGCGCTTCAATGCGAAATAGACGTCGGCCTGCTCCTTCACGACATAATGCTGGAATTTCGGATTGTTTATTTTTTCATAGGAGTTCATCAGGGTGGAATATCTGCTGTGTGTATTGATTTCACCGTACCCAAACAGGTTTGACACCGCCATGAGTTCATCCACAAGTTGTACGCATTTTGTATTATCCGACGACATATTTTCCCCGTCTGAAAAATGAAAAGGATAAATATTATAACGTGCTGGAGGGTATTTCGCGCGGATTAATTGTAACGCTTTTGCGTATGCGGTTGAACAGATCGTGCCGCCCCCTTCTCCTTTGGTGAAGAACTCTTCTTCCGTCACCACTTTTGCTTCCGTATGATGAGCTATGAATTCGAGCTCCACTTGTTCATATTTCGTACGCAAAAAGCGGGTCATCCAGAAAAAAAAGCTGCGGGCTACATATTTCTCAAACTTGCCCATCGATGCACTCGTATCCATCATCATAAGAACGACTGCCTTGGAATGGGGCTTTTGAATTTCATTCCATGTCTTAAAACGCAGGTCATCCTGGTGAATCGGCGCAATGGCTGCACTGCCTTTCATGGCATTACGTTTTATCGCTGTTAATAGGGTCCGTTTCTTATCAATATTGCCGATGAGACCCTTCTTTCGGATGTCATTAAATACGATCGTATCAACGGTGACGTCCGCCTGCTCCTTCGGCTCCATTGCAGGCAGCTCCAATTCCGAAAACAAAGCCTCTTCTAGTTCTGCAACTGAAATCTCCGCTTCATAATAATCAGTGCCGGGTTGATCACCCGCCTGTTTGCCAGTGCCTGCGCCGCCTTTTTTTCCATCCTTCGCGACTACATCCCCGACTTTGCTCTCGCCATCTCCTTGGCCTACATGCTTTCCTTTTTCATGGTTATACCTTATTTTATATTCATCCAATGAACGGATCGGAATTTTGACCGTTTTGCGGCCGTCCGACAAGATAATACTTTCCTCGCTGATCAAGTCAGGCAAGTTATTACGAATCGCCTCTTTTACTTTATCCAGATGACGTTGCTGATCCGTATGACCTTTCCGATGGAGAGTCCAGTTTTCCTGAGAAACGACGTAGCTCTTCTGATTTTCGTCCATATCATCTTCACCCCATCTTATGACCGATTGTTTCCTTCATCATATGCAAAACGAAACCGGTAATTGACCAAATTAACAGAAGAACGAAAATCCTGCCTTGCTTGTCCTGAAACCATAAATACACCTGGCTGACCATTTAGAACATAAAAAACAAGGCTGCCTTGCACAGCCTTGTTTGAGTATTCTTATCGATTTAATAAGCTGCCGACATAACGCAGCAATTCATTGGCAGAAACCGAATTGTATCCATAATCATCGATGAGGCGCGCCACCACTTCATTGATCTTTTTCAACTGGGATTCATCCGGCGTGGCAGAGGACGTGGTAATTTTCACGACATCCTTCAAATCGGCGAATAACTTTTTCTGTATTGCTTCGCGCAGCCGTTCATGTGATTGGTAATTAAATCGCTGTCCTTTTCTCGCATAAGCGGAGATACGGATCAGAATCTCTTCCCTGAATGCCCGCTTCGCATTTTCGGAAATGCCAATCTGCTCTTCGATGGACCGCATTAATTTTTCATCTGGATTCATTTCTTCCCCGGTTAACGGATCTCTGATCTTATGTTTATTGCAGAACGCTTCCACGTTATCCAAATAATTATCCATTAATGTTTTTGCGGATTCTTCATACGAATACACAAACGCTTTTTGCACTTCTTTCTTCGCGATTTCATCGTATTCCTTCCGTGCAATGGAAATGTAATTCAAGTACGCTTCCTTCGCCTCTGATGTAATGGAGGCATGTTGGTCGAATCCATCCTTCAACGAACGAAGGACATCCAGTGCATTAATGGAAGGCACTTCTTTCCGGATAATCGCCGACGAAATCCGGTTAATGACGTAACGCGGATCAATGCCATCCATGCCTTCATTCGGATATTCTTTTTTCAACTCTTCCAGATCGTTAATATTGAAGCCTTCAACATTTTCCCCATCATATAGTCGCATCTTTTTCACGATGTCGATCCCTTGTTTCTTAGAAGCCTTCAGCCTCGTCAGGACAGAAAATATGGCTGCCACGCGCAATGCATGAGGCGCAATATGGACGTGCGCCATGTCGCTTTCGCGAATCATTTTATCGTAAATCCGCTCTTCCTGGCTGACCTTCAAGTTATACGGGATCGGGATTACGATAATCCGGGAATGCAAGGCCTCATTTTTCTTATTGGAAATGAAAGCGCGATACTCCGTCTCATTCGTATGTGCCACAATCATTTCATCTGCACTAATCAAGGCGAAACGGCCTGCTTTAAAATTCCCTTCCTGTGTCAGTGATAACAGATGCCACAAAAACTTTTCATCGAGCTTCAGCATTTCTTGAAACTCCATAATGCCCCGGTTCGCTTTATTCAACTCTCCATCGAACCGGTACGCTCGAGGGTCGGATTCAGAACCGAATTCTGCAATGGTTGAAAAGTCAATGCTGCCGGTCAAGTCGGCAATATCTTGGGATTTAGGATCGGAAGGTGTGAATGTCCCAATACCAACCCGTTTATCTTCGGAGAAGAATATTCTTTCGACTAGAACATTTTCAATCCTGCCATCATACTCCTGTTCAAGACGCATGGTGTTCAGCGGCGATAAACTTCCCTCAATCCGGATGCCGAATTCCTCATAAAATTCTTCACGCAGATGGTTCGGGATCAGGTGGAGCGGATCCTCGTGCATCGGACAACCTTTTATCGCAAAAACAGCGCCTTCCTCTGTCCTCGAGTATTCTTCAAGCCCTCGCTTCAGCATCGTGACAATAGTCGATTTCCCACCGCTGACTGGACCCATTAACAATAAAATACGTTTTCGGACATCCAATCGTTTGGCCGCGGGATGAAAATATTCCTCCACCAATCTTTCAATCGCCTCATCCAAACCATAGATCGCATCATCAAAAAAATGATATTTCGTGAGCCCTTTCTCTTTCGTAGAGCCAAAGCTGTTAATCATATGATAAACGCGAGAATGTGACGTCTGTGCTACTTCCTTCCGTTCTTTCAACAGGTCAAGATACTCGGCAAACGTCCCTTCCCATTTCAGCTGATCCTCTTCCTCACGGGCCTGTTTCACCTTGTTTAAGATATCCATAATGTCCCCCCCAGTTGGAGCATGGTTTCCATTAGTCTATGCATACAACAGCCCGATGATGTACAAATCGATAGATCCTCACGGTAGGAGATAGACTTGACATAAAAATAGGCAGCCCCAGGATGAGAGGCTGCCAATCTAGTTTTCATTTTTACTCCGGATAAAGATCTTGCAGAAACTCAACTGATTGTCTGATCAATTTTCGCAGGATCTCCTCATCGATATCGTCTACCTTATTAATATAGACACACGCTTTCCCGGCTGTATGTTTACCGAAGTGCTGGAGCAAATGATCCCTATTCGGATCTCCGGTCGCAAAATACAAGCTAATTTTTGCTTTCCGCGGAGAGAAGCCAACAAGCGGCGCATCCCCTTCATGACCGGTGTCATACACATAATGGTAGCTGCCAAATCCGATGATGCTCGGTCCCCACATTTTCGCTTTGAACCCTGTTGTGTCTTGAAATAGATCCAGCAGCCGATACGCATCAGCCTTTTTCTTCGGGCTTTCCACTTGCTCAATAAATTCAATGACAGACTGGTCCGTTTCTTTCGTCTTTTGTTCATACATAGAAGGCTTCTCTCCCTTCATTTTGATTCATCATAGCATACATTTCCATCTGAATCTCTCCCGCTTAGTCATTTTATTCTGACAAAGCACCATGGTTGACCTGTCCATTTAGGGAAATTACACTAGACGAGTCCCTTTTCTATTGGAGTAGGGGAAATTATTTTGCAAAGGAGCACAACGATGAAAAAATTAGTAACTTCTATGCTTTGCATCCTCCTATTAGCGGCTTGCAGCACGAATGATTCTAAGAACGAGCCTGATACTGAAAAAAATCCTGCTGTCGAAAGTCCATCTGCTAACGACACAACGAATGAAGCAAATGCAGATGCTGAGGATACAGCTGCAGACAATGAGCCAAGCTCAACAGACAACGAATTGGCATCGTATGATGAATACGAGACGATTGCATCTACGATCGACCTTGACACCAACAAAGGTATCGTGGAAACCGATAACGAAGGAAACCGTGTCATTTTATTTGAAGACGCCAATGGAAAAAAAACATACAAAAGCATCTTCACAAAACATGATCGCTTTTTGAAGATCATTGACCTAACTACTGATCAACTATTGTTTAAAGATCGGCTCAACTAAACGCAAAGCTTGAAACGTTCATGGCGTTTCAAGCTTTTTGCATATAGAAGTAAGTGTACGAATAGATAGTATAGCCACGCCACTAGATGTAAACCATAAATGTAAAGAAAGGAGCTGACTTTACATGTTGGAATTGCACACTGGCATCGAAGGCCTGCAAGCACATTTTGGGCCGACAATGGATTTAATTAGCGACTTGGGATATAAATTAGGCGGCGGCTGGGATTACGACGGCGGCTGTTTTGATTCGGTCCTCTGGAGAGAGGGCGGTGAGACGATTTACTTGCGCATACCTTTCCATGTAAGCCATGGCGAACTCGATCAGTATCATACTTCGATCGTTTTCCGTACTCCATATGTTATCAAACATGTAGTCAATATCGGCTTGGACCGGGATGCAAGCTCGCTGACTACAGCGACTTTCAATCAATTCCAAGATCCTATCGACAAAGATGCGGAAATCCGTGACAAAAGTAGATGGGAAGAAGCTGGCGAACAAGCGGTTGAGGAAGTCATTACTTTATTGCAATAAAAACAAGAGCATGGAATTCCTTCCATGCTCTCTTTTAATTCATATTATTCGCCTGTACATATTCGTTTTTTCCAGCCTTCAATCCGGAAAGGAGGATAATGAACGAAGCGATAAGTAATACAACTAATGACACGGACCAACTTCCCGTTACGTCATGTAGTGAACCGAACAAGACCGGACCGATTGCCGCAAGCAAGTATCCGAAAGATTGTGCCATTCCCGACAACTCCGCTGCTTCCACTGGTGTATGTGTCCGAAGCGTAAAAAACATCATGGCCAAGCCAAAAGATGCGCCGCCGGCTATTCCTGTGATGATCATCCATAGCGGTACCAAACTGGATCCATCGAAGAGGATTCCACCGTACCCGATCAAGTAGAGCAGCACAATGATGATTACGATCAGCCGCTGGTCCTTTACCTTGCCTGCAACAATGGGGATGATGAACGTCATTGGCAACTGGGCAATTTGCAAAAGAGACAGCATCCAGCCGGCTTGGCCCGCGTCAAGCCCTTGGGATTTAAGCACTTCAGGCAACCATGCCGATGTCGTATAAAACAGAAGGGACTGCAATCCCATGAACAGTGTAACCCCCCATGCGACCGGCGAACGCCATAGTGACGCTGGCCGTTTCGTCCTTGAACTCGGAAGGGATGGAGTTGCGTTTTTGCTGCGTTTTAATTGCGGAAGCCAAATAAGGATCGCAAGCCCTGTCAGAACGGCCCAGACGCCAAGCGCTCCCTGCCAGCCATACGATGTCTTTTCTAAGATCGGTACGCTTAATCCGGAAGCGAAGGTAGCCGAAATATTCATGGAAACCGAATAGATTCCTGTCATTAAACCGATTTGGAGCGGGAAGCTCAGTTTCAGAATAGCGGGAAGCAGTACATTACCGAAGGAGATAGCGACGCCAATTAAAAATGTCCCTGTAAAGAGGAATAGAATGTTCCCTGCTGAGCGCAGCAAAATACCTGCCGTTAAGAGACAAAGTGAAAAGAATAATGTCGTTTCCATGCCAAAGCGGCTGCTCACTTTCGGAACGAGCGGTGAAATGAGTGCAAAGGCTAGAAGAGGTATCGTTGTGACAAAACCTGCCACTGCGTTTGGAATCCCTAAATCATCACGAAGAGGTGCAATAATCGGTCCTACCGAAGTGAGCGGTGCCCGAAGAGTGGCTGCTATACAGATGATACCGAGGATTAATAGCCAGCTGGTCCGCTTGTAGGTTAGTTTTTTTGAAAGATGTATCGTTTGTTCCCTTTCCAATCAATCCACCTCCTTTTATTAGATTTCAAAAGACATAAAGAGCATTTACAAAATCAAACTTGTTGCCCCTCAAATGATTGCTTTAAAATGATAGCATACATCGAACCATAAAAAAACGGATTCCAAAGTACTTGGAACCCGTTAATTAATGGAACAAAAATGTCCCCTCTTTGAATAGCGATTCTCTGAACGCCTTAATTCAAGTGTTGTTTATGATACAGTTGCCTTCTCCTTCAGTACGGAACAGAGGATGTCAACTGCTTCGTCGATTTCCTCTATAGATACCGTCAATGGCGGGAGCAGCCTGATCACAGTCTGCCCCGCTTGCACAGCAAGCAATCCTGATTCCTGCAATTCCTCAATAAGAGGACCGACATCGATTCCGCAATCAACTCCGACTAACAGGCCTCTACCTCTGAGTTGGAATGGACTATCTTGAAACACTTCCTGCAGCCGTTTCTGTAAATAAATCGATTTCATGTTCACTTCTTCCAAAAATACTGGATCGAAAATATGGTCGACAACTGCTTGTGCGACTCGAACCGCTAATGGATTACCTCCGAATGTCGTGCCGTGTGTGCCGGGACCGAAGGCAGCCACAAGTTCATCGGTCCCTGCCATCGCGCCAATCGGGAATCCTCCGCCTAGTCCTTTCGCAAGTGTCAGGATATCCGGTTTGAGCAAAGTTTGTTCATAAGCAAAACGGGTACCTGTTCTGCCAATCCCCGTTTGGACTTCATCGACGATTAACAAAATTCCTTTATCGTGACAAATATCGGTGATCATCTTCGCGAAGTCAGGTGTGATTTCATTCACTCCTCCTTCGCCCTGGATCACCTCCAGCATGATGGCAGCAACTTCCTCCGTCGCAGCGGCGGTTAAGCTCTCGAGGTCATTGAATGGCACAGTGACGAAAGAAGGCAACATCGGACCGAATCCCTGCTTTACCTTTTCCTGCCCTGTCGCCGCCATCGCCCCAAATGTCCTGCCGTGAAAAGAGTGTTCAAACGTAATGATCGAATGCTTGCCAGTATATTTTCTTGCCAGTTTCATCGCCGCCTCATTCGCTTCCGCTCCACTATTGCAAAAGAATATCCGGCTCAAATGAGTGTCCTGCAAGATGGAAGCGGCAAGCCTTTCCTGCTCGGGACTTTCGAATAAATTGGACACATGCCATAATTGCTGGCTTTGCTCCCCTAACGCTTTGATTAACGCAGGATGGCTGTGTCCGAGGCAGTTGACCGCAATGCCGCTAATAAAATCCAAATAGGATTTGCCGTCAGAATCGGTTACGACGGTACCCTTTCCTTCCACTAAATGAATGGGGCGTCTGGCATAGTTCGGAAACAAATGGCTCAACTGAAAACCTCCTCCGCTTCAATAACAGTTCCGACGAGATGCTGATCTGTTATGCGAACGGAAGGAATGCCTTCCTGAATACAATCAAGCGCCGCTTTTACTTTCGGAATCATGCCGCCGTATATGTCCTCGGTCTCGATCCACGTAACAATTTCCCCGACTGTCGCGCGGCACTGGACATTGCCTTCAATTTTTATTCCTGGCGTATCCGTCACGAGAAGCAGACTTTCCGCTCCGACTGCCAGCGCGACTTTACTAGCGACCGTATCCGCATTAATATTCAACGTCTTACCGCATTCAGTGGAACCGATGCAGGAAAAGACCGGAACGACACCGATACCAATAAATTGGTCAATCAGTTGTTTATTGACAGACTTGATGTCGCCGACAAATCCATATTTGTCTTTATTCAAATAGCCGCAAGTAAATAATTTACCGTCAAATCCATTCAGCCCGATTGCCACAATTCCTTCCCGGTTCAGTTGATGGACAAGAAGCGGGTTAACTGCTCCGACCAATACATTCCGGACGATATCTGCCGACCTTTCACAAGTCACACGAATCCCTTCCGAAATAGTTGACTGTATTTCATTTCTCGCAAGCTCCGCGTTGATGGCGGGACCTCCCCCGTGGACAATGATGATGTCATACCCTTCCGCTTGAAGCCGTTTAAAGTTGGTAAAGAAATGGCCGCTCAGACCGCCGAGCATGCTGCCTCCTAATTTGATGACGATACGCTTACGATCGGTACGTTGCATTGATTTGGACATAGTCATACGTCAAATCACACCCCCACGCTGTGCCTGTTCCTGCTCCTGCATGTAAATGAATGGATATCTTCACTTCTGGCTGTTTCAAATAATCAGTAAGCTGTTGTTCCGAAAAGAGGACCGGTTCTCCCGCTTTGACGACATACGTCGATCCGATTTGAATGTCGATCTTTTCCGGATCGATCACCGCACCGCTATAGCCAACCGCCGCAATAACACGTCCCCAGTTCGCATCACAGCCAAAAACCGCTGTTTTCACTAATGGAGAACCGACCACGGTCTTTCCAATTTTCCGTGCCTCTACGTCATTTATTGCTCCGGTCACTTCCACTTCGATCAACTTCGTTGCGCCTTCCCCATCCTTGGCGATCATTTTAGCCAAGTCTTGCGCAACCGCGTGCAATGCCTGCATAAATGCCTCCCAATCCGGATGAAGCGGTGTCAGCGTTTCATTCTCAGCGAGCCCATTTGCAAGCGCGATCACCATATCATTTGTCGACGTATCTCCGTCAACCGTAATGGCGTTAAATGTCCGGTCCGTGACAGATGCCAGTGCCTGTTGAAGATGTTTTGACTCAATTTTGGCATCCGTTGTAATGAATCCAAGCATGGTCGCCATATTCGGTTCAATCATTCCTGAACCTTTCGCTGTTCCTGCCACGATGACTTCCTTCCCATCGATTTCCGTTTGATAGGCAATGTTTTTCGTTACTGTATCTGTCGTTAAGATTGCTTGAGAAAATTGAATGGATCCTTCTAAACTGGCAGTGGGCTGGAGCATGTCAATTCCCGCAAGCAACGTCTCCATCTTCAGCTTTTCTCCGATCACACCCGTCGAAGCGACTCCGACGAGCTGTGGATCAATTCCTAGCTTTTCGGCCGTTTTCTGCTGCATAGCGTATGCGTCTGCCAACCCTTGTTTTCCTGTGCAGGCATTGGCATTGCCTGAATTGATGATGATCGCTTGCATTTTTCCAGTTTCATAGACGACTTGTTTCGTCACCTGCAAAGGAGCCGCCTGGATCTGGTTCGTTGTAAAAACGCCTGCAACACTGGCGGGGATTTCACTGACAAGTAAAGCCAAATCATTTTTCTTATGCTTCAGTCCGCAATGCACACCGACAGCTTGAAACCCTTTAGGTGAGACGATATTCCATTTTGAAATCCGCTTGATTTGTTGAACAGTTACTGTCATACAATCCCCTCCGAATGTTTTTTAAATAAATAAAGGAACGCCCGTCAATCCGGCTGTTTCCTTATAACCACATTGGATATTCATATTTTGAATTGCCTGGCCCGCGGCTCCCTTCACCAAGTTATCGATAACAGAAACGATTGTTGCCCTATTCGTCCTTTCATCTACTCTTACGTGGATATCGCAGTAATTGGAGCCATACACTTGATTCGTCCCCATGACGGCCGCTTCCCGAATGATTCGTACAAAGGGGTTGCTTTCATATGCAATTTCAAGACAGTCAAACAAATCCGACTCTTGCATATTTGCCGTGATTGGCGCATAGCTTGTCGCCATAATGCCGCGCGTCATTGGAACAAGATGCGTCGTGAACGTGATGGGTGAAGAAGCCTTGGCAAATTGGCCAATCGCCTGCTCGATTTCCGGGATATGCTGGTGTTCATGCAATTTGTATATCGAGAGGTTTTCATTCGTCTCGGCAAAATGAGTTATTCTGCTAAGCGTATTGCCGGCTCCCGATACACCGCTTTTCGCGTCGATAATGATAGAATCCCCGCCGATGACCCCTTCTTTTAGCAATGGCAGCAAAGAGAGCAAAACTGCGGTAGGATAACAACCCGGATTTGCGATTAGCTGAGCTTCAGAAATGGCAGTTCGGTTCCATTCCGTTAATCCGTACACACTGGCTTCAAGCATTTCCTCCGTGGCAGGCTGTTTTTTATACCAGTGACTATAATCATCCGGATTTTTTAATCGAAAATCTCCCGACAGGTCAATTAACTTCGGTTTTTTCCCAAGCAAAAAAGGAAAAAGGGTACTCGTCACCCCTGCCGGCGTACTGGCGAATACAATATCCATTTCCGCTAACACTTCCAAGTCAATCGAGTGAAGCGGCACATCGTATAGCCCCTTCAAATGTGCATACTTGGCAGAGTAATTCACGCCTTCTTCAGAAGAAGTGAATAAACTGATTTGTTTAACCTCCGGATGCCCGTGGAGCAGACGTATCAGTTCGACTCCACCGTAACCCGTCGCACCAATGATTCCAACCTTCAACACCCTCACCCCTTTTGTGATTATGATTAGTATACTTATGCATAAATATAAAGTCAACTGTATTTTTATTAATTTTGTAAACTATTTCATTTTACCTGGGCTAACATCTTGTTTTGCATTCAAGCGGATTATGATATAATCTTTTTATTACTTGGTACTAATAGAAGGTGATAGTTTATCGCCGAATCAGGAGGTCATTATGGAGGATTTGCTGAAGCTGAATGGGAAAAATATTGTCGTCATGGGTGTGGCAAATGAACGGAGCATCGCATGGGGCGTCGCAAAATCGCTTTTCGACGTAGGGGCGAATGTGATTTTCACGTACCGGAAAGAACGGTCATTAGCAAAGCTGGAAAAAGCATTAGAGAAAGCTGGCTTAGAACCAAAAATGATCGTCCAATGTGATGTGAACGAAGATGAAAGCATTGAACATGCCTTCACATTAATTGGCGAAACATTGGGCACGATCCACGGGGTAGTTCACTCCATTGCATTTGCACATGCCGAAGACTTGCATGCAGATTATATAAATACATCTAGAAGCGGTTATGCATTCGCTCAAGATTCCAGCTCATATTCACTTGTTGCCACAGCACGGGAGGCCCGCCGTTTCATGACAGAAGGCGGTTCTATCATTACAATGAGTTATTTAGGCGCTGAACGCGTCTTGGAAGGATACAATGTGATGGGTGTCGCAAAGGCTGCACTTGAAGCATCGGTCCGCTATCTGGCGAGCGACCTCGGTAAGGACGCCATCCGCATCAACGCCATTTCAGCTGGGGCTGTTCGTACCCTGTCTGCGAAAGGCGTTCCGTCCTTCAACACAATTCTTGGTCAAATTGAAGAACGCGCACCGCTCAAGCGCAATATTACAAACGAAGAAGTCGCCAAAATGTCCATCGCCATGCTAAGCGATCTATCTTCTGGCGTGACAGGCGAAGTCATTTACGTGGATGCAGGCTATCACATTATGGGATAAAAGGAGTCGGCAGGGATAGTATATTCCTGCCGATTTTTTGTTGATTTAATTCTGTGCGGGCGCTTGCTTCCAATTAACTTCAACTGAACGCCATTAAATCAATTTGAACGCCAATAACTCCGGATGAATGCCAATAAATGGAGCGGGCTCCTTTTTGGCACGGTCACCTTGCTATTTGGCGCATTATCTTTTTATTTGGCGCAGTCTTTTTCTTTATTTGGCGCGTACTCCTAGCTATTTGGCGCAAGATGCACTTTATTTGGCGCGGTTCTAAGCTTTCTGATGCATGCTCACTCCCTAACCAAATCCTCTAAAGTCTTAACAACTGATTTCTTATGAACATCACTGTTCTCTTTACAGCAAATCTAATGGATACACCATGCTGATTTCTTCCTCATCGACTTCGCTGGTGTGTTGAAAGCCTGCACTTTCGTATAGCTTGCATGCCACTTCATCTTCTTCGTGATAACAAAGGGTGATCGCCTCATACCTCTCTTTCTTTCCAACAAAAGACATCCACTCCTGCAGGGCGGCTTTGCCATAGCCCCTGCCTTGATATTGTTCTCCAATCATGAACTGATCCAGCACACAATAGATCTTTCCGTTTTCTTCATAGTCCCGCTGCATCAGCAGACCTACGGGTAATTCAGCATAATAGATCGCGTAGACATGACTGTTTTGGTTTCGAAAAGCGTATGCCCTCGCCATGATGGTGACGTTCGGAGCGACAAACTTGCTCTGCTCTTGCCTCACCTTCAATGAATTAAATATACGCCAATTGTCTGGTGTTATCTCCCTAAAATGAATGGTCATCCTTTCCCCTCCCCCCTACTGCTTATCTATTATTTTACTGGTTCCCGTGGAGGAGTCTAGCACAGGGTAGAAAACTAGTAACTTCGTAGAGCTTTTTTCGTCTTAATTAATGAGGTGAACGAAATGAAAAGTAAACCGATATACGTGGAAATCCATATAGAGGCTGATGTGGATGCAGTTTGGAAAGC
Organism: Sporosarcina sp. NCCP-2222; assembly: GCF_023168145.1. Lineage (GTDB taxonomy): Bacteria > Bacillota > Bacilli > Bacillales_A > Planococcaceae > Sporosarcina. The sequence continues at coordinate 501,647 of NZ_BQYK01000003.1, forward strand.
GTCCCAGGACCCGTATCTACATTCCCAATGGGATTTGCGCTTTTCTTCCATCACTTATTTGCCGAGGAACGATGGCGAGCCCCAACTGTTTACCTATGAAAGAAAGGTTTTGCCCTTCTTTTCCGTACAAGGATGGGGGAAGAGCTCCGGTGTGTCGAATCAACTGGACGGCAGCCGTTCTTCTGCACTTCATTTCGGGACCGAGCAATGGTTTTCTCCGATTAAAGAAGGCAAAGGGTACTGGAAGTATGTACCTGAAAACGATGGTACGACATTTTTAACGCAATATAACTATGATGCTGCCTTCGGCAAAGCAGGAACGGTTCTTGATACATATCTCTTCCGGCCGGTAATGGGCTGGGCGACCGCCCTCAGTTTTGACGTGTTGAAAAAATGGCTGGAGAAAGGCGAATCGCCGGCTTCCCAATATTTACGTTTTTTCACTGCGTATGGCCTTTCTATTTTCTTCGCATTTATTTGGATGTATCAAGGTCTTCTGCCAAAGCTGATTGGAATGCACCCTGAAGAGCGTTCCATGATGGGTTCCGCGTTGCATCTGAGCGACGCCCAATCGGCAAAGGCAGTGTTCGTGATTGGTATAATGGAAGTTTTATTCGGTCTTTTCTGGCTTGTTTATCGAAGAAAAAGGCGCCTATTTGCTTTGCAGTTAATCGTTTTTCCACTTCTGACGATTGGCGCCATCCTATCCAGTCCGGGAATTGCGATTGATCCATTCAATCCCGTCACATTCAATCTAGCATTATTTGTCTTAACATGGATTGGATATGCCAACAGCGATCATTTGCCTACTGCTACCACATGTAAGAGAAAGCGGTGAAAGTATGTCCATCTATCAAGAAATACTCGGGGATCGCTTTGAACAATTGCACCCTAAGCTGCAACAAAGGTATCAGATTGAGGAAGGCTCCCCTTTTCTCGGAAAGGGAATGATGCATGAAATAAATGGAGGCCCCGCATGGCTTTATCCGTTATTTCGGCTGGGCGTACGTTGGAAGCTGTTATTTCCGGAACGCGGACTCGCCGTTCCCTTTACGGTGACTAACCGTTTTCAAATTGGAAGAGATGGAGAGCAGCAAATCCACTGGGAGCGGGTTTTTCATTTCTCAAAGAAAAAGCGCTATTTCAACGCCTTGATGAGTTTGGATCAAAATCGTTCCATCATTAAGGATTACTTAGGGGAGCCCGCCTTGGTCTATTCCGACTTGATTTTCACTGTTACGGATACCAAGGAACTGTTGATTCAATCCAAGGATCAGCGACTTGTTATCGGAAAGCTGGAAGTGCCGCTGCCTTATCCTTTACAAGGGCTCGCTACGGTCCGTGAAGGGTACGATGATGTGCGAGATGTCTATACCATCCATGTCCGTGTCCGCAATCCATTGCTTGGCCATCTCTTTTCATACAAAGGAGAGTTTGTGGAAGATGAGTAAATTCGTGTTATCCCATCTACTTTTATTTTTGTTCATCGCGCTCGCGAGCACTCAAACCTGGCCATTTTTGCTTTTAACAGCCGCACAAATTGTCTATGTACCCATCATGCTTAAGCTGGTCATGAAGGATGATGGGTTTGCCCATATTTATCTTTACTTCGCCATACCGGCTTATGTTTCAGTAGCATTCCTGCAAATTACCCATGTATCTTGGGCAATCGTGCCCGCAGGCATCTATTTGCTCTACACACTCGCCATTGCATTCTATGGAGTCACTCGTTTTTGCAAAAGAGGTTTTACGAACGCGGAAGAGCTCTCGATTGATCTCGGGTTGATTTACCTCGCGATGGGAGGGGCTTGGTTCTTTGCCTTTATTGGCGATATCAACACTGGGTTTTCACCACTTCTTACATGGCTGACAGCAATCCATTTTCATTATTCAGCATTTCTATTGCCCATTTTCATCGGACTAGCCGGTCGTATTTCCAAGCCGGCCCGTTTTACGCTTTATGCAGGACTGCTGTTGATTGCTCCGATGCTCGTAGCCATTGGCATCACGTTTTCAAGATGGATTGAACTGCTTTCCGTTTTGGTCTATATCATCGGATTAGTCGGAATGAATTTCATTGTCTGGAGACTCAAACGGATTCCACCTACCCAGAAATGGCTCATACGAGTGTCCTTCGCGTCCTTGGTGCTGACCATTTTGTTTTCTTTGCTCTATGTATTAGGAAATGGATTTGGATTGACCTCTATGACAATCGATGACATGCTGCGCTTCCATGGCATCCTAAATTGCATCATATTTGCTTTATTCGGAGTCGCCGGCTGGTTAGTGAATACTCCGGAGCCTGTTTATCAACCGCCCTCTTTTCCCATCAGTAACATACGCGGCAAGCAAGTTGTGGAGCAATTAGGAACGGCCGGAAGCGGAAAAGGCCTAGTGGACGATATGAAACTGTATCAATTACAGGGGGTCGCTCCTCAAATTGCTGATTTCTATGAGAATACGCGGGAATATCGTTTACTCGCAACAGTCAGATGGCATGCCTGGTTCAAACCGTTTGCTTGGATTTATTCATGGTTTAGCCGAAGAACGGAGCAGATTAATTTGCCGACGCACGGCAGGCAAGTGGAGATGACGGGAGATGTGATCCAGTTACATGACCAATTGGATGACAGAGAAAATGTCAGGGCGTGGATTAGGAAAGTGGAGAAACAGTATGCCTTTATCGCACTGTATTCCTCCCATTACTCTTCAGAAGGAAAACCGTATATGAATATTGCGCTTCCACTCCCTTTTACAAATATGACGGGTGTTTTGGAATTGATAGGTACAGACCAAGGATTAATTTTGACAAGTGAACGCACCTTCCGCACTTCAGATGCAGGCATATATTTGATTGGCAAGAAAGGGTATCGGTTCAGATTGCCATTGGAAGAACGTTTTAAGGTGATTGCTGAGAAAAATGGGACCTTGCAAGCAGTACATAAGATGAAACTATTCGCGATTCCTTTTTTGACGATCGACTACACGATCAATAAAAAATAACGGCGAGGGCAGCCCCCGCCGTTTTCGTTTGCTTATTGATCCCCTACTTCTTTCATCAAGCCTTTATTCCCTTTTGCTAAAATATTTTCATAGTCGATGTACTCGTAAATGTCATCACTGATCGCACTGCTGAATGACGCGAGTTCTTCTACTGTCAAATCCTCGATCGCCTTGCTTTCTGTTTCGCAATAAAGGATGATCTTGCCTACGATTTCATGGGCATCCCGGAAAGGTGTGCCTTTGCTGACGAGGTAATCAGCGACTTCCGTCGCATTCAAAAATCCGCCTTTGATCGCCGCTTTCATCCGGTCTGCATTGACCGTCAGCGTATCAATCATTTTCGACATGATTTCCATGCAATCCAGTACCGTATCGAGTGCATCGAAAAACTGCTCTTTATCCTCTTGCATGTCCTTGTTATAGGTCAACGGCAGACCTTTCAAAGTAGTCAGCAAAGCGAAGAGCGAACCGTAAACCCGGCCAGTTTTCCCACGAATCAATTCAGCGGCATCCGGATTTTTCTTTTGCGGCATAATACTGCTGCCGGTTGAATATGCGTCTGCCATCGTAATGAACTTGAATTCCTGGCTACTCCAAAGAATCAATTCCTCGCTCAGACGGCTCAGGTGCATCATGATGATAGAGAAGTCGGACATGAGCTCCAGCATATAATCACGGTCACTGACACCATCGAGAAAATTATCGACAGGTTTAGAGAAATTCAGCAGCATGGTTGTTACATTGCGGTCGATTTCGTGTGTTGTCCCGGCAAGTGCCCCGCAGCCCAATGGATTCTCATCTAGCAATTCCATCGCATTGGCAATCCTTTTTTTATCTCGCTTGAACATTTGTTCATAGGCGCCTAAATGATGCCCGAACGTCACAACCTGGGCACGCTGCAAATGGGTATACCCTGGCATGATCACATTATTCGTTTTTGCTTTCGCGTGCAAAGAGTCAATGAGCGTCTGCAAGCCATCCATCACTTCCACTGCTTTGTTCTTCGCATACAGTCTCATGTCGACCGCCACTTGGTCATTCCGGCTGCGTGCTGTATGCAGCTTTTTTCCAGTTTCGCCGACACGTTCCGTTAAATGGACTTCAATAAAAGAATGAATGTCTTCATAATCCCCTTCAATAGACAGCACACCCGATTCAATGTCATACAGAATGGACTCAAGTCCTTGCACGAGTAGGTCGCCTTCTTCCGGTGTCAGCAGATCGCAATGAACTAGCATTGTTACATGCGCCAAGCTTCCCGCAATATCCTCTTTGTATAATCGATAATCAACTGGCAGCGATGTATTGAATTGCTCCATAATTTCATCGGCCCGGCTTGTAAAACGTCCGCCCCAAAGTTTCATGTATATTCAACCTCTCTTTTGTATATTTATTCATATGGAGTAGTATAAAGATTTTTCTCAGATAACGCAAGGAGACGTGGCATGTTATTCCATACCATGATACTACAAATAGCTTCCTCCTGCCCTGTCTCAGTTAACTCAAAAAGTTGCTCGCTTTCTCTAGGAATGGTATGCTGAAAGGACCGACTTATAAATGAGGGATTATCTTGAATACATCCATCTTACAATACAATGACTGTTTAAATCACTGAACCCTTGACAACTCTATGTCAAGGGTTTTTGTTTCCTATGGGAAAAATTTAAATTGGAGGGCTAACATTGTTAAATACTGAACACAATCATGGACATTCTGTCGCTTCTCTCGTTGCTATTTGGATTAGCCTCATGAGCAATATTGTCCTCACCATTTTAAAAATCATTGTCGGCATCCTGTTTAACAGTCCCGTCCTTTTAGCGGACGGCTTTCATAATGCTGGAGATGTGGCCGCTTCTGCCGCCGCTCTGACATCCATGCGCATCTCGAAAAGACCAGCCGATGAGGACCATCCCTACGGACACGGTAAAGCTGAAGTGATCGGCTCGGGAATCGTAGCCATCATTCTCGGGATTGCCGCTTTATATATTGCCTACGAATCCATAATGACATTCTTTGAAGAGCCGGCGAAAGCGAGTGTCATTGCATTAATTACAGCAATCGTTTCACTCGTCTGGAAACAGGTTCTCTACATTTACACGATGCGAGTCGGTAAAAAGACAAACAGCAAGGGATTGATTGCTACCGCATACGATCATTTGGCGGATGTCTATGCGTCACTGGCGGCAGTTGTCGGGATCGGGCTGGCATTGATCGGTGATCTTTATCATATCGGATTCCTGTCATACGGCGACCCGTTTGCCGGAGTTGTTGTATCTGTCCTCGTTTTACGTCTCGCCTACGAAATCGGCAAGGAGTCGATCGACATTTTGATGGAGAAAAATGTGAGCCATGAGCGTCTGGAGGAGTTCGCCAAACTGATCCGCTCATTTCCTGAAGTGAAACGGATCGATCGGCTGCGGGCACGGGAACACGGGCACTATATTCTTGTCGATGTCAGAGTAGGAGTCAGTGGGGAACTGACGATTCAAGAAGGGCATGACATTTCGAGCGCGATTCGGAACTTGATAGTGAAAGAACATGATGATGTCGATGAAGTGCTTGTCCATTTGAATCCATGGTACCCCGATGAAAATTAGACCAACTTTCAGCGAATGCGCTATACTGGTGAATGAAAAGGAGTTGCTTTTATGTTAAAAGAACGACTAGAGGAACGGTTAGCATCAACAGCTGGACCCGTCTCCCTCTTTCCAATCGAGAAAGATTATGCACAGCGCCACGGTTTGATTTCCACTCAGCACATCGTTGAGAAAGAGTGGAGTTTCCAAGTGGTGGAGCGCTGTTTAAAAGAAACAGAAGAGATGGTTCAAGCAGAATCGGAGGGTTTCTTAAACAAACCGATTTCCATATTGCACAATCCGATTGAGGAATTTCTTTATATTTACTCAGATGACTTTCAACTTGTGAAGGTGGACGGCATTGCTATTGAGGTGGATGATGTTTTTAAAGTCTACACAGCCCTTTTTGGCCTACAGCTTCAGAAAAAATGGCAGGACAAAATTCAGTCTTTTATTGACAATAAACTATCGGAAGGGCCTTCCAGTGTCCTGTTTGATACGGATGGCACCTTTAGCGTGAACATCTCTCTGAATGGACTGGAAGGATTCAATGAGAAGCTGGCGATAAGAGAAGTCGTAGCTCATATTTACAATTTTCTTTTTGAGCTTCTTGAAACACTAGAGGCCGGAAATTGAAGCCTGCTAATCAGGAGTTCATTTACACATACATCCGCCACATAGATGAACACGATCTATGCAGACTGGAAATGCGGTCTTTTTTCGGAACACATAGCGAGGCGAATGTGTTGAAGAGTGAAGTGGAGATCGATCCAAGCCGCAGCCCATTCATGAAAGAGCGGTTGGAAGTGATATGGAGTAGCGAGAGCTGGGAAGGGTTCCTTTCTCAAGCTAGAGTCTTCATCCCGCCTTCCACGTTCAAAACAACCTGTCTGAATACGATGGATATGGAAGAAACGAAGAAAATTCCTCATCCGGACAGGCGCAGGCTCGAACGCGAAGTAGGTGAATCCATTCAAGGAGAAGCGGATTTGCTGGAGCCGTCCATTGAGTATGGTTTTATTCAAATGAACGGAAAATGGTACTTCGGCTTATTGGAAAAAAGCTTGCCGATTTGGAAGTCACATGAGCAGAAGCCTCATATGTATTCAACAGCATTGGGCACCCGACTCGCCCGGGCAGTGGCGAATATAGCAGTGCCGCATCCGGCTGGAATCCGTGCTATCGATCCTTGCTGTGGCATCGGTACAGTACTTGTGGAGGCCCGTTCGATGGGAATTGATATCGTCGGCCGGGATATTAACCCCCTTGTTTGTAAAGGATCCAGAAAAAACTTAGCATACTTCGGTTTGTCCGGTGAAGTAGTAAAAGGGCCGATTGCTGAAGTAAGCGATACATATGACGTGGCGATCATTGATATGCCGTACAATCTGTTTACACATATTACTTCCGAGGGACAGCAATCCATTCTTTCGGAAGCCCGCAGAATTACGGATAAGCTGGTCGTTGTCACGATAGAACCGATGGATCAGATGATTAAAAATGCAGGGTTTACAATTGTGGACAGATGTATTGCCAAAAAAGGAACGTTTGAAAGACAAGTCGTCGTTTGTGAATAAACACAATTTTGCAACAACTCATCATGAAAAAGGTGGAAAAACCGAATTGGTTTCTCCACCTTTTATTGATTGAGACATACGTCATGCTTATTCCGAAATTTTCACTGTATAGTCCGCCAGCAATCTTGCTCCATAGCCTGTTGCGGATTTCGCATAGTAGCCCGATGCAGATGAATGATTCATCATGCCCGCCATATCGACGTGTAGCCACTTGCTGTTTTCCGGCACGAAACGGCGCAGGAATAAACCGGCTGTTATCGATCCTGCAAAATTCAAGGTACTAATATTGTTCATATCTGCGTAGTCGCTCGCCAGTGTTTTATCATAGGCATCCACGAGCGGCATCGGCCATACAAAGTCGCCATTTTCGTCTCCGACTTTTTTCATGACATGAGATAATTCCTCGTCTCCGAAAACTCCGCCCAGTCCTGTGCCAAGCGCATTGACAATTGCACCTGTCAAAGTTGCAATATCTACGATATATTCAGCATCCAATTCGCCTGCACGAAGTAATGCATCCGCCAAAATGAGGCGTCCTTCCGCATCGGTATTGCCGACTTGGACTGTTGTTCCATTTTTATAATGAATCACTTCACCAGGATACACTGCCGTATTATCCGGTGCGTTTTCAACGATTGGAATTAGTGCCACGACATTTACCTTCGCATTGGACTGTACAAGCAGTTGCATCGCACCTGCTACTGCCGCCGAACCGCCCATATCCATCCGCATGTCGCTTAAATCCTTGCCGCTCTTCAAACTAATCCCGCCAGTATCGAACGTAACGCCTTTTCCGACTAGTGCGACCAATGGCTTGGATGCGTCCCCTTGATAGGCAATCTCGACAAAGGAAGGGCTGTATTTGGATCCGCGGCAAACTGTCAACACGCCGTTCATCTCCATTTTCTCCAGCTGCTCCTTGCCATAGACAGTCACTTCAGCTGTTGTGCCGGCAAATTTCTCTTTCAGCACATCAGGGTACGTTTCCGGGTTCAGCACATTGGACACTTCATTCATCAAATCCCGGGAGAACGCCATAGCCGCCGCACGAATCTGTCCGGCTTGAACAGCCTCTGCGGAGCCTGCCACTTCGAGTTCAGCCTTGCTGTCGTCCGCTTTGGATTTATACGAATTGAAATGGTAGGAACCGAGATCCCAACCTTCAACAAATGCAGTTACCGCTTTCTCTTTATCCAGTTTTGCGAAAGCCGCAGCAATCGTATCGTCCCCTACTAACGCTTTCTCCACTTTTTGGGCTGCCAAACCGCGAGCGATGTCGCCAGCAATGGAACGGACTTTCTCAAGTGTCAGGTCCTTTTCTTTTACTTCCTTCAGGACAACGACTTGCTCATCATCAAGCAATAACGAACAATGCGTTCCTTTTTGTCTGGAGACATATTGCTTCCGTGCTTCATTCTCTACTACCCTTTTGTCATTCTCTAATAAAATTGTCACAGCCATTCTCAAAAACCCCCACCTTATTTATTTCGACTCTAGAAGTAGTTTATCATATAGTGAGGATTTTGAAAGAATTATCTTTTATGTGAAATAACAAGGCAAAATGTCGCAAATGGCCCCAAAAGTAAGGAAAGAAGGAACCAGTTCAACCCGCTCCTGTTTTTTCCTTGGGCGATTCCTGCATTAATGAGAGCCAGCGTTCCCCATCCAACGAAGTATTCATTCATTCTTTTCACCCTCCGTTCTACGATCTTTTAAGAAACGGCTCGCTTCCAAAAGATCATTTGTACAAAGTTGTACGTCATGCGGAGCAAATACCGCCCTGTCCTCAGCGTCCGTATAATCGGACAAAGGAATCGAGTTAAAGAATTTTTTCCACTTGTGCTGCTGCTCCAGCTTTTTATATTCCTTCTGTATTTCTTCATAATCAATTTTATTGATGACAAAGACAGGACGTTTTGGATCAACGTTTGGGAATCTCTCATATAAAATCGTTAAATGTTCTTGATTGAACTCCTCGTTCACAATATAAGAGGAGGTGCCGACATTTTCAGCCGCATCCATCAATTCGTCCGTCCATGTTTCGAACTGGTGATCATCCACCTGGCCATCAGAAAAAATTCCAACACCATAATAAACTATATTGTCTGCTTCTTGCTTCTTTTTTCTTCCGAACATTGTGCTTCCCTCATTTCTGTTACCTCTTTCTTACGAATCGGCTTTTAAAAGGTTCCCAAAAATATTTTATTCAGTACCTTGCAATGAATAATACTGGATGTTATATTGTTTACAACAGTACTGTGCAATACATAGTAGTGTAGGAAAGGAGGCTATGTCATGAATATCCAATTTAAAAAAGGAGTTTTGAATTTATGTGTTCTCGTCCTCCTGGATAAGCAGGATCGCTATGGCTATGAACTCGTTCAAAAAATCTCCGATCAAATTTCTATATCGGAAGGTTCGGTCTATCCCCTGTTGCGCCGGCTGACAAAGGAAGGCTATTTTACAACCTATCTGAAAGAATCCAACGAAGGGCCGCCTCGTAAATATTATCAACTGACTGAGACGGGACGGAAATACTTGCACGAACAATTGGAAGAATGGCGGGCTTTCACGAACGGCGTTAATACTTTGATTGAGGAAGGTGTTCACAATGACTGAAGTACAATTTATTTCAAAGCTTGAACGGGCTCTCGCACGGCTTCCGCTCGACGAACGGAATGATATTTTACAAGATATCCGGGAGTATTTTCTCCATGGCAGAACAGATGGCAAATCGGATGATGAGATTGCCGCTTCTCTCGGCTCGCCTTCAAAAATTGCAGCAGAGCTGCTTGCATCGTATCCGTTTTCTGAACAGAAGACAGTGGAATCGAATGCTTCAGATCAGGTTATCACAATCCAGAACGATCGGTATGAGAATGTCGATATCCAAGTGCAGCACGGTTCACTCACTTTGCTGCCATCAGCAAATTCAGTGACGACAGTCGAACTGACAGGTGCGAACGAACGGATGGAATTGGAGGCAGAGGTGATCGGGGACACACTCGTCGTGAAACTTCGCAATAAATTCCATTGGTCCTTCCTCTTCAACTTTAATGTAAAGGCGGTGGCATTACGCGTGTTTATTCCTAAAAAGCTTTACCAGTCTATTTCGATGAAAACAGATAATGGCCGAATTGAGACCGAAAAGATGCTATGTAAATCTATGACGGCTGAGACGGATAACGGACGCGTCGTCGTGACAGAAGTGGCAACATCCTTCTTGCACGCGGAATCGGACAATGGCCGGATTGAAATTGAAAAGGTACAGACCGATCTGTTGAAAGCAAAAACAGACAACGGACGAGTCAGCTTGCGCTATGTCGATGCAGAGACCGTTTACGCAGAATCCGATAACGGACGGATTGAACTGGAGGAAGTCTCCGGAGAAGTGACAGCCATAACAGATAACGGACGCATCGTATGTAATTCTGAAGAAATCAATCGGAACATCGACTTCCAAACGGACAACGGAAGCATAGAACTCCATTCTCGCACAACACCGACAGACGTCACGATCTATGCGAAAACAGGGCATGGACGAATCGATGTATACGGTGAGAAAAACAAGAAAACTGTGTTCGGCAACGGTTTCCATACTGTCAAACTGAAGACAGATAACGGACGAATTACTGTTCGATAAGCTATGTATACTTTCAATAGAAAGCTGTCCACTTAAAGCGGCATGCAATATACTTTAAAAACTCCCCTATGAAGGGAGTTTTTTATTTCCTCCTACACTGTCTTATGGATCTTCCGCACCTTCATAACTTCCATCTACTTATCCGTTCAAATCCACTTGTTCCAGATCGATCGCCGGAGAATTAAAAAATATCGGCTGAATATGATATAGTTAACTGCAACAACCAAGCATTCAATTCATTGCAAAGAAAAGGTGATGGATCATGACGACAATTTATGTTGACGGAGATGGCTGTCCCGTTGTGAATGAAACGATAGGTGTAGCCAAATACTTTAAGCTGTCTTGTGTGCTCATCTGCGACACAGCTCATGAAATGCATCGAGAAGGCGCCGAGACAATCATCGTTTCTAAGGGAGCTGATGCGGTCGATTTCGTGCTCGTTAACCGAGTGAAAAAAGGTGATATCGTCGTGACGCAAGATTATGGCTTGGCTGCCATGGTGCTTGCTAAGCAAGGATACCCGATTGACCAGAATGGCAGGCTCTATACGAATGATAATATCGATCAATTGCTTTACGCGAGACATACAGCGCAAAAAGTGCGCATGGCGGGAGGACGGCTGCGCGGACCGAAAAAGAGGACGAAAGACCAAACGGAATCCTTCGTAAACAGCTTGCGTGATTTGTGCCGAGCAATCCTTCCCTCTCCATAACGATAAAACTGCTTTGTGGCTTACTGGGCCGCATTGCGGTTTGTACTAGATATTTTCCATTTAAGGAAGTAGGCATGGCCAGCTCATATATTTCTTAAATGGTTACTAACACCGCAAATCTTTCACTGGTATGGCAATTTTTCCTGCAACATGGACTGGCCATCTGCAATTTCCGATACTCTTCAACTTAACAAAAGTTATAGATTCCTCACCCTAGATTACCTTCTTCCCTCTTTTTTTACACCTTAGATCTCTAGCCTTCACCTTATCATGAATCTTTTTAGGACAAGTCTGCATATGTTTAACAACCTAGCAAGTAAGGGAATTCAATGATAGATACATATTCCCTTTTACAATAAACGGAACGCATTTGAACAGTGTGATTATGAAAATTGGAGGTTACTCATGCCGAAAATCCAATCAGTTAGTACATTCGAGCCGCCTTTCGAAGTAAAACAGGAGGCAGCTGTTGAACTGACCCGCTCCTTATTCAGCGAGAAATTCAAGGATATTGAGCGGCTTTTACGCGTCTTTCAAAATGGAGACATTGAAAAGCGTGATGTTTGCATGCCGCTCGATTGGTACGGAAAGCATCATGATTTTGAGGAAAGAAATGAACTGTATATCGCCCATGCCGTAGAATTTGGGGCTGCGGCCATCCGTAAGTGTTTAGTTGGTGAAGGCATGCTGGATGGGCCGGTTGCGGAGCGGGAGATTGACGCGATATTTTTCATTTCCAGTACTGGTCTGGCGACGCCGAGCATCGAAGCAAGGATCATGAATCGCCTCCCCTTCCGTGATGACGTGAAGCGGATACCGATATGGGGGCTGGGTTGTGCTGGAGGGGCAGCCGGCATCAGCCGGGCTTTTGAATATTGCCAAGCCTTTCCCGAAGCGAAAGTTCTTGTGCTTGCTGTCGAGTTATGCAGCCTCACCTTCCAAAAAGACGATTACACAAAAAGCAATCTAGTCGGCGTTTCCTTGTTTTCGGATGGTGTCGCTTGCGCACTTATTACAGGAGACCAGTCTTCCATCTCTTCCAGCCACCCAAAACCGGCTATTCTGTCGACCACTTCGAAAATGATGCCCGATTCGGAAGATGTGATGGGCTGGGATATTAAAAATAATGGGCTGTACGTTGTCTTTTCGAAAAGCATTCCTTCTATCATTACCAATTGGCTCGGACCCTTTGTCCATGAATTTTTAGACAGAAATGCACTGTCACAGAAGGAAATCACCCACTTTGTCGCCCATCCAGGCGGCAAGAAAGTGTTGCAAGCGTACGAGGAGGCTCTTCATTTTGATTCGACTAAGACCGAAATTTCACGGAACGTTTTACGGCAGCACGGCAATATGTCGTCACCTACCGTCCTCTATGTCTTAAAAGAGTTTATGAATCAATCGCCTTCTAAAGGAGAATATGGATTGATGGCGGCATTAGGTCCAGGATTTTGCGGTGAATTGCTGCTATTGCGTTGGGAGTGAGGTGCCATCATGTTATTTTATTGGATTATCGGGATTGTCATCGTCCAAAGGCTGATAGAATTGCTCGTTGCCCGGAGAAATGAGAGGTGGATGAAAAGCCAAGGTGCCATTGAAGCAGGCGCATCGCATTATCGGTATATGGTAGCCATGCATGTTTGCTTTTTTGTTTCATTGCTAGCAGAAGTTTTCTATTTCAACCTGTCCCCTCCTCCACTCTGGCCAGTTTGGCTTAGCATTTTCCTGCTCGCTCAAGTGATGAGGATCTGGTGTCTCGCTTCTTTAGGGAAGTACTGGAATACAAAAATCATCGTCTTGCCAGGTGCCAATGTCGTACGGAGAGGCCCGTACAAATTCATCCGGCATCCAAATTACGTGATTGTCGCGACGGAACTGCTCGTATTGCCTTTGTTATTTAACGCGTACTTTACTGCGATCTTATTTACGTTATTAAACATTTGGATGATGACCGTCCGGATTCCGGAAGAAGAGGAAGCGCTCAAAAATGAAACAGACTATCAGGATGTCTTCTCAATTAAGTCATAAGAAATTTAGAAACAGGAAAGGCGAGGGCCAAATTGCTACCCTCGCCTTTTTTGTTACAGTGGATTGTCAGTTGATCCGTGTCAATGTTTTTCCCATAAAGCCAAACAGCACTGTCAAAATCGGTGACAACAGGCAGAAGAAGGCAAATGGCAAGTAATCGACTGTCGAAACACCTAGCACATCTGTTATGAAAATCCCACACACACTCCATGGCACGAGTGGGTTGACGACAGTACCGGCATCTTCCATGACACGGCTTAAATTTTTATTGGCCAGACCCAGCTTTTCATATTGGGTTTGAAACGCCTGGCCCGTCAGCAAGATGGACAAATACTGCTCTCCGATCAGCACGTTGATGCCAATTGCAGTTAGTGCAGTAGCTGAGATGACGGCATATGTCTTACGGAGCAATGAAGAAACGAGACTCAGCAGCGTTTGGACGATGCCAAGTGTAAACAATAAGCCTCCCATGCTTAACGCCAGCAAGACAAGACCAACTGTAAACATCATACTTTCCAATCCGCCGCGAGTTAACAGCTTGTCGACATCCTCCACGCCAGTGGCTGAAGTAAAACCGCCAAACAAAATACTGAAAACCTGGTCCAATCCATAGCTTTGATGGAAATATGAGAGCAGCACGGCTACAAATGAACTGATCGCCAATGTCAAAATGGCCGGCACTTTGCGAATCGTTAGTATGAAAAGCAAGACGAGCGGAATCATCGCATACCAATGGATAGATCCTGTTTGAAGCAAACCTTCCTTGAACACATTGATTTTATCCAAGTCGGCCATTTGCACTTTCGGTGATATTACGGCGAACAGGCCAAATGAAATGAAAAAGGCAGGAATGGTCGTCCAAGCCATATTGCGGATATGTTCAAAGAGATCCACTTTCACAATCGAGGATGCCAAGTTCGTCGTATCTGACAACGGAGACATTTTATCCCCGAAAAATGCCCCCGAGACAATCGCTCCTGCCGCAATCGGAAGCGATAATTCCATGACATGCGCCATGCCGATAAAAGCGACGCCTACGGTCGCTACTGTCGTCAAAGAACTCCCAATGGAAACCCCAACAATGGAGGTGATGACAAATACAATTGCAAAAAAGAACGACGGGGTCATCATTTGAAAACCTAAATAGATCAACGTCGGAATCGTGCCGCTCATAATCCAGCTGCTGATGAGCATCCCGATGAAGAAAAATAGGAACACGGCACTCATACCCGCCCCTGCCCCATCTACTAGGCCCTTTTCCAAGCTTCGGAACGGAATCCCTTTGGCTAGCCCGTAAGCAAAGAGTAATAAGACAGAGAAAAGAATGGGAAGATGCGGCACCGCATCAAATGCAATAATGCTTGTGCTGATAATCAATATAATGGCAACAACTAACGCAATCGATTCAAATGCAGATGGTTTCTGGATTGCTTTGATGTGATTCATGATGAATTCCTCCTATCTTCCTAATCAATATAAAAAACCCCTTCATCCCTAAAAAAGGGACGAAGGAGTTCTCCGCGGTACCACCCTAGTTGATGACGTACAAACGCCATCCGCTCAATGAAAAGCTGGAAAACAAACGGATGGTGTAATTCAATATGCCGCCGCCTGGATTTTCACTACCCATCCAGTCTCTTTCTTCTGCAAACGACATCTCTACTCGGCCATCCTTCCAAGCCATTTATGTAATTGGAATGAAATAATATATTGTATAGTGTTGAATCTTATCATGTTTCGGCAAGATGTCAAGAGGTTGCCGGCTGAAAAATAACGGCCTGATCATTCACAAGCAAACCCATCCCGGTCACCGTCCATCTTTTCAGAGTACGCCGGATGGCCTTTTTTAACACCGTTCGGATATTTTTTTCGTAACTCCGCGCAATTAGCGAACACTTCTATTGGGGCATGATCTGCCTTTATATCTAGCGGATATGTTTCACTGTCAAATCCGCGATCGGTCGCATAATCTTCCAAAGTCCAAATACCGACGCCCGCCTTTTTCGCTTTGTTTTGCGCCTTTTCGTAATCGTCCAAGTGGCGGGTGTTGGGGGGATAAACGTACGCTACCCTGGCAAGCCCTTCCTCCAGCAATGTTTTTTGGACGCTCTCGCCGTCTACATACACGTAAGCGAGCAGCCTTCCATATTTATCGTATCGTTCTCCAATATCAAACTCGATTTCCACCTGAGCACTTTTTTGCAGCAATTCCCGATTCCGCTCTTTCGCTTCCTCTCCGAAAGGCTGCTTTCCGAGTCTCGGATGATTGGTCTCCGGTGTATCCATAAGCAGATACCGGACGTTCTGCTCTTTTCCCTCGTACTTTATTTTGATCGTATCCCCGTCTATTGCGCTTACGAGCTGGACCGGAATCCGGCCTGCTTGAGTAGGGGCTGCATCCTCATGATTCATCCAAGCAAATGCCATGATGGCCAAAAGTGCAATTGCTGATACGATCCAACTTTTCTTTTTCTGTCTCTGTTTTTGTCTTCCCATTGTTCGACGTCCTTTCCATCAATCGTTGTAATGATAGCATGCCGCTAGAGCGGTTTCCATCGGACGAACGAAGCATCGGACACGAGAAAAAACTGCCAGCCGCCGATACTCGGCAGCTGACAGCTTCACCTTATCCTTCCCAGCCATATACATTTCGGTTCCAATGGCGATGGGCAGCAACCGCTTCGATAAAGGCTTCCGGCTTGTCCACCGTTTCACTTGGCAGAACGATGCCTGGCCCTTCTTCAGCAGCTGAAGCTTCGAAATATGGCACGCCCGTCTTGGCAATCCCGATCGGCTTGTAGTGCCGGTACGCTTCATTAATGAAATCAGCCATATCCAGCTGGAACTTTTTCATATTATCCGCTGTTCCGCCTGCAACGTAAACAGCATCGTATAATGTAGAATGTGCAGTCAAAAAAGTCTGGTCGATTTCAGCAGCCAGTCCATCTGTTCCATGTACAGTTCCAAAACGTTCTCCAACCAATTCTACGGTCATTCCTGCAGTTAGACATGCATTGACGAGCAGCTCAACTACCGCCCCATCAAATCCTTCTCCGATGAGAATCGCCACTTTTCGGGTATCAGGAAGTTTCGCCGTATTCATCTGGCTAAGAGCCGGTGATGCTTGAGTGACTTTGGATTCCTCCACTCCAGAAGGAAATTCCACACCTACCGCTTCAGCAACAGCCGTCGCCAATCCTACATCGACATTCGCAAACATATCAACAACTTGCTGTCTCACGCTTTTGCTCATCACTTTGCCGAGTTCAAAACTAAATGCATCCACAATATGTTTCTTTTCTGTTTTCGACATGCTGTTCCAGAAGAGTTTCGCCTGAGAAAAATGGTCCGCGAACGACTCACTTCTTCCCTGGATTTTTCGTCCTTCGACCTTTTCCTGGTAATGCACGTATCCTCCTTCCGCATCGCTTGACACGGCAGGCGTATTGTCCGCCAAGGAATTCTTATGGTAGGCCACTTGTCCGACATTAATTGTTTGCCGGCTATAGCCATCGCGCTGGTTGTTATGAAATGGACATACCGGACGGTTAATCGGAAGCTCGTGGAAGTTAGGTCCGCCGAGACGGATCAGCTGTGTATCCGTATACGAGAACAAACGACCTTGCAGCAATGGGTCATTTGTAAAATCAATACCCGGAACGACATTGCCTGGATGGAATGCGACTTGCTCTGTTTCGGCAAACACATTATCCACGTTTCGATTCAACGTCATTTTTCCAATGATTTTAACCGGGATCTGCTCCTCTGGCCAGATTTTTGTCGGATCCAAAATGTCGAAATCAAACATGAACTCGTCCTTTTCATCAATCAATTGAACGCCCAGTTCAAATTCAACCGGATTCCCCATTTCAATCGCTTCCCATAAGTCGCGACGATGAAAATCCGGATCTTTCCCGCTAATCTTTTGCGCTTCATCCCAAACGAGAGAATGGACACCCAGTTTCGGTTTCCAATGTAATTTCACAAAATGGGCTTGCCCCTCCTCGTTTACAAATCGGAATGTATGAACGCCAAAACCTTCCATCATTCGAAAGCTTCGCGGGATCGCCCTGTCTGACAAATGCCACATGATCATATGTGCCGACTCTTGGTTGTTCGCCACGAAATCCCAGAAGGTATCATGGGCAGAAGCTGCTTGCGGCATTTCGTTATGCGGTTCGGGTTTCACTGCATGGATCAAATCGGGGAACTTAATAGCATCTTGAATGAAAAATACAGGAATATTATTGCCGACTAAGTCATAATTCCCTTCCTCTGTATAAAACTTCACAGCAAAACCGCGCACATCGCGCACCGTTTCAGCTGAGCCCCGGCTCCCCGCCACAGTTGAAAAACGCGTAAATACAGGCGTCTTTGAACCCGGCTCCTGTAAAAAGGCAGCTTTCGTATAAGGCTTCATCGACTCGTATAATTCAAATTCACCATGAGCTGCGAAACCTCTTGCATGGACAACACGTTCAGGAATTCGTTCATGGTCGAAATGAGTTATTTTTTCCCGGAAATGAAAATCCTCCATCAATGTCGGCCCTCGATAGCCGGCTTTTAAGGAATGTTCATCTTCCGAAATTTTCAACCCTTGATTCGTAGTCAGCCGTTTGCCTTTATCAAGCGCACGGAACTGATCTAGCTGCTTTTCTTTTTTTGTCATGTCTGCAGTATGCTTGTCCATTTCTCATCCTCCATCTTTCCTAGTAGTCTTCTACTCTATTCCCGAATAGGACGGACTGAAACGGACTAAGCTTTATATGTTATGACCAATCATGAAGCCAATAGCTGCGAAAAGGATTCCTATGCTATACGTACTGAATAAATATATAAAAAATATTCTTTTTCGATCACTCCACAAGGAGAGGAGTTCTTTATTCAGGGTCGAAAAAGTTGTCAAACCTCCTGCAAATCCAGAAACCAAAAAAAGAGTTGCCCACATGTTCATCTGCAAGCCTACAATTAAACCGATCAACAAGGAACCGGCTGCATTTACGAGAAAAGTACCTGCTGGAAATTTACCGGCCTCGTTCATCTTGTTTGATAAGAACCAGCGGAGCACAGCCCCGATGGAACCGCCTGCCCCAACGGTAAGAAACTGAAGAATCATCATTTCTGCACACCCCATTTCCGTCCGAAGGCAGCCATCCCGATTCCACCGGCAAAGCTGCTCGCTACGTAAAGGACTGCGACTTCCCACTTGCCCTCTTGCATGAATGTTACGGTTTCGATACTGAGCGCCGAAAAGGTCGTAAATGAGCCAATGAACCCCGTCATGATTGCCGTTTGCATAGCATGATCACTCGTCAGCCGCTGAATGGCACCTGCTGCAAGAAAAGAAAGCAGGAACGTTCCAATCAGATTGGCACTGAACGTCCCCAGCGGAAATCCCTCTGATAAGGGCAGGAACAGCATTCCCAGGCCGTACCGGCACATCGCCCCTATGGCTCCCGCCACTCCGACAAGCAGTCCTGTTCTCATACTTCCATCACTTTCAAAAGTCTTCTGCTTAAGATCATTTCCAGCGATAATCTCTTCACTGTTTCACCAAAACGAATTTGAATGTCCTCTTCACCGATCGACTCAATGACGCCTCTTCCGAAAACCCGGTGCGTTACTATCATCCCTTCCGCCAGCTCCTTGCGTTCTCCGACGCCATCCGGATCTAGCGGAATCGAAAGGTCGGCTTTTTTTAATTTTGGCTTTTTCAGTTCATCCGGATTCATCAAGATCCCTCGCACTTCATTCATAAATTTCGAATCTTCTTTCGTCTTGCCATCCAGCGTACGATACGACAGCAATTCTAATCTACGCTTCGCCCTCGTCATGCCGACATAGAAGAGACGCCTCGCTTCTTCCAGTGACGCCAAGTCGCCTTCATCTTCTTCGGAGGGAATAATACCTTGGACTAAGTCGATCATAAATACACGGCTGAACTCCAATCCTTTTGCGCTATGGAAGGTGGATAAGGTGACTGCATCACCTTTCGGAGCATATTTCGCTTCCGCCACTGCTGTTTCCAACTCTTTGAGCCGATTTGCGAATTCAACCATTGTCCGTAATTGCGACGCGATGCTTTCCAACGTGTCTAATATGCCAATTAAATTTTCAATCCGATACCCGAATTTTTCAGCCCGGCCTTTCAGCGCATCTTCATACTCTAATTCATATCGGATCAGGCGGATGACTTGTGCCGGCCGCATCGAAGCCATCTTGTCATAGATAGCCTGATAATGTTCCAGTTTATCGATCTGGCTCTTTTTCAAATCGGTCATGCGGAGAAAGGATTCAAATACATTTCCCGTTGTTTGAGCATTCATAAACTGACTTACCATATGGCGTGAGACAAAGACATTCATTTTCATGATGACCTTAGAAAAAATATCTTTTCGCTCCACATTAAAGCTCAGTCGCATAAAATTTAAAATATCTTCTACGATCCAATGAGAGAAAAACTGATCATCCGCATCCTTCATATAGAAAGGAATACCGCGCCGATGCAGTTCGTTGACAAAGAGGGTGGATGAGGAATTGTTACGGAATAGGATGGCCACCTCATTCAAATTCTTTTCATTCAACACTTCATAGGTCACGTATTCCAGTTGTTCCTTTGGGGAATCAAATGATCTGAGTACAATCGGGCCGGCTGTGTCATTCGTTGTATGCATCGCCTTTTCATATCGCATTTTGTTTCGTGTAATGAATTTCGCCGCTGTCTCAACAATATCCTTGGAGGACCGATAATTTCTTTCCATCTTCAACAAGGAGGCATGCGGATAAACCTTTTGAAAATCAAGAAGATAATCGGGATCGGCGCCGCGCCATGTGTAGATGGATTGGTCATCATCCGCTACGACACATAAGTTGCGATGAGCTTTGACAAGATGCTCAATGATTTTATGCTGAACGAGCGATGTATCCTGGCTCTCATCGGTTAACAGATAGTCATACCGGCTGCTGAACGACTCAGCGAGTCCGGCATCAGAACGGAGTGCCTGCTCTGCAATTGTGAGCATATCATCGAAATCGAGGAGCAAATGGCCATTTGTCCTTGATTTCGCCTGTTCATATTTCAGTGCGATGGTCCCTGCCTTGTGAAACGGCCCTTTCACCTCTTCCCACTGTGAATAGGGAATCATCCTGTTTTTAAGGAATGAAATGAACGTCTGCAAAGCCTTCAGATCATCTTCTGTCCCTTCTTCCTGCATCGTCTTTCGATAAAGCTCTTTTAGCATGAGGCTCTTCGTCTGTGCAGGACGCTCTCTTTTATTGCCCTCAAGCAGTTCAAACGAAGTACCGGTTTTCTTCAAGTATGTACGTGTAATCTGGAACGCCAAGCTGTGAATGGTTGAAAAATCGATGGGAGGGTGAACTGGAAAGAACCTTTCGTACCGTTCCGCCATATCCCTGGCGGAAGCCCGGCTGAATGTGATTGCCTTAATTCGGGATGCCGGCACCTTCTTTTCCTCAAGCAAATAGCCGATCCGCATAATCATCGTTGTCGTTTTGCCCGATCCTGGGCATGCTAATAAGAGCAATGGGCCTTCGGTTTTCTTGACCGCCTCTTTTTGGACATCGTTCAATTCAATGCCAAGCTCCCTCTTTTTTCTTTCAAAAAAATCATTCATGATGCAATAACTCCTTCAGTTGACGTTATTTCTAATTTACCATACGAACGGACAATTGTAGAGGCATGCAAAAAACCTCTGCATAAGCAGAGGTTTTGCTTTCACCAGGGGCTTCTTAATAGCCGCCTGTTTCCAATTTGTCGTCCTTCAAATTCGTCTTATCTTTTCGACTCCCGGTATAGGAAGTAGATGCCACTTCGTTTGTCTGGCGCTGTTCATCTGTGAATTCCACACCGGACATTTTCGGTTGGGCCGAGTCATGCATGCTGTCGTTCTTTTTGTTGTTCTTGTCTTTTGTCATGATCGTCACTCCTCTATGCGTAGTCTTTTAAAGGATACCCGCAATCGAACGGAGATAATCATGGAATCTTTTTGTTTGCGATGTCCCATTTATCACGTAATCTGCCAGATTCACCGGATTATTTTCCCTTATATATTCCTCTTCAGCCGGGAAATAACGGTCGTTGTACTTGTTCAAAATCTCTTGCTGTGAGCCGATATAGGAATCACGATCCAGCACTCTTTGTAGCCGGATTTCTTTATCAATATCGATAAAGATGACATGGTCAAAGTAGTCCCTTAATTCCGCCCGTTGCAAAAATACGCCCTCGATTATAAGCATGCCGCCAACCGGAAGATCAATCCATTTTTCGTCATAGGAATCATTGATTTTATTGTAAATCTCGATCTTCTTATGTACCGGTTTACCTTTTCGTATTGGCTCTAGTATTTCCCCAATCAAATAGGAGTACCGCCATTGTTCAAAGTAGTACGCTTTCCACGGTTCCAATCCTTCTGCATACCGAATTGATTTTGGATGAATGAAATCATCAATATGCAAAAGGACGGAGTCCACGAACTCCAGCTGAATCCTTTCAGCAACTGTCGTTTTCCCCGCCCCGCCTAAGCCGTCAATCCCTAGGACTAGCGTCTGCATTATTTAGGAATTCCTATTGAATTAAATGGAAAGAATCGAAATTCAACTTTTCCTACGACCGATGACTCTTCAATGCATCCAATGATCCGGCTGTCTGTACTGTTTCGGCGGTTATCGCCAAGAACAAAGAGCTGGCCTTCCGGAACTGTTACCTCAAAGTCTTCAGTCAGTTTTTGGTCTTTGAAGATCTTTTCTTTATTTTCCTCAATATAAGGCTCATCATATGCCTTGCCATTGATGAATAATTGATCGTCCTTCATTTCGACCGTATCTCCCGGCAACCCGATCACACGTTTAATGTAATCTTCCTTTGTACCCGGCGCATGGAAAACGACTAAATCAAAATGATCGAGTTTATGGATTTTGGAAATGACAACACGGTTGTTTGATTCAAAAGTAGGTTCCATAGATTGGCCCGATACGACAACTGGAGCAAATAGAAATTGACGGACGACAAATACGATGACAAACGCAATTGCCAAAGATTTAACCCAAGACATAATTTCGCTTTTCGTTTCTTTTTTCAAAACTGACTTCCTCCGATCAAAATCTCTCTATTACTAGACTACTCCATTTAATAAAAAGTTTCACGTATTCCTGACGAAATTTGCTAAAAAAATTTCTACGTCAGAACTCGTTAGATTCCTTGCTGTACAGCAGCCTATTTCTATCTTATTCCACAAAGGCCCAATGTTTTACCTGGCCGGGCAAAAAAAGAATGTTCTTCTTTGCCCGCTTTCCTGCCTTTATACACGTGTTAATTTAGTGATGATCGCTTCATGTTGTGGATATTGCCCCACTAATTCCTCACGTTCAAACAGCTCAAAATCCTCAAAATCAAACCCTGGCGCGACCATGCAACCGACGAGCGAGAAGGAGCCTTCTTGAATCATAGAGGAACCAAAGATGGTTCCCTTCGGCACAACAGCTTGTGGTTGTTGCCCTTCATGGACAGCCAGTCCAAGTTTAATTTCATTGTATGTGCCGTTCGGATCAATTGTATGGATGATCAATGGACTGCCAGCATGGTAATACCATACTTCATCCGATTTTAACCGATGGAAATGAGAAACTTCTCCTGGCTGCAGCAAGAAATAAATGCTCGTATATAAGCTGCGCCGGCTCCCCTGCCGATCCATCTCTTCATCCGAATGAAACGTGCCTACATAATGACCGCCTTCTGGATGAGGCTCCATTTTGAGCTGATCTATGAAATACTGGGCATCCTGCTTCATGCATCCACCGCCTTCAAGTGTGCCGTGCAATTATATAGAGAACAATGATTTCCTTCGTCTTGCAACGTCAAAATCGTGACCGATGTATTGTCGACTCCTTGATCAAGATCGGTATTTGGCACCAGTTCATTTAGAAGACGTTTGATGAAACTGCCATGACTTACAAGCAGCACTCGTTTGCCGGGATAATTATCTTGAATGTCACTAATGCAAGCCATTCCTCGCGAAATAACCTCGTCATGAGGTTCAAAACCCATATCGAGCTCCCGCCAATTCGCTCCCCATTTTTCAATGCGCTCTGCTTCTGTCGTACCCTCAATCTTTCCTCCGCCCGTCTCGCGAATCCGATCATCCAGAACCATCGGAACACCCGGCATTTCATTCCCAATGATTTCAGCAGTCATCTTCGCCCGGCTCAATGGACTGGAATAAATCACATCCCACTGTTCGCCTGCCAATCGTGCGGCTACTCGTTCTGCCATCGCAATTCCTTCCGCATCGAGTGGGATATCGGAGCTTCCTTGCGCACGACCTTCCTTATTCCAAGCAGTCACCCCATGGCGTATCAATCCAATTGTCGTCATATTCCCCATCCTTCCTCTTTTTTAAATCACACTACATAGCCAAGAGATCGAAGTACATTATTCATGAAGGATTCAATATATTGATAGACTTCTTCCCGTTCCGGCTCTTGATATAAATCATGATACAGCCTCTTCCATTCTTTAAAATGGAATTCAGATAGCTGTTGATTAGAAAGCCATTTTTTGGCGTATGTGTTATCTGTTATTTTATCGCGTCCACCCGTCTGCAGCAGCACAGGAACATCTTGAATGGATGTTTCATAAGTTTGCACAGTCTTCATGAAAGCACTCAATTCCCGATACCAAGAAGCGGTCACCGCCGAACTGTAATGACGGTCACTCTGGGCGTCTATGTACAGATCATAATTTCTTGTCAGTCGCTCAATCGTCACGTCGTGATTAATTTTCATGGAAGGCGATAATTTTGTCAGAACAGACGAAAACTTGGACGGCTGATGTTTCAATGAAAGCCAAGGTGAACTAAAAATACAGCCAGCGCATTCCAGCTTTTCCGTTTGCAACAGATGCATCACTAATGTCGCACCCAAGCCGTGGCCGACAACAAATATCGGAACCGTATCGAGCAGCGCGACCTCCATCATCTTCTTAATATGTTTTACATAAGAATCAAATGACTCATCATGCACGCCTCTGCCACTCTCTTCGCCATGCCCCGGCAAATCACTTGTGACGACATGAAATCCGCCATTACGTAGTGTCTGGATCAACCATGCATACCGGCGATGGTGCTCATACGCATTATGGACGAGGACAACAATCGCTTTCGGCTGTCCCTCCGCTTCCCATTTCCACATGGAATTCTCCCCTTCCCGCCAAAAATCTATCGAACCTTGCCTGTCTTTGTTACAATGAAAACAGGATGATAATACGATGATTATACACGATTTTTAAAGAAAGAGGGGATCATCTTGATTTATCCATACAATGGTAAAACACCAGCGATTGACCCGTCTGTTTACATTGCGGACTACGCAACCATTACGGGTGACGTGACAATCGGGGCAAACTCATCCATCTGGTTCAACACCGTCATCCGAGGAGACGTAGCACCGACAATAATTGGAGAACGCGTCAGCATCCAAGACTTAAGCTGCCTCCACCAAAGCCCAGGCAAAACACTGCTCATCGAAGACGATGTCACAATCGGCCACAAAGCATTGCTGCACAGCTGCATGATCCGGAAAGGCGCCCTCATCGGAATGGGTTCCATCATATTAGATGGAGCTGAAATCGGCGAAGGAGCTTTCATTGGAGCAGGAAGCCTCGTGCCGCCAGGAAAGAAAATTCCTCCGAACTGCCTCGCCCTCGGCTCCCCTGCAAAAGTGGTCCGAGAACTGAATGACGAAGACCGGGCAGACATGGAACGCATCGTCAACAGCTACGTGGAAAAAGGACAAGTTTATAAAAAAATGCAAAAATGAAAGCACACCCCGTGTGCTTTCATTTCTCTAATATAAATAAAGTGACAATGCCCGCCAACAATACAAACCCTACTCCCCCAAGCAGAACCATGAGCCACATCTCTAATCCCATACCCTTCAACCTCCCTATGAGAGTCGTCGATCTTCCCCTACCACGAGAAACAACCGATTGGAAAAATCTCCATATAACTATAAGTAGTATTACCATACCAAACCGTTTCTGGAAAATCAAAATACACGCTATCTTGATATACACTATTTAGCCGGATGATTAGATTGAGGACTATACGAGTGGTTCGGCGGCTGATACGAGTGGTTGCCAGATTATACGAGTGGTTCAACGGCGCATACGAGCGGTTGCCAGATTATACGAGTGGTTCGGCAACGGATACGAGCGGTTGCTTGTATATACGAGTGGTTCGGCAACGGATACGAGCGGTTGCAAAATTATACGAGTGGTTCGGCAGCAGATACGAGCGGTTGCAAGAACATTCGAGTGGTTCGATTGTTTAATCGAAACGCGGGAAATTTCCGTGTGTTTTCCTGCACCAGGTCGCGCTAAATGCCTTTGACCAATCAAGATAAAAATTGATCCGGTTGTTGAGCTTATCTTCTAGAGCAATTTTACGAGCCGTTGCCAGATTATACGAGTGGATCGGCGGCGGATACGAGCGGTTGCCATATTATAAGAGTGGTTTGACAGCCAATACGAGCGGTTGCCGGAAGATACGAGTGCTTCCGCGGCAGATACGAGCGGTTCGACCGTTTAATCTAAACGCGGGAAATTTCCACGGCTTTGCCTGCACAAGGTCGCGCTGAATGCCTTTGACCAATCAAAAAAATGATCTGATCGTACGAGCACTCCAATGTTTAATCCAGCACCTCTTTAAATTGACGATAATTACGTTACTGGTAAAAACACATTAGATGAAGAATTTGTATATAAAGCAGGACGAAATCATAACCTGTTTGTTAATATGAAACAAAACATAAATAAATCTTTACTAACGCATATGGATTGGGACACTACTGATACACCGTGCTACTGCAAATAAATATCGGGAAAAGGTGAGAGAAAATAAAAAAGTATAAGCAAGGGCTCATCATTTCGCTTATGTTTCTAATCATACTCTTTATTATCGATCAGAGCCTATATAGTGGAGTGATGTCATTAAAGATGCCGATTGTTTTATCGGGACTTCATGTTATTGTTTACCATCAGCTAGTTCCAAATAAGAGGCTCACAAGTTATTTCATTTATATTGGTATAATTATTTTATCTGTATGCCTTTCTTTACCATCGTTAACTTATAAACAAGCAACAGAAAAAGTCTTAAACAATCATACTATGACCATTGTGGATACGGGTACCGTTCCAGTGGAGTCTAGTTGGAATCCTTTTGCTCCAAATCGTGCTTACTATTTTAAAGGAAAGAATGCAAGCTCCGAAGAGATTACGTTAATGGTTGCCCCTGCAACAGGTAAAGTTCTGGAAATCAATTATTAATTAGCGCCAAGAAAGAAATTAAAGTGGCTTATCAATATGATTGCAGATTACTATGATTGTTATAAAGTGTCCCACTACCCTGTCCTTTATTTGGATTTGGATGGATTCCTGCCCTCCAACCCATTATAAGGGATTTTTCCAATCCCCAAATTCCCCTTCATCTTACGCCCTTTTCCAATTTAAAAAACAGGAGAAGAAAAACATATCGTTTTTCATCTCCTGTTTCATTATTATCCGACGAATAGGCCGGATTTCTCTTTTAAAGCAGCTGCTTTGTCTGTCTGTTCCCATGGAAGCTCGACATCTGTGCGGCCAAAGTGACCGTATGCAGCAGTTTGTTTGTAGATAGGTCTGCGAAGATCAAGCATTTTGATGATGCCGGCAGGGCGCAAGTCAAACAGCTCACGCACCATTTCGACTAGCTTGCTTTCTTCGACTTTTCCAGTTCCGAATGTGTCGATGGAAATGGAAACGGGTTTGGCAACCCCGATCGCGTAGGCCAACTGCACTTCACAGCGGGAAGCCAGTCCAGCAGCTACGATATTTTTCGCTACGTAGCGTGCCGCATAGGATGCAGAACGGTCGACTTTAGTCGCGTCCTTTCCAGAGAATGCACCGCCGCCATGGCGAGCATAGCCGCCATATGTATCGACGATGATTTTCCGGCCAGTCAATCCTGCATCCCCTTGTGGTCCACCAATAACAAAGCGGCCAGATGGGTTGATGAAGTATTTGGTTTCTTCATCTAATAATTCAGCAGGGACAACCGCATCAATTACGTGTTCTTTAATGTCACGTTTGATTTGATCTAACGTTGTGTCCGGGTGATGCTGTGTCGAAATGACAATCGTGTCGACGCGGACAGGTTGGTTGTTTTCATCGTATTCAATTGTTACTTGCGTTTTTCCATCCGGACGTAAATAAGATAGGATGTCTTCTTTGCGAACTTGCGCTAAGCGTCGGGATAATTTATGCGCCAAGCTGATTGGCAAAGGCATTAATTCCGGAGTTTCATCACATGCGTATCCGAACATTAAGCCCTGATCCCCCGCACCGATAGCTTCCAATTCTTTATCCGTCATCGTTCCTTCTCTTGCTTCGAGCGCCTGATCCACACTCGCTGCGATGTCCGGTGATTGTTCATCAATCGAAGTCAAAACAGAAGAAGTTTCCCAATCGAATCCGAATTTCGCGCGGGTGTACCCGATTTCCTTTACTGTGTCCCGAACGACCTTCGGAATATCAACGTACGTTGTCGTTGTTATTTCACCTATAACAAGTACGAGACCTGTTGTAATAGTCGTTTCACACGCAACGCGTGCATTTGGGTCTTCCTCTAAAATTGCATCCAAAATGGCGTCAGAGATCTGATCGCACATTTTATCCGGATGTCCTTCTGTTACCGATTCCGATGTGAACAGTCGGCGATTTGTCAATGTAATTTCCTCCTTAACGGCTTGCTCATATTGATACGGTACTCTATATGTCCCAGTAGTTCCACGCCTGAAGAGAGTCGACGTCAACATACACAAGGATTAAGGGCCAGACAATATAAAAAGCCTTCCACTCACGTAAATATACATGAGGAAAGGCATTATTTCAAAAGCAGCACCTTTCACTCTTATCGTCCAAGGATTCAACCTTGCTCCAGGTTTGGCACCTTTTCGCATTGTATGCGCAGGTTGCCGGGCTTCATAGGGCCTGTCCCTCCGCCAGCTCGGGATAAGAGTATCCGTTCATGATATAATGCTACGAAAAACTCGCGCTTTTGTCAAATCATTTTAATGAGAAACACTTGAGTTTTTAATTAGTATAGATTATTATTCTTAATGTGTTATACTAATTACGAAAATAAGGATACCCATTGAGTTGGGACTATATGTAAAGGACGGTACGTAAACTATGATTTCAGCGAAAATCGAAAACGGACTTAAAGAACTTCTTGCAGGCAACAATGTTACAATCCAGCCATCCGTCGCGGAATTGGTTGAAAAGGCGACAGCTCGCGGAGAAGCACAACTTTCAGCAGACGGTGCACTCGCTGCACGCACTGGAAAGTATACGGGCCGTTCACCTGGAGACAAATTCATTGTTGAAGAACCTTCCACTAAAGATAAAATCGACTGGGGCAAAGTGAACCGCCCGATTTCTGCGGACATCTTTGATTCACTATACACGAAAGTGATCAATCATTTAAAGCAAAAAGATGAATTATTTGTTTTCAAAGGCTTTGCAGGTGCTGATAAAGACTCCCAGCTTTCTCTTCAGGTCATTAATGAATACGCGTGGCAAAACTTGTTTGTCCACCAATTGTTCATCCGCCCGACTGAGGAAGAATTAAAAACACATGAAGCACAATTCACTATCTTAGCTGCTCCGTCTTTCAAAGCAGATCCAGCTGTTGATGGAACGAACTCCGAAACATTCATCATTGTTTCCTTTGAGCGCCGCATTGTATTGATCGGCGGTACTGAATATGCTGGAGAAATGAAGAAATCGATTTTCTCTGTCATGAACTTCTTGCTACCTGAACGCGGCATTTTACCAATGCACTGTTCTGCAAACGTTGGTGAAGAAGGCGATGTTGCTTTGTTCTTCGGTCTTTCAGGTACTGGAAAGACAACATTGTCTGCTGATGCACAACGTAAATTGATCGGTGATGACGAGCACGGCTGGTCTGATAACGGCGTCTTCAATATTGAAGGTGGCTGCTATGCTAAATGTATCAACCTTTCACCTGAAAAAGAACCGGAAATTTATGGTGCAATCCGTTTTGGTTCCGTCTTGGAGAACGTCGTCTTGGATGAAGAAACACGTGTAGCTGATTATGATGATAACTCCTTAACTGAAAACACACGTGCCGCTTATCCGATTCAATATATCGATAACATTGTAACACCTTCAGTGGCTGGCCAGCCAAAAACGATCATCTTCTTGACTGCGGATGCATTCGGTGTGCTGCCTCCAATCTCTAAGTTGACAAAAGAGCAAGCGATGTATCATTTCCTTAGCGGCTTCACGTCGAAATTGGCTGGTACAGAACGTGGTATCACAGCTCCTGAAGCAACATTCTCGACTTGCTTCGGTTCTCCGTTCCTTCCGCTTCCTGCAACGGTTTACGCGGAAATGCTCGGTAAGAAGATCGATGAGCACGATGCACAAGTATTCCTTGTCAATACAGGCTGGACTGGTGGCGAATACGGCGTCGGCAAGCGTATGGCATTGAAACATACACGTACAATGGTTCGTGCAGCTCTTGCTGGCAAGTTGAAAGATGTTGAAACTGAAACGAACGAAGTATTCGGTCTTGCGATGCCTACAGCAATTGAAGGCGTTCCTAGCGAAGTATTGAACCCACGCAATGCTTGGGCAGATACTGCAGCATATGACAAGAAAGCAAACGAATTGGCTGATCTGTTCCGTGAGAACTTCAAGAAATTTGAAAATGTCTCTGAGGAAATAATCAAATTCGGTGGACCAACTGCTTAATCGCCAGATTCATTGGAAAAAAAGCCGTCTCGCGTTACCTGCGAGACGGCTTTTATTTATTATTAGCTATGTTAAAAATAGTGTTTTTTAAAAAAGAGTGGATCAACTTTTTGGAGTATCCTTGGCTTATTTAAAATTATAAGTCTTATAACATCCAGTGTCTGATGAGAATTTTAAAATGTTACGATCAGTAGGTATTCCTTCAAAAAATGCACCAATGCACCCTGTTGTACATCTGTGTCCTGATATTAAAATGTTAAGATCTATTTTACTATACTTATTTTCAAGTTCTTTCATAAAACAAAATATCCTTTTAACAAAACAATTTGGTTCTTCAATTCCTTTATATACATTTGTATCAGGTAATGGTCCAGACATCTTCGTTTCGTTAATAGGTACTCTATCGGCTTCTCCCAAATCGTAGACATCGAGTCTTTCATCTATGATAGCTTTTAGTCCAGTAACTATTTCGGCTGTTTGGATAGCCCTCTCTTGTGGGGAAGAAAATACAAAATCGAACTTTATATTTTTAAGTTCATCTCTTAGTCTCTGTGCTTGTTCTAACCCACATTCATTTAACGGTAAGCCCATTCTCCCCTGCATTTTTCGCTCTTTATTCAAGTCAGTCTGACCGTGCCTAATTACATAAATCATATGCTAGCTCCTCTCAATATCAAAGCTTAATCAGTGTCTATTTTCTTATTCAGAAAATTTCCATAACATTAGTTTATCATATCCTTCGAGAACAGGCAGCCTGGTCTGCTCTACACAACTTTCTAATTTCTTGGATAAATTCCTTCCATGCCATTCTTATCAGCTCGCCATCTATTACTGAACAAGAGTTCGTTTTATTTAATTATCAACAGGGTTATTTATCCCAGCTTTCATATAAGAAAAACACTCCTGTGATT
Organism: Sporosarcina sp. NCCP-2222; assembly: GCF_023168145.1. Taxonomy (GTDB): domain Bacteria; phylum Bacillota; class Bacilli; order Bacillales_A; family Planococcaceae; genus Sporosarcina. The sequence continues at coordinate 532,925 of NZ_BQYK01000003.1, forward strand.
AGTGTGCTCGAAACTGCTTTTCAATAGAATCTATTCAATTAAAAAAACACCTTCGAGACCAATCCGCTCGAAAGTGTTTTTCCTTTGCCATCTATTCAACTTGTTTCATCCACTCGCATAATTCGCGGACAACCCTCGCATTTTCAGCTGCCGGGAAGTGGTGTGTATAGTCCGGAAAATACCAGGTATCATACGTCATATCTTGTTCCCGCAATGCGTCCTCCAGCATGATCGCCTGTTCAAAAGCCACATTTTCATCTTTCATGCCGTGGATAATCAAAACAGGTGCATCCATTTCCTTTATACGGAATAATGCAGTCCGTTCCCGGTATGCTTCCGGCAGATTGTTCGGGGTACCGCCAATGACCCGTTTCATCATTCTTCGCATATCTTCTCTTTCATTGTACGTAAACACGACATCCGAAATGCCCGCCCATGTTACGACTGAGGTGATATCATCTCGTAAAATTGCAGTCCATAATGCCATGATCCCGCCACGTGAGAAAGCGTACAAATGAATGCGCTCTTTCCGCAGCTTTGGATGCTGCTTCAGCACATCCACTCCAAAGACTGCATCCTGTCGATCGGCTCCCGCAAACTCGTCTCGTCCTTCCCCACCGCGGTTTCCCCGGTAGTAAGGGGCAAATACGACAAAACCTTGCGAAGCGAATTGCGCAATTCGGGCTGGACGCACCATACCGACATGCTGCATGCCGCCACGCAAATAAAGGATCCCTTCAAATTGGCCTTCTTCAATCGGCTCGCCTAGCAGTCCCTTGACTTTCACTCCGCCCGACCAATACGTCACTTCTTGGAGCTTCACACGGGGGTTAGGCGACGGGTAGATTCTTTTGGAGATAATACTGCCGTTATCCGCCATGGGTTTCCACCCACTTCCGGATTTTCTCCATGCCGGTGTCCTTCATATGGAAACTTAATTCTTCGCAAAGGTCCAGCTCCTCATCCGTGAACCATAAAGCACCGCCTGTTTCGTACAGGACGGGATTTTCCTCAATGGAATCAACCTTACCTGTAAATACCGCTTTGCAAAAAGGAGGATCGGTTTCCACGACATATTCGGCAAATTTAACAAGGTCCTTCAGAGTAACGCCCGTCTCTTCGATCGCTTCACGGACCGCGGCCTCTTCAATTGTTTCGCCCGGCTCCGCCTTGCCTCCGGGAAATTCAATCCCTCTGCTTTCATGGCGAGTCATAAGCCATTTCCCTTCGTGTTTTAGGACCACGAGAACATGTCTTGCTTCCATGCCTTTGCGATTCTCACCAAAGGTCAATTCAACTGCAGCGCCTTTAATATCATTATACGTAATCATATGTAACACATCCTTTCCTATAGTGTAGCGAAGGACACGCGCATTTTACATTCCAAAGGTTCTTTTTATCCAAATAAAATATAGCGGGACGCTTGGACGCCCCGCCATCACGAAAATCTTTAGAACGGATTGTACTTTTTCTCAGGTTCCGGACGGAAATAAGGCAATTTCTCGATAAATAAACGTGTTTCCGTATCGGTAAACTCATGGATTAACGCATAAAGCTTCATCGTCCGAACATCGATATCCGTATTATCACTGTCGAAATGATAAGGAACATAAGGCAGGTGAGAACGCAGGAAGTTTCTGAACTCCAAATGATTCATCTGCTCAAATAAATGTTCAAAGATCGGGATGTATTCTCTCGTAATCGTCAATTCATATTCCCATGGAGATGAATGCTTATCTGTCATGATTTGCTGGTTGGCAACAGACACGTATAGCTTTACTGGGTTCTCTTGCATCACATATCATTCCTTTTTCGTTAGTATGGAACAAAGTGGCGGAATGATACGCTTTTGACTGAACCCCGATGGTTTACCGCGTTATTCGTTTTTCTCGTTCGCCATGCGTTCCACCGCACTGGCAACATTGGCATGAACCATTGGATCTAATGGATGCGGAACCAAATCACCTGGTTTTGTTGAATCCACAATGGCAAGCGCTGCTGCGATTAACATCGGATAGGTGATTTCTTTCGCTCGGGCATTTAAAGTTCCCCGGAAGATGCCAGGAAAGCCAAGTACATTGTTTACTTGCCGTCCGTCTGCCGCAAATGCCGCGCCTGCTTTCAATGCCACTTCTGGCTGAATTTCAGCATTCGGATTGGAAAGTGCAAGGATGATCTGCCCTTTTCGTACCATTTCAGGTTTAATTAACCCTTCTACCCCTGTCGTTGCAATGACAATATCGCAAGTCTCCATCAATGTCTCAATAGAAGGTAAAGTAGATCCGCCAAAGTCTTTTAGCCTTTGCAAGGCGGCTTCATTTCGATCCACACCATGCATTTCCTTAACTCCGTAATTCAGTAGCATTCTGCTGATGGCAAGCCCTGCTGCGCCGAGACCGATTTGCCCTACTACGGAATTGGACAGATCCACGCCCGTTTGCCTGCAGGCGTTTAGTACAGATGCCAGCGTAACAACAGCCGTTCCGTGCTGATCATCATGCATGACTGGAATCGGCAATTCGGCTTTCAGGCGCTCCTCGATTTCAAAGCAATGCGGTGAACCGATATCTTCCAGTAAAATGCCGCCGAATCCTTGATGGATATGTTTGACGGTTTCTACCACTTCATCTGGATCACTCGTGTCTAAAAGAATTGGAATCCCGCTAATCCCGGCAAATTGATCGAATAACACCGCTTTTCCTTCCATCACGGGCATGCCAGCAACGGGTCCGATATTACCCAATCCAAGAATCGCCGTTCCATCCGTCACAATCGCTACCGTATTGGAAATGCTCGTGAAATAATTCGCCTGTTCCGGATCTTCCTGAATGACCTTGCAAACATTCGCAACCCCTGGTGTATACACACGGCGTAAATCCCCTAGTGAACGGATTTCAATCTTGCCTTTCATATGGATTTTCCCGCCTTCATGGGCATGCAGGACATCATCCGTCACTGCCAGGACTTGAATGCCGCCACCTAATGCATTGATTGACTCCACAATTTCTTGAAGCTGCTCTTCACTTGTGCATTGCACTGTCACATCGCGAATCGTTGATAATGTGCCTACTTTTATAGTTTGTATATCGCCGATGTCACCGCTTTGCAATCCGATAGCTGTGGCAACTTTTGCAAAATTCCCTGGCACGGAAGGTGTTTCGATGATTAAATTTCTCATATATTGCACTTCTGCCATGCTGAAAACCTCCATGTTTATTAAAAAGATAAAATGCTCTTGTCTAACCCATACCCCATTCTACATGGAGTTAATTCAGCATCCAACCAAAAAATGAGCATACACCCCAAACGAGGCGTATACTCACTTCCTATTACGCTTTCATATCAAGCGCCGTTCCTTTGTAAGGATGGGCTGCCGACTGCTGTGGCAAGCTTTCCAATAAATCCGTCGCTGCGGTTGCGTTAACGGCCATTGCCTTGTTCAACACGCTTAACTGGACTGTAGACTGAAGGCTGCGCAGCTGGCTCGCCATAATGGAATTCAACTCCATTCCCATCCCTCCTTCCCCTTCTACTATCGGCAAACCGATATGAATATCAAGGGAAATCAAATCATTTATTATCTTCGCCTAGGAACGCATTTAACATCCACTGATGTTTTTCCACGCTCTGGTATGTTGCATTCAATAAATCTTCCGTCATATCGTCACCATCTTCAGCAGCCAGCTTCATGCCGTGCTTTAAAGATTCCATAATGGCATTGAAATCATCGACTACTGATTTTACCATCTGCTCTGCTGACTCAGAACCGGTTGCTTCTTGTACGACAGACAGCTCCAGATGTTCACGCAAGGCAGCAGCGGGTTCCCCTCCAAGTGTCAGCATCCGTTCTGCGATTTCATCCATATGAAGAGTCGCTTCGTTATACAGCTCTTCAAACTTGGCATGTAACGTGAAGAACTCTCTTCCTTTCACATACCAATGATAATTATGAAGTTTGGCATACATGACCGACCATGTGGCCACTTGTTTATTCAATTCGGTTAACAATTCCTTGGACATACAACTCTCTCCTTCAAACCAATTTATATAAAGCATCTCTCTGTTAATTTACCTCTAAAAGAAATAAAATAAACCTATCAGCAAAAGAGGAGCCCAGTCCATTGAAGTATATCTTAATGAGTTTGATTAAAATTTATCAAAAAATTATTTCTCCGCTCACACCGCCGACATGCCGGTTTTATCCGACCTGTTCCCATTATGGGATAGAAGCAATTGAAAAGCATGGTGCCTTAAAAGGAACATGGCTGGCAATCCGTAGAATATCGAAATGCCATCCTTTCCATGAAGGTGGATTTGATCCTGTACCCGACAAAATTGAAAAAGATAAATGATCTTCCGGCGAAAGCCGGTTTTTTTATGGATGTTAAGGGTTGCGCATTCTTTCATTCTCCTGTATGATAAAAAAGCCTTCTTAAATAGTAACCATTACGATTAACAAGAAAAGGAGATAATTTTCGTTGAAACGATTTCTATTTATTGTATTAGTATTTACCCTTGTGTTAGGAGCCTGTGGCAAGACAGGCGAAAAAGTGAAGAAGGAGGATGGTAAGATTTCAATCTACACAACAGTCTATCCCCTTCAATACTTTGCTCAGCGGATCGGCGGTTCTCATGTTACTGTGCAATCCATCTATCCGGCTGGAGCCGATGAACATTCATTTGAACCGACTCAGAAGGATATGATGAATCTGGCAGATGCTGATTTATTTCTATACATCGGGCTCGGCCTCGAAGGATTTGTTGAAAATGCGAAAAAAACATTAAAAAACGAAAATGTACAGATGATCGCGACAGCTGAAAACATTCCTGCTGAGGAATTACATGCCGGCCATGATCATGAGGAGGATCACGATGAAGATGGGCATGAAGAAGAACATCATGACCATGGAGAATTTGATCCACACGTCTGGATTTCTCCTAAGTTGAGCATAGAACTGGCTAAATCCATTGAAGAGGCATTAGTCAAGGAAGCACCGGAATTTGAAGAAGAATTTAAGACGAATCGTGAAAAGCTGGAACAAGATCTAATTGCTTTAGATGGTCAGTTCCAAGAGATGGCGAGCAAAGCCCCATCTAAAACCTTCTTCGTTTCCCATGCTGCATTTGGTTATATCGCAGAAGAGTATGGCCTAGAACAAGTGGCTATTTCCGGTTTGAATTCACAAAGTGAGCCTTCCCAAAAACAATTAGCTCATATTGTAGAGCAAGCGAAAGAAAAGAATGTCCACTATATTTTGTTCGAACAGAACGTCTCATCAAAACTGACAGATGTCATCCGTAAAGAAATTGGAGCGGAATCGTTGATGCTTCATAATTTAGGCGTGTTGACTCCTGAAGATGTGAAGAACGAGGAAACATATTTTACGCTAATGGATCGTAATCTGAAGGTTTTTCAAAAAGCGTTAAGCCAATAAAGAAAAGCTAAAACGGAACGGGGAGCATCGTCTGCTTCCCCGTTTCTTTTTATGTGGACGGAAGGATTTTCTTCAACTCCCGCCTCAATAATTTATTTGAAGCATTGCGAGGCAATTGATCGACAAAAACAATCTGTTTAGGCACTTTATATTTTGCCAATCGGGCAGCACAATATTCGATCAGCTCTTCACCCGTAACGTCAATTTTATTGACAATAAAGGCGATCGGGACACTTCCCCATGTTTCATCTTCTATCCCGCATACCCCTGCCTCTTGTACAGCAGGATGCCCCATCAATGTGTTTTCTAATTCCGCGGGGTAAATATTTTCTCCGCCTGAGATAATTAAATCGGAACGCCGATCCACTACATACAAATAACCATCTCCGTCCAAATAGCCAATATCACCGGTATGCAGCCATCCATCCACCATCGGCTGTCTATCTGTAAATCTGCCGATATAACCGGGCGTGACATGAGGACCGCGAATCAGTATTTCTCCAGCCTCATTCGCTTTGCCAGCACCATCAATTTTTATTTCATTAAAAAATAGTGGTTTTCCTGAGGATCCAAGCTTTTGCAATGCATCCTCAGCCGAGAGTGTTGCTGTCTGAGAGCTTGTCTCCGTCATGCCGTACGTTTGCAGAACAGGGATGTCCAATTCGCTTGCACGCTCAAGTATAGATCGCGCCACTGGCCCGCCGCCAACTAACATAGTCTTGAAATGAGGTGACACAGTCCAGTCATTATCGAGCAATGCCTCCATCACCTTCTCAAGTGTCAACGCAACTACAGACATACGGGTCACCTTGCCGTCACGGATATCCATAGCGGCGTTTGTCGCATCAAATTTTTCGTATAGGCGAACTTCCATTCCATATAGCACAGAGCGCACTAAAATGGAAAAGCCGCTTATGTGGAAGAGCGGCATAGCACAAAGCCAGGCATCCTTTTCTGAGAGACCTAGGTTCAAGACAGAGGATAAAGCACTTGAAGTATGGTTCCCTGCAGTTTGCCGTACCCCCTTCGGAAAACCAGTTGTACCGGAAGTATACATGATGGTAATTGTCCGATCCTCATTCCACGACCGTTCCGGGAGAAAAGCTGTTTCTTCCATCGACTGCAGCTCAGACACGGTTACCATCCGGACCTTTGATTCGTTTATCAACTCTGTGTAATCATCCGAAACAATTACGGTTTGCACTTCTGCATCTTCAAGCTGCCATTCCAGTTCAGATTTTGATAAACGGCTATTCAACATGACCATTTCAAGCCCTGCCATCATGCAGCCGTGGATAATAAATACCATTTCTGGAGTTGATTTTCCGAGAAGAGCGATCCGATCCCCATTTTTCAAGCCGCATGATGTTAATTGCCGCGCCCTCCTCATAGCTTCACCGTACAACTGCTCAAATGTCCACTGTTTGGTGCCAAAAGTCAAAGCGAGGCGCCCCGGTGTTATATATGCTCGTTGCAATAGCCAATTTGGTATCATTTGATTCACCTGTCTTTTCCAAAATATCTACTGTTCTCCTCAATTTTCTACTTAATCATAAATAAAAGAAAAACTGCCTGGCGAAAGGCAGTTTCGTTTATTAAGGGAAGCGTGGGAATTGACCAAAGTCAGGTTTGCGCTTTTCTTTAAACGCATCTCGTCCTTCTTTTGCTTCGTCAGTCGTATAGTAAAGAAGTGTTGCATCGCCTGCCATTTGTTGAAGACCGGCAAGACCATCCGTATCCGCATTCATAGCTGCTTTAATAAAGCGAAGTGCTGTTGGGCTCATGGATAGCATTTCTTCGCACCATTGGACTGTTTCATCTTCCAATTGCTCATAAGGGACAACCGTATTGACCAATCCCATATCCAAAGCTTGCTGTGCGTCGTATTGACGGCAGAGGTACCAAATTTCACGGGCTTTCTTATGGCCGATAATTCTAGCTAAATAGCCGGAACCATAACCAGCATCAAATGAACCGACTTTTGGTCCAGTCTGTCCAAAAATGGCATTGTCTGCGGCAATCGTCAAATCACATACTACGTGAAGCACGTGTCCGCCACCGATAGCATAGCCTGCAACCATCGCGACGACCGGTTTAGGAATTACGCGGATTAAGCGTTGTAGATCCAAAACATTCAAGCGTGGAATTTCGTCATCACCAACATATCCACCATGTCCTCGAACCTTTTGGTCACCGCCTGAACAGAAAGCTTTTTCTCCTTCTCCAGTTAAAACGATGACGCCGATGCTTTCATCATCCCGTGCTCGTGAAAAAGCATCAATCATTTCCATAACCGTTTTAGGGCGGAATGCATTACGCACTTCCGGACGGTTAATTGTCACTTTGGCAATGCCATTGTATTTTTCGTATTTGATATCTTCGTATGTACGAATTGTTTCCCATTGACGTGTCATACTGTACCTCCTCAATAAGTTAGACCTTCTAAATACTCCTTCACTATTGTAACAAATAGTTCGGGTTTTTCCACGTGAATTGCATGTCCCGCCTGCGGAACAATGATTTGGGTCGCTTTCGGGAGATCTTTTTTCATTTCCCGGGCAATAGCTACAAATTTCGAGTCTAGCTCTCCCGTCATTAATAAAACAGGCATTTGGAGCTCTCGTAAAATCTCCCAATACGATGGCTGGCTGCCTGTCCCAAAACCTCGCAGGCTGTTCGCCAATCCCGTCGGAGACTGAGACATCCGTTCCTCTCGTATTGCTTTGCGCTTATCCGCTGACAGCATTTTTTGCGACTCAAACAAAGGTATATTTTCCCAGTTATTCACAAAAGTTTCTATCCCATTTTGAAGAAGGCGCTCTGCTAAACCGGCATCGCTTGCCTGTCTTGCGATCCGCTCTTCCTCTTTTTGTAGTCCAGGGGAGGAGCTTTCTAAGAGTAATGCTGCAATCTTTTCTGGATGACGGGCAGTGTATCCTATTGCCAACCGGCCACCCATAGAATAGCCAACAAAAATAAATCGGCTGAGCTGGAGTTTACTAAATAAATCATCCAAATCTGCCACTTGTTCAGACATGGAGTATCTATCTGCTTCTAGCGGAGTGGATGTCTTTCCGTGACCTGTCAAATCCACGGCAAAAACGGAAAAGTCATCCTTCAGCGTGTTCATTGCATCCCGCCAAGTCGAGCTGCTTCCTGTAAAACCATGGAGAAATACGATAGCCGGTTTTTCTGGATTTACAAACTGCTCCACATACATGTCAAGACCGCGAATGGAGTATGTCTTTCCCATTATCCCAGCTCCTTCTGAACAGAGTCCCAATACGCTCGATGTGCCTCCACATTCGCTTTTCGATCTGTAAAGACTTCGATAATCCGGATAGGCTTCATTTTCATCTTTTCCAGTTCACTTCTGAAAGCTTCTGCTGAGGAGACAGCTGCGTATTGTGCATCATACATGGAAGCAATGTGCTCAAACGTTAAGCCCGTCGGTGTACCGAATAATTCTTCAAAGTGATTGTCAACACTCGCCTGGGGAAGATAAGAGAAAATGCCGCCACCATCATTATTCACAACGATAATCGTCACATCATATTCTTGGAACCGTGAAACGAGTAAACCATTCTGGTCATGAAGAAATGATAAATCGCCGATTAATAAGTAAGCAGGACGCTTGCGTGCTGCCTGCATGCCAAATGCACTGGAAACCACACCGTCAATTCCGTTCGTGCCCCGATTCGAAAAGATGCAGATATCCTTCTCTGTCTTTTGGAAGAAAGTATCAACATCCCGAATTGGCATGCTGCTGCCGCTGAAGAGATCTGCTCCATCCGGCAAATGTTCAAACAAGATTTTGGCAATGGCACCCTCATCTCCAGGTATTCCAATATCGTACTTTTTCAAAAATGAGCCTGCGACTTCATTCGCCTTTGACCAAATATCCGCATAATCCGACCGCTCTTTTTGAATATGAAGCTCAAGGACAGCCTCTGGAGCGGCTTGGATATGGTGTGTCACTACTCCAATTGAGTCTCTGAAGATAGGAGATTCATCAACTGCCAAATAGGCAGCGGGACGTGCTTTCTTTAAATAAAGGGACAGCGGCTTGGAAATCGGCTGTGCTCCAAAACGGATGACCGCTTCTGGCATTGTCCGATCAGCAAATGAAGCACTTTTTAATAACGCATCATAATGTTCTATGCACAACTCCCAACAGTCAACTGGAACTTCTGCACGTAAATTAGATAGCGGATCACATAGCACCGGCCATTGGAGCGCTTTGGCAAATCGCCAAAAGAGCTCCTTATTCAAGCCAGTATCCATCTCACCGGCGATAATTAATCCTCTCTCCGCCCCAGTAAGAAGTGTTTGAATCTCCTCGGCTGACTCAGGAGGCAATGAAGAAATACCTTTAATCTGATGTTTATAGGTGATCTTAGGTTCCTCCTGATCAAAATCGATCAGCAAAGGTTCCCGGAATGGCACATTAATATGAACTGGCCCTTTGGGAGCTGTCCTTGCAGCCGATATGGCGCGATTCAAATGACGGTCAAGAAATCGATCCATCTCTTCATTATCTTCTGGCAAAGGAAAGTCCACACTGAACTTCACATGCTTACCATAAATATCGACTTGATCGATAGCTTGAGGAGCACCGACTTCGCGCAATTCGTGCGGCCTGTCAGCAGTCAGTACAATCAAGGGAATACGGGCATAAAAAGCTTCCGTAATAGCAGGATGATAATTGGATACGGCAGTACCGGATGTACAAAGCAAGATGACCGGTTTTCCAGATGCTTTGGCAAGACCCAGTGCATAGTATGCGGCGGATCGTTCATCAATCTGCAAATGTGTCTGCATCCCTTTTGATGAGGCAAATGCATAGGCTAGTGGCGTCGAGCGGGATCCTGGACTGATCACCGCCTGTTCGACACCAGCTTCCACCAAAAGACGTGTCAGTCTTTTTACATATGTGGTCAGTACAGCGCGTCTATCCATTTAAATTTCCTCCAAGCGCCCGTAGGACTGGTCTGAATTTCACCCATGTTTCCGCATACTCCGAATGTGGGTCAGAGTCTGCAACAATGCCGCCGCCGGCATACAAATAAGCCTTGTTTCCTGCAAGCAGCGCAGAGCGTATGGCAACCGCAAATTCTCCGTTTCCTGCTGCATCCGTCCAGCCAATGGGTGCGGCGTAATACCCACGGTCAATTCCCTCTTCTTGCCGAATCATGTCGAGGGCAGTATTGGTAGGCACTCCCCCAAGTGCAGGCGTAGGATGGAGGGACTGGATAAAACTGAAAATATCCGTATCCTTTCCTACTGAACCTTGAACAGGCGTGTAAAGATGTTGAATATCTCGGACTTTCATCAGTCGAGGCGTTTTCGGTATCGACACATCCTGGCTCAGGCGGTTAAAAATTGCAGAAATCATATCAACGACGTATTGATGCTCTTCACGATTTTTCCGATCCCTCATCAATTCTTCCCCAAGGATG
>NZ_BQYK01000003.1:543936-547913 GCF_023168145.1 Sporosarcina sp. NCCP-2222
TCTCGAGTCCGAAGTGATAACTCTGCTGCTGTTCATTTGTAATGGAGTGCAGTACAGCTGTTGAAGACACTTCTTCCTGCAACAAAAGCTCCAACATGCGGGCAATCACTACTTTTTCCGCTTTGCCTTCACGGATATGCTTCGTTACTTGGGCTACGGCTTGTAAATACCTCTCCTTCTCCCTTTCGACAGTCGACAGGATTTGAGGCTTGGCGCCATATTGAAAATCATGAACTTGCGTAATATGGATCAGTCGGTCCCGCTCTTCACGCAACGTATCGAACTCGGATACCGCATGCTCCTCTTCCGTAATCAAATTGATTGAAATGGAAGTTACACCATCCTCAATGACAAGCTGAAAAGTAGGCACAACAAAAAAAGCGGATGGGTAGGAGCTCCACTCACTCTCTTTCCTATGCAGCGGATCATAAGAAAACCCTCCGAAAAGAACGGGATCCCGATCTTTTTCCTCTTTAACAAGAACGGAACATAATCGCTTCCATTCATTCGATACATCGCTATATCTATCGGTACTGCTTTCAGATGAAATGACATAGGCATGTCCCAAACCGACAAGAGTCTTGCTTGCTTCTGCATTCTGCCAATAAAACCGTTCGTTTTTATAATCAGCTGAGCCAGACTCAAAAAATGTCAATGGCGTGATTCCACGGATTTCAATTGTTTCAGTGAAGAAATGCAACTTTTTCGAAGCACGCGCAAGTTGTCGGTGATCACCATCGGTTAAATTCCGAATCATGATGTTCTCTCCTTACGTTACCATTCACACACTTTTGTTCTTTTCCCTTCTTCCATTATACCGGAAACCTATGGGAAAGGCATAAATAATGCAAACCAGCATATCCTATTTCTTCATTTTGGAGTACAATGGATTCGAGCATTTTTTATAGTTAGGAGCGAATCAATTTGCAACAAACGATTAAGGCAGATACCGGATGGAGGATCTGGTGGCAATTAACAAGACCCCATACACTGACAGCGGCTTTTGCACCAGTATTTCTTGGAACCATGATTGCCCTCTCATATGGAGAGTTTCACTTACCTCTTTTTCTAGCCATGCTAGTGGCAAGTATATTCATCCAAATGGCTACGAATATGTTTAATGAGTACTATGATTATAAAAGAGGGCTGGATACAGAACATTCAATTGGTATCGGAGGAACGATTGTGAGGAATGGCGTTCAGCCTAGAACAGTCCTCAACATCGCCTTCTTATTGTATGCCATCTCCATAGGTATTGGAGTCTATATCTGCATGGAGACGTCATGGTGGCTGGCAGCTGTCGGATTGGTCTGCATGGCAATCGGCTACTTTTATACCGGAGGACCCTATCCCATTGCGTATACGCCATTTGGAGAGCTATTCTCGGGCGTCGTCATGGGCATGCTGCTTGTACTGATTGCTTTCTACATTCAAATGGGAAGCGTAACCCTCGATGCGATTCTGTTATCTATACCAAGTATGCTGCTCGTAGCCGGCATCATGATGGCGAACAACATCCGGGACATAGTCGGAGATCGCGAAGGAGGAAGGAAGACACTTGCTATACTCGTTGGCCGTCCCCGTGCCATCACCATTTTAGCTTCCTTTTTTATTATTTCCTACTGTTGGATTGTTGCACTAATCATTACAGGTCATGTGAGTATTTGGGCACTCCTTGTTTTTCTTAGTGTCAAGAAGCCAATACGGGCCATTAAAACCTTTAGAAGGCATGAAGTTCCATTGCAAGTCATGCCCGCCATGAAAAATACAGCCGTAACGAATACACTATTTGCCCTGTTGCTTGGAATTGGAATACTGATAGGGTATCTAATCTAACAATTTGTAAGGACTCGCTTCCAGCGAGTCCTTTTTACATGGAACGAAGGTTTAACGAGTTTGAAAAAAAGGGAAAGAGAGAAGTACAACAAAGCAATAGAAATCATGAATTTGCTGTAGGTGGAGCATACTACAGTCATTATGGAAAAAGGAAGTGCTGCAGATGTTGAATGATAAACAATTAGCCGTTTTGAAGGATGAATTACTAGAATTAAAAGGACAATTGACAAAAACAGAAAAAGAAACAGATACCGTAAATAGTCAAAGAGATGAAATTGGAGAGCTATCGATGTACGATAATCATCCGGCAGAGATGGGAACGGAACTATTTGAACGTCAAAAGGATATGGCATTGAATGAACATGCAGATTCAGAAATTGCCAAGGTTGAAGATGCCCTGGAGGCGATGCAGAACGGCACCTATGGCAAATGCGAAGTATGCCACCAGAATATACCGTTTGAGCGGTTGGAGGCTTTACCCTATACGACCTTTTGCATTGAACATACGCCAGAAAGACAGATCCCAACAGACAGGCCTTCCGAAAAGGATATTCTAATTATGTCGGAGGAGCCGAATACATTTGCCAATCGCCATGAGGATGATTCGATTGAGGATAGTGAAGATAGCTTTCAGGAAATTGCAAAGTCCGGAACCTCGGAAACCCCTTCTGATTTCGTAGGAGATCGAGACGACTATAACTCCTTATATGATGATCCGATAACAGAGGGAGCTGCAGAAGAATATGAGGAATTTACAAGTACCGATATCAGCGCAGAAGAACGTGGATTTGTCCGCTCCTCCGCTTCAGAGGAATATGAGGAAAGCTTGGACCAAGAAGGCGTAGAATCGCCAATGGGCGACATTCCGTATCACCGAGGCGATAGTTACATCGAAGATAAGAAATGAAAAAAACTGTACAGTCAAAGACTGTACAGTTTTTTTGTTATGACCCCTACGGGATTCGAACCCGTGTTACCGCCGTGAAAGGGCGGTGTCTTAACCGCTTGACCAAGGGGCCAAGAATATGGCGGAGAAGGAGGGATTCGAACCCTCGCGCCGCTTTCGCGACCTACGCCCTTAGCAGGGGCGCCTCTTGAGCCTCTTGAGTACTTCCCCATATGAAATGGATGGCTCCGCAGGTAGGACTCGAACCTACGACCGATCGGTTAACAGCCGATTGCTCTACCACTGAGCTACTGCGGAATGGTGGGCCTAAGTGGACTCGAACCACCGACCTCACGCTTATCAGGCGTGCGCTCTAACCAGCTGAGCTATAGGCCCTTGGAGCGGGTGAAGGGAATCGAACCCTCGTCATCAGCTTGGAAGGCTGAGGTTTTACCATTAAACTACACCCGCATTACATGGTGGCTCAGGACGGAATCGAACCGCCGACACAAGGATTTTCAGTCCTTTGCTCTACCGACTGAGCTACTGAGCCACATTAACTTGAAATTCATTTACCGAATGATTAGAAAAACTTCTTGTAGAAATCACTCTATGTATTTGGAAAATGGCGGTCCCGACCGGGATCGAACCGGCGATCTCCTGCGTGACAGGCAGGCATGTTAACCGCTACACCACGGGACCATTTGGTTGCGGGGGCAGGATTTGAACCTGCGACCTTCGGGTTATGAGCCCGACGAGCTACCACTGCTCCACCCCGCGATAATATTAGTAATGATTCAAAATGCTCTACGCACATGGCATAAGGGACACCTTACGCTTCGCTGTCGGTGTTACTCGCATCCTTTGCAATGCTCGTTGCTCCACCCCGCGATAATATTATATAAGCAAAATCTGTTAAGTAACTTATGCCATTTCGTATTCGTTGATTTGGAAATGGCGGAGGAAGAGGGATTCGAACCCCCGCGGGCTTTAACACCCCTGTCGGTTTTCAAGACCGATCCCTTCAGCCAGACTTGGGTATTCCTCCGTGTTATACAGACAAATGCTGGTGGACCTTGCAGGACTCGAACCTGCGACCGGACGGTTATGAGCCGTCTGCTCTAACCAACTGAGCTAAAGGTCCTTTAAGATGGCGGCAGAGGGGATCGAACCCCCGACCTTACGGGTATGAACCGTACGCTCTAGCCAGCTGAGCTACGCCGCCGGATTATATAAATAGTAGTACTTGGATGTA
>NZ_BQYK01000004.1:0-43994 GCF_023168145.1 Sporosarcina sp. NCCP-2222
GACTTAGCTATTTCAATTGAACTTTCCCTGCCATTTAAATAACGATTAACTGCTTGTAACTTATCTTCTGCAGTAAATTTAGCCATAGAAAAAATGCACCTCCAATTGTTAGATGGTGTCTAACAATTGGGGTGCAGTTCACTCTGGCGGGTTTTCATTTAGCCCAGTTTTCGGATAAAGAGATCACCATTGACTTGCGAGCATTCAAATAACCCGCGTGCCTCTAAATCAGTCACGAGCGCTTCCATGTACCATTGATTGTTCCCGTCAAACGGCGTCAGCCGTCTCAACGTCTTTTTCGATAATTCATCAAATGAAATCCAGTCTTTTTCACCGGCTATATGCAACATCGCTTTTTTTATTTTGTCATATCTGAATCTGACAATGGAAGGGCCTTTTCTGCCATTCCGTTGCAGCAGTTGTACGTGTTCGTTATATCTCAAAGAATTCACCTCACGCATTTATACTAAGTTATTACCCTCTTTCTATTAATATATGCATAGATTGCAGAATTTTTTTAGGAAGAACTATTCACGTATTATTTCAATCTTGTTACAACCCCTATCTACCTTCCTATATAGGCTTAGGCATTAATTGACATGAAGCCAAAATAAAAAACGGACAGGCGTGAGCCCATCCGTTTTATTATTGAATGACACCTAGTTCTTTTCCGACTTTCTCGTAAATAGCCAGCGCGTCATCAAGCATTTCCTTTGTATGGGCTGCAGTCGGCATGTTACGCACTCGTCCTGTGCCTTTTGGTACTGTGGGGAACACGATCGATTTAGCGTAGACGCCTTCTTCAATCAACCGCTTAGAAAATTGCTGCGTCAATTTTTCCTCTCCGATAATACAAGGAGTGATCGGCGTTTCGGACGCTCCGATGTTAAATCCGAGCTTCTTCAATCCCGCTTTTAAGTAGTTGCCATTATCCCAAAGCTTGTCATGAAGCTCCGTGGATTCCATGATTTTATCAAGCGCTCCCATGATAGCGGCCACATCGCCTGCAGGAAGTGCTGTAGAGAACAAGAACGGACGGGAACGGACTTTCAACCAGTCGATCAATTGCTGCGTACCGGCCACATAACCACCGACAACACCAATTGCTTTGGAAAGTGTTCCGATTTGGAAATCAATTTCTTTCTCCAAACCGAAATGCTTCACCGTTCCTTTTCCTTTACCAGTTACACCTGATCCATGCGCATCATCCACATAGGTGATCAAGTCAAATTCCTTAGCAATTTTAACCGCTTCCGGCAGGTTGGCAATATCCCCGTCCATGGAGAATACCCCATCCGTAATGTACATCACTTTACCGTATTGGCCGGATTCAGTCGCTTCTTTTGCTTTCGCGCGGAGATCATCCATGTCTTGGTGTTTGACACGGATAATTTTCGCCCCGGAAAGACGGCATCCATCAATGATAGAAGCATGGTTCAATTCATCAGAAAGAATCGCGTCGTTTTTATTCATAACAGCAGAAATGGCTGCCATGTTACAGTTAAAGCCGGATTGGTAGGAAATGGCCGCTTCCGTTCCTTTGAATTCCGCCAATTTCTTTTCAAGCGCCACATGGATATCAAGCGTTCCATTGATCGTCCGGACCGCTCCTGCTCCGACACCGTATTTTTCAGTTGCCGCAATGGCAAGCTTTTTCAAATCCTCGTTTGTTGCCAGACCGAGGTAGTTATTGGATGATAAGTTGATCAGTTGTTTGCCATTAATTGTTATGACAGGACCGTTTGGACCTTCAACTGGGTCAATTTCGTTATATAGGCCTTGATCGCGTAATTCTTTTAAGTTTTCTTCTAAAAATGAATGCAATGCTTTCGACAATGTGATCTTCCTTTCAAACGAGTGGTGCCCTCATTTTAGCATAGTTGTGGGCGTTTCGCTGAAAGATACATCTTAGGAAGGCAGGAGATCCCAAACGGCAGCTTCCCGTTCAGCGAAGACTTTCTGGTCAATCGCTGAGTCAAGGGACGTCTTTACTTCTCGCATTGCGTTTGCATAAGCATGCATATAACCGGAAGCATCCAGTATTTTTTCTTTATACGCTTCCTCGATCGGCGCGACTTTCTCTTCAGCCTCGGGATCTTCCGCACACAGAGATAGGAGATCCAATATTTCATCACCTTTTAATTCCGGCTCATATTCATGCGGTTTGGTCGCATCAAATAGACAAACGGAAAGTTCCGGGAATAACACTAGATCTACACTCGCCGGATCTAACCCGCACCAGCCGTACAGCACATCGATGCCCCGCCGCTCTGCTTCTTTGCCAAGTGCTTTCATTAACGTTGATTTTCCCGAACCGGACAATCCTTTGATCAGGAGCCGCCGTTTTGCGCGAGACGTAATCGACGGAATGAAATCCTTTGCTCCTCCTGCCGACAATGATCCGATGATTCGGTGGGCCACGCCCGATTCCTTATGCAGCTTCATGGAACCGAACAATTCCTGCTTCAGGGATTCGATCAGCTGCTCATGTTCCCTCCACATCATCCGCACAATATTGACCGCTTCCCAATCATCATGGATATGCTTCGCCTCCGAAAGCGAGGATAACGTTTTTTGCAAGGCTTCCTCTGCTTCCGCCTTCGTGGCCACGACCCGGTCGTTCAGCTCTTTTAACTTCCTGTCATCATACACGTCATAAAAACTAACGACTTTATGCCGCCCGCCGAGTTCAACCGGCTCCACCGCCACCGGATGGGATGCCTGCAAAATAAGCAAATTCTCCCCTCTGACATACACAGCGTCTGTCTTATCGGGTTGAATCGGATTCATAAAACGATCAACAAACAAGCCCCGCTTGATAAAATGAGATGCGATATCCTGCAAAAGCGGGGATAATGCATTCGTCGGTGCACTCTTTAAAAAGATCACATGCTTTGCCGTGTCAATCAACTTGTCATATTTATGTGAGATTCCATGCCCCGTGTAGGCCGTCCCCATATATTCCGTAATTGTCCCGTATATCGTAACCATCCTTTCCAAATCGATCTGAATAACCTAAATCTAACTTATGCCCAAGGTTTGAAAAAATGCACGGCTTGTACTAGATTGATTCACAAAAAGAAAAGACACCCTTTGGAGAGCGTCTTTGCAGCTATGTATATTATCTTCTGAATAAAACTTCCTCGTCCTCTTCACGGGCAATTTTTAATAACAGTTTACGACATTGGGGCAAAGCATAATGGACAATTTGTCCGATCAACAGCGCGATCAGAACAGTACCCACTCCAACTGGTCCCCCGAGCATCCATCCGATGATGGCGACGACGACCTCAATACTGGTCCGTACGACCTTCACACTGACCCCCAGCTTTTCCACAAATATCAGCATTAAACTGTCCCGGGGACCCGCCCCAACATTTGGCGAAACATAGACCCCTACCCCATAGGCCGTCACAATTACACCAAGCGTAAAAATGACCACCTGCCCTCCAAGCGAGGCGAAATCCGGGAGCAGCCAATTGAATAAGTCGATGAACAGGCCGATCATGAACATATTCAACCACGTCCCAAGTCTCGGCCATTGCCGGAGAACAATCGCCGTACTGACGATGATAATAAAACCCGTTATAATACTCCAGGAACCGATCGATAACCCCAAATTCCGGTACAACCCGACATGCAGCACATCCCATGGCCCAATGCCCAGCCGATTCCCTTTAATGGTCATCGAGATCCCAAGCGACATAATCATCATGCCCACCAGAAAAAACACCCAGCGCCACACAAATATCCTTCTCATTCGCATTCTTCTTTCCAAGCCCGTTCGCAGGGCTACTTGTTTATCTATGTCGACTGCCATACGCTTCGCGGCAGAACACCACCGAACTACATTATTCACGCAGCCATCACAAATAGCAGCGTTTCCATTTCTTTAATAGTAACATGCAAGTGCACTCTAGCAAATATGAGATCCCATTTGATGCAGCGCTACAGATATGCCATGGCACACTTCTTTGAAGTGAAGCAATTACACTTCTACAATCGCCACAAAGGGGATGCCGGCCAAACGGATGAAACACAATTACCCTTTCACTATTGCAGCAAAAGAAGCACTGGCCACCCGGGCAAAATCCGCCGGCGCCACCTTCATTTGCAAACCGGGCTTTCCCGCACTTACGATAAAAGTCGGAAGCGGCTCCGCAGACTGATCAATGATGACAGGCAGCGGCTTCTTCATCCCGATGGCCGTACAGCCGCCACGCACATACCCCGTCTCCTTCGTCAAATCCTTCAGCGGCAGCATCTCCAACTTCTTCACGCCCGCCGCCTTGGCCGCCTTCTTTAGATCCAGCTCTTCCGCAACCGGTATGATAAAAACAAACAACTCAGAAGGGGCAGCAATCGTAACGAGTGTCTTATACACCAAGTCCGCCTGCTGTCCGGTCTTCTCTGCAACCGACACCCCGTCCAGCTGGCCATCGCTCATATCATATTCAATTACCTCGAACAGAACACCTTCATTTTCCAACAATCGCACTGCATTGGTCTTAACCGCTTTCTTCTTCGCCATCCGGCACCCTCCTTTATAGTTGCTTATTTGAATGACAATTAATATCTGGTGACCCAACCGCTCGAATATTTCTAGAACAGCTCGTATCTCGGCTCAACCGCTCGTATAATCTTGGGACAGCTCGTATCTTGACTCAACCGCTCGTATAATCCTGGAACAGCTCGTATCTGGTTTCCAACCGCTCGTATATGCTTCCAAACAGCTCGTATATTTTCCAGAATGGCATAATTTCAACCATCCCATCAATTCTTTGATTGGTTAAAAGCATTCAGCGCGCCATGAAGTATAGACGACGTATCACTTCCCCGCGAATTGGCGGCTTTCCAAGGAACACGCCTAATTAAACACCCAAAGTCTATGCATAAGCCAAAGCTTACAACATGAAGACTGTTTAAAATGTTTCCCCCTGGTTGCTCGTATATCCGTTGGACACATCAACTCTTCCAAGACCGCTCGTATCTTCGCTTCAACAGCTCGTATATTTCTGCAACCCTCGTATATCTCCTGGAGTGCTCGTATATTTCTATAACCGCTCGTATATCTCCAGAAGTGCTCGTATATTTCTACAACCGCTCGTATATCTCCTGGAGTGCTCGTATATTTCTGCAACCGCTCGTATACCTGGAGTGCTCATATATTTCTACAACCGCTCGTATATCTCCTCGAATGCTCATTTCTATAACCGCTCGTAAACCCCAGGACTCCTAGTTTTCTCTCCGAGGGGGGCTCGTGTTTATTGCTTCCCTCATTATTGTCTATGGAAAAAGGCTGTCCTGCTAGTAGGACAGCCTTTTTCCATTTATGCACTTACGTAGTATTGCGGTCCTTCGAGTCCGTAGCCTCTCGATTTCGCTTCGACCTGGATGGTGTAGGCGGAGATGGCTTTGGCGAATTGTTTTTCCGCCGTGATTTTGAATGAACGGTGGTCGGCAGAAGGCTGGGGCATGATGACCGAGTTGCGTTCCTGCTGCTTGGTTAGTTCTGTTAATTTCACTTTGGCTTTCTTTTGCATCGCGAGACGGGCTTCGGTTTCCCGGATTTTTGCGGATGCTGTGGCGGCGAGCTGGTGATCGGCGGTTGTTGGTTCAGAGACCGAATTTGCTTCCCTCCGGACTTCTCGCCACAGGTCGATCGTTTCTTCCAGTGTCTTTCCGAGTGGCGGGGTGATTTGTTTCATCTGTCCAGCACCCAATTTTACAAACTGCTGTGCTTCCGCCTCTTTTTTTCCGAGCAGCAGCGCTTCCAAATCGGCCAGCGTCTTTTGATGCCGGCCGTTGTATTCGGATTGTCTGTCATAAGCGTGTTCGGCGTTTCGTCTGCGCGCTGCGTCGTACCGCTGCATCTGGTCTGCTGCTGAAGCGAACGTCATAATGGCGTTCATGTTCCTTCACCTCCTGCCGGCCTCTTACAAGGCCGCTCCTTTTACACGATCTGTTGAAGTAGAGGAAATCTCCCTCCACTTCGTAATAAAGAAATTATATCCATTATTCACTTAGCGAACTATCAGACAAAAGAGCTAAAATTTACTTTTCAAATAGTTTCTTTAGCGCATCTGCCATTGCTGTATTTTCCGGTTCTTCCTGCTTTTTCAAATACTTTTGCACATCCCGCTTGTCGGCTTTCTTCCCGCCTGACTGGTTGCGTCGTTTTTCAAAAGCGGACAGCTTCTCCCGGTGTCCGCATTTACAGACAAAGATCCTGCCGTCGCCCTCTCCCCGCAGCTCCAATTTCTTTTTACAATTCGGGCATCTCGCATTCGTCAATGTAGAGACATTCCGGCGATGGCCGCATTCCCGGTCTTGGCAGACGAGCATCTTGCCGCGCTTCCCGTTCACTTCCAATAACGGTTTGCCGCAATCCGGGCACATTTTCCCCGTTACGTTATCATGGCGGAATTTCTTATCATCCGTTTTGATTTCCTTAACGGTCTTTTTCGAGAAATCAATCATGTCCTTCATGAACACGTCTTTCTTCATCTTGCCGGCAGCTATTTTCGTCAAACTCTGTTCCCATTCGGCTGTTAACGCCGCCGATTTCAAATCATCCGGAACGAGCTCGAGCAGCTGTCTTCCTTTGGAAGTTGTATAGATGTCATTGCCTTTTTTCTCGATGACGAACGAACTGAATAGCTTTTCGATAATGTCGGCTCTTGTTGCGACTGTTCCAAGACCGCCTGTTTCACCAAGCGTTTTAATCAAATCCTTTGATTCCCCTGCCATGAATTGCGCCGGGTTCTCCATTGCGGCAAGCAATGTCCCTTCGTTGAAACGCGCAGGCGGTTTTGTCTGTCCGTCTGTCATAACAACCGCTCTGACCTTGATTTCATCACCTTTTTTATATGCCGGAAGCCGGTCTGTATCCTCTTCGTCTTCATCCGTTGAATAAACGGCCTTCCATCCTTCGTCGGTCACCGTCCGGCCTTTTGCCTTGAACATTTCTCCACCAATTTCGACTTCCACTGTCATTTGGTCATAGCGGAACGGGCCGAAGAACACAGCCAAAAACCGTTTGACGATCAAATCATACAGACGCTGTTCCTTGTCGGATAAGTCCTGATAAACCGGCGTTTCCTCTGTCGGGATAATCGCATGGTGATCGGAGACCTTTTTGTCATCAATGACCCCTTTTTGCGGCTTTACTTGGCCACTGCGCAACAAAGTATTCACTGATTTCCGGTAAGGACCAATATCAACCGCTTTGATCCGTTCTTTCAACGTACCCGCCATATCGGAAGTCAAATGCTTGGAGTCTGTCCGTGGATAAGTTACCGCTTTGTGACGCTCATAAAGATTTTGGAGCGTTGATAAGGTTTCCTTTGCAGACCAAGACCAGCGGCGATGTGCTTCTTTCTGTAACTCCGTCAGGTCGAACAAGGAAGGGGCCGGCTGCTGCTTCGGCGTGGTTTTTACGTCCTTCACTTTTCCAGAATGAATGCTATCAAGACGTGCAAGCACCTTTTCCACAGCTTCCTTTTGGAAGGATTGCGTCTGCCCTGCTTGATCATGCCATGTGAAGCGGGTCGACTCCGTTAAAGCCTGCAAGCCGTAATAAGATTTCGGTTTAAAATCCCGAATCTGTTTTTCCCGTTCCGCGATCATTGCAAGGGTCGGTGTCTGAACACGCCCCGTGGATAACTGCGCGTTATATTTCACGGTTAACGCGCGCGTTGCATTGATTCCTACAACCCAGTCGGCTTCCGCACGGGCAACTGCCGCTTCATACAGATTTTCGTATTGTTTACCGTCCTTCAAGTTCCGGAAGCCATCTTTAATCGCCTTGTCCGTGACCGAAGAAATCCAAAGACGCTTGACTGGCTTGCGGTTTTTGGCCATCTCCAAAATCCAGCGGGCCACCAGCTCCCCTTCCCGGCCGGCATCCGTTGCGATGATGACCTCTTTCACATCATTTCGTTTTAATACCGCCTTTACCGCATTGAATTGTTTTGATGTTTGACGGATCGGCGTTAATTTGAAAGGCTCCGGAATGATCGGAAGAAGCTCCAACTTCCACTCCTTATATTCATTGCCATACCTTTCTGGATCTGCGTGCGTTACAAGATGGCCCAGCGCCCAAGTAACAATATATTGCGGCCCCTCCAAGAAGCCGTTCCCTTTATTATTGCAGCCAAGCACCCGCGCAATATCCCGTGCCACGGATGGTTTTTCGGCTAATACGACTGATTTGGACATAAAAAAATCCCCTTTCTTCATAACCCGATTATACGGGAGAATGCCTGATGTTGCATCCGAAGGGAATGCAAGTATGGAAACATGCTTCCTGTGTAAAAATGACGAAAATCGACTTAAGAAAACGGCTATGCAGAAATTGATCGAATTTCGTAGTAATCTGTAGGGTACAGCTTATCCTTAAGTAGATGCGAAGGAGTGAATGGAATGTTTGATGGGAGAGAGTTTGATCAACTATACGCATTGATGGAGGAATCTTTTCCGATTAGCGAGCGGAGGACATATGAGGGACAGAAAGCATTATTAACTGATCCGCATTACCGACTTGTGACGAAATCGGATACTAATAACCAAATCATCGCATTTATTGCCTCATGGGAATTTACAGCATTCCGCTTTGTAGAACATATCGCAGTCGACCCTTTCATGCGTGGAAGCGGTACAGGCGGAAAACTGATGGCCAGCTATCTAGAAGAGTCATTAAAACCCGTGATTTTGGAGGTTGAGCTTCCAGATACGGAGCTTGCCAAACGTAGAATAGGCTTTTACGAGCGATTAGGGTTTCATCTCAATCCTTTCGACTATGTACAGCCGCCACTGCAGAAAGGGCAAGCAGACCTGCCCCTGTACATTATGAGCTATCCCCGTCTGATTACCGAAGAGGAGTTTAGCCAGATCAGAGAAATTCTATATGCCAATGTTTACAAGGTTGCACTGTAAGCCCCTAGAGGATTTCGCGGATAACTGGAATAAACCGACTTAAAAAAGGACAGATTGGGATGATTTTCAACCAATCTATCCTTTTTCATTTGTCGTGACCTCCATCATAATTTTTGTTACATACTCTTCCTCCCGGTTTTTCAGTACCGCATCATAGATATATTCCTCGTACACGTATTGTCCAAGACAGTATCCATGTTGCTGCATGTAACTCAATAATCGTTCATAGGTGGACGATATGGTGTCAGCCGTCCCGATATGATAGCCGACTAGAAAGCTGCCTCCGACCGCTTTGAAATAGGGATGGCCCTCCCTTGGATTCGGCTGCTCCATATACAAATAACTGTAATTTGAATAATCCCCTTTTAGGACATTCTCCTTTTTTGTCATTCCGCCAATTGGGTAACCCGAATCCAGCTGGGCACGATACAATTCCTCAATAAAATCCGAGACGGCTGCAACAAATTGCTCCTCCGTCGAATTTTCTATCGTATCACTTAAATACATTGTGCATTCTGGCAAGTATTCTAACGAGGTTTTATCGAATTCAATATCCAATGCCTCTTCGATTAGTTTTGATTTCACAAGAATCATATTTTCAATCATCTCGAGTTCCTGGCGCTTCTTTGATACGACCTCTTTTTGCAGACGCATTAAGTCCGAAAAGTTCTCGGGCGATTTATTTGCCATGTATTCTTGAATCTCCTTTAATGTCATTCCGACTGCTTTTAACAGTTCAATGACACTAAAAAATTCATATTGGGCAATTGAATAATACCGATACCCCTTTTCATCTTTCATGATCGGAGCCAATAATCCGATTTGGTCATAGTAGATCAACGTTTGCTTATTGACCTTGCAAAGGTCAGCAAATTCACCAGTGGTAAACAGTTTTTCTTTTCGAATACTCAATTTTCAACGTCTCCTCTTGACTATATAGTTACTATATACCCTACATTGTAGGTAGCCCCATTGAAAGAGAAAGGTTTTGACATTATGTTCACGGAAATTCGTGACGATTTTAACGAAGAAGAAATTTTAGCATTACGTATTGCAGATGAGCAGGAGGGCTTTATTGAGAGTACGCTGGAATGCTTGCAAGAAGCAGAACACGACCGTCGGTTTATTCCGGTCGGCCTGTACATGGAGGATAGGGCTGTCGGATTCGCCATGTACGGCATGTTCCCGCATGCAGAGAATGAGCAGCGTGTTTGGTTGGACCGCTTTTTGATTGATGAACGCTATCAGCATCAAGGGCTAGGTAAACACTTTTTAGAGTTCCTTTTACGCTATTTAACCGATCTGTATGATTGTCGCCAGCTATTTTTAAGTGTGTATGAGACGAATACAGCCGCTATTCATTTATACAAGAAATTCGGCTTCGCTTTTAATGGTGAGCTGGATGAAAATGGCGAGAAGGTAATGGTGAAGGAGATACACAAACATGACAACGATGAATCACATTGAAAGCCGGCCACTCCGGCCATTGTTTTTATCCTATCTGATTCCCTCGCTAATCGGAATGACGCTTATGTCGGTCAATATTTTAATTGACGGTATTTTTGTCAGTCATGGCGTGGGTCCAACAGCGCTCGCAGGAGTCAATATAGCCGTTCCCATTTTCTCTATCTTACTCTCCATATCTCTTTGGATCGGTATGGGGGGCGCGACCCTCTATTCCATCTCGCTCGGCGAGGGACAGACAAAACGCGCATTAAAAATATTTACATTATCATTCGGCCTAATGCTCCTTATCGTTTTGTCTTTAGTGAGCGTGCTGCTGATTAACTTAAAGGACATCTCCTATTTATTCGGAGCAAGCGACCTAACCTATCCTTATGTTCATGAATACCTGCGTGTCATTTTACTATTTGGTGTATTTTACACGACCGAAAACCTGTTAAGCATCTTTATTCGAAATGACGGGAATCCGAAGCTTGCGATGATGGGCTTGATTACAACTTCTATTCTCAATATCCTATTGAATTATCTATTCGTTTTTGTATTTGATTACGGGGTAACAGGCGTGGCTTTTGCTACTGCACTGTCCACAGTTGCAGGCCTGATGGTGTTGTCCCTTCATTTCTTTTGGAAACGGGCCAACCTGAAATTTGTTCCAGGATTTCTAAACTGGCACGATACGATGAAAATCATTTCCATCGGCCTGCCCAGCTTTGTTGTTGAAGCCTCTATGGCCGTCATCATCATCTTCTATAATGTGACCTATTTACACTACATGGGTGCCAATGGCGTGACAGCCTATGCGATGGTCAATTATGTCCACGCTGTCCTTTTGATGGTGTTCTATGGTATCGGAATGGCCTTACAGCCACTCGTCAGCTACCACTATGGCGCTGGTTTGACAGGCAGATTAAAAGCCCTATTGAAAATCGGCATTATGACTTCTGTGCTTTTCGGTGTCGTTACAGCTACCTTGATCATGCTGTTTCCGAGCCAAATCATCTCGTTGTTCGGAGACAGTACAGTGGAGATTCAGCAAATTGCCACACAAGGATTTGCCCATTTCGCGATCGGTTATCTATTCCTCGGAGTTAATCTGGTCTATGCGGAGTTTTTCCAATCCATTGAGCGAATTCGTTTAGCAACCGGAATTGTCTTATTGCGGAGCATTATACTTTTCGTTCCGGTCCTCATTCTTTTACCGAAGTTCCTTGGAGGCCAGGCTATTTGGTGGGTATTTCCGTTAGTAGAAGGCATAACAGCATTAATCACTTATCTAATCAGCAAAATGAACATCGTTTCTCGCAAGATGCAAGCACAAAAAACAGGCGATTGCTCCTAATTCAGCAATCGCCTGTTTATTCGAGCTTAACCTATGCAGCAATTCCGGCCAGATTCCTTCGCTTCATACAAAGCCAAATCTGCCTGTTTGATCAATTCATCGTCTGTCATATTACCCTCCGCCACAGCGAGTCCAATACTCGTAGTGACTAAAAGACATCGGTCGGTGAATACCCATGGCTTCGCGATGGCTCTCTGGATTGATTCCGCGACTGCATAAGCATCCTCGCGTGAACCGACCGACGGCAGAAGCACAGCAAATTCATCGCCGCCAAATCGCGCCACCGTGTCCATCCGGCGGACCGCACCTTTCAATCGTTTGCTGAATTCAGCAATGACCTGATCCCCAATATCATGGCCATTCTGATCATTTATCCATTTAAACCGGTCGATATCGAGCAACAAAAGTGCCAGTCCCTCTCGCCGATACTGTTCCCGCTGCAATGCATCAGCAAGATGTTCATAGAATGCACGGCGGTTCCAAAGATCAGACAGCATGTCATGGTAGGCGAAATAACGCAATTGTTCCTCCGACCGCTTATCCACCGAAATGTCCCGTGCAATCGCCACAATACGGTTGATGCGATGCTGTTCATTGAACACGGGGGAGCCGTAAATCTCGAACCATATCCATTCATTCCATTTATTGCGCATCCGAAATTTCACTTTAAAATGCCTTTGCTTCCGAAGCGAATCGGTGAACGCATTCACTAGACCCGATCGATCTTCGGGGTGTATAAAATAAGGAAACGGCCTTGCCATGATCTCTTCCTCACTGAATCCGAGCGCCTCGGTGCAGGATGGCGAAATATATTCAACTTTGCCGTAGATATCGAGGATGACAATCAAATCCCGTGAATGATTCGCGATGATCCGGAACTGGTCTTCCGTTTCATGCAGCTTCTCCTGTGACTTGGCCAGGTCGCGTTCCGCTTTTTTCATTGCGGTCATATCATGGGCATGGATTACAATATGAGTGACCTGTCCTTCCTCATTCAACATCGGGACGAGACGGACAGAGGAATAGTACATCTCCCCATTCTCCATTTCGTAGGAATCTTCATAATGGAACTCACGCTTCGTATGGATTACGTGCAGATGGTTCAAACGAAAGAACTCGAATTTTTCTGGTGATTCTACTTCCCTTAGCGGTCTGCCGATCGCTTCTGCAGTCAGCCATGTTCTCTCCATCGCGGCACGGTTTATGTATTCGTAATATAGCTCTTCATTATCCCGTACCCCGATTACCATCACCATTTCCTTTATGCCTTCAAATAAGATCCTATTCAACAATTGATTGTCCGTTTCTGTCAACGGAACCTCCCCCCTTTACTGTGCCAAATATTCCCCTTGAAGCCAGGCCTCCATCTGATCTGCTGTCAGCGGCCTATTGTAAAAGTAGCCTTGCCCATAATCGCATCCGAATTCTCGCAGCGCTTGAGCCTGTGTCTCCTCTTCAATCCCCTCTGCGACAAGGGTTAACCCCAAATTCCGCCCCATATCGATGATTGTTTTTACAATGGATTTTGTATGCGGATGCTGAAGCATATCCTGGGTGAATGATTGATCGATCTTTAATCGGTCTATCGGCAGATAACCCAAGATGCTCAGCGAAGAATAGCCGGTCCCAAAGTCATCCATGGAAATATTGATTCCGATCTTTTTCAACTCATTTAATATCGTAATCGACTCGTCATTTTGCATGAGTGATTCTGTTATTTCAATATCCAAGTGATCTGGCGACAAGCCTGTCCTCTTTAAGACATCTTCAATGAATTCTACAAATCCCGGTTCATTGATTTGGCGGATTGATACATTCACTGCCACACTCAAATGAGGGTGTCCTGCGAGTTGCCAAGCTTTCACTTGACTGCATGCAGCTTCAAGAACCCATTTGCCGATTGGAATGATTGCTCCTGTTTTTTCGGCGATTGAAATAAACTCATTGGGTGGAATAAATCCAAGTTCTGGATGATTCCAGCGAATTAACGCTTCCACCCCTTCCATCCGTTCAGTGGACAGCTTCACTATTGGTTGAAAATGAAGCTCTAGCCGGCCTGAGTCAACTGCAGTTCGCAAGCCATTTTCTAGTTTCATCTTCCGGACATCGCCGACAGCCGTCTGGGCGGAATAAAAGCTGTATGTATTGCCTCCTTTTTCTTTGGACTCATACATCGCCTTGTCCGCATTTTTCAGTAACGTCTCTGCATCTCGTCCGTCTTTAGGGAACAGACTCACGCCGATACTTGCTGTTGTGAAAATTTCTTCTCCATTAATAATGAACGGTTCGCTGAATATGGAGAGAAGATCTGCTGATATCCCTTCCGCTTCATACTGATTCGTATGATTCAGAAGTACGACAAATTCATCTCCGCCATGACGAAACACTTCAAACGTTTGAGGCAAATGCTCGCGAAGGCGCTTTGCCACTTGCCGAATAAAGATATCGCCATATAAATGGCCCATCGTGTCATTGATGACTTTAAAGCGGTCCAAGTCCAGGAATAAGACGGCATTCACTCGATCTTCATTTGTAATTTGATCCAATTTGCGAAAGAGCTGTCTTCGGTTTGGCAGCATAGTCAAATCATCATGGTTCGCATTATAACTAAGCTCATCATTCATCCTTCTCAATTGGTCACTTACCCGCGAGTTAACGACCAATTGGTATTCCAGCCTTCGCGCATATACATCCATCCGATTAATCAAATAGATAAAAATCGGAGTGGCAAAGATGAGAAACACAGTAGTATCCACAATTTCATACCAGAGGTCATTATCAAATTTCCATTTAAAGATTTGACTTAGCAACTCTTCCAGCATGTTTGGCACGATAATGACCGCCAAAATGAAAATCCATAGCCTGCCATCCAAAAAGCCCTTAGTTTTTATTCCCATACCCCGCTGCTCCATTTCTATTATTATACAATGCTACAATATCCAAACAAAGGATTAAAAAACGGATTCTTTCAATATATAGTTAATATAATACTATATAAAATAAATAAAATCAGTATATTTTTCCTAAATAAATTTTGGAAAAACAAGGACTAATGTATCAATTGTATTTCTCAAAAAAATCCCGCTATCCTAAATGGAATAGCGGGATTTTCTTAGTCTTGATCCAAAGCGTCTTTCGATAGATGCCGGCTCATTTCTGCGTACTGGATAAATACACGCGCAAGCTCTTGCAAACGTTCTTGCACGTCTACATCGATAATATTGTTTTCATTATCAAAATGGCTCGTATGAGTATACACATAATTCGGTGTCACCATGCACCGGAAGTAATCCAAAATCGGCTTCAGCTGGTTCTCAACGACAAGATGATGCTGGAAGGTGCCGCCATTTGCCACAATGGATACCGGTTTATACCGCATGGCATGCGGATGAAGCATATCAAACGCATTTTTCAGGACGCCTGGAATCGAACCTTGGAAGATTGGCGTTGCAATAATATAGGCATCCGCCTCTTCAAATTTCCGGACCAGTTTTTTCATATCATCATTATATTGATCGAACGGACGACCGTCGACAAATTGGTGGTCATAATCCGCAAACCTTATCAGTTCAAGCTCATAGCCGCATCCCGTACCGTCGATATACGATCGTACGGTTTCAAGCACCGCTCCTGTTTTGCTGCCGATAATGGTCCCGTCCACAAACAAAACTTTCACTAGGCATATCCTCCTTAGCTGTTCTCCATTACCCATCGTACCAAAGAATAGGGGAGGTTTCCCGAAATTGAGCTTACTGACCGCCCGGCTCTACTCTTTTTGAGAAGAACGCGGAGCTTCCCCCGGTATTTGCGGCTTTTCTTTCCCTATATCTTCTTTAAACAGTTCTTCAATTTCACTGTCTGTAATTGGATACTCTCCATTTTCCTCAAACAACCTCTCCTTGATCCGTGCAATATTCTTAGCCGGAGAAGTGAGTGCCAGAACGGAATCCCCGGCAGTCGCCTGAAGTTCCCTTTTGGCAGTGAAAAATTCCACATTTCCATCCGAACGCAAAATATAAAGGAGAATGGATGTATCATCCCGTTCTCGCAAATATTGCGTATAACTATATTGCTTCGTAATCAATGTCTTTCGGATAAGATGCCCCTCATTCACTCGTTCGTCCAACTCATATATTGAAACAGGCGGACTAAATAGTGTCTGGCCGCCTGAAATACTGAGGCTCGATGATTCATTCCCGGCATGGAAGGCCGTTTGAAAAAGATGATGCCGCCCAAGATCCGGCGCGAAATCGGCGCAAACATGGGCATTGTACGTATCGCTTTCCGTCATCGCGACCATGTAACGGAATGGCGTTAAATCAATATGGTACTCAATCTGTTCGGTTAAAATATCCCCTATGTAGCTGGGAATGGAGCGTTTTCTTGCTTCTGCCAGAGCCTCCCAGGACTGATCGAGGATCAGGACTTCATGACCGTTATCCTGAATCGATTTTGCAAAGGCAGAAGCAAACTTCGAACCGCCGACAAGTAGCACACCGGATTCATCCGTTGTCGTCAAATTCAGCTTTCTTGCCAGCCAGCCGATTGAGAAACCATGCAGCACGACGGTGCTCAGAACAAGTGCAAACGTCAAGGCAGTCAGCATTTCTGCGTCCTGATAGCCATTGTCCACTAGGATGGAGGCAAAGTAGCCGGACACCGTAAGGGCGACAATTCCCCGGGGAGCAATCCAGCCGACAAGCGTTCTTTCTTTCCATGTCAATTCGGTACCAATCGTCGAAACCCAAATGGATAGTGGCCGAACGACAAACAGCATCGCCGCCACATACAACAGGATATGCGGATTTAGAATATCGACTAAAATCCGGGTATCGAGAGAAGCAGTCAACATGACAAAAATTCCGGAGATCAATAAAACTGAAATATTTTCTTTAAAATGCCGGACATCATTTAATGTTGTCATACGCAGATTTGCCATTGTCATCCCCATCGCCGTAACAGCGAGCAGGCCGGTTTCATGCATGATTTCATCAGAAAAGACAAAGGTGAACAGCACAACGACGAAGAGGATCGGCGCTTTTAGAAATTCAGGTATGCTCCCCCGTTCGAATGCTCGCCCCATCAATCGGGCAGCTGCCCAACCGAGCAACACGGCAAAAGCAGAAGCAGTAAAGAAGAGCAACAGCGATTTCAAAGACACTTCCGCCTGCAGGAATTTAATAAATTCAAAAGCGAAGACGGCAACGAGGGCGCCAAACGGGTCGACAACAATTCCTTCCCACTTGAGAATAGCTGCCACCCTTGGCTTCAGCCGAGCTTGCCTGAGCAGTGGCAGAATTACCGTCGGCCCTGTGACAATGAACAGCCCTCCGATAATGAACGCGACCTCCCATGATAGGCCAGCCAAATAATGGGCGGCCAGCGATCCGGCAATCCAGGCAATGAATGCCCCGATGGTCACAATACGGCCAACTGGCTTGCTAAAGCCTCGGATTTCCCGGATATCTAAGTTCAAACTGCCTTCAAACAGAATAATGGCAACCGCAAATGTGATGATCGGACTGAACAGTTCCCCCATCGTCTCTTGAGGATCAATCCAGCCAAAAATCGGGCCTACCAGCAATCCAGCGACCGACATGACAACAATCGCAGGCATCCGATATCGCCATGCAATCCATTGCGAGAGCATTCCAATCAATATGACAAGCAGCAAATCGAATAGTAAGGAATCAAACAAAGGAATCCCCCTCTCCTTCGAGAATAAAAACCAGTTTACCATACAACGGAACATCCATCAGGAATGGAATGTCTTCTTGCATCTACACTCCCTGCACTTCTTGAACTGTATCTTCAATTTGTAATTGGAAATCGTCCGTTCTAACTGGACAATTCAGCGAAATCATTCCTAGCCGTTCCATTCAGGTTCAGGAATCTGCACATAACTGCTTTTTTCAAATCATAGGGTGAAAGGGAGAGTAATGGATTCATAGGTCATAGAAAGGGTGATTCCAATAGAAACACGCGAAAAGAAAACCATTGCCATTCATGTAGCCCGAACAGATGCTAAAGGGACCTATCCCGCACGCAGAGCGGCCATCCTGGCTAAAATCCTGTCAGAAGAAGCGAATGTCCTATTCCTGACGGGTCCCACATCACCAGCTGCGCCTGAAGGCTTCCAGGAAATCACAATCGGTCGGAATACGACACTTGCTGATACCGTTTCAGTCATCAAACCAGCTTTACTTTTACGCGACAGCGGTTCCACAATCCAGGAGGAAGTTGACAAAATCAGAGAATCCGTTTCTTCCCTCATTCATTTTGACGATTTTGGAGACGGCGGCCGATTGGCGGATCTTGTCTTGCAAACATTGTATGAAGAAGAAAGCGAAAATGTAATGGAGCATTACGTTATGGAACGTAATTTGTACATGGCGGATGACCCATTTGACTCGTATCGAAAGATTGGCCTGCAGAAAGACCGGCCTGCCCCATTGCCGCATCTTGTCATTTCATTCGGAGAAGAAGATCCAGGCAATCTGAGCTACCGGGCTTTACGTCATGTCCTGCAGTTGCAGATCCCGCTTAAAGTGTCTGTGTTGGTCGGTGAACTATACCCCCATGATGTCAGCACGCTGCGAATGATGGCGCTTGGACGGCGGAACACGAATATTGTACAGCCCCCCTATGATACGGCCGAGCTTTATTCAACTGCGGACGTCATTCTCTGCGGCTCCGGCTATATGCCATACGAAGTGGCTGTCATGGGCATTCCGTGCATCGTCTTAGCACAAAATGAATTCGAGCTTGGACTCGGCTTCCCAAAAGAGCACCACGGTTTCATCCACCTGGGCCTTGGACGCAAAGTGAAACAATCCAATCTGCTGAATGCCATCATGGAACCGCTCCTTCACGAACCGCTCCGCAAACGCGCAATCCGCAGGCAAACGAACCTCAATTTAGGAAACGGGAAAGATACCGTTCTGGAAGCGATCCGTTACTTGTTGGAATATCCGAAACGCGGAAAAGCGATGTCCGATATGCTACACTAAAGAAAAAGATTGGGAGTGAGCCGAATGGACAAACGACAACTCGAAGCAGCCATCGCCGAACTAAAAATGGATTACATCAGCCTTCAAGGTGATATCGAAAAACTGGAATCAACCGGCCACGCTGACTCCGTGTACAAAGCAGAACAGCGCCTTGCTACTATGGAAACCCGATTAGCCGAATTGAACAAGCAATTGGAGAGTATTTCGTAAAAAAGAAAACCGTCCGTGGACGGTTTTTCCTTTTTAATCTGGAAACTCTTAGTACGTCGTCAGCTTTAACAATTCTTGCAAACGATAAATACCTCGTTGGAAGAACGTGAATTCATTTTGATATTCTTCAAAATCGAGGGTGTACAAGGCATCTTCATTGCTCCACAGCCGGTCAAAATATGCATTTAACTGGCGGACAAGCTGACTATCATTCGGAGCGATGACCCGCAAATTCCCTTCCAGGTTATAATTATTCAGTGTTCGGTCCGTCAAATTGGCAGAACCGTTCGTAATATACGTGCCCTGCTTTGTTTCCACAAAGACTAATTTTGTATGATATTGACCGATCACTGTGTTGTACCAGCGTACTTGAATCTTCTTATCTGTTTCATCCATCATCTTTTGCATCACAGGGCGGTTGGGCAATCCAGATTTTTCATTACCAAATGAGTTTTCGTTCGGATCCAGAATCATCTGCACTTCCACACCGCGATCGACTGCATCCTCGATAGCTTCAACAACTTCCGGCATGGCAACGAAAAACATTCCCATCCGTATCCGGTCTCCTTTTTTCGTGCGGCCGATATCTTGAAGCAATGCATCGAGTATCTTTCTTTCCGTTACATATTGGACTGCATATTGGCCTTCCTTTGATTCAACGGCCTCCGCCCTCGGCAATGAACCGCCATTTGTATACCGCACGACAGCTTCTTCCGATTCAAGGATGTCATTGATCACCGCACCGCTCACTTTCAATGCCACATTGCCGTGGAACCCACTTGCATCATGCGGATTTCCGGACGTGACGAGAGCCGCCTTATCCGTCACCATCGTTTTTCGATGATTCGCTTTGACGTTCAATAATTTCATATAGGAAGCGAGCGTCATCTTAGGGGCCTCACTCGCCATGGCATTCGGGATCCACCCCTTTTTCTCCACATGGATCCAGCGAAAAATTGTCCGGTAGAGACCAGAATAAATCGGTGTGGAATCCCGCAGTTTATCCAAATCAGAATAGACGACTTCGATGCCCGCATCTTCGAGCTTTGTGAACCACTTAGAATCGTAGGAACCGTATCCCGTGTTAAGCGGATCGGTAATGAACACAATATCCATATTAGGATTCTCCTGCTTTTTTTGAATCAATTTCGCCGTCAAGGTTTCCGCGATTTTAGGAAACTCCACTTTTTCATCCGAATAATGATCCATCAGAAAGAAATCCAAAACAATAAAGGACTCTGCCTCATCAATCATTTTGTATACTTCATCGAAGATGGACAGCTCATGCACCATGCCATCGCCCTTCTTGTTTTGAGCATACGTCAGGTCGGTGAACATTTCTACATCATCCGTCCGGTGCAGTTCCCCTTCATAGGGAATCCCTTTCGGCAGCGGCTTATATGTATGCCAAGCGATCACCGCTACATAAAGCATGACAAATAGTAATATTAGTAAGAACAAGGGGCTTTTCCACTTGCTCCGTTTCTTCCAACTTTTCATCTGATCCTCCCCGTCCCAACTAACGAACTATGACTATCAAGTTCCCGTTAGCAGGCGCTTGCAAACTAGCATAATCTCCCGAGGAAGATAAAAAACGAGTGCAGACCCTTTTACCAGGTCTGCACTCGTTATATATTCTTACGCCATGACGTACTCACGTGCTGCGGAGTCGTCCATCATTAATTCCTTCAAGTATTTCTTCGCGCGGAACAAACGGGATTTCACCGTACCGATCGACACTTTCATCATATCGGCAATCTCAATCAACGAATACTGATGCACATAGAAATACTCGATTGTTTTTCGGTAAATGGCATCCAGCTCACCAATTTTCGATTGAACGATTTTTTGAATATCGGATTGCTCCACTACTTCCACAGGAGTCATGTTGTCGCTTGGAACCAAATCCAAGATCGGAACGTCCAATGTATCAGGCTGGTTCATTACGTGTTTACTGCGACGCACATCTTTCCGGTAACGATCCCGAAATGTGTTCATGCAAATCGTCGTAAGCCATGCTTTCATGCGGTCGACACTGTCCATCTTGCCGCTGTAACGAACGACTTTCAGCCAGACATCCTGCATCAAGTCTTCCGCTTCTTCTTTATTGCGTGTCAGTTTCAAGCATAAGTGATATATGTATTTTCCATATTGATCGTGTAGTTCAGCTAAGTCGATTTTCATTGATAACGCCCTCCGTGTTGTATCTCTTGGAACCATTATCAAATATTTTCGTCTTACAAACTATCGCTTTCCCTTTCAACACACTTACAAATGTGTAAGGCGTCGTGACAGAAATGTGACAGCAAGCCCTCTCCTGACTTTTCGACAAAGAAAAGCCCGGACACTCAATCGTCCGGACTCATATCATGCTCTTCCTGTCGTTTCGTTATTTTCATCTTCACGATACGACTTCGATCCATTTCTTCAATTTCAAAAAATAGATTTTCATATGTAAATCTCTCGCCAGGCTCTGGTACATGACCGAGCTCCTGCATAACGAAGCCGCCAATGGTTTCATGATCTGTCGGCAACCCGACGTGAAGCAGCTCCATGACCTCGACAATTTCAAGCCGGCCGTGACAGATCAACTGGTGATGATCTGATTCATAGACCAGAACTTCCTCGTCAATGTCGGTTTCGTCTTCAATGTCCTGCCCGATCATTTCCTCAATAATGTCTTCATGCGTCACAATACCGAGCGTGCCGCCGTACTCATCCAACACGATGGCTAAATGCTTCTTCTTCGCTAACATCAATTTAAATACTTTCTCGACACTGGCCGTCTGCACAACAAACAACGGATTGTGGTCGATGAGTTCAGAAAGCTTCTTCTCTGGATGCATGGACCATTCTATCAGCGATTTGGAATAAAAGACCCCAATCACCTTATCAATGCTTTCCTCATAAACAGGATATCTCGTATAGAAGTATTCTAAAATTGTATCCCGCACTTCTTCATAGTTCGCTTCGATCGGAAGCCCGATTACATCCGTACGATGTGTCTCCAGGACATCCGAAACGTCTTTATCCGGAAAATCCAGAATACCTTTTAAACGCAGTGATTCGTCTTGCTCAAACGTCCCTTCCGTCGATGCGATATCCACCATTGAACGAAGCTCTTCCTTAGTCAATGTCGCCTCTGTAACAGCGCCTTTGGAAATGATACGGATAAAGATGTTCGTAAACAAAGCAAGCAACGCTGTCAAAGGAGTCATTACTTTGACAACCACAGAAATCGTCGGTGCCACAGCATACGCAATTCGATCCGCGAATGTGGCTGAGATCGTCTTAGGGAGCACTTCCCCAAACACAATGAGGATGACTGTCAATATCCCGGTCATCAGACCAACATTCAGCCCTTTATCGATCGCAATCATCGTTACAATGGTCGGCATCATAATATTAGCCACATTGTTGCCAATGAGGATGGCGGTGATCATCCGGTCTGGTTTCGATATCAGTTTTTGTAATTTGATTGATTTTTTTTCGCCTTGCTCTGCCCGCAGCTGGACTTTCATCCGGTTCACAGCGGTCAGCGCCGTTTCACTCCCTGAAAGGAAAAACGACATGAATAAAAAGAATCCTAGTGCAATAAACAAAAGCGGTTCCTCCCGAACTTGTTTTCCATGCATCCGTTCTTGTGTTGAATGATACATATCATACCATAATATCCTCGTCTTCGCTTGCTTGCCTGACTCGCATTTCTCTATTTTCTGTTATACTATTTTTAGATCCGAAATACTTAGAAACGAGGGATACCTTTGACTCATTTAGAATCGCTTGACACGTTTTTCACTGAAAAGCGGAACGACCATTTGGACCAATTGAAGGATTTTCTGCGCATCCCAAGCATCAGCGCGTTGTCCGACCACAAGGCGGACATGCAAAAAGCAGCTGAATGGCTAAAGGATTCATTCGAAAAAGCGGGCTTGGAGAACGTGTCCATCGAGCCGACGGACGGCCACCCTGTCGTCTATGGCGACTGGATGCATGCCGAAGGGAAGCCAACATTATTAATTTATGGCCATTACGATGTCCAACCGGTCGACCCATTGCATTTATGGGAAAGCGGTCCATTCGAGCCGGAAGTCCGGGACAATAAGCTGTATGCCCGCGGCGCAAGCGATGACAAAGGACAAGTATTCATGCATGTGAAAGCAGTAGAAGCTTTGATGCATGAAAACGGTGGACAGTTGCCCATCAATGTAAAGTTTATCATTGAAGGGGAAGAGGAAGTCGGCAGCCCGAACTTGGAGAAGTATATTGAAGAGAATAAGGAAAAACTTGCGGCAGACATCATTGTCATCTCCGACACCGGCATGTACGGACCTGGCAAACCGGCTATCTGCTATGGATTGCGCGGACTGGCAGGCGTACAGATCGATGTGCGCGGAGCTAAAAGCGACCTGCATTCAGGCATTTATGGGGGCGGCGTACAAAATCCGATTCATGCCATCTCCGAAATCCTCGCCTCCTTCCATGATCAGGAAGGCACCATTGCAGTCGATGGATTCTACGAAGACGTCCGCCCGCTGGCTGAAGAAGAACGAGAAGCGTATGCGGCACTTAATTTTGACGAAGCAGCATTGAAAGAGGAAATCGGCGTGCCTGAACTATTTGGCGAAAAAGGCTACTCCTACTTGGAGCGCACGTGGACTCGCCCGACTCTTGAAGTGAACGGCGTCTTCGGCGGTTTCTCCGGCGAAGGCATCAAGACCGTATTACCATCCGAAGCCGGCGCAAAAATCACGTGCCGTCTCGTACCGGATCAGGACCCGGAAGATATCGTCGCCAAGCTGAAAGCCCATATCGAAAAGCATAAACCGGCAGGCGTCACGGTAGAAGTGAGCGAATTCGACAAAGGCAAGCCGTTCATCACACCATTTGACCACCCAGCCATCCAAGCAGCAGGCCGCTCGTACGAAAAAGTGTACAACGTGCCGACTGCCTACACACGCATGGGCGGCTCGATCCCTATCGTCGCCGCATTCGATGAAATCCTCGGATTGCCAGTCGTCCTCATGGGATTCGGCCTTTCGAGCGAAAACTTCCATGCACCAAACGAACACTTCCATCTTGAAAACTTCGACAAAGGGCTTCGCGTCATCGGCGACTATTACTACGAACTCGCTGAACTGCCTGTCGATGAATTAAAGAAATAACCGATACCGGGTTTGGCACACTTGCCGAACCCGGTTTTTCTATGGGTTTGTTGGTCATGGTGGTGGGCATTTGATGCAGTAAAGTTTGAGAGTATTATTTGTCTGTTGTATTTGGCGAAGCGAGGTGAGGATTTGGCGGGTTGGACTGGTGATTTGGCGCGGAGGCGAGCGGATTTGGCGCAGCAGAACGGGTTTTTGGCACGGGGGAACGTTTATTTGGCGCCACGGAAGATACTGGTTAGCACGGAGATTTTCCAGATATAGCAAGTCTACTTCCACTGTAACTGCACATAACCGCTGCACACCCTAGCATATCTTCGGGTGAACGCCATTAAATCGAATTGAACGTCATTAACTCCCGCTGAACACCATTAAGTCGAATTGAACGCCATTAACTCCCGCTGAACACCATTAAGTCGAATTGAACGCCAACTCCCGCTGAACGCCATTAAGTCGAATTGAACGCCAATAACTCGCTGAACGCCATTAAGTCGAATTGAACGCCAATAACTCCCGCTGAACGCCATTAAGTCGAATTGAACGTCAATAACTTAATCGTCGCACCCCTATGCCCAATCGGTTCATCACCGAGCATCCCCTTTTCCCATTCCCCCTCCATCACACTCTCTTCTTTTCCACATTCAAAAAAGCATCCAGTCGCCTGGATGCTCCTCTTATTACTCTTCTTTTCCGAAGAAGGTTACGATATCTTCCAACGGTTTGCGTACGCGATTTTTTGGAATGTCGTCGAAATAACCAAATTGCAACATGCTGATGATGCGCTCCTCTGGCTTGACACCAAGTGCTTCTCTGAATTTCGGATTGTCGATGAAAGGCGGTGTTTTCCAACAAGTGCCGATGCCTTTATCCCATGCGAGCAACATCACGTTTTGAATAAACGTGCTGGCTGCTGCAAAGTCTTCCAACCTCTCTTTTTGGCGGACATCCTCCGGCACGACGACGAATACGACA
Source organism: Sporosarcina sp. NCCP-2222 (assembly GCF_023168145.1). Classification (GTDB taxonomy): domain Bacteria; phylum Bacillota; class Bacilli; order Bacillales_A; family Planococcaceae; genus Sporosarcina. The sequence goes on from NZ_BQYK01000004.1 coordinate 25,098, forward strand.
GCACCCGGAGTAGTGAATTTCTTCATCTGTTTTTCTAAGTCTTCCTCGGATAGCTCTTTCCATTTCGGAACTCCGTACTCCTTCAACAGTTCTTGCAATTTCACGTGCTCCTGATTGGCCGCCACAATCACTCTCCAAGGATTTCGGTTGCCGTGATTCGGCGCCCACCGTGCGTCCTCAAGTACCGCCAATATATCATCGACATCGACCGGTTGACCATTGAAATTTTTAACCGACCGGCGATTAACGATTGCATCTCTGACTGATAGCGCTTGTTCATTCATCTATTGAACTCCCCTTTTTACCATACTAGCGACCATTATACACTATTGCCGCTTTCCGAGGAAAACAACGTACTGTCTCCTCTCTCTAAAACTATTACTATTCAAACAAATTACTTTCGATGATATAATATTCCTACGTTCGTAAATAAACTAAAAAAGGATGGCCCCTATGGCAAAAAAACCATTAGCTTGGATTGTGGACAGTACTGCTTACATTCCAAAAGAATTAAAAGAACATCCGGATTTCTATTGGATTCCGCTTAATATACATTTCGGGGACAAACAATTTGTGGATGGAATTGATTTGTCGCCTTCCGAGCTGTATGAAAACATTAAAGGTGCGGTTGAATTCCCAAAAACGTCCCAGCCGTCAGCTGGTGAGTTTGCTGAACAGTTTAAACAGCTGGCAAATGATTATGAACAAGCGATCGCCGTTCATATTTCAGGGAAATTGAGCGGCACCCTCGCCTCTTCAATGGCAGGTGCCGAGATGGCGAATTTCCCAATCACTTTCATTGACTCTCTATCCCTTTCTTACGGAATTACAGGCTTGATTCAAAAAGGGATGGCGATGCATGACTCTGGTGCATCAGTGGAAGAAATAAAGCAACAGCTCGAATCCATGGCCGGAACGATGAACAATTATATTCTCATTGGTCAGCTCGATCAGCTGTATAAAGGCGGCCGGATGAGCGGCGTGCAATTTTTCCTGGGCAGCCTGTTAAAAGTAAAGCCGATCATTCAACTATCGGACATTGGTACACTTGAAGTGTTCGATAAAGTTCGATCTGAAAAGAAAGCGCTTCAATATCTTGTGGATAAAGCGTCCGCAAGCCAACCTTCCCACATTTATTTGATGCACGGCAATGTTCCAGATCAAGCGGATCAGCTGAAGCAAATGCTTCTACAAAGCAATCCTCAGCTTACTGTAGAAATTGGTGATATAAGTTCCACTCTCGCCGTTCACGCAGGAGAAGGCACACTGGCCATTTTATGGTTTGATTAAAAAAGAGGAGCCTCCTAGCTGGAGAGCTCCCTTTCACTTTAGGAAAAATGATCGTTCACTTTAAAAAATAAGTACTTTGCATTCGGAGAATACGCATAGGAATCCTTGTAATCCCATGACCGCTGATAAGCGTCGTACGTATGGGCATTGACGAGCGGCATTTCGCCATCCTTCGCCGTCACAATCGTCGTATGATCATAACGCCCGTCGCCTTGAAAGTCATAACAAATTAGATCACCCAAATCCAATTCTTCGGGCGAACCGACTTGCCTGGCAGTCAGTCCCTTCTTCGATCCGCCTAAAAACCAGCGCATGGAATGGGCGACCGACCAACTGAAACTCCATGTCCCTCCTTGCATCCACCAGCCACGTTCACGATTGGGATATCCATACATCGGCGCTCCGCCTGCCAGCAGACATTGAGAGATATAATTGGTGCAGTCCACGTCGAATGAATGGAAATCCGGATTTCGGCCATTCCACCATTTATTCGCATAGGCGACAGCCGCTTCCCTGTTATACATAAAAACGCCCCCTCAGCCCATCTTATGAACTGAAAAGGCTTGGAATGCGATTTATTCAAGGTAATTAAAAAGAAGCCTTCTGACAGGAGGCTCCTTCTCATTCGTTGCGCAATCATCTTTTTTTCAAACGATTTTGCAACATCTTATAGTCAATGAACACCCCGATGAAACCGACCGGGATGCCACCTCCACAAACTGAAAGGAAAAAGAGGAAAACGTTGACCTTCTCCATCACCTGGAGTAAGTAGTAGAAGGCCAACATTGTTCCAAAGGCAGCGAAAATCATCGTGAAATAGTACGTTATCGGGGCATTTTCCAAAACCGCTTGGTCCTCACTCGTCATTTTCCGACTCATACGATACCCTCTTTTCTTGGAACAATTATTGTGCCTATTTCATTATTACCCCTTTTTCAATTTTCAATCCTGGAAGGAAGGAGAGGTATTTATTTGGTGTTTTCAATTTGACGGTCTTCTTTCTCTTCCATATTATTTTCTTTAATTTTCATCATGTCCGAAATTGTTATAAACGTATATCCCTGTTCTGCGAGAGCGGGGAGAATCTTCTCTAATGCTGCCACTGTCTGTCTACGGTTACCTCCTCCATCATGGAACAGCACAACATTGCCCTCTTTGGCACCGTTTAATACAAAGCCGACAATTTTATCGACCCCCGGATCTTTCCAATCCAATGTATCCAAGTGCCAAGACCACATGACCATTTTGTAGCCTTCTCTAGAAACGGCCTGGACAATCTCATCGGTATACTGTCCTTCGACTGGGCGGAATAATGTGGAGGATTGTCCCGTTATGGAATAAATAACGTCATCCGTTCTTTTCAATTCCTGTATTAATTGCGACACATTCATTCGACTTTTATGGGAATACGTATGATTGGCAAGCTCATGTCCCTCTTCATACATCCGCAGCACTACATCCGGATTCTTCTCGGCATTGGCACCCACAATAAAGAACGTTGCTTTCGCTTCGTATTTTTTCAAAAGATCTAATATTTCCCTTGTATGTTTCCGATGGGGTCCGTCATCAAACGTTAATGCGATCACTTTTTCTTCGGTGTTAATTTCCCATATAATTTGTCCGGCCTCTTCATAATGCTTCCTTCCTTTGTCCGCAAACGTTCTGCCATATACTCCGAAAACGATAATGAGGATGATTAGTGGCAATACAAATCGTTTCAAGACCCCACTCCCAAACAAAAGTTATTTTGTGGTTAGTATTCGTCTTTGTGGAGAAACGATGCATGCAACTTGTATTGTTAGACATTTATTCTTTTATCACGGTTTTAGTAAAATCCTTTCATGCCTGTATAAAGAGGACTGTATAATATAGGGAAATCAAAAATACATTTGTTGATCTAAATAGGATTTTTAATAACTAGTCCACACAATTTCAGGTCTAGAACTCTAATATCCGATGAAAAATATATTTGATTTCTCAGACACACGTCTGACCTTATGAGTATTAACAGGGTACATTTAACTGACTTGGCCGATTGATTACCGTATCCATATAGGAGGAAATACGATAAAAATAAAAAAATACTTATACGACGAAACAATACACGAACTGCAATTATTTCATAATGCAGAGGATCGCAATAGTCTATCAAGAAGAATGAAGAATAAACCTCACTTTTTATTTAGCTTGGAGATGGCTGACGACTTTTTAAAGGCCGACAAGCCGTATACTGTCGTTATGTTCGGTGATGATAATGAAGGATACTCACTGGGCTATATTACTTCAGTATCTGTACGTGCAACTGATTCCGGTATAATTGTTGAGTTCGATGAATTTGATATGACACCTTTCTATTCTCAGACACGGGAGTATCGCAACCTTAAAGGCTTCCTCATGGAGTACATGCAAGAATTAATAAAGCCAAAGAAAGTCTAAGTAAAAATACGTTTAAAAACGGTGAATCAAATATGGCAAAGGATAACGAACTACCAAGTAAAGTCTATCCCAAAAAACATTATCAATCGGGCATACGGCAGCCGCAAATCAGCCGGAAACCAAATGAGCATAAAAAAAGAAACCCCATTAAACGTTAGTTTGACAAGGTTCCTTTAACAATGGAGCATACCGGGTTCGAACCGGTGACCTTCACACTGCCAGCGTTAATCTCTTCGCTGCCAGTAAAAATCAGCTTATATCAAAATGGCTCTATGACAGCTATTATTTACCTTTCAGGTATCACGTACTATCATCAAGGACACATAATTATTAACAATGTTCTCCTGTTGGACACATATGTGAAACACATGGCAAACATTGCAATTAAAAAGAGAGGGTAAAATTTATCATGAACAACTGATTTTAAAAGATAGAAAAATTAAAGGGTTTTACATATTAGTCGTATCTAATATGTAAAACCCTTTTTTCTTTTAGTAAAGCACACGTTTAACAAGGCATCCTCTAAAAATAAACTAACGAGCACTTTTTTAGATTTCTAATATTTTTTTAATTACCACTTGATTTTCATGTCCATCTTCAATTAATGGTAAGTCTTTATCTGGTTTATTATAGACAATATACTCATATACCTTTTCTATAAATGGATAAAATGAGGGATAATACGCTTTTGCCTCCAAAGAAAAATGCAAGGGGGCTTCACTTGGATTTGGAACAACTATTTCTTCTAATTGTTCTTTTGCTTTCCCATAAAAAATCTGTTTATCATTTATTAAACTTACTGTTCCTTCATCTCCAAAAACCTTTAAATGAGAACCGAACCCATGATTAATCCCAGTTAATAGTTGTACAGAGAAAGTAGAATTTTTTTTCATCTTTCCGTTAATAAAAAATGCGTCGTCTGCATCTCTTTGTTCTCCTGCACCTATTGGAACGTGAGTATGCACTAATCCGTTGATAGATACTATTTCATCCTGGGCCAACCATCTTAAACAATCAATCATATGCGTTCCTAATGCACCTAACATACCGCCAAATTTTTGTTTTTCCCCCATCCAGCCTCTTTTGGATGTTTGTAGCACCTGATATTGAGCATGTGAGATATTATAGTCAATATGAAGGAGCTTCCCTACATTGTTGTTCGTTATTAGTTCTTTGGCTTTTTGTCGTATAGGGAGGTATCGCCATTCAAAATCTATTATTACTTTTGCTTTATATTGTTCAGATAGATTTAACAGTTGCCTGGATTCATTGCTATTCAATGTAAAGGGCTTTTCGCATACAATATTTTTTATTCCATTTTTTAAAGCATATTCAACCATTTGAAAATGATAAATTGGCATGCTGCTTATAAAAAGAAGGTCAAGTTCCTCATTATTCAGCATCTCAGTCCAATTTCTATAATGAGTAGGAGAATTATCCTCCCCAATCAATTCTAGAGGTAGCTCATGACGGAACATTGTGCTGACAGCAACTAAATTCAACATAGGGTGCATTTTGATTATTGGGGCTTGAACGTTCAATCCAAAACCACCACCTATTATCCCTACTCTCACACTTGGTCCCCTCTTTTCTAATACATACTTATCTCGATTAATCAACCATCTCAAAACGAGGAACAATGCTCAGTGCCTGTGACAAAAAATCAATCGCAGACATGTCAGGGACTTTCTTTAGAAACTCCCACGCTTCAGATGCATTATCAAAACCGAATGTAGCCAGGCCATGTGACAAATCACCATCAGCGAGCATGTAAAAATTTAAGAATACAAGCTCGTCTTTTTTCTCATCTCATTACTAGTGACTAAGATGGTTGCATGATTTATGTCTTCATCCTCACTTTCAAAAAGAGTTACAAAATCACCATCTAAGTGCTTAATGATTTCTGCATGCATTTTGAACACACCCCCTTTGTGCCTACATTCGACAACATCAGAGGATATCCTTCTTTATTTTCATACTATTATATACATTGCACTGAAACAATGTCTTTCACATCTATTTGCACGTCTCCAAATGGATCAGCTAGAATGATTGCTTGTTTATGTATGTCGATTTTCTCTACTATGCCGCGATGAGGAATTATTCGACCGTCCCTCCATGTTTGGATTCGCGCCTGGCATTTCCTCTTATGAGCGAGATCAAGTTCCTCTTGCAAAGAAACCAAGTCCCAATCAGTTAATTCTTGGCGTGCAACACGATCGTCCTCCGCTTGCTAGTCACGCAATTGAGCAATATGTTCCGGCAGCATTAATGATGTTCATTTAATGTTTCCACGCTCTTTCATGCTTCCGTGCAATACATGTCTATATTCATTAAATTACTCTTCTCTCTTGTCCCCTAATGAGCACTAAAAAATTCCGAAGTAAACGGCCGTCTAGTTTCGCACAAATTACAGTAGGCTCTAACGGACTCTTCACCTACTCTCAGCACTTTGATCCGGCGTCTGCTAATAATTCCGTCGACATTAATTAACGTACATTAGTTCGCTCCTAACATATAATATAAGAGAACTAACGTTCTGTGTGAAGACAAATAAAAAAAGCACCTCTCTTGAGGTGCAAAATAAACATTTCTATTGACACGCCCAAGCACAATATATACAATAAGCGTATAATATTATAGTAAGTGCAGAGAGGCAATGGCAATCACACTTAGTGGTTAGGCGTTGCCTCTTTTGTTTTTTAAAATGTCATACAATAGGAGCAACCGTCTTAATTGGGTATTAATTTTAATTTCTCCGACCTCTTTTAATTCGGTTAGTTCTTCAAGTAAGTAGTCTTTCACTTCAGCCAAGTCTAAACGTTGAATATTATAAGATATTGTTTCATATTCATTTTCTTTTTTGAAACCTTTTCCAATAATATTCTGCAACTGATCTGTATTTCTGTTGAAAACAGAGGCAGTTACTATGGTGCCATATTGTTTATCGAAATCAGAAAATGTATTGATTTTTTGAATAAGCTTTTCTTTTTCGGTTGGATGTAAGCTACTACCGTTGATTAGATTAGTATCTAGTATTTTATTTATCGGAAAACGTGCGGTTGCATTTTGTAAAATTGCAAATCTCATTCTTATTTCTGTGCTGATTTCATCTTTGTCTGAAATGTAATCAATTGTATAGCTAATTAAATCGGGGATTTGGAAAATATACTTAGAATCTCCTAATGCAACAGTAATGTTTTTATTTAATATATCTTCCTCTAACACATCTAATTCTTCCGGAGAGAGGAGTAAAGAATTTAATGTTCCTTTTTTACCACGATCAATTATTAACTCTTTAATCACATGCTGATATTTTCTTACTTCAGTTGGGGCTATCCCTTGATTTATTTTGCTGATCTTCTTAAATACTTCTTCGAAGTTATCAGTTTTAACTACTTTTAATTTACAACCCAAATCCTTATCGTTGATATTCTCTTCAATAAATCCTTTTTCTCCCTCTAATCTTTCAATTAAGACCAATCGATTTTCCAGTATTTGAATTTCCTCTTCATTTAAAGATCGAGTAAATTCACTAATGATATTTCTTACATTAATATCCGTTAATGAATACCCAATAAAAATAATAGGTGAATGCAGCATCATCGAAATAATTTTTGCACTTATCAATACGGAATTTTTATCAAAATTACTATAGTCATTTTCTGTAATGACTATATCATTAGGGCTCTCGACACATCCGTGTAATTTATATAATTCAGCAAATCCAAAGGTTTCTTGAAAAAATCCCTTTTGACCAATATATTTGGTTATATTATACTTGCTCGCTGAATTATACGTATTCTCAATAAACTCATCATAATTAGTAGTTAATATAATTTGAGTTTTGAGCAACATCTTTCTAAAAGCCTCTAATTCACCATGAGCGTCCTGCTTGACTGTGTAATTCCCGAATCTTTCGGAGATAGCTTTTTTAAATGGAGAGATTCTAGTTTGGAATGCATCTTTTGGTGTAAACCCCTTAATTGATACTTCGTTTCTATTAAAAGCTTTGTTGTAATTCGCTTCCAAAATTGTCCCCATTCGAATATTAGAGTAATGATTTATTTCTTTTTCTGAATAGCTCGGATTTTCTTCCGCCATTTCATCTCTAATATTATTATACTCGCCATAAAAGTTTTCATATCCCAATTGATTCCAAAATTCCTCAAGCAAACTTGTCCAATCTGGAAATTTTTCTAAAAATCTTTTTGATAATCCCGCTCCAATAAAAACAACAGGAAATTCATTTTCACTCATTAACTTGTCGAGAATCATAGTCACTGAAATACCTCCAATCTATTTGTTATTTGTAATAGAATACCATGTATTCATTAATAGACCTACCCAATCAGAAAATATGTTCTATTTAATTATCTAGTATAGGTCTATAATCACCTATAATATAGCAGAAATTCAGAAATTCAGATATATATTTTATTGTGAAACCCCATCCAATTAAGGACAGGGCGTTATACGAAGTTGGTGATTTATCCACTATTAAATTAAAGGTAATTAAAAATAAACACAGTTATAAAAGGTGTACTGAATTATTTGTTGAACTATATATTTAACGCAGTAAGGGGGATGCAAACTTTATGAGAATTAGAAAAGCGGTTCTTAGTGATGTGAAGGGAATAGCAAAAGTTCATGTCGATAGTTGGAAAACAACATACAAAGACATTATCCCAAATGACTTTTTGAACAACCTGTCATATGAACAAAGGACAAAATTGTGGACTCAAAATGTGTTAAGGAAAGATAATTATATTGCTATAGCAGAAAATGCTGATGGGAAGATTGTTGGTTTTGCAGATTGTTGGAAAAGAGAGACAAATCCCGTTCCCTTTTCTAGCGACATAACGTCTATTTACTTACTTGATCAGTATCAAGGAAAAGGGATTGGTAAGAGATTACTACTACAGCTTTTTATTCATTTAAAGCAATTGGGGATAAAAAACGCATATGTAGATGTACTTGAAGAGAATAACACACGTTATTTTTATGAGCATTATGGAGCTAAGTTGCATAGAACAAAACCAATAAAAATTGGTGGAGTCGTATTAAATGAGTTGACTTACGAATGGCGGGATGTTGATTGTGTTTTATCAATGCTAGAAAAGTGAAATAGCGTAAATTATTAAGTTGAAATAGGCGCTACACCAAAGACATAGCGCCTTTTACAGTCATCTTTCGATGTGGGTTCATCTTATCAAATTTAAAGCAATGCTTCAAATTATTACTTATTAGCGCTAATCAGAGTGCCAATAGCAAGGGCAGCCACATCGCAATTTTCAACTTTACCCTCTTCCAAGTTCTTAATCCAATTGGCCGTCGTCACCCGGTTGATTTGTCGATATCCGTTGCAAAATACGAAAAATCATCACCTAGGACACCTAGGAATGTCGCCAATGGTTTTCCTAATTGTGACCGGATTAGGATAACCTTACTTTTACCGGATGTTATGTTCTTCCATATCATTGACCATGCGATTCACAAAGGAAATAAAGCGATCCATATTTTGCACGTCAACCGTTTTTGCATATTCTTCAAAGACATCTGTTAAACCAGTTTCATGTAGGATTAAGCTACTTCCAACATGAAGGACCGACTCTCCTCCAACGGTTAAGCTAAGTACAGATGATTTCTTTGTCGTGTTTCCTTCACTGTCCTTTTGAGCATGATTTTTTATGGCCTACGTGCAACAAATAACAGATCCGCTCACGCTGCGAAAAGGAAGAGGGGATATCAGCAAGAATGACCCTTTTCTCTTTCGACATGTACAGTTCCTTCGGTTGATCACTTTCCAAATGCTCCGCCATATCCGGAATCAAATCGATGTTTTCATAGGAACGTCATTGATAAACCGCCCTCTCATCTGCTCCTCTATATGTTCCTGGCTGCCGTCCGGTCTTCATCCAATCAAGTGAAAACGTCTTTGATTCAATCATGTTATTAATATGTTTCAAGTCTTCCCTCTCAATAGGATTAGTCCTGTTTATGGTATCCGCTCTTCGGATCAACTCTTGACGCCCCGTTGTACTCTTGAATCAATTTATCCGCCCAACTTAACATGAAAGCCCCTCCTATCTCTGTCTAAATGCTCCGCCCTTTTTCCGTCCGTATGTCGGGCGATTTGTACCCATTAATTCAGCCCACTCCATCGATGTGAACTGTTCCTCCTGCTTGCCCATTGTCTCATGGTACTCTGCTTTCTTTCTGTCCTGCGGGCTGTGAGAGCCCTTTTTCAATCAGTTGGTCCTGAAACGTCCTCATATCCTCACTACCTTTTTATGAAAAAAAGAGGACAACAAATGACACAGCGCAATGCTGTAATCAAATGCTGTCCTCTGGTTGGACAGGGGGACTTATAAGATATTGGTATCTTGTTTATATTTCTTTGCTATACTAACAAAAAGTAACAATCTGTTAGTTCTTCTATAAGATTTATCACTAACAAAACTGTTATATGAGATTATAATTATAATCGGACTTAGTACGAATGCCGCTAATCCTAAAACTGATGCTACCGATGGATCTATTTCGGATCTAGCTGTAATAGCATTACTTAACAGTGTGAACATCACAGTTGATAAAGCAAACATAGCAGTTAGTGTAGACAAGAAGAAAGTTCTGTTAAATTCCTTTACTTTTACTTCTCTTTCTAGCATCTGAACAATTAACTCTAATTGTTCTTCACTATACTCATTTGAAATTTTTTTTACATGACATTCGCAAATTTCGGATGATAAAACGAAATTGTCTTCAAATATAGGATATAACCGCTTTAGAAAACTTTTTTCACCCTTTCTTCCTTGGTACTTAAATTTTTTTCTTTGCCCGCGGTTTCTTCAATCAAAATTCTTCCCCTCCTCCCTCCGCATCCGGTTAACCTTCTGCAGATGTGTTACAATTTGATATCCCCATACTAATAAACACAACAAATGACACAGCGTAATGCTGTAATCAATCGTTGTCCTCTGGTTAGCCAGAGGGTCATATTATTTACATAACCTCAAAATTAAGGATAGTCTCCAAGCTAAATTATAAAATTCATATTTATCTTCCAGTAAAACTAATTTATTTTTCAAGTAAAAGTCATATACCTCTTTATCAATAGTGCCTTCAATATATTGCCGATAAATCTGATAAATTTCCTCAATATCATTTTTGTCAGTTTTATTTATTAATATTGAATTGTTGTTTTTATAATTATAATAGAACACATTCATTTCATCGTAAGTCCTTTTAAACTCACTTCTAACTATGCCTAGTTTTATAATTTTTATTTTATTGAGTGTCGCATCTCTTCTTGCTGAATCAAAAAGGCTTATTAATACGAAAATGGCTATTTGGTAAATTCCATAAAGCAACAAAAATTTCCCTAAGAAATCATAGCTGATTATATTTTCAGTCCATGCAAATACTTTATTTTGAGCTATTAAATTACCGATACAGAACATTATAGATATTGCAAGAAACAATTCAAATACATATAAAAAAGCCTGTGTAATGTATTTCAAAACTTTTTCCTCCCCCCTCACCATCCGCTTATCTTTTTATGAAACGTAACAATATGATAACCCCCGTGTTCCTGAGGACAACAAATGACACGGCTTAATGCTGTAATAATCTTTATCCTCCAGGTTGGCTAGAGGACTAATATTCAAGAAACCGAGTCATAAAAGTCAGAAATCATCTTTTCTATTACTTCGAATTCTTCAAAAGTGTTTATGCTGCCGCCTATCGAATGGGTGTATTCTATCCATGGCTCAATTATTTTCCGACTGTTTTGTTTAAATGCCAATACATCCTTATATGAATCAATATCAAGTTGTTGAATATCAATTTTTTGTATCTCTTCTATTAAAGATTGAATATTTTTACTCAGTTTAAGCAATTCATTTTTATACGGTTTTATATTTTCCGCATATTCATCTTCTATTTGCGGGGGAGGAAAGTTTATTACGTGTTCCCTTCCCTCTTCATCGTATTCAAACTCAATATATTGATAAGGATCAAATACGTCCTTAGCTTTATTATATACATCAAAAATTTTGACAGTGTCGCTACGCAAATCTTCCGCATATTCTTTTAATACTAAGAGGACTTTTTTCGAATCTGCATCTTTGTCGGCAATTCTTCTTTTATGCTCGCCGTTGCTAACCTTAATAGCCATTAATCCAGTTATTAACGCTCCGAATAAAGCACCCCAAAACCCATCACTCAAACCAAATATTTTTCCATTTATAAATATAGTTTCAATTGAAAAACTATTTATATTAATAAAAAGTGCCAAGCACAATATAATTAAAATCAAAGAACCTATAATAACATAGAAAAAAATGTTTAAATCATGTTCATCTTTCAAAATTCCTCGCCTTCTTCCCTCCGCATCCTCTTTACCTTCCCCTGATGCGTCACAATCTTATATTCACCATGCTCTGGTAATTCTCTCACCTTTGCCTTACCCTCCGAAATTACCACAACACAGTTAGCAGGCAATACCATTGTATCAAGAATTAGTTTACCTAGTAAGTCTATTTGCACATCTGCCATTTTAATAAAATGTCCCTCCATGCTATAATTAATTTGGTCGGATCAGGAGGGACAGTCCTGGTCTTTTTTTAACGAATCGAACGGTAAACTAAACAATTATAGGTTAATTTTCAAAACTACTTGAAAGCTGGGATTTGAATGGATTCTATAGAAATTAAATTAATCCAAATTCATTGGGATGGTCCATTTAAGTTATCTGATCTTCCTTCCTTAATGAACACAGAAACTGATTACGGTGTATATCAGATCTATGGCAAACATACGACCTATGGAAATGATGTTTTGTTGTATATCGGTAAGGCAGACCGTCAAACATTTGGAATAAGAATCCCCCAGGAGAATTGGATAGACACCAATGATTCTAATAACACGAAAGTTTATATTGGAAGAATGCATGGTTCTAAAACTCCTTGTGGTAATGAATGGTCCTTAGAAATTGATTTGGCTGAACGTTTATTGATATATGTTCACAAACCTGCATATAACGCAAGCGGTGTAAGTACAATTCGTGATGTTGGAATACAAAATCTTCACATTCTTAATTGGGGACATCACAGAGATCTATTACCTGAGCTCTCTGGTAATAGATGGACTAGTAAATTGGATTCCTTTGACTATCAAGTGTACAGATGGAATGAATAAATTCTTTTGTTTGTTGTTTGACATAATTAGAGTTAGAGATATCAACCTTGAGGTATTTTCCCGAAATTTTATCAATCAGGCACACTCTGGACATGCGACAACCACAAGTCAGCCCAAAACCAATTGAACATAAAAAAAGAAACCCCATCAAACGTTAGTTTGACAAGGTTCCTTTAATTATGGAGCATACCGGGTTCGAACCGGTGACCTTCACACTGCCAGAGTCCAAACGTGTTATTTTTCATAATGGTTTATGGACAAGAACCATTGATTTAACAATATCTTAAGTGTATTGTACCATATTGTAAAAAGTTATACGCCATTAGAATGGTCGGCAAATGGTCGGCGTACTGTCGGCGAAAAAGAGGAGGCATTTGCCCCCTCTTTTTTATACATACTTATCTCGATTAATCGACCATCTCAAAACGAGGAACCATGCCCAGTGCTTGTGACATAAAATCAATCGCTGACATATCAGGAACTTTCTTAAGAAACTCCCACGCTTCAGATGCATTATCAAAACCGAATGTAGCTAGGCCATGTGACAAATCACCATCAGCAAGCATGTAAAAATTTAAGAATACAAGCTCGTCTTTTTTTCTCATCTCATTACTAGTGACTAAGATGGTTGCATGATTTAAGTCTTCATCCTCACTTTCAAAAAGAGTTACAAATTCACCATCTAAGTGTTTAATGATTTCTGCGTACATTTTGAACACACCCCCTTTGTGCCTACATTCGACAACATCAGAGGATATCCTTCTTTATTTTCAGATTATTATATACATTGAACTGAAATAATGTCTTTTACATCTATTCGGACGTCCCCAAACGGATCAGCCAGAATAATTACTTGTTTATGTATGTCGATTTCCTCTACGATGCCACGATGTGGAATTATTCGGCCGTCCCTCCATGTTTGGATCCTGGCCTGGAATTTACGTTTGAATGCCAGTTCAAGTTCTTCCTGCAGGGCTACCAAGTCCCATTCGGTTAATTCTGGCCGCTCAACCTTGTCGTCCTCCGCTTGCCAGTCACGCAACTGGGCAATGTGTTCCGGCAGCATCATGGCAGTCCATTTAATTTCACCTCGGTCTTTAATCTTCCCGTATCGCTTCATATATTTCATCCTCCTTACACACATTTTACGGAACATACATTCCTTTATCAAAGACAATAAAAGGATTCTTAAAACCAAAATAGGAACAAATGTTCTTGACTTAATGCTTATTTCTCTAGTAATATGTGTATATAAGAAATAGAAAGCAAACATTGATTTATGACACTTCATTTAAATCTATACTAATTTCTATTGAAATATTGTATAGTTAAGAGAGTAAGATATATAACAGAATTATCTGAAAGGAGAGTTTGTTATGGCTAGCATGAGAGAGTTGGCCAATCATATTATTGCTGTAGCTAACAGACGTGGTTTTGCAGTTACACATCTGCAACTGCAAAAAGTAATGTTTTTTACATTAGGTTTTCATATGAGGAATCACGGTATCGATGATTTGGCTGAAGAAACGTATGATATACCATTCGAAAAGTGGAAATATGGACCTGTGGTGGAATCGTTGTATTATACTTATAACAGATTTAGGGATCAGGACATTACAAATGAGATTGAGGGTGTATACAGCCCGGAGTATATAGAATGGGATGATAACATAGCTAAACTTTTGCAAATTGATGTTTTTGATTTAGTTAAAATTTCGCATGATTTGCCTTCTTGGGCTGATTATGAAGACGATATTCTCAGTAGAAACTATGTGGACAGTTACACTCTACCGGAAATCGCCAATGATTTTGCCATATGAAAAATACGAATACTGAAGAACGTTTCTTCATTGTTTTTGAAGATTTGATTAAAACGTTTTCTAACGATAGGAAGTTACCTAAAAACGACAGGCAAGGTATTTCCAAAGTATTTATTGCGCAATTCGAGGGCTTGAATATTCAAACTCTACAGGACTTAGAAACTGCGGCAAGTTCTATCAATAAGGATGGCCTGCAATCAAAACGACTAGATCATAAATTTGAGCAATTCATGTCTACATTAGAGAGTACAACGTTCGATCATTTTATTATTCCTTATGACAAAATTACAGAAAGTGTATTTGAACATACTCAACCGGAAGATTTGGATGAATTTACTGAAGACCTTTATATACGTGGTGCTGAGTATTTTGCAAAAAAAGTAGGTACAACTAAAGAGAAAACTGCTCAAGAAAGTCCCGAGCTTACCGATGAAGCCAAACACGATTTAGAGAAGATGTATTTTAAAATATTGCGCCATATCAATTTGGCATTGATCCAGAAGTATACATTAATGCGTATTCAGATGAAAGAGATTGACGTATTAAGAAGAGAACAACGTCAGTTAATAGAGCGTTACGAAAAATTAAAATCAGAGGCTGATACACAATCCCGTAGTATGTTAACGCAATTCATCACTATCTTAGGTATTTTTGCCGCCATTCTAATGGGAGCATTTGGAGCTATACAAGGATTTGCAAATATCTTTGATAATGCATATGCTCTACCACTTTCTACAATACTAATAATAAGTTCTATTGGCGCTTCTTCAGTGTTATTAATTTTGTTCTTCTTATTGAATGGAGTTTCTAAATTAACTGAACGTAGTCTAAGTAGCAGTTCTAAAAAAGATGGAAACTTGCTTGAAAAACATCCTTCTCTGGTAATTTCCCACGCGATTTTAATTTTTATTGCCTTAATAGGCTTTTCTATGAAGCTTAGTAATCTGCATATTACATTTTCTTGGTCTGGACTCTGGTGGCTGTTGCCTGCATTATGGGCTGTTTATATGTTTTTTGCTTTTTCTACCCAAAAACTTTTGCCGTCATTTTCAGCCTTCCTTAAGGAGGATGAACAAGAAAACATTGTATCCATTTCAGCTGAAATACACGAATTAATTCATAAGAAAAAAGAGGACAAGTCACAATAAAAGGCGCCCCTATCCATAATGGACGGAGCGCCTTTTACAGTCATCTTTCGATGTGGGTTCATCTTATCAAATTTAATGCAATGCTTCAAATCATTACTTGTTAGCTTTAATCAGGGCGCCGATAGCAAGGGCTGCCACATCGCCATTTTCCGCTTTGCCCTCTTCAAAATTCTTGATCCAATTTGCAGAGTACCCTGCTTCGACTGCGGCTTTCACTGCTATTTCGCGCTGTGCCTTGCTACCAAGAAACGTTTCCCATTCCTTTTTTAGTGTACCACTAGAGAATTTCAATTCGTCATCCTCCTTTTTCACATCAACAAAAAACTTCGTCCATAGCTTTTCATCCGATACAAAAGGTGCCGGGCATCTCTTGCCAGTAATATCATAATGACGATAGATCGGCAGCACGCCGAATTGCTTCTGTAGCTTTTGGATGACCAGAATGGTCCGTGCAATTGTATCCGGATGGATTGTACCGTCTTTCTCCATACACATCTCAATGCCAATGGTGTTTAGGTTAGCATTACCTCCGGGATAATATCCGGCCGTTGCTTTCAGTGAAGGAATTAACGGCCCCTCCTTACGTTCATTGGCATGGAAAGCCACTTCACTTAGCGGAATGATTTCAAGCGACTTGGTTCGATCCACAAAAATATGTGCTGATGCATAACGTCCTTTCAAATTGTTAAAATAGGAGAAATGATTTTCTGCTGTACCCCCATGATTTGCCGTGTAATGCAGAACGAATGCTTTAACAGGAAACAGCTTATAGCCTGGCCGACTAAATTTGTTCTTACCAATATGCTTCGTTTCATAATTAAGGGCAACCACCTCACTTCCCACCCTTCTTGGCTAAGAATGCCTTGAAGAAATCAATAAACGGATCCATCGTCTTGTCATCTTCGGCCAGTTTAAAATGGTTTAGAATCGAATTAATCTCACTCGCCAAATATCCAATGTACAGGACATACAATGCACTAATACCCAATGGGTCCGGCATAAGCAACGCAACCGGGATCGAATAGACAAGCAAAATAAATAAAAGCAACTTACGGGCAATGCCGTAAATCGCTTTTGCGCTTGAAAACTTCATTCTCGGATTCAGCTTGGCATTGAGCCAGCCGATTGTAAAATCAATGATATTCGCTCCCATGATCAGAGCTAGAATGTAAATCAACTTTGTATTATCCGTCTCCAAAAACCTCGATAGCCATTCAATCATTTGCATATATCTCACCCTTCATGTTTTTTGGTAAATATAAAAAACGCCCGGGATGGACGTTCTTACTTGATTCGTTCATATTCTTCATGCAGAAATTCCATAGCTTTGTCAAAGGTTATAGATACATCTTTCCCCTCTATATATCTTTTGTAATTTAACAATTGTTCTTTATAACTCTTTTCATTAAATATCCGATCTTCTTTGCTTAGCTCAAACTTTTCGTCAGCTTTAATCCAAAGAATATTTTTGATAGCGAAACGGACTGGAAACGAAAAAGGAAAAGTAAATCCAGATGAACGACCGAAATGAATCTCATAGAAATTCATATTATGTTTCATTGCATTGTAGGCAAATCTTAATCCAAAAAGAAGCTGTCCTCTGTCATCTATATTCCGTCTTTTCTTGAAAGGCTTATCATGATTCCAATGCCATTCCTCCGTAGTCAAAACCCATAATAGTAATTCCCCTATCGCTGTATATATTTCCTTATTATCTTTTGCTTCAATAGCGACACGTAATCTCTCTCTCGCCTTTTCCATAGCATAATGATTATTTGCTAGTCTTCTTAACGGATCGGAAAAGTCCTTTTTTGCTTCCTCCTCAGTCATCAAATTAATCACTCCTGTTCCTGTTAAGAGTAATATTCAATGACATTGTACTGTTTCCCTTCTTTTGGTCTCATGCCCCTCTATATAGCGCTATAAGGTTCCCCTGTAATCTCCTCATATTGCTCCGGCGTTATTGCTGCCAATTGAACAAACCGAGCCAGTTGGTCCTTGCGGCACCAATTCTTTTCATAGCGTTCTTTCAGTGATTCAAACATTACGAGTCGCCTCCATTTCAAATAAGCGTAATTCAAAATCGGTCAATTGCTGACCCTGCAGCATCGTCTCAATTTCTAGGTCCGTGATTTGTTGACCCTGCTCCATCGCTTCAAGTTCGCGCTCGGTCATTTGCCGTCCAAGAATCTCATCGTCTGTTGGTGGAATTGGAGTAGGGTCGGTGTTATGCACGTCGACTATTGCCTTCACGACAGCCATATCTACATCGTCATCGAGTACTAGAGTAGCATTTGTGGCAATGTGCTTACCCTCCTCCAAATCAGATGTGATGCTGATAGGAATAATACCTTCCCTCAATAGATCATCAGATAGTCTGTCGGGGTTTACATTTTCTAACTTACACGTTTGCATGGCTACTTGCCTCCTTCCATCATACTTTATAAATTGCAAGTTCACAGCTGCCCGCAAATACGGTATTAAGAGTGGTGGTAGATGTATGAGACATTAGAAGTCTTACAAAGTCGTTCTCCTCCAAGTCGAAAACCCCCACTACGTTTAGCGAGAGACGAAGGGATGGGTCAGCAGAGTCATAAGACGAATTAATGACGTTACCCTTAGATGTACCCGTACCTGACTGATAAGCGTACACCCGTAGGGTTTTAGAACAATTGGCAGTACTAAGCAGTCCAGTTCCTACTACCGCATATCTCCCTGCTTCTCTGATCCTGAATCCACTAACTGAGGCATCCCATAGCCTAGATGTGTCGAATAATTTTGTGTCTAATGCCATAACTGAAATATTGGTTGGTGCTATACTCTGAATAGCAGTCATGGATGCTTTCGCAGCAACATTCACTATTGATTGCCATGGCAGCCATTGATTAATATTGCCATTGCCTCTCCTAATCAGGGGGCTTGAGCCATAGCTTAAGTCGTGTGGGGTGAATATCTGAAGTGCTCCTGATGGTGACGCCCCTCTGATAGTCAGTACTGTACCC
>NZ_BQYK01000004.1:44101-92254 GCF_023168145.1 Sporosarcina sp. NCCP-2222
TTGACGTGACATTATGGGGATTCGACTTGTTTAGAGTGTGCGCGTCAAGCAAAACTAATTCTTGCTCAATCTTATTCAAATGTACTGCCATTATCGGAGTACCGGGTTCATTTACACGACCCTCTGCGGGTACTAAGGTTATCGTTCCATCATCATTATTCTGAATAGTAAACGTCCTCGGTCGCTCTACTTCTCGATTCTTCCATATCGTCGGCTCATACGCCATGTTAAATCACTTCCTCTCCACAGATAAAAGCACCACAAATGGGCACGGTCTCCGTGTTCCCTTTGTAATGCTTGTACAGTAAATATAAGTTATGCTCCAAACGAATAGCATCGCTGAAAGAAAAAGGAGTATTGGGTTCCCATTCCATTTTGTTCGGCAGCCATCCGATCGGTGTATACCGCTGCCGCAAGATATCTTGATTAGACTCAATCCGATTCAGGCTATCCGCGAATTCTATCCGCTTCATGTTGCGATCCTTTACAGAAACGAGTGGAGGTAATGGAATGAAATAGCCAACCAACCCAGTGACAACTTCTGCATTATTTTCAACTCGATTTAGGTCATCGAAATTGTAATAATCATCACGAGTCCAATCTAGTTTCGGCTCGATCCAATTTGCCATTACACACCACCCTTTGTTTCTGTTTTGCCGGAAAGGTACCCGGAGAATTCAAATTCCTGTTTCGTAATCCGCGATTGTTTTTCAGCCCCAAACGAATCCTCAATGATGACAATATCACCGCATTCAAGCGCCGGATTCTGTCGCCAATTGACCTGGTATAATGCACGTAGGTTACTTTCTTCAATAATCCATTTCGCGACCGCTGCAGCATGACTGGCCGAATTGATAAGTGGATTGTCGCACTTCAAACTCTCCCCTTCATCTGTGAATGAATTGTGGAAAACATGCTCCTCTTTCTCTCCGTTGATATATACTGTCATGATTAAGGACTGAATCAACTTATCCAGCTTGATCTGCGGCTCTGCATAGACGTTATCGAATGTGATATTAAGCATGTCATATCCGCTGTACACGGTAGGCGTGACCATGCCAGTAAACATGTCCGGACCCGCAAATAAAATATAGCTCGTGCTTTCATCCAAAATAACGAATGGCTTGATAATCAATACGCCATCCCTATTCTGATACACGGCGCTCATGCTTGCGATTCCGATACACTGCAACGCTTTACGATATGTCAGCTTCTCCGGGAAGCCTGCTGTCGGTATGTCCTTTAGTGTTCGGTCAATCTCGTATTTAGGTACGCCTGCCTTAATCAAAACATCCTCTGCTAGATCATACAGATTTGCAAATACGACTGATTGAACATACTCCTTTTCCAACAGCTCGAATATATTCCGCGCCGTAAAAGTGGTAGTGAGTGCTCCCTCGTCTGACTGCCAATCAGTTAAGTAGTAGCCTTTTGCAGTCACATATTCAAAGACATCTTCCTCAATTTCAATGCCGATCGAAACGCTCAATTCCTGCCGATCTTTCAAGAAGCGATAGAAGCCATCGGGATTTAGGATGTTAAATTCCTTGCTCGAATTGTCGATTGTAAATCTCAATTCATTGGCCGGCAGAGTGTCACCCACTACATTCATTTGCTCGATAAGATTCAATTGAACGAGCTTATCGCCTTCGTATACCTTCACGACCCCGAAGTCTACCTCCAAGATCCGCGCTCGCCGGAAGGGTTTGACCCATTTCCGAATCGTAATCACAATCTTTTTGTAGGCATCCAATCCTTTGACCCATATATAAGAAGCCCCCGTATTGCCCCGTACCTTCTCTGAAGCGATAAGGGCATCAGCCAAGCCGTATACGTCAATATCAAAATCAACTGCGTATTCGCGGGACAAAGCATCAAAATGAATGGTCAGACCCATAGAGTCATGGTGATCAGTAAAACTTAGCGTTAACGTTTGCGGTTCCGTAAACACGCCCTCAGCATCGGACAGCTCGCCGCTCCACCAACCTAATTCATCCGGTCCTTCGTCCGGCCGGGGAGGAATACGAAAGCTACCGTCCAATCGAAAGTAGTCCTTTTCAAATGTTGCGTATTTATTCGACATACTTCTGTTTTTATTTGTGACTTGTTCTATCCTGCTGATCTGAGCTTCCGAAGATGCCGTAACTGTCCGGTCGCCATATGCAGCATTATCCAATATTTCGAAGTTCACCTTTGCCGAAGCTTTACGGATAGATGCATAGACCGCCTTTTTAAATTCTCGACTTACTTCATTCACGGGCTATCCACCTACCTTTCAATCACATTGAAACTGCAATTCTTCCAGCGTATTTCCCCGTTGTTATAATCGAGAGCACCTACTGTCCGATCGCCACTATAAAAAGTACCGGTCTTAATTGTTCCTGTCTCTGGATCCGGATATTCTACTTTGAAAAACACAGGAGATACAGCAGTCAGTAGTAGTTGTTGCTCCGACTTACTTAAATACTCCCAAGACATTTCAAGTTTGCGTTTCGTAGCGATACGCTCAATGATCATATCGCCCCGAGCGTTACGCTCCGCCTTTGAAATATCCTGGATACCTACTTGATAATCCGTAGGAGCAGGGATAGCCCTGCCATCAATTTTTATCAATAGCCCCCACTCCTTTAGATTGGTTTAATGATTGGTGTTCCAATTCTCTTCTCTTCCCGCGTTAGATAAGGCATGAGAATCCGTGCAAGTGTTGCGCCGTCTAGGTTTAGCACGACATCATTCCCTTGCGCACCTTGTTGCTTGCCTCCTCCGCCTGACATCTGCATAGCCGCCATAACAGCAGAGCCAAGAGCGCTAGCAAGCGTATTGACGAACGGAGTATTTTCGAGCGGAACTACTGCCTCTTTCCCTCGTTCTCCAACCATGGCGATTGTTGGCTGATCCACGATACCACCGCGAGCCAACTTAGGGATGCTCGGAATGCTCATGCCGAATCTCTTGCCGCCTATTCCCGGCACCCATTCAGGAACATCAATTTTAAGGTTGTTGATCTGCCTAATCATCCAGTTGAACGCATCGATGATTGTATTAATGGCGCCCCGGAATATCGATACAAGCCCGTCACCGATTCCAGACATAAACGTCTTGATGCCATTCCAAGCTCTTTCCCAGTCTCCGGTAAAGACTCCGGCAATAAAGTCGACTATGCCACCCAAAGCCTTAATAATTCCTTTGGCTGCATCGATAATGGCACCTAACGCGGTTCCGATTACATCCATGACTCCTCGGAAGATTTCTGCGAAAACTGGACCGAGCGTTTTTACAAGCCAATTCACGATAGGCATGATGAACTTATTGAAAATGTCGGTCGCGGCACTAATCAATTTGCCGACAAAGTCTCCGATTTCCTTGATCAAATCCTTTAGATGCTTATCCCAAAGATTTGTCATTGTATCAAGCATCTTTTTGATCAATGGTTGAAGTAAGTTCACCCACAGATTCGTGAACAGCAAGCCGATGTTCTTCGTGGCATCTTTGATACCATCCACCAGCTTCTTGCCCCACTTATCCCACCAACTCGTACTCATATCAATCATGTCTTTGATGATTTTCTTCACGAGATCGATTGCCGGCTTTATGATGTCCTTATGGATTGACGTGAACACTACCTTTGCTTTGTCGCTTAGATCGTCCCAGTTTTTCGCTACCAAGACGCCTATGGCAATCAGTGAGCCAATCGCCACAGTCGCAATACCGATAGGAGAAGCTAAAAATCCAATTGCTGCCCCTAACGCTGCAGATATTCCCGAGGTTAATGCAGCCACTAATCCCCAAGCTTTAATTGCTCCAGTCACCACTCCCCAAGCTAAAGCAAAACTGCCTAGCACTAAGATGATATCTGCAAATAGTTCCTGATTGTCTTTTATCCAATCGCTCACTTTTTTTAGACCGGCCGCTAATAAATCCAGTGTTTTTAGTATTACTCCGCCAGTCCAAACCCCGAGTGGCTTTAAGAAATTATCGAAAAGCCATTGTCCTGTCGGTTTCAACGCTTCTATTACATTATTTAAAACTGCGATAGCGATTCCTACTGCAGTCAGAAACCTTGGCACTATTTCATTCATAGTCCACGCACCTAACGGAACTAGCACATTTTCGAAAAACCAAAGCAGACCCTCGCCTACATTAATAGTAAATGGAGTTAACACGAGCCATAGTCCGTTTAGTGCGTCATTCATTGCCGCCCAATCTACCGACCGGAATCCTTCTGCCAAGATATTAAAAAATCTCGGTATTCCCTCACCAAAAACCCAAAGACCAACAGGCTTTAAAAAGTTGTTATAGAAATCAATAGCCCCTTGCGCTAGGAATGTTCGAAACGGCGCCATTGCATCCCACAAATTTTTCAAGGAGTCAATGGTTGGTGATAATAACTTTTTCACACTGCCAAGCAGTTCGGCCATCTTCGCATCAATTAACGATGTATCCATATCCGGCTCGATTAGCGGAGCGATTCCACCTCCACCACCGCCTCCCCCGCCTGCTCCTCCATCATCTGCCCCAGCATCATCATTAAATGCCAATGAGTTGATTTCATCGAAGCTGGCAAGGCCGAGACTGGCCTTCTTTGCATCCTTGGCCGCTTTCTTAGCAGCACCTCCGTAACCTTCCATTGCAGAACGGGCAGCATTCAAACCCTGCGCCGCCTGATACGATTGCTTGTAGGTTTTTCCGAAGATAGCACTAATAAAACTCGCAATATAAGCCGTCACGGTTGCCAGTCCCCGCATTAATGCATTAATGGCAGGGAGTATGGCTTGGTAGATCGGCATGAATGCAACTTGTAAGTTCGTGCGGATCTGTCCTAAAGAATGCATAAAATCATTGTTGGTCTTTAGTGCTGAACCCATATAGGAAGTAAAGCCACGGATTGCCTTGTACAAAATAGCGAAGACAAGCACTTGTTTAAGGATCCGCGTCAATGCCATCTGGAATGACCGTGCCATATTGTTTCCTTGGTTCCCTGCTAAGGAGAAGGCGCTACCTGTTCGCTTCGCTGCCTTCTCTGCCTTGCCAAGTGAGCCGGACAATTTACGAACTGGCCTTTCAGCTTTGTCTGCGTTCTTCCCAGCATTATTCATGCCGTCATTGAGTTGAGTCATTTTGTTCTTGGTTTTATCTGCACTGTTTTGCAAACGTAAAAGTGCAGATTCCGTATTAACGATTTTTTCATAGAGCGCATTCTTTTTCGACTCACTAAACCCGGACTCCAACTGCATAATCTTTTGGTTCGCCTTATCTGACTTATTGATAAGATTCGATATTTGCATCTCAGTTTTAGAGATTTGGTCAGCCAGCTTATTCTTCCGCTCGGCAGAAACTGCATTATCATAGCTGAACTTTAAATCATTCAACTTCGTATTCAGCGCATTGATCCGGCCTTCCGAAGATTGCATGACCCTTTCTAATTGCTCGATTTGCAACTTCACACCATCCGACATTCCGGCACTGTACTGTTCTTTGAGCTCTGCCAGCTTCTTCTTCTGGATTTCGATCTTGGCATTGGTATTATCTAATACAGGCTCCAGACTGGCGATTTGCGCCTTCGTAGCTTCTGCATCAACGTCAGAGCTAGCAGCAGTGGAGGTTTGTTTCATTGTCTTTTTCGGCATGGTGAACGTCTTCTTTGGCATACCGAAGTTCGGCATCATGCCTTTCATTCCGTTCATCGTGCCCTTAACATGCTGTTGGAGTGTTTTAGATAGCTGCGTTCCGATATTATCCGCAATGTGGTTGATCTGCTTGTTTAAGTCGGACCGTAGATCAATATCCAGACTGATTTTCCCGACGCTTTCCGTCATTCATTTCACCTCCGTTCCGACCAAATAAAAAAGCACCCCGAAGGATGCTTTTACCTAGAAAATACGGCTTTCATGGCTTGTTGGAAATTCGCAACTTGTTTTGCTGCTTCTTTTTTATCCAACGTGACCGCCTTATTCATACGACTTCGCCAATCATCACGCATTTTACGTTGAGCTGCATTAAAGTTTTTCAGTATTTCTTTGTCATTTTCTGATCGGATGGAGATGACTTGTCCGAGTGGCGTTTCGGGCATAATACCGGATAACAACGTGGTGAACTCTCCCCAGGTCATCTCTTCCTCTGCTCTTAGCCTAATGTTGTATTGTTGAGCAAAAGAGGCTTCAATAAGCCCCCAATCCTCATACAAGTCATACCAATCATTGCTGGTCTTCTGCGGATTCGCGAAATCGTTCCTCGACAACCTCTAAATCCTCATCCATGACGGCAGCCATCGCACCCATCATGATTGCTTGAAAGCCTGCAAGTGAAGGATCCATTTCATTGATTTCTTTTACTGCTTCTTTACCAAGCAACACCGTAAGAATTTCATCTACTTCCTCGATGTCGTTAATGTCAGCATTCTTCATTTTCTGATTTAGAATGAGCATAGCGCTCTTGCGGTTATTAACCTTATACACCATGTCTTCAGATAGTTTTAATGTCGGTCTTTCATTCGTCAAGCGTGCTGAAATATCAATTGTTCTTCCCATTTAATTATTCCCCTCTCTTATGGCCCAACAGGAGCCGGTACGTAATTTGGTTTGCCATCAGACTGCAGTTCGAATTCTAGGCCAGAAACGTTTGTGGAGTCACCGCCGAATGGTGTTGTTACATTGACGATGCAATCAAACGTTAATTTGTCGCCATCAGGAAAGACGATCTCCGCCTTACTCGAACACTCCAATCCACTTTTCCATGCCATCGCCGCGACGTAATCGTTTCCTGGATCACCTACATGACGCTTACCATTCAACGTGATCGCAAACCCCTTCCCTGTCATCAAGCGACGTACCCAACCATCTGTATCCATTGGTGTCCACTCTTCGACGTTTCCATCAATGGACGGGGAGAATGTCTCCATGTCCTTAATGACTTTCATGTCTCCTGGTGCCGCGCTCGCTCTTCCTTTTGTGCCAATCTTAAAATCCAAGTTGAATACAGGGTAAACACCTAGGCTTTCTCCTGCAAAGTGCTGTAAGTCTAATTTCAGCAATTTCGGTTCATTCATCCTTAAAACCTACCTCTCATGTAATATATTCATTTCAATTACGTACTCGTAAATGCCTTCGCTGTCCGTACCCACGCCTACCGGTCCATCTGTTTTCATCTGGAACATGATAACCCGCTTGCCTCCTATGACAGCTTTCTGGCCGAACATCGAGTTATAAACTTCTTGGGCTTTTATCTCCGAAGTATTCGCGTTCTTGCCCCAATGAACGAGGATAGACACCGACTTGGTCGTATATCCGGTATTCGACAGTCCCCCTACTGCTATTCGGGGAGCCGGTCCGCTTGCACTATAAATGCCGATACATTCCGGTTTACTGCCATCAATTTTGCCAATGTACCATTGGGGGCTTGCTATTTGAGTTTTGAGCCATTCACGGATTTCTGCCAATGTCATTTAATCAGCCCCTTACTATGTTGCTTCAAAAAGGCCGCGAACGCTTTACGGGCGAAGTCTTGCTTCTCGCCACTTTGATAGGCTTCCATCCACTTGCCTTGAGCATTCGGGTTTTTGTCCTTACGGAAGTTGTATTCCGGATGCCAATAGAGCCGCCTGCCGTATGGAGTATCATAGACAATCTTGATTTTCATTTGCTTGAGTAGCGATGTATCTACAAAGCCGCTACGCTCCAATTCTCCGGTTTGTTTAGGCACGACTTGCGATGTGACTATGTCCGTTTTGATCACTTCTCCTGTCATTTCAAGGGCTATTTCTTGCGCTTGCTCCAGCTGCTTCAATGCCGATTGATTAAGCGTGACCTTTGCAGTTATTTTCATGATAGATCGAGCTCCGTACTAAACACGCTGCCATCTGGATTGCGTGGGCGTTGTGCTCCATAGATTTTCTTCTCGATGTCACCTATCTTCACAATGCCCTCTATCACTTTGCCGGGCAGGATATCTCCCTCAATGATGACTTTGCCGGACAACAAGACCAACTGCCGCTCCGCATTCATGACCTGTCGTTGTTTCTCGTCATATGAAGCCAGCCCATCGAATATTAACGTTTCGACAGGCTCGCCATCTTCCGACATCTCGGTTTTACACACCGTTACAGGCGTGTTCAGGATCCAGCGAGGGAAAGGTAGTTTGCCAAGCATGGTCATAGCCTCCTGCTTGCCAGCCCTGTGGCGCTCAACAGGTTCATGACACTTTCTGTTGTTTGGATACCTCCGCCACCTTCGACCGATTTAAACGACAATGAAACGCTTCCTGCGCTGTACCCGGATAACGGCATATTGAGAAAGTCGCCATATTGAAAGAAAAAATCCGCCTGACGACAAACGGATTTTTTAATATTGGTTTGTTGGAACGGTGTCAGTCTATCAAGACCGGTCGCTACAATTCGATTGTAAGTGAGTGAATCAATTTGATCGGAAGCACGAGAAAGGGCCTTTTCCTGTTGTTCAGCAGGAATCAGCCCCTCACCGTACTTCTCGTAATCAACTGGCGTTGCATACATATCGTCACCGCCTTATATATTTCATGGGCCTACAGGAGCTTTTGGAACCGTATTAAATACGAATTTCACAATACGGACAGCTTTTGGTTCATAAACTCGTGTCCAACGAGCAGCTGTGTTGATCTCTGCATTTGTTGGGAATACGTTCGCTACGCCACCCTCGTTCCATTTCACGCCGCGCGGATGTAAGACAAAAATCTTACGATTTACCAACGCCTCTTCGCCAGAAAAGGACAATTGATTACGGCTTACCTCTGTTTGGATGATTCTTGGATGTGATCCGTTACCTAGGGCAATTGCACCCTGTCCGAAAATATACATTTCAGCTTTTCCTGTTGCTGTGTCATAGTACATGGAATCATCAACAGTGACTTGCTTTCCGTTGAAGTAAGGGATCGGCTTACCTTGTTGAGACTGTGGCACATAATCAATCAAGTCTTGTTTCCGCAATTCCGTTTCTACAGCTGAATGCATCATTACTCCTGTTAATGCTTCTTTTGCGTCACCCATCAATTGAGTAGCATCAAGGAAAGTATTCATGTTGATCGTACCTTTGTCGCCTGTCTCCGCTGAGATGTCATATACTTTTTCTTTCATGGTTGTGCTTTTGAATGCACCCGACAATGTAGCCAGTAACGTACGTTGCAAATCCCTCGCCCAATAACCAGCCACTAGTTCACTAATTGCCCCCATCGGATCATCTCCGGAAAGCAATGCGGAAAGACCATTTGCTCCCCAAGCATTTACACGCGCCTGTTTACGTGCCACATCTTCACTGGATGTGATTTTGTTAATAGCCATATCGCCGGAATCCTTCATAATTTGGGACTCCGTATTCCCTAAGTCATTCCAGAAAGGCATATTAATGAGCGTGTTTGCTCCCCCAGCTAAGCTATCAAACTCAGCATCATTGGTAACAATCCCACTTTGTACAAGTGCGGATAACTCCATTGTTCGTTGAATTGTGTAAGGAGTGAAAATCTCCGGTTGAATTACATCGATAAGACGTGTTGTCATTTGTACATCATTCCTTTTCTTTTATTATTTTCCGGCTTGCGCCATTAAGCTTTTGTATAGTTCTGGGTTGTCCTTGTACAATCGTCCTTGTTCTGTCAGGTTCCAATGTTCTTTGGAGAATGGATTATTCGGTACTGCGTTCCCTTGTCCGTCCCCGCCAATCTTAAAACCAAGCTGTTGCTCTTCTTCCGATTTGAATAGGAATGCCTTCGCTTCTTTCAAACCAGTTACTTGATCATCTAGCCCGACGACTTTGTCGCCATCTATAACAAGTTTTGTTCTATCAATTTGACTGGCCGCTAAATCTTCATCATGGACCTTGCCGTTAAACGCTAGCTTGATAGCATTCGTCAATTTTAAATCCTTTAAGTCTGTCTCATACTGTTCTTTCGCCGTTTTGTTTTCGTCCTGCAGCGTTTGGATTTGCGCCTTTAATTCCTCACTTGCCCCTGCTGTCTTCTTCAATTCTTCCAGCTGCGAATCCCGTGCGGAAATATCCGTTTCAAGTTGTTTTTTAGCGTCGTTCACTTCATTGAAACGAGATATAGGAATCATCGGACCAAAGCCCGCGACAACCTTTTCAGCCTGCTCCTCAGTCAATCCAAGTGCAATTAATTGTTCTTTAGTCATCTATATTTCCTCCATTCATCTACACTTTTTAACCCGGTCGTGTCCGGTGACGTCTTTGTAGTTATCGTCCACAAATACCAAAATGACGAGGTATTGCATCAGTTCAATTCAATGCTAAACGCAAAGAATCCAAGGAATATCTCCCTAGACTCGCCTGTGTAACTTGCTCCCATCATTAAGGAGTCGGGGAAAAGCCAGAAGCCTGTAATACTTTTTATCACTACATCACCTACTTTTAAGCAAAATAAAAAGCCGCATTTCGCGACTAATTTACATAGTTGTACAAATACTGCAAGGTAAACTCCCCTTTCGTGTCGAAGTAAGGATTAGAGAGAGGGGGTGTATAAAATGCAAAAGATAAAAGGTCAAGCAATCGTTGATCTCGTAAATAAGATTAATCAAGAGAATGAACCAGATCTTGAAAAGTATATTGCAAAGTTTTTCGATGAGTATATTGATATCAGCTTTTTCGATAAACTAACATTTACCGGAGAAGAACACATAAAAGTCGAAAATGCAATCACTCATTTAGTACGACTATGCACGCTAACGTCAGTCACAACAACGCTTAAAGTTCTAAAAGACATAGGCGTTGTTGAGTTAACGGAAGATTGATCTTTTGTAAGTTAACAGGTTTTGCGGGAGCAGAAATACGTCCCGAATTCTCATTATTATCATAAGTGGATAGAATTCTTGCCTTCCAGAAATTCAAGAATTCTATCCACTTTCTTTTCAATATGAACAAATTTCGGAACTTCAAATTCAAATCCCTGGTGTTCAATAGCCATAACACCCTATTGATTCGCCATTGTATAAGACGTTTTTCAGTGTTCTTTCATGACAACGATCTCTCCTTAAATTATTTGTTAATCAACTGATTTAACCTGCCTTCTCCCTCGTCCGATCACGGCGAAGGAAATCATTTTGTTGTAGATGCTCTTCCAATCGATTCTGCCATTCAGCAACCTTTTTCTTGTACCGGAGCTCATTCACTTCATCGACGGAACCGGCATGCAATCGTTTATACATGCGAATCTGCCGTTCCATATAGCGTTGTTTCTGCTCTGCGTCATAGCGTTCAACCGCATTAGCATCTTCGGAAGCTTTAGGCACCGTACTAATGCCAGGGAAGAATGTTGAGAGTGTGTGCCGGCAATTTGGATGAAAAGCATAATTCTTCATGGCTGTTGATAGCAAGGTGTAGCCAGTCTCTTTTGATAACTCAGCCGCATCTTCTTTGCTGATTGAAGTATACACATCATCAATCATTACGGTGCCTTGATACGGCAGACACATAGGGGAGCAGTTATTATGAGATGACATCAGGACAGTGTATATGCCCCATTCATCGCGCTTCTTTCCCTCACCTAAAAAGGTCGCCCGCTGGCTTGCTGTACGCAATGCCATTTCAGCATAAGCACCGATGCTCACCCGCCGGCCGTCGCTATACTCGATCGTGTTAATACCCTTTGCTAAAAACTCCTTTGTCGCCATGTCGATTGCCTGATTGAGCGTCTTGGCGCCTGCTGCCATGTTGACCTCTGCTTTATAGATGACTTGGCGATAAACATCATCCATCTTACGTAAGACACCCAGCTCGGCTTTCCTCAGATCAGCCTTCACCGTATCCTGCAGGGCAGCCAATTTCTTTTCATTCATTCGGAAGAAGTCGGTTTCTTTTGGAGCTTTCGGCAGCTTCTCATACGGAACATTGAATTTTCTTGGTTTGAAGTCTTTCGGAAGTTCAACCTTCCCCTGAATGGTCCTTCTCACTTTGATTCCCTGTATTAGCTGAAATGGCTTTATTACGATATTGAGCAGCCTGCGCCAAATGGAAGTGAAACGCCGCTCACCTTCCTTGAAGCTATCCAGCAGCACATCATCCACAACCTTCTCTGCTTCTATCATGCGCGCCTTAATGATTCGACGGTTACGCTTGCGGTACTCACCCATTGCTCGAAGCTTGGCACTCTGCCACGGCTCCCAACGGAAGCCCTCTTTTGTTTCCTCTGCCTTATGGCGTAAAGAGTTACGCTTGAGTGAATCAATCAATTCAAGTGTCATTTGCTCGAATATGCGGTTGATGTCATAGGGGTTTGGCTTCTTGTTCATTACTCATCACCATCCCCCGGTGGATCGTCATATTCTCCGACCTGCGGCTCGTCCATTCTCGTTACTCCCTCTTCTGCTTTGATGCGCTGAACCTCCGCAGCCTTTTCTTCATCCGTCCATGTATCTCCATACAATTCTTCGACTGCTTGTTCTGTAGACATAACCGGCGCACCGCCTCTGGCTTTCATGACTGTTTCCACCACTGCATCGAATGATGGAGAAGCATACTCCCCAAACGTCACACTGACGTCATATTCGCCCGCAGTACGGTTCAGCATCGTATCGTATACTTTCATCACAGTTGCAACCACCTGTGGAATTACATCATTGAGCGTGTCGATGATCTTGCCCCTAGTGTAGAGCGTGGCTTTTTCTTTCTCCCGCTGTGCTTCCGCATTGTCCGTTTTCTTTAAGTCGATGCCCAATGTCGCCGGACTGATGATTCCCTGCAAGCACATGTCTAATGCGCTCGCATACGTACTTACAAATGCTTCATACAAGATGGCCGGCTGAACCATCTTCATTTCGTTTTTGTCATCTTCTTTTAGTGAAGATCCGACTCGAATGAATTGATTATCAAACGGATTCGGCTTTAAAAGCGATCCATCATGAGGGTCTTTGGGAAGCAAATCATCCGGAATATACTTTTGTACCCGGCCGGAACGGATTGCATCGACCCATTGAGAAATGACTTCATCCAGTGCATCGAAGCTGTCAGCCTTACTTTCAAAAACTGATTTACCTCGTCCTTTCCACTTTGGTGATTTGAAGAAGTAGAGAGGAACAGCCATGATAAAATCACCCGAGAACTTTACGTCCTTCAATTCGGCAGTCTGTGGAATTGAAGTCAGGGGTACCTCTCTGCCTTCCGCATCAAACAGACAGAAATTGATATAGCCACGACCAAATGCTTCTTCTAGTCGGTAATCCTTTTCTTTGTGAGTGTATTCAGTATAGAACAGGATCTCCTGCAGCCGGTTTCGCGTCCGCTTGTAATCCACCTGCTCACCGCTAAAGAACTCAATGATTGGATATTTTGTAACGGCCGTATCGATCGTGATTTTGAAGGCACCGTCTCCCGCTATCAATGCATCGGTGATAGATTCACCAACCAACTCGTCAAAGTCGTTGTCTTTATTGATTTCATTCCATAGCTCGTTTTCCGCATCAGTCTTTAACGCAATTCCATCCATGTCAGCTACAACAATATCTGACAGCCGCTCTACAATCATGGCCGGCAGTCCACTGTGGATTTTCCGTATTGCCAAGTCCTCACTCGGCACGGCTGCCCAAAAGCGTGACTTTGCCACCGCGTCTGTTGCAGTCTGTTTATAAAACTGATCCAGCTCTGACGGATCACCTCGATACCATAACCGATTGCGTAATACGCTTGTTCCGTAACTCAACGGCTCGCGAATAACGATTGGCTTTGATTCGGTAGCTGGCTGTATTTTCAACATTTTCATCACCATATTTCTAAACCACCCCACTTTCTATACCTCCAATCTGTGCTTGAATGGCTGCACGGCATATTCACTACTGTCTAGGCAGTCAACAGGATAGGAGCCATCATCTGTACGGACCCATTCGCCCTTTTGCTTTTCTTCCTCAACCCAAGTGGCGTTTTCAATCGCTTCAGTCCACTGTTTTAGATGTTGCATGATCTTGTACCGCCCTTGATTGATAAGGATATTCGTAAGGCGTATACGGTCCACAATTCCTTCCTTTTTGTAGGATGGGACCACTTGAATATGGATGCCTCTTCGTTTCAATTCATTTGATAGAGCTTGTCGGAATAACTTATCTGCCGATTCCGCAAAGATATGAGCAGACGCAAAAAAAGCCGGATAGGTATCCGACCACTCAACAATCTTATCGACTATCTCTTTTGCATACTGGTCATGCGTATAGCCTGACTCCTTGCCCTGCTTGTGATAATAACCATCGAGGAGAATTATTTCTGCATAGTTTGCCGTGAAGCCTGTTAACGTGGCTACTGTAGCATCTGTGCCACCTACGTCTACACCGATAGAAAACTCAATGAAACGTTTGTTCATAATGTAGTCCCGTGTCTTAACCACGTCTTTGTAAGTGTATCCGGTGTAAATGCGTCCGGTCGCCGCTGTTCGCTTACCTAAGATATCTGCTTGATACCAAAGAGACGACTTATCATACGTCTGCAACACTTCCCTTAAACGTTCGTCTGGAATCGACAAGTTCTCCATGATGGTGAAATGGCCGTAATTATACCCCGGATTCTCTCCGCGCTCTTTCAATAGGTCTTGATGATCCAGTATGTCCCGATAGAACCAATGCGATGGAGGGAAAGGGTTAAGGTCAAAAAATAATTGCCGCTTACTACTGGCAAGGGTACGGTCAAATACTTCCTGCACGAATGTCTGATGGCACTCATTCACCTCAGTAATGTACACAGTCCCGTATGAGTTACCCTTAATTCGCGCTGCATCGTTCGCCTTTCCTCCCCCTGCCACAATGACGATCTTCTCGCCTGTCTTGGTCTGGATATATAGAGCATCCCGATTCTTATATTCTCCCTCTCGACAACGGCCAGCAAATAAATGTTGCAGTCCGAAGCCGTTTGAATCGATCGCATTCATTTTTGCTGCAGCTAATGACACGCCAGCAACCAAGTGGAGCTTATCGGGATGAATCTCCAAGCACATAGCATAGGCGATTAAATTGATGATGTTCTTTCCGGCACGCTTCCCACCTTCAGCAACATTCAACCAGCTATCTGTTGAGTTGGCGATATACGCCGCTTGATTCGCTGTCAATGGCGCATAAGGAATCAAATTACTTTCAGTCATCGTCAATCACCCGATTCGGCGCAGGGTTGTTGATCAGATCCGCTAGGGCCACAATCTGCTTATTCATGTCTACTGTGTTTTGGCTCGGCACTTTTGATTTAAGAACAGCGATACGGGCTTTTTGTTCTTCGGTAGCCAAATCAGTCTGCAGCAACTCGTCATACTGTTTGATTAGACTTCTTAGTTCGGACATCGCCCTTGATTGTGCCATTAAGAAAGAATTATATCGCTCATGAGCATATGCCACTTTATAAGATGTACTTCCCCCTGTATCACTACTGCTGTAGCCGGATTCTTCTTTTAGATGGTCGTCTGCATCTTCTACCCACATGACCCGTTGCGCTCGAATGATGGCAGCATACTGAATCTGTATCTGATCCCACAATAAATCTATCGGGGAACGCTTATGCAAGATCTCCATGATATCCATTGTTTCTTCTGGTAAGTACTTAGCAAATAAGCCATGTGTTACTGCTGCACTGTTCCGTTTTGTGAATTGGTTCTTCGGGTTAGGATTGCCACTCCGGTTGCGTTGCTTCTCCGCTTTGACATTAGATGATGCTTTCTTATTCGCCCCGTCATTAACCATCTTGGTTCCGGTTGCAACCTTCTCGCTTTTCGGGGTTGCATCCTTTTGAATGGTTGCATCCTTTTTAGCAGCCCCCCTCGACCATCCATCACGGCTCTTTCTGCTCTTCAATGTACCCAGCTTAAGATCATGTTTCTCAGCTAATGCAACCAGTGTTATCTTTGTCGTTTCCCATTCTCTCTGGATCTCTTCCCAATTCGGCATTTCACATCACCGCCGCCTCCTTTATTTGTTTGCATAGAAAAAGGCGCCCGCAAAGGGTGCCCTAAATCATCTTTCGATTTTTACTTTTGGTCCACTCGGTAGAACAGCATTAATTTCTTCGAGCAGAGCATTTACGTATTTTAACCGTTTGTTATAACGCTCTGTGTACTCATCGAGTTCATCTTCCGCTTCTGCAAGTTGACCTTCTAAGGGTGTTATTATTTCCTCCTGAAAGTCATCCCTATTACCAAATCCCACCTTTACAGATGCACGGCTTGCGATTGATATTTTGGCATTCAAGAGCCTTAAATCTCTTTCATACTCATCGTATTGTCGACGAAGTTCTGTTTTCTCGTTTTCTAACTCTTTTTTCCACTGTGTGAGAAGTTCGACGTTGCTATTTGCCATATTTATCACCTCCATTGACAATATACTCCACGGATGCCCATGAACCCTTCAATTTCCGCAAATTTCTCTGGTATGTATCGGGGCTGTAGGAGGGGTATGGTCGCTCGGACGCACCCCCTCTTTTATTCTCCCCCTCTACTTATAGAGACTTCGTACGTCATTCGTACGTCACAGGACATTTAATCAGCATCTTCTTGTTCTTCTTCAATCTCGCTTTCTGTTTTCCCGCAACTGGGACAAAATGACTCGCTACAACAATTAGGGCAACTCACCAAGTATTGCATGCACTCTTCACACCGCATTAAGATGCCTCCTTCACTACTTTTTCTTTGACCTTATCTCTCGCCCGTTCAATGTATTGCTGAACCGTCCTCTTCTTCAAACCCAGTTCAACTGCAATCCTTCCCATGCTCATTCCTTGCCCTTCATGAAGCACATAACATTGCCTTTCACGATGCGACATAGATGCAAAGATATCCGCCAAAATCATTCTCTCTTCCTTGCTGATAAACAGATGTTTATGGTCTTCCTCCAGCTGCTCCGTTATATCTGGAATAACATCCATACTTGAAATATATTGTTTTTGGTAAATGGCCCTTTTCTCTGCTCCACGGTAAGTTCCAGGTTGCCGGCCGGTCGCCATCCAGTCGATTGAAAAGGCCATGCTTTCGATCATGCTATTGATTTGCGTTAGATCATTTTTATCGTTTGGATTTTTCTTATCTAACCTTTCAGCGTGTTTTGTTAGATCCAACTGCGCCACTGTATACTCCTGAATTAATTCATCCGCCCACCCTGCCATAAAAGCCCCTCCTATCTCTGTCTTAACGCTCCGCCTTTCGCTCGTCCATACGTCGGGCGTTTTGTACCCATTAATTCAGCCCATTCCCTCGGTGTGAACTGTTCCTCCGGCTTGCCCCTTGTCTTGGTACTCCGACTCACTTTCACCTGCCCTGCTGGCTGTGAGAGCCCTTTTTCTATCAGCTGATCTTGCAACGTCCTCATTTCCTCACTCCCTTTTGTTGAATAAAAAAAGAGGACAACAAATGACACAGCGTAATGCTGTAATCAAATGCTGTCCTCTGGTTGGCCAGTGGGACTTAAAATTCTTGTATTTTTACACAAGTTTTTAATTCAGTTGTTTTAAGCCAGTTAGTGAATTCATTTACAGTTAAATTCTTCTCAATAATTCCCTCTACTAAAGTTTTCTTAGCATCTTCTTGTGTACTAAATTTTATCTTTTGAATAGTTGTTCTCAAAACATCTCCAAAGTGCACTGCCTTTTCTACCAAGTCAGATGGTGAAACTAAATAAACATCATCAGTTGCATGCATGGCATATTCCTCGATATACTTTCTTTCACATAACATGATAGTATTTATAGTAGCATCTTCAGATATATGTTGATAATTTGTTCTTAGCCACTTTTCATGGAAACCAGTTTGCCTAATATCTTCTAAGGATATAGGTTTAGAAGGGTCTTCTATATTAGTCTTAGCCTCAAAGACTAACCACTGGTCGCCAAAATTCCATACACTATCCGGGGTTCCTTTCCCTTCAGGTCTATCGGTGATTAAACCAAGAAAGGCACCAAAATCTCTTAATGCTGGCTCATAAATATTCGCATTTACATCCTGCAGTCCCTTCATTATTTTGTCCCAATCTTTTTCAAATCTTTGGTCCCTATCTCCGAAGGTATATAATTTAGTAAGGATTTGTTCTAATTGAGATTCTATTTCTATGCCATGAAAATCATCTTGTTCTAAACTTATACTAAATAATTCTCGAGCAATCCAAATTTTGTTCGTTGAAGCATTGAGGCTTCTTTCAATATACTCGACCACCCTTTTTTCTTCTCCCATTTGTTTAAATATACATGCTAAATTATAATTCCACCAAGCTCGGTATTCCTTGTAAGCAGAGCTACGTCCCAAAGACTTTATAATGCTAAAGGCTTCCTTATTTGCTTTCTCGAAGTTTTTATCAAATAAGTAATATTGAAAATTTATTTCTTTTGCATATATTTCCTCTAAAATGTTTTTAGTATCACTAGATATAACTTCGCCTTCTTCTCCTTCATTATTTTCTTTTTCTTTTTCTCGTTCTCTTTCTATTTCTCTTTCTTTCTCTTTTTCAATTGTCTTAGATTTAATATGATCATCAGCTTCATCCCAATCCTCATTTTGCTCGAAAAAAGTTGACAAGGAGGCCTTCCAATTTTCAATATCATTTATTTCATCTATTTGACTTAATCCAAAATCTAATTCAGCTTCTATTTCAGAAGGTAGCAAGTTTCTAAAATCATTTTTATAAAGATACTCTCCAACATTTTTACCTAAAAATAAGATCGCAGCGTAATCCTGGTTTCCTCGAGTGCATCTACCTAATCCCTGAGTTACCCGAGTTACCAACCTGCTTTTTAATATCTCATTAACTCTTAATCTGCTTTGTAAAAATTGTTCCGAAACTCCAACGGATACTGGCAAATCATAAAATATTTGCAACCTACATTCATCGTCTTTGAGATCAATTCCTTCATACCTACCAGCTAACATAAGGATTCCCGACTGACTACTTTTGAATGAATCAAGTGAGTCTTCGATATCTTCGCTCAAAAAAATTGTATATCCCGGTAATTCTTTCTCCAGCGTATCTTTATGCTTATTTAATATGTCTTTGGAAGGGAAGAGCATCAGTACCCTCGGTTGCATCTTAATTGTTTCAATTAAAACATTTGGTATTTCACTCATTTCAAAATGGTCTTCAGGAAAAAGGATTAATCTTCTTCCAGACACTTTATTCGCACCTTTTGAGAACTTTGATATCCTCTTAATTTCAGGTACTCCGAAAATTTTCTCAAGCTCACCCGTTGCACCCAGTGTAGCCGACATATATATTCTTTCTGATGCATTACAAAAAGCATCATGATATGAATTAGGCATTATTAATGGCTTCAAAGTTATTTTATCTTTTGAGATATACATTTGGCATCCATGAATAATATCTCTTATTTTAGACCAAGAATATGATAACTCATGATCACCTACAGCAACAGTATTTAGATATGACTTTATGTCATCTATTCTATCAAACCAGAGTGGCTGAGGAATAATATCAACTGCATCCATCCTAGGATCTACAATGTTTAAATCTATTTTGTCTTGTAATGATTTTGGAACTAAATCTTTTACGATTGCGTACATAGCGTTAAAAATTTGGGTTTGATCCTTAGCTTTTTTATTTATTTCTAAAGTCCAAAGATCGTTTATAGAATATTCAGTAGCATGTGCATCATCAAATATAATAATTTGAGAATCTTTAAAAGCGGAATTGGTATTAAAAATATGGCTGTATGTTGTTACAGCTATAGCATCTGATCTTCTATATTTTCTGAGATCCCGCTCATTAAAATCTTTTACCCTTTTCACTAAGAGAACAGATTCAATACCGTAAGTCTCCAATAATTGATTAGTTTGTGCGGCTAATTGTCTTGTTGCACAACAATACACTACTCTCTTACCTTTATTTAACCTGTTAAATTCACCAATTAAGCCACCAACAAGTGTTTTACCATGCCCAGCTGGCATTTCAATCGCGATATCACTGTCTTTGCCTGAGAATTTTTCGTAATCCTGTAATGATTCTCCTTGTTGTAAGGACAGTCTCTCCAATCTTTTCAGTTTGTTGAACAGTTCAATAGTGCCGGTAGGAATAAACTTGCTTTTACCAGGAATTTTAAAAGCCATTAATAACGCCCCCTAGTCATTTTTTAAAATTCTTCTCCCTCTTCCTTTCTCATTCGCTTAACCTTCCCCTGATACGTCACAATCTTATACTCACCATGCTCTGGCAATTCTCTCACCTTTGCCTTGCCCTCTGAAATTACCACAACACAATTAGCAGGTAATACCATTGTATCAAGAAATAGTTTACCATGTAAGTCTATTTGCGCATCTACTATTTTCACAGAATGTCCCCCCATGCTATAATTAAATTGGTCGGATCAGGAGGGACACTCCTGGTCTTTTTATCACAATTCGAATGGAGAAACGGAATTATGTTTGATGGGGTAAAGTTTGATTGGATGCCAATCATAGGTCCTTTAATCGTCCTGATTGTGACGATGGTTAGCGTTGCACTTATCTTTAAATTATTATTTAGTTGGTTGCCTAAAAGGCTTTTCAATTTCTTGCTTGGTCCTGTATGTTTAATTGGCTTATATCTCTGGGCCATTCCAATGAATGTGGGATTCCACGAATACTTTCAGTGAACAGACAGGATGCAGCCTGTCTTTTTTTATTTATCCAAACAACCCACCCGGCCGCGGCTTAATTACATCTGTCATCGCTTGATCCATAACCAACAGGGCGATGCTATTCGAATTCGTGTTGAGCTTTTCGGCAATGCTTTCCACATCCACGCCGGCCCTCCACAATTTACGGAACTCAATGATTTCATCCTTGCTCCAATACCACTTGATCACCATTCCTTCAAGCAATACATGTGCATCCTCATGCCTTGCGGCGCTTGCCATTGTGTCTGCCTCCCCTCGCTGCTGATTCCGATTGATAGACGTACCTCTCGTCCTGGTACTCGATGATGGTGATCCGTTCTCCACGCTTCTTGACGACCCGGACGCCACCGGACAACATCGACAGAAATGCTTGCTCTTGCTCTGGTGTGTATGTGTCAGTGATCTTCATGTTCACCTCGTCCCTTTTCCAAAGCACTTTTTGCATGGCTTGGTTATTTTTTCGCCGTTATAAAATTGAACAATTATCCTCTTCCCTGAACCGTTGCAGTGTTTACACTTTTTCAAGACTGTCACTCATTCACGAATCGTTCCGTTGGGTACGCTTTCTTGGCCACTTAAACAGGATCCACAAGTTCAACTTCGACAAACTCGAAGTGTTTCATCATATTTGTGTAACCGAAGTTGATTACAGCATCTTTGCCAAACATATTGATTAATGTTTGCTCATGCTCTTTCATCAACTCAATTTCCTTGTCTTTATCTTTGTAGAGTGTTGCTTTTTGTAGGTCATCTGTAATCCAGTCCAGCTCTTCACCATTTTCATCATGGTAATATTCTCCCGTCATGCCAAGCTCTTTCGACTCTTCTTTCAAGCGCAATACCCAAGCATCTTTAGTTTTCATGATTAATTCACCCCACATGTTTTAAATAATGCAGCACATACCCCTTATCGCTTTTCACTTGATCGCAATACAGTTTGAAATCATCATAAGGAATCGATTTCCTTCCGCCCTTCTTGGCGTGCTCCCAAGCCTCCTGTAGCCGTCCGAACGGAAGAAGGAATACTTCGTCGAGTGTTGTAAAAGAAACGAGGAGGAAGGCGTGTGCGCCTTTTTGGTGCCATGATTTAAGTAACTCGTATTGATGCTCCGAGATATTGCTGAGTGGAAAGTTCGTCCGGATAGATGTTTCCTTCGCGTCAAATACAATTGTCCGGCTATCATGAATGCCAACGTAATCGACCCACTCGCCTTTTTGAGTGTGACCAGTAATCATGTTGCCCTGCTGCCCTATAATTTTCACCGGCGTCGGTATCTTACGAATATCAGCCACGCCTTTATTGCGGTACTGCTGATTAGTGATATCAACCAAGTTCTCAAGCTGCGCTCCACGGTTAGCGTGCGATCTGCTGTATGTTTTCCTCATCGTGCCACCCTCTCCTGGTAGGCCAATTCCTCGTCAATCGTGATCTGGCGTTTCAAAAACTCCGCTTCAGCCTCATCATGCTTCTGCTTACAAACCGGGCCATAGCCTACCGCAATGCTCTGCGGCGTTTTCAATGGCTTGTTGCACCGTTTGCATGTCCCCATTCAGCTCGCCCCTTTCGTGAATACGGGAATCCCATTCTTGTTTTGTTGTATCTTTCGTTTTGTTCTCGGAATCCGCTCCTTTTTGTCCTGCCACAAAACACGCCAACCATCTTTCCTAAGTTGTTGAATCTCCTGCTTGGTGAAGTACCCGCACATGAACAACTGCTGCCGACTGACCTTTTTCGTCAATTCGGTTAGCATTACGCTGATCCTCGTTCTTCCTTCACTTGCTCAGCTATAGCCGATGCGACAGCCGCAACATGAATTAATTCCGTGTATAGGTCATCCGCGTCCGTCTCTTTGCTTGCCACACTGCCTTGCTGGATTGCCTGTGCCACCTCCCCGACCTCTTCGACTAGGATGGCTAGCCAGTAGCCATAATCATATCGTTGCAATCCCCACTTTTCGTTCTGTTGCATGCGTTCTTGCAGTAC
This sequence comes from Sporosarcina sp. NCCP-2222, assembly GCF_023168145.1. Taxonomy (GTDB): domain Bacteria; phylum Bacillota; class Bacilli; order Bacillales_A; family Planococcaceae; genus Sporosarcina. Next base: position 66,674 of record NZ_BQYK01000004.1, read on the forward strand.
ATCGTCATTGACTTCACACATTAACACATCCACTTTTTGATTTCGTTGTTGCTCAAGTAGTTCCGAGATTTTCATATTTCCACCCCAATTCCTTTCTGACCCGTTCGCCGCTGTCTATATTTACTTTGGAAATTCTCCTAACTCCACTAACGGTACGTAGGTGATGATTTATCGGATTCGCATAATATGCCAAGGCTGCTCGAAGCCTTGCGTTCTCCTGTTGCAAAGCCCATATCAATTCCTTGTCAGAATGGCAAATCATCATCCGTCACCTCTACAGGTCCGCCGTTACTTGCAAATGGATCACTATCGGTCTGCTGATAACTTGGTTGTGAGGATTGACTGTACTGCTGTTGTGGCTGCTCCTGATATGACTGCCCTTGATTGGAGTTTTTAGGTTCCAAGAATTGCACGCTGTCCGCAACTACTTCCGTCATGAAAACCCGTTTGCCGTCCTGACCATCGAAACTGCTTGTTTGGATGCGTCCCTCGATACCCGTCAGACTACCTTTGCGAAGATAGTTCGCTGTGTTTTCAGCCTGCTTTCTCCAAGTGACACAGTTGATGAAGTCAGCTTCCCGTTCTCCAGATTGGTTCGAGAATGCCCGGTTTACCGCAAGAGTAAAGCGAGTGACCGCAATACCACTTTGTGTGTATTTGAGTTCCGGATCCTTGGTCAGCCGACCGACTAATACGACACGATTGATCATGGTGTTACCTCCAAAGTTAGAGTCTGTTGTTGATATCCGAATTCAGAAGCTACGGGGTTAATCCAAAGAACTTCCTGTCTGCGGGCTCCTGCTTCTGCAGCTACATTTCTTGTCTCTCGCTTCCACGATTTCAACCGATCATCATAAATCTGATGAGCATAACCCGATAATAAGACTGGTCCAGGGTGAGCTACCAAAGTTTCAAGTAATTCCACATGATCCTCAATAGTCATTTCATGCTTGTAATGCCGCTTGGTCCTCGTCTCGATGATGTAGGGAAGATCCGCATAAATCAAAACTTCTTCCCGCTTGTATCGTTCAATCAATTTGACAGCTGGTTGGTGTTCAATCTGCGCTTCTTTTAAACGAGCTGCCACTTTCAATATCTTTGCCGGAAGCCTGTCCCAATCCTTAGCGGTATCTGGTCCATTCGAGGAAATAAGACTTCGCCATCCTGTACGATCGCTTGTCTTTGCTCCGATTGCTTGCCAACACCGGACAAGGAACCTCCGGGCCAATTCGATTTCATTTTCGTTAGGATCCGGATCCTGATAGGAGTCGTAATACTCTTCACGAGATAGCGGGGTGAAGTGTATCTGTCTAGCCAATTCATCGGGGTGATCCCGTACAACCCGGAAGAGATTAACCACGCTGCTGTCCAAATCGTTTATAGTTTCAATTCCGGATTTTGGTTTATTAAAAAATACTGCCCCGGATCCAAAGAATGGTTCCAAGTAGGTTTTGTGCTCAGGCATGTTGCTGATAATCCAGTCGGCCATGGACCATTTGGAGCCGGGATAATGAAGGATGCGTGTCATTGCGTCACCTCAATCTCCTGAGCATGCAACCTTACATTATTGCTCTGGCAGATCGGGCATGTAACCTTTGCGGCTAGTTCAACAAAAAGATCTATCCGCAGTGGTAAGCCCAAATCGAGGAAGAAATTATGGCCGTTATTGCATGTCAGCTGGTGGAGTTTCATTGCGCTACCACCTTCTTCTTCGCCAACAAAGCCCGAAGCTCGTAATAATCCAAACCCTCTATCGGCTCCCTTTTCACAGTTTCAAAGATTCCAAGCTGGTGTAGATTATCGATTAGCACCCGTCGCTCCGTCTCTCTGGTTGGGATAAATTGTTGTTTCATGCGTTTTCCCTCCTCATATTTTCCAAGCGTTCTTCCAGCTCCCTACGCCTTGCTTCAACATCCCCCTCAGTTTCAACCTCCGGCTGCGTTTCCTGCTGCTTATTCCTAAACCATTCTGGCAGGCGTTCAACTTTGCCACCCGGTCGGTTATATGGTCGAGGTTGTTGGCGTTGCTTATCAAATTTATTTCGTTCATGGGATTCAATCTGTTCCACGGTCGTTAATTTGTGATGGGACCATTCTTTCAGCAGGTACTCCACAAAACCGAAGTTTTTCCGATTACGATCTGCAGCTATCTTAATTGCAGTGGTGAAGACTCCTGCATTTTGCTCAAAGTCGTCAAACCATTTTCCTAACGAATCAATCTGGATTGGAGAAAGCATACAGAGATTCATTTCGAAAGTTTGAACGAGATTTCCGAATCCGCGATCGACCGCTGTAGTAGCAGTAGTAGTAATATCTTGATTAACATTAATAGCATTAATAACATAGTTCTTATTGTTCTGTTGCTGTTCTGTAGGTGTTCCGTTGCTGTTCTCTTGCTGTTCTTTTGGTGTTCTTTTGCTGTTCTGTTCCTGTTCCGAACTATCGTTTTTGTACGTCTCAAACCCTTGATACTTATGGTAATTAACCACGGTAAAGAGTGTTCCGAGCCTAGTTTCTTCCGTGGTCAATGTACCTTCTTTTACAAGTTCATCAATCTTCGTTTTAATGGTGTTGAGAGAGTAGTATTTCTCGGCATTCTTTTCGACATATAGAAGATCTTCTCGGATGTTTCGGTAGGAACGAAGGTACTGCCCCCTGCCGATATGAATGCCGCCTTTTGTTACTCCTCGCTCTGAGAAGACGGCATTTCCTACGATGTAGAAGAAAATCCTGAACTTTGCTACGTCATTCCATATTTCGTGACTGAATATTTCTCTCGACATCAGAAATGCGCCGCTCATAATTTCACCTCTTAATTCAATATTTCATCCAAAAATCTGCTCTTAGTAGCGAAGACAGGAGAGCCATTCCAGTCCTGTTTCGACTTCGAATGGGAAAGGAAAAGCTTTTCTTTGGCTCTTGTAATACCGACATAAGCCAATCGTCTTTCCTCTTCTAAATCCCCTCGCTTGGATGGGAATGTATCCTCGACAAGGTCGATCAAAAAGACTACAGGAAACTCCAATCCCTTGGCTCCGTGCATTGTCATTAACTTGACCGCATCCTTCTCTTCTATCAACTTCTCTTGAATGTCTCGGTACTTTAGCCAAGATAGAAAGGCTGTAACGCTGTTATCTTCGCCCATATTGCGTTTTGACTCTTCCCATGACCGGATGTACTCAATTCCGGTTTGCAAGACGTGTAAGCGATTCTGCAAGCCTTGTTCTTCATACTCTTTGATAACGCCCATGATTTCGGCAGCATACAAAATCAATTCGGAAACACCGCATTCACTGGCCGTTTCGAATATCATCGAACCTAATGCAAAGAATCGATCTGCCTGTTTGAAATCCAAAAGTTTCAGCGTTTCAAGTTCTGTTTTTTCACGTTTTGCGGCTTCAAGTTTTAACACCTTTTGCTCGTTCTCAGATAGAAAGGGAACCGGGTATCCAAGCGCCCTTTTTAGTGCCATACCGTCCTTTTGGTTAAAGATGACCTGCAGCCATGCAACGATAGAACGGATATCTCGATTCTTCATAATGTCATTTCGACCAAGGGCTATGTTTGCCACTCCGCCCCGATCTAGCTGACTTTGCATTCGAGTAAGTTGCATGTTAGTCCGGGAAAGGACTGCAATATCTTTCAAGGCAACTCCCTCACTTTGAAGCAACCGGATTTTGTTCAACACTTCCTCATGCTCTGTTCGTTCATCACCAGTTTCAAAAACCGATATTTTCGGACCTTCCTTATGAGCGATCAATTTCTTTTCTGATTGATTGATGTTATAGGAAATCAAATTATTAGCAGCAGTGACAATCTCGTTCGTAGATCGGTAGTTATCTTCAAGTTTCACGGTCTCACAGCCCGGGTATTCGCTAGGAAAGTTGAGAATATATTCAACCTTTGCACCGCGCCACCCATAGATTGCTTGAAAGTCGTCACCGACTACGAATAGGTAGGCAGGCGCTAGCAGTCTAAACATCTCCATTTGTTCATCATTCGTGTCTTGAAACTCATCCACGAATACATGCGAGTACATCTGACGGTAGTAGTGAAGTGATTCCGGAACAGCCTTCCACAGCTCAACTACCTTGTGAATTAATCGGTCAAGATCGACAGCGTTGTTCTGGCGTAGTTTCCAAAAATATTCATTGATGACGCGGTACTCATCACTACGTATGTTCGGTGTTGATTCGAATGCGTCAAACACCTTTTTCAACGTCGTCTTTGCTCCAAGTTCCTTAAGGATAACGGTCAAAATAGATTCTCTGTCTTCCTGGTCATAAATAGAGAAATTCTTTTCAATACCGATTCGATGCCCCCATTCTTTAAGAACCTGAACAGCGAAAGCGTGGAATGTATTACAAAATAATTTCTTGCCCTCTTGTTCTCCAATCAGCTTGATGACACGTTCTTTCATTTCCATCCCAGCCAATCGAGTGAACGTGAGGGCTAGCATGTTGCTAGTCCCTATACGATTGTCGAAAAGGTGAGCAATACGCCGGGTGAGTACAGTTGTCTTGCCTGATCCGGCTCCTGCTAGGCATAGAATCGTTCTGCTGTCTGACACGACAGCTTGCTTTTGATTAGCATTTAGCCCATTAAGCAATTGCACTCTCGGCACCTCCTGCAGACAAATCGTCTATATCCCATCCATCCGCCTCGAAGGAATACTCTAAAGCGCCAGCCAAAATGATATTGTCAACCTTATGAGCTAGGCCATTTAATCCGTTGACGAGTAGCTGGAAGTTATGCTTGTCCAAATGGTTTAGATTATCCATTGCAAGGATCTTTAATTTTGGTTGTGCTCGATCAATAATGGTCATCATCATGGCTGCTAAATACACTGTCTGTTGGCCAGTAGAGAGTGCATCGAAGTTCACTCGATGGCCCTGCTCGTTCACCCACCCGAACTCAAACAATTCTTTTCCGGTTTCACTTTCCGTCTCGAAATATGGTGTTTGAGAAAAGTTCATCAACTTTAGATTCTCTTTGATTTGCAAGCGGATGGGTTCAAGAATTTCTTTAACAAGTTCGCCTTGGACACCCTTCGGTCCCAAGAAATCCTGTAGGCTTTTAGCCGCGCTAGCCTTGTATTCCGCTTCATTGTTTTGGAGTACATTCTCATTCATCAAAATGAGTGTCTGCTTCGATTTCTCCTTCTCTTCTACTTGTTTTTTCAGTTCTTCGATCCGTGCTCTTGTTCCCTCGGTCTGTCTCGTCATAAGGGAAATGTCGCCAATCGGTTCCACTTTTTGATTCGTTAGTTTGTCCAGTTCTTCATTTAAGGAATGCAATTTATTGTTCCGTCTTTCGACAAGTGAAATGATTCGTTGCCGTTCTGCTTCTTTGGCTTTAATCTTCTCGGCAACCTCTTCCCGATGGAACTGCACTTTCTGCGCTTGTGTGAAGAGTGCCGCTTTCTGGCTTTCAAGCTCATTCGCTTTGTTTTTGAGTGTCAATAACAGAGCATCTTCTTTGGCATGTTCCTCATTAAGCTTCTGTAAGGCTTCTGCTGCTTGTTGCTTTTTACCATCGATATAAGAATCAAAGCCTGTAAAATCTTTTGGACATGAAATCATTGGACTAATGACGCACATGCCAGCCATCTCTCCGACTCTTCGCAAAGTCCCGTCGAGCGTCTGCACATTGGCTTGGATGTTCATGACCTGTTCGCGGATGTGATTGACCTTTTGCTGTTGTTCAAACGACTGACTATGCAATTCTGCAATTTGTTTATTTATCGGACCGAGTTTTTCTTCGACACTTATCGGAAGTGGTATAGATGCAGTCAGTGAGGCAATCTCTTTATCGATGTCCTCTGTGCTTGTTTGCAACTCCGTCCCTTTAACTAGGTCCATCTCTTTCTTGATAGCGCTAATACGTTCCAGTCGCTCGTCAATATTTCTCTTCTTCTCTGTATCAGCGGAAATCTTCTTTTCCACTTCAATTAAGCTCGCCTGAAGTTCTTCTAGTTCCTTCTTTGCCTCAGCAATGTTCCGATCAGTTTCGATCAGTTGATTTTTCATCTCTGACATTTGCCGAACTGCCCCTTGAGAATCCGACTGCTTCCGTCGCCAGTAGGAAAGCTCCTTAGCTGTCCAATCGAGCATGGACTGTAACCCCTCATGATTATTTAGTCCGTCAGCGTATTCCTTTAGCGCTTCTGAAATGAATTCATTTGTAATCTCATAGAGATCAGCATTGTTGACCTGCAAATCGGTCGGGATCATCTTTTCGTGCAAGTAAGCTGATAGCTTTTCCTTGTCCCACGAACTACTTTCAATCGGAGAAAGCGAGTAGATAAAGTCTCTCCGCTTAGCATCAGATAGTTTTAGAAATTCGTTGAAATCCATTGCTACCGGGAAATTCCCGATTTCTTGGATAATACGCTCCTTCTTTTGTGTAACGGTACGCTCGCCCTTACCAGGAGAAACAGAAACATTTTCTTTCACGCTTACCGTTCGTTCGCCCGTTTTGCTATTAAATTTTTCATCCTTTATAAAACCTCTTGTAAATTCAAAGCCGTCTGTTTTAAGACCTACCGCCATCTCATCGCCTGTCGCAAACTTGAAATTCGCAGCCGACGTTTTTGCTTGTCCAGGTACGTTCCCTAACATGGCCAATCCGAGAGCTTGGATTCGAGTGGTCTTTCCGGATCCGTTCTTACCGATAATGATGTTTTTACCGGAAAGGTGTTGTGTTACTGTTTGACCTTTCATATTCTTAATTCGGATTTCGGTAATCATCAAAACTCACCCCTTCCCATGTTGAAAAGGTTGGATGCAGGCTCTTCGTTTCGCGTTGTTTCAGCATAGACTTTTTCATATTCTTGCTCTTCTTGGATCGGGCTAGATTGAAGGATCTCCTCATCGTCTGCATCTACCGTTATATCTGCTTCGGTTGCTTCAACAACTGCCTCGATGACATCCGCCTTTTTACCTCTTACAACAACTTCCTCACCGCGTTCCGCTTTGTCTGCAATCTCCAATAACTCTTCTCGGTTGAAATCATGGACATAACCGACTACCGGTACACGTGCAACCTCACCTTGCTTGGTTACATATGCAGCGCTCGCAAGAGCAGGATGTTTTGACATCACCAACCGTTCGCAAATGGATTGGGCATTCCGCTCAGCAAATTGCTTTTTGTTGATGTACGTATCGATCGCTTTCAGAACGTCCTTATGTTGGATGTTGGCAGCGACTCCAAGGAAGCCTTCAATTTTGAGGAAAATACAATTCTTCTTTTCCTCTTCAGTCATCATTTGTTCCATGCAAACTCGTCCAGCGTCTTTGCTGTATTGAACTTTTTTCATCACGTCTTGAATGAAGTACATTTTAATGTCGTACAGAAGAGTCGAACTCGTGATGACCAAGTTTCCAGTCGGGCTGTAACCGATAGCAATTTTTTTGACCCACACTTTACTGATGGTTCCCGATTCATGATCGATAATCGGATAGGGATTGACTACCACCTGGCCGTCAGGAAGAGTAAGTTTTTCAGGCGTAATAATGGAGAGCCCGGCAATTTGATTTAATGTGTTGAACCCTTTGGCTGTAGTCATTGTCTTGCCTTGGATTGTTGCAATTTCTCCGTTCCGTTCATTTAAGGTGACAGCACCTTTGATACTGCGTAAAGCGCCGCCATTTGTTCTTTTAACGAAAACCTCACCATCCCCCAAGACAGCGACATTCTGTTTCTTTAAAAGTTGAATTTCCTGTTGTGCACGATTGAACTGCTCTTGATTTACCTGAACTTCATTCATCAATGATTCCTCCTTGTCATTTATAGAGGTCCTTATGTATAATGAAAATGTATATTACTCATAAGAACCTCATCGATCCGCTGCCCTACAGCGGGTCTTTTATTTTGCTTCGTAAAACACTACTCCTACTTCATCCTGTAGATAGTCCTGTAAGTTATCCATGAGTACCACTTTGCCTTGTGGATCTGTGAAATACTTGTCTCCCTGCCGGATTTCGCATCCATACATATCCTCTACCGGATGATTAGCAACCGGATAATGAGTATCCTGATACCTCTCACGATCCAGATAATCAATATGTGGGTATCCTGTCTTAATAGCCGCCAAAACTTCTGGATGATCCATCAGATCGCCTCCTTGTACTGAATGATTTCAGCGGACTTACGGACCGAATAGACACTGACTGTCGGGTATTGCTCAACAAACTGTGTCACTGCTGCCAGTACATCATCCTTTTCAGTGTGTACTGTGTAGGGATCCTGCTCGCCCATTGAGCGGATTTCCCATTGAAATAATTTCACCAATTTCTTCACCTCTTTAAGTAATCAGATTTCCGATATACATCAGCAGCGTTTTCAAGGGTTTTCCAATCGAATTCGGAAACAATGGCACTAACTAAACGTTGAATGTCTATTTTGCTCATTTCGAGCGACTCAGCGGCCGCTATTGCATAACCAAGCGCACTTTGATTGCTCCACTGATCTCCGGCATGGAACAGGTGGTTCACAACTGTTTCCAAGTCCCGTCTATTGACCATAATCACCGAATTTGTTGGAAGTGATGATTTTAGATCATCCCTAAGAGCGAACATCGCTTTCTTCGCTTGATCATCCATTTTCAAATCCCTCCATTTCTTTTATTGTTTTGCGAATAAAAACTTAGTAGTGCCAACTTTTGCCGCAATGTTAGGTTTTTCCACGCTTTTACACTGATTTTCAATTTGCTCACCTCTTTCAATTAGTTAGATGGAGTGAATCCCATCAAGAAGCCCATAAGTTTGCCGTGGGGTATATCGGGAGGATTGGGGGTAAATCGCTCCTATGCTCATGGACTTCTTGACAGGAGCCATGGCCCCTTGTCACCTTACTTGCGTTCGTTTATAATGGAGATACCAAATGATAATTTACTCTTGCCGATTTGACGCTCCAACGTCAGTCGGTTTTTTTGTGTCCGAAAACTACTACTTGAGCGTTTACTCCTTGGTCCATTAATTTAGATACCAAGAACTTCATTTTTTCTTCGTCGGACTTCTTATTTTTCAAGACGCGCACTTTCTGCATAGCTCCAAATAAATGTGCTGCTCTTGCAGTTGCTTCATTAACGTTATCTGTCCAGATAGCCCGTTCTATTTCTGATATTTGTTGGAGTGCCATTGTTTTTAACTCCAAGACCTCTTCAATGTCCTCTGACTTGTAATCTTCTAGTTTCATAAAATGCCTCCTAATTTGATGAACCCTATTGATAGGATGTTTGCCAAGATCGTCATACCCTCCATGCCTGCGATGAATGCGACCAAGACATCCGTTGACCCTGTGATCATTGCCCACTGCTGAAAGAGAGACATTGGGGCTTCCTTGCGATCGTTCTCAATCCTGGAAACATCCGCCTGCTCGATATTCAGCATGTCCGCTAACTCTTCCTGAGTAAATCCCTTACGTTTCCGGCAAGCCCGTAATATTGCGCCAAACTCCAACCTGTTCACCCCCTTTCCGGGAATATGTCAAATCAACATACTCATTTAGCGAGGGCTGTTGTACTCTTTAGATGTAGACCTCCAAAACCTCCGCGACAACAACCACCTTACGACCTCTCACCAGCCGGGGTCCCTCCCCCGGCTCCTCTTAACCTCAACTCCAGAATCAAGGCGTGAGAACTCTCAATTTCCCGTAGTCCTTTGGTGTACGCTCTGCTGACATCACCACTACTTCAGGCTGTGATCTCTTTTTAACCCACTCATCAACCAAGTCTTTCCGAAAGGTCCATTTGCGACGACCAGGAAAGCGTAGGACAGGAAGTTCTTCCTCATGAACGTATTTCCTTAAAGTGTTAACACACACGCCGATGTGGGCTGCCGCTTCTTTGGTTGTCATAGTTTCCATATGGCCTATCTCCTTTCCGCTTTTTATTCAGCTAGTCTTAAGTGCTGCTGACTGTTCATTTCTTTAATCTCCATCCGCAATGCCGTATCTGGCGACCACTCCTCGATAAACTGTAAGGCTTCTTCAAAACGTTTCTTTGGCAGCTCACCATATCTAGGAATCTCGAAGTATGCTTTGAAATCTCTCCAAAACTGAGAGAATGCCTTTTTGCCAATTTCCTTGTATGCGTTGGCGTCCTTACCTCCCAAGCACTTCATAATCTTTCCGCGAGCATTCATGTTAATCCGTTGTTCCTGTGCGCCATTAATTCGCATATGGTCTTTTAGGTATTTAACGTCCGATTCGACCGTATCTAGTCGCTCCTGCTGAGCAAGTGCAGACCGTAGGAGAAGCGTCATATTATCCGGCTGCTTAATTTGCCTTTCCATGTTGTTGAAAGCTTCAATATATTGTTGTTTGAATTTCAAAGCTTCTCGCCCGGTAAATCCCATAGCTAACAACATGAAACCATCTCGATTCATTAGGAATGTCTTTCGAGGACGGCCATACGAATCAGGCGTTTCTGTTTCAAAAAACATCTGCTCAAAATTGAGCACATCTTCCTTCATGCTTTCGATGTCGCGAAGAACATTCTTGTGCTCTTTCGAAAAGCTTTCAGCAACAACAACAGAAGAAGTGACTGCTTGCTGATCCTGCATAATGACTAATTGTTTCATCTTCCATCCTCCTTTTTTCTCTCACACCCACCAACCAGAACCCAACGTCTTCGCGTGACCTATTGGCGCGGCTCCTCATCGTAATGATGGATCATGGCCAGCTCCGTTCATTTGGATGCTTGTTGTTGGGTGTGAGGTTTAAATTTCCATTGATACAAAAGTAATCTTTTCGGTATACTTATTAGGTTTTTAACCGACTTCTTTTTTCTCTGCGCATTCTGTATGAGTTTCTTGTACTTTGTTTTCAAATAAAAAGAAGATGTCTTCTTCTAAAATTTGCGAAATTCGAATTGCTGTTTCTAATGGTGGAGAAACATTACCATTCTCCCAATTCGCTACTGACTGCTTCCCTTTATACCCTAGCATTTTGGCTAGCTTTTCCTGAGTTAAATTTTTCTTTTTACGAGATTTTATTAAATTGTGGTTTTTCACTTTGCTTCACCTCCGTGTATGAATAGCTTGTACTTTCAGTATACATACAAGATTCTTGTACGTCAACCTTTAAATACAAACTTCTTGTACTTTTATATAAAATAGAAACATATGTTGTACAATATACTTGTACATACTGGCATTAGGAGGAATTGGAATGTTGTCCCTGAGATTGAAGTCTGCACGGAAAAAATCGAAAATGACCCAAGAAGAATTGGCGATGAAAGTCAACACGACAAAGAGCACAATAAGTAATTATGAAAACGGACACAGTACACCATCTAATGACATGTTAGTACTCCTATCTAAAGTTTTAGAGGTCACCACAGATTACCTTTTAGGCAGATCGGATAATCCAAATATGACAGCTGATGAAGAATTCCAAGAATTTTCTAGTAATCCGCAGTTAAGTAATTTCTTTCGAGATATAGAAGCCAGCGCGGAACAAGAACAAGAGGAATTAAGACAAATATGGGAAATTATTAAGAATAGAAGAAAGAAGAATGGTGAGTAACTGGGGGGGACTTTTGTGGATGTAAAAGAAAAAAAGCCATTCTATAAGAAATGGTGGGTTTGGTTGATTGCCGCTGCTTTTCTTGGCGCAATAATTAATTGGGGAACTGTAGAAAATACCGAAGAAAATATTGATCTTCCGAAAAAACAAGAAACATCGGTTAAAGGCAGTCAAGATAAAGGGCCGTTTGTTGAAGAGTCTTCTGCAACAGATGAAGTGGAAAAACAAGATTCTAAAACAAAACCAAATGAGAAAGTCAACAAAGTTGAAAAACAAGAAGAAGTTATTGTTGTATCAATGATGGATCTATATAACGCCTATCAGGATAATGAAGTTGCTGCTGACTTAAAGTATAAAAATAAATCACTTGAAGTCACAGGCGTGATATCCGATTTTGGGGTTGATGCCTTTGGTACCGCTTTTATAAAGTTTGACACTGGAAGAGGACCATTCCATGATACTCAAGTATTTTTCAAAAAAGGGCAAGAAGAGAAAATTGCGGAACTATCCAAAGGGGAAACTATCACCATTGTTGGTAAAGGAGGAGGCTTAATCATTACTTCCGTAGTAATAAACAAAGCTGAATTGAAATGACGATATTGCCTGGTTAAATTCAGGCTTTTCTTTTAATCTAAAAACCGAACAAGCGTTTGAACATCAAGGGGGGGGCACCTTATGACATACCGGCAAGTCATTTATCATCAGAATCAAACGGAAGCATACGTGTATCAGCTTCTTTCTGAAATGAATATCCATCACCCGCTACAACTTAATATGTTTGATATCTCAAATCGCTTAGGCGTATACCTGTATTTATATCCGGGTAATAGTCGTGGAGTAATTGATGGGGAAGAAAAGTATATTTTTTTGAACAAAGACTTATCACGTCCTGAACTGCAACAGGATTTCGGCCATGAAATGCATCATGTGTTACATCATGCAGGAGATCAACGTAAAATGCATCCACTATTCATCCAGATGCAAGAATGGCAGGCCAATAAATTTATGTATGAGTTGTGTGTGCCAACTTTCATGTTGCACAAAACGAACCTTCCGTTAGACAAAAAAGATGCCGTCAGGTTAATTTGCGTTCTATTTAATGTCACTCCCAAATTCGCGGCGGAGAGACTGAATCGATATTATCAAAAACTATCTACTATTAATTTGTTGCAAGGAGGAGCTTAAGATGGCCGGACACGTCCGCAGTCGCGGGAAAGGTAAATGGCAGCTAGAAGTAGACCTTGGATATTTTATAGATCCGCAAACAGGAAAAAGAAAGCGAAACAAAAAATATAAAACCATATCAGCTAAAGGACAAAGAGAAGCTGAACGTGAACTTGCCCGCTTCATTACGGAAGTCACGGGGGATGATTATTCTGAAGGCAGGAAAATTAATTTTGTGGATTTTGTGCAAAACGAATGGTTGCCTAAGTCCGTTGAACGAAACCTATCGCATACAACCATCGCTAAATACATCAACTTTCTGGAGAATCGAATTTTGCCCGCTTTCCAATTTTTGCGAGTGGACCAAGTTCAACCACAACACATTATTGATTTTTTGCATAACTTAGGAGAAAAAGGCATGCGTTTAGACGGGAAGGATGGAAAACTTGCAGACACCACGATCTTTTATCATTACAGAATATTAAAGGGTATCTTTAGCTATGCTGTTAGTTCACGAGTGATTGAAGTTTCCCCAATGGAAGGAATTGAACGGCCTAAGGTTCGAAAGTCTAAAATCGATGTATATGATGATGATGAAGCTGCCTTGGTAGTTGAAGCATTAGAATCTGAATTGTTACATTGGCAGGTCGCCATTAAATTACTAATCACTACTGGCATGCGCCGTTCTGAATTATTAGCACTCGATTTAGAAAAACACATTGATTATGAGGAAGGTATCGTGCATGTTGAAAACGCCTTAACTTACACCAAAGTTGAAGGTTATCAAATCCACGATATCAAAAAGGGTAATGGTAGTGAAAGCGAAGGAAAACGGGATATTTATTTGTCCAACATTGTTATGGATGACTTGAAGTTGCTAAGGAAATTAAAAGCAGAGGAGCGATCAGCATGTGATTCCTTATGGATGAATGGCGAGCATAACTTGATTCTGTCCCATCCTAATGGCGAGCCGTACAACCCCTCTTCCGTCAGGACGTGGTGGATAAGGTTTTTAAAAAGACATGAGCTTCGCTACATAAAACCCCATGCTTTACGCCATACCTCCGCAACCATTCTAATTAACCAAGGCGTACATCCCAAAACAATTTCGGAACGTCTCGGTCACTCCGATATTAAGATCACAATGAATACGTATGGGCATGCACTTCGAAAAGCCGACAAGGCAGCGACAGATAAATTTGATTCCATCTTTGCAAAAAAACAAATTGATGAAGAATAATACATTAAAAATAATTAGAAACCACTATAAATTTGGTTTTGGTCGGCAAAATGTCGGCAAAAAAGAAGACGTTTCCCTTTTGGGTTCATGATGAACCTAAGAGAAACGCCGTCCTATCAATGTTTGTTTAGATGGAGCATACCGGGTTCGAACCGGTGACCTTCACACTGCCAGCGTGACACTCTCCCAGCTGAGCTAATGCCCCGTATATCTGATACAATAAGAGTATACCAAACGATTTTGAAAAAGACAACAGATTGGGGGAGATCTCCTTGCAGCATGCTGAGAGGGAAATTACGGAGCCTGTGCTTCTTTGTGATAAGAAAGGCCAGTTGAATCCGGGTGCTATCGGGTATGCGCGCCGGCCGATCATTCAGAGTAATCTGAAGGGTCATTTCATGCGAAAGAAGAAATGGAACTATTGGTGTGTGTTCGGGGAGGATCTTCTGTTTTCTGCGACCATCAGCCATTTGGATTATGCGGCGGTCTGCTTTGTGTATATGCTCGACTATGAGACGCAGCGGTTTTATGAAAAGCAGATTACGCTGCCGATCGGGCGGAAGATTAAAATGCCGGAAGATGTGCTGGGCAGTGTGAAGTTCATGAATGACCGGATGTCTGTCCAGTTGGTGCATTTGCAGGGAGAGACCCATCTTTCCGTCACTATTCCTGACTTCGATAGTGAAGTACTGCATGCCGATTTGCATATTAAGCATCCCGCGCAGGATGAGTCCCTGAATGTAGTCATTCCGCGAAGCCGGGATGTTTTCCAATTCACCGCGAAGCATCATTCCTTGCCGACTGCCGGCTTCGTTAAAATTGGTTCGAAGCGCTATGATTTCAATCCCGATTATAGCTTTGCCGTGCTGGATTACGGACGCGGCATTTGGCCAAGGGAAGCGCAGTGGAATTGGGCGATGGCCTCTCAACGTGCCGGCGGGCGCCGGATCGGGCTCAACTTTGGAGGCAAATGGACTGATGGGACCGGCATGACGGAGAATGCCGTGTTCATTGACGGGAAGATGATGAAAATCCATGAAGATGTCCTTTTTTCATATAATCCATCCAATTACATGGAACCGTGGAAGATCAAAACCCGATTTTCTGATAAAGTCAGCGTGACGTTCACCCCCTTCTTTGAACGGACTGCTACAACCAATGTTCAATTGGTCCAGACCGAAGTGCATCAGACCGTCGGCTATTTCAACGGGCGCATTAAGCTGGATGACGGCTCCTTTTTATTGATCCGGCAAATGCTCGGCTGTTCGGAGGATCATATGGCAAAGTGGTAACGAACCGGCGCTTGCCGGTTTTTTTTATTCCGTGAGTTCTCGGTTTAATTTCCACAAAAGAAGGAAAACTACTAGTAGCAGAAATTATGAAGGGATGGTTATGCGCAGATGAAAAAACTCCTACTGTTGGGCACCTTATTATTTGCCTTCGCCCTCGTGCTCGGCGCATGTGGCAATAAAAAAGACGACACGCAAGGCACGGACCCGAGTGAAGATAGCGTGCAAAATGTGGATGACCAAGACGGCGGTACGATGAACACCGGAAATGCCTATGGATTTGATCATTTTGAATTAGAAATCGAAGTCGATGGACAAGAAGCCATTCAGGATCAATATACAATGGAGAAAGAACTTACCGCTATATACGTAAATAAACTCACAGGCGTCGACTTGAAGGATGCAAAAGCGATGAATGAACTGGATAAATTCTTCAAGGAAATCCTTCTTACAAAAGACACCTCTAAAAAGCGCGCGACGGACGATATCCTTAAATGGTATGGTCTTGACAGCTTCTCTAAATTCTATTTGAAAGTTCATTTTGATGATGGAAATGAATTAACTATTGAAGAAGTAAAGTAATTCTTACCTGAACGCCAAAATCCCGAAGACGCAACCCATGCGCATCTTCGGGATTTTCTTATACTTTCGCTTCCGTTAGCATTTGATAATAAACGCCTTGACGCTCAATCAATTCTTCCTGGCTTCCTGATTCGATCAGCTTGCCTTGCCCCATGACATAGACCGTATCAGCCTTCCTCACGGTATTCAGCCGGTGGGCTATGACGAAACTAGTACGGCCTTCCATCAATCGTTCCAGCGCTTCTTGGATTTCAAGCTCCGTTACGGTGTCGATGCTGCTTGTCGCCTCATCGAGCAGCAGGATGACCGGATCCGCAACGAGTGCACGGGCAATGGACAACAATTGCTTCTGGCCTTGTGAAATCTCTCCGCCATCCGCTGTCAACACGGTCTCATACCCGTTTTCGAGACGAGAAATGAATGAGTGGGCATTCGCCTTTTTCGCTGCTGCGATCACTTCTTCATCGGTCGCATCCAGACGTCCATAGCGGATATTCTCCATAACCGACGCCTCAAATAAGAAAGGATCCTGCAGTACGAATGCCATTTGATTGCGCAGCGTTTTGCGCGGCAGTTCATTAATTGGGATGCCGTCTATTAAAATTTGGCCTGCATCGGTTTCATAGAAACGGGCAAGCAATTGCATGATCGTCGTTTTTCCTGCTCCTGTCGCTCCAACGAACGCAGCAGTTTCTCCAGGCTTCACATGGAAGGATACGTTTTGAATGGTATAGCCATCTGTCTCGACGGCATAGCCAAACGATACATTCCGGAATTCGACATCACCTTTCAATACCGTGTCCTGATGCTCGGTCGCCTCATCCTTTTCAATCGGCTCATCCATAATCCGGAACACGCGCTCCGCCCCCGCAATCGCAGAAAGAACAGTGTTAAATTGGTTCGCTAGATCATTCAAAGGACGCGTAAACTGGCGGGCGAATTCGGAGAAAATAACGATGGTTCCTATCGTTACAATGTTATCGCCTTTTAGCGCGAGCAATCCCCCGACGCCTGCCACAATCGCAAAGCTGGCATTGTTCAGCATGTTCATCACCTTTGGAATGAAACCGGAGTAAGTCAAAGCCCAAAAGCCGGTGCGGCGAAGCCTTCCGCTTTTATCCGCAAACTCCTCCATAACCCGTTCTTCCTGTGAAAATGCTTTGACGATCCGTTGTCCGGAAATCGTCTCTTCAATCATCCCGTTCAGTGAACCGACCGCCTGCTGCTGTTCTTTGTACAACAGACCCGTCCTTCTCGTAATCCAACGGATTGCCGTGAACATGACCGGAACGATGACCATCGTCAATAGCGTCAGAATCGGGCTGAGATAGAGCATGACGGCAAGGGTGCCGACGAGCGTCAAAATACTGGAAAAGACCTGTATGAACGAGGAATTCAACGTCTGGCTGACGTTTTCAATATCATTCGTCACCCGGCTCATCAATTCCCCATGCTGCCGTTTATCGAAAAACGTTACAGGCAGCTTTTGCAGATGTTCGAATAAGTTCGTCCGCAGGCGGTAGACCGTTTGCTGCGCAATGCCGACCATCCAGAAGCTCTGCAAATAAAGAGCGACGGACTGACCTGCATAAATCAAAACCAGCAAGCCAATCACCGTCCCAAGACCATCAAAGTCCTTCGGAATGATGTAATGATCAATTATTTTCCCGATCAGAAGCGGACCCAGCAAGGCAAGTACCGAACTGACAAAGACGAGGGCAAGGACGGTGATCAACAAGCCGCGCTGTTCATCGACTAACTTCCAGATCCGAAGCAACACCGACTTCCAGTTACTCGCCCGCTCCACCTTTTTCCTGCCCGGCCCTTTAATATCTTCTTTTTTCAGGATCGGCTCATATCCAAACGGCTTACGAATTGCTCGCAGCATCGATGATCACCTCCTCTTCCGATTGCGACTCTGCTATTTTCCGGTATAAAGCAGACTGCTTCATTAAATCGGCATGCGTCCCATAGCCAGCGATTTTTCCTTCATCAAGCAAGAGAATTCGGTCTGCCCCTTTTGCCGTCTGGATTTTTTGCGTCACGACAAGCATGGTGGCATCTTCACTTTCCAGCGCTTCCCAAAGAGCTGTCTCTGTCTTGACGTCCAGCGCACTCGTACTGTCATCCAGAATTAGAATAGATGGTTTTCTGACAAGCGCCCGGGCGATGGATAGACGCTGCTTTTGTCCGCCAGACAGATTGACACCTTTCTGTCCGACACGCGTCTCATACTTCTTCGGAAAGAGATCGATTGATTCATGGATTTGTGCTTTCCGGGCCGCTTCTTCCAGCTCATCGGGCGCCGCTTCCGCATCTCCCCACGAAAGATTATCCAAAATGGATCCGGTAAATAAAATGGATTGCTGCGGAACCAGTCCGATGGCATCCCGCAATTCCTTCAGCGGCCACTCTTTCACTTCCACTCCGCTGACATAGATACTGCCCTCGGTAGATTCAAAGATCCGAGGAATGAGGTTTAATAATGTAGATTTTCCTGAACCGGTTGCCCCCATAATCGCCAGCTTTTCTCCAGGCGACACATGGAATGTAACATGATTTAATATGGGCTCAGGTTTTCCGGGATAATAAAATGACACATCCTCGAACCGAAGATCGCCTTCCAATTTCCGCATGCCCGAGCTTTCGGCGCCTTGCATCTCTAAATCCTCATCGGCAAGCAGCACTTCTTCCATCCGTTCGGATGATGCTTTGGCACGTGAGAAAGCCACGATAATAAAAGCAAACATGGAGAAAGCACCTGTCATCCGCATGGCATAGTTAACGATTGCCACAAGTTCCCCTACTTGTGCCCCGCTGTTTCTAATTTCTGCCGCGCCGAACCAAAGGACAGCTAGCAGACTGGCGTTCATTATGAACATGAGAACGGGCAAAATAAGCTCCATATTCCGCATTGCCGTGACCGTATCAGTTCGAAGCGATCCCGCTACTTTAGAAAAACGGCTCGCCTCATACATTCCACGCAAATATGCTTTAATTAGCCGGACTGCCTGAAGATTTTCCTGGATCACCCGGTTTACACGATCCAAACGGCGTTGCACTTTCGCGAATAGCTTGACGCCTCTCCGGGCCATGATGAAGAGGAAGACAAGCAAAATCGGTGCCCCGATGACGAGATACAGCGCCAATTTGACATTAACGAGAAACGCCATGACCAAACTCCCGATAACGAGAAGCGGCGCCCGAAGCATGATCCGGAGACCCATGAATAAGGTGTTTTGCACCATGGTGACATCACTCGTCAAACGGGTGATAAGCCCTGCTGTCGGAAACCGCAGAAAGGTTGCCATAGAAAACGCCTGCACTTGCTTGAACAAAGCTTGGCGAAGATCGAACGCAAAGCTTTGCGAAGCGTGGGCCGCAAAAAATGAATTGACGACCCCCGCGAAAAACGCAACAAATGCAAGTCCCATCATGACACTTCCCCATGTCCATATGACTTCTGTATTGGAAGCCAAAATTCCATCATCGATAATTTTTGCGATGAGCAAAGGCTGGATCAGCTCTACTGCCAGCTCCATGAGCATGAGGACAAGGGCGATGAGAATCGGCCATTTATACGGCTTCGCATAAGAAAAAACTGTCTTCATTCTTCGAACCCCCAAGAACTCTTTCGTTTTACGAATTATTTTTCGACTGTTACCTATTATGCCATATGCGTCTCTTCATGTATAGGATGGAGTTTGAATGGTTTGACATTTCTCAAAATCAATATAAGATGTCTCCTACAAAAAAGAATTGCCAATAAAGGAGCGGCACTTCACTCCTTTATCGGCAATATTTTTTCCAACACTTTATTCTTCTTCCTTCGCCTTGCTCCCCGCAACCGACAGCCCGGTCACACCGATTAGCATGATTAATGCTCCGGCCAGCTGCCACTTTCCGAGCACGCTTCCGAACCAGATAACAGAGATAATCATGGCAGTTAGTGGTTCAAAGCTTGATAGGATGCTTGTCTCGACAGGCGAGATGTACTTCATGCTGCCGAGGAATAAAAGAAACGCAACCGTTCCAACTACAATAACGAGCGACAAAATCGTGACAATGCGCCATTCGCTTAAATAGACAAACTCATCGCCCAGCTTTGTTATATTAGCAACTAATAGCACAGCCCCGCCGATCAGCATCCCCCATCCAACGACCAGGAGGACACCCCATTCACTCATCAGCCGCGCGGGGTACAGTGTGTAAAAAGCGAATGTGAAACCGACTGCCAGACCCCAGGCAACCGCAGTGGCACTAAGTGCAAACCCGGATAACGTGCCATTCGTAAGTAAAAAAAACAGTCCTACCATCGTCACAATCATGCCAATTACTTGTGCAATCGGCGGCAGGGCCTTCTGCCGGATGGAAACGAATAGAATGATATAAATCGGGGCTAAAAATTGAAAAAGCGTTGCAATGATCGCATTGCTCGAATTGATAGACCCGACAAATGTAAATTGAACGCCAAGCATGCCAAAGATCCCGAAAATGATCATTTGTCGCAGCCAGACTTTATACCTCATTGGGCGAAAGATATCTTGTCCTTTCACCTTCAAAAAGGCCAAAATAAAAAAACCCGCAATCAACAAGCGAATTGTCAGCATAAAAGAGATGGACATGTCACTAGTTGACAGCATCCATTCCATCATCGGGCCGGTCGCTCCCCACATCATGGCGCCGGAAATGATCATAAGAATACCTTTTAATCTATTCATTTTGCACTACCACCATTTTGACTAATTATTTACAAACAGACAGATAGACTAGTTATTCACCGAAACTATGATGTATACTATCATCAAATGAATAATTTGTTACATAACACATCCGAAAGGGGACAGAATGTTGAAATCCGAGAATGACAAAAGACTCGAATTGCCGGATATCATGGATAGTCTCGAGAAGTATTATATGGTAACCCGTACGGATGGCGAGGGCTTGATTACATATGCAAACCGGAACTTCTTAGAAACAAGCAATTGGACACCTAAACGGATATTAGGAAAATCATTTTGGCAGATGTTCCCGAATGACGAAGAAGGCCAAGAACAATCCCATGCCATATGGAGCCGTCTATCAATCGGAAAATCCTGGTTTGGTACAACAAAGAAAACAACGCGCCATGGAGATCCTTATTTCGTCAAGATGGTCGCAGTTCCAATCATGGATCCTTCCGATACACTTTGCTCCGCCACATTTCTCGAATTAGACGTTACTGATGACGTCGAGCTACGGGAAAAACTGCAAGAAATCGCGTTCATTGACTTCGAAACTGGTCTCATGAGCCGTCATCGGCTGGAAACGCTCGTCAATGAATATATCGAAAGCAATCGACATTTTTCATTTGTTTACATAACGATCGATCACTATTATACACTGAAAGATCATAAGACGTACGACTCTGAACGGATTTTAATGAAAGAATTCACGAATCGGCTCAAGCGCTATTTTCAAGACAGCCCCATTGCAAGAGTCGGTGTAGGCCAATTTGCTTTGCTCACTCCCTATGGAGACTGGTACATACAAGGGTTCCTTGCATTTCTTAAGGAACAGCCGATCTACATTGAACATACCGCATTGCCGCTTTCCATTAGCGGTGGAATTGTTCGCTACCCTGAGGATCAGCAAACCTATACACAACTGATCACCGCAGCACTAGCCGCTACAAAGGAAATGACGGACAGCGGCGGCGGCCGTATCGCCTCCTTATCTGCAGAATCCCATAAGGGCCTGAACCGGCGCGCCTTGATTGACCGCAAACTGTTGACAGCTCTTGACCGCCGCAATCTGCAAGTCGTCTATCAGCCGCAGTACGATGTCGCCTCCAGAAGGATTAATCTCTATGAAGCGCTTGTCCGCTGGGAAGACGAGGAACTCGGATACGTCATGCCGGATGAGTTGATTCCAATTGCGGAAGAGAACGGGCAAATCCATGCCATCGGTGCCTACGTGATCGAAGAAGCCGCCAAGCTGGCCGCCGAATGGGACAAGGATAAGCGCAATATTTGCGTTTCTATCAACTCTTCCGTACGAGAATTCAGCAAGCCGGATATGAAAAATACGATATTGGATATCCTGCGGGATACGAGCTGTCCGGCGAACCGGATCCACTTGGAAATTACAGAGAAATTTGCATTTCAGGCTGAAGTTGAGAAATCGATCATCCGGCAAATGCAAACACTTCAAGACGCCGGCGTGAAATTTGTTCTAGATGATTTTGGGACAGGCTATGCTTCTTTCAGATATATGCAGAACCTGCCGATCTCACGTGTAAAAATCGACCAGGTCTTCATCCAGGCGTTGACGACCCATCCGAAGACAAAGCAGCTGGTAGAAGGCATGATCATGCTATGCAAGTCAATGGGACTTACCGTCTCAGCTGAAGGCGTGGAAACGCAGGAACAATTCGATATGCTGATTGAAATGGGCGTCGATTCCATCCAAGGTTATTATATCGGTACCCCAGTAACACAAGATCAAATTACATTTGAATGATAGAGCATAAGCGGAGTGCCTGCCGGGCGCTCCGTTTTTCATTAGGAAAGAAGGTAACGATATGTACTCTGGAAATAAAAAAAGAGCCGCCTGGCCCCCTATCAAGTCGTTCTCCGCCGTTTCGAGCGGCCTCGATATAAGAGCTGGATGCTCACTTCTGCGAAAACGAGTCCCATTGCGATGGCTCCGGAAACCATGAACGCTTTAGACGCGAATGAAATCGCTGTAATGTAATCATTTTCGACGATATGGCGCATCGCATTGTATGCCATACCTCCCGGAACAAGCGGAATAATGCCCGCTACACTGAACACGATCATTGGCGTTCTAAACCGTTTCGCAAAAATATGGGCGACGAGAGCCACAGCGAACGCCCCAAGAAATGAAGCTTTGACCGCATCCCCCGAATACAATTCACTGACACTGTATATAAGCCAGCCGGCCATCCCGACGACCCCGCAATAAAACAACATTTTCCGCGGCGCATTGAATATGATCCCAAAGCCGATGGCGGCAAGAAAACTGAGCGCTGCTTGTATGATCCACGTCATTCAATACACCTCTTCATTAGAAAGATAAAACAAGGGCGACGCCAGCGCCAATCGCAAACGCCGTCAGAAAAGCTTCCGCTCCTTTGGACAAGCCCGACATAAAATGGCCTGCCATCAGATCGCGCACAGCATTTGTGATAAGCAATCCAGGTACGAGAGGCATGACGCCCCCGATAATAATTTTATCAAGCTCAATGCCAAATCCCGTTTTAATTGCAAAAAAGGCGGTTAATGCAACTGCTAATGCGGCCACAAATTCTGCAAAGAACTTGACGTTCGTCAATTCCTGAAAAAATGTTACAACGATAAAACCGATGCCTCCAGCAAACACAGCCGCTGCCACATCTTGCCACAATCCGTTGAACAACATAAGGAAGGAGCCACTCGCAACCGCGGCCGCAGCAATTTGGAGCCAAAGCGGAAACATGACATTCGCCTTCTCAATCTCTTTCAACCGCTCATAGGCTTGCTCAAGTGAATATTCTCCAGTGGATAACTTACGAGATACCCCATTGACCAGTGCTATTTTCTCCAAGTCGGTCGAGCGGTTCGTAATCCGGATTAGCTTCGTATGGTGAGGACTTCCTGGAGACAGAATAATGCCCGTTGGAGTGACAAAGCTATGAATGGAAGCTAGATCCTGTGTCTTCGCCATGCGGTCCATCGTATCTTCTACCCGGTACGTCTCCGCCCCCGCTTCCATCATGAGCCGGCCGGCCAGCAAACAGCAGTCAATCGCCATTTCCTTATCGCTCATCTCTCTCACTCCCTGTTACGTTGTACTATCCATCTTATCGAAGAAGAAACGAAAATACAATTTGAGTTCGTGAAACGAAATAAAAAAAGCCAGGAGTATGTTAGTAAGCTCCCAGCCGAACCTTGCTTATTTCTTGTCGTCCCACTTCAATTGCTCCAGCTTCTTAAATGTGGTGAAGTCAAAGCTGTTCAAATCGCTGTATGACACCGTATAGAGCCGGTCCTTGCTATAAAGGAGGCGCTGTACTTGCGTTTCCCATTCCTCGTATTGCTGGCCCTTTTCCGGTTTGCGGACCAGATCGCCCTTCAAGACGATGCCCCGTTCCGGCGTTATTTCATAAATAAGGGCGCCCGACCCTTTGAAATTGAGCTGATGTTGCTTGCCATTCTCCTCGTACACGCTGACGGGGAAGCCGTATAGATTCTGGCCCGCATGCTGGAACAGCGCCTTATGATCATATTGCACCGGCGAATAGGTACCTTCGCCGCCGATTATCGCCATATCTTTCTCTTTCGGGTTGGCAAAATCGGTGACATCAAAGAGG
Organism: Sporosarcina sp. NCCP-2222; assembly: GCF_023168145.1. Classification (GTDB taxonomy): domain Bacteria; phylum Bacillota; class Bacilli; order Bacillales_A; family Planococcaceae; genus Sporosarcina. The sequence goes on from NZ_BQYK01000004.1 coordinate 90,830, forward strand.
GAGACTTTCATTCCTTTCGTGCGGATGAACGGCTCGCCGCCAGACGGATTTTTCTCCGAAACGGTCTCGTATCCAAATCCGATGAGATGATTTTCATCAAGCGGATGCAAGTAGTTCGAGAAGCCAGGTATTTTCAATTCCCCCAGCACTTTCGGCTTTTCCGGTTCCGCCACATCGATAACGAATAACGGATCCGTCTCGCGGAACGTCACCATGTAAGCTTTATCCCCCATGAAGCGGGCGGAGTAGATGCGTTCTCCTTTTGCCAGATTCTCAACGGATCCAACCTGCTTCATCCCTTTATCTAAAATAAATAGATGATTTTTAGAAGGGTTCTTGTTATCCCACATATTCCCTTCCGTCGTCACGACACGGAAGTAGCCGTTATCCTCGTCCATTGAAAATTGGTTCAACACAGTCCCTTTCAGTTCAGTCGAACCTGTAAATTCAACTTTCATCCCATCCAATGTGAACTTGAAAAATTGAGTATTGGCAGTTCCAGGGTTCCAAATCATAGCCTTGGCATTATTCTGTTCAAAATGGTATTTAGTTGCCGTCAAATAGAGATGGTCTTTTGACATATACAACTGATTGCTGCTGCCGAGGTACCCCTTCGTAGTTAGCTCGCTCTTCTCCGGGGAATGCAGATCAATGGCCGTCACAACCGTGTAGGATGGCTCCGTCGCACCTGGCAGAATCGCAATATCCTCGTATTCCATATAGCCAAGATCTTTATCAGCCGTATCTGTAATCCGCGGACGCACAGTCGCCCCATCGATTTCCTCCAGCACCCAAAGCATCGGATACAAGTTGGTCACGATGTATAATGTGTCATCTGTCATGCGGGCATTGCTAAGATAGCCTTCCGCCGAAACTTCCCTCAGCAATTTTGGCGCAGTCCGTTTCTTCATATCGTACAAACGAATCGTCGTCATCCCGTTCATTGGCATAATCTGATCCTGTGCCGCTATTTTCTTATCATAACGGACCATTTTTTCCCCAAGAACAATTAGCGTATCGTCTTGGATGAACAGCTGTGATGGATAGAAATCCTCTTCCATTTTTATGGAGGCCACTTTCTTCATTTGGCCATTTCGGATATCCGTAATGCGCACAGTCCCTTCCGCAATGGTATAGATATAATCCCCGTCCGTCTTAACGATGTCCGGCTCATCAATCCCTTGCACTTGGACATTTGTTTCCGAGTGTCCTGAACTGCCGCTTGAAGCTTTGTTGCTACTACTGCTGTCAGATGCAACTTCAGCACTTTCCAAGGTAATCTCTTCACTTTGATTTCTACCTTGTAGATTTTTCGCTATTTCAAAATAAGCTTTTAAGTCAGCTGCAGATTTCACAGTTTCGATTGATTCGTACATAGTGAATTTGATTTTATTCTGCTTGAACGATTTTAAAAATGTTCTCGTA
>NZ_BQYK01000004.1:92371-209638 GCF_023168145.1 Sporosarcina sp. NCCP-2222
TACATATACAGCCTCTTTCTCAATGGCCTTCTTGCTCAGCGGAGCCGTAAATTGTACATTCCATCCATGCTCGACGAACGCACCTCCCGATGCAGCCATCCCCACCTTTTCAATCATGAAAGCGAAAATCATCACACCGATAGCCACCACACACGCAATACTTAACCACCTGAACGGTTTCCTCATGCCATCCAACCCTTTCTAACTTTTCTTATACCATTAGACTCCTTTTCTCCAGTTACGTTTCACTTTTCTGAATCAAACATTATATTTAGTCAAGTGTTTTTTAAAATTCACTTAGGTTCCCACTGTAATAATCCTTATTCATGCATATTCATAGTTAATCATTTCGCAAAACATCGATACAATCGTTGAAGGAGCTAGAATACTCAATAAAAAAAGCCGCCCTCTATAGGCAGCCGATTGTTCACTAAAGCACCCGAGACTTTAAGTACGATAGTTCACATACCACTATTAAGAATTATTATTTGTATAATGGATACCGCCAACATTTCGAAAAATGTTGTATCAACAAAAAAGTCCACCTCTATTCACATAGAAGTGGATTTGTATTTATATTGATTTTATATATTTGAAGACCGTTTTTTTTCATTCAAAAAGTCCTTATAGACTAAAACAGCAACAAAAATAAAACTTAGACTAACAACCCGGAAGATTATCTCTAAACTAATCCATTGAGCTAGAATCCCTAATACAAATGCGCTAACTCCAATACCAACGTCAAAACTGGAAAGAAAGGTCGCGTTGGCTGCGCCACTTTTTTCTTGACTTACCTTTTGAACCGTCCATGTTTGTAAACATGGCATAACAGTTCCATATCCTGCACCAAATAAAATCGCTGCAATAATAAGATATATATTATTTGTCGTATAAGAGAGCACTACAAATGACAAAAATCCTAGCAATGCTGATACAACGATGATAGACCAAGGTCCTTTTTTATCATACCATTTTCCTGTAAACGGACGTAATAAAGTTGAGATAGTCGCATTTATAAGGAAGAATAGAAAAATATGATCCAATCCCTTTTGTTTTCCAAAAAGGACTAAAAATGTGATAATCGCTCCAAAACCAATTGTTGTGATAACCGTCAATAATGCCGGGAACCATGCGTCTTTTTCAAAAATCGCTTTGAAAAATTGAAATTGTTGCTTCTCCTGTTTAACAAGAGCAGGCGAAGATACAAATTGAAGCGTAATTACTGCCAATAGACTGAGTGTTACTGATGACCAGATTAAAATATTGAAGGAAAAAGCGTCATATATAAGGATACCTATACTCGGCGCAATGATAGCTCCGACCGTTGTTGAAATAGAAAAATACCCTATACCTTCCCCTAACCGTGTCTTAGGAATTAAATCCACTACAATTGTACTATTCGCTGTGGTTGATACTCCCCACGCTGCGCCATGGAAAAGTCGTAACAATAGTAAAAGCCAAATAATATTTAGAAAAGGATACAGCAATGTAATAAATATTAAAGCTGCACTTGCAATAATGGCAAGGCTTTTCCGTTGATTATCAATTAAATAGTACCCTATAAAAGGTCTAATTAGAACAGCACCTAGTGTAAATAATGTTGTCATAAGACCAACCTGAATGGAAGATGCATTCATGCTTAACAAATAAGCAGGTAAAATAGGGATCAACATTTCAAACCCTATAAAAACTAATAAGTTACTTATAAATAAAAATAGAAATGATTTATTAAAGATTTTTTGGTTTTTCATATTATTATTCCTCGCTTCTAATTATTTTTCTAAATTAGAAGCGGTTGGAACACTGCAACGTTCCTATATTGCCTTATTTTTTTGAACAAAATGTCTCACCCTTTCTTAAACTTTTTAGTGGGATCACACGAATTATTACTACTGGGAGTATTGTATTTGGTGGTCCCTTACGTAAACCTCACTTTTTAATGAATTTATCCAACAAGATGCTGTATATACATATTCATCTCAATTCTTCACCTTTAAAATGCAAAAAGACGCCATATAATATCTGCGTCTAGTTTTTGCTTAGTATTTAATCAAAATGCAAAACCAATTCAAGGGTTTTCTACACCTTCTAAATTAAATAGACAAAAAGCTTCCGGTAGCTGGTCTCTATATGGAGTTTGGCTTAAAAAAGGACAGACTTGTCCCACTGAAATTAAATCTCCTAAATGTAAATATGACTTTACTTCTGTTGCAATTCTTCTGAAAACAGTTCCCATGGCTTTTTGCCTCCTTTCTTAATACAAGTAAATAGATTTAATTATTATAATATATGTTGATAAAAAAGCAAACCCATCTGAGGATCTTTTGTTGTTGGCAGTGCTATTCACCTTCATTTTTTACTAATCCTTCTTCAACCTGCTTCTTTAGATGAAGAAGAAAAAAGGGCCATCTAAGCAGCTCCGAACTTCAAGTGAAGAACCCGTTCGTATCATAAGATCAGCCAGATATTTCTGGTTGACCATGTTTTATATGGTTTTATTATTACTGTAACCGGGGTAGGACGTAAGCACCCGTGGGTGATAGAACCCGTCAACTAAATCGTCCGCCCCATACTTGCGGAAACATGATTGAGGCTCGTTGGAGCCTAGATCTCGTATAACAAGCGAAGCTTGGCCGATAACAGGATTCATCTACACCTTCTCCACGTATAGGCTGCCGGTAATCCCTAACCCTGTATTGCGTGCTCCGGCTTTTTTATTGTGTAGAACACGGGTGGATGTTAGTAAGCTGACTGAACGCCAGATAACTCGAGCGAACGCCAGAATATTAGATTGAACGCCAGATAACCGGAGCGAACGCCAGATTATCGAATTGACGCCAGAATACCGAATTGACGCCAAGATCTCGAGCTGAACGCCATTATAGCGGGTTGAATGAATATATCAATTTGAACGCCAGTAATTAGCTATGAACCTCAAACATCAACCCGCCGGTACAAATTTCGGAAGGTTATCCTCTAAAGCCGACCAGTCCATCGTCATCTCCTGCTCCGTCAGCAGACATTGGTCCAATTGCGCTTCAATTTCTTCCCGGCTCATGTCCAGGCCAATAAATACGAGCTCCGTCTGCCTGTCGCCGTGCTGATCATCCCAACGGTACAATAGCTCAGGGTCCTCCTCGAGAATTTGTTGCTGCTGGCGTTTTGGCAACGAGGCGATCCATTGTCCTGCGCCTTGGAATGTAATGGATGCGCCTGCTTGCGACAGCAAACCCGCCATGTCTGGGCGCGTGGCGAGCCAGAAAAAGCCTTTGGATCGGACGATTTCACTCGGCAAATGGGACAGCCACTCCTGCCATCTTGCCGGGTGGAAGGGACGTTTTCTTCGGTAAACAAAAGAGGTGATGCCATACTCCTCTGTTTCCGGCACATGTTCTTCATTCAATTCTTTAATCCATCCTGCTCCTTGACTGGATTTTTCAAAATCGAATAGATTCCGGTTCAGCAGTTGCGATGGCTTCACTTTTCCAAACTCCGTTAAAATGATTTCGGCATCCGGATTCATTTTCCGTAAAAACGCGGTAAACGGTTCACGATAGTTTTCTTCAACTAAATCTAATTTGTTAACGACCAGAATATTAGCAAACTCCAATTGATCAACCAGTAAATCAGAGACATCCCGTTGGTCATAAGGATCATCCGTATCCTTACGCTCCAGCAACGTCTCCCCGCTTTCGTAGTCTTTCCAAAAACGGAACGCATCGACGACCGTGACCATGCTATCCAATCGGCATACCTTAGATAAATCTACTCCAACGGCATCATCTATGTACGTGAACGTTTGGGCAACCGGAATCGGTTCTGAAATACCAGTCGATTCGATGACGATGTAATCGATATTTCCTGCTGCGGCCAACTTTTCTACTTCAATAATCAAATCTTCACGCAGCGTGCAGCAAATGCATCCGTTTGTCAGTTCCACGAGCTTCTCCTCCGTGCGTGAAAAACCGCTGTCCTGTATAAGCGTTGAATCAATGTTGATTTCACTCATATCATTCACAATGACTGCAATCCGCTTATCTTCCCGATTCGCTAATAGATGATTTAACAATGTCGTTTTGCCTGCTCCTAAATAGCCGCTTAGTACGGTAACTGGAATTTGTTGTTGCATGTTTTCGCCCCTTAAATAGTAATCATTACTATTTAAACATACAGGCTTGCAACCAAGTTGGCAAGTAAAACCTCTCCCTCTCTTAACTGTTTGCAAATCCAATTCCAGGGTACTCTATTCACATAACAAGCATTTAGAAGGGATTGATACTCGGTGGAAGCGCAGATGAAGGCTGAAAAACCGAAGCATAATTTAAAACCGATTTGGATTGCTCTCGCTTTTGCAGTCATGATTCTAATTGTTCTCTTGCCAACTCCCGACGATCTGCCTGTGATGGGCCAGCGGGCACTCGCCATCTTAGCTTTCGCAGTCATCCTCTGGGTGACAGAAGCCGTGACGTATCCCGTCAGCGCGGCTATGATTATTGGCCTCGTCGCCTTGTTGATTGGCTTTTCACCAGACATGGCAAACCCAGAGGTGAATATCGGAACGAAGAAAGCTCTTACGATGGCACTAGGAGGATTTTCGAATTCAGCAGTCGCCCTTGTTGCTGCCGCTCTCTTCCTCGCCTCCGCGATGCAGGCCACCAATTTGCATAAGCGGCTCGCTTTGTACATTTTATCTAAAGTCGGCGTGAAAACCGGCGCTATCGTATTTGGAGCAATTCTAGTATCCATTATCCTTGCTTTCTTCGTACCAAGTGCGACCGCCCGTGCGGGAGCAGTCGTTCCGATCCTGCTTGGAATGGTAGCAGCTTTTGGCCTGCCGACAAACAGCCGGCTTGCTGCATTGCTAGTCATTACCGCTGTTCAAGCCGTATCCGTATGGAATATCGGAATTAAAACCGCAGCCGCGCAAAATATGGTGGCACTCGGTTTTATTGAGAAGGAGTTCGGCGAATCAATTGCCTGGAGTACATGGTTTTTATACGCAGCTCCCTGGTCGATCCTCATGTCGTTCGTCCTTTATTTTGTCATGATCAAATTGATTAAACCGGAAACAAAAGTTGTAGAAGGCGGAAAAGAGTTGATTCAAGGACAGTTAAAGGAACTTGGGCCGATGAAACCGGCGGAGATTAGGCTCATTGTCGTTTCCCTTATTCTGCTCTTGCTATGGGCTACCGAAGAGAAGCTGCACCCGCTTGATACAACCACAGTGACTGTCATTGCCATCGCCGTGTTGCTGTCCCCTAAAATTGGCGTGTTTGATTGGAAGACGGTAGAACGCCTTATTCCATGGGGCACAATAATTGTGTTTGCGGTCGGAATTGCACTCGGGACGATCCTGCTCGATACGAACGGGGCCCAATGGCTTTCGGATAAAGTATTCGGCGCAATGGGGCTGGATACAATGCCGCTTCTCGCAACCATCGCATTGCTGTCGCTGTTTAACATTTTGATTCACCTCGGTTTCGCGAGTGCGACAAGCTTATCCTCTGCGCTTATTCCGATTTTCATTGCACTGACCTCGACTATCGCAATTAATGCAAACGACATCGGCTTCGTGCTCATCCAACAGTTCGTCATCAGTTTCGGCTTCCTGTTGCCGGTAAGCGCACCGCAAAACATGCTCGCATATGGAACAGGTGCATTCTCGGTAGGCGACTTCCTGAAATCCGGGATTCCGCTTACCATCATCGGCTATTTGCTTATCTTGCTGTTCAGCGCGACGTATTGGAAATGGGTCGGCCTTTTGTAAAATAAAAAATGCGCGGAAGAGGAAGCTTCCCTCTCTCGCGCCTTTTTTATTACGATTCACTTAACTCTTCGATGCAAACCTGAATGGCTCGCTTCAAATCCTCATGCGACCAGCTCGGCACCCGTCCATGTTCGACTGCCAGTTCATGAGAGGCTGGGATGTGAATAAAACCTGCGAGCATATCTGGCAGTTCGGTATTTGCCAAATGGAGCGCCCGGTACATGACGTTGTTGCATAAATAGGCACCCGCCGTATTAGAGATTTCTGCCGGAAAACCTGCTTCCTTTAATGCATTGACCATCTTGCGGATCGGCATATTTGTGAAATATCCGTCGGCTCCGTCTTCCACGATAGGTTCATCGACAGGAGCATAGCCGCTATTATCCTTCGGTCCATCACTGACATTAATGGCGATGCGCTCAGGAGTAATTTTATAACGTCCGCCGGATAGTCCCAGCGAAAGAACGGCATCCGGTTTGATTTCTTGAATATGTTTTACGATAAGGTCCCCAGACTGGCTGAAATCGACCGGCAAAATTTCACTGTGAATCTTATACTCTCCGATTCTCATGCCATCCAGCTCGTCCGCAATTTTTTGTGTCGGGTTCACCGGGTATTTCAAAAACGGCTCGAATCCAGTCACTAATAATGTCTTCAATATCTCATCCCCTTTTAGCATTTATTATAGCGTAAAAGGCAGTTTTTCTTTTAATCCACGTTTTCATTGGAGTGATACTCTCTAGATCTCTACTGCCTTTCGAACGTTTAATGGCCGCCACACAGGGAATCATTGATATAGAAATATGTATCAAAGGAGAGGAGAATGCCCTTATGGACAAATATGAAAAAATTGATGAACAGGTCGTTCCGCAAACACAGAGCCAACAACCGGGCGTGGAGGCCGAGATGGAGCCTGCTCCAATTTATGATGATGAAAACTACAAAGGTTCCGGCAAGCTGAAAGGGAAAAATGCGTTGATTACAGGGGGCGACAGCGGAATCGGACGCGCTGTGGCCGTCGCATTTGCCAAAGAAGGGGCGAATGTCGCCATCGCCTACTTGGACGAAGCAGAAGACGTCGATGCGAATAAAACAATTGAACTCATTGAGAAGTATGGCGGCAAAGCACAAAAATACCGAATCGACATTAGTGAAGAGGAGAATTGCGAACGCCTTGTCGAGGATGTCATTTCAGAATTCGGCAGCTTGAATGTCCTAGTGAATAACGCAGGGAAACAATTCCCGCAAGATCACATTGCCAGCATTTCCGGCGATCAATTGCGCGAAACTTTCGAGACGAATTTCTTCGGCCTCTTTTTCATGTCCAAAGCCGCGTTAGCCCACATGAAAGAAGGCGATTGCATCGTCAACACTTCTTCCGTAACGGCATACAATGGATCCCCTGGATTACTGGATTACTCAGCTACCAAAGGGGCAATTACAACTTTTACCCGCTCTCTCGCATTGAACTTGGCGGAAAAAGGAATTCGCGTCAATGCCGTAGCTCCCGGTCCAATCTGGACGCCACTCATCCCGGCGACCTTCGACGCAAAAAAAGTGGAACAACACGGTGCCGATACACCGGTAAAACGCCGTGGCCAGCCTTCTGAAAATGCGCCCGCCTATGTATTCCTGGCTTCCAACGACTCCAGCTACATGACCGGCCAGACGATCCATGTCGACGGAGGAGATTTTGTAGGTTCTTAAATTTAATTTGTGAAGATCGACGACCGCCGTGAGCGGTCGTTTTTTGATGGGGATGGGGTTGGATTTTGGCGCGCAGGTCGTTTTTTTGGCGGGTATGCAGGTGGATTTGGCGTGGATGGTGCAGGATTTGGCACGGGGACTGTTGAATTTGGCGCGGGGACAGTTGGATTTGGCACTGATGCAATCGGATTTGGCGCGAACGGGACCGGATTTGGCGCGGCTGAGTTTTTTGGCATTAGCCATGTCTGATTGCCATTCATCCCGTTATATTGGCGTTCAAACGGTGCTATTGGCGTTCAACCGAGTTCACCCCAGTCACCCCAAATCCCCCGTTCCCACACATCCCCTTACATAAAAAAAACGATCCAGGACAGGTACTGTCCGTGGATCGTTTTTCATCAAGCTTCCGCTGTGACTTCTTTGGAATACCGTTTGTTGAATACGAGTGCAAAGTAGCCGAATGTGACAAGGAGACAAGCGGCGGTAAAGCCGAGCAATACGCCGTTGCTTGCCCAAAGATGAGCCATGTCACCAGTTGATATTGCTGCTTTGAATGCCTGGACGGAGTACGTCATTGGCAATAGGGTGTTGAACACTTGAAGCGGTTCTGGAATTAATTCCAACGGGAATGTTCCAGCGCTTGTAGTCAATTGCAAGATCAAGACGAGAATCGCAATGAATCGTCCTGCGTCGCTGAAAATGGAGACGAGCATTTGGACGATGGCGATAAAGGTGTAGCTCGTAATGATTGCCGTTAACACGAACAATCCGAAGTTTTCCGTTTCCAAGCCAAGCCCCCATTTGATGACGGCTACGGCTACCAAGGCTTGAACTAAACCGACTACAGCCAAGACGGATACTTTACTTGCCAGCCATCTGAATGCCCCTGTCGGACGGATCGCAGGTTCGACTAGCGGGAAGACGATGGAAACGAGCAAAGCTCCGACGAACAGACCGAGTGATAGGAAGTATGGTGCAAATCCTGTTCCGTAGTTCGGTACGTGGTTGATGCCTTCCTTATCGACATCAACCGGTGCCGCTGCCATGTCATAGGTCTTATCATTTGCATGAACTTCGCTTGCAGTTTCGTTTGCTTCGGCAAGTTTGTCTTTCAACGTAAGCGTGCCGTCTTTCAATTCATGCACACCGTCCGTCAATTTGGAAGAACCGTCGGCAAGCTCTTTTGATTTTGATGCCAGCGTGCCAGTTCCTTCCTTTAACGTGCCGGAACCTGTGGAAAGTTCGTTCAAGCCTGAAGCTAAACTGCCTGCTCCAGCTTTCGCTGCATTAGCTCCTTGTGAGAGCTGGGCAAGACCTGACGATAAGGCGGCATTGCCGTCTGCCAGCGCATTCGCTCCTCCTGCCAACTGAGGCGAGGATTCGCTCAATTTATTCAAACCGGCGAGCGCTTGCGCATGGCCGTCACGTAATTGGCCTGCTGCACCATTCAATTGTGTTGTTCCTTCATGTAGCGCTGAAGTGCCGGATGACAATTCCTTCATTCCGCCTGCCACTTCTGCACTGCCCTGTTGCAATTGGCTGAGGGCCGCTTTTAAACCGGACTGTTGTTCTTCCGGAAGCGAGGCCAAGATTGGTGCCAATTGGTCGGAAAGATTGGAAATGCCGGCATTGACGTTTTGTGCGCCATCTGCGAGTTTAGAAGCAGCGCCTTGCAAGGCACCTGATTTTTCATTCAACGTACCGACTGCGCTTCCAAATTCAGCTTCTTTCTGCCCGATTTGGGCGTAGCTGCTTTTTAATTGATCAACAGCGGCGGTGTAATTCGCGATGCCCTTTTGCAAATCCGCAGCACCCGCCGTCGCTTTTTGGGCTCCTTGATGGAGTTCCGCAGCGCCAGATGCTAGTGTTCCGATCCCTTTGTTAAGGTCATTCGCACCTTTTGCAGCCTTGTCGGCACCTTTCGCCAGGCTGTCCGTACCTTCTTTCAATGTAACTGTGCTGGATGCCAATGTTTCCAGGTAGCCCTTCAGGTCATCGGCTCCGTTTGCTAATTCATTCGTGCCATCATATAATTTGCCGGCGCCATCTGCCGCATCCCCGAAACCATCGCCCATTTTGGTGATGGAATCAAAAAGTTGCTCTGCGTAAGTAGCCGTGACGTTTTTATTCACTTCCGCCCGGATTCTTTCCATTGCGGTTTCCCCGATTTGTGCGGACAGGAAGTTGTACCCTTCATTTGGTTTGTATACGATCGTTAATTTCTCGGGATTTTCGTCGAGCAAGGACGTCGCATGAGCGGAGAAGTTTTCCGGTATTTCAATTGCAATATAATAATCTTGGTTTTTCAGTCCTTTTTCCGCCTGCTCTTTGCTTACTTTTTGAAAATCAAAGTCTTTGTTTTCCACTAACTTATCGACCAATTCATTACCGAGAGCTAATTGCTCCCCTTCCAATTCGGCCCCTTCGTCCATGTTCACAACCGCGACTGGCAATGAATTCAATTGGGCATATGGATCCCAGAAAGCCCATAAGAACATGCCCGCATACAGGACGGGGATGAAGAGGATCGCCAACATCGGGACGAGCAGTTTCCTCGAGCGGAAGATTTGTTTCCATTCCGCAAATGTCATCGTTTTTTTCATTTTTTCTCCTCCTTAAAACCATTTGACCATAAACCTCATTTGGTCATTTTAAATCAAAAAAGAAGTCTCAGCGCAGGAGACTCTTGAAAATCGTGTCGCTCAGCAGCGTAGTGATTTGTTCTTCCGTCAATTCCGTGTCATGCGTTTTCTCCCAATCAACAATAAGTGCCAAGTACGATTTGAAAAGAAGATATGCTATTAATTCGGAGTTGCACGGCTTTAACTCACCTCTGCTGACCGCCCGCTCAATTTTCAGCTTCACATAAGAAACAATTTCCCTTTCAATTCCAGCCAGCACTTCTGTAACAGCAGGCGTTCGAAGTTCTTTTTCCTCGTCGATCAGTTTGGCGTACAGCTGGTGCGTTTTTCGGAATTTGAGCAATTGCATAAGTCGGGCATGGACATTCTGTTCGAATGAACCTCCCTCTACCGCAACTGAATCCGACGCGGCTCGCATTTCCTCGATCATTTTTAGTACAATGGCATTGAACAATTCTTCTTTATTCGTAAAGAATGTATAAATCGTTCCTTTTCCGACATTGGCGATTTTTGCTACTTGATCCATTGTCGTTGCTTTGTATCCGAACAAGGAAAACGATTTAGCAGCTGCCTCCAGAATTTCCTGTCTTCGATCCACTTCTTCACCTCCTGCAACTGACTAAAATACCATTTCGGTCATCCAGTCATTATCATACGCCCTGTCGCAATCAATTTCAAGTATTTCATGAAACTTTTTAATGCACAACAAAAGGCCTCCCAATCGGAAGGCCTTTCCTACTCAATGATTCAGCTCATACAGCTCCGCCCATTTTCTTCGCGCCCAGTCGAACGGACCTTCAAATAGGGTCAGCTCTCCAGCTTCTAGCCAGGCTGTCCTGTCGAAGATTTTATTCAGGAAGTAACGATCATGCGATACCGCTAAAATGGTGCCCGGAAACTCTTCTAGTGCTTCCTCCAACACTTCTCGGGATTCGATATCAAGATGATTGGTCGGTTCATCGAGCATAAGAAGATTAATATCCTGATGCATGAGCTGTGCCAGCCGGAGCCTCATTCTTTCCCCACCACTCATATCGGATAAACGTTTAAAGACATCTGGCCCGTAAAACATGAACTTCGCAAGTATATGTCTTGCTTCCCCTTCCGCCACACTGACCTCTTCCCTGAAAACATCGATCAATCTTGCTTTCGGATTTGCCGCTTCGACATGTTGGGATAAGAAACCTATTTTCACGTTGCTGCCTACTTTACAAATCCCTTCATCCACCGCCAGCTGGCCAATCAGCAATTTTAATATTGTCGATTTGCCGCTGCCGTTTTGCCCGACGATTGCCGCTCGGTCTTTCCAATAAATTCGGAGATTCGCCTCGGACAAGATCTGTTTAGGACCAAATGATTTACTGGCGTCTTCCATGACTACGACTTCTTTCCCGCTTCGCTCTGTCGGTTCAAACGACAACGCCATCTTTTTCGGGTCGACCAGTGGCTTTTTGATTTTGGCCATCCGTTCTAGTGCCCGTTCCATATTTCTTGCTTGCCGGTGCAATCCGGCATTCGGCGGGTTTGCTTCGTTTGCCCATTGTTTCAACCGCTTGATCGCTTCTTTCATTTTCTTAATTTTCTTTTGCTGTTCTTCGTATTCTTGGAATTGGCGCAGCAGCAGCTCCTCCTTCTGCTGGACGAACGAACTGTAGTCGCCATGGTAAAGTTGCAGCTCTCCGTCTTCCAAATCAGCTATCTTATTGACTGTTGCATCCAAGAAAGCCCGATCATGCGACACGATGACAACTGTTCCGTCATATTCGGACAAATAGCGCTCCAGCCATTCCACTGCGAATAAATCCAAATGATTCGTCGGTTCATCGAGCAGCAATAAATCCGGCTGGCTTAACAACAGTTTGCCCAGCATCATTTTCGTCTGCTCCCCGCCGCTCATCACCGCAAAATCTTGATGAATGAAACTTCGCAACTGAAGTCCATTGATCACTTTTTCGATTTCCGATTCCATCGCATAGCCATTCCGGCTCAGAAATTCTTCTTGCAGCTGGCCATATTGCAAAAGGAGCCGCTCCAGATCCGCGCCTTCGCATGACATTTTCGCCTCGAGCGCTTTCAAGCTTTCTTCAATTTCTAACAGTTCGCCAAATGCACTTCTCAGTACTTCGTATCCAGTCATCGGCTCTTCGAGTAAAGGAATTTGAGACAAGTAGCCGACTTTCGTTCCTTTTTTAAAGTGGATTGCGCCTGAATCGACAGCTTCCACTCCGGCAATCAATTTAAATAATGTCGTTTTGCCGCTTCCATTTCGACCGACAATTCCTAACCGATCACCTGTTTTAATATCCAAAGACAAATCTTCAAAAATGATAGTGCCACCTAACATCTTGCTAACCTTCTGTATTGTACAAATCATAGTTTCCGCTTCCTCTCATCCTGTTTTCACAGCAGAAAGCGCACAAAAAAAGACTGCGTTCGGGCAGTAGCAGACTGGTCGACAAGCACTTCCATCGTTCGTGCTCCGGTTTGATCGCCATTCATTCACCCTAACGCTACAGGCAGAGCCAAATAAGGCTTGCGCATGCAAACGGGGAAGAATTCAAACAGCAAAGAACCGTTTAGTCTTCAATCTATTACTACCTTATGCAATCTTTCCTAATTCGTAAGGAATGATGTGCCGAACCGCTGTGTGATTACTGAAATTGTCTAAAAATGGGCATACGTATCCCGTTGAGCGCAATTTCATGAGTAATCGCACATGAAGTGGCTAAATATTCCAATAGTACTTCACGCGCATTCACAGTGTCCAACATCATTCCTCACCTCCGATCAATAAATAGTAAAAATATTTTATCATTAATCAACTAAACAAGCAATAGACCATAGCTTATTTATTCAAACGGCCATTCCGGTAGCATATGGCTGAGCCGCTTATCTTCCCGGTAGCCTAATACATACTCGGCCTGCATGATCGTATGGATTTCGCGAGTGCCCTCGTAGATAACTGGCGCTTTCGAGTTTCGTAAGAAGCGGGCCACTGGGTATTCATCAGAATATCCGTAAGCACCATGAATTTGGAACGCATCATCAGCAGCTTTGTTCGCAAAATCGCATGCTTGCCACTTTGCTAGTGACGTTTCGCGTGTATTGCGGACGCCTTTGTTTTTCAATTCGCCTGCACGGTAGACAAGAAGACGGCTCATTTGATAGCCCGCTTCCATATTGGCAATCATCCGCTGAACTAGCTGATGTTTGCCGATTGCTTTGCCGAACGTTTCGCGTTCGTGGCAATACTTCACGCTTTCTTCGAGACATGCCATGATCAGGCCGACAGCACCAGCCGCGACCGTGAATCGGCCGTTATCCAATGCGGCCATGGCAATCTTGAAGCCTTCCCCTTCCTTGCCGAGAAGGTTTTCTGCAGGGACACGCATATCCTCGAAGAACAGTTCACCTGTATTTCCCGCACGGATCCCGTATTTCCCTTTAATCGCTTTGGAAGAGAACCCAGGGAAAGTCCGCTCGACGATGAACGCACTGATGCCATTATGTTTCTGGGATTTATCCGTATAAGCGAATACGAGAAAATGATCTGCGACGTCGCAAAGAGAGATCCACGTCTTTTGTCCATTTAGGACATAATGATCGCCATCGCGGACGGCCGTTGTCGACATTGCCGCGACGTCAGAGCCTGCACCTGGTTCTGTCAGACCAAACGCTCCGATTTTATCTCCTTCGGCTTGCGGTACGAGATATTTCTGCTTCTGTTCCTCTGTCGCCCATTGCATCAACGTCATGGAATTGAGTCCGATGTGTACAGAAACAGCCGTCCGGAATGCTGTGTCGCCCCGCTCCAACTCTTCGCAAAGGATGGCTAGCGAATTGTAATCCATGCCGCTTCCGCCATATTTCTCAGGTATGCAAACGCCCATGAATCCCAGGTCGGCGAGTTTCTTCCAAATGGCAGGGTCAAAGCCGCCTTCCGCATCCCATTTTTGGATATGCGGTATGATTTCCTCATCAACAAACTGACGGGCTGTTTTGCGCAACATCTTTTGTTCTTCTGTAAACTCGAAATTCATGTCACGATCCCCTTTCTTTCATTCGAAAAGGAAGGCTCCCACCTCCCCTGAAACTTACACGTGTGCTTCTGTTTTTCCTACAGATTCTTCAATATCGACACCGCGTTTTTTCATTTCTTCAATATATAGTTCGCCTGGGACGATGCTCTCCGGCGGATGTACTCCGCGCTTAGTGATCGTTCCATTCCCGATCATCTGCGCAACAACCGATATGGTGTTGGCAGTCGCTCGAGCCATCGCTGTTTCATTCACTGTCATATCTTTTTCTGTAACGAGATTGTATTCATAAGTTGCCGTTTCACCGTTTTTCTCGCCGCTGACAATGACCCGCAGCAAGACTGCATCCACCTTGTCGCCTAATTTAAGCTGCGGTGACAGCTGTTCCCTCATGACGTCCCGAACTTTCACTGTTGAGCCGCCTACTTCGACTTCGCTGTTCTTTGAGAGCAAGCCAAGATCAACGAGCAACTGGAATTTTTCCGCATGTCCTTTATACCGGATTGTTTTATATTCCAAGGTCTGCACATCTGAGAACGTCTTCGTCAATGTCGATGTTCCACCGGATGTATGGAATGCTTCCAGCTCCCCATAATCCTTGAAATGGATGGACTCCACTTCGGATAGGGACGGAATTTCGAGCAATTGACCGTCGCGGATGACATGAGACGGATCGGTATAATGATCGAACACCCCTTCGAGCGAGAAGACGATATTATAATTGAGCGGCGGCTCCGGCTTCACCGGAATCCCTCCGACATATAATTTAATGCTCTCGACCTTGTCGAGCTTACTTGCCCCGTAGCCGCTCAGGATGTTAATCATTCCCGGAGCTACCCCTAGATCCGGAATAATCGTTACCCCTTTCGCTTCGGCATCTTGCGCCAGTCCAAGAACAGCATCGGTCGCCCCGCCGATATGGCCGCCGAGGTCGATGGAATGAACGCCAATTTCAACAGCCGTCCGGGCCACTTTTTCATTGAAGGAATAAAATAATGCATTGATGACGACATCCCCAAGTCCCATCACTTCCTTCAATTGCTCATTGTTTGTCGCATCGAGTGATAAAATATCCAACTTATCAGACGAAAGCTTTGCCGCAAACTCTTCCGCCTGCTGCACATTCAAGTCCGCCAAGTACACCTTTTGAACATCATCACTTTTTACAAGATCGCGCACTGCCTCTTTTCCCATTAATCCAGCTCCGAGTACTACTACTTTCATCATACAACCCCTACTTCCCTTTAAGATTTCCGTGTCCTAAGGTGCTCATTAAATCGATGATGAACGGAACATTACTCCGTATCAATTTGGGCGCGCTGCAGTTTGCCGCTGAAGTCCACGTAAATGCTCTTCCACTCCGTGAACACATCCAATGCCGCAACGCCCGAATCACGGTGTCCATTTCCTGTGCCCTTCGTCCCCCCGAATGGCAAATGGATTTCCGCGCCTGTCGTTCCGGCATTGACGTACACGATGCCGGTATCCAGATCTCGCTGCGCCTTGAAGATCGTATTCACATCTTTAGAAAAGATAGAACTGGACAAGCCGTACAGGACACTGTTGTTCACTTCAATTGCTTCATCGAGGCTGCCGACTTCAATCAAGGAAACGACCGGCCCGAAGATTTCCTCCTGTGCCAGGCGGCTGTCCCACTTGACGTCAGTGAATAATGTCGGTTCAAAGTAATGGCCGTTCGCCATTTCCCCTTCATTCAATATATTGCCGCCCGCGATAAGCTTAGCCCCTTCTTCTTTTCCGATTTCGACGTACTTTTGAATCTTTTCGATCGCTTTGCCGTTGATGACAGGACCCACCTTGACGGACTCGTCCAAACCATTCCCAATGGATAAGGTTTTCATCGCCTCTTGAAGCTTCTGCTCCAGCTCTTCCTTTACATCTTTATGCACGATGACCCGGCTGCATGCCGTACAACGCTGACCCGCTGTACCAAATGCACTCCAAAGGATCCCTTCCACAGCTAAATCCAAATCGGCATCATCCATGACGATGACCGCATTTTTTCCACCCATTTCAAGGGATACTTTCTTCAGATGGCGCCCTCCTGTTTCAGCAACATGGCGGCCTGTTTCTGTGGAGCCGGTAAAGGAGATGACGCGGACATCCGGATGTTCGATCATCGCCGTACCGACTTCCGAACCAGAGCCAAAGACGATATTGGCAACGCCAGCAGGCAAACCGACTTCCTCGAAAATAAGCGCCATTTCATAGGCCATCATTGGCGTTTCTGTGGCTGGCTTCCAAATGAAAGTATTCCCCGCGACCATCGCAGGAAACGACTTCCACGTAGCGATGGCTACCGGGAAATTCCACGGTGTGATCAGCCCGACAACACCGATTGGTGCCCGAACGCTCATTGCAAATTTATCCATCAATTCGGAAGGAACTGTTTCACCGAATAACCGTCGGCCTTCACCCGCCATATAGTAGGCCATATCGATGCCTTCCTGCACTTCCCCGCGTGCTTCCTCGATAACTTTCCCCATTTCCTTAGTCAGCACTTGTGCAAGATGTTCCTTCTTTTCTTTCATGATATTGCCGATTGCATATAAGTAATCCGCCCGTTTCGGAGCCGGCACGAGCGCCCATTTCTTCTGGGCCTCCTTCGCCGCCTGAACGGCCAGAGCGACATCTTCCTTTGTGGACAGGCGCACTTGCGCCAGTTCTTCTCCAGTCGCCGGGTTCGTGACCGCTGTATATTCCGCTCCCCCACCGTCTTGCCATGAACCTCCGATGTAATTGTTCAATTGCATTACAACATTCCCCTTTCCCTCTCGAACTTTTTGGAACCGCTTTCAATTACTCTATTTCGACACGAAGTAGCGAAATCCTTCTTTATTTCTGAAATAAACATTAAAATCAGATGATTATTTTTATTCAAACCAAAAAACCGGGAAGCGCTTGGCTCCCCGGCTTATTTCATAGTAAACTCCAAATATACATTGCCTCATCAAAACTTCCAGGCTCGATCGCAAGATGATCCGGGTAGGGAAATTTAGGCATGTCATTTTCAATTATATGGTTGACGTATGGATTCTCCAACTTCGCTTTTTCAAAAAGGGATTCCACTTTACTATTCCACCCTTCATTCCGGCTGAGTTCCAGCTTCCAATTCAAAAAAGAAAGCGTAGGATCTGGTAATTCGGATTCATACATTTGAATGAGTTCGTCCGCCCTCTTCCAATTTCCATCTCTCAGACGCGCAGAAATGGCCAAATAGTGAGCGCCTTGCTGATCATTCGGATTTATTTCAACCAGCTTTTCAAAGCAAGCAGCCGCCTCGCCAAAGCGATCTTCTTCATATTGGAGTACACCAAGCATAAAGAGCGCACGCATATACGGTCGGTTCGTCACTAATGCCCACGAAATTTCAACTGGTTCAAATGTTTTTTCACCGAGCTGCACAGCCTTTTTAATAAGGCTTTCTGCATCTTTCACATCCGTGGAAAGTTCCGCTAAGAACAAATGCACGTCCACAGACTCAGGATCCAGTTTCGCAGCTTCTCGAATCAATACCTCCCCTTTCTCAACATCAGGGAATGCAGCGTACGCTTCATAGCAAAGCATCTGGGCCCGGTCGGCATCCGATTTAGGAATATATGACCGGTTTCCCTCCTCCATAAAATACTGATTCAATGCCTCCATTGATTCAAATTCGTGATCCACCGATTTACGGTACATTTCCCAGTTCATTCGTTCGGTAGCATATGGGTGGAGCCCAATCTGATAATTGATTTGCGGCTGCTCCTTAGTCACCATCTCATCTTCGGCCTTGTTGAGGATCTCGTACATCGGATCGATATGCTTTGTCATGGAAGATACGGATATTCCAAACAATGCTGCGATGTCTTTTTGTGTGAAATGCTTTGCCCCCAGCAAGCCTTGGTCATAAAGCACTTTGAATGCAGCAGCGGCCACTCCCTCATGTTTTCTGACGACTGGATTGCATTCCTTGTAATATGCCATGAGCAATGCTGGTCCGAATTCCAGCACCACTTCGCCACCGCCGTGGGCTTTCAGCTGTTCTTCCAGCAAAACAAAGGCCTGTAGCTGGTCCGGTTCAACTAATTCCTCTAGCGTCATTTCCACTACACCATTAATCATTTTGTAAATATCAGCGAAATGCGTACGGTAGAACTCACGGCTGTTCAACAAGCCGCTTTCCTCCGCCATCTTACTTAGCTTTGACTCTATCAAATTATTTGGAGATAGAAATTGGTTTAAACTATCAATGATGCGAATGCCGTTTTCCGAAAGTTCTTTGTCCCGCAAAGCTATGCTGAATAAATAATATCCTTCTTTCGGCGGCACCTCCATATATGCCATCTGATCAAACTCATACATGCTGTCTTCAAGCAACTGTTCGCATATAATTCGCCCAGCCTTGACACTCGTCACTTTAGCAAGCAGAACGATCGGCTGCCGCCAGCTTTCCAGTATTTTTCTCGTCACAGGGCGAAGCGGTGTATTCAGCCATTTCATCAAATGCCGATTCCAAAGATCTTCCCGTTCAATGAACATATAGGCATCTAACATGGTATTTTCCGAATCCTCTTTATCATCTATCTGGCCGATTTTGCGTTTCCACTCACGGCCATATTGATCTAACTTGTTAAAATCCACGTTATTCTGAAGTCCGCTCTCAAAATAACTTCTAAGTACCCGTTCCGTTTCTTCTTGCACGAGCTGTTCGTTTGTGACTGATTCTTTCTTCGCACAGCATTTTTTATATTTCTTACCACTGCCGCAAGGGCATGGTTCGTTACGTCCAATCACACTACCACTTCCTTCTTCTGGATGCTCTATTACTCATTCTACAAAATGAATTGATTTCCCTTCCTACAAAAAAAACCGCGCAGGAAGGTTACTCCTGCACGGGTTGGGTTTTAGAATCAAATTTTTCTTTTTCAGCCGGTGATTTTGCTGCATTGAATGTAGGTGGTTTCACCCGCTTAATGAAAAGTGTCAAAATCAGTCCCACAACCGCAATTAGTGTGGAAATGAAGAAGGAGTGGTTAATTCCATCAAGCATCGCCTGCAAGCCGATTTCCTTTTGCATTTGAAGTGCTGCCACTTTGTCAGTCGGCATTTGGCCGCTTGCCATGGCTTGTTGGGCCAGCTCTTCTCCTGATTTCTCCATGCGCTTCGTCATGATAGTAAGCAAGAGGGCTGAACCAATCGCACCTGATACTTGCTGGATCGTATTATTGATGGCTGTACCGTGAGGATTTGATTTCATCGGCAACTGGTTCAAGCCATTTGTCATGATAGGCATCATCACCATCGACATTCCGAACATCCGAATGGTATAAAGGCCCATCAAATAGTAGTATCCAGAATCCAACTGGAGACGGCTCAAGTAGAATGTGCTGGCAATTGTAATGACAAGTCCCGTTATGGCAATGAATTTCGGGCCATACTTATCAAAGATCCGCCCGGTAATCGGCGCCATGCCACCCATGACGATAGCACCCGGCAACATCAGGAGTCCTGCTTCAAACGGCGAGATGCCCCGAACATTTTGCACATACAGCGGTGTCAAAATCATACCAGAGAACATCGCAACAGACATGATCATCGAAATAACCGATGCGAGTGCGAACATGGAATGCTTGTAAATCTTAAAATCAAGCAACGGCTCCTTCATGCGAAGCTGGCGGAATATGAAGATGAGGAGCGATACTGTGCCGATCGCGATCGTTCCATAAACGATTGGCGAACCCCAGCCTTTATCTCCTGCCGAGCTGAAACCATAAAGCAATCCGCCGAAGCCGATGCTGGAGAAGATAAGTGAAACAACATCAAGGCGCACTTCACGGTTCGGTGTAATGTTTTTGAGTTTGAAAATCGCAAGCAGGATGGAGAGAATCCCAAACGGCAAGACAATTTCAAACAGTGTGCGCCACGAGTAATGTTCTACAATCCATCCTGATAATGTCGGTCCAATTGCCGGCGCTGTAAACATAACAAGGCTGAAAAGCCCCATTGCAGAACCCCTTTTTTCAATTGGAAAGGCAACGAGCATAACGTTCATAAGTAGCGGCATCATCAATGCTGAGCCTGACGCCTGGATCATTCGCGATAATACGAGCAGTCCGAATGTCTGGGCAATGATCGCAAGTCCCGTACCAAGCGAGAACAAAAGCATCGCCGTGATGAACAGCTTTCTATTTGTAAACTTCTGAACGAAGAAGGCACTTGCCGGAATCATGATTCCGTTCACGAGCATGAAGCCCGTTGTCAGCCACTGTACTGCAGATGGCTTGACCTGAAACTCATTCATGATGGATGGCAGTGCAATATTTAATAATGTATTGTTCAAAATGGCAACGAAGGCACCGAAGAACAGAATGGCAATCATTCCATACGGCGGCTTTTCATGCATTTTTTTAATATCCATTTCCAAGTTTTATTCCCCCATATCTATTTAACATGATTGTACCTTGCGTACAACATTTCTACATTTTATACCGCCAGTCCAAAATAATCAATTATAGAAATCGCTTTCATCCAAAAAAACTTTTAATAATTGATATTACAAGCTTTTCACACTAGAATATAGTTAGACTCACAGTACAAAATTACAGATTCCTACCTTATGGAACATGGGGGACTATATAAATGAACGAACGCAAACTTCATGTACTTCTAACCGCACAACGCCTATTTGTCGAAAAAGGCTTTAATACGACTTCCGTTCAGGACATCATCGAGGAAGCCCATATTTCAAAAGGCACATTCTATAATTATTTCACTTCCAAAAATGAATGCTTGATGGCGATTTTGGAATTTGCCCACGAAGAGTCCACCATCCGCAGACGGGAACTGCTTATTGGCCAGCGGAAAGATGACAAGATGATTTTAGCTGAACAAGTTTTGATTCGGATGCATATTAACCGGGAACGGAATTT
The DNA here is from genome assembly GCF_023168145.1 of Sporosarcina sp. NCCP-2222. Lineage (GTDB taxonomy): Bacteria > Bacillota > Bacilli > Bacillales_A > Planococcaceae > Sporosarcina. The sequence continues at coordinate 113,457 of NZ_BQYK01000004.1, forward strand.
ATTGCCGATTTTTGAAGCCGTGTTTTATTCAGGAGATAAGGAACTGAGACAGTTCGTCATTTCCTATCATTTAGAAGAATTGAATTGGATTTCTTCTCGTTTGATTGATGTATATGGCGAACTGGCCCGTCCCTATACGATGGAATGCGCCATTATGGTTTTAGGGATGATCAAGCAGCTGATCCACTTTTGGAATGCTTATTCAAAAGAGTCGCTGGACATCAATAAACTCGTCCATTTTGCGATTAGACGTGTGGATGCTATTATCTTTGACATGATGGAGCACAACGATACGTTGCTTGGTTCTGATGTGCAAGCTGCTGTCAGTTCCGCTGTTAAAACCCCTGGTGATATAAAAGAACAACTCCATGAAAAATTGCAATGCTTCCGGAAAACGCTAGCAAAAGAGAAGCATTTGGAGGGTCTGGAGTACGTGGATTATTTATTGAGTGAACTCGAGCAGCCCAACAAGAAGCAACATATTATGGAAGCCGTCTCCCGTTCTTTCCGGGAGTTGTTCAGCAAGGAAGGACCGCACACGCTGCATGCAAATGAAATTGCTAATTTACTATGGCAATATATAGATTTGGAAGCAATAAAATAATTAATCAAATGAAACCTTTCCCGTTTCCCAGCGTAGATTGACTACCAAATATGAACTGGGAGGTTCACTATGAACAATCACGAAATCGACTACAAGCTTTACGGGGATGACATGCAATTTGTAGAGGTCGAATTAGATCCTCATGAAACGGTCGTTGCAGAAGCAGGTTCCCTTATGATGATGCAGGAAGGCATTGAAATGGAGACCATCTTTGGCGATGGATCCGGTTCAGGCGGCGGTTTGATGGGGAAATTAATGGGAGCCGGAAAGCGGCTGATTACAGGTGAAAGCTTATTCATGACAACCTTCACGAATACGGGGTCTGGCAAAAAGCATGTTTCCTTCGCCGCCCCTTATCCGGGTAAAATCATTCCTGTTGATTTAAGCCAATATAACGGAAAAATTATCTGTCAAAAAGATGCTTTCCTTGCCGCGGCTAAAGGCGTGTCAGTCGGCGTTGAGTTCCAGCGAAGGCTGGGTGCCGGCTTCTTCGGCGGAGAAGGTTTTATTATGCAAAAGCTTGAAGGGGACGGAATGGCCTTTATCCATGCCGGAGGAACGATTGTTGAAAAGACGCTCGCTCCGGGAGAAATGCTGCGTGTCGATACAGGCTGCCTGGTTGCTATGACACGGGACGTCGACTATAACATCGAAATGGTGAAAGGTGTGAAAACGGCTTTATTCGGAGGGGAAGGATTGTTCTTCGCTACACTGCGCGGTCCCGGAAAAGTCTGGATTCAATCGTTGCCATTCTCCCGTCTTGCCAGCCGCGTCTTCGCTGCAGCACCTGGGACACCAGGCGGTTCTAAGGATGAAGGCAGTATCGCAGGCGGTTTGTTCAATATGTTGGGCGGTAAGTAAAAGAGAGACATCCGGTACGCTTGGAGCGGCCGGATGTCTCTTTATTTATAGCAATAAAAAGGCAATTGGTGTCACGATAATAATTGTTAGAATAACCCGCTGTACCCAAATGGCAAGTAATTGCGGGATTGAAATCGGGATCTCCGTCGACACGATGCATGGCACGACCGCCGAGAAGAAGATGATCGATGAGACAGATACAACCGCGATGACAAATTTGACGACGAGCGCCAATTCTACGACGAGCATCGCAGGCAGGAACATTTCTGCAATGCCGAGCGCACTCGCTTTTGCTACAAGCATCGGTTCAGGCAGCTGCAGCGCCCAAGTGAACGGATAGAAAATATAGCCGATCCAATCGAACACAGGCGTAAATTCCGCCAGCACCAGACCGAGCAGGCCGATGGAAAGTATGGACGGCAAGATGGCCATCGCCATGAGCAAGCCGTCACGGACATTCATTACGATGTTCTGGCCGAACGTCGGCGCCTTGGATACAGTCTCCATCGCCTCCCCCCATGCTGCCGCAAACCGGTTCCCTTCCGGCTTCACTTCTGGCTGCGGCGTTGATCCTTCGTAATATTCATCCTTGATGGAACGCAGCGGCCAAAGGTGAACCGTGATGGCCGTCACGATGAATGTGACAATAAGCGTTACCCAGAAATAGAGGTTCCACATGCTCATCAAATCGAGTGTTTTTGCTACGACCACCATGAAGGTCGCTGAAACGGTCGAGAAACCCGTTGCAATGATGGCCGCTTCTTTTGCGGTATATTTCCCCTCTTTATAAACTCGATTGGTAATGAGAAGCCCTAATGAATACGATCCCACGAATGAGGCGACGGCATCGATTGCAGAACGGCCCGGCGTCCGCCAGATCGGCCGCATGACAGGCTGCACGAGAACTCCGACAAATTCCAGCAATCCGTACCCGACCAACAGCGCCAAGAACACAGCGCCAATCGGAACGAGCAAGCCGACAGGAATCACAAGCTTATTCAACAAAAACGGTCCCATCCCGGGTTCAAACAGCCAAGCCGGCCCGATATCGAAAATAAGCATGATGCCGACAATCAAGCCGATGACTTTGAAAAATGAGAAAATCATATTAACCTTCGTTTTTTTCCATGTTCCGGAAGCAAACGGATAGACTGCACCAGCCAAAATGACTAACAACGCATAATACGGCAGCGCACCAGCGGCGTTTGTCTGAATCCATGTCACGATATGGTCGAGCATGATCGAATTCTTCTCACCGATCGTAACCGGCACAAAAAACATGAATGCCCCGATTGCACTGAACACAAAAAACTTCCACATTCCCGGAGTTGAACGGGTTTTCACACTTTCTTGCAATTGAGCCATCTTCCTCACCCCTCATTTGAATATTCAATCTTCTCTTGTTACAAGAAAGCCGTGAATGATTCTCCCGCCATTCACGGCTATTTCTTATCCTACAACCCGCTTCCCTTTTTTCCACACTTGCCCGACATGGTTCACGCCGAATAAGTACTGCAATTCTTGATAGTTGGAGACATTCCACAGGACCACATCGCCTTGCTTCCCAACTTCCAACGATCCAACCTTCTCCTCCATGCGAATGGCGCATGCCGCATTCATTGTTGCAGCAACAAGCGCTTCCGCCGGGGTGAGCCGCATTGAAATGCAAGCCAAATTCATGACGAGCGGCATTGAAGTAGTCGGCGAAGAACCCGGATTGCAATCGGTCGAAATGGCGACCGCCACTCCTTCGTCAACCATCTGGCGCCCTTTTGCTGCTTCCTCCCTTAGGAACAGCGCCGTTGCAGGCAATAGACATGCAATAACACCGGCTTCCGCCATATTCCGAATCCCTTCATCGGACGCTTTCAATAAATGCTCCGCCGAAATCGCACCAACTTTCGCAGCAAGCTCCGCCCCGCCATACGATTCAATTTCATCCGCATGGATTTTTGGAATCAAGCCGTACTTCTTCCCCGCTTCCAGAATCCGCTCTGATTGTTCCGGTGTGAACACGCCGACTTCGCAAAATACATCGTTGAATACGGCTAACTTCTCCTCCGCTACGACTGGAAGCATATCATTGATAATGCTAGTAATATATTCTTCTTCATTCCCTTTATATTCTTGGGGAACGGCATGCGCCGCCATGAAAGTCGGCACGAGGTCGATCGGATGAAGTTCCTTCAGCCGTTTCATCGCCCGTAGCTGCTTCAGCTCTGTTTCGAGGTCAAGCCCATAGCCGCTTTTCCCTTCTACTGTCGTAACGCCATGCGCGAGGAATGAATCCAGCCGCCTGGAAGCTTGCTCGATTAAGTCATCCTCTGTCGCTTCCCGCGTCATGCGGGTGGTCGCGTGGATACCGCCACCCGCATTCATGATATCCATATACGTGGCGCCTTCCAGACGCATTTCAAATTCCCGTTCTCTACTGCCGCCGAAGACGACATGAGTATGTGGATCAACAAGACCTGGCGTGACAAGTCGTCCTGCCGCATCGACCACTTCCGCTTCCTTGGCATGCTCCCCAAATTTACGTTCCAGCTCTTCCGTCGTGCCAACTGCTTGAATGACACCGCCTTCTATCCATACACTGCCATCCTCAATAATGCCGAGCTCCGACATATCCTTGCGTTTTCTCGGACCGTTCTCTCCACGAATTGTCGCTAGCTGTGCTGCATGTTTGATCCAAACCGGTTTCAAGAATTCTCACCTTCCAGCATTGGGATGTGAACCCCTTTTTCTTTCGCCGTCTTAATGGCGAGGTCGTATCCTGCATCGACATGCCGCGCAATGCCCATTCCAGGGTCTGTCGTCAAGACACGTTCCAGTCGCTCTTCCGCTTCCTTCGTTCCATCTGCCACAATGACCATTCCAGCGTGCTGCGAATATCCCATGCCCACGCCGCCACCGTGATGAACAGAAACCCATGTGGCACCGCCAACCGCATTGATCATCGCGTTCAAAATTGGCCAGTCGGATACGACATCCGATCCATCTTTCATCGCCTCGGTCTCCCGGTTTGGCGATGCGACAGAACCGGAGTCGAGATGGTCGCGTCCAATGACGATTGGTGCGCTTATTTCACCGCTTGCGACCATGTCATTGATAATCTTTCCAAAACGCGCACGCTCACCATAGCCGAGCCAGCAGATTCGGGACGGCAGACCTTGGAATTGGATTTTCTCCTGTGCCATTTTGATCCAATTGCACAGGTGCGTGTTATAACTGAATTCGCGTAAAATCACTTCATCCGTCTTGCGGATATCTTCCGGATCACCGGATAATGCCACCCAGCGGAAAGGCCCTTTCCCTTCGCAGAACTGCGGGCGAATGTAAGCCGGAACGAACCCAGGGAAATCAAACGCGCGCTCGACTCCTTCATCCTTCGCCACTTGGCGGATGTTGTTCCCATAGTCAAATGTAATCGCGCCTTTATCCATCATGTCGATCATGGCCAATACATGCTTTGCCATCGATGCTTTGGAACGCTTCACATACTCCTCCGGATTGGATGCGCGGAGTTCAGCGGCTTCTGCAAGTGTCATGCCGGAAGGAATATAGCCATTGAGCGGATCGTGTGCCGATGTCTGATCTGTCAGCACATCTGGATTGAACCCTCGCGCGAGCATCTCAGGCAGGAGGTCTGCCGCATTGCCAAGCAGTCCAATCGACAGTGCCTTTCCTTCATTCTTGGCTTCCTCTGCTAAACGGATCGCTTCATCCAAGGAATCCGTTTTAACATCCGTGTATCTTGTTTCAAGGCGGCGGTCGATCCGCGTCTCATCCACTTCCACCCCGATGCAGACACCGCCTGCCATCGTCACGGCAAGTGGCTGCGCCCCGCCCATACCGCCAAGGCCAGCCGTTAGGGTGATTGTTCCTTTCAGGGAGCCCCCAAAATGCTGTTTTCCAAGTTCCGCAAACGTCTCATAGGTTCCTTGCACAATTCCTTGCGATCCGATGTAAATCCAGCTGCCTGCCGTCATTTGGCCGTACATCATCAGGCCTTTCTTATCAAGCTCATGGAACGTATCCCAATTCGCATATGCCGGAACAATATTTGAATTCGCAATCAAAACGCGCGGTGCGTTTGTGTGCGTTTTGAAAATGACGACTGGTTTCCCTGATTGGATGAGCAACGTTTCATCATTTTCCAGCTCTTTCAGCGACCGGACAATCGCGTCGAAACTCTCCCAATTCCGTGCCGCCTTGCCGATGCCGCCATAGACAACGAGATTCTCTGGATGTTCCGCCACGTCAGGATGCAAATTATTCATCAGCATTCGCAGCGCCGCTTCCTGTTGCCAACCTTTTGTATTCAATTCCGATCCCCTGTATTGAACAACTTTATCCATTGTATCCGCTTTCATTTTGACGCCCCCTTTTTTCGTTACTTTCATTTTATAGATAATGTTCTGTTATATTGTTATATTTTAATTACATTCTTATAATTTATTGCTCATTGAAGGATATATTTTTATGAATTATTTACTTCTTTATCTATTTAAACCGATAAATTATAAAACAGTCCGTCTGCATTCATACAGACGGACTGTTCATGTTTAAAATTTTACTTTATCTGGAATTTCGGACGGTTTCACTTCATCATACGATGTGACGACTGCCCCTTTTTTCAGATATAACTTTAAGTACGCACCTTGTCTCAACTCTTTTGATGCAAAAAATTCTACATTGATCTCCTCGCCATTTTCCTTATAGGCAGCACCAGTATACCAGTACGTTTTCATAATTTCTCCCGAATCCAATTTTGTTTCTTCCACTGACTCCGGTGCCGGGACTTGATAGTATGCATTGTCTTTTCCCATTCGATTGAAATCTATTCTTGCGAAGACAAAACCAATTCCGATTAGCAGAACTACACTAATGACTGTAATGATCATTCCTTTTTTCATCTATATCACTCCAAATATCCTTTTTTGATGATTTTGGTAAAGCTGCGGACAGTCGCAACATAGTAAACTGCATAAATTGCCGTATAAGCGATCATCCATATCATAACGGGTACAACGAAATCCATCATTAACAGGTTGGAAACCGCTGCGAGTGCCACGCTCCCATGAATGATGCCCAGCAGGAGCGGAACAGCGAAAATGATGCCGATCTGTCCCCGAATTGTTTGTTTCATATCCTTCTTCGAAACACCGATCTTATGGAGGATGGCGTATTTTGCCTTGTCCTCCTCAGCTTCCGTCATCATTTTAAAGAAGATGATACTACCTGTTGCAACAAGAAAAACAAGCCCTAAAAAGCTTCCGACGAAAAGCAGTGCGCCTAATGATCCGATAGCACTTTTATAGTCCGCCGTCGCGCTTGAAAAGTTCTCGGTATATGCTGCCAATCTGTCTGATGTTGCCATCTGATTTTTATAATCACGCACTTGGACAGCTTGTATCAGTTTTTCATCGGACTGAATTTTGTCATACAACGAGTCTGGCACGACGAGAGCGTTCCCACCTAATGTCCCGGTATTAAACACCGCCTTCTCGTAAAATGCCGCAACGGTGTAATTGGAATCATTGATTGTGACCGATTCCAACTTATCGGACCAGCGTTCGTCGTAATAAGCATCTATTGCGAAGACTTCATCCTCCTCAAGCTTTTGAATTTCTGACCAATTTAAGTTCTTCGCCAATGATTTGAAAGCCGTCTCATTGATGACGACATATTCCATTTCATTCATATCTTGAGTTACCCGCAGCGTCTTGCTATGGAATGACACTTCCGATTCCACGATGGCAGGGTCAATCACCTGCTTCTTCCCTTCCCACATAAAGGAGTAAGGGGTATAGGTCTGCACATTTTTATCCGAGTTGTAATAAACCCCGAATACCGCACCGCCTGAAGTGATCGTTGTTGCGCTCAATACCGTGATAACGGTCAGTGTTTTCGCGTTTCCTCTAATCCGATAAAGCAACTGTGAGGCCGTCATCATATGAAGGCCTTTCCAAGCCCAGTTAGGATTCCCTTTCAACACAGACAACACATAGATCAGCACGCTATGGAACAGCAAATAAGAACCGATGACTGTCAATGCAATAATTACAATCGGCAAGGCCAGACCTAACAAGCGCCATGCCTCCGATTCGAATAAATCCTGCAAAGCCAGATAATATGCAGCTGCCAACGCCGCTACACCTATAATTGCTGTGATCACTCTAACTTTCGGCACATCCTCGCCCTTTTTCTCTGCATGAAACAGATCAATCAACTTAAAGCGGTATATGATTCGATATCCCATCAATGATGTGAACAAAAAAATGATAAAGAACACGATACAAGTATTCAAAAGCGCATCAAGCGAGAAAGCAAAACCGGCTACGATGTTGAGATCCATCAGCTTTAACAGGATCGTGAGCAACATTCGGGACAGTAAAAATCCCAACAAAACACCAACGATTAGAGAAAACAGGCCGATTACCATGTTTTCAAAAAACAAAAGGAAGCCGATTGATTTTTTACGCACCCCTAACAAGGAATAGAGCGCAACTTCCTTCTTTCTTCTCTTCATAAAAAAAGAATTTGAATACAGGATAAAAATTGCTACAAAAATTACGAGAACAAATGCAGAGGCACCCATGACCCCCTGGATCTGCTTCGATGTTTCAGCCATCCCGCTAATATTTTCACTATATTTCAAAGTGGCAAATGTAAAGTAAATTAAAATAGAAAATACAGTTGATCCAATGTAAAGCGAGTAACTTTTCATATTGCGGCGGATATTCTTCAGCGCCAAATCAAATAGCGTCATTCGTTTCACCGCCTATTTGTGAAAGCTCGTCCAAAATCACTTGAAAAAACTCTTGGCGCGTCTTCGTGCCGCGAAAAATTTCTTTTGACAACCGACCATCTTTTATAAATAAAATCCGTCGACAAAAGCTTGCAGCATATGCATCATGTGTCACCATCAGGATGGTCGCTTCATGCTTTTCATTCAATGAACTCATGCTTTCCAGCAAATCTGTTGCTGACTTTGAATCCAACGCGCCGGTCGGTTCATCCGCAAAAATGATTTTCGGATTGGAAATTAACGCACGACTTGCGGCAGTACGCTGCTTCTGTCCGCCAGAAATTTGGTACGGATACTTTTCAAGCAAATTTGATATGCCGAATGCCGCTGCCATTGCTTCCACCCTTTTTTTAATTTCTGCCGGTTTCTTTTTCGCAATTGCCAGTGGCAATAAGATATTTTCTCGGACAGTCAGTGAATCCAATAAGTTATAGTCTTGAAAGATGAATCCAAGATGATCCCGCCGGAAGTCCGCTAGTTTTTCCTCATCCATCTTCGCGATATTATCCGTTCCAATGAATATGTCCCCGCTTGTAGGTGAATCAATTGTTGCAAGGACATTGAGCAGCGTCGATTTCCCCGCTCCCGAAGGACCCATGACACCAACAAACTCCCCGTGATCGATTTCAAATGATATATGTTGAAGCGCATTGAATATATTTGCGCCTTTTCCGTATGTTTTTTCAACATTTTTTACAACTAATAATGGTTCCATATTCGCACCTCTTTCGTATGTTTTCACTATACCGGGATAACCTTACATCAAATTAACTTGGACCTTACAAAATCCTTAAATCAAGGCGTATACCGGAGAAATGCTCTATACTATGAGCTAATGAAACAGCAATTATGGGACCGCATGAAAGGAAGTGACAATGTGGAAAAACCAAGGATTCTAGTTGTAGACGATGAGGGCGATTTGCGGCATTTGATGAAAACAGCACTTATGAAGGAAGGATTTTCAGAGATTAAAACGGCGAATTCCGTTCAAGAGGGATGGGAACAGTTCAATACTTTCTCACCAAATATTGCAATATTGGATATCATGCTTCCTGATGGTGATGGGTATGAGTTGTGCAGAAAAATCCGAGAGGTCTCTCGAATCCCGATTTTATTCCTCTCTGCAAAATCTGATGAAACAGACAAGATTTTAGGGCTTGCCATAGGGGGAGATGATTATATTACAAAACCATTCAGCCCGAAGGAAGTCGCCTTTCGGGTGAAAGCTCAATTGAGGAGGGCCGGCTATTATCAATCAGAAATGGCCTCACAATCCAAAAGGATTACTGTCGGGCCTTTTTCCATGGACGAAGCGGAAACAGAGGTAACAAAACTCGGAGTGCCTTTAGAGTTGACTGCCAAAGAAATCGGCTTGATGGCTTGTTTCATGCACCATCCAAACCAAATCTTAAGTAAAGAGACACTTTTCGAACGGGTTTGGGGAGAGGATTTTTTTGGTGCTGATAATACGTTGATGGTTCATATCCGACGCCTCCGGGAAAAAATTGAAGATCAACCCTCAAAACCAGCTTTTCTGACAACCGTGAAAGGCTTAGGCTATAAATTTATCTTGAAATAGGTGATCCGATGAAATGGAAGTTAACCGGCAGATATTTATTTTCCGTGCTAAGTATTGTATTTATCGTTATATTCGTCAATCTGTTTGTGTTAATCGGCGTCCTTTATTATCAGCAGATGAACGGAAATGAAAACTTCTCCGCCAAATCGGGTGAATCTTATGCCCGAGAATTTTCCCGTTATCTAATAACTGAGAATGGACAACCCGTCGTTTCGGAGGAAGGAATAAAATCCTTGGAGGCATTCGGCGGCTGGCTGCAAGTGCTGGATCAAAATGGGGATGTTGTGGCAAATGCCCTTGCACCGAATGATGCACCTACGCACTATAGTCCAATTGAGCTTGTACATATCTACAAATACATGGACGATCAGCTTACAACATATTACATCGGACAATTTAAAGATTACAGCTATCTACTAGGCGTCAAGGACTCTGCAGAACAACGGATCGTCTTCATGTTCAACGCATCCTCATTCTTGTCGTATGCGTCAAAAGCATTCTTTGCCATGACGATTGCCGATTTGATCATCGCCGCATTGGTCGGCCTCTTATTTAGCATTATCATAACGAGACCGGTCTCCTATATGATTGATCGGATATCACAGCTGAAAGAACGTAATTTTTCCGTCCAAAAAATGAAGCGCCAAGGTATTTTCAAGCCAGTTTTCTCTAATTTGAATGACGTTTCCGGGACATTATTGGCCCATGAAGAAGAACGTACCAAGTTGGAAAAAATGCGAGAAGAATGGATCAGCAACGTTTCGCATGATTTGAAGACCCCTCTTGCCTCAATTCAAGGCTACGCCGAGTTATTGCGTGAGCACAGCACAACGGAAGCGGAACGGCTCGATTACGCGGAGATAATTGAGCGCAAGTCTGTTTACATGAAAGAACTATTGGATGATTTCAATTTAACGATGCGCTTGCGCAATCAGGAAATGCCTCTTCATCGTGAAGAGACCCGCATTGAAAATTTCGTCCGTGAGATTGTCATAGACGTATTGAATGATCCCAAGTATAGTGATCATTCCATTTCTTTTGAGGGCAGTGCTCCTGAAGCAATTTGGTATATCGACCGGCATTTAATGAAGCGGGCAATCATGAACTTCATTAACAACTCCATCATTCATAACAACAGCGATATAGAAGTTTCCGTCAGCGTCGCGGACACTAACATCATTATTGAAGACAATGGGAAAGGCATTGCCCCGCAGGACATGGACCAAATTTTCGACCGCTATTACAGGGGGGCAAATACGGAAAACATCTACGGTACCGGCCTAGGATTGGCCATTTCTCGAGATATCGTCGAAGCGCACGGGGGAAAGATTAAATTATCAAGCGAAGCTGGACGAGGGACAAAGGTGGAAATTCAGATAGAAGAATGAAGGGAAAGGCTGGGGCAAGGTCGCGATTGACACCTTGCCCTACCTGCCCGAAACTTTCTATTGCCGATCAACTCTCTTCACATTTTCACAGCTGCCGATATCGATATGGGGTCATACCAGTCATTTCTTTGAACTTCCTGCTAAAATACGTCGCATGAGTGAAACCCGCCGATCGTGCGACGTCCGCCATGGAGAGATCGGTCTCTTTCAACAAACGAGAAGCCTCTTCAATTCTCTTTTTCAGCAAGGTATCTGAAAAGGATTCCCCTGCTTCCTTCGAATATTTTCGACTCAGAGTGCTTTTGTGGATGTTCATGTCCTCCGCACAGGCGGCAAGGCCAAAGGATGCATCCCAGTAATTTGATGCAATTCGTTCCTTCACCTTCTCATCGAAACGGCCAGCATGCTGATATGCAAAACGGACGGTTCCAAATAGCTCCACGACAAACGCAAGGAATGATTCGATAATCCGATAGACGACCGGTTCACGGATGATGGTTTCAAAAAGGGAATGATAGGATGCCTCCGTGGATTCAGATGCTAGCGCATTCGCAGACATATAGCGACGCACTTGCGCAAGAATGCTCGTCAATCTGATCCTCACCATTTCCGGGTCGGGGTACGGCGCAACCACCGTCAAGAAGTCCTGCTCCATCCATTTGCGGATTTCATCAGATTGTTGTTTTTCCAACATTTCAATCCAAGTTCTCTGTTCAAGAGGCGTTAAAAACGGATCCACCTCCCGCCAATGGACGTCTTCCTTCTCCCAGGTGAGAATATCATAGCCATCATAAAAAATTCGTTCATGAAAGCGTCGCATCTTCTTGTAGAGCTCCCGATAGCTGATACGTTGTGTCCCCTCATACAAATAGATGGTCAATAGTGTATCCGATTGGTATTTCCATTCAGAGAAAAAGGTCCGGTATGCCTCTTGAAGGACAGCAGATTCTTTTATTTCATGGACAACAAGTACAAAATCTGAAAATGGAAAGACGTCATATCGTGTTGGAAAATCGTACCTCTCCAACTCTCTTACGAGATGATGTAATGTATCTGTATGCGATGGGGCGATTAAACCGAGGAGCAACGGGCGGTCAGGATATGTATTGCCTAATAAGAAGTCTTCGTAAGTTAGGGGAAGTTCCGGGCTTTCCTGCCGTTTCAAATGTGCTTTCTCGTTCCGCCGCCGAAACCGAAGCTGCTGTACATGTGATATGAGCCGCTCTGGTTGCAATGGCCTGAATAGAATATCCTCCGCCTTCATGGACAGTGCTTCGTACACTGTCTGGAAAGTGCGTTCCGATGAAAGACCAAGCCACTCCATATGAGAAGGTATTGTCATTTTCCCCTCTGTAATGAATTTCATGTCAATAATATAGAAATCGGCCTCATGCATCCATCCCGTATCTTCTGGCTGTTCAGCTATCGTCACTTTCATATCATTCCATCTCGATGTGAGCAGCCATTTCAACCCTTGCGCTTCCAATTGGTCATGAAGAAGCATATAAACATGCATAATTCCACCCTCATTCCACTTGAGATTCTCCTTTTGAGAATCAGCTTATCAAAAAGATCTCGCTCGTTATTTCTAGATTTTTCCTATACGAGAAATCAAAAACTCGAAAGTGCTCCCGGTTCTTTCATATGAGTGATGCCTAAAAAAGAAGGGAGAAACGGATCTCCCATTTCTCTCCCTACACAACCCGATTATCCGGCTCACGGCCTTCCAACACATCCAGGATTGCATCGGCATTCATTCGCATCATCGCTTTTCTGGTCTCGATCGTTGCACTGCCGATATGCGGCAAAGCCGTCACACTCGGCAGCGTTAGCAATGGGTGATGCTTGGAAACCGGTTCTTTTTCCCAGACATCCAGACCGGCGCCCCAAATTGTTTCATTTATCAATGCTTCATACAACGCGTCTTCATCGATAATTCCACCACGTGACATGCTAATCAAGGTCGCCGTCTTTTTCATAAGACCCAGTTCCCGCTGCCCGATCATTCCGGCTGTCTGTTCTGTCAAAGGCGCTAAAACAACGACATGATCTGCCCTCTCCAATAATTGTTCCAGCTCCACGTACTCACATCCGTATTTTTGTTCAACCTGGTCTTTCCGGCTCCGGTTATGGTATAGAACACGCATGTTGAAGCCGCTGGCACGCCGCATAACCGCTTCCCCGATCCGTCCCATTCCGATAATGCCAAGCGTCTTCCCACCGACATCCATTCCCGTGAAGCCCATCGGTGTCCATGACATCCACCCGCCATGCCGCAGTTCCCGTTCCGCCCGATTCAGCCTGCGTGCCGTTGCGAGCAGCAAGGCAAACGCCAAATCAGCCGTCGTCTCGGTGAGCACATCCGGTGTATTCGTGACGATAATCCCCTTGTCCTTCGCAGCATTTATATCAATATTATTAAATCCTACCCCCATATTGGTGATGACTTTCAATGGTCCCGCCGTTTCCAGCAGCTCGCGGTCAATACGATCTGAAACGACTGTCCACAGCGCATCGACTTGTGCAATTTCGTCCATTAATACGGAACGGCGCACGGCCGATATATCAGAGTCCCACATTCTGACTTCAAACTTCTCCCGAAGCGGAGCTACCATCTCCTCCGGCAACTTTCTTGTTATGAACACACTCGGTCTCATTCCCCTTACCTCCCGGTTTCGTTTCATCTATCGTAGCATAATTCAGTCATTGATTAACTAACGAATAAAACCTGCACATGCTTTACCTAATGCTAGATAGGCAAAATCAAAAAACGCTCCACAGCCGTTTCCCCCAGCCGCAGAACGTTTACCTCACCCGCCAATATAACTCATATCAATCTTTTTCCTGTTTTTCGCCGTCTGTTCCGTCCGCTCATCGGAATACCGGTCGCCACGCTGCTCCCATACGGAAATGATCCTGTCACGAATCTCATCATCCTGCATTCCACTGCGGATCAGTTCGCGCAAATCAAAACCGCTGGATGCAAACAGGCAGGTGTACAGCTTACCTTCCGAAGAAAGCCTTGCCCGCGTACAAGAGGAACAGAATGATTCTGATACAGACGTGATGAAGCCGACTTCCGCGCCGTTATCCAGGTAGCGGTAGCGTTTCGCGACTTCTCCAAAATAGGCTTCCTCAGCAGGCTCCATCTCGTACTCCGCTTTCAGCATGTCATAGATTTCCTTCTTCGTAACGACCTTCTCAAAGCTCCAGCCGTTGTCGTTGCCGACGTCCATGAATTCAATGAACCGAAGCGTCATGCCCCGTTCTTTGAAATAGGAAGCCATCGGCAGGATTTCCTTTTCGTTGACCCCTTTTTGCACGACCATGTTCATTTTGATGTCAAAGCCGACTTCCTTTGCCCGATCAATATTGGAAAGAATGAGATCCGGCTTGATGCCCCGGCCGTTCATTGTTCCGAACAATTCCGGATCGAGCGCATCCAGGCTCATATTCAATCGGCGGAGACCCGCTTCATAGAGTGGCTTGGCATACTGGCCGAGCAGTACGCCGTTTGTCGTCAGTCCGATATCCTCAATTCCCTCGATTTCTGTCAGCCTGGCAATCAATTTGGGAAGATCCCGCCGCATCAATGGCTCGCCGCCCGTCAACCTGAGCTTCTTAACGCCTAGAGAGGCAAAAATGCTTGATAATCGCTCAATCTCTTCAAATGACAGCAGTTCGCTTTTCGGCAAAAACGCATAATCATCGCCGAATATCTCTTTTGGCATGCAGTACGTACATCTGAAATTGCATCGGTCTGTAACCGAAATCCGCAAATCACGGATCGGACGTCCAAGCTTATCGACGATCGCCTCCATCTGATCCTCTCCTTTCCAACACGCCGGGTGTATTCACATTCTCGAAAACCTTCCCTGGGTTGCATGTCAATGAACAGCCATCCACCCACTGGACGCCAATCTTCTCCTGCACTTCCATCACGCGTCTCAGCCTGCTCTCCAGTGCTTTCCTCAACTCAGCTTGTGCCGAGACATCCCACACCGAAACGAGCGGATGTTTCTTGCCGTCTAAAACAACTGCCGTCACTCCCGATTGATGCCTCTTTAGCAGTTCACCGATAACGCCCGGCTCCATGAAGGGCATATCACACGGCAGTACGACATAACGATCGGCTTTTATTGACTCCATCCCTGTTAGAATCCCGGCAACCGGACCTTGTCCTGCAATCTTGGCCAGATCCGTCACCGTCTTGATTCCTATTGGAAATTGCGGCACCAACTCCGGTCTCGTAACAATTAGGCACTCTTCACAAAAAGGGGCCATTGCCTGAAGTGAGAATCTATAATAAGGCACACCGTCCCACTCCGCAAATGCTTTAGGTGAGCCGAACCGGCTGGATAAGCCGCCTGCCAAAACAATTCCTGCCGTCTGCATCAGCCTCCGCTCACAGGAGGGATGAATGCGCAAACGTCTCCGGATCGGATCGTATCTTCCTTTAATGCATATTCTTCATTCACAGCGACTTGAACATTGTCTGCACCAAAACCCGGGTATGTCGATTCTGCCCAGTCGAGCAGCTCCGCAACGGTCAGCTCGTCCCGATCGAGTAACTCCTCGCCTTTTCCCGCCACATCTCGCAGCCTTGCAAAGTATTTAAGTGTAATCAACTCACTCCACCCCTTTCGCCGGATATTTTTTCTGAGCACCGATCCACTCTTCGCCATCTTCCCAGATTTCTTTTTTCCAAATCGGAACCACTTCCTTAATGCGGTCAATGGCGTACTCATTTGCCTCATACGCAGCTTTCCGATGCGGGGACGAAACAGCGATGACGACAGCAATATCGGAAATTTGAAGCTCCCCGATTCGGTGGGCTATCGCAACTCGAACCCCCGGCCATCTTTCCTCCATCTCCGCCCCGATTTCTGCCATCTTCTTCTCGGCCATCGGAACATAAGCCTCGTACGATAAATACAGCGTCCGTACGCCATATGTCCATTCCCGCACATTGCCTGTGAAGACGGTCACTGCCCCAGCAGACGGATGCAGGACGTAGTCCATATATTTTTTCACATCAATCGGTTCCTCAACAATTTCAAACGGTTTCATCTGCACGCCCCCCTGCTATCCATTTGGCAAACCATTCATCAATTTCCCGTTCATTCTCCCGTGAATTAATATGGAGGCATTCCGGTTCAATTTCAGAACAGCCAATCACTAGCTGCTTCCCTTCTATATCTCGCAGGGAATCCCAATCTTCCTCGTTTCGGAGGAGAAGCACTTTTTCTCCTTGTTCCCCCTTATACCCTTCTATTAATAAAACATCTGGCTGTCCTAGGGAAACGAATGTCTTCAGCTGCCTAAAGTCAGGTTCTTCATTCCAAATGAATTGAACCGAACCTCCTCCCGCAACGAGGGTCGCATCTGCGCCGTTAGCCAAAAATGTACCGGTATCCGTTCCTTCTTCAGACATCACAGGCTTGCCGCCATGGCCATGATGTTTCAGCACGGCGACCGTGAACCCCCGTTCCTTTAGCAAGCGCACCCATCTTGAAAGGAGTGTCGTCTTCCCGCTATTTTTATACCCGACGACATGCAATGTTTTCATAATGTCCACTCGCTGATGCCTTGTTCACTTCCAAGGAGGAGGATATCGACTTCGTCTCCTGCCTCATAACCACGTGACCCATTTGGCAACACAATTAGGCAATTCCCTCTGGCGATCGAAGAGACCGCATTGGATTTATTGAAACCTGCCGGTGAAGCGACGATTCCACCAGATGTGAATTCCCAAGTTGCCCGGATGAATCGTGTGAACGGGTTTGGCTTCGTGAAATCCTCTCCTAGCCGCGCTCGCGTCCTTGGCATATAGGGTGAGTTTCCACCCATCATGCCGAGAATGGCCGGGCGGGCGAACAGTTCAAATCCCGTAAAGCAAGCAGATGGATTGCCAGACAGCCCAAACAGCAGCTTCTTTCCTAAAACGGCTACCGTCGTAACGCTGCCTGGTCGCATCGCTACTTTATTGAACAACACTTTTGCGCCGAGCCGCTCATAAATAGCCGGTAAATAATCATAATCGCCTACCGACACGCCGCCTGTCGTCAATAGAAGATCCGTCTCCTCAATCGCCTTTACGACAAGTTCTGTGCAGGCGTCAAGATCGTCCTCCATCATGCCGTAAGAGCGATATGCGATCCCCATCCGCTCCAGCTGGGCGCGAATCATCGGTCCGTTCGAGTTGCGGATTTTCCCGGGCACGAGTTCATCCGCCACATCGAGCAGCTCCGTTCCAGTTGACAGCACCCCCGCTACCGGCTTTCTCGCCACTTCCACTTGGGCATATCCGAATGTCGCGAGCAGAGCAATCGTCCCCGGATGAATGAGGGAACCTGCCTCCACCAGCCGTTCCCCCGCTTTGACGTCTTCCCCTCTAAATGAAATATTCTCGCCGGGTTCAAATGGTTTGCGCAGCGTAAAACCGGCTTCCCCTTCCACTGTTTGCTCCAGCATGACGACCGCGTCCGCCCCTTCCGGCAGCTGGGCTCCCGTCATGATCCGATATGCTTCCTTTTCACCAATCGGCTTGTCGCCTACATAACCCGCGCCAATTTCGCCAATCACCCGGAAAGATTTCCGGTTATCGCCGGATGCTCCTTCAGAATCGATCGACCGGATGGCAAAACCGTCATAAGGCGATCGGTCAAAAGGCGGTACATCGTGCTTCGCCACAATCGGCTCGGCCAGTATTCTGCCATACGCGTGATCAAGCACTACCTTCTCCGTCCCAAGCGAGACAACATGTTTCATGACTAGACGGACTGCTTCCGAAACTGGAATCGGCTTTCTCATTTCCACCATGCAAACCCGCTCCCCTCTTCTGTTATACTTATACAATAAACTAGTTATCCTTGAGTTCGTAAAATTCGAACTCTCTTATACTAACAGTACTATGACGGAAGGAATGAATCCATTGTCAGAACTGACGCATTTTAATGAGCAAGGCCGCGCCAAGATGGTCGACGTCTCCGACAAATCCATTACGACCCGAATTGCCGTTGCAACTTCGTCCATTGTCGTCAACGAAACAATCCACTCTCAAATTACCGAGGGAACGAATAAAAAGGGCGATGTCTTCGCCGTTGCGCAAGTTGCTGCCATCATGGCCGCCAAAAACACATCCTCCATCATTCCAATGTGCCATCCAATCGCTTTGACTGGCGTGGATGTCCGTTTTAGCTGGAATATTGACGAGACATCCCATCACTACGAAGTTCGTATTGAAGCGGAAGTCAAAACAAAAGGCGTGACTGGCGTCGAAATGGAAGCTCTCACTGCCGCATCGGCTGCTGCACTCACCATTTACGATATGTGCAAAGCAGCCGGCAAGGACATGATTATCGGTCCAACGATGCTGCTATCCAAAACAGGCGGCAAAAACGGCGATTACGCACGGCAACCCGATTGAAATGAGCCCCTGATTAAAGCCGGTGCTTCGTCAACTCATAAACGATGTGATGAAGCTCCGGCACAATCAATTTTTCCATCGCAAGTTTCACAGCCTTGGACGAGCCCGGCAACGCGAAAAGCGCCTTTTCTCCAATCCCGCCAGCTGTGGCGCGGCTTAACATTGCTTTCGAACCGACATCCTCTGTATAGCTCAAAAAGCGGAACAGCTCTCCAAACCCATCGATCGGCTTCGTGAAATAGGGTGTCACCGTTTCAATTGTCACATCCCGCAAACCGATCCCCGTTCCGCCGGTGATCACTATCGCCTCGATGCTCCCATCCTGAAGCCATCGATCCATGACCGATTCAATCGAATCCCGTTCATCCGAACAGATTTGGCGCACCTGAATGAGATGGCCCGCTGCTCTCGCTAACTCTTCAATTACATCACCGCTTTTATCATTTGCTGCGGTACGCGTATCACTGACAGTTAAGATAGCTATGCCTATCGGCTTTCGTTTATCTGTTGGCAGCACTTCCGACAACTTCCTTCCCCCTATCCAAACAATTGATGGTAGATTTGACGGCCTTTATTCAAATTCCGCAGCCCATGAATCAGCAGGCGGCCGTTTTGAAAGAGGACGCAGCGATAGCCTTCCACATGAAATTCAGTGAAAAAGGGTGTCCGCTTATAGTCGCTCCCAATTCGCTTCGCGACGACTTCTCCATCGTCCATTGTCAGCGCCCGGCTGGTGTCCGGGATGATTTGCACCGTTTCACGGCCGCAAAGAACGGCATAATTCGTCCCTTCTGGCTTATGTAAAGATGGGTATGTCGGCATTTCGCCGCATGTTTCACAAGTTGGACGGCGGAGACGTGAAATACCTGCTTCTACCTGCGTATTATTCCATGTATCAAAGTGTAGCAGCTTCGTCATCATGACTTCTTCATTTCCCGTCAGCCACTTCAATGCCTCCGCTGTCTGCCGTGCCGCCACCAGTTGAACGGCGGGTGCGATAATCCCCGCTGTATCGCATGTTTCATTGACGGATGGGAGGACAGGTAGCAGGCATCTGAAACAGGCGGTTTTACCTGGGATGAACGGAAATACCGTCCCTGAACTTCCGACGCAGGCACCGTGAATCCATGGGATGCCTTTCTTCCAAGCCGCGTCATTGATTAGCAGGCGAGTTTCAAAATTGTCCGTTGCATCCATGATCAAATCAGCGTCAGCAACCAATTCCTCCAACAATGGACCGTCCACATGGTCCAGCACAACCCGGATATCGCTGTCCCGCCGTATGTCTTTCAGTCGGCGTTCTGCAGCAACGACTTTGGGCATTCCTTCATCCGCATCCTGTTCGGTGAACAATTGCTGGCGCTGCAAATTCGATCGTTCCACATAATCACGATCCGCAATCGTCAATTTCCCTATACCGGCTCGGATTAGCATTTCCGCAATCGGAGAACCGAGCGCCCCGCAGCCGATGATGACGACATGTGCTGTGCCAATCCGTTCTTGCCCCGTTTCCCCGATCGGCTTAAAAAGCATCTGTCTTGAATACCTGCTGTCCATGACCACACACCCCTTCCAACAAATAAACCGAGAACTTCCAATCGTATGATCGGATGCCCTCGGAACGGAAGGAAGTCATATTGACAATAGGATATGGGGACGAGGATTAGACACCCTCTACCGCATGAATTGCCAGCATTCTTAAATTGCCTTCCCCGTTCCGCTTTTATTCTATCTATTGATCAATACACTAACTGATGATTCTATCTCTTTCAGTATAGCGTGCCGGCAGCAGAAATGCAGGGGTTCTTTTTTGACCACATTGATAAAGAGTTGATGCATTTGGGGTTAAGGAGGCGTTTGAGTATGTGAAAAGGTGGAAACAAGAGGATGAAACGGTTCCAAGGAGTAGGTACTTTTCATCTGGATAATTGCCTCTATTCATTCCATTGGCTTGTAGTAGGTAAGGATTCAGGATTTGATAAGCGAGTTGAGATAGTAAGAAAGGCAAAACAAAAGACCTCAATATGAAGAGGTCTAAGTAGTGTTAACGCCTTTATTCTTCTTCAATATCTAATTGTTTATAATAGTTATCTACAATTGGATGAATATCTGGATTTGAATCGTAATAGGTATTGTCAATGTGATTTAGAGTGAACTTAAATACTTTTTCTCCATCAGCAAGAGTAATATCATATAGCCAGCCGACACGTTCTTCTTGATTAACAAGTTTATACTACAATAAATTCGGTTACATGCAGATATATTTTTACAAATACAGGATATTATAAGTCAAAAGGAAAACAGCTAACAAATTAAGGCCAATTGATATTAAATAATAGATGTATATACATCATTAAACAGCTGTTGCTGTTCGGGAGAACGCAGGCTAGTGAGAACCTTTGGAAACAGGAGCGTTTCCTCCTTGTTAAAATGGGCAGCCATCATATTAAACAGTTCACCTGCATCCTTGGCAATTGCCTTTAATTCCATCAAAGACATATTATTAATGTCTTCATCGGAATACCGAAGTAAATATTCGAAAGCCGTAAAGATCATTGTATGCTCTTCCTTCAACTTCTTGATGGAGAATAAATCCCGCTCGGTTTTTGCGTTTTTTACTAGCAATGGGTAAAGAAACTCCTCCTCTTTCTCTGTATGGTTTCGAAAGGGGCCGACAAACTCCATGAACTGTCTGCGCAATGACTGAAATACTTCCCTGCCCTCTGCAGGCGTATATCTATCCCCCCGGAAGCCCAAAACAGCGGTATGCCAACTTCCCATTAATTTCGACAAAAAATTATGTTCATTTTTGAGCACGTCGATTGCCGGCAATTCATCATAGGTCGATTTCATAACGTGTGCGGACCTCCTTTTCAGAAGTTCAGAAATTTCTTTTTCAGCGCATATTCGACAAGCTCCGGACGGCTTTTCAAATTCAGCTTTTCCATCATCTTGGACTTGTGCGCTTCTACTGTTTTCACCGAGATAAACAGCTTTTCCGCAATTTCTTTATTCCCATATCCTTTGGCGACGAGAGGCAGTATTTCGATTTCCCGTCTTGAAAGGATTTTATAAGGATCAGTTTCTTCCTCTTGGGAATCCTTTTGAACAAACTGCCGCACGAGCGAAGTCGCCATGGATGGATGGATATATGTACCGCCGTCATGCACAGTCCGGATCGCCTTGAGCAGCTCTTCATCGGGCGAATTTTTCAATACATAACCGGACGCCCCATTCTTTAAGACATGAAATAAATACTCTTCATCATCATACATTGTCAGAATGATAATTTTTGTTTCAGGGAAATCTTCTTTGATTTTCCCAGTGGCAATCAACCCGCTTTCTCCAGGCGGCATGCTTAAATCCATCAACAGGATGTCCGGGTGATGCTTGGCCACCATTTCATACGCTTCCAGACCATCTGCCGCCGTAGCCACAACTTCCATATCCTTCTGGAAATTCAAGATATACATGAAACCGCTGCGCACGACCGCGTGATCGTCGGCTATGACAATTTTCAAGCGTCATCCCTCCTCTTTACCGGCACCCGTAAGCGAATTGACGTCCCTTTTCCGACTACCGATTCTACCGTAAAATCGCCATCCACCAGTTCCGCGCGTTCCTTCATTCCAAACAGGCCAAGACCTGTTCCTTTCGGTTCAATTTCATATAAATCAAACCCTTTGCCCTCGTCCTTCACAAACAATTGGAGTGTGTCATCCTGTTCGTGAAGCTCGACGGTGATTTCCTCCACATCCGCATACTTCAGCGCGTTGAATACTGCTTCCTGACAGACCCGATAGAAAACGGTTTCCACTTCTCCACCGTAGCGTTCCGATTCCAGGTCGGTATCGAAGTGGATCGCCAAACCATAATTCTTCTCAATCCATTTGAAATGCGTCCGGAACGCTGCCTTCAAGCCAAGATCATCGAGCGTCGCAGGACGGAGCTCAACGGACAAATGCCGGATATCATCCAACAGCCTCATAAGCGAGCCTTCCGTCTGTTGCAATTTCTTCAACGCTTCTTCACTGATGTTCATATATTTCAAAACACGTAAATCGACTAGTGAACTGAGCATTTCCTGTGCCACACTATCGTGCAGTTCACGGGAAAGCCGCTTTCGTTCATTCTCCTGCGCTTTAATGACACGTTTCATCATCCGCTTCTGATTCAGTTCCTCCTGCGTTTGAAACTGGTGCGTCATATCCCGAAGCAGAAAGGCCCGGATGCCATTCTCCTGATCTATAGTTTGAATGCTCGCCGAATACGGGATAATCCCCTTCCCTTTCGTATCAAAATACACTTGGAACGAGCTGATATCCTCATCCGGCTTTGACATATAGCAAGAGGCACACGTCTGCAATTCATCGGCACTCATATAACCTTTGCACGTTTGGCAAATTGCCCCCGACTGGCCAGCCATCAATTGCCGATAAACATCTTCCTCTAAAATATCTGCTGCTGCATCATTCATCCCCAGCACATTGCCGTCTCGATCGAAAAAAAAGATCGCCTCGGCTGAGTTTCCATACAGCTTCATCAACAGCTCCGACAACTGCATTCCACTAATCCCATTCATTCACATACCATCTCCTTGCTGTAAAAAGGACCAAATTGCGGACCCATCCATTCCTGGAATTCCCGAAAAACCTCGGCCTTCAGTCTCCCGTCTGTCCGGTAACCCGCTAACAGCACACCCCTCACCCGGTTATACTTATAAAGCGGGATGGCACCAAAACTTTTGAGTCCTTCCGCCACAACAATTGGATAATTATAGAGGTCTTCCCCGCCAAGTTCCTCATCCGCATTCGAAATGAACATCGGCTTCCCTGTTTTAAAAACGAGCCCGGCAATTCCTTTTCCGGACTGCAAAGCGAGCCGCTGATGCCGGTCACTTTGATTCCCCGTCACATATTTCCAACGCAATTCAAACCGCCGATCCGCCGATTGAACGAACGCTACACCCACATAATCGAAATCAAATTCGTTCTGAATCTTTTCGATTTCACGCTGGACATTAAATAGTTCCTCTTTCATGGCTACGACTCCTGACGGAAAATGAGCGAAGCCGCCTCTTTTCCATATAATTAGATATGCTTTCTTTCAAGAATATAATCCCGTTCTGCATAATTCAATGAGACACTCCACCAACTTGCTCATTTCCTGTAACGCGCACTGTTCTTTACTAAAATATCACATAATTCTTAATTAATCATACGACAGAGCTGCAAAACGCAAGTCAAGGGAATACTCTCTTCTTAATGACAAAGACAATTCTTCTACTATTCCCATCATACGGCAGAAATTCCTTTGAACCTATTAGGGAACACCCTATTTCAGAAGGTACTTTCGTCATGACAGGATGATATGTTTTCATTAAATGTTGGACTGTGGCGTTAGTCTTGTTGGAAACGGTTAAATATGTTTATTGCTTTGTGATTGCTGCGAACCGCTGCCTGACGGCGACTGTTGCATTTCGCAACCGCGCGTAAACTTGCTCTAACCTCTCATATCTTGTTCGAACCACTCGTATATTCCAGAAACTGCTCGTATAATTTAGCAACCGCTCGTATCACATCGGCGAGTGCTCGTATATTCCGGCGACCGCTCGATTATTGTGCCGAACCGCTCGTATGTTTGTTGTACAACCGATTTTCTATTTTTGCCAAAAGCGTTTAGACGACAGCTGCGCCACGCCATCCTTCACCGCAACAGCATAATTACTAAGTAAACAAGAATCACTCCAATAATTAAAACGCCGGTCGCTTTCCAACTCATTTCCCGAAGCCCCCGGCTACCTTGATCCAGACTGTCTTTTGCATTTCCGACAGGATTCCTTGCCCTCTCCTTGTGAACGAGAGTCTCTTTTTCCTCCGACTTATTTTTCTTCAACTCCATCAACCCCTTGCCGTTCTTTTCGTCTTAAACTGCTCAACTCCTTTTTTCCATGATTTACATTTCGCCAATCTATCAGCTAGGATAGAGCTATATCAGATTGCGAGGGAAGGCTATGCGAACGATTTTATATATCGAAGATGATCGGGAGATTGGAAGATTCGTAAAGGATGATTTGGAGTCACGTGGGTTTTCGGTGCATTGGCTACTGTCAGGCGAAGGTGCGGATAAATCTCTGGCAAAAGCAGATCTAGTCATTTTAGATGTAATGCTTCCGGGTCTGGACGGCTTCACCATTGGCCAGCGATTAAAACGGAAACAAGGGGATATACCGATTTTGATGCTGTCTGCGCGTACTGCCGTTGACGATAAATTGGCCGGTCTTCAATTTGCAGATGATTATTTGACGAAGCCTTTTCATCCCGATGAGCTGGCGGCGCGGATTGATGTGTTGTTGCGGAGGAGCGGAAAGGATTCTGTTGAAGAAATAGAGTTAGGTCATTTGCGAATTAATTTGAAAGAAAACCGGATTGAAACGATAGCAGGTGAAGAAATATTATTGACTGCCAAGCAGCATCAGATTTTCACATATCTCCTGCGACACCCGAATCAGATACTGACGAAAGAGCAATTGTACGAAGGCATTTGGCAGGAGTCCTATCAGGAGGGAGATAAAACACTCCAGGTCCATATCCGTTATTTACGGGAGAAAATTGAAAAAGACCCGAGCCAGCCCACAATCATTGAAACAATTCGGGGCATCGGGTATCGGGTGAAGCAATGAAACGGCTGAAACGATCATTATTGGTCCAGTATGTCTTAATCATTTTATTCGCCACGATGATTTTACCTGTTTCCATGGTCGGATTATCCATTGTTTTTTACAATACGCTGTACAAGGAAGAGTCAGTCGATCGTTTATATAACGGAACAGATCTTGAGGAAATGTGGCATCGCACGGCGAAAGGCCTTGAACAGGCAACTGAAAAAGAGATCCGGGACAAATTCGGCCAATTGAACGAAGTCTATACAGATGCGAATCTATATTGGGTCGATGCACAAGGGATGACACGCGTGATGTTCCCTGCGAATCTTTCGGTACGAGAACAATGGAGTGCAACGGACGCCATTCAGTTCATGAAAGATCATAGAGGACTGACAACAGACCCGTTCACCACGGTCGCTTTCCTTGGAGATCAAGGGATAAACGGTTTTATCGTCTTCCAATTGCCCCGTTCTGATATGGAAAGTCCAAGTGATAAATTAAGAGCACAATACAATTTTCTCTTTCCGATTGCGTTGTTAACTGTTTTTGGTGTCTTCATTCTTATTTCCACTTTGTTCTTCTACCGTATCCGCAAACGGCTTCTTCATTTGCAAGAAGCGATGTCCATATCGGATCAAAGCGGTATTCCTTCCCCGGTAGCCGTCTCACGCGAGGATGAAATTGGTCGTCTAGAATTGTCCTTCAACCGGATGGTTCAGGAAGTAGAGGAAGGCCGGCTTCGTCAAATCGAGGAAGAGGAATTGCGCAAAGAATTGATTGCCAACTTATCGCACGACCTGCGGACACCGCTGACAACCATCCGCGGTCACGCCTACCGGCTGCAACAAGAGCAATTGAGCGAAAAAGGAATGGAATCGGTTAAATTACTTGATGAAAAAATCAAGTATATGGACGGACTCATCGACAATCTTGTTTCCTATACACTATTGACGACAGGCAAGTACCCGTTCCATCCTGAACAAATTGATATCGTTCGGCTCGTCCGTACTTCATTCGCCGCATGGTACCCGGTTTTTGAGAATTTGCAGTTTACGATGGAATTGGATATACCCGACCGGCAAATTTTCTGGCAGGCAGATCCTCAATGGCTCGGCCGAATTCTCGATAACTTGCTGCAAAATATTCATAGGCATGCAGCAGATGGCCGCTTCATTGCCATACGGATTCAAGAAGAAACACTTGTTATTGAAGATCATGGTCCCGGGATGAAATCCAAGTCGTCCTTTCAAGGAGTCGGCATCGGGCTTTCCATCGTTTCCTTGATGATAAAGGAGATGAACTTGGCGTGGGACATCCAAACAACTACGCAAGGAACGACAATGACAATCCGTCAGAGACAAAGGAGTTATACTAATGAACATTGAACTTACTAGATACCGCGTAATAGAAGGAAAATCAGATCGTGTGGATGAATGGCTGGCGTTTCTAAATGACAATATGGATGAGGTACTTGTTACGTTGGAAGGTGAAAAGATGTACGTGGAAACGATCTTTCGCGAGACGTTGAACGGAGAAGAATACTTATATTGGTATTCCGTACGTGGTGAGGGCGGCCAAGACGTGGAAGAATCAGAGCATTGGATTGATAAGCAGCACCTCGCCTATTGGGATGAATGTATTGATGCCTCCTTTGGATCAAAAGATTTAACTACCGAAGTGGTTATGATACCAAAGAAAATCAGAAGTCACATGGAAGACTAAAAAAATCCTTACACCGGCTACACTTTACACAAGTGTAGCCGATTTTATTTTTTAAACGAAATTTAAACTTCCTCACCTCTTCGATTTAACCTACCCTCGGTAAGCTGGATAGTGAGGTGATACACATGAGTGAATTCATTATTGAAACGAAAAATTTAACGAAGAAGTTTGGGGCAACGCGCGTTGTGAATCATGTTGACCTGAAGGTGAAAAAAGGAGAAATTTACGGGTTTTTAGGACCGAACGGCGCAGGAAAAACGACAACAATCCGCATGCTGTTAGGACTAGCCCGCCCTTCAAAGGGATCCATTCACATGTTCGGAAAAGATATTCGCAAGGAAAAACTGGCCATTCTTCGGAAAGTCGGTTCTCTCGTCGAGTACCCATCCTATTATGGACATTTAACTGCCCGTGAAAATTTGGAAGCGGTCCGCGTGTTGCTGGATGTACCGAAATCACGGATTGACGAAGTCCTTTCGATCGTTCGGCTGACAAAAGATGCAAAGCGCCCGGTTAAAGGGTTTTCTTTAGGCATGAAGCAGCGCCTCGGCATCGCAACTGCCCTGCTCGGCAATCCGGAACTGCTCATTCTCGATGAACCGACGAACGGCCTGGACCCGTCCGGTATTTTGGAAATGCGTGAGCTGATCAAAAGCATGCCAAAGGAACACGGTATCACGATTGTTGTGTCCAGTCACTTGCTGTCGGAAGTTGATCAAATGGCGACACAAGTCGGCATCATTACGAAAGGTCGTATTATTTTTCAGGACTCCATCCAAAAACTGCGTGAGCAGGCATCCAGCAGCATCAAATTGACCGTGAATGACGTGGAAGCTGCATGGAAAACGCTCTTATCGAACGGGTACACGACTGATTTAGTTCAAAACAATATTTATATTGATCGCGGAACGGATGATCAGGTGGCGGCTATTGTGAAATCACTTGTAGAGCATGATTTCTCGATTTATCGTGTGGAAGAACAGAAGAAATCATTGGAGGAAATCTTCCTTGAGCTGACAGGCAAGGAGGGCGGGCTTCTATGACACGAATTATGCTCTCTGAATTTATTAAAATCAAACGGAAGCTAATTCTCTTTCTCGTGGTGCTTGGACCCCTGGGCGTTGTGGGTCTCCAGGCCGTCAACTTTGGCCTCCGGTATGACTGGCTGACCAGCCAGTATAAAGAAGATTTATGGGGAGGGCTCATCGGAGAAGTGACGATGCTTTCCGTACCGACCATATTGATTGGGCTAACCATTCTCACATCCATGATTGCCAATATAGAGCACCAGACAAACGCATGGAAACAGCTGCTATCCCTGCCGGTTTCTAAAATGAAGGTATTTGCCGGTAAAGCGCTGCTGTCCTTTGTTCTTCTGTTCATGGCCTGTCTATTGCTGGTCGTCGGAACCATCATATTAGGCATTTCTCTCAAGTTCGGGGCAAATATTCCGATTCTGTATTTACTTAAAATGTGCTTCTTTCCGTTCCTCGCTGCCATGCCTTTTTTAGCGCTTCAAACATGGCTCGCTATCTCCATGAAGAACCAGGCCATTCCTTTAACGACAGGCATTTTAGGCACAATCGTCTCGATGTATGCGACAGGTTTCCCGGACTGGATGCCTTTGAAATGGCCTTGGCTCGTTAATGAATGGGAGAAACCGATTTACTCCGTCCTATTGGGAATTGTCACAGGACTCGGCATTAATTTGCTCAGTCTTATCGATTTTTCACGAAGGGATGTGAAATGAGTGATAGCTTTATTTAAGTCTGAGTTTTATAAACTTCGAAAGTCATCGATCTGGCTATTAATTTTTGTCAGTCCGCTGCTTTCATTTTTCATCGGCCTATTGGAGTTCAATGAAGTGCCGCAATTTGAAGGAATGCAATGGGTTACGACAATGGGCATGATGGCTATCGGCCATGCGATTCTTTTCCTTCCCCTTTTGACTGGTGTTTTTGCCAGCTTCGTCTGCCGGTATGAACATGCGGGCGGCGGCTGGAAGCAACTCCTTACCCTGCCTGTTCACCGGGGAAATGTCTATGTCGTGAAAATGCTGTTAGTCGCCCTATTGATTGGCCTGACCCAGTTGCTGTTCGTCATGGCATTACTCGTCATTGGTTGGATAAAAGGATTTCCAGCGGATATCCCATGGAATGTAATCGGTTCAAGTATCGCCGGCGGCTGGCTGGCCTGTATGCCATTGCTCGCGCTGCAACTTTTTGTTTCTGTCGCGTGGTCCAGTTTTGCAGCTCCGCTTGCCATTAATGTCATCTTTACGATTCCAAACATGCTGATCGTCAATTCGGAGCGGTTCGGCCCTTACTATCCGTGGGCGCAGCCTTTCTTATTGATGATGCCCGACTCGAGCGAAAGCTTCGGTGCTTTGAATGCATCAGCAGAAACGTTATTTATTGTTATTATTGGCAGCTTCGCCGTATTTTTCTTGGCAGGATTGCTTTATTTTCAGAGGAAAGAAATTTAGGAGAAATTTCGGGGGGACTGGTCGCTTATTCGGTCTTCTGATTCAGAAACGTGCGATAGTCATTTGGCGCAGAAACATGCGGATTTGGCGCGCCCGTGCTCTAATTTGGCGTAAATCTTTGGTTTTTGGCGGATAACCCGTTTATATGGCGCAAGATCTTCGTATTTGGCGTCTAGGAAGGTTAATTTGGCGGTTATCCTCGCTTTTTGGCGTGTAAGACATCTAAGAAAAAGGGTGGAATCTACTGGATTCCACCCTTTTCTTATTTGCTCGATACTGGCAGTTCCGATAGTTGATTCGGCAGTCCGAGGGAAGATTCAAAAACATCCTTGAACAGCAATTCGATAATCGGCTGAGGCACATTTAATGTATCCTCAAAAATTGCCTCTTCATTGTTCTTCTTTTTGATCATCACGACTTCTTTATTAATATTCTCCATCTTGGCGTCTAATGCTGAGGCGGCCAGTGCCGCTTCTTTCAAATCATTTTTGATTCGCTGAGGAATATCCTTATCGTATTTATAGAATATCCGGTGTTCCAAACTTGCCCAGAAGTCCATGGCAATTGTCCGGATTTGCAGTTCCACATACACGTCTTCGACCCGGTCTGACATGAATACGGGGATTTTCACGATAAGATGTAGGCTTTGGTACCCGTTCGACTTAGGATTTGTAATATAATCTTTTACCTCAACCATTTCTACATCCTTCTGATTCCCAATCATTTCGCTGATTTTAAATACATCCGATACGAAAGGACAGGTGATTCGAATGCCGGCAATGTCCTTAATATTGTCTTTGATCGCCTCTAACGAAAACTCGATTCCTTTCCGGTGGACCTTTTTCAAAATGCTTTCCGGTGATTTCAAGCGGGAACTGCAGTGTTCGATGGGATTATAATCATGAATATGAAGAAACTCTTCCTTCAATATATTAATTTTCGTATTCATTTCATCCAGCGCAAATTTATAAACCATGGAAAAGCGTTTTAAATCGCTCGCCACATTGCGCAAGCCGACCATGTATTGTTTTGTTAATTCGTCCATGTTGTCCTAATCTCCCTACAAAAGCTAATTTGGCATTTTTTGATCCTTCATTAGGAACGCCTGGGTCCTATGAAATGTTCCACTCCATTATTCTCGCAACTGACGCCCGAGAGAAGTTATGTATGAACATCCACTCTTGCCCTTCCTAACCAAAATCTTCTGATTACCTATTCGAGTCTATCAGAATTGCTGTTATACTCTCTATATAAGATTGAAACGAAATGAGGCACCTTGATGACACTTGAGTTTGTAAATGCAGAAAAACGCATTCATGATTCCTTGATTTTCCCTTCATTCAATTTAACGGTTAACAAAGGGCAAGTTGTTGCTGTCTATTCAAGCGTAAATGTCAGGGAACAGCTGATTCACCTGTTGCTAGGAAAAACACTGCTTTCCCACGGAGAAATTCGTCTTGACGAGAATCCAAAACAGCCAAACAGCGCTGGCTTTCTCTTTTTACATCATGGCTTGTATGAGCGTCTTTCTATTGCAGAGATGTTACAGTTCACGAAAAGACTTCATAGCTCTAAAACCTCAGCCGATGACATCTTGCGGTTGGTTCAGCTGGATGGGAAGCGTTCAGTCAAAATTAATCAGCTATCCTTTTCAGAGAAGAAACGTGTGCAACTCGCTTGTTTGCTCATTCAAGATCCTGCCATCTTTGTGTTGGAAGAGCCCGATCAAAATATGGATTTGGAATCAAAACGGATTTTCTTGTCCATCCTCCAACACCTTCGGGAAGCTGGCAAAGTCGTCTTTATCCTAACAGGAAATTTAGAAAGTGCTGTGACGTCGGCCGATACCGTCTTTCAATTAGATGATAACGGATTGCGTTCGATTCAAATGAAAGCGGATGAGGACGAAGAGACAGCTGATTCCACGGGTACGCTTGCGAGCACTCAACCTGTCCGATTTGAAAAAATACCGACTAAGGTAAATGAAAAAATTGTCCTTTTTAACCCGCCGGAGATTGATTATATAGAAAGTAATGAAGGACAAACTTTTTTACATATTAAGGGAGAATCCTTCCCTTGTGTCTTTACACTGACAGAGCTGGAAGAACGTTTATTGCCGTTTGGCTTCTTTCGATGTCACCGTTCCTATATCGTCAATCTACAAAAAGTACGGGAAGTTGTCACATGGACAAGAAATAGTTACAGTCTTGTCCTAGAGGATATCTCCAAATCGACAATCCCACTTTCCAAATCGAAAATGGTCGAACTCAAAGAGATGCTCGGACTCAAATAATGTGGAAAAACCGATTATTTCCCCGGAAATATTTCGGCTTTTTTCGCTTGTCCAATCGTTTTCTGGCATGTCCTGTCTCTAGCAGCAATTTAAACTAGTAAATTGGCGCTGTTTACTGAATAAGTTTTTAGTTTTCGAGACTCCATTCACGGTTCCATTGCTCCATTGACCAGCTCGGTTACTCTTTTCATCGGGAATATACTGCTCGCCTCTTCATTTCCTAGTAATCTAAGATTGCAGATACGAAATGAAGAACAATTCCCAGGAGGATGAAAATGGAAAACATTATCGAAGTGAAAAACCTTGAGAAAATCTTCTCTAATCAAAAAGCCATTGAGAGTGTTGATTTCCAAGTGAGACGAGGCGAGATTTTCGGTTTTCTCGGCCCGAGCGGCTCAGGGAAAACAACAACTATTAAAATATTGACCGGGCAATTGGTGCCAACAGGTGGTGAAGCGCTTGTTTTTGGAGAGTCTGTCTCGAAGTTGAAACAGCCCGCCTATCGTAAACGGTTTGGTGTTTTAACGGATAACAGCGGCCTGTATGGAAGACTTTCCATCTATGATAATTTAAAACTTTATTGCGATTTGTACGATGTTCCATACGCAAAAATTGGCGAAGTTCTCGCGGCTGTCAATTTGCAGGAAGATGAGAAGAAACGGATCTCTACTTTATCAAAAGGAATGACGCAGCGAGTCACGTTAGCCCGCGCCCTTTTGCATGAACCGGAGCTGTTATTCCTAGATGAGCCGACATCAGCTCTTGATCCGGTGAACACACTCCATATATATGAAGGATTGCGTGCCTTGAATAAGAAAGGCACGACAATATTCCTGACGACTCATGACATGCAAGAAGCGGAGACACTTTGCGATCGAGTCGCTTTTTTAAACAAGGGTCGGATTCAATTACTGGATGCACCTGGCAAGTTAAAGAAAAGGTTTTCCGACTCGACCATTACAGTCGAGCTGAAAAGCGAGGAAAAAATCATACTGCCCGCCGGTGCTGAAGGAGCACAGCAGCTTTATGATTACATGCAAGCCAATGAAGTAGAGACAATCCACTCAAACGAGCCAACACTCGGTGACATTTTTGTACAAGTGACAGGGAGGAAACTAGCATGACATTTTCTTGGAAACGGGTAAACGCAATATTTATGAAAGATTATAAAGATTTTTCACGGAACTTTGCAGTGTCTATTGTGATTTTCTTGTCACCCGTTCTGGCAGCCATTTATGGCCGAATTGGCGTGACAGCAATTGAGTCCCATTATATGCTGATTAATCTTACTTTTGCGATGGTAGCGGCTTTTGTACAAAGCTGTCTTATTGCAGAGGAGAAAGAAAAGAACACCTTGCGCGGATTGATGTTATCTCCCGCCAGCACGACTGAAATTTTGACGGGCAAAAGCTTATTATCCTTGGTGTTAACACTTTTCACTATTTTGTTGAGTATGTTTTTGGCGGAATATAAACCGGCGAATATTGCAGTTGTGGCGATTGCCATCCTATTGTCCGCCCTATTTTATATTGCTCTTGGTACCTTGCTTGGCCTGTTTGCTAAGTCAGTAATGGAGGCATCTGTCATTGTATTGCCTGTTATGGTCATCTTCTCATTCGGGACATTCATTACTTCACTTGCAGAACAGTATCCGATTTTAAAAGCGGCGACTTATTTGCCTAATATCCAGCTCCTTGAAATCGGGATCAAAGTCGAAGCCGGAGCCGGGTTTGGGGATGTATGGCTGCAGCTGGCCGTCATTGCAGCATGGGTTGTTGTGATGTTTATGCTTACTGCTGTTGTTTATAGAAAGCGAATGGTTGATTAAGGGGGGATTTGATATGAAACAAGTTGGACGGATACTGATCGGATTCTTGGCAGGCGTCGTGCTCATCTTCATTTATAAGACATTTTTCAGCTAGAGGTGACAATATGAAACAGGTAGGTTCAGCTTTACTTGGGGCCGTCATTGGTTTATTGGCGGTCCTGTATTTTATTTTATATCCAGAAGCATGGTCTATAGGCATGATTGTCAGCATGGTCTTGTATGCTCTCGTCAGTTTCGCCCTGACTGTTCTTATTCACGAAGCAGGGCATGCGCTGTTTGGACTTTCACAAGGAATGAAATTATTAAATATTAGTGTTGGTCCCATTGTTTTGGAGCAGCATGGAGGCAAATTCCTTTTCCACTGGATCCCCTCCTCCTTAGGATACGTTGGACGGGCAATGATGGGGTTTTCTGAGAAGTTGGAACTTGAAGATATGCGACGCCGATTAATTCGTTATATTTATGGCGGGCCGCTCATGAACATAGGAATCAGCATTCTTTCCATCGTGCTGGCATTTAGCGTCTGGCACCATCCCTTTCTTCTCATCTTCGGTCTCTTAAATTTCCTGCTCGGTGCTTCGAATTTACAACCGGCGACAGTCAAATCTGTGTTTACTGACGGTTTGGTCATCAAGAAATTGAAAACGGAGCCTTTGCATGAATCTGCCCTCTTGTTGGGCCATCAAATTTTGTTGGAAGAATCGCGAAATACGGATGTAAAACAGTGGAATCCGGCATTGATTGATACGGTTGAACAATTAATCACCTCTGGGAAGGATCCGTCCGCCACAAGTTTTTTGCATACAATCAATTACTTTCACCTTCCGGAACATGCTGAAAAAGCTGCATCGGTTGGACTCCAGACAGCCTTTACCCGTGCAGGAAAGACGGATGACCTGTACGCTGATATAGCCGATATCTCGTACGCCACAGCTCTTTTTTTCACCGGCCGGCTTGCAAGCTATCCCGGCATTGAAAACGCTCTAGAATCCATCGGAAAACTGGATGCTGTTACAGATACGAAAAGAAATGCGTTTTTGTCTTACATACAAGGAGATATACAAAACGCTGTTCTGCTGTTAAAGAAAGCAATCGAACTGCTCGGGGTCTGGCATCCCTTATACTTACGCGGAGAGATGGAAAAAAAGCTTCTACATCAAATGATCGACTGGATGGAGAATGAAAAAACTACAATCAGTTGAATCATAGGAATCTCCTATCATTAGGATAGGGGATTTGCTATTGTTCCCTATTCTCTCATGATCCTATAATAAAGCTAGCAGCGCTGCATCAATAGGATAGGAGTGGTTCATTATGTCAAAGGCAGTTTTCTATCATGCCGGATGCCCGGTTTGTGTGGATGCGGAGAAAGTGTTGGTCACTTATCTGGATTCGTCTAAAATTGATCCTGAAATTGTACATCTAGGTACCGAGCGGGGACGGATTGAAGAAGCCGAAAGGGCAGGAGTCAAGTCAGTTCCTGCGCTGATTAT
This sequence comes from Sporosarcina sp. NCCP-2222, assembly GCF_023168145.1. Taxonomy (GTDB): domain Bacteria; phylum Bacillota; class Bacilli; order Bacillales_A; family Planococcaceae; genus Sporosarcina. Next base: position 148,614 of record NZ_BQYK01000004.1, read on the forward strand.
TGATGGAAGCGTCTATCACATTAATTACGGTGCAAGTTTGGAAGAAGTAAAGGGATGACTAAGAGGCGTCCTTGTGACGCCTCATTTTCCTTGTAGCATTTTAATGAATTCCCTGCTTGCCGAGCAAAGATGTTTGTTTCTCCGGTACGCTATGCCAATTTCCATTTCCATTGTAGGATGATCAATCTTGGCAATAGAAAGATCTCCGTGGCAAAGAGAATGTAGATAGGATTTTGCCAAAACGGTCACACCCATTTCCCTTTGGACCATCAAGAGGATCGACTCGAGTGTTGTCAGCTCTATCGCTGGAACAGGCAAAAACCCTTCCTGTCGGCAAAGTTCATTTAGATACCGGCGGATAAAATACGTCTCCGGCAATAAGATGGCGGCTGTGTCTTTAAGCACATGTAACGGAACGATAGGCTGCCCGGCCAGTGGGTGATGTACGGACATTGCAAGGACCAGTTCCTCTTTCCGTAATGAGATAGTCTCAATTTCTGGGTGTTCGAAGGGTAAATAAACAATGCCGATATCTATGGCATTATGAAGTATAGATTTCTTGATCTCGTCTACTCGCATTCCGGAGACGGCTATTTCAATTTTGGGGTACAATTGATGAAAGTCGATGAGAACCTGAGGTAACAGGGTATTGACAACGGTCAGTAAAGCACCGACCTTCAATGCTCCTCTCTCCAACCCGTGCAATTCTCCGATGGCCGCCTTCGCTTGGGATAACTCATGGAAAACACGGTAGGCATGTTCCAACAAGATAGAGCCTGATTCGGTGATGGCAATCCGCCTGCCGATCCGGTCGAATAATTTTATCCCTACTTCATGTTCCAGCAAGCTGATCTGCTGGCTTAACGAAGGTTGGGTCAATCCAAGCTTTTCAGCGGCACGAGTAAAGTGGAGCTCTTCACATACCGCAATGAAATATTCGAGCTGCCTCAATTCCATTTCCATCCCCCCTCCTTTGATTATACTCGAAATGGAAAACTTTACATGATAAATGAAACGAGGTGAATGCCATGAGGAAAGTGGCAATCCGGTCTTTAAACGTTGGAAAACCGATTGAACTTCCATTCGGAAATAAACGAGCGACAACAGGCATACTTAAAAAGCCGATTAGCAAACCTGTATACTTAACTACTGTAAATTTTAATGGAGATGGGCAAGGTGATTTAATTCATCATGGCGGCATTGACAAAGCAGTTTGCGCCTATCCGGCTGAGCATTATTCCTACTGGGAAGAACAATTGGGCAGGGCTCTTCCCTACGGCGCTTTTGGTGAGAATCTGACATTAGAAGGTTTAACGGAGATAGACGTTTGCATTGGAGATTCCTTTCAAATCGGGGAAGCCATCGTACAAGTGAGCCAACCACGCCAGCCTTGTTACAAATTGGGACTTCTTTATGAAAGAAAAGACATGCCATTGCTTGTTCAAAACTCCGGATTTACAGGTTTTTATTTTCGAGTGCTGCAAGAGGGAATGGTATCCCCCTCAGATGAATTGATCCGGCTCCATTCACAAGAAAAGGCCATCTCCGTCGCAGAAGCTAATCGGATTATGCATCATGATAAGAGCGATTTGAATGCGGTACAGCGAATAATAGAAGTGAATGAGCTGTCTGCAAACTGGCGAAAGACATTTGAGAGAAGGCTGGAGGGCAATGAGGTGGATACGAGGGAACGATTGTCAGGCGAGAGATGAAGCCAGCAGCTACCGCCTCTATCTTAATCCAAAAAAGTTCAATTTCCTAATGGCTGAATTAAGAAATTGAACGAACGAAACGTGCTACGCGGCACATCTATGCGATTTATTTTATTTCATATTAGCTTTCTCATAGCCGAAAAAGGACATATTGCCGTTTTCATTCTCCACAATACTGTATGGTGTCATTTGGTCAGAAAATCTGCGGGCAAATTTCCCTTCGCTGACTGGATAGATCTCAATGTGAAGATTGCCGGTAAATCTAGTAAAGTACAATTTGCCGCCATGTAATTCTACTTTAATTTTATCTTTCAAATAGGTGCCGCAATACGCTTGAAGCTTCCTTTCGTCTAGGGGAAGCTCTTCATGTTTTGTCGGAGCATCTACTTCAACATCGTGCAGAATATCAGCGATTGCTTTGCCCAGCCTGTATTGATTGATTGCTTCATTATTGGAAAGAAGGAGGATACAAACATCTTCATCAAAAAAATACTGCGCAAAGGTGCAGATTCCAAGATGATCGCCACCGTGAGAATAGCTACCTGTATCGTAACAACGCTGGTGCTCCAATCCGTAACAGTATTTATTCAAATTCTCTCTAAAAAATCGGGCATACCCTTTCTCTGACAGCAATTTTCGATCTCGCAAGCACGAATACCATTTGTATAAATCCTCACAATTTGAAACGATGGCTCCTGCCCCAATGCTGAACTTCTCATTATGGTACGGGGATTTGATGATTTCATCAAAATCATGCACATAATTGCTCGCCTTGTTTTTTATCGTCTTGCAGCCATCATCCACATCGCTATTTAACATATCCAAAGGCACGAATATGTGATTTCTTAGAAAGTCCCTGTATGTTTCTCCTGAAACATGTTCTATGATCCATGCCAGCAAATTATAATTTGAGTTATTGTAATCAAAGATTGTTCCTGGCAACTTAGTAGGCTGTTTATTAATATAACATTGAAAAAAAACGTCCCGGGAATAGTCCATTCTGTTGTAACCAGCAAAAAAGTCATTTTCGAAATTAGTGAAATTATATAACCCAGACGTATGAGACAGTAAGTGATGGATCGTGATCGACTCGTCAGTTTCCAACGCGGCAGGCAAGTATAATTTAGCCGGTTTATCAAGGTCCAGCATGTTCTTTTCATGAAGAAGCATAATTGCGAAGGCTGTAAACTGCTTAGAAACGGAAGCGAGTGAGAAGCGCGTATCCATTTCATTTTTTATTCCAAACTCAATGCTGGCATATCCGTATGCTTCCTCAAACAGCACCTCGCCTTTTCGAGTCACTAGAATCACTCCGTAAAAATCCCATAAGTCCATGTATTGATTCATATAAGCTTCAAGTTTACGTTGGTATTGTTGCATTTGGATTCCCTCCCCACACCATCATATCAACACAAAATTTTCTCATCCATTCGGCGGGATATAGATATTCAAAAAGACGAGAACCGTAATAATCCCGATATCGACGATGCAATGGGAGACAATCACCCACCGCAAACTTTTCGAACGAAGATACATAAGTGACCAAACGACTCCTATAATTGATAGGAAGATGACAACATGGGAGCTGCGATTCGCAATGGAAAAAACGCCCCACATGAGCGGATGGCTCGCTACGAAAAAGATTGTCGAATACCCGATCCCCAGCCATTTGGGCATGACTTTCAGCGTGCTATCGAGAAGAATTCCACGCCAATAATATTCCTCGAACCATGGATTGATGATCGCAAAAGCTAGCCACAGTATCACAAGACCAATTGAGTCGAACAGATGGATATTGGTAAATAATACAGACAAGGGAAACATCCCTAACAGCATCCCCGCAATTGTTAACTTTGTTGGTAAAGGCTTCTGAACCCAAGCAGACAACCGTTCTTCCCCTTTGCCGATCCCTATGCAAATACCCAATACAAGCCAGTAAACAAGCGCTAATGGAATCCATGCCCATTCTTGAATAATGGGAGTGAAAATCTTGGCAGTTACCCATCCAATCAAAATGATTAGTGGTGGTGATAATAAAATGAACGTGTTTCTTCTACCCACTTCCCCGCTCCCCCTATCTCATGACCTTCAAAATGGTATCGGCATCCGGCAACGGACAGTCCTCCCACTGAATTTTGTTCATTGCAAGCCCTTGTATGAGCGCATAGTAAGTAGTGGCTAACATAATTGGATCTGCCTTTTGAAAGTCCCCCTCTGCTTGCGCTTCCATGATTAAAGGAATTGTTTGCATGACCGGAGAGTGTTTCTTCAAGATGTCCAGTACTTCGGCAGGTACCGTTTCCGATGTACTTGCTTGCATCATGAGTAAATATAATAATCTATTTTCACCTTTTAAACTTTGCAGTATTTGAGTCGTCATCCAGTACATTTTGTCTGTTGCCTTGCCAGGCTGTGCGTTTGCCAGGTGGATAACATTGATGGACGATGAAGCGGCATTTCGAACGAGTTCAGTGAAGATTTCTTCTTTTGAAGAAAAGTAGTGATAGACGAGTCCATGGCTTAATTTTGCCTCTTTAGCAATCTCGCTAATTTTCGTCCCTGCCATCCCTTTCCTCGCAAAAATAGAAGTTGCAACACGTAGAATTTGTTCCCTTCTCGCATCTCGAAGTTCCTGATTTTGTTGTTCGGTTTTTGGCATTGCTGCTCTCCTCCCTGTAGGTTGACTGACAAGTCAATCAAAAATAATATATCTTGATACTGCAGCTATGTCAATGAAAAGGCAGACACGGGATTGCGTATGAGATACAGCAATCCAAACTAGAATCAGAATCGACATACTTATTTATAGATGATAGATTATTCAATAAACAATTTGCCTATGAAGGGGAAAACAATCCCCACGACAAACAATACGATGGCAATGTAAAGGACAGTTCCGGCTACTGGCAGAATCCATTTTTGCTTCTGTCGCGTGTATTGGAACCAGTAATTAACTGCCCACAGGCCGAACATAAAAACAATAGAACAGTATGTAAATATGTCACCGATAGGGTTATCGATGGGTGGGCTAATACTAAACGAACCGAAAAGAAAAAAAAGACAGATAGCTGCCAATAAGACTAAGTTGATGGCATGCAAGACGATATGAAAACTATTCACGAATCTACACCTCCAAAGGTTTAGGCAATCGATTTCCAATGTACTGTAAATTATATCTATACGCAAGGGTGTATCTTATCAGAATAATAATCGAGTTATTTAAGTGTGTCCCCTGATTTCGGATGTGCTGGCCATCTGTCTAGACCATTACGTTAAAAAACATGCATAGCTTTATAGCCATGCATGCTTATTAGCTCTTACAAATCATCAAACCCATTCAAATCGCTCGTTTTTACGTACTGCCGGGATGTCTGTTCAAAGAAATCTGTTTTCGTGTCGTCAAAATTGTCAACATAAGCGCGGATCCATTTCATTGGGTTGTCTGTGAACTCAGGGTAGATTTCACTTAGTCCAAGCATACGAAGCATCTTGTTGGCCCGGTATTTGACATAGCCCGCCATTTCGTCGAGATCAATGCCGTCGATTTCTCCCAAAACATAGCGGCTCCAGATGATTTCCTGTTCAACAGAGTGGCGGAATTGATCATAGATCCATTCTGTGAATTCCTCCGTGTTGTACTCCGGATTTTCCGCAAGCGCTGCACGGAAGATGTCACTGATTGCCTTACCGTGTTGCAGCTCATCTCGGTTAATATACGAGATCATCGTTGAGGTGCCGACCATTTTCTGATGGCGCGCCAAATTGTAGAAGAATGCGAAGCCGCTGTAGAAAAACAGACCTTCGAGCAGCGTCGTGTAGACCATCGACTTCAGCACAGTCTCGATTGTCGGGTTTTCAGCGAATTCATTGTAGATCTCGACAATCCGTTCATTCCGCTTTATGAGCACTTCGTCAGCGCGGCCCATTTCAAATGAGGCGTTTTGCTTGTCAAGCGTCGTTACGGAAGAAAGCACATAGGCATAGCTGTGATTATGTTCACTTTCCTGATCGGCAATCGTCGCCATAATGGATTTTACCGAAGGATCTGTCGTGAAATCGGCGATTTTCATTGCGATGACCGTCTGTGGGCCGTCGAGCGTCGCAAGCAGGCCAATAATTTTCAGGAAAGCATCCTGCTCGGCTTTGGACAAGTTCGGGAACTGCTTGACGTCTTGTGTCATATCGACCTCGTTTGCCGTCCAGAATAATGACCGGATCCGTTGACGGAGTGTATAAAAATGGGGATGCGCAAGGTCATTCCAATTTAGGATGCCGCTCGCCTTTCCACCGAATATCGCTGTTGCTTTGTTTGGGTTGGCCGGATTCAGCACTTTAACTCGTGTAAGTGTAACCAATGTTCATATACTCCTTTCGTCCATTCGATGACTTTCTCTTCTTGGATGCCGCGGGGGCTCTGTTCGATTTTGAGGGGCGGGCAGCCCGATGCATAGAATCGGGCGAGCTTGACGGCTGCATGACAAAACAGGTCGTCCCCTCCGAATTGCGTGTCCCCTGTTCCGAAGACATAGACAGGCTCCGGTTTGTAGCCGATTGCTGCTACGAAATCCTTCACTTCATCCGGCGTTGCGCCTTTATCCCATGTGAAAGATCCGATTACCATCGCCTCATACTCCCTCGGATCGGGAACCGTACCAAAACCAATCCGGTACATTGTCGTATCAATTCCTTCTCTGCCTAGCGCATCCCGTATCAATTCCGCCACTTCTTCGGTATTGCCGCTCCAGGATGCATAGGCAATTAGGAATGACACCATTCGCACTCCTCGATGTCCGATGCAGTAGAACGTGTATAGTACGTCGTCTTCATGCCGGACTTCCAGGCTTGCAAGTGAAGCTCAAGCAGGACAGACGCGCGGATATTATTTGGTACGTATATATTAAATGAAATCGATTGGTCGACATGCTTCTGGCGCGCTGCATTCTGTTTGATCGACCAACGCTGGTCAACAATATAGGCCGATCGACGGTACACATTGTATGTGTGATGGTCCAGGTCAGGCGCAACAACCGGGAGCTTGTAATCTTTCTTCTCCTCATGATAGAACGGCTTGAAAACTGGATCGATGGAAGCTGTAGAACCGGCAATGACCGATGTCGAACTGTTCGGAGCCACCGCCATCAGATAGCCGTTGCGAATGCCGTTCGCCTGAACGTCGAAACGTAATTCCCGCCACACTTTAGAATCATAATTCCGGTGTTCAAAATAGTCACCTGTCTGCCAATCAGAACCCTCAAATAACGGGTATGCCCCTTTTTCCTTCGCCAGCTCCATTGAGGACTTGATTGTCAAAAAGGCGATTTGTTCATAGAGTTCATCCGCGTACCGAACCGCTTCTTCTGATTCCCATTGGATGCCTTTAAGCGCCAATAGATGATGCCAACCGAACGTGCCAAGCCCAATTCCACGGTAGCGTGAATTTGTCCGCTGTGCTTGGACGACAGGGATTTTATTCAAATCAATGACATTATCGAGCATGCGCACTTGAATGGTCAGAAGCCGCTCCAATACACCTGCAGGTACTGCTCGCCCTAAGTTGATGGAAGATAAGTTGCAGACAACAAAATCGCCCGGCTTCGATCGTGTGACGACGATATCATCTTCTAGCGTGACCGACTCGAATTGTGTGGCGCTTTGATTTTGCATGATTTCCGAACAGAGATTACTTGAATACACCATGCCCTCATGCTTATTCGGGTTCATCCGGTTCACTTCATCCCGGTAGAACATGAACGGTGTGCCCGTTTCAAGCTGGCTGCGCATAATGCGTTTCATTACTTCGATCGCAGGTACGGTCTCTTTCGTCAATTGCGGATGGTTTGAGCATTCCTCGTACTTTTCACGGAACGATCCAGATCCTTTTGTTTCATCATAAAAATCTTCCAGGGAGTAGCCCATTACCGTCCGGACCTCATGCGGATCGAATAAATGCCAGTCTCCGCGTGCTTCGACCTGCTCCATGAAAATATCCGGCATACAGACGCCTGTGAAAATATCATGTGCACGCAAGCGGTCATCTCCGTTATTCAGCTTCAAGTCTAGAAACGTGAAAATGTCTTTATGCCACACATCGAGGTAGACGGCAATAGCACCTTGGCGCTGCCCGAGTTGATCGACACTTACCGCCGTATTGTTCAGTTGTTTGATCCACGGAAGGACGCCGCTCGATGCCCCTTTGAACCCTCTGATAGAAGAACCTCTGGAGCGCACTTTGCCCATGTAAACTCCGATGCCGCCTCCGTATTTTGAGAGATTCGCGATATCAGTATTGCTGTCATAAATGCCTTGCAAGGAGTCGTCCACTGTGTCGATGAAGCAGCTGGACAATTGGCCATGCGGCTTGCCCGCGTTTGCTAGCGTTGGAGTGGCAACGGTCATATACAGGTTGCTCATCGCCCAGTATGCTTCTGCAATTTTGCCTAGACGATTGTCCGTCTCCTTTTGCATAAGTGTCATAGCAATGATGAGCCAGCGTTCTTGTGGCAGCTCAACCGGTTTTTTATTAAAATCAACAGCCGCATAGCGGTCCATTAACGTTTTCAGTCCAATATATGTAAGCAGCTTGTCCCGCTCCGGCTCGATGAATGTCCCAATAGTTGTGAGCTCTTCTGAAGAGTAGCGATCAAGCAGTTCCGGCGTATACAATCCTTGGTAAACGAGCCGTTCGACGTGACCGGCAAAATCAGCATATACTTCTGTACCGCGAATGGCCCGCTGCTGTTCGTATACAGAGTCCAAGTAAATTCGAGATGCGACAAATGTCCAATGAGTAGACGCTTCGTCAATATTGCTAAGCGCCTCCAAAACCATCGCTTTCGCCCAGCTTTCCTTACTTTCGCCTGGATGGCGTTCCAGCCACTTTTGGCTCGCCGTTTCTAAAGCAGAAATTTGGCCCTCGCCGAATTCCTCCTTTAATTGCGCCAGAATGTCAGTCACCTTTGTGTTTTCTTGAATCATTGTCATCAGTTTGGCTCCTTTCGTGCTTATAGGATGTTAGGCAATAAAAAAACGACGCCCCACCTTTTCGGTGAGACATCGCTGATGGATGTATGTAGGAAACAGATCAGGTCGAACTCCCTTCGGATGGAAAGGCGAAAAACCCGCTCGCTCCCACCTCTCAACCCCCGAAGAAAGTGTCGCTTTACGATGGACGGCAGGTCTACTGGCTTGCGCTTCCTCCTCCCCGCCACCTTCCCATGGCATATGCCACAGTGGTTGTCAGCAGGTCGTCAGCACGTACAGTTGCGGGGACAGCTCCAATTTGCGGATTCCCTATTAAACCGAATACGGTACCAATCTATCGTTAAATACTATATGTTGTGCTTTATGTACATCTACTACCCTAACATGTTGTGGTTTAATCGTAAATAGGTAAAAAGAATTTGAATTCTTTTTTGAGGGTTTTTCAAATTCTTTAACATTATACACTGACTTATTGATGCCTCCATCAAAAATGCTTCGTTCATCCAAAAAGCCGTGCAAGCAGCTGCACGGCTCTAAAAAGGATGTAATGCTGTTGATTGGTCTATAAAAATAAATCCATCATACCGGCTGCCAACACGTGAGGGGACAAAATTGCCATATGCTTCGAATTCTGGATTGTAGACAACCCCAATGGCGCGGTGGCCGATCCATTCATTGAACAACTGACGGTTATCTTCTGTGAATAAAAGTACTTTATCCTCTGCGCCAGCTGCGTGCATTTGCCCTTCCCATGTATTGAACTTAGCAGGCGGAACTGTCATCCTTTCCAGAGGAGCGCCCCAGCTATCTGCTGCAATGACCGATCCTTCGTAGGTCCCAAATCCAATGGCAAAAGTATTATTGTGCCCGTATTCCTCCCGGATGAGCTGCCCGACATTGATCATGTTGTCGTCTTTCATAGACGTTTCGGATGCGTCGCCAATATGGGTATTATGTTCCCAAATAATCAGCTTGGCATCGGGTCCATGGTATTTCTTTAATTCATTGATTGCTTCCACCATATGCAAATCACGTGTGTTCCAAGAGATGGCGTCGTCTTGCATCATTTCCCGGTAGTAGGCCTCCGCATTTTTGGCGACAAGAGCATTCATCGTGACGTTAAGATCCTCTTCATGGTGACTGGCAAAACGTTCTTCATTCCGCCGGATGGATGAAAGCAGCGTAGCAACTTCACTAATGCACTCATCGGAAAAATGAGCAGTCGACAGGGCATAATGCTCGGGCATCCGATTGTACGGTTCAAAACAAGAAAACGCCTGTTTTGCCAAAGTAAAATCCGTTCCATACTGAGGATTTTCGGATAAAAACTTGAGCAATTCATCGATTGATTCGTACAAACTATACATGTCTATCCCATAAAATCCTGCCTTTCTATTCTCAGGTAAGTCATCATTGTGCTGTTTTAGCCATTCGACAAACTCCTTCACTTCTTCATTCACCCACATCCACGTCGGCCAGCGTCCAAATGAATTTAGCAATACATCTCCGGCGGATCCGTCCTCTTCAAACCCTTTAATAAAGCGGTTTACAGCTGCAGCAGCCGGCCAATCCCCTTCCACTGCCACAATTGTGAACCCTTTTTCTTGAATGAGTCGTTTAGAAAGCTCCGCACGGATCTTGTAAAATTCGTGCGTCCCGTGGGAAGCCTCTCCGATCATCACCACTTCAGCATGCCCTGCCGCTTCCACGAGTGCATCCAGCGCCTGCTCATCCAGCGGCATCGCGAACCGCTCGATCGCCTCTCTCAACTTCTTCGCCATGACCATCTCTCCTCTCTCTCATAGCATACCCAAGCGGCATGCGGAGAAACGGTCAGGTTTTATTCGTTATGGCCATTAATCATCACCGGCTGGGGAAGGTCGATCCAGGTAAATGAGTCCCATGCGCCAACTGGAGACCGAACCGCTCGTATCTCGTCTCCAACCTCTCGTATAATCCCGGAACAGCTCCTATCCCTCTGCAACCGCTCGTATAACCCTGCAACCGCTCGTATCCTGTTCCCAACCTCTCGTATTTCCCTCCGAACTGGACTTCTGTCAAGTTCGTAGACACGTTTTCGTGAGCGGTTCACTTTCAAATGCCTACCGCGCTTCGCTTGGTGTACTTTCGTGAAAGAGCAGTTAAAGTGACAACTGCTCTTCCACGAAAGTTGCGAGTGGTTCTTGCCCATTTTTCTTCCGTGACTCTTCGTACAACCTCTCAAATTCATTTGGTGTTTGGTATGCCAATGTCGAATGGCTTCGCTGTTCATTGTAAAAGGAGATAATATACTCTAGCACCACTTTTCCCGCTTCTTTCTTCGTTTTGAAACCCCGGCGATAGATTAGTTCTTTCTTAATGGTCGCGTGAAAAGATTCAATACATGCGTTGTCATAACAGTCACCCTTGCGGCTCATGCTGATTTTGCACTGCTTCTCCGTGAGGAGGGCAATATAGTCATGGGATGCATACTGTGACCCTTGGTCGGAGTGATGGATCAATCCCTTTTCTGGCGAGCGAAACTGAAAGGCCCGTTCTAATGCCAAGAGCGGCAGCTCCTTGCTTAAGGTGGTAGCCAGATTAAAGCCAATGATTTTTCGGGAGAATAGGTCCATGACGGTCGCCAAGTACAGCCAACCCTCGCTTGTCCAAATGTAGGTGATATCCACGACCCACACTCGGTTGGGTGCTTCCGCATGAAACTCCCGGTTTAACAGATTGGGATAGATGGGATGTTCGTGATTGGATTGGGTCGTCACGGTATATTTGAACGGAACCGTCGCAGATAGTCCAAGCTCGTGCATGTAGTTCGCGACAGTCTTCTCGGATAAAACCATGCCTACTTTCTCCAGTTCTCTCTTGATTCGTGGACTGCCATACACTTCTCTTTTCGCATGGAAGATCCGTTTGATTTGGGCTTGTGCCTTCTCCTTTTTGAGTTGCGTGTCGCTTTTCTGTCTGCCAAGCCATTTGTAGTAACCGCTTTTTGACACACCGAGCACTTTGCACATCTTATTCACGCGGTATTCTTCCGAATGCTTCTCGATAAACGCATAGATTACTTCGGGTTTTTGGAGAAGATGTGCATGGCCTTTTTTAAGATTTCATTTTCCTCCTGCAGTTCCCGAATTTCTTTCTCCAACGCTCGTTGCCGTTTCATCTGCTCAGTCGGTGTGAGGTATTCCTGGCCGTTCTGTTCTGCCTGCTGCTTCTTCCGGTAGTCGCTTACCCATCTTCTCAAGGTGCTAACACCGACTCCCATTTCCCGAGAAACCTCTGTCTGTTTCTTTCCTTCTTCTACTACAAGTTTAATTAAATGCTCCTTCAACGCATCGTCAATTCGTTTACTCATTTGGGCACAACTCCGTCCGTTTTATTCGTGTCTCAATCGAAACACACTCACAAAACCGTGTCCACTTTTTATACTACCTTCACAACAGCTCGTATCCTGTTCCCAACCTCTCGTATTTTCCTCCGAACCGCTCGTATAATACCAGCACAAACTATCAATTCAAATTCTTAGTTGGTCAAAGGCATTCTGCGCGCCATTGAGCAGGCGAGGACTTGTTATTTCTCGTGCAAGTCCAAACGGTCCTTTCTCTAGGTAAACCTTCTCGTCCCCTTCCTTCTATTCACCAAGTTCCATAAAGCATCTTTAAAAAATTTTGCCCATTGACAGGCATCCCGCCGGTTTGCTACATTGATATACAATATCGTTGACGAAGAGAGTAATGCTCCTTTTCTTTCAAAGCGAGCCGGGGATGGTGGAAGCCTGGCGGAAGAAGGTTCATGAAGCGCACTTCGTAGATGCTTTTCTGAAGGAAGTAGGAAAGGCCGGTGTCTCGCCGTTAGGAGAAAGGTGGCCCGACGGATCGGGCAATTTGAGTGGTACCGCGGAACGAGCTTCCGTCTCATTGATTGAGACGGGGGCTTTTTTATTTTCTAAAAAAAGGGGTTCATTGTATGAAACAAGTTGTGATAGAGGCGTTGCAAACGGCGAGTCCTGTGCCACTCGAACCGCAAATGGTGGAGCGGCCGCTACATTCGCAAATGGGCGATTATGCGTTGCCTTGTTTTTCGATGGCGAAGACGTTGCGGAAGGCGCCGAAGCTTATTGCGGAGGAGATTGCGGCAGCGGTTTCGCATCCTGCAATCGAAAAGACGGAAGCTGTGAATGGCTATGTCAATCTGTTTCTTCAACGGGATGCCGCTGCGGAACCTGTTCTCCGCCCCATTTTGGCTAAGGGTCCCACTTACGGGTCGTCAACAATTGGCGCAGATGGTGTGGTGACGATCGATATGTCATCACCTAATATTGCGAAACCCTTCTCCATGGGCCATCTGCGCTCCACGGTCATCGGCAATTCGATCGCTTTATTGCTGGAGAAATCGGGGTACCAACCGGTCAAAATCAATTATATCGGTGACTGGGGCACCCAATTCGGCAAGCTGCTGACAGCCTATCGTAAATGGGGCAGTCAGGAAGCAGTTGAACAGGCACCGATCAAGACACTTCTTCAGCTGTACATCCGTTTCCATGAAGAAGCCGAGATAGATCCATCTTTAAATGACGAAGGAAGAGCCGCCTTTAAAGCATTGGAGGATGGCGAGCCGGATGCCCTGGCCCTTTGGAAATGGTTCAAGGAGGAGTCGCTGAACGAATTCCAGCGTATTTATGAATTACTAGGCGTCACCTTCGATTCATATAACGGCGAAGCCTACTACAACGATAAGATGGATCCGGTTGTGGAATGGCTGGATTCGGAAGGATTGCTCACAGAATCAGATGGTGCGCTTGTGGTTGACCTCGGCGAGGAGATGCCGCCGTGTTTAATTAAGAAATCGGACGGCGCTACGCTATACGCAACACGTGATTTGGCAGCTGCGCTCGATCGGAAAACGACTTATGGTTTTGAGAAATCCATTTACGTTGTCGGGAATGAACAAAGTCTTCATTTCCAACAAATTAAATTAGTGCTTAAACAATTGGGATGCGATTGGGCACAAGACATTACACATGTCCCCTTCGGTATGATCCTAAAAGATGGCAAAAAGATGTCGACCCGGAAAGGGAAGCTTGTTTTGCTGGAGGAAGTGCTGAAGGAAGCCATTGAACTCGCCAAGCGAAACATTGAAGCGAAGAATCCTTCCTTGGAAAATAAAGAAGAAGTAGCTAAAGCGGTTGGTGTCGGTGCCATCCTTTTCAGCGACTTGAAGCAGCATCGGAAACATGATATTGAATTCGACCTGGAAAAAATGCTGCAAACCGAAGGCGAAACGGGCCCCTATCTTCAATATAGCTGCGCCCGGGCTCATGCTGTATTGCGGAAAGCCGATGGGCGCGGAGATGAGGGCATCTCTTCTGTAAATGATTATGAATGGGAAATCATTACGCAGCTCCAGCAATTCCCGGAAGCCGTCCAAAGAGCAACAGTGGAACTAGACCCTTCCATCATTGCCAAGTATGCAATCGATCTAGCGCAGGCTTTCAATTCGTTCTATGGCAATGTCCATATACTATCCGATGCCACCAACCAATCGTTCCGTTTATCCCTCGTCCAAAGCGTCAGCATTGTATTGGAGGAATCGATGCGATTGCTTGGCATGCAAGCACCCCGGGAAATGTGATTATAAAAACACGACCTGCGCAGCCCACAGCACAGGTCGTGTTACTTTATATGCAAACGGTCAGACGCGCTCCGTTTTTCCATGCGTGCATCTGCAGATGATATAAATCAATCACTTTATAGGCGGCCGGCAATTCAAAAGTAATCGGAGCAATCCATGCCGCGCCATCATCCAAATAACTCAATATATTGTTGACGAGACGCACTTGAATGGCGACAATCTGGTTAATCCTATTTCTCTGCCGAATTCGTTCCACATGCAAGGTGGAACCAGCTGAAAGAATCTTTTTAGGCAATACAGGATCCACTTGGTCTTCAAAGAAGAAGTCTGGCTGCCTGCTCTTTATTTGTTGCCCAAGCAGTTCTTTCATCAGGCCAATGGCGGAGACTCCTCTCGTCTCCACCACTCCTTTTGAAAACATCTCCCACGAACCGCACTCTAATACTCTCTCTAAAAAGAGGTCAGGCAGGCTCGCCGTAAAAGGTATACCTTCTTTCAACAGCCCTGTCACATGTTGATTTGAAACACTCCACCTCTTTTTCTCATTCTCCAATGGAGTGACGGTTCCACATAATGCACTCACCAATTCCTCGGAAAGTGTAATAAACCCGTTCGACAAAGCCCAATACGTTTCCACCACTTTCCCTATCCGGTCCACCTGTTCCTGCTGCATTGCTTTCATTGCAAGAAATAGCAGGTCGTCTTCATTGGAAATTGATGCGGAATAAAACCGGGCTGTCAATTCCCTTTCTAACCTATCCATGTCCCGTTCCGTATAACGTGTTTTTTCAAGTGTCAGGTATTCCGGAAACTTCTCATTAAATTCAGCACCAATGCCATACTCCTGTTGAATCGCTCTCATCTTCCGTCTCCTTTCAATGAAAAAGAGCAACCGCCTGCCACTTCGGCAGAGCGATTGCTCATAATTGATCATTAGGAAACAAATTGGAACCCTAAAAAGCCCGATGGACCGGGATCCGTTTCGCCTCCACCTCTCAACCCCCGAAGAAAGTGTTGCTATGACGATGGATGGCAGGTCTCCTGGCTTGCGCTTCCTCCTTCCACCCGCCTTCCCATAGTTGCCTATAGTGGCTTATCGGTGGTCGTCTGCGCTTACAGTTGCGGGGACAGCTCCGGATTTCCGGATTCCCTATTAAACCGTTACGGTACCATTTCATCGTTCAATATATGCTATTCAATTTTTTCGAGACTATACTTGTAGTTTAAAGCGCTCGACCACTTCTTGCAACTCATTGGCTATATTTTTCATGCGGGTCGTTGAATCTGCCACCCGCTCCAATTCTGTTTGCTGCGCTGCCGACGACGCACTCACTTGTTCTGCTGATGCTGCCGTCTCTTCGGATACAGCCGACACACTCTGGATGGAAAGCATCGCTTGATCCTTATTCGTCAGCATCTCGTTCAGTTCCGCATTTAATTCCTGAATGACTTCACTCATCCGCTCTGTCAGCTCAGCATTTTGATGGAAGGAGGCCTCGGTACTTGAAACCGATTCGTTCTGTCCTTCCATCGCTTTTAGATTTGTTTCAATAACAGCTGCCGTTTGGTTGGATTCCTCCAGAATCTCCTGAACAGTTTGCTGAATGACTTCGGTTTCCGTGCGGGATTGCTCTGCAAGTTTGCGTACTTCTTCCGCCACGACCGCAAAGCCTTTGCCGTGCTCCCCTGCCCGTGCCGCTTCAATGCTGGCGTTCAAGGCAAGGAGATTTGTCTGTGCTGTTATATCATGAATCGACGTGATCACTTGATTGATCGCATCAATTTTGGATGACAACGCGCTCATTTGCTCCTTCACTTTCGCATTCATCTCATTCGCGGATACATTGTGTTCACGCAGATTCGCCACTTCCGACATACCTTTTTCCGTCGATTCGATTGTCCGATGTGACAGGTCGTTCATGCGTTGCGAGAGCTGGGATAGAATATTGATCTGCTCCGCCAGCTCCGCCATGACACGGCTCGTTTCTTCCGTATCTTCTGACTGCTTGGATGCACCTTGGGCAATTTCGTTTGTCGCCAATGCAACCTCCTCGCTGGAAGCTACGATTTCTTCAAATGCATGGTGTACATGTGAAGAGGAATCGCTCAATTCATTCGAGGAACGCTGAACTGCCTGAATTGCTGCGTTTGTCTGAAGCAGCATATCATTATAAGCTTTTGCCACAGCCCCAATTTCGTCATTACGAATATGTTTTTCATCCACAAAGTTCGTCATATCGCCTGTTGCAGCCGTTTCAATTGATTTCTGCAAGAAGGCAAGCGGTTTTAATTGTTTGAAGATGAACCAACCCGTTGCCGCCGTCATTAAGACGATCATGACGACCGCCGCCAGAATCGTCATGAGGAGAATGGCGTTGTAGGTCTCCAATATTTTGGATTTCGGCACTACTGTTTGCACTGTCCAAACTTCGTCGATCTTCGGAAGCGTAATGGGGGCGAACGAATTAAAAGCCAGTTCCTTCAGGCTTTTAGAATCTACGTATAGCGTTCCGGCTTCCCCTTGGTCGAGCTTTGCTTTCACTGGCGCCCAGTCAATTGCATCCTGCATATTTGTGCCGTTCATTTCCGGCTTCAAGCTGTTAGCCGTCAAATCCCCTGCATTCGTAATAATGGAAGCATAACCGCCATCCGGCTTAATGGATTGAACGAGGTCATTTAGAAAATCGATCGATATATCCGTCGTCAAGACGCCGAAAAACTGTCCGGACTCCGTCATCAGCGGAACCGAGATGGTAGTCATTAAGACCGTTTGACCACCTGCATTATACTCATACGGTTCGGTCAAAACAGCACGCTTTTCATTTTTTGGTACTAAATACCAATCCCCTTCACCCGGATTGTCATATCCACTTAACGGTTCCACGCCGATGCCATTTTCCTTCTTGTACAAGTACGGCACGAAGCGGTCTGTTGAATCTACGAGTCCGCTTTGGATATTGCCATCCAATGGGATAAAACCTTTTTCAAAAACCGCTGCCATTCCCGTGGCATCTTCGTTCTTCTTCAAATTATTCTCGATAACATGAATCACTTCGTCTGTCGTCAAATCATGATTCGCTTGCAAGGTTTCAAAAATGTGCTTGGTGGTATGCAACATTTCATTTGTCCGGTCAAAACGCTCGCTGAGAATCGTTGCATTCAATTTGGAATTCTCCACGGCAAACTCTTCAGCGTCGGTCATGCTCTGTTTATGTAAAAACGTGCTCGTTGTCACCGTGTATACAACAAACAAGATGACAAACAACCCGATGATTAGCCCGGATAATTTCCATGCAATACTCCTCTTTTTTTCCACTGGGTGCTACCTCCTATTTCATGTTCTATCTCTTATATCGTACGACCTAGAAAAATTTGAAGGATTTGTGTCAATTAACCATTAAAAAAGCATTCCGAAAATGGAATGCTTTTTTACTATTTTTCTAGACCATCCAATTTGGATCTGTCTAGGAATATTTTATTTATCTTCAATAAATTGCAACCCAGGCGGTTATGAATAAATTCAGTAAGGTTATCGATTGCAAATATCGAGCACAACCTGAACAGACTGCGCGGATTTATCAAGCGCTCGCTTCTCTTCGTCGGTTAAGGGAAGCTCAATGATGCTCTCAATTCCATTGCCGCCAAGAACAGTCGGAACTCCTAGATAAATATCCTTATAGCCATATTCCCCTTCCAAGTAGGCGATGGATGGTAAAATACGCTTTTTGTCTTTAATGATCGCTTCTGCCATTTGGACGAGAGCGGCTGCTGGCGCATAGTAAGCACTTCCGTTACCGAGAAGGGCCACAATTTCACCGCCGCCTTTTCTTGTCCGCTCGACAATGGCTTGAAGCCGGTCCCCAGGAATGATTTTATCAAGCGGAATTCCGCCTGCATTGGAATAGCGCACGAGCGGTACCATATCATCCCCGTGCCCGCCCAGAACGAATCCAGAGATATCCTCAACGGAAATGTTAAGTTCTTCCGCTACAAATGTATTGAATCGGGCTGTGTCCAGCACGCCGGACTGGCCGATCACACGGTGCTTCGGAAAACCAGTCGTCTTGTAGCAGACATATGTCATGGCATCGACCGGATTGCTTAAAATGAGGACGGTGCTCTCAGGAGCATATTGTTTAATCTGTTCTGAAACAGATCGCATGATTTTCGCGTTTGTCGTGACAAGATCATCACGGCTCATGCCGGGTTTCCGGGCAATACCAGCCGTTACAATGACCATATCGGCATCTTGGATATCGGCATAGTCCGATGTGCCGATGATCATGGAGTCAAACCGCTGGACCGGGCTCGTTTGCAATAAATCGAGCGCTTTCCCTTTTGTCGGATTGACCAGATCGGGGATGTCCACTAAAACAACGTCGCCCAATTCTTTTTGCGCTATCATGAGAGCAACAGTGGCTCCGGTATGCCCGGCTCCGATGACGGCGATTTTATGTCTGCGAAATGCCAACTCGCTCATCTCCTTTATCAATGCCTGCAAAAGAACTTGATGCGTCTGGCTTAGACGAATCAAAAGCCCCTTGCCTGCAGGTGCCATTGCGTCTTATTGCTTTTTAGTTGATTTTGGTTTAGCTGGTTCCGCTTGCTTTTCCTGCATTGGAGCCTGTGGTTCGACCGCAGGAGCAGGCTTTACCATACTGTAGACCGATTCGTCTGGACGTGGTATAACATGAGATCCCAAAAGCTCGCCGACACGCGCAGCAGCGTCCCGTCCAGCTTCCACAGCCGCCTGAACTGCACCGACATCGCCTTGCACGATAACCGTCACAATCCCGCCATCTACCATCTCTTGCTTCACAAGGGACACATTGGATGCTTTAATCATGGCATCCGCCGCTTCAATGGAACCGATCAACCCTTTTGTTTCAATCATTCCGATTGCTTGACTCATCGATTTCGCCTCTCTTCACTTCTGTAGAATCAATGATTCCTATGACTACCGCATCGATAGGAATCGGATTGTCTTTCATAATATAACGTGAGGAGCCGCCGCTCGTAATCAGGACTTCATCGCCAATCCCCGCACCGATCCGGTCTGCTGCCACCATTTGCGTCTGGATGGCATTCCCGTATGCATCAATGGGCTGGATAATTAGCAATTTCAATCCTTGCAAGCCCTCTTCCTTGCGTGTTGCCCATACGTTACCGATCACTTTTCCCATTCGCATGCGTAATCACCTTTTCTACTTTCTGAAGGAAATCGTCTTACCGAGTTCCCTCGCTGTATCTTTCGCAAGCGCTGTCACAATGGTCCCTTTTTCAAGGAGGATGTCCTGTTCCTGTATGGAACGGATATCTTCATTGGATAGCAGCTTTTTCTTAAATTCATGCGATTTGTTCGCGGGCTGAGGGGCACTTGGCGGAACCTGATTTTCTGTCCTCGCCGTTTCCTTTTCAGTTCCCGGCTTCACAAGTCGTCCGATTGTTCCTTGTGTAATAAACCCTGCATTTGCTTCGTCCGTGTCGATATGCATTTCCAGCCGATACCGTTCGGAGACGCGAATCTTCACATTTCGAAACGACACGGGACGAATGCCATCCACCTCAACAGTTACATACTCGCCATTTTGTACGCCGAACCTAGAAGCATCGCCTGGTGCCATATGAATATGCGCTTGGGCGACAATCAAGCCCTCTTCCAAGTAAATGCTGCCTTTTGGCCCGATGAGCGTGATGCCAGCGGACCCTTCGATATCGCCAGACTCCCGAAGCGGCGGCTTAACACCTAACTTCATGGCATCTGTGAAGCTCACTTCCACTTGGGAAAGGGAACGTGCAGGACCGAGAATGCGCACCCGTTCGATGCTGCCTTTCGGTCCTGCCACAACCACTGTTTCGTTAGAAGCGAATTGGCCCGGCTGTGATAAGTCGGACCGCTTCGTCAATTCATAACCCTTTCCAAACAGAGCTTCCACATGTTCAGGTTTCAGATGTACGTGGCGGGCAGAAACGGCAATCGGAACAGCGTGGGCCGGCAATGGGCTCACGTCTTTTGAAAGCTGGCCGAGGACTTCCCCGACAATCCGTTCAATCAATTGCTGATCCATTCCACTTCCACCTTTCTGCTGTTATTTTCGCTTTGGAATCAGCCTTCCATTTTAGGAAGAATCATTTCCAATTCGTTATGCGGTCTTGGGATGACGTGGACAGATAGCAATTCGCCTACACGCTGTGCTGCTGCTGCGCCTGCATCAGTTGCCGCTTTTACTGCGCCTACATCACCGCGTACGAGTACTGTTACGATTCCGCCGCCGACATGTACTTTACCGACAAGATTAACGCTAGCCGCTTTCACCATTGCGTCTGCTGCTTCGATTGAACCGATCAAACCTTTAGTTTCTACCATTCCTAATGCTGTACCTTCTCTGTTCATGTTTGTTTCCTCCTAATGGGTTTTAGTATTTTTATGCTATAAAACGTTGATTTCCGTTTCAGGCGGACGCTTTCCGCGGGCATGGCTTCAGCCTCCTCGTCGCTACGCTCCTGCGGGGTCTTCAGCTCATGCTATTCCCGCTGGAGTCGCCGCCTTCCACTCCAATCAACTAAGTGTTGAAGAAATCTCAAAGGATTTTAATTTACTTCGTCAACTGCTTCACAATCTCGCTGACTAAGTTTTTCACGACTTCCGGATCGATGTCGCTATCGGATCCGACTTTCGTCAGGACCTCTGAGACGACTTGATCGGTTGTATCTGTCGTTTTCTCTTCCTCGCGGGAAGGGAGTGTGACTTCTTTTGTGCCGTATGCCATCCGTTTAATGTTCAGCAAGTGTTTTGCTGTTACATTATCGGAAGTGATATTGCCGCCAAATGTGCCGCAGCCTAATGTGAAGGAAGGCATAAGTCCTGTCGTCCCTCCGACCGCTCCGACGGAAGACATCGTGTTGACCATGATACGGGAAACCGGCATTTCTACAGCGAATTCACGGGCGATGGAATCATTCTCTGTATGGATCGAGAGGCTGTGGCCCCGTCCGCCGATATTAAGCAACGCCAAGCAAATTTCTTTCGCATGGTTGACGTCATTTACGACATACATCGCAAAGACCGGAGACAGCTTTTCGAGTGAGAACGGCACATCCTTGCCGACTTTCGTTTCCATTCCAATGATGATACGCGTGCCTTCCGGTATGGAGATGCCGGCCAGTTTCGCAATCGTTTGCGGACTCTTGCCGACAATTTTCGGGTTCACTTTGCCTGGTAATGGAGAGATGACTTTCTCCATGATTTGCTTCTCTTCATCCGACAAAATGTAAGCACCGTTTTTCTTCAATTCCCGGTTGACGAGTTCCAGAATATTTTTATCAACAACAATCGCTTGTTCTGTCGCACAAATGGTGCCGTAATCGAACGATTTGCTGTTGACGATATCCCGGACCGCTTTATCCACTTTCGCCGAGCGCTCGATGTACACGGGAACGTTCCCCGGTCCAACGCCATAGGCCGGCTTGCCCGAGCTGTAAGCAGCTTTTACGAGCGCACCGCCACCAGTTGCCAGGATCAGATTGACGTCTGGATGTTTCATCAATTGCTGCGTCGCTTCCATGGAAGACATCGTCAAGCATTGAATCAACCCTTCCGGTGCACCCGCTTTCACTGCAGCTGCATCACACACTTTCAACGCTTCATGCGTGCAATTTACCGCATATGGATGGGGACTGACGACAATCGCATTTCTAGTTTTTAATGAAATGAGTGTTTTGAAGAACGCAGTCGACGTTGGATTGGTTGTCGGGATGATCCCCGCCACCACGCCGAACGGAGCAGCGATTTCCACGACCTTTTTCACTTTGTCCTCTCCGATGATGCCGACAGTTTTCATGTCTTTAATACTTTCGTATACATCACGGGAGCCCACTTCATTCTTGATTTTCTTATGGACCGCAACGCCCATTCCTGTTTCTTCCACCGCCATATAGGCAAGACGTTCGGATTCCTTGAAGGCGGCTTCCGCAACAGCTTTGACAATGTTGTCTACTTGTTGTTGCGTGTAGCTCATGAATTTAAGTTGCGCTTCTTTTGCTGTTTTGACAGCTGTTCGCATTTCTTGGAGGGCCAATAAATCAGCGTCTAGTGCCTGCACCAAGTCAATCACTCCTTCCTTGCTTACTATTGGCGATTAATACCCAAGCGGGTTTCTCGCCATATTTTGAATTGCTTCCCGGAACGCATCTGTTGCCGCCTGGCACGATGATTGGCTGCCGGTCAATAGACCGCCGCCAAAGTTCGTTTCCGATGGGGGAGCAAAAAACTCGCATAATGTTACATCCGCCGCCTTCAAGGCCGCATCCAACCCGACAATCGCTTCGAGCGGCGGTGCAATGAGGTAAGCTAACGACTGTCCAACCGGAATACCCGCCATTTCTGCTAAAAAGGTCCCGGTGCTTGAAACGGTATGCGCATAAAGTGCATGATCAGGATTTCCGTTGATTGCTTCAAAATAGGCATCATTTTCAATCGTGATCCGTATCGAATCCAAACCGCTCTTTACTTCTTCCGGCGACTGGCCAGCGATGACTCCGAGAAACTCACCCGATAACGGGCCTGATGCATGTGCAGCACCTGCATAGAAGCTTTTCGCATACACCACTTCTACATCGGTCTTCTTTGTCGCCTCGTCAATCGCGGTATAGCCGACATCGTCAATGGTCGTTGTGACAAGGCCGATGCTTCGCTGATACGGCTTCAAATTGAATTTCTTCGCCAGCTCTTCATTCACATTCGGGATGACTTGCATAGACAATATGTCTGCATAGATTTTCATCGTCTGCCGCCTCCTAGCCTTCTTTATTCACAAGGGATACACCGCTCGCCTCATATTTCAGCACTTTTTGGATGACTGTACCTAAGTAAGCTCCAGCTTCCACCGGCGGAATGCCTCCCTTATGGATATTGGAAATAACCATCCGATCCGCTTCAATCGTGCCGATGCGCGGTTGGTAGCAAAGATAGGCGCTCAATGATTCGGCAGACACGAGGCCAGGACGTTCGCCAATTAACATGACGACAACATCCGGCTGCAGCATTTCGCCGATTTCGTCCATCAGGGCGACACGGCCTTTATCCACATAGAAAGTCGTACCCATGTCAATGTTTAAGTTGCGGAGAGACTGTTCGAGAGATAAGTAGACATCCTCCAAGTTCTCCTCGATCGCTTTTGCACTCAAGCCATTGGATGCAACGATCTGAACCGTCGGCCCCTTCTTGCATTTCTCCATGACTGTCTGTTTCGATTCATCCGACAGCCTGCGCCCTAAATCGGGACGTCGGATATACTCTTCCTTATCCGCCACTTTGGAATGGACTTGGAACAGTTCGAGGCGTTCCAATAATTCGTCCGGCACTTCACCGTATACGGCATCGACAGCTGCCGCATGGTCCAATCGGAATTGGAGCCATGTTTTTGTTTTCGGGCGTGAACCCGCTCTTCCGACACCTACACGGGCCGGCGTTTTCTTGCGAAGCTCAGCCAACTCCGTTTCCTTGGCATCCGATTGTTTGTTTCCGTCTTGTTTGTGACATGTTCCAGTAGAAGCAACTTTGGAAGGCACGGCGGGCTGTTTGTGTTCCGTTGTACGGTGGAAGGTTACAGCTCCGGCTGGTCCAGCATCTGGATGTTCTGTTGCAAGCGCTTGGCCAACCGGTGCGTCTGCAAACAAGTTGACCGGCATCGCTTCATCCGACTTCCGGTTCTCTGCCTTCCCCTTCGTTTCCTGAAGCTTTTCCACAACCATTTTGGTTATTTGTTCAATCAGCTGTTCATTCATTCCAAATCCACCTCCTATCGGTTAAACAATGTAGCATCGCCAGCACGTGCGCTCAGCTTGCCATTTTCGTAAATGCCCATCTTCTCGAGCCATTTCAAATACTCAGGTGCCGGCGTTTTGCCGAGTGTTTGAAGAAGTGTCGCTACATCATGGTAGCTCATCGATTGGTAATTCAGCATGACATCGTCACCCATTGGCGCCGCGATAATGAAGTTCACACCTGCAGCCGATAAGAGCACGCTCAAATCTTCAATATCGTTTTGGTCTGCCTTAATATGGTTCGTGTAGCAAATATCAACGCCCATCGGGATGCCGTGCATTTTACCCATGAAATGGTCTTCCAACCCTGCCCGGATTACCTGTTTGCTGTTATATAAATACTCCGGTCCGATGAATCCGACAACCGTGTTGACGATGTACGGATCATAATGTCTTGCGAAACCATAGTTTCTGGATTCCAGCGTCAACTGGTCAATGCCGTAATGAGCTTCCGCTGACAGTTCCGAACCTTGGCCCGTCTCAAAGTACATGACTTGCGGTCCAGTACCTGTTCCTTGTTTCAAAGCAAGATCTCTTGCTTCAGCAATCAATTCCGCCGAAATACCGAAAGAGCGATGCGCTTTTTCCGTTCCAGCGATACTTTGGAAGATCATATCAGCAGGAGCACCTTGCTGGATTGCTTTCATCTGCGTCGTCACGTGAGCAAGAACACAGTTTTGCGTAGGAATTTCCCAATCGTTGATGAAATCCTTTGTCGCATGTAATATGCGTTTCACGCTTTCGACGGAGTCATCGACCGGGTTAATCCCAATGACTGCATCTCCGATACCGTATGACAGCCCTTCTTTTAACGAAGCGATGATGCCATCGATATTGTCTGTCGGATGGTTCGGCTGTAAGCGGGAGGAAAGCGTTCCCTTTTGACCGATTGTGATGTTACAAGTGGACAGGATTTCAATTTTATTCGCCGCATGGACAAGATCCAAGTTGGACATGAGCTTCGTCACTGCTGCAATGACTTCAGAAGTTAAACCCCGGCTGAGCCGTTTTAATTCCCGGTCGCCTACATCATTGCTCAGAATGTACTCGCGCAGCTCTGCAATGCTCCAGTTTTTAATTTCGTTGTATACTCTTTCATTGATATCGCCTTCAATGATGCGGGATACCTCATCTGTTTCAATTGGGATGAGTGGGTTATTCCGGATATCGCTTACTAGCAAATCGCTGACAACCGCTTTTGCCGCGATCCGTTCTTGAACCGTTTCCGCTGCGATGCCGGCCAGCCGGTCCCCCGACTTTTCCTCATTTGCTTTAGCCAATACTTCTTTCAAATCGGCGAATACATACCGTTCGCCGCCTAATACCGTTGATAAATTCAATTGCAGCGCCTCCTTTACGATGTGTGGAATGTTAACGTTTTCACGACAACCGGTACAACACCCGAATCGAGCGCCTTGCCGATATCAATGTAATCGCCGGTCTCCACGTTGATTTGATCCACACAAATGACACTCTGTTGTACATTCATGGCGACCAGCGTCTGGCCGATCACCTTGGCATGATCCGATTGGATGATCAAAATGATCGGTTGCGATGGGTCAGGCCGTTTTTCCATCAAGCGGATAATCGCCTGGGACAACGATTGGATGTCCCGGAACCCCATGTAGGGAAGATTTGAAATATATAAAGCGAAGTTTTGCCCTTCCCGGGTCGAATCGTATAACGCAATCGCCTCGGTAATGGCTGAGTCGAATAGATCCAGCCCTTGTTGCAAATCAAACATGAAATCATGCTGGTAAATCGGGATGTTTTTCAAAGGAAGTTCATGCGGCGCCACCTGAATTGTTGCTCCACTGATCTCCGTCGTCTGTGTGCCTGCCCCTAATACGGTTGCTCTTACGGTTTCTACGGGCTCCATCCATTCGAACGTTTGCAAACGTCCATTTTGCCTCAATGCTGCTGCCAGCTGGTTGCCGATATCATCGTATGCTGCAACCTGCACCTGTCCGAGCTCATGCTGGTACATACACTCGGATACGCCGCCGGAGAAAACGACCGCTTCTACGTCATCCAGCCAAGAAGGCGCATGACCGAGCAGCAGGACTTGATCTTCCGAGGTGACATTCTTGCTTAGTATCCGGCCAAGTGAGCCGGCCATGAAATCTGTCACTTGCTGGACAGCAGAGCTGTCGGCTCGATCTCCGATCTGCAGTCGCCAGCCTTGTTCGGCCAGCAGCCGCTCGATCGGCGGTGAAATGGAACGGACGATGCCATTCTCGAACTCGATGAGACGCCCGCCGATATGCATCGTACAAGTGCCTAACAGCTTCTTATCCTTGTAAACGGCCATATTGGCCGTTCCCCCGCCGATATCAATGTTCGCGATTACTTTCCCGCTCTTCGCCGAATAGTCATACGCTCCCGAGCCTTTCGCCGCAATGATGCCTTCCAAATCCGGCCCTGCTGTCGCAACGAGGAAATCACCGGCTTCATGCGACAGATGATGGAGCATTTCACTCGCATTGCGCTTTGTCGCCGTTTCTCCCGTGATTATGACGGCACCGGTCTCTATTTGAGATGGCGTCACGCCTGCCTCAGCATATTGCGAGCGGATGATCCGTTCGACTCCCTGGGTGTCAATCGTCGATGCATCCAGGAGTGGCGTCCGAAAGACTGGACTTTTATATAAAATCTCTTTATCTACGATTTCGATTCGCGGTACATGAGTTGTACCTGCGACATTCATTAAGGAAAACCGGCTGATGATCAATTTCGTTGTGCTCGTGCCAATGTCAATGCCAGCACTGATGATCGTTTCATGCCTTTTATTGAACTGGTTCACGCCCGCACCCCATTTCGGAAAATGAAATAAAAAAACGCCTCTACAGACCCGGGGGATTTCTCCCCGGGTTGTAAAGGCGTCATTGCCGATTTCATGAACTTGTATTATCTCCAATATATCAAACTTGTTAGGCAGTGTAAAGAGTGCCGATGAACCTGACATGGTCATCCTCTGTCTTCTGGACATACTCTTTCATCGAGCGCATGTCAGTACACTTCACTAGCTCTTTCAAATGCGCTATGCCGTCTCCTGTAACGGATGACGTGATGATAACAGGGCCTTCTGAGATGATATCTTTCATCATACGAAATGCTCTTTCCACATCCGCTTCCGGATGATCACATTTCGTAATGACTCCGACCCCAATCTTCGGAACTCCCATGCTAAACCCCGGCGGAAAGATCGTCTTGCCGTTCGTCGCATCTTGGAGATAAAACACATGAGACACTTCTAAAGCCGTTGCCATAATATTTTTGTAGAACAACGGATTTTCCGTGTATTCACCAGGCGTATCGACGATCCAATCATAATAAATGAGCGTCTGTGTTTTCACAGCTGGAACCTGCTTGCCTAGCAGCGCATTCGTCAGCGTCGATTTGCCGGCACCAATAGCACCGATCAACATCGCTTTGTTTTGCATGTCCGTTCACTCCTTACGATTTCGTAATGGACGCCGGTGTATAACCAAGTTTCTCGGACAGGAATCGATTAATTTCCATCATCGCCATCTCAACTTCCGAGACACTTCCTACGATGACCAGACTTCCTGTAAACCGATCCAAGAATCCTAGCTTCACATTGGCTGCCTTCGTTGCCAAATCGCCTGCGATAATGACCGTTTCACTCGGTGTGCACGTCATAATTCCCAGCGCTCCGGCTTCTTGAATGCCAAGTTTTTGAAACATATCCGGATCAGGATTAGCGATTAGATGGCTAAGCGTAAGCTGTTTCCCTGGGACAAATTCCTGTATGAATCGTTTCTTTTCTTCGCTCAATCTAAGCACTTCCCTCTCAGTTTATTGTATTTACGCGTTTGTCAGTACAGTTTCTTCCTCTTTCTTATCAGCCGGCTGTTCAACCTCGCCGTCCTCCAAGTATTCCCCTGGACGGATGATACCTTCGGCACGGTCTTTTTCCTCAAGCTTTAATGCGGTCGGAACAGACAGTTTGTAGGCGATGGCAATTGCACAAACACCTGCTGTTAATTTACCTAATATAACTGGTAAGATGATTGTCGGCTGGAAGTTGGCCGTAAATGATAAATGGTCTCCAAGCAAGAAAGCCGCACAAACCGCGAATGCGATATTGATGACTTTATCTTTTGGTCTCATGAAACGGACAAGTGAGAACATCGCCAAGATATTCGCCATTGTCGCCAAAATACCAGCACTTCCCGTCGAGGACAAGCCAAGCTTGCGTCCACCCGCTTCAAGCGGTTTCGCTGCATATTTACGCAGCAAATAAACCATTGGGAAAGCACCAGCTAGCATGATACCGATATAGCCGGCGGTTTCCAATGCACGGAACTGATCTTTTTCGTCTGCCATGATCGGGTCGAAGCCCCAAGCGCCAAAAACAGTTGAGAAAACGCCTGTGAAAATTTCGACAATTGAAAAGACAAGGACGAGTTTAATCGCAGCGTCCATCACACGGCCAAACACCATGAAACCGGAAATCATAGCACGTGGGAAGAATTTCAATCCAAGTGCGATTGCCACTACAAAGACAAGCAACGGTAATAGGTTAATAAAGATCTGTAAGTAACTAATGACAAATTCATAATTGGATGTTGCTGTCGTGCTGATGACATCACGCACGTCCGTATTGAAAAGCACAATAAGTACTGATGCAATGAATGCACCGATTGGAATCGTCAAAACCCCTGACATAACGCCAAGCGCCATATACTTGTGGTCTCGTTTATCCAGCATGGCAAGTCCCATCGGAATGGAGAATACAATAGTCGCACCGGACATGAATCCTACGACAAGCGCCATGATCCAACCTTCGTAAGATGTTTTCAGTGCATCGGCAAGCTGATACCCGCCCATATCCGATGCAAGAATCGTTGTTGCTGCAATCGCCGGGTCTGCTCCAATAGCATCAAACACAGGTCCGATAAATTTACTAATAAACCAAGTCAAATATGGAATGGATGCCATGATACCAGCAGCCGGTACGAAAATATGACCTACCGCGTGTAAACCGGACATGAATTCCTTTCCTAATCCATCCTCTGGATTTTTGATCGCCGCGAATGCACCAAGCACCGCACAGATCATAATAATCCAGACGATTACTGTACCGATCATTTCCACTATAAATTCCCCCTTTTATCAAATTACATGAATGTCACTGCCAAATAAAGAGATAGATTGCCTAAATTCCAAACCACCACCTTAACCAATTTATGGTATATAACAAAACAAAAAGACGCCTAAAGAAAGGTCTTCTTTAAGCGCCATTGCTTCAATTATTCACTTGTATAACTCAAGGATTTCTATAGCAATCGACTCCATTGTCTGTTGCCTGGACATGCTGGCATCCCGCATTTTCTTGAATGCTTGAGGTTCAGAGAGATTCTCTTTTTCCATCAATAAACCTTTTGCCCGTTCTATTGTTTTACGCTTTTCCACTTCACGCTTAACGTCTTGAATGCTCGCTTTCAGCCGCTTCGCTTTCTCGGATTGGTGAAGCGCCACTTCAATCGCCGGTATCAGATTCGCCTCTGAAATCGGTTTCACCAAATACCCGACAATGTTGTCCTGCTGGGCCTTCTCGACAAATTCTTTCTGGCTGTATGCGGTTATAAGCAGTATCGGAAGATCCAATTGAGTCCCTATAATCCGGCTCGCCTTCAGCCCGTCGATTTTCGGCATCTTAATATCCATTAAGACAAGGTCCGGCTTATGGAGAAACGCCAGCTCAACCGCCCGATCGCCATCACCCGCCTCACCGACCACTTCATACCCATGGTCCTCTAATGTTAACTTGAGATCCATTCGGATGATCGACTCATCTTCGGCTATTAATATCCTCTTTTTCATAGAAAATCTCCACCTCCGGACTCACTGGAAATGTCACGACGGCATGCGTACCTTCCTCTTGCGGAACGTACAGAAATTCCCCATTCAAATCATTGGTCACAAGGTTATGGACAATTTCCGTTCCTAGCGACGGTTTCGGCTCCTTCATTCCAACTCCGTTGTCGGAAATATGGAGCTCGAGAAAGTCTCGATCCGAAGTGAACCATATCCGGATTTCCCCTTCACCCTCCTTGTCAAATGCATGCTTCAACGAGTTTTGCACAAGCTCGTTGACGATGATTGCAAGTGAAACCGCTTTCCTGGAGGATGTAATTATTTTATTGCCATTCGGCTGAATAATCAAGTCCACTTTCGAGCGCACATCATTCAGTACCATGGCGGAACAGATTTTTCTCGTTAATTCGATAATATTTACATCGTCATCATCGGCATGTTCTTTAGCTAAAATTATTTCATAGACAGATGAAATGCTATAAATTCTATTCAGCGTATCCTCAAATGATGCTTGGCTGTCCTCTGGCAATCCTCGCATTTGAAGCCGCAGCAGACTGGCGATTGTCTGCAAATTATTTTTCACCCGATGATGGATTTCCTGGATGACAACCGATTTCATCATGAGTTCCTTCTCTTTCATCCTCAGCTCGGTCAAGTCCTGGATGATGAGCAGCGTCTCCCCTCTGTCCTTTTTCTTCAGCTTTATTTTCTTCACGACCAAACTCTTCCGATCGATTGTCAAATCAAATACGAAGACATCTTCCTTATTGTCATAAACCGGTGTCAAAAATGGGAGCAGCTCTGTAATTTTGGAATTGCCCACTTCCTCTGCTCGGCTCATTTCTGATATGAAATTCAACGCGACGGGATTTGTGTAAATGAGTTGATCTTTGTCGTCAGTCAGGATAAGCATCTCCATCAACAAATCAGAAACGACAGGCGGACCGCCAACAGCCGAAGCGAGAAATTCCCCATTGCGTGCCGGAACGATGGACAAATCCGCTTCACCGTTTCCATCATCGTACATCGTTTTTGAATGGACTTCTTTTTCCTGAATCAGTACTCCGATGACTTGATGGCAATTATTTTTGATAGGGACGACCGTCTGATCGACCGATTTCCCCTCTTGTGTGATAGCTTGGCGGATAATCGACTTTTTTCCATTTTTATAGCTATAAAAAACGCCGGGCTCAAAAGATTCGAAAACAATTTTTCCGACGACAGAGTTTTCATAAATTTTATTCGCATTGCGTGGAAAAGCTTCTGCCACGACAATTGCATGATCATTATCCTTGATCTTGCAGTCGATAAACATATAGGAGTCCGACATATCAGCATATAATTGCAACGTCGACGCGACTTCCTCTAACCTACCAATATCCTCATAAGTCAAATCAGTGTAGAGGATGCATAGTTGCTCCAACGTAGAAGTGACCATACTTCTCACATCCCTCTAAAAATAATTGTCGGATTATTTTTTATGCAATTATAGTCCTTCTTATATGACCGGTCAATACTTACATTTTTTATATGACTTAGTATAAGAATAGAAAAAGTGATAGGAGCCTGTAAAGCTCCTATCACTCTTTTAAAATATCATTTAGTTTCATCCCAACATTCAGCACCCTTTAAATCTGGGATAGTGCTTCGCTTAAAAACCGGATCCTTTCCTAGTTTCCGCTGTCTCGTAAAATCCTCCAACACTTTAAAGGCTACCTTGCCAAGCAATAAAATGACAAGCAAGTTCAAGATTGCCATTAAGCCCATGAACAGATCGGCCATGCTCCAGACGATATCGACTTTTGCCAAAGCGCCGAACATGACAAAACCAAGAACAGCAATTCGATACAGGATCATCCACGATTTATGCGCTTTAATGAATTCAATATTAGTTTCACCATAATAATAATTTCCGACAATCGAGCTGAATGCGAAGAACATGATTGCGACGGCTACAAAGTACGGAGCCCACGAACCGACATGAACCGCCATCGACGATTGCGTCAAAATAATGCCGCTCTCTTCACCTGTATCATACAATCCCGCCAATATAATAATGAAGGCCGTTGCCGAACAGATAATAATTGTGTCGAAGAATACACCTAAACTTTGAACGAGGCCCTGTTTAGCCGGATGCGAGACGTTCGCAGTTGCAGCCGCATTTGGAACGCTCCCCATGCCTGCTTCATTGGAGAATAAACCACGGCGGATCCCCTGCATCATCGCAGCGCCGATGCCCGCGCCGGCCATTTCTTTAATTCCAAATGCATGCTCAAAAATAAGGGCGATCATACCCGGGATTTCAGTAATATTCATGATCAAAACAAATAATGCAATGAGCAAGTAGAACGTTGCCATAATTGGCACGATGGCTTGCGTCACTTTCACAATCCGATGAACTCCTCCAAATATAATAATTGCAGTTAATACAACTAAAACGAGGCCAACCGACCAATGCGGCAAACTGAACACATCATGGAACGACTGGCTGATTGTATTGGATTGAACTGCGTTAAAGATGAAACCAAAACAGAGTGTCAAAAGAATTGCGAACACAATACCAAGGTTCCGCAATCCCAGCGCCTTCTCCATATAATAGGCCGGGCCGCCACGAAAAGTACTGCCATCCCGGACTTTGTACACTTGAGCGAGCGTACTCTCTACAAACGCAGTCGCCATGCCAATTAATGCAATAATCCACATCCAAAACACAGCCCCGGGCCCACCGATTCCGATTGCGAGCGCGACACCCGTCACATTTCCCGTTCCAACGCGTGAAGCCGCACTAATCGTAAACGCCTGAAACGCCGAAACTCCATGGTCGCTCCCCTTCTTCTCGAATATCAAACGAAACATCTCGCCAAACAAACGTACTTGGACAAATCTTGTCTGCACCGTAAAGTACAAACCAACTAAAAGCAATAGGCCGATTAATATGTATGTCCAAATGAAATCATTAGCTGGTCCGACCAGCCACTCCAACGCCTTCATGTCATACACTCCTTCTCTATGCGACAAATATATACTCTACTGTCCATACCCTCAATCTAGCCATCTAAATACAGGACAAAAGAAAAAACCGCCCGAACATGGAATCGGACGGTTCCTTAAAAGAAGGAAACTTACTGCCCCCGCCTTTAACGCGCGAGGCAACTATATATCTTCGGCTCGAAAAAACTACCGACTTGAAGTAGTGTATCATCGTCATTAGGGGATTTCAATGTGTTTATTATGACAATAATAAGGATTTCCGAAGTGGAACTATTCCATTAGATTTAATTCATCCAAAGTAGGGCTTCATCACCTTGTTTTATAAAGCAGCTTTTACTGTTTTTCGGTAGTATCCCACTGTCAACAAGGCAAAGACAAGATAAATCAAAACATAGATAGCCATTGCGATTGATGCGGGCAAGGTTATGTCTGACATGAATAAAAAGGATGCTGCCTTTATAGCAAAAATAGAATGCAGCAACCCAATTACTAACGGCACTCCAAAAACAAACACTTGTTTACGAACAATGCCGCGCATAATATCCTGCACTGTAAAGCCTAATTGGCGCAATGTCGCATAACTTCTCTTCTCCTGATCGGCCTCCGTCATTTGCTTGAAATACAGAATACTGCCTGTGGAAATGAGGAAGACGAGACCGAGGAAGCCTGCAATGAAGATAAGTAGCCCTGTATATTGCATGGTTGATTCATATTGACCATAGTAATCAAAGTTTAAGCGGTCATTCTCTTTCGTAAAATCATGATAAATCTCTGAAGCTTCAGCTTGCTGATCTTTATTCAAAATCATAACCGAAAAAAATGTCCCGACACGATGTGTCTCTTCTTGATTGATAAACTGCTCTTTAATCTCTTGATAAAATGCGTCATCGACAACGAGCTGCGTTCCTGCGAAAGGCGGGTTGAGTATATTGCCTTCCTTCACCTTCGTTATGGAAACATCCAACTCATTTTTCGGATTCGTTAATTTTACAGAAAAAGGGACTTCCGTTGTTTTCATCAGCCAATAAACAGATGCGTCGTAAAAATAAGCTGTACGGGCATCTGGTATTTCGATGTCGATTCCCGCTTGCTGTAATTGCTTTTCACTTACAATGTTTGCTGAAAACATCTCACTTAACCATGACGTAATAGTTTCCTCTTCAAAAAATCGTCCATCCAAGTTCAACACTTCAATCGGCGTATATAAATAGGAGATTCCTTGCCGGTCTAGCTCATCTGTAAATTGCTTTGTTTCCTTCTCCTCTTGCGCATCTCCATACCCGCCAAACATGAAATCATGAGGATAGATGGAGCGCGTCTCTTTTCCGGTTGAATAATAGAGGGAGTAGGATCCCGCCAGCATAGCAAGAGTCATTGCTGATAAAACGGTAATAATTGTTAGTGAATTGGCATTCCCTTTCATCCGATGCATAAGCGTGGCAATGGACAAGCTCCCATTCAAGCCAAGATGGCCTTGCTTGCGTTTTCGGACTTGATAAAACAGCCAGCTAATTGTCACTCTGAATAATAGGTATGTTCCTGTTATGGTTGTAGCTAATACAACGAGCATGTTAATGAACAGAAGAGCATTCATCATCCGGCCGGAAAGCCAATAGCCAAATGCAATAAGCCCAATGCCCAAGATTGCAAGAAACGCAGAACGGACAGCTTTCGGCTTTTTTGGATGTTCCCCTTGCTTTTCCGCATTAAACAAACCAAGCAATGTCGTACGACGTACCGCAACTAACATTTGAAGAGACGTTAGAAGAATGATGGCTATGAAAACAAGAATCGTCTGGAGAACCGCCGTCTTCGAAAACGTCAATTCAATGAAACCATCAAACCCGACCAACTTCATCAACAGCAATAAAAACAGGCGTGACACAATCATCCCTGCACCGATTCCAATTGCCATTGCCCCGGCACTCAGCAGCGTATTTTCCAAAATTAAGAGCCTGGCTACCGCGCCCTTCGTAAGCCCGATCAGCTGGTATAACCCAATTTCCCGGCTCCTTCTTTTTAAAAAGATCGCGTTCGCATAGACAACGAAAGTACCTGCAATAAATAGCAGCAGAATTCCTGCCACTTTGAACGCAGTCCCCATCGTTCCGCCCGACTGTTTGACAACAGCTGGGTCATGTTGCAACGTAGCAAACACAAAATACAAGACGACGCTAAAAATTAAAGCAAAAAAGTACAAATAATAATGTTTTATGTTTTTCCGCATGCTGCGGATGACGAGATCAAAGAGTGTCAACGCTGTCACCCCCGAGAACGCCCTGCACTTTCAAGATCTCCTGAAAGAAGGCCTGTCTCGTTTTGTCACCACGATACAATTCGGAATATATTTTCCCATCCTTTAAAAATACGACACGGCTGCAATAGCTTGAAGCAACTGGGTCATGGGTAACCATCATAATCGTGACACCGCGTTGTTTATTGACATCCTCCAAGGTGCCAAGCAAAGAAGAAGCAGACTTGGAATCGAGCGCTCCTGTCGGCTCGTCAGCAAATACGAGGGATGGTTTGTTAATGAGTGCACGCGCTGCAGACGTCCGTTGCTTCTGCCCGCCCGATATTTCATGAGGGTATTTATTCGCCAGCTCCTTGATTCCTAAAATGTCTGCGATTGATTTGAAATGATCCTCTGCTACACGCTTATGCATTTTGCCGAGCGACACGGGAAGAAGAATGTTCTCTTTCACTGTTAATGTATCGAGCAAATTATAGTCTTGGAAAATGAACCCTAGTTTATCGCGCCGAAAAGCGGACAGCTCACGATCCTTCATTTTGGAAATGTCGGCATCCCCAATCAGAATAGAGCCCTCCGTCGTGCGGTCTATCGTGGCTAGCACATTCAGTAATGTTGTTTTCCCGGCACCGGATGGACCCATAATCCCGACAAACTCACCTTCCAGCACCCGCAAGTCGATCCCCCGCAACACCTCTTGCACATTTCCGCGCGCACCGAACGATTTCCGGACATTTTGGGCATGTAATACTGTATTTTGTTCCATTTAGTATGGCCTCCCTGTTATTCGTTGTCCCTATCGTACCGTGCTTAAGAAAATGCGTCGTTTGATTATCATGACAAAGCAGCCAGTCAATGTGACAATGTTGTCATGTTCATGTCAGGTTCACTCTATCGAAGATTATTTACTATTCCGTTTCACTTGATCAAACTCATTTTCTGTCGGAAATTGCAGTCGCATGGCTGTCCCTTTGCCTACTGAAGAGTCAACTGTAATGGCAATCCCCATCTTCTCCGCAACCGTCTTTGCCAAATACAAGCCAAGTCCTGTCGCCGCATTATGCAGCCTGCCTGTCCCGCCTGTAAAGCCCTTATCAAAAATTCGGGGCAATTCATGCGCTGGTATGCCTTGTCCTTCATCCATGACAGACAGCACCACATGCCCACGATTGTCTTCGGATGTTTCGACACGAATCGTGCTGCCAGCCGGGCTATATTTCACCGCATTCGTCATCAGCTGCCGGAGAATAAATCGGCACCATTTCCGGTCTGTTCTCACATTTGCTTCGTCACCAATTAAATCGACGCCGATGTTCTTTTCCAGACACCACGAGGCCAGTTCACGCACTTCCTCTATAACGAGGCCTGACGCATCTACTTCCTCAATGACGTAATCTGCTTCCATCGTCGGCAAGCGGGATATATACAGCTGTTGTTCGAGCATGAGATGGAGCCGAAGCCATTCGGACTCAACTTTCCGAATGGCGGGATTCTCCCGGTTGGCATCAATCGTCAACTTCATCGCTGTCAGAGGTGCCTTCACTTCATGCACCCAGGCTGCCGTGTAATCCGCCTCAATCAAACTTGCCGCTTTCACTTCCGCCAACTTTCTTGAATAACTTTCCGCGGCCTGCCGCAATATGTCATTTGTCAACTGATCCGTTGCATAGTTCGCTTTTGGTAA
Source organism: Sporosarcina sp. NCCP-2222 (assembly GCF_023168145.1). Classification (GTDB taxonomy): domain Bacteria; phylum Bacillota; class Bacilli; order Bacillales_A; family Planococcaceae; genus Sporosarcina. Next base: position 185,530 of record NZ_BQYK01000004.1, read on the forward strand.
CACTTCCTGCCAATCCCCTTCCATCGCCTGTTGCAGCTGTTGCAACGAACGAAGATAGGCGGTTTCCGCGAAAAAGCGCCAAACGAAAAATAGTGCGAATCCAAAGATGAGTAAAGCATTCAAGTACAGTAACGAATGGAGGGAGAGTGTTATACCTTTGTCAATCCAAATCAACACATCCATGACACCAAGCGCCGCTAGAAAGAAGAACAGCCAACTTTTCCGATCCGCCATATAGTGGAAAAACATCGTGCTCCACTTCATACAGTTACCGCCATATAACCGAGACCCTTTTTTGTGACAATCGCATCTCCCAACCCGATTTCCGCCAGTTTCTGACGCAGCCTCGTAACGTTAACCGTCAATGTATTGTCGTTCACAAAATGGGAATCATCCCAAAGCTTTCGAATGAGGTCATCGCGTGAAACGATTTGGTCTTTCATTTCCACCAGCACATTCAAAATAAAAAACTCATTTTTCGTCAGCTCAACATCGACTCCGCCTCGCCGAATCATCCCCCGCTTCAAATCAAGGACGGCCCCATTCCATTCCAACACATCGGTCGCCTCTTCCCCGTACGCGTACGTCCGCCGCAAAATCGCCTGCACTTTCGCAAGGAGCACGTCCAAATGGAACGGCTTTTGAATATAGTCGTCCGCCCCCATCTGCATCGCCATTACCATATCAAGCGGATGATCACGCGACGACAAAAACAAAATCGGCACCTTCGACACCGCCCGAATCTCCCGGCACCAATGAAACCCATCAAACGCCGGAAGCTGAATATCCAAAATGACCAGCTGCGGCTTCTCCCGCAGAAACGACCCCATCACATCATGGAAATCCTCCGGCCCCGACACTTCAAACGACCACTGCCCCAGCCGCTCCCGAAGCGAATCAAAAATCGCCCGATCATCCTCCACAATAAAGATCTTCATATCCATCCCGCCGTCCCCTTTCCTATAGGATTAGTATAACGGAAATGAATGATTTTTTGACTGTTGGTATGTATTATGGAAAGTGTGCTCGGGAGAGGGAGCTACAGGTATGCGAATTTTATTACCGGGTAAATCGCTTGACTTCAAATCGACAGCTATTCTGCGAATCATCCTATAGGATTTTCTGCAACAACCATTTTTCAATTCCCCGGAAACCAAACCGCTCGTATATTTCTAGAACAGCTCGTATCTCGTTTCCAACCACTCGTATAATTCTGAAACAGCTCGTATCTCTCTTCAACCGCTCGTATAATCCTGTGACAGCTCGTATCTTGGTTTAACTGCTCGTATTTCCCTCCAAACCGCTCGTAAAATACTTGTGGAGAAGAATAAATCCGACTCAATCAAAATCTTGATTGGTCAAAGGCATTTAGCGCGCCATGGAGCAGGTCAGGACAAGTTAATTCTCGCGGCAAGTTCATATGGTCTAACTTCCCATGTCTCTTATCACTAGCTGCAGACCGAACCGCTCGTATATTTCTAGGACAGCTCGTATCTCGTCTCCAACCGCTCGTATAATTCGGGGACTGCTCGTATTTCGTCTCTAACCGCTCGTATCTTCCTGGAACAGCTCGTATCATCCTACAACAGCTCGTATTTCCCTCCGAACCGCTCGTATATTTTTAGGACAGCAATCTACTCAACTATTAAATCAATTTCTTGATTGGTCAAAGGCATTTAGCGCGCCAGGGAGCAGGCCAGGGCATGTTAATTCTCACGTGATACTCATCCGGTCCAACCGATCGTTTCCACTATCAACGGGTTCAGTTGTTGGGGAAGTGGAATTAACAACAAAAATAACAGGTTAAATAGCATGATTTTAACAGTGAGTAAAAAAATAAAACTAAAAAAGCTCAAACATGAGCTTTTTTAGGGAAATATTTTACTACCTACAAAGCACCCGATGTTAAAAAAGGTGCAAATTCTCATGGTGACAAATGTTTATAATCTACTACTTCCACTTTAAACCCGTGATTACATTTCAGCTGATTAATCTTCCCACTATTACAGGACGGAGAAATCCTTACCATGACTAAATCTTCTTTCGTATTAAGATGATTTTCAGAAGGAATTTGAATCCTTACTGTAACATCGTAGGTATGGTTGTCATTATAAGTTACACCCTCAATTCTTTTCCAATCCCAGCCAAGAAGCGGATCTCCCCCATACTCCTGTATTACTCTTTTATCAATAATCGGGAAAACGATATCTGCAATAATGTCCTCTGTTGTGACGTACATCTCTTCTGCTTCAGAATGGGCTTCGGAAGTTAGATTTTGCGACCAGATAAATACAAAACCTAAACATACTAATAAAATCAAGTTTGGTTTAACCATCAAGATGCACCCCAGCTCTATGTTTACTCCTTATTGTTCCCATATTGTGTTTTTTAACAAGTAAAAAGAACCTTCTAAGCAGCTCAACTATCTTGAAATAGAGTATCCGTTCGAAAGCACACAACTTCAGAATCCGCTATACAAATGACACCTAAAAAGCTATCCTCGTTGTTGTATCCTTTTCATCTAACCATCAGTCACTACTTTAGAGTATGAATGCCTAATAATAACTTGGTCTTTAGAATAGATGGTTACATACACACTCATCTGACTCTTTCAGAAACCCGCTTTCCGTTATTTAGTAACGAACTTCATTCAGCTCCTCACATTTTCATTACTAGTTACAAAGTAGTATAACTTACATTTTTGTCATACCACCTTTTCCCTCAATTGCTTATGATACAATCGGGTTACCAATGCCGTCTCGGAGCTTTAGGAGGAGTGAATATGTTCACGATACTTATCGTGGAAGATGAAACCAAAATCGCTAACATCGTCGCCCAGGAATTAAGGGGTTGGGGATATGACGTATACATAACAGAGGATTTTCAGAAGGTGGAGGACTTTTTCCTGCAAGTCCAGCCACACCTCGTTCTCTTGGATATTAATCTGCCTTATATGAATGGGTTCTATTGGTGTGAACGAATCCGGCGCCACTCGAACGTCCCCATTGTGTTTCTGTCATCTCGTACAGAAACGATGGATATGATGATGGCGCTCAATATGGGCGGGGACGATTTTATCCAAAAACCGTTCTCCATGGAGATGCTGCTCACTAAAATTCATGCGCTCCTTCGGCGGACTTATACGTATCATCAAACGGAAACCGATATTCTGTCTCACCGCGATATGAAGCTGCATGTCAAGAAAGCGGCGCTCACCTGTTCTGCCGGGGAAATCGAGCTGACGAAAAATGAATTTCGGATTCTTTGTATCTTGCTGGAGCATAAAAATGAAATTGTCCTGCGGGATGAATTAATGGCTGCTTTGTGGGAGGATGAGAATTTCATTGACGACAATACGCTGACCGTCAATATTAACCGGCTGCGGCGCAAGCTGAGTGAACACGGCTTAGATGACTACATCCAAACGAAAAAAGGACAGGGGTACATGTTAATATGAAGACTTCGTTCCTTTCATACATACGTTTTCAAAAACGGCTACTTGCCTTGTACTTCTTGATTATGTTGTTCATAACCATCATGCTGTATGTCGAGCCGACTATGTCGATCCATTTTACAAACTTATTATATCTTCACGTCGTATCGGCGTGTTTTCTCATAGCTTACCTGGCATTCGATTATTACATTATCCATAAACAATACAAATCGCTCACTTCCCGGTGGAGTAAAGGGATGTTCATCCGGGAGGGCGTGGGGGATGCCAAGACATACGAACAACAATTGTATTTGGACTTTTTCCAATCCATCTATAATGAACACCAGCAACAGCTAACTGCGACCCGCCTAGATAAAAAAGAGTCATTAGAATTCATGACGACTTGGTTTCATGATATAAAAACACCAATTGCCATTAGCAAGCTGATCCTTGAACAATCAAAAACTCAGCCGGATACCCAAAGCCTTCAGGAAGAAATAGCCCGTATCGAACGGAGTGTCGAGCAGGCGCTCTATTTCTCACGAACAGATCACTTCGCACAGGATTATGTCGTAACCAAAACGGAGCTAGACAAAATGGTCCGCTCCTTAGTAAAGCAGCAGGCAAAGGAGTTTATTCGCCGGAAGATAAAAATCGAGCTGCAAGTGGAACCGCTTTTAGTGAATACGGATCCAAAGTGGTTGAATCATGCCCTAACCGAATTAATTTCCAACGCGCTAAAATATGCCAGCAGCGAAGGCACCGTGCTTATACGTTCGGAGGAGGATACCGAGGAAATCCGATTGCAAATCACAGATGACGGTATCGGCATTCCACAGCATGATTTGAGCCGGATTTTCCAGCTGGGCTTCACCGGAACAAACGGCCGTAACCACAGTAAATCTACCGGCATCGGCCTTTACATTGCAAAGAAAATCGTAGACAAGCTCGGACATGAACTGACTGTTGATTCCCAAGAAGGTGAATCCACTACATGTACCGTCCGTTTCCATAAAAACCCTGGCTACTATTCCACGGTACAGTAAAACGGGAAGAGGCGAACCCCCTTCCCGTTTATGGATTGACCAGTTTATTCGCAGTGGCGACTGTCATTTTGTAATAAACCCAATAAAGACAAGTGTAGACTGCAATACAAATCGAGACCGGGTAGATAAACTGAATGTCCATCACCTTTGACAGCGACCCAAGGATTACACAACTATGAGCAATCCCGACAAGCAGCGGCAGAAGAAATAACAGATACGTCTGCCGGGCAATCACTTGCTTCACTTTCCTTCTGCTCAATCCGATCTTCCGCAGAATCTCGTACCGTCTCCGATCCTCCGCAGCCTCCGTCAATGTTTTAAAATAAATGACACTCCCCGTTGCGATTAAAAAGACGAGTCCCATAAAGCCGAAGACAAACACAAGAAGGCCGTAAATGGATTGCGCGGTTTGATAGCTATCCGTGAAACTATAGAACACTTTAGGTGCCCGCTGGTAGTCCTCCTTCGGCTCGCCGCTTGCAATAACTGTCCGCAAATCTTCTGTAAGAGCTTCCGCCTCCAGCTGGTTATCTACCGTAACAACACGTGTCGTCATAACGGCGTTACCCTTTATCAAACGTTCATACATTCCATTATCCACAATCAAAACGGACGGCTGCACATCATACGAAAAAAGTGATTCAATCCGGTTTTCGACAACTCGGAAAGAGAATTCCCCTTCCTCGCCCGTTAATTCCACTGTCCGCCCCACATTCTCTTCCTCATGCTGGGAGCCAATAAAATTTCGGCCGAGCATGACCGTCTCCCCTGCATCAATCGGGTTCATTTCATTCCGGCCAAGCTGTTCCGCAAGTAAGTTATACGTAGAGACAGGCAGCACGGCAAACGATTCCTCGTAATAAAAATAGCCGCCCGGTACGGTATCCAGCCCCTCTGCGGTTCCCGGAACCATTAAATAATCAAAAGTCTCATCAAAGAGAACAGGATGCTCCTTATTTTCGTACAGCACCTTCGTAATCTCGTCATTCATTTCAACTGACTGCACATCCAGCTGATAACTATACGGAACATGGTCATCCAGTGTTTGCATCGTATTAAAATACATTGTATAGGCAAATCCGAAAGCAACTAATGTCATGCCATTGAGCACGGAAACGACTGTCAGCAAGAGACCATTGCTTTTCAGACGGCTTTTCAACTGTGTCAGCGTCAATAAATTCTTCCATCGGTAATAGGCTTTCTTTCTTCTTTGCCATAATTCCACGAAAAAGCTACTGCTCGTATGGAACAATAAATACGATCCTGCCACCAGCACGATAAGGGCGAGTGTCATGTTTCGGCCAAAATGTTTACTCCAGCTTTCCGAGTTATAGGCATGTAAAAGGCTCCAATAGGCTGCACCGATCAAACCCAAAGCAAGCACCGCAAGCAAATAGGACGGCTTCCACTGTGTTTGCACTCGATGTTTCGCTTGAAACAACTCAATTAACCGGAAGCGATATACGAGTAAATAACCGTGAAGGGATGCAATTAACATGATGGCACCAAATACAAAAGCTGTTTGCACAACTGCACCAAGGTTGATTGAAAAATGAACGACGAGAGAGATCCCCATCACCTTTAAAAGAATCATGCTGAAAAATGTCGAGAATAGTTGTCCTAACCCGATTCCAATGCCAAGCGCCAAGAGGCAAAGACACACATTTTCATAAAACAGCATTCGGCCGATTTCTTTTTTCGTCCCGCCTACTAACGAATACAACCCGATTTCTTGCTTTCGATTGGTAATGAAAAATGCATTCGAATACCATACGAAAACGATCATGAAAACGGCAAGCAAAACAGAAACGACAGATAACAGCGGCCCCATCTTGTCATCACGCCCGAACGCCTCTGAAATTTGTTCATTGTACTGAAGTGAAACAAACGTGAAATAGATGAGGACACTGAAAACGAGGGACGCAATATAGATCGCGTATTTCCCAATATTATGCTTCAAGTTTTTTAATACGACATCATATAACGTCATAACGGCCGCCTCCCAGAGATGACAGCGTCGTGACAAGTTGATCAAAAAACCACTTCCGGTCCTTGTCTCCCTTCACCAGTTCCGTAAACAGCCTTCCATCTTTCATGAAAATAACACGGTCACAGAAACTCGCGGCAAACGCATCATGCGTCACCATAAGAATCGTCGTGCGGTACTCTCGATTCATCATTTGGAAGGCAGTTAGCAAATCCATCGACGCTTTCGAGTCCAAAGCGCCCGTCGGTTCATCCGCCAGAACCAGCTTGGGGTTATGAATAATCGCCCGTGCCGCCGCTGTTCTCTGTTTTTGCCCGCCTGATGTCTCAAAAGGATAACGTTCCAGTATGGGTGCAATTCCAAGTTTTTCTGCAATTTCATTAACCTTCAGATCGGTCGTCACATAGGATTGATTGGCAAAAGCCAGCGGCAGCATGATATTTTCCCGAATCGTCAAGGAATCAAGCAAATTATAGTCTTGAAAGATGAACCCCAAGTTTGATCTCCGAAATTCGGATAACGGTTCGTCACGCATCCCAGTAATCTCCGTCCCATCAATTCGGATGCTCCCCGAAGTCGGCTGATCGATTGTCGCTATTATATTTAGTAAAGTCGTTTTTCCTGCACCAGATGGCCCCATAATCCCGACAAACTCGCCTTCATGGACCGTGACATCCACCCCTTCCAGTACAGGAATCAAATTCGTTTTCGTTCCAAACACTTTATGTATGCCCTTCGCTTCTACTACAATTTCCATCTTTTATCCCCCACGTTTAGGTTTGATAACATCATAACCCGCAGTGGCAGCACAAACCATCGAAGGAACGAACAAAAAGCCCTCCGAATCTTACATTTTTGTTCGGAAGGCTTTTTCGAAAAGAATAACGGTTACACAACTGCATGAAGCTCAATCATCCGCTGCAAAAATCCCAGCGTTTGTGTCTCCTCTTTTAATTGTTCTTGGATCCATTCATACTCAGTTGCGAGCAGACTGCTGACCAAGCCCGCCGCTTGACCGTGACGGGAGGGGGTCACCCTTTCATGAATGGATATCATTTCTGCTGCCAACTCTTCCGGCAACGATTGTGAAACCGTCTTTAACCCAAGTTGAGCCCGCTCCGGTGCATACCGATGCAGCAAGGCCCTCGCCAGATGGTGTACCACATTGGACAGCATCCGCACAGACCAGATGTCATTGCCCCGTGCCGCCGACTTGCGGTACTGGAATAAAAACCAAGCGATATCCATCACATCGTCCCGGTATTCTTCTAGAGAGAGCGCCAAACCTTGTGTGACAATAAATTCTTTCATGACATCATGCGGGTCATGCAACACGGTGAAATGGTCATGACCTGGAAACGACTCCCGCGTTACCGCAAATAAATCTATATGTAGGTAATTATCAAATACCGCAATCAGCTGAGGAGCGACTATGAAAATATCATCAGTAAAAATGACTTCCCGATAAGCACGCAGATGCTCAAGCCGCCTCTCAAGGAAACCCGTCTCCTCCCCTTGCCTCACCAAACAATACATATCAATATCCGAATGCTCATCATGCTCGCCTCTGCCCATCGAACCCTTCAAGAAAACAGCTTCCACATGCGGATCCTTTTTCAAGCTCTCACAAATAACCTGTACGGCAATCTCTTGTTGTTTCATTTCCTCACATCCTAACTGAACCGGTGTTACGGCAGCTCAAGCTCATCAAAATCCACTACATTTATAACCTCGGACCAATGGAGCACCGTCCCAACGAAATCCCGAATATTAAGATCCGCCATCTCATACGTCTGTCCGTTGTTCGTCGTGCCCGTCGCATCTTCAATGAACGTCACTTGATATCCCCGATCAAACGCAGCAATCGACGTAAACAAGCAGCAAAACTCCGTCATGAAGCCAGTGATATAGACATGCTTTACACCGTATCCATCCAGTACTTCAGCCAAATTCGTCTGATAAAATGAACTCGGCGTCCGCTTCTCAATCACTTGCTCCGCATATCCCTTCATCGACTCATGCAACTCCGCCCCTCGGGAACCTTCATAGAGAGTACTCTCCTCCACCGAATCCAAATGCCTTAAGAAAATGACCGGTTTGCCCTTCTCCTTAAAATGAAGAATCATCTTTTCAATCCTCGCCAATTCCTCTTGAAACTCCCCGTGCTCCACAATCCCGTTTTGCACATCGATTACTAATAAAGCTTCCATTTCATCGTCCCCCACCCATAGTGTTTCTACAATAATATTTCGCTTGCGATGCCAAGAATTCCTTCTTCCTTCGGAGGATTCTTCAACTTCCCATAGAATGACGGTTTCTTAAACACCCTTCTTTTCTCTTTTCATGAGCAGACTGTTTGAAAGTGGGTAACCTATGAGAAAGGGAGGAGTACCTGATGAATTCATTTTGCCCGAAACGATGGCCTGAAGAACCTGTTCCTGCCGACGAACAGGGGTGCCAGGATTGCGGCTTGTACAAGCAAGGAACACGAATGGTGTGGGATGAAGGGAATCCGAAAGCCCCTGTCATGATTGTGCTCGATTATCCAGGTGCTTTGGAAGACAAAGAAGGCAATCCTATGCTATGCGGAACGAGACAAACCTTGCAACAGGCAGCGAACGAAGCGGGGTTGGAACCATACCAATTGTACGTGACGTATATTTTGAAGCGAAGGCCTGTCCGTGCGTATGATAAAGAACAGGCACGCGCAATCTGTATGCGGCATCTTAACCAACAGCTCGAACGGCAATGCCCCTCTCTTGTACTTTGTCTAGGAAACGCAGCTGTCCAGTCATTTTTCGGAGATACAGAAGTGGATGTCAAAGGGTTGCGAGGCAACTGGTACGATGTAAACGGCTATGCCACCACTGTCGCCTATCACCCCTTAGCCGTCCGGCGCCGGCCGAATTTGTATAAGCTATTGGTAGAGGATTTAACCTTTGTCGCCAACCGACTGCAGAAAGTGAATGAAAAAGAGAGCCCGCTTTGACAACTTTGTCAGCGGACTCTCTTGTTGTTTAATCACGCAGCATAACTTGCAGCGTTTTCTTTTTCCATTTCGTTTTGAAATAAGTGTATTGGAAAATGAAGTTGAAACAAAAGGCGAGTGAATAAGCGGCCCACACACCATTTAATCCGAGAGGCGTATGGTGAGACAGGATATACGCCGCCGGCACCTCAATGGCCCAAATTGTAAGCACCAAAAAGATAGTCGGCCACAGAACAACGCCTGTTGCACGCATCGTCGCCGTAACTGTTTGCATATGACCAAAGATGAGATAACTCCAAAATGTAATGAATAAATAATCCTTTGCAATGGAGAGAGTCTCAGCATGATCGATAAAGAGACCTAAAATCGGCTCAGCAAATAAATACATAACGCCGATAAAGATACCGCCCAATACGTAATTCAAACGGACGCCGATCTGGCGGATTTGTTGAATCATTTCAGTTGAACTTGCGCCAAGTGCCTGTGCGACAAATACGGACGTCGCGATCGCAATGCTCATCGCGGGCATCTGTGCATACCCGCCGATTTGATTGACAACGCCATAAGCTGCTGTCGCACTGGAGCCATAGATGTTGACGAAACCAATGATGGCAATTTCTGCAACTGAAATGGCAACCATACTAATGCTCGCCGGAATCGCTAGCTTCACCAAGGAGGATAGAATATCCTTCTTCAATTTGAAGTATTGCAAAACCGTCCGATCGAGCCGCAAGCTATGTTGTTTTTTGTGCAAATATAGGAGCAATAGCACCAAGGTAATGAAATTGGACAAAACCGATGCATATGCTGCCCCGTTTAACCCAAGCTGCGGTAAACCGAGCCAGCCAAACATGAGGGCAGGAAGAAACGCGATATTGGCCACAACGCTGATCACTAGGAAAATGAACGGTGTCTTGGAATCGCCTACGCCCCGCAGGAATGTCGTGTATACCATGTAGAGGAACATGACCGGCAAGGTAAAGAATAAGATGCGCGCATAGGAAACACTTTGTTCAAAAATATTTTCCGGCGTCTGCATGATGCGCAAAATCGTCTCTATAAAAAATCCTCCAAAAATCGCAACGACGACAGACAACAGCGTGGTCGCCGCCAAGGTCACACCGACGACTTGCTTCATTTTATCGACATTGCCCGCGCCATAAGTCTGACCGACCAAGATGGAACTGCCTGATCCAAGGCCGATTGCAAAAGCCATCAGGAAGAAGAAGAATGGGAAGAACGCGGAAATCGCCGCCAAGGCATCGACTCCCAGATATCTCCCTACTAAAAACATCCCAAAAATTTGACCAAGGGATTGTAAAATATTTGCCAGCATAACTGGCACTAAAAAGCCGATAAACGCTTTCTTTAAAGCCTTTTCATCGTGTACTAACGTTTGATTCATAATTAGATCCTCTTGAGTTATATTTAATAACCCATTTCCTTTAAGATGTGTGACAGTGTACGTAATCGCTCGCCAATTAATTCACCGTCTTCGTTTAAAGCTTGTTGGAACAATTGAATATCTTCTTTAATTTGCTCATTTTCCGTGCATACTTCCACCGTCATAGCATCCCCTTGCAGGCCGACGCGCTTAATAATTGGATTTTCCGGATCATATAAATCTTCATGACGATAGGCCTCCCGGAAATAAAGCTGCGCCTCGCAGACCAAAATGGCCAAGTCCAAGACCCGATGCAGCGGCATCTCCTCCGATTGGCGAGACCACTTACCTCCTGTATGTCGCCAAATCTTCGCCGAAATATCCAACTTTCCCCGATCATTCCACTGAGCCAGACCGAGCGATAACCCTTGCGCATCCGTCTTATACGCAGTCCGACCATCAATATTCGCATAATTCTCCGCTACAATCACCGGCTTATGTTTCAAATGTGTAGGAATTTTCATTTCCACTCTCCTCATTTACTGATTTACTAAATTACTGGTGTAGTAAATATATACTTTCATCTAAATATTGTCAATAAAAAAATGACGCACCTTCTTTTCTGGAAAGCACGTCGATTTGTGAACCTTACTGTCGAGGCGTAGCCGGTTACCACCGATTTGGACGCCTTTACCACCGACTTGGGCTCCTTTACCACCGATTCTCGACCTCTTACCACCGACCTGGACTCCTTTACCACCGACTCTCAACCTTTACCACCGTCTTGAGCGCCTTTACCACCGATTCTCGACCGTTTACCACCGACCTGGGCTCCTTTACCACCGACTCTCAACCTCTTACCACCGACCTAGGCTCCTTTACCACCGATTCTCCCCTTTACCACCGACCTGACCTCTTTTACCACCGACCTACACCCCGTTACCACCGACTCTCCTTTTCCAGCCCACTAAAAAAGCGCACAATCAAGTGCGCTGTTCCGTATCAAATCGCATACTATACGTCCTATCTCGATAGGAGCCCTTTTTTTCTAGTTCCATGGAGGTTAATAATCGATGGGCCGTTTGTTGTCGTTCTACATGAAGGAAGTGGCGGCAGTCTTGATTGCGCATGGCGCCTCCGAATAGGAGAAACCACTCCCGAATGGCTTGTTTGTGGGCGTGCCTGCTTGTCTTTCCACATGAAAGACATCGCCAGCCTCCCGTATATTTTTTCATGCCGAGGCGATGGCAATTCGGGCAAATGACGCCTGTTTGAATATGTTGAGAAGGAATGGAAAATGTCGTGCAGATTGGAGGAGGAATGAACTGCCGATGACTTTTTTGGAGGTTTACTAGCAAATCGGCAAAAACCGCTTTGTCCAACAAGGGAACTCCTGACGGAAGCTTGCGAATGAAGGCGGGAACAGCTTGAGGGAATAAAATAGGTACGGTCGTGTCAAATACCTCAATATGCTGTCTTGGATAGGCGAGCACTATGACGCCATATACCGGAAGTGAAACACTTCTTCGGCTCAGCCAATCTGTAAACAACGCGCAGTTGTTTTCCAATTGGGTAAACGGACTTTTAAAGCGACTCACTTGTCCTGATTCTAATGTTCGAATAAGCTGAGGTGGATTTTCAGTGACGAGCAGCTCACCCGACATATTTTTCACTTCAAATACAATGGCGTACCAGGGGGTAATGAACAATGTGTCTAGCTGAAAGGGGGCGCTAGTGAAAAGAGAGAGATCGTGAAATACTTGATATTCCATGGAAAATGGATATCGCTCGAAAATCTTATCGAGCTCCTGCTCACCTCCAAAACCCGCTTGGACGGCGGCTTGCTTTGTTTGCAATGCGGGAAAACTTTCGTGGTACTCCGGCAAACGTTTCATCGCCGCCTGCAGGCCTTCCCACAGCAGCGGCTTCCTTCTTTGTTTACTAATGAATGTTCTTCACTCCTTTCCGTTATCTAGAATTCTACTTTATTTACAAGATTCATTCAAATGCAATAAATTTCTCAACTCCCCATCCAACCAAGGATTCCCCTTCACTGTAATCACTTTCCGCCGATGCGGCTTCAAATATTCCTGCAGCACCGGCCGTTTCCGCTCAAAATCCTCTGTCCACTTATACATATTGATCAGCATCTGAAAATCCGGCTTATACGCGCAGGCCTCAAGCCCCAAAACCTGTTTCACATGCCTGCGGAAAATACGATATCTTCTTTTATTCAAAGGCGGATCCAGCCAAATAATCGCATCCGCCATATCAAACAGCGCGTGATAAGAAGGCCGGTAGACCCCTTCCATCACCCATCCTCCTGCCCGGTCAATTTCTTGAATTACTTGCATCTGCTCGTCCGGTGCACGTTTCACCCGCTGCCCCTCCTTCTCATGATACACAACCGCATCCAATTCAACGAAAGGGAGCCCTAATTGCTCGGATAGTTTTTTGGCATATGTTGTTTTCCCGCTCGCCACGATCCCCATAATGAACAGCTTCAAATTTATCCACCCCTATATGTATCCCAGCACATCCGCCACTTCATTCACTTGCTTGATGTCTGTCACGTCCTCCGGTATTGAGACCTTGATGCCAAATCCTCTCATGTTCATTCTCCTTGCCAGCTCCATGTCGACTCCCGAATCTCCTATTACAAAGGAACTCTTCAAATCTATCGAAGGATAGTCATCGAGCGCTTGCAGTATCATGCCGGTTTCCGGTTTACAGCAATTACAGCCTTCATTTCTGCGATGCGGGCAATAAAAAACAGCCAAAATATCAACACCCTGTTTCTCCAACTCCAACAGTAACATGGCTTGAACTGTTTCATATTGCTTTACTGTAATGAACCCTTCATTGATTAAATATTGATTTGTAATAATAATGATGTCATAACCTTTCTGACGTACTTGACGCAATGTATCAATCGCATCCGGAAGAAATACAGGCTCCGAAACACCGGTCCATTCCTCATCCAAATAATCTTTAATGATCGTTCCATCCCGATCAAAAAAAGCAACTTTCATCCCCCTCCCCCCTTTTGACAGCGCTATTTGAAGCTATTCGCTGTCCCTTGTAATAATAATAGTAACCTCATTCAGATCATAAACTCCCAGACACCCGTTCAAACTACATCAAAATTATTTCCAACCCATATAGAAAATTGTTATTTTCACAAATCACTTGTATAGAATAATCTCATCTCAACATTCTGTATGACTTGCTCTTTTAAAAAAATCAATTGTCTTTTCCCATGAATCTTGACTCGCTTGTGCGGTATCGAATTTGGTACCCCCTGTAAACTCGCTGGCCGATATAGAAATGTTAGGGATACCAATTTCATGTCCCGCCCTTTCGTATGTCAAATGTTCGTACTCATGCTTGAATTTATTTGTTCCCAACCTTTTCATTGCAATTTCATTCAAACCGACTGAATCAAAACAGGCATCTTCCATTCCTGAAATTAAAAGGATTGGGCCATTAATATTTTCAACAGGAATAGTCGCCTGTTTTGTTATTTCAGGATCTGCTGTCAAATAATCATACCAAGTACGAAGTGGATTTTTCCCTGCTTCGCGCAAAGCGGAACACGTTTTGGCGATTTCAACCGAATTATCTCTTCTTGCATAAGATATTGGTTTTCCTTCAAACGTCCAAGCAGGTGGTAATTCCGCCTCATCCGTCCATGGTACAATACCGCAAAGGGCTACAGGGGAACCATTTAACGCAACAACTGCCTTAATCTCCTTAAAATGCACAGCAGCCAGCAAGGCAAGTTCGGCTCCTTTCGATGTCCCATGCATCCCGATAAAATCGGTTGCAATTTCTTTCTTTTGCTTTAGCCATTGAATCGCATTTCCTACTAACTCCAGTGGAATATTGACCAACTCGCTTGAAAGCGGGTCCATTCCCCAATAGCCCAATGACAGTACATTAAAGCCACGTGAAGCCAATAGGGAGCAGGAAATTCGTAAATCCCTCCTTCCGATCCACCTACCACCAACCAACAAGGTCGGCTTAGGTATAGAGTTTGAAGAATGAAACAACGTTCCCACTATCCCTTGCTCGTTCACTGCTGTTCTAGTAACAGCTGCATCCATCCATCTACGTTCAATAATATGTGTATCAATCGTCTGTGTTTCTTCTTCAATAGATATGAACACTATGTGCGGTTGAAGCTTGTCCAAGATTTCCATGTTATTTTCTTTTGTGCTTACTATTTGCATTGACCAAAATAATCCCATTCCATCAATACCTTTATATGTACCTTCGATTGACGCAGTTTTGTGTAGGTCAATTACACCTGATGAGTTTGCCTTGTAAATACCGTAGGACTCCATTTCATAAATTTTTGTGCCCCAATAAGATGTACGTTTGCATCTGACTGTAATTTTTTGATTCTCAATAAGTCCTTTCACTCTTATAGAAATGGATTGATCCATCAACACTGACTTAACATCAATGTGCAAGCGTGGCTTATTAAAAACTTCATTCACTATTTACGCCCCCTATTTATTTTTCTTCTTTCGCACCCACTCCAAAGCCTCCCTCTCAATCTCCAAAGCCAGTTGTTCCTTTCCTCTGATATACGCCGCAACGTCCCTCGGATAGCGCTTTGCAAGTCCTTCTTTTAACTCGCCATACTTTTCGGCCATATCCGGATGCTCACGCAAGTAGTCCCGGAAAGCGAGGTGCCGCCCGATTTCCGGAGACCCCTCTTCATATACATGGATATGGTGCGTCCGTTCATCCCCGCCTTTTTGAAAATAGCGTCGCCCGACAATACCATTCTCCCCTTTTGCTTCATACCCAAGCTCTAACATAGTTTGATTAAAGAAATCAATTCTCGCAATCTCCTTCACAACGGGCATGATATCGATAATTGGCTTTGCGGATAAGCCGACGACCGATGTGCTGCCGATATGATGAATGGCGAGCAATTCGGAACCAAACACACGTTGCAATTCCTTAGCAGCTTCTCGAAACTTCAATGGCCACTCATCCGAATAGGTCAGTACCTCCACTTTTCTCATCCAATCACCTCACCATGTGTAGTTCTCTCCATAAAAAATAGCTCACCCCTTGAACCGGAACGAGCCTTTGTATCGTATGCCAATTTTTTATCTGTTCCGACTCTGATTTCTTCGAGAGGAACAATGGTAAATCCTTTTTTACGGACCATAATTTTCGGTCAATGACTTTCTTCCCGATTTAACCCTTCTTACGTGAACATTTATGGAGTCGATTGATTCTTCGGATAGCTCTACCTTTCCTTCTTTCTGCAGACGTTTCCACGACTTCACGTCCTTCCGGTACAAATATTCGGATAACCGATAGACATCAGCATTTAATTTTAACCCCTCATCATAGGTCTCTCTAATTTCCTTCTCTACTTGATCTTCGACTTCTTTGATTAGCTTCCCATAAGTCGTTTTCCCTTGCACCGATGCTACAACTATGTCGAAACTAACGTCAATTGCAAAAGTAACTTCGGAGCCCTGTACTTTGGGTTTAACTTTCGTTTTAACTCCATTTATAATTAAAGATTGCCGATTTTTTTCATTTTCCCCAGACTTCAGGGATACTTCAATTCTCTTTGATTTGTTAGACATCCATTGAAGTCCTCTTGCCTTATCGTGTGTGATAAAACCTTTAAATTCCTTGGGCGTCAGAATGCCGAAACCTGCCAAATCTGCAACCTGGCTTTTCTGTTCCACACTTTCCCAATTCTCTTTTATGGTTACATAGGGGATTGTCATGTCATGACCAGGTTCATCTAAACCGATAATCATTGTACGCATTGTAGTAGGATGGATAAAAGAATTTTGTACATATGAACTACGAGGATCTCCTAATTTCGACAAGGTAATAGCGGTATTAATAATAGGAGTAGTCAGTAATACGTTTTTGACAGAATCGTTTGTTCCATATAACTGGACTTCATAACGTGTATCGCGATATCGAATAAAACTATCCATTACTGAGTTTACCGCTCCTCCATCCAAGGCATTCTCCGAAAAGACAATATATGATAAATGACCCCAGTAGACACGCCGATCCACTGAATTATAAAGTTTAAAAATTGCCTCGTCCATTGTTTTTCCGGTTCCATGCCCAACTTCTGATTGTGCACGGGAATGAGCCGGTTGACTCAATTTTGCTGTGCTCGCAAAGTCGATAATTTGAACATATACATGGAATTCTCCATCCTTGTAATCAATTCCTAAACCATGAACATAAAGCAATCGTTCTGGCTCAGTTTGGTTCCAACAACCTGTAAGGAAAAGGCTTACTACTATTAAAATAAATAAACTTTTTCTCTTATGATTCACGATCTGCCTCTTTCGCCCTTGTCTCATCCGTGGGCTTCAACATTTTTGGCCGTTTGTTATACTGTGCTGGGGTAAGACGCAAAAACGTCTTGGAAATATTTGATAAACTTAGATCAGCAGTAAAATTTAGATAGGGAACGTCATATATCCTGATTTTTGCTAAAGAAGTAAGCACAAAGAAAAACGCTATAAAAAAACCGAACAGTCCAAAAAACGCAGTAAAAGCTATAAAAAATAGTCGTATCACACTCACCGCAGTGACAAGAGATTGATTGACCAAAGTGAATGTGGCAATTGTCGAAGAAGCAATCACGACTATCATAGCTGGACTGGTAATTCCTGCATTAATGGCCGCATCTCCGATGATGAGACCTCCCACCACGCTAATGGTTCCTCCAATGACTGAAGGAAGTCGCAAGCCCGCTTCTCGAAATAACTCAAACATAAAAATCATAAGCAGCATTTCAATTACAGCTGGAAATGGCAGGCCGATTCCCGATTCAACGACTGTTGCCAAGAGTTGCAGCGGCAATTGATTCTGATGGTACGTAGTAAGTGCCAGCCAAAATGCCGGAAGCATCCCACCTATTAACAATCCTGCATAACGGAGCAACCGTTCAAAGGAACTAGTAATGATAGGATATTCAGTATCTTCCCCCGTCTTCAGAGGAAGTCCGATATTCATCGGCGTGATAACGCCGTATGAAGAACCATCGACAAAAATGATAAATCGCCCTCTCGCAAGAGCTTCAACTGCACTATCCGGCCGACCTGTTAAATCATGTAAGGGTAATAAAAGAGGGCTCTTCTCCACCATTTCCATTAGAACATCGGCACTGAACACTATATCTGTATCCACTTCTCCCAACCGTTGTTGAAGTGTACTTAATGTTTTCTTATCTGCTATGTCGTCAAAGTAAAGAAGAGCGACCGTTGTCTTGCTTCGTTTGCCTAATGTAAACTTCTCTACACATAATGAATTTGTAGGAAGCCTCTTCCTAATAATCGCGATATTCGTAGCAACATCTTCGATAAAATTATCACGGGGTCCCTTTACGGCCGATTCTAATTTGGTTTCTTCCGGTTTTCGATTCGGCTTATTGGCAATATTGCTTGAGAGAATTATATTGGATTCGGAAAAACAAAGTATGACATTACCTGTATAAACTAACGAGATGATTTCACTTTTTTCTGTCACTTGTTGCAATCCCGGTACATGTAAATATTCCAGAATATTTGTAGCAGATTGTCCCTTTTCCAATTCCATCGTTTCACAAAACTCTTGCACTCGTTTTACGACTACCCCATGAAGCATTTGTTGATCAACCATCGCTTCACAAATGATAAAATCAATTTTTTGGCCATTGAACATATACTCTTGAAATGAGATGTCAGCTGACTTTTCAAATAACTTTCTTAATGTCTCTATCGTGATCATGTCTTCATCTGGTTGCATTCTTTACTCCCCCCTCTTCAGTTAGACTCACTTTCATTCTTCTTTGATTTGCGGGAGAACATAGTTAGGACGAAAAAAAATAGTGACATCAGCAAGAAGACTGCAAAGCTCCCCTTTAACAGGAATTCGCCTTTTAGGATGAGAAATTTATGATCACTTAAAGACAGTAGAGGGATACAAATAAAAAAGAAAGCAGGAGCAATCACCCTCCATACTTGTTTCTTCTTTTTCTCCCACCCAAGTAAATCAATTACGATATACAAAAGGAAACCGACCCTAATAAAAGTCCCCGTCAACCATTGATAAATGGAGAGGAAGTCAACATGTTCGATAAACCGCCCGATGCTGACAAGACCCCATTCTTCATACGCTGGATACCTCTGCTTCGCAGCCTCAGTCGGCCCAAATTCTGTGATAGCGCCTATCAACGGGCCTAATGTTAAAAACAACAAAATCATGAGTATGATGAAAAAATGTTTAAAACGAAGTGGTTTTTTACTCCGGTGCTGGATCAACAGCAACAAGGTGATTTCAATGAACCCAGAGCCTGGATAAATCGCCCCTTCCGCAATCGGTCGTAACCCATGTTCAAAAAAAGGCTGTAATAAATCATAATTTTTTACTTTAATATTGGTAAATGAAACAAAAAAACCTAATACGACCACAACAGCCAAAACAAGAACATTAGCCATTAGAATAATGGGTAGACTCGTCGTAGCAAAATAAACACACAGCGTAACATAAATGAGTAACATGAAAATAAACGGAGTCTCAGGCAAAAAGGTCGCGTTCACCCATTGTAAAGTCTCATCTAAAGTGAAAGAAGCTAAAATAAGAAGGAACAACGCAATTGCATATCTAACAAAGCGAGAACCAGCTTTCCCGATTTTTTCTTGCAGCCAATCTTTTAACGGAACGCCATTCATTTTTTTTACTACATATGCAAGAAGAAGCAACCAAAGCGATGTTGCACCTGCTGCCATCAAAACGGATGCCCAACCGTCCCTTCCTACCTTAGTTATCAAAGGCGGCAGTATGGTGACATGATTTTTCAAACCAACAACAGTCATCGCTAAAAAGATGATATGCAAAATACCGATCGTGCCCGTGTTTTTCATGTAACAACCTCTATCGTTTGTTTGTCCTCTTATTCTTGACACCATACAATGTAAATATAACCAGCCAAGAAAGACAGTTATGTCTGTTCAATTTGTATCCGCATAAGAATATGAATGTTTGAATGAAAAAAAGATGACCTCAGTATTCGAGATCATCCATTACTAAAGTTTATTTATTTGTCTTTTCTCCATAGTCCTCCGCTACAAGTAGTAAATCCGCATTTCTCATAAAACCGTGCATGCTTATCACTATACGTTGTGGTTACGATTTCGATGCCTCTTCTGTCTGCCTCATCTATCAGCGTCCTGACAAGCTTCACGCCAATCCCTAATTTCCGAAAATTAGGATGGACGATAATATCCTCCATATACCCATGTTGCAACTTCATGCCTGCAATATACCCAAAACCAACGAGCATACCTTTCTCATTTCGGGTACCAACCCAAAAGTTGCATCGTTCAAACAGAAGCGGATAATCAGTCTCCCGCTTTTCCCAACCGACGGACTCTCTCAATAAAGGAACTTCTTCAGCAGATATCTTTAGATTAATTACTGCCTCATACATTCAAATCGCCCTGTGAAACTGTTGTCTTCTGACATGCATCCAACAGCCCTCTCCAATAAGCCCAAGCCTCCAAATAGGCATCCAAATCATGAGGATGCGCTTGCTTACAAATGCCGATCCGGGTGTATAACTGGAACACAACTTCCTTGATCAGCCGGGATGTTTCCATCTGAACTGATTCCAACAGTTCAAAAGAGGAAAGAAGCGCTTCTACTGTCAGGTCATCCGGAGAGGAACAAAATGCATACGTAAAATCATAGAGGATAGGGCCAACCATAGGAGAAGGGTCAATGACACCTGCCAGGCACTCATTCTGGAACACGAAATTATGGACACCCGTATCCCCATGTAAGTAATATTTTAATTCGTTCGCATCATACATCGCCAGTTCCTCGACAAATGATTCCATTCTGGAATAATCTTCGTTGGATAATAAATCCCCTACATTTTCATATGCATATTCTAAGCTCTTTCGATTAAAATCTGACCAAGCCGACCGAGGCTCGCCTCCAACCCGGCCCCATGGCGCTTGTGGGTCAGATGGTTTGTACTGGTTTAACACCCTTGTCACTAGAATTTTCATCCATTCCGATTTCTGTCCCCGATTCGTATGTGTCGTGCCATCCGTGTATTCATACAGTATCCATCCCTCTTCCATGTCAACAGCATATACTCTCGGGAATAAATATATTGTTCCATAGGTGTTATAAAAATGATCGACAATCCCGATTCCGATTGGTTGATCGTACTTTAAAATGAATTTTTCTTCCCCAACAATGAGATACACACGTCCACTTGTTGTCCCTCCTTTCAATTCTATAAGCTCATAGTTTCCATTCGGGATAATGCCCTTGTTTTGTAGCGTATCAATCATCAATTTAGCACCTGACCTTCTTTTTGAAACTTATAATGGCCGTCTTCCGATTCACCAATGAGAGTAAACCCATTTTCGGCATAAAATTTCGCCAACTTTTTATGTCCTGATACACAATCCAGACGGATCGGTTGAGAATGGTTATCCAAAATCCAATGCAAGATTTCCTTCCCAAGATCCTTCCTCATCATGCGAGGTGCAACTGCCAGCCGATGGAGATACAGGACGTCAGCTTGGTCCTCTTTTCCCCATATATATTCGTCCCATTCACTTTGGCGCGGGTAAAGCGTAAAGGTAGCAACCATCTCGTTCTCCAGATGAACCACATATGTATCTCCCGACAGGATGGCCTGCCTGATCTCTTCATCTTCTCCACCTTCCAACAAAAAGCCCCATTGATCGATCTCATTCGCTTTCAACCATGCCGCTACTTCTTTTAATAAAGTGATGACCGCTACAGCATCCGTTGCTTTTCGAATATCCAGTGCTTGTTTTGACATGAGATCCCCCCTTTTCTTACTGCTTACTTTCGCGTTCTACCCTTCACATACCTCTTTCTAGAGAGGTGAATTTGTAAGCGCGTCGAATACATCCAGCATAGGAGGATGGCCAATGAAAAGAATTGCCCTACTTTTGATCATGTTTCTTTTAGCTGCTTGTAGCAAGGATAAGTCCGTCGAGTTTCCACCATATGAAGGAGAAGATTTAATGATAGGCATTATTGGGGAACAACCGGACGTCGATTCAGATAAAATTCGATTCCAAGAGCTATCGTTCGATGATTTACTTTATGAAGTGAAGAGTATCCCTGAACAATTCGATGCGATCTTCATCATGCCGGAAGAATTATCCGAAGCTGCCGATGATGAACTAGCCGAGATTTATAAGCAATTGACAATCCCCACCATTTTCATTGATTCGAGAAAGAGCTCCCTCCCTTTTGTAACAGAAGGAGTGTCATTCGAATCTGCTCCTGACATGGGACACAGCTATGCTTCCGGAATTTTGTTCGTCGGCGATCTGAGAACGTATGAATTTGGACTCTATAATGACACACGTACGGAAGAAACCATAAAAACAACCTATACTGACATTTTCAACACGATAGAAAAATTACGTGTTTATAATGATGATCGAAAATAGAGGATTTCAACACAAAACAGCGAATATACATTCGTATAACATAAGGAGGTTGAGCAGATGGTTTCTGAAACATTGCATGTAAACAAAAAGAGCTGGGATGAAGTGGCGCATCGTTTTTTCGGGCGCAATCCACTTCCGAACTATGGGCCGCTTGCGCCGAGCGAAGAGGACTTGCATCTACTTGGGGATGTCTCGGGATGTAAAGTGCTGGATATCGGCTGCGGCAGCGGCCATTCACTGCTTTATATGGGTGAACGAGGTGCCGCGGAGTTATGGGGAGTTGATTTATCTAAAACACAGATCGAGACAGCAAGAAATGTGCTGGCTGATATGACAGCACCCGTCCACTTATTTGAGTCTCCGATGGAGAAAGATCCGGGCTTACCGGACAATTATTTTGATATCGTCTACTCGATTTTCGCACTCGGCTGGACGACAGATCTTCAGGCAACGATTCAAAATGTCCATCGATATTTGAAGACAGGCGGGACTTTCATTTTCAGCTGGGAGCATCCGCTGCATAGCCGAGCGAGATTAGCGGATGGCAGTCTCCATTTTGATAAGTCGTATCACGAGGAAGGTCCGTATGATCACGAAGCATGGCACGCACCCGCTATTATGCAGCAATTGAAAGTGAGTACATATATTAATACGCTCGCCGACCATGGTTTTCAAATTGAGAAGATCATCGAGGATGTGGCTCTCACGGAGGAAGACCGCGAAAAGCATGAAAATCGCTGGTATTCTTATGAGAAGGCAACAAAGCTGCCGACGACGTTGATTATTAAGTGCAAGAAATTATAAAACAAACACTGCGCTTGGACTTCACAATCCAAGCGTAGTTTTTTCATTGTTGTATTGAATAATCCATTTCACTGCATCAAGCAGGTTTTCAGCAATGTAATCAGGCTCGATGTCCGCCCACTTATGCTTGTAGTCCGTGCAGGAACTTCTCCCCCAGCCGGTTAACACGAGAATCTTTTTGGCACCGACTGCATGAGCAGCCAGCATGTCCGTTGCCCCAACGTCACCAATAAAAGCCGTATTCGATAGTTCGATACCGTGTTTCCTCGATGCTTCCCACAATAGGCCCGGGTTCGGTTTATGACATTGGCATCCATCTTCTGGGCTATGCGGGCAAATAAAAGCATCGTCAAACCCATACGACCGGAATTCATCCCGAAACTCCTGTAAGGTTGCCTGGCCCTTGCTAATCCGATGCTGGTTTGTGCATGCAAACATCTTAATATGATGATTTTTCAACAAGGCAAACGCCTGCCGACTGAAGGGATACAGTGTAAAGTCTCTTGGATGAATAAAATGTCCGGTTCCCCCTATCGTGCCGTCCCGATCGAGAAAGACTCCTTGAATTTCCCCCATTTTCCTTCCCCCTTCCCTTCTTTCATCATAACGTAGTTGTTAAACTATTTCGATAGAATGGTTGACAGAAAATTTTTGACATGCTACCTTTAATCAAATCGAATAGCAGACGGAATAGGTGATCTGAGAAGTCTCAGATCTTAAATGGGAAGCCGGTGAGCAATCGAATCCGGCGCGGTCCCGCCACTGTGACAGCCCTTGTGCTGAAGCCAGATACCAGCCTAGTTCAACAACGCTGTAAACCTACGGTCGATAGGGAGGTGTTAGATGGATACGCGCAGGCAAAGTGCGTGCTTTTTTCAGCATGCCTTTCAAAATACCGTACATTTCTGACTCCCCGTTGGAAATGTACTTTTTTTATGCAATTAAATACGAAAGGGTGGACTATATGACAA